>CBDETC010000002.1:1437500-1568117 GCA_965242845.1 Balneolaceae bacterium
GAACATCAGATGAGCTGTGTTTGGCTACTGCCAACAACTAGATACGTTGCTGGAGGACACTGGTTTATCGAGTAGAATACCATACACTACAAGGTCGGGGGAACTGCTATGCAGTGACCTTGTTTACAAACGTCTTACGCCTTGCTAGACCTCCCAGTCCTCTGGCGCAAGACTTGAAATTGTAGTACAGGGTGGCTTAAGCCCTAAACCACCCACAACATGGCCTGGTGAATTAGGGCATACATGCTGTATTAGAGAGTGGCCGAAACCCAAACCCCAAATCCTAGAACAAGGCTTAGTGACTTAGAGAGTACGTTGAAGTCGCCAGAACTCGGGGCGTGACTTGAATTTTTAGAGCACCAGGTATCCTTTCTACCATGACCACTCACTCGAGACTCTTCACCGTAGACCACAAAACCTGCGCCCTGCATCCCAAACTCCGAAACCTAAACCCCACACTCCTAAACCCCTAACCCTACACCCCTAAACCCCTAAACCCTAAACCCTCAAGCTCTAAACCCCTTTCCTAAGCCCTGAGCTTTGAGCCCAGAGCTCTGCGCCTCACACTTGAAAGAACCCTGAACCAATCCCATGTGTAGACCTTGAGCTGTAAAACCCCGAGCTTCAACCATTAATTAGGGTTTAGTTTAGGGCTTAAGGTTTAGTCCTACTTGATCCTGAAACCCCAAACCACTAAACTCTAGACCCGATACCCTGGACCCTACCACTTGCAACCCCGATTACCTGCGGTTTGAATAGTAGCTTCCCCACTGAATAGATATAGCAGTATAACCCATAAAACTGTGGGTAATAGGGGGTTGCAAGCAAGCCCCGAACCCTCAACCCTAAACCCTAAATCCTAAACCCTAAACCCCAAGCCCTAAACCCAAAATCGTAAGCCCTAAACCCAAGCCCACCTTGCTCCATCACACTCGCGGTCTCAGATGGCGGCGGCGGTGGCGGAGGCGGCGGTGGCGACAGCACCTCTGCTTGCAACATGGTTTAGGGTTTAGGGTTTAGGGTGGGGATGGGTGGGGCTTATGGCCCTGCTTATACTGGGTTGCTGTCAAGAAACTTAAGTTGAGTTATTGTACTAACTTAGCTTAAGTTCCTTAACAGCAACCCAGTATAGTTCCCCTGTCTGGAATTAGTTATAAGCCCTGTTACAAGTAGTACAAAGTCCCATGAACCTTCAAGTCCCTAACCCCTAAGCCTCCAACAAAAAAGTGGACCTCGAAAGCGGTTAAAGGTTTAGGGTATAGGGTTCTGCTATAATACGCAAATAGAACCAGATAACTACCATGACTAGAATAGATTGCTACTTTTACAAGGGGTTTGGAGAAAACAAATCACCTTGTCATGAAAAGCGGTTGAAGGTTTGGGGCGGTGTGCGGGTTTCAGTTTCTTGCGCATCCACGAGCAAGGCCTACTACTTGAAAGCCTACAGGTACTCAAATGCAAGTTTCCATAAATCAGAAAACCGCCTTATACCCCCAGTCCTACAGCACTCATAGAGACCCCGCATATGAGTAAGAGGCTTCAAAAACCAGTGTAGTTATTCCTTATGGAGAACGGAGTAGTACATCCTTTGGGGTTTAAGTCTTAAAGGGTCTAGGGGGTCCCAAGTTAAATACCTGCAGGGTATAAAATCAATGAGCTGTATCACCACCGGTGAGCAACCTACGAGATTGATTTGCTGGGCTGCCGACTCGCGCAGGAGCACTGGCTCGGAGCGGTTGTGTTGGTGGAGCGCCCTGCCGCATTTGGAAGATGCACGGGGACCTTGAACTTTGGGTTGCACATGGCGTAGTGATACTTTCACCTGAGTAGCGTTTTTCTGGTGGTTGAACCTCGTAAGGTATATTCCTTTTATAGACTACTATACCTCAAGAGGAGGATAGAATCTTACTGTATATGGGGTACCATGGTATCCCCAAATAAAATACTACTCACCTCACGTTTGGGCACTCATGAGGCCACATTGTCAGTTTCCATGAGCCTCAGAGGGCATCTAGCAATCTTCATGGCCCAGCTAGGTCTTGACACCCTATTTCTCAACCGAAGCCCCCAAACCCTAAGCCCTAAACTTTCGGGAGGTGGGTGATGAAGACTCATGGAAACCTAGGTCGACCTAATCAACGGCTTGAGCATGCGGAACCCAGGATTGACCTGCCGAACGGTCAGGCCATACAAATCCCAACACATTCATGAAAAGAACCATTTGAACCGCAATGGTGCATATTACAACAAAAAATCAGAATACAGGGCTCACTCCCATGTAACACACTCTGTATGAAGTCCAAATGTCCAATTTGCCGTTGCGTGATTTCTCCATGTCAAAACTTGGCTGCAAAAAATGTCTTGAAACTGCTGAAACCTCAACCCTAAACCGGAACCCCACACCATCCTAAAATGCCTTAAGACTGCCACGTTGTACTTAGATGCACCCTGCCCAAACTAGCATGGAAGCGCCAAGCCCGCAACCTTGAACCCGAAATCCCGAACCTTACCCTAGAAGCCCAGGTACCCATATAGTACGTCCTTGGGTTATAGATAGTATAAATCTATATAGGGACTTAAGGACAGGAACCCAATACATAGGTAGCGGGGCTTCTAACCTTAGGGTGGCTTTTAAGCGGACACCGACCTTTGGGAGGCCCCAGCCAGCCTCGCATGCTACTTCGGGGAGAGGGTACCCGGAGCTCCCTAAACCCTAAGCTTAGGGTTTAGAGTTTAGGGCCCTAACCCTAAGGCTCAAAATACCCCAAAATCCTTTCATAGTATGGTCTTTGGGCCCAAAAGCCTTAAGACATGAGTCCTAGAGGCTTAGGGTAAGCATTATAAACCCTAATCGACTACCTTCCACACTTTAGGACTTGAAGCTCGGATGACTGATTAGTGCCTGGACTCCTGGACCTCAAAACGGATAGCCTGTTACTGGGCTTAAATATAGGGGTTATAAAGGGGTTATATAGGGCTTTATAGGGTGTATATAGGGATCATGGAAAAGAAAATGGAAAGTACTATTTAGGTTTTAGGGTTTAGGAATACCGGCCCAGATTCCTTGAACTTAGCCAGAACGGCCATTCTACAAAAGTTGGCGGTCCAAGTATTCCCCTCTAGCCCTTTAAAGCCCCTGCAAGTACAAGTCCCAGAAGGCTTGTGGATTCCTAATACATCAAAGTAGGGTCCCGCGACCCTAAACCCTGAAACCCTACCCATAATGCCCATGCTAATGGACTTTTTCCACCCAAGCATGCACAAACACTAATTATTGTTATTGCTCTTTTTAGTGTCATTAGTATTGCTAAAATTCATGTCTTGGAGGTCTCGGTAGGTAGGCGCTAGGCCCCAAACCCCAATCAAGGAACTTCCGCAATCCTGCTCAATCCGCTCTTCCTGGGGGCTCCTGCGGAAAGAATGCGGCTCCCTCCCCCCTCCCCTGCTTGTCGTTACAATGAAAACCCTGCCTAGGATGAATATCTATCGCTAAGGGCTCAAGGACCAAAATAATGGGGTGTTAGGTCCTAAATACTGTAATATTATTGATATTTGGGCCCTAAAGCCGTATTATTTGGGTCCTTGGACCCTTATAGGATATTGTGCAAGAGGTTCCGCATGCAGGTGTTTCGTCAGGAGTTGGATTCAGAGGAGCTCTCGTAGGGGTGGGGATGGAATTCAAAATGCTCAAGGCCCTAAACCCTGAACCGCAAACCCTAAACCCTAAGCCCTAAACCAGAATGGTTCCACATCTGGTGGGGTTTCCAACGAGTTTGGAAGATGGTGGACCAGTTCGCGGGTATCGGGGAGGCTTCAACGGCGTCGTGTTCCTAGATAAAGCCTTACCTGGACCCTCCCATGCCCCAAAACCCTACTTAGAGGCTTATGGGACTTAGTAACTACTTTTCACTGGGATTACAAAACTACTTACAAGTGGGGTATTCTCTATAAGCCCACTTAGGGGGACTCTAAGTAGGGTTGTAAGCGCAGTTATAAGTAGTTACTAAGTCCCATGGGCCTCCACGTACAACCTAAACCCTAAACCCTCAACCCCAAACCCTGGGTACATGGTTAGAACAAGGTTATACTTAGGCGGACTCCCCCACCCTCCAGTAGTGACTAGACGGGAGACTAATGATTATATTTGAATACTCGTGTAACCCTCTTATACCACTATTGCAGGGTGGGGGGTCCTCCTCACTACAACAACTTTGGAGTGATTCCAATCGCTCAGGCTCTTCTGTTTTGATCATTTCCTGGGTTTTGTCAGGGGCTTTTGGCAAGGGTTGACCCCAGTTTGGAGTACAACCCAGAAAAAACATAGACTTCTTGGGTATTAGTTGTTATAATAAGAACCCAGGAACCAAACAAGTATTAAAGTGTAGTACTCCAATATTGGGTTTACTTATGCTTACTTACACTCTCTGTATTTCCATACGGGCCACAAACATGCCTGTAATGTGAGCTGCGGTCAAAGTTTCTTACCAGTGCAGAAATCATTTCAATATCCCCGCCCCCTTCCCGAAGTGCCAGACGAACCAATCTGGCAACAAAAGTCTGGGAAAGGAGGGGGCATTATTAATGGCAGTATATGAGCCATTGTCTAAACTCCTAGCATCCCCCTTAATAAGCCCTATAGTAGTCCCCACTAGAATCCCCTATATATCACCTTTTAAGGAGTTTAGACTATAGCTCATATCCAACTCCAGGGACCTGCCTGCCTCTGCCCAAGTGAGCTAAGGCCTTTGCTCTGTCCCACAGCAAAGCAAACAGTCCCTCATTTCAGTAGTGTTTTTTTGGTGGTTGAACCTAGTAAGATGATATTCCTTATATAGAATACTATACCCCAAGAGGAGGATAGAGTCTTACTCTATATGGGGTACCATAGTATCCCCAAATACAATACTACTTATTTGTTTTGTTTCTTATGCTTTTGAAATTTCATTCCTGTCGCCTCTGTATTCTTATCACCCTCTAAACCCCAGGGCTCTGGCTGTGTTGCATCAACAAGGTCATATATAAGTTTGCAGTTAAAAATCAAACTTACAATCCAAAATCTAAGGCTTTATCTGGCCCAGGTTATTTTGATTTGACAAAATGTCCCTTAGATTAATGACCATGGGGTGCTACTAAGGGTTTCTGCGGGATACATTCGCAAGTAAGAACAGTATGTGAAGCCTGATGCCAGTGCTTCATAACCCATCAGCTACGGTCAGATAGATGTATTTGGAGCTTCAACGACACAAGGACTGTAGTTTTTGTTCATTCCCATGTCTCTAGCCCGCCGCTTACAGGGCATGACCCTGAACCCGAAACCCTGCAGAAGGGGATGCCTCGGAGGTGTGCTTTTGTGATGGTCCCAGCTAACTTTCGGCCGAAATCTTGAACAAAGTCAGAAAAAGTCGGACTGAGCAGCCTTATAATGCTTACACATGGCCACAACATTGCTGAACATTCAGACTATAATCTGCACGAATGTCGAAAGCAGCCACACTGCAAATCGTGGATCGATTCTCGCAAGTAGCGGAATGCATACATCACTTAGACAAGAACAAAGAGAATGAAGAGGAGGACAGAGAAGGGGGGGGCTGAGATCGGAGGGAGGAAGAATCCTGGACCCTCAGCCCTAAGTCTTGAAACCCTAAGCCCCAAAGGTTTAGGGTTTAGGGTTTAGGTATGCTAAACCCTAAACCCCAAACCCAGAAACCTAGTTCCGAAACCAGGTCTGTCCTCCACCTGCACTCTGCGGAGCTTTTAGCTTGAGCTGCTAAAGCAACTTCCTAGGACACATTGGAGGTTTCCAGCCCCCAAAGCCGTACATAGGAAGGTTTACAGTTTAATATAGGACCCGGGGATAGAGAATCTAACGGAAAGAAAATGGAAAGTGCTGTGGAAGCTGGTAGTATATAGGCTTTAGGGTTTAGGGTCGGTGGATTTTGAATGACGTGGGCTCACTAAGTCATGGAGGCATGGAAAAGACAATTGAAACCACTATACTATAAGCCATCCGGTCCCTTGAAAGGGGTTGCAGGTATGGATAGGCTTTAGGGTTTGGGAGTTACGGTTTACGCTTTGGAATTTGGAGTTTAAGGGGTATGTGGGGGGAAATGAAAAGAAGATGGATACTACATCATCACTTAGGGCTTGGGATTTAGGCTTCGGGGGGGCTAGTAAGTAGGTTATCATGAGTGAATAGGCCATCACAGGGACAACTGGGGTCATTGTCTGGCTTTTCGGTGTCATGGATACACTTACTATGTCCACACGACCTTGCCAGCATGTACTGAAGAAAGTCCGCAAAATCTTCCAAGCATGTACTGAAGAAGATTACCCACCCATGTGCCCCTTAACTACAAGGATATTCAGAAACGATTCAAGCTAATTAAGTCTAAGCCGTAACCTAGGGATAGTAGTTTTTAGCGGGTAGTGAACTCGTGTTGAAGAAAGATGTTTCATTCCGTCAGGATCAGCATATGAGCTGCAAGCTAAACTCCTAGTATTTCTTCTTGATAAGCCCTATAATGCTCCCATATATAGTCCGCTACGTAACCCGCTTCATATGAGCTATAGTCTAACTCCTAGTGTCCCCCTTAATTACCCCAATAGTAGTCCCCAACATGATCCCCTATATATGCCCCTTTCAGGAGTTTAGACTACAGAACATATGGCCTGAACATGGCCAAGCTTTGTTGCTTCAGGGTTCTGATCTTCTATAAGACGGCTAAGACAACTTTCCAACGACCCCAAACACTAAAATGTAGACCCATGAAGAATAAACCCACTCCTTTTAAGGGCCTTGATATTGGGATCCCTATTATAATTCCTGTTAATGGGAGGGGGGGTTGATTCATCAGGGGTCTAGAAACATTCCTTAAGGATCCAAACACTACAAATAATACCTACCTTGGGCCCGAAAGTCTGCAAACAATACCCACCTTGAGCTATTTGGATCCCTACGGATTATGGGTAACTCTTATCTTTTTCTGGGTCTACCCTGGAGCTCGCTAATTGTCTTACGCCTTGGGGCGATGTGTGGGAAGACACCTCACACAGCAAGCCCCTACTCGGAGACCCATGGGACTTACTAACTACTTATAACCTGGATTATAATCCTAATTATCATCCCCCTACATGGGCTTATAAACTTATAGGGGTGACCCCCCATTTTAATTACGGTTATAACCCCAGTTATAAGTAGTTACTAAGTCCCATGGGCCTCCAAGTAGCAATGTGTCCACCAAAACAGTCCCTAGAAGCCCAGTTACCCATATATTGGGTTCCTGTCCTTAAGTCCCTATATAATTTTATACCATCTATAACCCAAGGACCTACTATATGAGCTATAGTCTAAACTCCCAGTATCCCCCTTAACAACCCCTATAGTAATCCCCTATCTAATCCCCTATATAACCCCCTTAAAGGAGTTTAGACTAAAGCTCATATGGGTATCTGGGCTTCTAGGGAGCGTTCAACCATGGTACAGCTTCCTGCAGGCGCATCTCGCGGGCCTGGACTGCCATGGGTTTGAGGCTTGGGGTGTAGGGTTTAGGGACCTTAGGGACAAGGTTGTCCTTTGCACTGTTTTTTTTTTGAGGGGGGGTGAGTTTAGGGTGGTATGCGATGAGCATGTACGCTGCGGGTCTGGGTAGAGCTTGCGGTTTGAGTCTGACTTCGGATTTAGGGCTGAAGCTTTACGAGTTTGGTTTGTGAGCTTAATAAAGATTTGAGGGCCCTAGACCCTGACCATAAACCCTAACCCTAACCCCTGGGAGTCAGCTGCTCAAGGCTAAGACTTTGAAATCAGGGTACAGGATGTCTGTAGTAGGCTTACTGATGGCCAGTAGGAAAAAGGGAATATGATTCCTATATTTGTACGGTATTTCCTCATTCCCCACTAACCACCAATAAGTTAGGGTTTCATGCTTTGGTTGATTCAAGTCTGCTGCTTAGTTCAGCAAGATGAATTATCTGCCAGGTCACAGAGACATGTTGCAGTACGCTGTATGTTTGGGGTTGTGAACATTCTAGCTCCATTTTGATATCCATGTGAGCAACCCCCCCCCCCCCGGAGGTCCTGAGAACATACTCGGCGCATGGATGCATGCATGAGAACCAGGTTCTGCCTTATTGTGCCCCAAGCCTGTGAAAGGGTCCAAGGACCCAAAGAATAGGGTTTTAGGGCCCAACTACCAATAATATTATAATAGTTAGGACCTAAAACCTTTTTTTTTTGGTCCTTGGACCCTTAGGGAAACAGATGTGTATAAAATACTTCAACCCCGACCTCCGTAGCACGATGGCAAGCTTAGCCCCGTGCTCTTGCAACGTCGTCTTTCAGGTCGTCGACCTTGCACCGAGGCAGTTTTGCAATCTAACCCTAGAAGCCCAGCTACCTTATATTGGGTTCCTGTCCTTAAGTCCCTATATAATTTTATACTATCTGTAACCCAAGGACCTACTATATGGGTACCTGGGCTTCTAGGGTAATTTTGATTTTCCTTGCTGCTGGCACGGGCTTACGGGCACCTAGCTTGGGGACGTAGCTTACTTGGAGGGTCGGGGGCACTTAGCAAATAGGGGCGGTTTAGAGCTCCCAAATAGACCCCCCAAATGCTAGAATCTTTACTTGGAGGGTCAGGGGGACTTTGTAAATAGCTTAATAACCCCTATAACTCATATGGGAACCCTAATTATCCCCATTACTAACCCACTTGCTAAGTCCCCCTGACCCTCCAAGTAGGAGCTCCCCAGATGGTCAACGGTGCAACGCCGCGGTGCTCCTTCTGCTTCTGCGGCTCCATACGAGGAGCACGCATATCATGAAAACTGATGTTGAAGGGCATTATGAACAGGTGGGGTGGTGGGGGTGGTGAGTGGGGTAGGAGTGGTGGCGGTGGTGCGGAGGGGGTGGCCGTGGCGGCGGTGCTGCTGCAGGGGCGGCGGATGACGATGTTGATGATCATGATGATGATGATGATGATGATGATGATGATGATGATGATGATGAGAATGATGAGGAAGACGAGGAACATGATGATGCTGGTGGATGTGGTGGATGATGGGGTGTTGGAGGTGGAGGCAGAGGCGCGCCGAAGGGTGGAGGGTGGAGGGGCGGAACGGCGGTGCGAATGCGCAGTGGCGGTGGCAGCTGGCGTGGTGGCAGCAGCAGCAGCAGCAGGGGCGCCGCGTGCCCCATGTGCGACATGGACGAGTATCCAGGATGTTCGGCCAATGGTGCAGATCTTTTGGACATGTACAGCCCCAGCTGCCGGGCTCCAAAATCCGCTTTAAAGGCCAAACATGCCAAAAATCACTGCTGTTGCAGCACGTTTTGCTGGCAAACAAGCAAAAGAAACATGTATGAAGTGATAGGCTCGATGTCAAACATTGGTCATCTAGATGCAAGGGAACGGATGCATCGTGGGTGTTAACATCTTGGTCATATGAGTGCACAGAGCATGATCAATGAACCAAAATCACATATGGATCATGTTTCATATACCCAAAACCATAGTTCTGATGGATGTGTTTCGCCATCGAATTCACATGTAGCGCGAGAAACATGGACGCAGTGGTAGCATGGACGTTAATATCTAGGTCATCTCAATGTACGGGGACTGCTGCATTACTATCGTAGTTGCCAACATCTTGGTCATCCCGATGCAAGGGAATGGACAACTACCGTGATGCATCTTAGGCTTGGACATCCGGATGCAAAAAAACAGGAAATTAACATGTAGCCACGTCCAAGTGAGATAGCGGCTTGATGACCCTGTTTTACGCTCAAGTGCCAGCTTTGCCCGAAAGACGGGGGAGGATATGAAAGACATGCTTTCCGACAGAATCAGTCTCTCTGTCACTTGCATAGCTCCAATGTCGGTCAGAGAATGCGGCAGACAAAACACCATCAGAAACACGATACGTGGGAAAGACTACTGGTAGTATAGTATTCAGAGTTCTCACGTAGAACTCCAGCAGCAAACCTATGATATCTCGTCGCAGCTTTGACCGCTCCTGGTACTTGTTGAATGAGAAATCCACAGTTCTGAGCCCTGAACCCTCAGCAGAGCGCATCGTGAGACTTAACCCTGCGAAGTATTTCCAGAGCCCTTCCCCAAAGGGTCCAAGGACCCAAATGATAGGGCTTTAGGGCCCAAATAGTATTGATATTAAAATTTGTGGGCCCTAAAGCCCTATTATTTGGGTCCTTGAGCCTTAGGGTTCGGGTTTGAGTGCACGATTCTTGGGCTTACACAAGATGATTTAGTCTGGCTGTTCTTTAGTAGAAGGCATTGCATATCCTGATTATGCATACACGCACACAACTCTACGCTCCACACCTCGCAACTTGATCGTGACCTTGAGTCCCACTTCTGCAGTTGTCTCATGTCCCAAAAACATTCCTGAATCAAATGATCACACACCCCGGCAGCCTAGCAGCGAATACTACCACCGGCAATAACACCATCACCACCAGCTGAACCGTCCGTGACAAGAGACTCTAGAGAGAATGCTCCACATCAGTGACTCGAGTTCCAGCTCCCGCTCGTGGCTGCCCTCTGCGCTCTCCTGCATTCAGGGGCTACTTTGTGGTCCCCTGTAAGCTGCGTAAGGCGATGTGACATGTTACCTAGCTGCAGGGTCCCTCAAAGTAGGGCTTGGAGCTCAGGATCTATGTTTTTGGGTTCGGACTGCAATTCCTCAAATAACCCTATATATAAGGATCCACGGACCCCGAAGTAAGGGTTTCGGGACCAAATACGATGAAGATAATAGTATTCCGGTTTATGGTTTAGGGTTTTAGGGTCCAAATACCATGAATATTATAGTACTTGGGCCCTACAACCCTATTATTTGGGTCCTTGGACCCTTAGGGAGTACTATCATGATGCGGATGTGGCATTGCTCAAGCAAAGGGCTCATGCAGACCCACGACTCGATCTTTGGAAAGCCACCTCTGCTGTGTTGTTGTCGGAGACCCTGCTACTGTGGGCCAGATCGGTATCGGCGTCACATCTTTCTCAAACCAACTCTTTTCGAGGTTGGTGCGCTGATCCGTCTTCGCTCTCCATGAGTAATTCCACTTGCTGGGTCAGGGGGGCTTGAATAACTAGCTTACTGATAGGGCCTGATAGGGGTCACTGGGCGTGTTATATTGCTTATGGTAGGGGGTAAAAATGTACTTGCGAAATCACCTTACCCTACAAATAGGGTAGATGAGTTTGGAGGATAGCCATACAGCTCCAAATAGCCGAATGTAGCTACTATTCATAAGCGTGGGGGCACAATGCAGATGATATCTACTTAGCCCACATTACCCTAGGAAGAAAACAGGATCCTTTTTACATAAATATAAGGAATCCCATACCCCAAAAAGTATAAAGGATCCCTAACATTGATCCAGTAGACCTCAAGCCCCAGGGTAAGGGTTGGGGCTTGCCGGTCTCACTGGCGAAGCACATCAGCCCTGAAACCCCAAAAACCAAAGTCGGACGTCAATAATTCCCGTAAGGGTGCAAGAACCCAAATAATTGGGTTTTAAGGCCCAAATACCGGTAACATTATAGTATTTGGGCCCTAAAACCCTATTATTTGGGTCCAAGGACCCTGAGGGTAATTAAGCAATGGACCCACGGAAGCCCAGATCCACCCTAGGAAGGATCGCTTCCCCTTCTTGTTGGATTTAGGGTGTAGGGTCTCGGCTTCGGGTTTAAGGTTTAGGGTTAGAACGCAGTCCGACCCCCTTGCATGAAATACTCGGTGGACCTGAGTCCTCACTTTACATGGGCTGGAGATAAGCGAAATGGTTAGCAACTATGGGTTGTAAGGGCTAATAATGAGAAGTACCTGGACCCCCACAAGTAGGTAAACAAATAGCCCAAAACACCTAAAAAAACTCGCTATTATTCCACATACTGTTGGGCTTCGGGGTAGACTTGAAATGCTAGTTCAACAGAACTTATCGCGGACTGGGACAGGTTGACGGCAAATTTTGACAGATCATACTTGGAGGCCCATGGGACTTAGTAACTACTTATAACTGGGCTTATAACCCTACTTATAATCCCACTTAAACGGACTTATGGGGCTACCCCAATTATAAGTATTGTTACAACCACAGTTATGAGTAGCTAGTGCCCTTCTCGTCTGCCTTGCATGGGTGCAGTGTTTAAATTCAGCTCTGGGGTTTGGAGAGTGGTTCAGGCTGCTTCGGCTTAGAACTTTAGCTTGGGGCCCTTAGGGGTTTAGGGTTTAGGGTCCAGAATGTGAAGGTAAATTAGAGTAAGTTTACCTTTGTCACCTTTGGCTTAGCTTCGGGGACGCAGCAGTCCTGCAAGTTCGCAGCTTCCCACTCAATGAGAACCAACTCGCCGTACCGCTGTGGGTGCTGAAGTAACTCCCTAAGGGTCGAAGGACCCAGATATTGGGATTTTAGGGCCCAAATACCATTAATGTAATATTTGGGCCCTAGGCCCTATTATTTGGGTCCTTGGACCCTTAACCCTAAAACCCTACAATCCTATTCTTTGGATCCTTTCATCTTCCTTCTCTGTCATCTCGAAACCGCGGGAACACTTTCGACATTTGGCCCATGACAAGTCGGTTACCAACTCCTGCTCGTCGACTGTCTCGACTATAGTCCCCGTTGAGTAGATAGAATATGGCTTTGGGTATACTATATAAGATCCCCATATACCCCATATTCTATCTACTCAAGGGGGACTATATGTTGAAGCCTGAACTGACAGTACTCACTCAGTCAGTGCTCCTTCGCGACTCCTTCCCCGAACCCCAAACCCGGTGTCAGAACCCCCCCCATTCTCGACTTTTCTCCACAGCACCGCAGGCTCGCAGGAACTTGAGACATCCCAATCCCCAGACCCAAAAACCGCCCAGTCATATCTGAGGATTTAGAGTTTAGGTTTAGGCCTACTTGCAATTTCATGGGGCTTAGTAACTACTTATAACTGGGCTTATAACCCTACTTATGATCCCCCTAAATGGGCTTTTAAGGGTTACCCCAACTATAAGTAGGGTTATAAGCCCAGTTATAAGTAGTTACTAAGTCCCATGGGCCTCCAAGTAAGGTTTATAGGGCTTAGGGCTATATCCTGTACACCCCCCCCCCTCCACAATTTGAGCCGGATATGGGTGGGTGGGTTCCCCAAATTAGGGCCTATATTGGGGTCTCCCTATTTTGGGAACGACCTTGTAAGCTCCTTAAACCCTGGGGGCGGGTGGTATTATCCTCCCTTATCACAGTAGAAGCCAGGAAGTTTGAATCACGAGTGTGCCCCGTCTCCCAGCACCAAGGCAGATCACCATAACTCCTAAACCCTGATAGCCCTGATAACCCTAAACCCCCTAAACCTACCCTAAGGGTCCAAGATACTAATTGTATTTGGGCCCTAATACCCTGTTGTTTGGGTCCTTGGACCCCTAGACCTATAAACCATCCTCCAAATTACAACTTCCTGGCCTTTACCGGAACTCGCAGCCCCATCCTGCGCAGCCTACTTACAGATTCCCTGCTCTCACGCGTAGGGTTTAGGTCCAGAAGCCTTTCAATCCTAAGGCTGAAGCCCTCCAATATTGGGGTTCAAGCCCTAAGCCCTAAACCCTAAACCCAGGGTTTAGGGGTTACAGATAGGGGCTTAGGGTTCAGGGGCTACACCCTAAAACCCTAAAGCCTCAACCCATGGAGCCTAAGCCCTAACCCCTGTTTAGGGTTTAGGGTTTAGGGTTTAACCCCAAAACCCTCCCGTCCTGGCAGGCATCCAGCAAACCTTGGCGGTACAAGTCTTTCTTTACCTAGACCTCCTAAATACCTATACTGAAGGGTTCCTTTAAAATCGTTAAGAGTTTAGGGTGTATGGAGGAATTATGGGGGGCATGTAACGGTTTTGTAGCAGTATAGACCACCCAACTACCCCTATCAATGGCCTTTAACCCCTCCTTTAACCCCATAATAAGGGGAATCAATGCCATTTTCGTGGGTACTCTAGATACCTACGCTAAACCAAAAAAAACCTCGTAAACTCTATGGGCCCTAAGCCTTAAAAGCTGGGTTACAAGTTCCCTGTTTTTGATTCTCACAGTGGTCGTCCTACGGACAACCTAGGGCTGAGGTTGTAGGGATTAGGGTTCAGGCTTTAGGCTTTAGGGTTGAGGCTTTAGGGTTTAGGTCAGAGCCCAAGCCACAAACCCTAAACTCCAAACACCGAAGCCGTAAACCCAGCGCTGAACCATAAATCTCAAACCCTGAACCGCAGGAACCTTCAAGCGGGAGTGTAGGGCCACTGACTTGCGGCTTTTGTGCTTTTGCCAGGTTTGGGTAAAAAGACTTGAAGCTTTAGATTTTCAGTTGTTTTGCTCTTGGGGGCTTAGGGTCTGAGATCTTAGGGCTTATGGGCTGGGATTTGAGGGGGCTTATGAGTTGTGTGAGCCTAGGCATATGATGAGATGTGAGGATGCATGACAGTTGTTCAAAGTACTTGTCCCCAAAATGGCCGCAGGGTAGGTTCCGTTTTTTCTGGTTATAAGGTTGAGGGTTTAGGGTTTAGGGGGTTTAGGGTTTAAGGTTGTTTAGGGGTTTAGGGCTATGTCCAATAGCTTCTCCTGTAAAAGGACCATTTCAACAACCCTCACTACTTCCTTCTTGTGTCTAGATACCTTACCACTATGGGCTATTAGACTTTAAGGGTACCTTAATCTACCCTTAACAGGGTCCTAATAGGGAATTTTAGGGTCTAATAGCCCGTAGTGGTACGTAGGGTCCCGAATATGTACCGAAAGCATCCTGAAGCTCTTTTGACGCGACCTATACTATAAATCGTTCGAGCTATAATCTAAAGTCATGGGGCATCCCCCTGAATAACCCCAAATACTCGCCTATATAATCGCTTAGATACCCCCCCTCCCCTTTGAGAGAGTCTAAACTATAAATCATTTAGGGAATCTAGGCCATCATAATAATTCCCCTATAACTCCTACATGAGCTATAGTCTAAACTCCTAGTACCCCCCTTAATAACCCCTATAGTAGTCCCCATATAATCCCCTATATACCCCCCTTCAAGGAGTTTAGACTATAGCTCACATGAAGCCAGCTTCCATTTTTTATTTTGCAGTTTCTTGCCCTTTTGATCTGACCCTGAGGGTTAAATTATCTAGGCAACTACATCAGGGCTTTCTGTTTCAGATTCTGGGGCTTCGGATGCACGCAGTATATAGGGGTACGTAGGCAAGGGCATGCACAATTGAGGATTGAGGGGCATGTACGGGTATGTTTGGTTTAGGATTTAGGGTTGATTTTTATGGGCATGTTACGCGGCATGTTGATTAAACAAAAACACCACAAGGAAGACACTATGACTATTTGGAGTTTGGAAGAGACACCGGGTGTTCATGCATCTGCGTAGCTTTCTTCTAAAAGACCCTTGGATTTTTGCTTCAGCCCCAAACCATAAACCCTTGTGAAGAAATCTCTTCGGCCTCCAAGCTTCCCAAAGAAATTCTACCTGCGGCCTTCAAAGCTAAAAGCTGGTGTTGGTAGGGACGCTGGGGGTATGTGGGGGGATTGAAGGGGGATCGGGATCCACTTGGGGACGTTCCCATACAATGGACTTAGACCCTAAACCTTGCATGCCCCAAGCGCACCATAATCCTTAAAGCCTAAAGAAACCCAAGGCCCTAAACCCTAGCAAAACCCTACGCATCCCTCAGCCCTTTAAACCCCACGCCATGCGTAAACGGCGAACCTTAAACCTCAATTAAGCCCTAAACCCTAGATCCAAAACCCTCAGATTGTAGAAGCACCTCCCACTAGTCAGTAAGCCATCCCCCTCACTAATCATGGCATTCCCATCTTCTCCCCATTATATCCTGCGTGGAACACTCAGAATTTGGGGGGTAATTAATATGGGGGTTTCCCAGAATTGGGGGTACGATTTTGGGGGTCCCTATTCCCTATTATAAGGACTACAATATTCTGCTGTCTATATTAGGGTCCCCCTATTTTGGGAAACTACCATATGATTCGTAGCTCCGGAGATTCAGAAGGACGGGGTAAGTCTGAGGAAACATAAGTGAGTCTCGTAGAAGCCCCTATACAGCCTCAGCTCTAGTGTTGTTCACTGGACCCTCCAAAATGTGGAGAGGTTGAAAACATTCGCCGCCCGTAAACCCAAAGCACCCCCCCTAATTAAACCCTGAACCACCCTAAACCCTAAACGCCCTTAACCTTGATGGCTTGACAAGTGGCTATCCTGCAGCAGCAGGTACGCTTGATCTCTGGCTTCAGCCTAAGCACGGCTACAGTTGGAAAGATTAGGGTTTAGGGTTTAGGGTGTGGTCACGGCATGAGGTGCTCACTGGTGTGGGGACAAACCCAGGCCGCTTGCACCAGTGCGTAGCAGTCACCGCACTCCATGACCACCCGGAGTTCAAGTAATTTAGAGTTTCAGTCCTAAAGACTTACCTGTTATAGGCATCCCGGCAGGACCAAGGCAACGCCGACGGGAGCCGCAATTCAATCGAGGCAGGAGAAGACGTGATGTGCTTGGAGGTTTTGGTTTTCTGCTAGTCCTATGAAAGCAGACAGACTGTCGCAAGCCTGAAATTCACATAGACAGTTCAGTCTGCAAACGTTGTGGGGCCGTCATGCAGAAATCAGGCGCGACCTCAAGCCAGACCTGCGCAGCCCGCGGCGGGAGACCCAAGTGAAAGCACCCACAGACCATGACATGAGCTCACATGACGAAACAGCAGCTTTTAGGCAAATGCGGTAAATTGCAACCGGCCAACCCGCCCCCCAGTTGCTAGGATTGGAGCCTTATTCAGTGATGGAACCATGATCATCCAGCCTCCCGTCAAACTCTCTCAAACAAAGCTTGTGCCAAATCCGTACAATGCTCCTGCCGAAAGGGCTGGGGCTACTCAAACCCTTTCTCTGAGCCTGTAAACTCGCACGTCTAACTAATGCAGCAGGGTGTCATGCATTTTGCATGCAGGAAACGTTAAACCCTAATTGGATGTAGGGTGGTTGGACGGGGTGGGCCTACAAGCAACACAAGCGCGCGGCCAGGGGCGCTTCACGCGCGAGCGCGTGACCTCTCCTGCACACCCTAATAAACCTTGAAAAAGATGCGGGTATGTCTCCAAATAAGGATGCCCTACCCCGACCTAAACTTGACACCTTAAAGCCAATCGGAACAACTAGGGTTCCCCTTGTTGTAGCTTCATGGAAGTATGTAAAATCGCGACCGTTATAGCTCAATATACTTACCTATGTTCCTGCACTTGCTTTTAACTTCTCTGAAGCCTGCAAATACACGCACACGGCGTAGAACTGTGCTGTCTGTCTGGTGCCCTCAACTGGAGACACAAGCCTCAGTGATGTACCTAAGCAACCCTAAATTAGAAAGGCTCACGCGAACTGCAGCTCAACCACACGATGTATACACCAGGTGACATCCTTAGAAATCCCTGGAAAGTCTCACAAGAACCCTACTGCTGATGTAGGACAACTGGCAGGAATAAAGGCCGCCAACAAACAAAGTCAAGATTTCCTACATCAACACTAGCCCAATGACAATAGCAATACTGATAATAGGTTAATAGTAGTAATAATCGTGGGAAATACTGCTAATACTAATAACACCAATAATACTGATACTAATCCCTAGGGCTCCCAGTTACCTAAATAGTAGGTTACTGGGCTATGTAACTATAGGGTATATAGAAGCCAGAACCCATTATTTAGGTAACTGGAGCCTTCGGGAATCATAATATTCGAAATAACGCAAGGCAAGGGTCCTCCTCACCAAGCACCGTCTCCAGGAGGTTCCGCGCAAACATCAAGTGCTCCAGCGTCTGGGGCCGACTTTAGGATGTAGGGTTTAGGATTTATTTTTTCAACCCCTCAGACTTTTGATGCCTGCCTGATGGATTTTGGGTTTAGGATCTAGGGTTTAGGATTTAACGGATTTAGGGTGTAGGGTCACTACCCAAATAAGAGAATTCTCCAAAAACTCCCAGAACCACCCCACAGCACCCTAAACCCCAAACCCTGGGGAGTGGGGATGTTGAGGGGAGGGGATTGCATGGGTAACGTTCCAAAATCTCCGCGCGCCTTGTTAAGCAATTCTATGCGCAAAAACCTTAAACCCTGAACCCTAAATCCTACGCGAGCTCCTAAACCCATCAGGGGATGGCCCGACTTTGGCTAGTAGCCAAACGTGCTACAGTATAGTTTGAGGTGTGGGGTTTGGCATTCTGCCATTTAACGCTTCGGGCGGACTGTGTAGTCCTTTGAAGTGACCGTCTGGCATTGTGATTTTATGTTAGGGAGCAAATAATGGGTTTAGGGTTTAGGAGACCATGGTCTATCTGAGGGATGTAATACTGGCAGCTCACATGCCTACGAAAGGAACTGTTGCACACGTGTCTGTATTACTCTGCAAGCAGCCAATAACATTGCCCTGAAAGCGTAGCAGCGCGGCGGAGTGATGGGAATATTACGGATGTTCACAAAACTTTCTACCAGGATGTCCCCCATGCTGGGTTCGCATTGTCGAACACTAAACCCTAATCCCTGAATCCTAAAAAATGCCAACTACAACTCAACCTCAAAATACTGGCCTGGGCTCAGAGGCTTATCAGTACCTTCCTCAAACCCTCAACGCCTCGCGCAAACTACCCACAAAAGTGACCCCAAAACCTACAACTGTTACCCTAATTGCCTAACTGTGGTTGAAAAACCCGACACTGTACTGTTACCCCCATTACCTACAGCTTACTAGTAGTTGCCAACTAGTTCGTGGGTATGATCCATAACGCCTCAGGAAAGTAACGATCACAGATAACGCATGGTAAACCATGTACACCCTAAACCGCAAACCTTAAAGCCTGAAACCTACACCCTCAACCCTAAACCGTGTGATTCTTTGCCCCTGTAAGCCTGGCCTGATACGTCGCGGCATCCTGCAATAACCGTAATTGACGGTTTCATGGATATTTGAAGCTTCAGGGTAATCATAACCCAATGAGTTTAAAGGTTCGGGGTTTAGGGAAGTTATAGTACAGCTACAATTATATTTCTAGCCCGCTTCTACGGCCCCGAAGCCCCTTAATATCGTTATAGCGGGTCTGCTATAGTTGCCCTGAACTTGCTTCTCAACCCTAAACCCTAAACCCTGTGACGGTCGGTTCTTAGAGTAATGATACCCTGGCACCTCAGCCACCTATAGGAAAATATGGGAGCTAGAATTGACTACTTGGAGGCCCATGGGATTTAGTAACTATACTTATAACTGGGCTTACAATCCTAAGTATAATCCCCTAAGTGGGCTTATAGGGGTTATCCCAGTTACAAGTAGGGTTCGAATCCCAGTTATAGGTACTTACTAAGTCACATGAGCCTCCAGGTAGGGTCTCTACTGAAGACACCAGCAGGGTTGTCTTACTTTCAGAACTTTTTCTGGGGATCTAACAAATGCAATCCTAGGAATCACACACCCTAAGCCCCCAGAACTGCAGGGTTACTAGGTTGGCCCCTAAAACCATGTGGAAAATATTGAATATCCCAGGGGCCTACCCAGGTTAACAAGCATTTTAGGGCTAAGAGGTGAGTTTTACAGGTGTAGGGGACCTCTACCGAACTTTGTTGGGAGTTGTAAGACAAAACCCTGAAAAGGCTCCCTTAACCAACATCCTACACTTCTATAATCCACTACCTGGAGGCCAAAAAGTAAGTCACATGAAAACACTAAAACCAGCCAACAAGGCAGTGTTTCTACATACTTCTTGGGTTCAGGTAAGCCCTAAACTCTAAAATCCCAAGCCCTAAATCCCAAAACTCCCCTTCTCCACGAAGCCATATGACCAATGGCTTTACATACGGTCTCCGCATAAATGGAGAAAGACCAACCTCTGAGGCGAATCTCAAGCATTACCCAAACCCCACAGGTTTCGGGTTTAGGGTTTAGGGTTTAGGGTTTTTGGTTTAGGGCACTGTTGGCTGTTTCCAGGGCTTTTTAACAATGATTTTGCCTTACCTATTTTGGGGGTCCAGGTAACTAAAAACTTGGAATCTTGGAACTGTGTATATGTATGGAGGGGTTTCCCAAACTCAAGCATACCATGTTGGGGGGTCCCTAAAAGAAGGATTATGATGCTTGGGGCTCTATAGTGGGGTTACCACATATACACTCACCGAAACCAGTAAAAGGAACCCTGCCTCCAATGGGCGTTCCTCAAAATCTTCCAATCCTTGGGGAGGGTCGTTCAACCCTAAAACTTAAACCCTAGAACCTGAAACCCTAAACTCTAAACTCTAAACCTTAAACCCTAAAAACCCTGAAACCCTAAACTAAACACCTTAAACCCTAAACCCTACAATCCTAAACCCTACAATCCTAAACCCTACAATCCTAAACCCTAAACCCTAAACTCTAAACCTTAAACCCCAATCCCCTAAACCCCTAAAGCCAAAACCCTAGGCATCCTCGCAGCAACTCGCGGCAAGCAAGGACTTTAGGGATCCGGGAGTTTATGATTTGGGGGTTTCCCAAAATTAGGGGTACCATTTGGGGGGTTCCCATAATAAGGACTATAGTATTTTGAGGTCTATATTGGGGTCCCCTTATCTTGGGAAACTACCATTTAGAGTTCTAAAGAAGGGGACCCATCAGGCACCGCAAGAGTAAAACAGGGATCACAGGAAAGTCTACAAGCCCCCATTTAAAAGCCACTGGGGTAATATTAGGGTTATATTCTTCTTCTCCTGTTCTTAGCTGCAATATTACATCATGAGGATGATCATTGGTTCTATGTATTGGGGTTATATTGGGGCTGTTGGAGTGATACTGGGAAAATGGAAAAGCAAATGGAAACTACTATTCAGGGTATAGGGTGCTATGTAAGGATCAGGTCCAGAATTGCCTATAGAAGTTACCAGCCTAAACCCTAAGTCGAGTTACTGACAGCTGGAGCCAGAAGGCAATCCAATTCGAGCTCATGCTTCCAATCACATCTTGATATGCATCATCTGAACTGCAAACCCCTAGGGGTCCAAGGAACCAAATAATGGGGTCTTAGGGCCCAAATACCATTAACATTATAGTACTTGGGCTCCAAAGCCCTATTATTTGGATCCTTGGACCCTTAGGGAACAATTTGGGGTTTAGGGATTCGAAGACAAACAGCTCAACCCCAAGCCGCGCAGTCCCTGAACAGCATAGGATCAAGGATAACCCCCCCTAGACCCCCTAGACCCTAAACCCTGAACCCTAGCCCTAAATCCCTAGGTTGCAGCTCCAAGCGTATCACACTGTCCTCCATGATTGATCTGAACTCATCCTTGGCCAGCAGCTGACAATGGATGTAAGATTATACGCTTACTTTGTTACAGGAGTTAATATGGTAGTTTCCCTGAATAAGGGGACCCTAATATAGACCCTAATATACTATAGTCCTTATCATTGGGACCCCAAAAAGGTACCCCTAATTTTGGGAAACCCCCATATAGAGTTTTAGGGCTTAGCATCTTAGGGCACCAGTGGGTTATAGGTTATAAGGGGTCTCTAGGGCTTAGCGTGTTGCATTGGGTTATAATTATAGGCGTATAGTTCCCCTCAAGTAGATAGAGCATGGCTTTGGGTATATTATAACAAAATCCCCATATACCCCACAGTCTATCTACTTAAGGGGGACGATATACTTTTACTCTGACTATTCATAGCACCGTGAGTATGCTGCTGTTATTACGATGACGCTTCATGGTGCTGGCAGGCGTTTGTGGTCTGGGCGCTTTTGTTGGACTTACGGCGATAGAACTACGATTGGTTCAGGGTTAGGAGCTTTCAGGTCTATAGTCCCACGCAAGCTGATAGAATACGGGGTATTTGCGGAGATTATCATAATATACCAAAAGCCATGTTCCATCTACTCAAGGGGGACTATAGGTTTGGAAGTTCGGGGTTCTGTGGTCACCGTGATGCAAGGGCTCTTCAGTTTGTCCTAGTGACGGGTCGGCAGCAGGTACTATGGATCGAGGAAAGTTCGCTTGCAAAGCCGGGCGTATAATTAGGGTACAACATCCAAGAAGACTATAGTTATGATGTCCTGCACATGTCGGCTTCCGCAAGCTTTCCGCGAACCAGCTTGCTTCCGTGCAATATGCTAGTTTTCCAAAATAGGAGGACCCCGATGTAGACTCCAATATATTGCAATCCTTATTCTAGGGACCCCAAAAAGTCACCCCCCATATGTCTTCTTCTTGGACTCTCGTAGTGTGACGCCTGTTTCTGTCTGAGCTACTATAAGCAAGCCCATGGCCATCATGAAGCACTATAACATTAGTGGTTACGGGCGCTGACATGGCATGGTCCTGGTACGCATGGGCGTCAGACATGGGTGGGGACTAGAAAGGTGCTTACGCATCATGCTTCTGAGAAGCTGTGCTCCGTGTTGTGTCTTAGGAAGAACTTCCACGAGCCTTCCGTGAAGCCGTCCCCTCCCGTGCCCTTACGCGACCAGTGTCCCGTGGACGTTTTGGTGCTGAAGCTCAAATCTCGTCTCGCCAAATGCTGCTAAGTATTGCAGAAGGCTCATATGGTTGGTTTTCAAAATTATGGTCCTTTTTTGGATTCGTATTATACTAAGGCACCTAATATTTAGGGCACCCCAAAAGGGATCATAATTTTGACGTCCACCCATATGTGCACCACATTACCTGCTGGTGCTTCAGGGGGTGGGGAATGAAAATTGATCGTAGTATGGGTATACATGAGGGTTACACATATCCCTAAGCCCTAAATGCTGAAGCTCCGCATATTGTAGGGAAAGCAGTAAGGGGCCACTTCCTCAATCACCTTTAAGCGCAGTAATTAAGACGAATAGGTTCCAACACATTGACCTCCTATAGGGTTAAGGGTTTCGGGCTAGGGCTTTCCGGCTTCAGGGTTGACCCTAAACCCTAATCCCTAGGGCTTGCGCCATTGGGTTTGGATCCTCAAAACATGGAATCTCGTGCTTAGTTAGGGTATTGGGGACCCGAATCCCAGCGAACAAACCCTAGAAGTACGAACTTGATGGTAAGTAGTCGAAGGAACGTCCCAGATGTTGAGAAACTATAGTAACCTCCTGGAAGAAGAGGATTTTGGGAACGCCAAAACCCCCAGGACCAAGACCCCTAATAAACCCTACGACGATCATAGGGTTCGAATTTGTGGTCCATGGGTTCCCTAAGCCTTCAACCCTAGCGGGAAATCCTAAACCGCAAACCCTAAACCCTGAACCCCTGAACCCTGAAGGGGTTGACTAAGGAACCCTGCCACCCCTGCCGGCCGCTTTCACAACAGTAAGCATCACTCACAGCGCAGTCTCCTTCTCGAAGAGAATACCCAGCCAACACCCGGTTCAGGGTTTAGGGCTTAGGGTTCCATTAACCTAGGGCTCCCTATGCTGTGTGCGGGGGTGTAAACGCAGGGTTCTCTTGATAAACTTCAGTTGCTGTGATGGGGTGCTGAAGCCTCAGACAGCAGATGGTGTTCAAGGTCCATAAAAGACTGGTCAGCTGCAATCCATACAGAGGGACATGATACGTAGGCGAAAAAGGGAACCCTAAGGGTCCAAGGACCCAAATAATAGGGCTTTAGGGCCCAATTGCCATTGATATCATAATATGTGGGCCCTAAAGCCCTATTATTTGGGTCCGTGGACCCTTAGGGGAAATAATTGGGGTGTTTGTATGGCTTAGCGCGAGTCTAAGTATGCTTACTGAGCCCCCCTAACCCTCCCAGTAAGCATGTTTGAGACAAGTGGCTGCTACGCTGGGATCAACACCCATGGCCAGCAAGGAGTTCACATCCACGGCGTTCCGGAAGGCTTCCTGCTGGATTGGAGGTTGGGGTTATCACAAAATCTTACTCTCTCGGAGAAGTAATCACAGGCCCTACCCTTGCAAACTCAGTAGACTCGGTAGACCTGGATTTTTACAAGTGAGTCTTCAAGTAGTCCGAACCCTAAACATTTTAGTCTTACACACTAGACTCTAAGCCATTGTTAACTCCGAACAAACCCTCAACACTCTAAACCTCTGATCAGCGCTCAACCCTGCACTCTAGACCCCAAAGCCCTAACACCCCACATCTGAACCCCTAACCCCTACACGAAACGTCTGAAAGCCGTATCAAAACCCAAGGGCCTGCATCCGCTTCGTGGAGTTGTGGCGTTTCACAGTTTCCTGGCAAGTCCCCTTGCTCAAGGTGTACTGTAGCGGATATTTTGGGGTAATATGGGGATAATGGAGAAGAAAATGGAAGCAACTATAGTATAGTTGGGTTATATAGGGCTTTCGGTATATTGTAATAAGATCCCCGTATACCCCCCTTGCTCAAGGTGTACTGTAGGGGCCTCATTTAGTTCTCAAGACCATCTTGGCGTCTGTTTGAAGTATGCCCACAGGGTCCATGCACCCAATAATTGCGTACTTGGGTTTTGGGTAATACTAATTATAGTATAGGTTTGGGGTAAGTAGATGATTATTTGGTACTTGGACCCTTAGGGATACTTTACCAGAATTATGTGAGGATGCTAGTGCTGCAATATACTGAATGCTTAGTCCGCAAGGCTTAGAGTCTGGGAATTGTAGGGTTCTGGGTTTAGGGATTCGGGTGTCGGACTTAGTACCCTAGCTTTGGGGGTCAAGCGTTTAGACGTGGGGAATAATGGAGCTCTTGTGCCTAGAAATCTTAGAATTCGGGCCGAGGGATTAGCACCCTTGCTCGAGGCTTCATTAAGTTTAGGGTTTAGGGTTTAGTAAACCCTAAACCCTAGGGAGGGTCTTGTCTTCAGCAGTGGCAGCAGCCGCTGAAAGGTTTCGCGCTTAGGATTGAAGGCCTTCAGCTTTGGCAGCGGCTTAAACTTAAACTACTAAGCCCTAGACCCTAAAACCCTTAAACTACTAAACCCTAACGCCCTTAAACTTCTAAACCCTAAAACCCTTAAACCACTAGACCCTAAGCCCTTGAACTACTAAGCCCTAAAATCCTTAAACTACTAAACCCTAAAACCCTTAAACTAAAAAACACTAAAACCCAAAACTGCCCATGTGAGTTTAGCTGAAGGATGCCCGGGTTTGGCGGTTGAGCTTTGGTGTGGTCTCCCTGCTGGGTGGGTCAGGTGGACTTAATAATAATGGAAAAGAAAATGGAAACCACTATTTCGGGTTTAGGGTTTAGCGTCTAGGGGGACTTAGTAAGTAGGTTCATAACGGGGACAATTGGGGTCTAGTATTTTTTGAAGGTGTTATTAACCGACTTACTAAGTCCCCTCCCAGTACTGGGTGGGGGTATGTACAATCCTGGTTCCGAGGGCGCAGCCCAGGACCCAGATTTGTGCTTCACGCTTTGCAGGGACGATTACAAAAGGACGTAAAAGGATGAATATCAGACAACTTTGAGCATGTGAGCTACAATCGATATTTCCTATATAATTTAATTTGGTCCCCCACCTTCCAATCTAAGCCCTAAACCCTAAGCCCCAAACCGGCAACTGCCATAGTCCGTTACCGGCAACGCTGGGCAGGCAGGCCTCCTCAATCCTACTTGGAGGTTCAGGGGGTCTTAGCAGGTAGACTTACAACCCCAGAGGGCAGCCACATATAGTAATCCAGGTTATCCCAATCTTGAACCTACTTGCTGAGTCCTCTTTACCCCCAGCCAGAAATCCTAACCTCTAAGCCCTATGGCGGCTTTAGTTTTCTTCTCCAATCCTTACTGAGTCTGCTTAAGTCTACCCTATACCCGGCACCCTGCAGTCGTGTCCATGCTCTGTTCCATTCCTTACTCTCCGATTCCACTTCGCACCCTGTAGTAATTTCGGAGTTCTTTTTTGCTCCTTACGAAGTTTATTCAAAACCCTAGGCCCTGTGAAAGTTTCCATTTTCTACTCGAGTTCTTTCTAAGTCGACCCTACAGCCTATTGCAGTTTCCATGCCACTTCCTTGTCCATTCCTTACTACATAACTCTACCCTACGCTCTATAGTAGTTTCGACTTTCTTTCCCACTGCTTACTAAGTGCACCCTTACCTTAAACCCTGAACACTAATCCCTAGACTTAGACCGTAAACGGCAAACCCTCATCCCTAAAACCTAAACCATAATTCCTCAACCCTACACCCTGAACCCTAATCCCTTACCTCTAAACCCGAATCCAATCCCGGAACCCGTTTTTGGGCTTCCACTGACTTCCCAGGCCTGCACCGCAACACGGACCTGGCACCAGACGAAATCCCACTTTGTGAGGCTCAAGGGTACTAAGGGTTTTAGGGTCTTGGGCTTACGGCGTACAGAAGCTTAGGGTTTTGGGGTTTAAAGGTTCAGAGATTAGGATTTACGGTTAAGCGGATATAGCCACATGATGTAGTGGAATATACAAAATTAACTCCAGTGCTCCTCGATGAAAAGCTTGGGGCGGGTACCGTTTAGGCGTTGAGGGGTTCAGGATTTAATTGGGTTTTAGGGCTTAGAGTGCTGGCTATGGCTTAGCATCCAGGATCTAGGCTGTTTAGGCCTTAGGCTTTAGGGGCTCCAGGGTGTAGGGCTCCGGGGTTCTGCTTGAAAATGATACGTCGGCGGCTGCATTTTTGAATATACGAAGGTCACCCCTCACGCCTCAAAAAAGATACGGTCCTCACAGTCCTTACCCTAAGGGTCCAAGTACCAAATAATCATCTACCCCAAACCTATACTACTATTACCCAAAACCCAAGTACCTAATTATTGGGTACATGGACCCTCTGGGTTACTGTATGAACCAAAGGAGCCATCCACAGTGTTCCGCATGAATGGCGTCGTGCCAAGTACTGCGACCTGAACCTGCACCAATACCTCGAGGCTCTCAAAAGTCAAGGCCGCAGGAGTTTAGGGTTTAGGGTTTAGGGTTTAGGGTTTAGGGTTTAGGGTTATATCCAAGTAGAAAGTTCCATTCAGAAGGTAGCCCTAAACCCTAAAAAAGACCACGGAGTTTAAACCAACATGCGCTTGCCTGAGGAAGGCACTGTCGAGCAATTTTGAGTTATCCAGATTCCCTAAAACTAGCGATACCTTTTAAGGGGTAGGGATTAGGGGTACCTTTAAAGGACATATAGGGATTATATAAGCAGGTACAGGGTCAAGGGGTTCGGGTTCCGGGCCTCGACAAAATCAGGGGATACCTTTTTGGGGGTCCGCTATTCATGGAAACTACTTGGAGGCCCATGGGACTTTGTAACTACTTATACCTGGGACTCTAACCCTACTTAAAATTAGGGTAACCCCTATAAGCGCAGTCAGGGGGATTATAATTAGGGCTGTAAGCCCAGTTACATGTAGTTACTAAGTCCCTCGGGCCTCCTCGTACCATCTAGAGAAGTGGAGGATACATTTTTAGCCGGACCGGGCTGCCATCTCGTTGAGCTTCTGCTTGTTGGGCAGTTGCCAGCATCGGCATATACCAAATGTGGGGAGCTAGCAAACCAGCCCTTTCAAAGGTTGTCCTTTCAACGAGGTTCATGACGAGTATCTGGGCCCCCAAAGTAGGTAAAATAATAGCCCAAAACCACCAAAATCACCCTTACGATTCTACATACTCTTGGGGTTCAGGTAGTTCTACATCCACCATTATCCCTGGACCCCAGGTTCTGAACCTGAAGCCTTTCAGCCCAGCACCTTAAGTAGACCCTGAACCCGTAAATTTAAGCACCTGAACCTTCAAGCCTCAAATCCCAACACCTAAACCCCAAACCCTGACCCCTAGAATCCCCAACACCAAAACCCAAAGCTCTTAAAATCCAAAACCCCAACCCTAAGCCCTTAATTCCAACACCTCAGCCAGCCTGGTCGCGGACCTTCTCTCTCTGTTGCATCGCCAGGCGAGTGCCTTCGAACATAGCCTGACACGCTTACGTAGGGTTTAGGGTTTTCGGGCTTTAGGCCTTAGAGCCCATAGCCTAGCCCCTAAACTCAAAGGGTGCGGGGATTAATTAGCGTGTTTCCAAAGGGTCCAGGTATATGGGTTATACTTGTGGCCCAAAGGACTTCCTGTATGAGTACTTGAAGACCCAAGTATCTACATAAACCCCCCTTAAGTAGATAGAATATGGGATATCTGGGGAGCTTATTAGAATATACCCAAAGCCATATTCTATCTACTTAAGGGGGACTATAACCCTAAACCCCCAGAACTTTGAGGTCCGAGAACAGAACGCTCTTTTGGGATTTCTTGAAAGAAGATGCCTTGGGTCGCATGGGATATGAAGGGGAATGTGTAAGGATCGTGGCGCTAAGGGCCCACAGTATGTACTTACTGTATATTCCCGAAGACCTACGTAACGATTTCTAATGTAATAATACCCAAAGTACCTGATTATGGTATCTGGACCCTTAGGGTAAGGGTCTCTTTGCAGAATAACTTTTATTCTGGCTCGGATGATGGTGCTACTGGTGATGGTGGTCAGCAATACTCGCGGAGCAAGCATCTGCATGCTACTTGCAGGTTCAGGGGGACATAGTAAGTAGGCTTATATAGTAAGCCTAATTCTCCCCATTGTTAACCTACTAACTAAGTTCCCCCCTGACCCTCCAAGTAGTAGCAAAGGCAGCATACAGTAGTGTAAAAGCTGGTCATCTTGCAGTGCCGGTGGTGATTCTTATCTGAAAGCTGCAGTAGTTTCCCAAAATAAGGGGACCCCAATGTAGACTCCAAAATATTATAGTCCTTGTTTTGGGGACCCCCAGAATGGTACCCCTAATTTTGGGAAACCCCCATGTAGTAGTCGTGTAGTTCCGGCAGTAGTCAACATGTAGGAGCAGTTGAGGGTTATGAAAATGATGCCACAGTGTATGAGGACAAGGAGAAATAGCGAGGACAAGAACAGCGACTTCGATGATGCTGTTGGTGATGATACTGATGACTCCTGACCAAGAAGATGAAGATGCATGTGATGGTGAAATTGATGATTGTGGTGATGCACGCCGCAGCAGCTGCTGCTGCTGCCGCAGCCACAGCGCCAGTGGAGTGGTGGCAGGGGTATCAGAAAAAAAGGCGTATGAGGAGTAAATAAAGCAGGAGCGAAAGAAGAATCAGCAGCAGTGGCGGCTGCAGCAGTGCTGACGTTAAACTCCAGCTGGGACAATCTGGCTTGCTGCTTGACGACTTGTAAAGAAAATCAGGATCAGTTGTCTCCCTGGCGACTTTAGACGGCTTCTGGGTCTCTGACTTGCGCCTTTACGCGGTCGGTACGTATGAGCCTCAATGCATGCACCGCTGGACGCCCGATAATGTGCTCAGCTTCACCTGCATACTATTAATCTATGGCTATGGCTTTCAGGAACAGGAGCTTCTTGCGCTGGCCGTAGAAGAATGCTTCGTGTTTCTTAGCCGCATTTCGGAAGGTCGTACCTATATAACCCCAATAAGCTATACCATAGTAGTTTCCAATTTCTTTTCCATTATCCCTATATAGCCCCAATATACCACAACTAACCCTAAACCCTCAACCCTAAGCGTCAAGCAAAGGCCCTCAGCCGCAAGCCCCGGTTTGGAACTGCGATATTCTCTTCCTATACAGTGAAAGGAGTTCGGTAGATCCCACCTCTATTGTCAGGACCGTAAGATAGTAATACTGTCCTAATTGGGGTGTTTAGCTTCCCAACCCCTCTCATGATCTGTTAATGCTGAGACATGCCATCTCGGCACACCGCTACATAAACCCCATCTTCCATTTCATCTCCCGTATGGCTGCCGTTGGGGATTGAGGTTACCAAAATCCTCAAATCCTAAACCCTAACCCTAAACCCTAAATCCTAAACCCTAAGGGAGGTCTGGGTCTTAGAGCTGCAGCTCGCGGAGCCAGAAGCTTCAATCCTCAACAGTCTATAGGGCTTAGGGTTCAGGGCTCAGAGTTTAGGGCATACAGTTTGGGGTTTTAAGGTATATCCCCCAAGCCCTAACCCAAAACCCTTAACCCCAAACCCTCAACACTCAAACGGAAGCCCCATAAACCCAAAAAAACAAAGAGAGTCATAGAACCTATCAGACGTACCGAGCCTTCACTTTTCCCCAAAGAACGTCCTGCCAGCTGCATTCAGCTCATGGCCACACATGGTTTGTTGTAGGAAAGCTTCGGGCCATGGGGGTGTAGAGTCAGAGTTCAGAGGCCTTTTTAGGTTTGTGGATTGCATTGGCTGTGAATGTCTTTCCTTTTGTAGCGGCACCGTACTTCCCCAAAAAAAGGCGGCAATGCAAAGTTTTCAGGGTCAAAGTAGAACTTGCTTGGGTTGTGTTTCTTCGTTGGTTGCTCGCAACCTCAGTTGATACTCATCTAATGCCATAACTTAAACGAGACCATGATCTTACTAAACGCAGGGGACAACCATGTCGGGTTTAGCGTTTAGGGTGTAGGATATCCTGATGCAACGCCCCCCCCCCCCCCCCCCTTCCCCAACCACCACCAAGCATTCCGGCAACCTTTGCCACCCAAATCCTCAAACCCCTGCCTAGCCGTAACCCCAAAATCGGAACACAAGACCCATACCGCCCCCCAAAGATATAGCATGGTCCTCAGGGCGAGTGGGTGGGTCTGTGTGTGTGTGTGTCCAAGTCAATCTGATGATTTTCAGGTAAAGCTCAAAAATACTACTCAACTAACCCCTATATAACCCCAGTTTCCATTTCATTTTCCATGTTCTTTTCCATTTGATTCTCCATTATAGGGCCCTAAACCCTAAACCCTATTGTATATCTTTGGCGTATAGCCCCACCTAGAGGAATACCCAGATCATGTTTCGACTCATGTAAAGTGCTAACTACTCAAACAATCCGTACCTCTTAGCAACGGAGTTGGGTCAGAGTTGCAGAAATCTATCATGGGAGTGGGGGTCGAAATTGTGTTCCCTTATTGCACCCCCCATTGTACTACAGCTCATGGTATTGAGGGTGCTGTGAAAGGGACAACAACTGTCAAAAGCCTCTATGTATTGCATCCTTGAAAGGAAGGCCGTACCCATCAGCCTAAATCCTAAGCCCCTAAAATCATTATGACATGTAAGGTACTCGCTCGCGAAAGGATGAACCATCATGAAAAGCTGAACACATCTACCGGGGCTCTTATGTAGCTCTTTGGCTGGAGGCTTAGGGTTTAGGGCTTAGGGATTTTAAATACTACCAGAAAAGGAACTACAGTGAAGGTTCTGGGTATGCTCACAAACGAAAAGTTACATGCGCTTCTCGGAAAATCAGACCTAACATGTCTGTGAATTTGAGGTTCAGGGTTGACGGTTTTGCATGCCAACTTTAGCGCCAAGATCTTCACTGGGTTGGCCCTAAACCCCTTTGAACACATTAGCATATAGGGTCCCTCATTAAAGCCATTAGGGAAAATACTTAATGTCCCAGGGGCCTACCCAGTTCATGGAACCCAATCTTTACGACACCTGCTTCTCCCAAAAGAGGTCCTTTCGAGCCGTCTCCTTGACCTATGCGGGTGTCTTTAACGCTCACTTGAGTAGTGTTTTTTTGGTGGTTGAACCTAGTAAGATAATATTCCTTATATAAAATACTATACCCCAAAAGAATCTTACTCTATATTGGGTACCATAGTATCCCCAAATACAATACTACTCACTTGGGGGGAGTAATTCATTTTTTCATTGTACTTATACGCCGGGTCTAAGGCGCCGAAGTCCCTAAGGTGGTTCAACTTGGGTTAGAAGTACCAGAGAAACTTGGGATTTGATGGGTCCAAGAAAAGTCGACTGGAAACTCCCCAAACAATTTTCAGGGCCATCCTATGTTGCTTGTTTTTGAGGTAGCATGATAGAACTGCCTGCCAAACTGGGTTAGCTAAGTATATGTATAGAATAATGACCCTAAACCCTAGCCCTGAACCCTGGCTGTTTTATGGTCCAGGTAGGGTGCAGGGTTTCAAAAGCTATGACATACCGAAGGCGGAACCCTATGAAATCCTACAGGGCCTAACAACGGGCTTAGGATGCAGGGTGTTAAGAGGTTTAGGGACTTACGGGTTTAGGGCTAAAGGTTTTAGGGTTTAAGGGTTCAGGTTTTGCCTCTGCATCACCGTATTTTGTCTTTTTTTTCGGTCTAACTGGTCTAACAACCAATTTTTTGCGTCATCGGAGGCACAAACCCTAGACCCCAAACCCTAAAAAAATCTTTGGTGGGCAGACGGATTCTGAAAAATTGTGGGTTTGTTGGTTTTGGGTGTTGCGGTAGGGGGGCGAAAGCCACGCCAATAACAAATTTGAGGGGTTTGTATAACTTCCCTGTAACTTTATGACATGTAGAGGTCCCCCTCATGCTCCAAGATACGACCTCAACCCCCAAAAGTATATAGAATAATGCCCTCCTGGGCTATTTGTAGTGGTTGTGGGCTATCATTTTGCCTAATTTCTGGGTCCAAGTAGATGCCTCCTTCACGGGACTTGCCAAAAAGGACCACCACCAAAGGTTGGACTCCTTCCCAGAAAGGGAACCGGAAGCCCTCTCAAGGCTTGTTTTCCAACACCAAGGAACCAGTACTCTCCCCAAACAAGCAAGAGATTCCGCATAAGCCATGGTTTAGGATTCAGCGGTTAGGGTTTAAGCTTTAGGACGTAGAGTTTAGGGACGACCATGTCCAGAGGACGTTCCACTCGGAACTCCTTCATCTCATTCAAATGGCTGGGATACCGCAAGCTGCCTTCCTCTGAGCTGACATGGAAGTTCCAGTGGACCCTACACCATCAACACTTTGGCAGGGTCCTGCTGAAACTCTACCCTAAACCCTAAACCCTAAACCCTAAACCCTAAACCCTAAACCTCTTCGGCCAAGCCGAGACCCTGAGCCCTAAACGCGAAGCTCCAAATCCTAAACCCCAAACTTCGTGCTTAAAACTATAGGGGTCCTCCCCCTTGAAGAATTAGGGGTTAGGATTCGGGGTTTAGGGTAAGGGGTCCTCCCCCTTGAAGAGTTAGGGGTTAGGATTCGGGGTTTAGGGTAAGGCCCCCCGCAAAAGAATCACGAGGCTCCCATGGGTTCCAATAGCCCCGAACAGTCCTTATGGGTGCGCAAATAATCCGCAATAGGAAGGTTGGGGGGACTCCAACCCAAAACCCTATACCCTAAACCTTAAGCAAGTATCAACCCTACAGGTCTGCGACAGTCATCAAGCAACTGCGAGTGCCCAGCTTGCTCTTGCCTACGCGTAGAAGAAATCCCTGAGGGTCCAAGGACCCAAATTGTAGGGGGCTTTAGGGCCCCAATACTATACTATTGATGAAACAATAGGGTTTTAGGGCCCAGATATTATTGTTAATGGCATTTGGGGCCCTAAGAAACTATTACTTGGGTCCTTGGACCCTTCGGGAATGACAACCCAAAACCCAAAACCCTATACCAGCCCGGGGCCCTATGCTGAAAATCCTACAGCCCCAACCCCCCAACCCTCAAAACCTCTGTGCCCTAACCCCTGGTACTAACCCTACCCTTCAGTAACGCAAGCCTTTTGAAAAACATGGAACCAAACCCCTACGTTCTGTCCATTTCGGCTGGAAACGCTTTAGCCGCAACCTCTTTCTGATTGCGTTGTAGACCCTAAAGTCTATGGCCCCCTGAGACAAGAACCAAGAATGTGCCCTAAATCCTAAACGGACAACCAAATTCAAACCCACATCAAAAATCAGATGCCAAACTCAACGGGAAGTGGGGCATGCATCATACAGGTACTACATCATGTAACTTTTTATATCCGAAGCTGCCTAGCGAAGCCTAAAGCCCTTAAAGCCCAATAGAACCTAAATTGCCCCACGTCCTTGGCGGGTCCGGGGGCTTAGTAAGTAGGTAAAAGACCCTTGAAACCCATAAAGTTACCCTAACTATCCCCCTTATTAACCTACTTACGAACTCCCTCTGCCCCTCCAAGCAAGCCCTAAACACTAAGCCCTGGACCCTAAACCTCAACCCTAAGCCCTGAACCCTAAGCCCTCAGCCCTAAACCCCGACCACTTCAGGGGACCTTCGCCGACATTTTCGTCGCGCGGCGGGACGTGCTGCTTGCAGAGGGCCTGGTCTTGGCAAAACGACGGACATGCGGGACTCTAGGCATGCATGAGTGGTTGTGGGTTTAGGGTTTAGGGGTTTCGGGATTAGGGTTCAGGGTTTAGGGTTTAGCGATTTGGGCTTAGGGGTTTAGGGTTTCAGGGTTCAGGGTCTAGGATTGCAGGGGTCCTCCTTAAGCCTTCAATTCGGAGGTTACTCGAATGATGTAGTATTAAGGGCACTTAGAGCACAGGGTTTGGTGCTACGGATTTTGGTACAGGTCTTTGTCTTAGCGCTCAGGGCTTAGCCTAGGCCACATGCCCAAAGGTTCATGAGGATGGGGTATTAGTGCAATACCTACCCAGACCATTGGGAGGATCTAGAAAGTAAAGCCCTCATTATGATACCTTGCACCTGAACCCCAAGAGTATGTAGAATAATAGCGTTCTGCTGTGTTTTAAAGGGGTTTGGTTTTGGGCTATTGGTTTACCTACTTTTGGGGTCCATTTACGGCTATTGGCTAATTTCTAGGAACACCTTAATGGGGGATCTACTTTCTGGGCCGGAGGCCGCAAGCTGCGTGGTGCTCCAACTTCTAAATGAGGGGAACCCACCATGGACCCCAAAGTCCTTATTATGGGGTTTAGGGTTTAGGGTTTAGGGTACCCCCAAAATGGTACCTCTGATTTCAGGAAACCCTAAACTTACCGTAGGGCCCGAAATAATGACCCATCTTAGATTCTTTGTATAAATATGGCATAAGGTACCTCAAGCAGACCTCAACTTAGTATTACGGTTTAGCGTTTAGGGCTTCAAGCGTGTTGGTGAGGATTCCTGTTACCAAGACTTATATACCTACCTGGAGTAACCTTTCACAACAGGACAAGATACCAAAACATTAGGTATAAAACCCTACGCCCTAAAAAAAGATACCTTGGCTACTCTACCCTAAGGGTCCAAGGACACAAACTATAGGGCTTTAGGGCCCCTATACTATACTATCAATGGTATGCGGGGCCTCAAACACTATTATTTCCTCGGACCCTTATATAGTCCCCATGCATCCCCATATATCCCCCTATAAAACCCCTGTAAAGGGAACCCTATTATCCGGGTCTGGGTCCTTGGACCCTTAGGGCTAGGTATTAATTAATAGGTCCCCCTGGCACCAGACCCCGCACCCTAAACCCTAAGCCCAAATTCCTAAATCCTAAACATCCCTAAGCTCTATACCTTGAATGGTACGCTAGTTTTTGATTTTCTTTTCTGTTCTTCCATGACTTACAAAGCTCAAATAAGAAACCTGAAGCTCCAGGTCCAATCACACCAGTTCCTATTTCTGGGAGTTTACATTGCTGGTTACGGGGTCAAAGTCTACCGCTGCGTTTTGCTACATTTCACAAGAGGAACTATGCAAAAGGACTGTGTTTTGCTGGATTTCACCACTGGAACTACATAAAACGTGTATGTTTTGCTGGATTTCATCGCAAGAACTACATAAAAGGATTGCGCCTTGCTACAGTTCGTCGCAATAGGAGCTATGTGAGAGCAAACGACTTCGCAGCTATCATTCCTATCATTATCATGAATATCTTTCTTATACTTACATTCCGGCTATTACTGTAATTGCTATTTTTGCTACCGTTAGTATTATGACTACCTCTATTACCGTTACTATTAGCATCATTCTGATTACTAGTTCTATTCTTACCGCATCTATTATCCTTGTCATGTTAGTATTACGTGTATTATTAGTGCCGCAATTAGTATTATTACTATTGTCACCTTCATCAGTGTTTACACTAGAATTCTTATCAAAATTATCATAAATGTTTAATTCATATAAGAGATGGGAATGTTGCGGGGTTCTACTTCTGACATGTTGGCAGGACTGGTACCAAGGAGCAGCCTATCATGGCTGTGCACATTCATTAAGGAATGCGTATCTCATTGTGATGTTTCGTACAATTGCTACATATATTTCAAGTACAAAATAAACAATAAGTCTGAAATGTTGGGCTTCTGTTCTCCTCATTTCGCTTTGTATGAATTCCTTACAAACTACGCCGTAAATCTAAATATGAATTCTCAAGTCTTGGGCTTCTTTTTTATCTATATAGAAGTCCCTCATCAAGCATATTCTCATGGTCTCCAATAGATGTGATATTCTCCATACTTGTTATTTTCTGATGAAATTTTAAGAGACATGTACATAGGAATCGGGTAGTGAAAAGAAGAAGCCCAAGACGTGCAAATTCTTCCTTCCGAATGGAAATACATTGAGTATTGGAATTATATCTAGAAAATAGGGCAAACAGGACTCCAGGATTTCAGAATTCATGTTTAAACTTTGCAGTGCATGCAGTAAGGGTTTTCTATGATGAATAACAAGAATCTTAGATTTGAAAATGCTTCTTACGTATTAAGGTGTTTACTCAAGGTCAATGTACTGAGGCTTCTTGTGAACAGGAAAAAGAAATTCAGCACTTGCGACTTCCCTTCAATGTGAAGCGAATTCAGCAAGGGACTCTTGTAAGATAATATGACGAAGAGCCCACAGTCAGAGAATTCTCCTGCAAATTCGTAACCGAGTTAGTATTGGCTTTAAGTAAGGAAATTGAAAATGCAGGGCCAAGGATAACAGACTTCGTCCTAAAGATTGGGACACATTCAGCATCTGTCAAAAGCCTTTGGAATATATCATAAATTTACAAGTATGATTATAAGAAATATTCATACTGATGAAATGATCTGAAATTCGGAATTATTGAGATGGTCCGATTCTCGCAGAAAACATTTTAGAAAGTAATAAATTCAATGGTTATATACAATCCATAACAACCAACAATTCCCTAATCAGGCCACCAGTAGAACCAGATCTCTGTTCCTACGAACGGAATTGATTTCTTTCTTCTCCACAATGAAGATACATTAGAGATGTAAGTGACGTGAGAGAAGTAGAAGCTCCACTTCCTTTCAACTGTTTCTGTTCACCCATTAGAAACTCATTAGATCAATAGAATCAACTGAAGCCCGAGTTCTCTCTTCACGGCCAGGGTATCACTCAATTGAAACATTTATTTTGCATTTCAAAAATGTTTTCTTCTTTTTGCATAGTGCGCTGTGTATTTTGTATTTCGAATTTGCTGCTTAGGATTAGGGAGCTTCAGGCTTAAGGCCCAAGATTAAGGATCCCCAGCCCAAGTACTCAAATCCAAAAACCAAGGCCAAAGGAAACAAAAACACTAAAAACAAAAGAAACAAACAACACCAAAGCCAAAAGAACAACACACCACCACAACCAAAAGATTAAACAAAAAACAAACAAAAAACAGTAAGCAGACAAAAAACAAAACACCAAAACCAAGCCCAAAAGATTCGGCATGAGCTGCCAGGAACAATAAAAAATCCGAAATGTAGATAACTCTATCAAACTAGCTAATGAATTGCACAGTATAGTATAAGAAAGGAATGAGGCTAATCTCCAGATTCCTGCAAAACCAATCCAGGAAAAACCAAAAAAACAGAACCCCCCCCCCCCAAAAAAAAAAACACCAAAACAAAAACAATAGTTCGGGACTCTTGGAAATTCAGTGGCAATTTTCCAAGAGTCCCGAAATATGTTTTTTTTGGTCATTTTGTTTTTTTGGTTTGTTTTTTTTTGATGTTTTTGGTTTTGTTGTTTTTTTGTTTTTTTTGGTTTTGTTTTTTGGTTTTTCCTGGATTGGCTTCTGAGGATTTCGAAATGGACTTCCCTTGGGTAGTCTTAGACTCCTTCCATTAAAGAGTGAAATGATGCATTACACGCTCATATTCTGTGAAATGTGCAAAAACGCAGCGGTAGAGTTTGACCCCCGAACCAAATTGCTATATTCTCCCCCTATAATGGAGAATTAGGGGATGGAGGTTTTATCTACTATTCGGGGAAGGTGAAAAGTTGGAGTTACCCTCAGCTTAGAGGGAATCATCGTATTTATGATAATTCCTCATTTTCTGGTCATATATTTCAAGTTCAAAGCGCGGACAAATAACCTAAAAGTTGCAGTTCCAGCTCAACTCCAGAAACTGCCCTAAACCCTAAACCGTGTCAGGAAGTGCGGGTGAGAGGGACTGGAAGTCCTCTTTTCCACGGCTGCAAGCTCAGATGTAGCTAGTATCTCCACCCAATTGAGGTTTTAGGGTTTAAGGTACACATTCCCTCTAATATGTGGGTAGTTCGAAAATTTGGGTCCCATTTTCGTACCTGTATTGGCCTAAACCCTAAACCCTAAACCCTAAACCCTAAAGCACTCCCACTCCCCTCGGCCCCCAAGTTCCCCCTTCATCATAGCACTCTCCGAGGTGGGCGTCCGTGGGGGGAGCGTTTAGGGTTTAGGGTAGGTAATATCCCCTAGACCCTAAACTTGAGAGTCTGGGCACGCGGCCTTAACTGTAAACTCTCCTCGCGGTCCTCCACCTGCTCCGGTGAAGGATTTGGGTTTAGGGTTCAGGGTCTAGGATTTAGCAGCTGTAGGATACCCAACATAAGATGTTGTTGCAAAGGCTTCTTGGGGCTCAGCGTTGAGGGTTTTAAGAAGTTAGGGCTGAGATTTGGGGTTTAGTACTTCCACATTGCTTACCGATTGTGTGATTCCAATACCCTCTCATATTGATTACAACGGATGCTGGAAGTCACAGTAGATTCCCTCGATCTACCTACTACTTTTGTATGTAATACACACGTGAAGCGATTAGAGACTAGGCGAAGTCGGCCTGTCTATGAAAGTGCAGAGGACCCCTGTGTCCACCAAGAGCGTGCCCTGTTTTGCAGGCATACTGATAGCACCGACGCTAGATCCTGAATCCTCGGCTCTTTCCCTACACCCAAACTCACAAAAGCACACAAATTACATGCGCCCAAATAATCATGTACTTACCCAAAACCTCCACTTCAATTGCTGTCACCCAAAACCCAAGCACACCTAATTATTGGTACTGGGACCCTAAATCCTAAACCCTATATACCCTTATATATCCCTATGTACCCCTATATATCCCTAATAATTGGGTAAAACCTCCAGATCCCCAAGTTTTTCATTACGTGGCACTTGGGACCCCTACTAAAGTTTAACCCTTAGGTGCCTTTAATGGGAATATAAGGGAATCCCGAAAGGTTAAGGGTCTAAGGTCCAAGCTAACCCCCCAAAACCCGAAACCCTAAATCCTAAACCCAAAACCTTAAACCCTGAACCCCAAACCCTAAACCTTAAATCCTAAACCCCCAACCCTAAACCTTAAACCCTAAACAACCAAGTTCTTCAATTTCGAGAAGCCGGCCTTAATTCCGCACTCTTCGATCCCCTCTTCCTCCTCTTCCTGGGCACTTTAGGGTTTAGGAGTTTAGGGTTTAGGGTTGAGGGGGTTTAGTGTTCAGGATTTAGGGTTTGAGGTTTAGGGTCTTTGGGTTTTTCTTACCACGCCCCTCTACTTGGGCACCCATGGGACTTAGTAACTAGATGGAAAGGGGTCACACCTCTTTTCCATTCAGGCAACCCCCCATAATATGAGGGGGTTACTTCCATATTAAGGCCACTTGCAGGGATCAGAATTAAAAGTTAGGGTTGCAAGCCAACTCAGACGTAGCTAGAAAGCCCCGGGAGCCTCCAAGTGTACACCCGCTGGCAAAGGTTCCCCTGTGTGATATGCCCTTGTTAACCATGAACAATTTAGGGTTTAGGGTTCAGCGTTTAGGGTCTTGGGGCTTTGGGTTGAGGCGGAAGCCGTAATTCATTGGAGACTCACCAACTAGCACGGAAACCCAAACAGGGCCTAGGATGGGTTAGGTGCTTGCTCCAGGTGCCTGCATCCTAAGCCCTAAGCCCTAAAACCAGAACTCTGAACGCGGTTTAGGGTTTAGGGTAGGGTTTAGGGTAACACTAAAGCCCTGAGCCCTAAAACCAAAACGCCGAACCCTAGATCATGCTGCCTGGGAAGACGCCCAGAAGCCTAGACAAGGCTAAGGGACCTCAGTCTAAGCCCTGAAACTCCCCAAGCGACGCCCTCAACCCTATCATAACCGGAAAACTATAAGGGCCTTATTGTGGTTTAGGGTTTAGGGTCTAGCTTATAGGGTTTGGGGCATAGGGTCTAGCCACATGTCAAGAGCATGCAGAATAAAGACAACTGCAGTTGTGACCCAGCTGTAGCTTGGGAGAATATCAGCCCTACTTTATTCTAATTATCCCTGACGCCCAACCCTAAACACAACAAAAACGTAAACCCCAATGGAACGACATCAGGCCAAACCCTAAACCCTAAACCCTAAACCCTAATCCCAAAACCCAAGCCCTGGACTCGAAGCCCCCTAAGACCCACAATGTAGAAGCCCCGATACCTACCAACAACATCCCTGTATGGCTTAGGGCTTACTTGGAGGGTCATGGGGACATAGTAAGTAGGCGAATAATGGGAATAATTAGGGTTACTATATGAGTCATAGGGGTTATTAACCCACTTACTAAGTCCTTCTGACCCTCCAAGTAAGGTTTAGGGTTATGTCCTTACATAACTTGTAGTATAGCATCCTGGTCATTGTTGAGGTCTCTGGCTTAGGGTTTGGGTTTAAGGTTTCGGGTTTGGGGTATCTAAATCCCTCAACCCTAAAACCCTAAACCCAACACCCTAAACCCCTCATAACTCAAATCACAGCAAAAAGGCCTCCTTCGCCTCCTCATCGCTCTCTAGCTCACTGCAGCTGCACTCCTCCTTTCAGTTCGGGCGGGTCCGTTGAGGCCGTCGCAATGTAGTAAGTATACGTAGAACACCTACAGGACTATACGCCACATTATAGCCCATCTATCCCTATTACTAACCTACCCCGTGACTCCCTCAGGGCACTTAGGCGTTTGGAGTGTGTGGTGAAGGCATCAGGGTCTTTTGGCTTGGCGTTTCTTTAGATGGGTGCTGGTTTAGGAAGCACAGTTTTGAGGCTTGGGGTTCAAGGCCTGAGGGTTGAGGGTATAACCCTAAAGCCTGAACCTGAAACCCTGAACCCCTAAACCCAAAACACTAAACCGGAGCTCGAGGCTTGGATTAGGCACCCATGAAAGTTCAATCAGAGAATGTGCCGTAACCCAATGAGTGAGGCGCAAAACCTCACACCAAAAGCACTGAACCCCAAACGCTACCCACTGCGAATACTAAATCCAAAATCCTAAGCTCTCCCGCGAACCCTAAATCTCAACGCTACATAAACCCTAGTGTTGAAACCCTACACCCTAGAGTCTAAACCCTAAACCCTAGACTCTAAACCCAAAACCCGAGAGTCTAAACCCTAAACCCTAGACTCTAAACCCGAAAGTCTACCCAAACCCCGAAACCTTCCTTCCGAGCACAACCCTGGAGCTCCGCACATTCTCTTCATTGTAACTTCAACCATTAACATCCTCCCTCAAGAGTCTATCTGGACCCCCACGAAAAGCAGGTAGAATAATAGAACCCAAGACCCTAAACTCTAAATCCGGAACTTAAGCCGCTATTGTTCTACATACTTCCGGGTTCAGGTATCCCTAAAGCTTCCCTTCTGGGAACAAGCCCAACTTCCGAAAAGCGTATAGGGCCAGGGGTTTGGGGGATTTCATACGTCCTGGGGCCGCATAGTTATTGGTTCCCCTACTACCTCCCTCTATACTGCCTCCCAAAGGTTCCCTCCTTAATTTAGGCTATTTAGGGAAAATTAAGTTTAATTGAGGTTAATCAAGGGGCAACCGAGGAAGGCCTTGTATAAAGCGGGTAGTACGGGAACCCATGATATAGATTATCGATCTCATCACGTTGGAGGGAAAGGATCCTTTTGAGAGGTATCAGCGTAGAGCGCCAGTTAGTGGGTGTAACTCTCCTTAAGTGCTCCCAGCTCTTGATGGGGGTTTAGGGTTTGGGGTTTAGGGTTTAGGGTTAGGCCAAGGTGCAGCATTTGCGCTAGCAACACTCCACGCGTCACGTGGGCCTTGTGGCTCGTGACGCGCACAATCTCCAAACTACAGTTATCCCTGCTCAAACCTGTGCAAACCAAAGGTACCCGTAAGGGGGCTTCCATAACATGGAGGCGTCCTTTGAGAGTTCAAGTAACATGGCCTTCAGCTGTAGTATCTTGGGGGCTAGAAATGCAAGGAGGACCCGAATTTCTGACCTTCCATAAAGAACTCTCAGGTTGAAACAGCGGGCCCCTAGTATGGGCCCTTAACCCTGCGATCCTCATATACCTACCATATACCAATAGGGTCCCGTATTCCTAACCCTGAACCCTAACCTGGGTATCCGGCATCGCTATCTGGCACAGCGAGGTTATGCTGGGTCAGGACCTGAGCGCATTGCCCTGCCACCAAGACCCCATATCCTACCCCTTTTTAGGGTTTAGGGTTTCCCTACCCCGGCTTCAGGGTAGTTGTGTATAAACGATACAAGACATACAGTTAGGCACCCTAAGCAGGGGTAGGGGTATAGTCCTGCTGGACGTAGGGGTTATCTTCAGGCCTGCTTTGGTCACCCTCTTTCCCTTTACCCCTTACAAGAAACACTCCCGCTTCATTCTTAACTTCTAGCTCGCCTTGTAGTTTGTTTAGGGTTTAGGGTTTAGGGGTTTAGGGGTTTAGGGGTTTAGGGTTTAGGGGTTTAGGGTTTAGGGGTTTAGGGGTTTATGCAGGCAGTCTGCGGACAATCCATGCGAGATGCACGCAAAGATTCTTACAGAAGACTAGAGAAATTCATTGCGAAGTCGCGCATTTGGCGCGCTGAGATCGTACGTACTGGTTCCACACAAGAGTAGGATGTACAGCAGGTATAGCGCATTCCGCCGCCTGAGTACTAGGGGAAAAAAGGCCTTTCATAGCCTTAGAGAACCCACCGTCACATAAAGTATGAACCTGGGGCCTGATTTCGCGCAGCTCCTTAGGAGCAACTTGCATAGATGGCACCGGTTCGAAAATTCCTGCATGTTGGGTTTAGGGGTTTAGGGCTTAGGGTTTGGGTTTATTACTGTAGCGGGAAGACTTGAGAAGTAGGGGTTGGGAACAGTTTATCTAGGATATGCTTCCAACTGGAATGGAGCCACCTACTGCAAGGCTGCAAGGCTGGATTGCCTCAGCACTAAGATTTGGTCGGATGCCCCGCTTTGGGGTTCAGGGCTTATTAAGCCCCATATATACCCATATGGAAACCCTAAACCCTAAACCCTGAACCCTAAAATCCCTAAACCCTAAACCCTGAACCCTAAACCCTAAACCCTAAACCCTGAACCCTAAACCCTAAACCCTAAACCCTAAACCCTAAACCCTGAACCCTAAACCCTAAACCCTAAACCCTAAACCCTAAACCCTAAACCCTAAACCCTAAACCCTAAAATCCCTAAACCCATATCCATGAGCGCAGCCTTGTGGGATGATCTCATTGGCAGTAGCGCCATATGAGCTGTAGTCTAAACTCCTTAAAGGGGGGTTATGTAGGGGATTATATATGGGACTACTATAGGGGTACAAGGGGGATACTACGAGTTTACATTATGGCTCATATGTGCGACCCGCCTGGAAAACAGTCAGCTGAGAGCGGGCCACTTCGATCTCGCTCCGGCGCTAGTGTTGGAGAAATTCACGCATTTGGTCCAGCCAGCACGCACTAAAAACCCCCTCAGCCAGTACTTGAATAGCGTATGTTTGGTGGCTGAACCTAGTAAGATTATATTTCTTACATAAAATACTATACCCCAAAAGGAGGATATAATCTCACTCTATATAGGGTACCATCGTATCCTCAAATAAAATACTACTCAACTGACCCCATATTACCCTAAACCCTAAACCCTATATTATCCCCAAAGAAAATGCTACTCACTTGAGATGATATCCCAGGGGTGCGGATCCCAGCTCTGCGCCTCGAATGTCGAGTTTGCATCCTACGGCGCTTTGGCACAAGGAGTCCATCTTTTGAGATTGGGTACTGCCCCCACCCAGTAACCGTCTCTAACAGGGGTCCGATTAAGGGCTATATATAACTATAATTATTATCCAACTGTCACTGAGGGGGGCAGTACCCAATTTTGAGACATCTTCTGCAGTCTGCACCTTGAACCCCGCAATTACGTATTGTGATTAGCCCCCCCAAACTAGCCTAAACTCCAAACCCCCAAAACGCCAAAACCTAAACCCCTAAACCTCTAGACTCTGATCCACTCCATACCTTGAACCGGTCAATCCTGGACTTTTAAGGGGGCGGAGGGCTCAGCATGCGATCTTCCATCCCGGCAGGGATTAAGGTTACCTAGCCCCCATAATACTGTGGATGGAGAAAATCTTGCGCCAGTTAGGACCCCCCAACAATTTCATCAGTGGGGTACATGAGGTCGGGCAAGATTTCCTCCATCCACAGTATGAACGCTATAACTAGTTAAGTAGCACTACCCAAAATGGCATCCGAAGCTCAAGTGTTGGGGTAACCGAAATCCCCTGCCTCATGATTGATCTGCAACATTTCTCCAAAAGCATTGTGTGAACGACAAAGATAGGTTCAATCCTGAACCAAGCGCCCTAACACCTAAACCCAACACTCCAGTAGCAGTTCTTCAGCTAACATCCCCAGCAATCTAGGAGTAAGGAATGACCTCTTTGCCGTGTAAACTAACTCGAAGATGGAAACTTGGGAGCCCCCCAGGGCTTCAAGGTTTACAGCTGTAGGTTGGGAAGCGTAACGCTTTAGGGCTTAGGGTTTAGGGTATTTCCCCAAGAACCTTCAAGGGATCAGAGTAGCTTGGACTACTTCACCTAACGCCCCGGTCTAAGTGGGCTTCAAATGTGGAGGAACTTACTGGTTTTTAGTAGAATATTTAAGGGAATAGCATCCCTATATAATGCCTATATCCTACATCAGCATATTCCCTTTTTCCCTCCAAAGAATCAACAAGAAAAGTACCATACTGCGCTAAAGAGAGGCTTTGGTTTAATGTGGCAGTCCAAAGAAGCGAGGGATAGAACGAGCTACCTGAACCTCAATCCCAATGCACTGAGTACGTAAATACCGGGATCTCTCGCCCCCGATTTATTATCATTCACAAATAGTGGGGTTTCAATAGCACTTGGAGGCCCATGGGGCTTAGTAAGTACTTCTAATAGGGCTTACAACCCTACTTATAGTCCCCCTACATGGGCTCATAGGGGTTACCTGAATTATAAGGAGGGTTATACGTCCAGTTACAAGTAGTTAACAAGTCCCATGAGCCTCCAAGTAGGGGCAGTGATTAGATCTGAGCACATATTGGGATTTCTTGTTTTCATAGAATTTAAACTTCCAGGATGTACGGTTCGGGTCGTTTCGCGGTAGAATTTCAAGACTGACGGATTTCCAGCATGGCGCCCGGTATAGACCCTCATATACCAGCATCACTCGTTTTGGACGTCCGTTTCGGGCTTGGGAGCTTACGGCTCTAGGGGTGTAGAGCTAAACCTTATTCTCCTAAAGCCTCAATCCGTACAACCCTCAACTCTCAACCCTCAATTCCAAAACCCTCACTCCCCGAAAGCCCTCACATTAAAACCCTCAACCCCTAAACCACGAGGCGCCGGGCCAATCTGGTTTGCTGGTAGGTTCTCCTGGAACCCAGAGGGTCCAAGTACCCAATAATTAGGTACTTGGGTTTGGGGTAATAGAAATTATAGTATAGGTTTTGGGTGAGTATATGATTATTGGGTACTTGGACCCTTAGGGGAAGAGACTGGAGGGATTAGAACGCCGCTCGGGTCCAAGGTCTAGAGTCTCAGGTTCGAGGTTATGGAAAAGGTACACATCTTGGGCTTGCGGAATTGCCTCTTTGATTTTTTGGTTTTGCTCGCGAGTCTTGGGCTCCTTCTACAACATCTATTTATCAGCGCCAGAAGCTTCAGGGCTTAGGCTTTACTGGCCTTTGGTTCGCTAGGAATGGAGGAAGGGACCCTTACAGCAGTGCCTATACAACCCATTGTAGCCGTTTCCTTGTTCATTTCCATTCCTTCTAAGCCCAAACACTAGACTCTAAACCCTAAACCCTATAGTAGTTTCCATGTTGTTTTCCATTTTCTTTTCCATTCTTTTAAACCATGAACTCTAGACTCTGAACCCTAAACCTGGTACAGTAGTTTCCATTTTCTTTTCCATTCCTTCCCTCCAAACCCTCAGCCCTAAACCCATTATGGCAGTTTCCATGTTCTTTTCGATTCCTTCCTTCCCAGCTAAACAAAGGCCAGTTTAGGGGTTTAGGGCTGAAGGTGTGAGCGTAGGGCTACAATCATGGTTCACCTCATCCCTCAAACCATACGAAACTCGTTTAGGGCTTAGGGCTTTAGGGTGTTAAAGTTTAGGGTTTCGGGCTTAGGGTTTAGGGCTTTGAGGTTTAGGGTTTAGAGCTTAGGGTTTCGGGCTTTAGGGCTTTAAGGTTTAGGGTTCAGGGACTCACCCCAAAAACGAGCATAACCCTGACAGGTCTAGGTAAGCTATATCCCAACCTCACTTTGATATCCCAGTATAAACGCCCATATTCTGTAGTAGCTATATATAGGTAGGGTCTACTATGATTTCCACCCCTCCTAGTAAGAATAATCCCCAAGCAGTACAAATATACATTAGGGCGGCATATGCTACTACGGGGTGGGGAGGTGTCATCTCTCAGAAGAAATCTAAACCCTAAACCCTAAACCATACACCCTTAACATCCCTGACCTTAGTCTCAGGGCAGTTGAACAATTTGTCACAATAGAGGTTGATGTGGGGGGGGGGTAACTTGGGGTGGCCACAGCGATAATCCTCGTTCAGGGGTTTAGGGTTCAGAGTTTTGGACGACTCCACATACAGCAGCCCCAGGATCTTTCAAGCAATGCTTGGAGGCCCTCTTAAATATACACAGAAGATGCAATCCCCACAACAATAAGTAGATCCCTGTACATCCCATATTCCGACCACGTAAAGGGGGACTGTAACACTAAACGGTTCAAAGTAAGGACAGGATCAAAAACCAAGGTAAGTTTGTGAAGGTTTAGGGTTTGGGATGGTTTGGGATTCCGGGGTTAAGGTTGGCTCTAGGAAGCTCAAAGGGGTATAGACATACATAATACGCGGTTTATGGTTTAGGGCTTAAGGTTAGTGATTCTGTAAAGACTGTGTTGAGAAATGCCCATGTGCTTAGGGGACACTCAGCCTCAAGGGCACATACTCTGGCACGCACAGCACTTATTGCCGAAAGTGGTATTTACAGGTACATGGACACTTGCGAGTCGTAAGTGGAATTAGAAGCCCCAAAATAACTTATTACTTTCCATGCCAAGAAAACTCCACTCGTAACTACCCACAAACCTCCAAGTACCTGGAACAATCCCTAAATGAGTTCTCCTGCGAATAGCTGTCTCCTAGCCTAATTACCCCCGACGCAGAACTGGGTTTAGGGTTTATGGTTACCCTACCCTCCAAGTACGTACCTAGACCTTCCTCCTACCCTCTATTAGGGCCTAAGTACCCACTATTAGGGACCATATATCCCCGATTAAGGGTACAAGGAGGGTCCTGATACCCAAATCCCCAAAGGCCGTCTCCTGAGAAAGCTGACGCTGGTGCTGCAGTGGCCACCTGGAATTGCTTTAAGTTACCATATTGGCCTATAATGGAGAATCAAATGGAAAAACAATGGAAAATGAAATGGAAACTACAGTGATTATAGGGATTCTTCTGGGGGTTATTTAGTCTTCTTTGATTTTGGGCTGAGGGTTTGGGTTTTTTTGGGGTTTGGGGTTTTAGGGTTTAGGGTTTTCTTGTGTAGGGTCTTAGGGCTTAGAGAAACGTCGAAAGCCATGTGCACAGGATTTGGAGTCTTGGGCAGAGGGTTTGGAGCCCTGCTCTTCAATTTGTACTGCCCACTTGGTGGTTTGGTTGTTGGCTACTGGCAGGAGACGACTTCTTTAAAAGCACAGGCCCAGACACTGGCAAAGATTCTGGCTTCAGGATCACACGCCGAAACGTTTTAGAACTCCCCTCGCAAGCCTTAAGCCGAATACTTGGAGGGGGTAGGATAGTGATGCAGATAAATGGGGTGATCCTGCGGCCTGCAGAGGGTACTATTGCGCTTAGTAAGTCTGTCTCTATTTGCAACACTCCACCCTCCCCAAAATACTGTGAAAGCCCATCTAAAACGCCTTGAGCAGGACAGGGGTCTTGATGAAGCAGCTGTTGGGCTTCCATGGAAGTTTGGGGGAAGGAAATGGGCTCTTTGTCCGGGCACTATGAACGAATCTAGATATTTTCCTTACTAGGCTCTAGCATCTACACTAAAACCCTAGACACTAACAACTGCCCTCTTTAAACCAGGAAACTCCTCAGTAACTCTGTAGAGGCCACCGTGACACTAGGAAGACTGTAGGCATTAGGGTTAAGCCCTTAGAAGGGTTAGGATTTAGGGTCTAGGGTTTTGGGAGCTGCAAGTCCCTAGGCCCTAAACCCGAAACCCCAAACAGGATTTGGGGGGGTGGTGGGTTTTTGGTCTAGTCAGGGCATAGACGGAAGGAGTGACTAGGCTAGGTCTTAGGGTCAGGCTTTAGGGATTCAGGGGTTTAAGGTGGTGAGGGTTTTGGGTTTTGGGTTTAGGGATTTGGCGATTATAGGGCTTAGGGTTGTGGTTCAAAGTGGCCTGCCTCCTGTAGTGATAGGGGCGGCTCCTGAAATCATAGATGAACTCTTTCTCATGAAGTTCCAGGATAGGGGATATCCTTTCGGGGCTTAGGAGGTTTAGAGGGTTTGGGGGTTTAGGGGGTTTTGGGTTTGTATGTTCAACACTTTTTGGGGTAGTAACAGGTCCAGGTTGGAAAGCCTGTCATCCCGGGCTTGGAATTCAAGACTCTGGTTGACATCCCCTTGCCGGTTCAGGGCTTCAGGTTTTAGGGCTTAGGGTATTATAGGCCGTAGCCTTCACTTTAGGAATTGAGGGCTGCGAGTTTCTTGTAAGGATTCCCCTGAATTGCGCCCATTAAGACTGCAACTTTTTGGTCGTTTTTTTTTTTGGCTGGGCTTTAGAATAATCCAAACGAATCTATTCAAGAGGGACCCAAGCATTACTGAGCTCATAAACAGACCTGAAAAAAAAGCCTCACAGCCATTAAGCCTATACCAGTCACCAACAGTAAACGGCATTTCGTAGATATGGTCCCCTTTAATTGCCCCCCCCCCCCCACAATTCGAGCACCGCTCATAATTTTCGGAATACGAAACAAGGGACCCCCTAAACCCTAAACCCTAAACCCTAAACCTGCATATCACCTATCGAACCACCAACCCGATGGTCCTCGATGCTCGCTAAAGGGGTGGCTTCCAAATTCAGTTCAGGGTTTAGGGTTTAGGGTTTAGGGTTTAGGGTAGGGTTTAGGGGTACCTTTTCAGAGGTCCCCATGATAAGGATTATAATATGTTGGGGTCTATATTGGGTTTCCCCCCTATTTAGGGAAACTACCAAATTGTTTCAGGAAGCAAGGGCATATGACAAACAGCATCAAACTCCTTGCTGGTGTCTGGGGCCCGCAACCCACGCGCCGTGGTCGCTCACTACAACTTCGACAGGCCTGATGCCAAGAGAGTTTGTGAAGGTGACCACACGGTTTGGCGGTGCAGGGGCCTTGAACATGGAATTAAAAACTGGGGTCATAAATCAGAATAGTTGTAGTACTGATGATACTGGTAACGAGATTTCCAGCGATTGCAATCATGATAACTAATGATAACTATATTCTTGAATCAGAACCCTTTAAAACTGAACAATTTGCATGGGGACTGGAAAGGTATTGTACTGTAGTGTCATAAGGGTGATCAGTGCAAAAACAGGGGCTTATAATTTTCTCAGAGATCTTATGAGAGGAGCTGTCACATATTTAGGGTCTAGGAGTGTTGTGAGTTCTGGATCTCGTCATGGGTAAATGGGGGGGATTCTCATTAAACTCCTGTAGACCCAAAACCCTAAGCCTTAAACCCTACACCCATATTTTCTCTGCATATCCCAAAGGGTCCATGGGCGGACACTTCTTTGCATGACCTGAGAACCCCTTCATACTAACATTAAACACCCCCATGCCCCCACCATTAAAGCCGTCCCCCCAGGTGTCTATATGTACATACATGCACACATGTATGAGCCACAGTCTAAAGTCAGAGTATCCCCCTGAATAAGCCCTGTAATACTCCCTATATAATCCACTATATAGCCCCCACTAAGGAGTTTAGACTATAGATGACATAAGTATATATATATATATAGATACATATACATATACATATACATATATAACCCCTTCTAGAAATATCTTGCATTGGGGGTGGGGGGTGGGGGTGGGGGGGGATGGGGGAGGGGGGGTGTTTTATATCAGTCTGACCGAATTGATATGCTAAAGCCCTACGGCTCCGAATAGCCCAATGCAGTTCAGGGCTAAGGGTTAGGTTTAGGGTTTAGGGTGTAGGTAACTCTAGGACGAGACCCACGGGATTCAGAGATTACTTATATCTGGGCTTAGAACACTACTTATAATCTCCTTAAATGGGCTTTAGGGGTTTGCTGGAGGATCGGCTTTCTTCTCGTGGCCTTTGTCCTTGGTTGTCAAGTTGCTCAGGCGGGTCTCCAGAAAGTCCAAGTCTCGAAGATACGCATGTTCCCGGCGAGGAAGTCCTCCGAGCGGTCACCCAAGTCGAAGGAGGCGGCTCTGCCCTAAACCCTAAACCCTAAACCCCAAACCCCAAACCCTAAACCCTAAACCCCAAACCCTAAACCCCAAACCCTAAAGTAGACAGACCAGAGCTTCCTGCTCGCAAAGGATCCTCATGCGGGCCGCAAAGCCCTGAAGCTGTCCCTTAGGGTCCAAGGACCCAAATAACAGGGTCCCTTTAAAGGGGGTAAAGGGGGATATCTAGGGATATATGGGGACTATATACGGGTCCAAGGACCCAAACAATAGGGCTCTAGGGCCCAAATACCACTGATATTATAGTATTTGGGCCCTGAAACCCTTTTATTTGGGTCCTTAGACTCTCTGGGTCTTTGTTGTCCAGCCGATGTCCCAGCTCCCATCCCTCGGCAGCAAAGGTGGCCATGTAGCCGAGGGTCTTGAGGTTTGCCAAGGGGATCTGCCGCAGGAAAACTTCCCCTGCAAGGCAGCCTCACACTCTAAACCCTCAACCCTAAAGACCCAAACCCTAAACCCTCAACCGAGAAGACGCAAACCTTGTCTCACAAATCCAGACTTCTGAGCTCTGAAATCTGTAGCCCAAACTCGTAAACCGGTTCCCCCGACATGACTGCCCTTGACTGGGTTGCCGTTCCGAAACTCAACCTAAACTGCCATTGCAAGCACACTGCAATGTTTTCTGTATTACCCGAAGGCTCCAGTTACCTAAATAGTGGGTTCTGGAGTCTATAAGCCCTATAGTTACATAGCCCAATAACCTACTATTTAGGTAACGGGGAGCCCTAGAATTGCTTGGAGACCCATGGGACTTAGTAACTACGTGTAACAAGGGGTTATTACCCTACTTATACTTGGGGTAACCCCTATAAGCATATTTGAGGGAATTAGAAGTAGGGTTATAGGCCCAGTTATAAGTAGTTACTAAGCCCCATGCGCCTCCAAGTAGGTTAGGTAACAGCAACAACCATTGAGATTATAGTATTTGGGCCCTAAAACCCTTTTGTTTGGGTCCTTAGACCCTCAGGGTTAAGCACCCTAAACCCTAAACCCTAAACCCTTTAAGTAACAGCAAAAAAAACCGGTAAACCCAACTTCGCGGCCTCCTTCGGCACATCACCTTTTGGCTCTTGCCGAGCGATGCCCATCAGGCGGCCTTACTACATGAGGATGTGAGGAAGGTTTAGGGGTTTATGGGTTTAGGGGTTAAGGGTTTAGGGTATGAGGAGGCGGGGGAGATAGTTTGAAGGTTTGGTGGATGGTTCTGCGCGTCATGTAGGATCTAGAGCATTCTGGACCCTATTGTCTCCTATGTCCGCCTAGTCCGGAAAACATACAGCCCCATGATGTGGGTTTCAATCATGCGAAAGATCACTCACACGATCTTCCGTTCCCACTTCATCTTGAAGAACGCGCCCAAGGGTCCAAATATCTAACTCGGATGTAATCTGGGCCCAGTTGGCTTCCTAGTAGATATTTAGGCACTGGGACCCTTAAGGCTCGTTGTTGCCTTCCTGCCGCTCTACCCACGGCTGGGTGGCTGTTGGGGAAATTGCAGTAAGCTGCCATAACTTGGAGACATATACACACGGCACACACACGCATGTATATATATATATATATATATATATAGATAGATTCATATCCACATATGCACACATATACAAGCAGATGTATACATGTAAACAAACACACGTATGCACAAACAAACAGACAAGCAAACAAACAAACAAACAAACAAACAAACAAACAAACACACAAACACACAAACACACAAACACACAAACCAACAAACAAACAAACAAACAAACAAACAAACAAACAAACAAACAAACAAACAAACAAACAAACAAACAAACAAACAAACAAACAAACAAACAAACAAACACACACACACACACACACACACACACACACACACACACACACACACACACACACACACACACACACACACACACACACACACACACACACACACACACACACACACACACACACACACACACACACACACACACACACACACACACACACACACACACACACACACACACACACACACACACACACACACACCCGCACACACACACCCACACACACACACAGACACACACACACACACACACACACACACACACACACACACACACACACACACACACACACACACACACACACACACACACACACACACACACACACACACACACACACACACACACACACACACACACACACACACACACACACACACACACACACACACACACACACAGACAGAGACAGACAGACAGACAGACAGACAGACAGACAGACAGACAGACAGACAGCCAGCCAGACAGACAGACAGACAGACATACAGACATACAGACATACAGGCATACAGGCATACAGACATACATACATACATACATACAGACATACATACATACATACATACATACATGCATGCATGCATGCATGCATGCATGCATGCATCGATAGGTATCACAGTCAATAGTGTAAGGTGGTTCCCTCAGGGTAAGCTAATTGAAGCTCTTTAACAGCAACCTAGGCGAGCCCCCATATTCGTACCATTCTTTCCCTCCAAGAGGGTTTGGGTCCGAGTTTAGGGTTTAGTGGGAATATGAGAGTATAATCCCGATATAGGGTTTGGGGTTTAGGAAGGGTTTGGGCTTGAGGTGTGCGTGGTTTGTGCATACTACGGGATTGAGGATGTAGCCGAAGGCTCACGACCTCTGTGGTATCTACCTATAGCTATCTGCTTGTACATATGTATATATATACGAATGTGTCTAGCGGCCGGTGGAGTTGTGAGATTGACAGCTACACCTCATAGCCAACACAAAAAACTCACTACCCATGAACCTTCAAGTGGAGGATTAAGGATCGGGCTTAGGGATCTACTGGAAAGGACTTTTTTTGCATGATAGGCTTTCAATGTCAAAGTGTGGACGTTATAGGGTTCCCTTACTGGTTCTTAGTAGGGACTAAAGGAATACAATTGTTTAGGGTTTAGGGTTAATACAATCCCTATGTAAAATATTCCCTCATTCCCTAGTAATCCTCAGTAAGTTTAGGGGTGAGGGTCAGGCTTCATCTAGAGGGGCTACAAAGGGATTGAAGAACGACCTGGCTGCGGGCATCATGGTGTAGGTTTTAGGGCTTAGGGCTTAGGGTTTAGGGTTTAGGGTTTAGGATGGCTTAGGGTTTGGGACTTAGGTTTTTTAGGGTGTAGGGTTTGGGGTACAATAACACTGACGCTTTATATACCCTAAACACTGAACACAACTCCCTGAGTCCTTGAACCCCCAACCCCTGTAAACCCTTGGAACCTCCCAGGACCCTAAACTCTAAACTGATCCAAAGAAAAGCCCAGTGACCGGCAGCTTTTGCTGCCTTTATTGTTGCGTTCATCGCCTCCAATCAGTTCTGGCTCCTAGCGCAACCAAGAAGTAGATATTAATACATATTTAGGGTTTACGGTTTAGGGTTTAGGGGGTCTGTGTTTAGGGTTTAGGGTTCAGGGTTTCCTCCACACTAGCATTATACAACGCCACCCCTGTTTTTAAATGTTATCCATAAGAGACCTACATAGTAGGGGCATGAAGGGATTACTGGGTTGCTGTGAAGGAATGGATATTAGGTTTAGGGTTTCGAATGAGAATAGCTAAGAATCAAATGAACAAGGAAATGACACAGTACATGGTAACTGGGACTGCTTCGTGGCTTTTAAGGTTTATATGAGCTTCCGTACACATGAGGGGTACCAAGGGATCATTGAGAGCGGAGTGGATGTAGGTGTCCCCCCAACGGTTTAGAAAGTCCCTAAATACATTCCCTATTAGGCCCCCTTGTTCATTTATTCTTAGGGGGAATATCCATCTCGATGCTCCCGTCCACAATCCCTAGAAAACCCTGCACAACCCTTACTATTCTTCGACATAAAGGGGTTGCATTACCCTAAACCCTGAATCCTACACCCCTTAAATTATAACCCTAAATCCTGAATCCTAACACCTAAGCCCTTAGCCGCATAAGAGTCCAGGCTTTCTTCGCTTCGGCGAGACTGTGAGCTGATGGCTTCAAGGTCTAGGTGTCAGGGGTTTAGGGGTTGAGGCTTAGATAGGGATGTATAGAGTTTAGGAACCCCCAAAGTATGCCGCAAACCCTGAACCCTAAACAAATGGCCATTTTGACCTTTCTACAAGGACCTTTCCGAGAGAAGTTTCCGGGTTTTGAGTTGCTTAGGGTTTGGGAGTTAGGGGCTTCAGGGACGATCATCAAGTTTCAAGGGGTTGGGGGCGCTTGGGAGTTTCGGGGGGCCTGGGCCTCAGGGCCCTAAACCCAAAGCCCTAGGGAGAAAGAAGCCCGTCTGGTACCAAATGCAGGGTGAAAGAAACCCGGCCTTCTTTCACCCCTGGTCTGGTGACCAAAAACGGAGTGATAGAAGCGCGGCTTTCCTTCGCCCCTGGCCAGGCGCAGGGTCATTTCCCAGAAGCGGAAGAAAGTTGCATTGTTTGATTGTGGGGACGCCCCTGAAGCCCCGGCCACAAGCCTATGGTGGCCCGGGCTCTCACCCAATCCGGTGCGACATGTGTGGCCAGAGGTTGTTCCCCTTTTGTCTGAAATTCGCAATGCGCACGCGTGTACGTCAGGAGGCGGGAACCCGTTTTGCGCCTGTGCGTCCAGCGATGCCCAATACACGCGCATGCCGCGCGCATGCGTTCGCGCGCGCGCGTGGGCGAAACACTGACGTCTGAGCGGTGCGGCGTCCTGTTACAACCGCTCATGCCACGTCGCGACGCTCCACTTGCCGCGTGGCCTGGTCCATTTGCGGTGTCGCTTTGATACGCCGCGTCCATCCCTTCTCCGCCTCTGGGGTCGGCGCAATAAGCCGGAGGCTCTTAAGTTCCCTATATAAGCCACAATTTAGGGGCGGGGTCGGGTGAGGTCGCTTTAAATTACGCAGCTCAAGGTTGCTTGCAGTGCTCCGGAGACTGGAAGCTGATGCTAAATGCACAGACATATTTGAGCCTTTTCACTTAGGTTTAGGGCTTAGGGTACAAGGATAATGAACAGAAAATGGAAACTACCATCTAGGGTTTAGGGGTATATTCTTTGTACTATTATTCTTCTTCTTCTTCTTGTTGTTGTTGTTGTTGTTGTTGTTGTTGTTGTTGTTGTTGTTGTTGTTGTTGTTGTTGTTGTTGTTGTTGTTGTTGTTGTTGTTGTTGTTGTTGTTGTTGTTGTTGTTGTTGTTGTTGTTGTTGTTGTTGTTGTTGTTATAACTTTTGATTAAGGACGTTTGGGAATTAGGGTTTACCTAGGGGCTGCTATTTAATTTCTTCTTTTTTTGTGTTTTCTTTTTAAAGTGATTACGTGTAATATGCTACCCAAAAATAGGAGGTACATTGGAGGTTCTGCGCAGAGTTAGTTAGGAATTAGAGTTCAGGGCTTAGGGTCTAAGGTTCAACTGAGTGTTCATAAGCCTTTAAACCCTGAACGCGTAGCTCTCTCCTGTAGGAAATCTGCAGGAACCGCAACCCCCTTAGCTCTGAATTCCAAACTCTAGGCCCTGAACCCTAAAACTTAAACCCTAAACCCAGTAGGCCCCAAACCCCTGAACCTTAAACCTCAAACCGAAGCCCACACCCTCGAAACTCGGAGAGCTCCTCTGCTGCTACCAGGGAGTGCCCGGAATGACATAGAGGAAGTTCAACGAAGTTCTAAAGGGTTCAGGATTTATGGTTTAGGTCCCTAAACCCTAAAGCCTAAGATCGTAGTCTTGGCGTGAGGGTTGCGAGTTGGTTGCATGTGCTAGGCTTTCAGGATCTCTCAAGGATGTCAGGATGAAGTGATATGTGGGCTCGGGGTTCAGGACTAAACGTCTTGGTTTTTTGGGGGGTAGGGTTTTGGGTTGAGAGGTTTAGGGTTTAGGGTTAAGGGGGGGGGGGTATTTAGGGAGTTTGCCGCTCATCCACGTCAGAAACATTGCCCCTGCATAGCCCTGCTTGAGGCGTGCAAGAGCAGTCAGCATCCACAAGCAGTGACGAATGCCAGCTTTGCATGTAGGCCTAAATAGCTACCAACACCATGTTGAGGTCCATTTGACGTACCCGATACCATAGTCATACAAGGAACCTAACACCATAATTTCGTTAATTCTAAATGTTCAACAATAGACGTCTGCCCTATTCTTCATGGCCGTGCCAACCGTCTCTACAAGATCCCGGCAAAGCAGCTACATCTTGGGATTATATAGGGATTCCTGCAGAAATGGATAACATATGCCCCAAACTTGCTGCTGCTTCGCAGAGAATGACGAAACATCATCCCTATATGGGTTTAGAGATTTAGGGTTTTAGGGCTTAGGGTTTTAGGGTTTAGGGTTTAGGGATTGGGGGTTTCAGGGTTTAGGGGTTAGGGACTTACGGTTTAGGGTGGTGGTCAAAATTATGGTTTGTTTTTGGGTACCCTAAATATTAGGTGCCGTACTATCATAGGGATCCAAAAAGGGACCATAGTTTTGACAACCACCCATCTAATCCACGTACAACATATCCCCTAATTCCTTACTAACCACCAATTAAACATGATCAACAGAATCGCCTTTGCACACCCTAAACCTTAAATCCGGGACCGCACTTTGGGGGCAAGCCAAAACAAGACGCACAGGCTCGAGGAAGTCCCCAAACCCTCGACCCCGTATGTCCCTATTTGTTTCAGGTTTGGGGGTTGAGCCGTATAAATCCTAAACCCCAACCCCAACCATGGACCCCATATATCCCTTTTAACGCCAAACCCTAAACCCACCCATTGACTCCATCTTTTTCCTATTGGTTTAGGGCGTTGGGTTGAGGGGGTATTCGGGCCCCTCGAAGAAGTCCCTTCCAGTTGAATCACTCACATCACATCAAGACACTGTTAAACCCTAAACCCTAGGTTTAGGGTTTAGGGTTTAGGTTAAACCCTAGACCCTAAACCCCAAAACCCTCAACCCTAAATCTTACAAGCCCTGATCCTCAAACGCCAAGCATGCCTGAGAACTCCCTTTGGAAACGTTTAGGGGTTTAACCCTGAACCCTAATCAAATGCTGAAGCAATAATACAGCATTCTTTTCTCACCCATTCACCTATATACCCCTATATCAAGGTTTCCAGAAGCAGAAGTTCCCAAAATGGACCCCCAAGATATTGAGGTCTCCCCACATGGGGATTTCACAAAATTACGGCTAGATTTTGGGGTGTGCCCATAATACGGATCATCGCATTTTGGGGTCTAATTTGGGGTCCCCGTATTAGTGGAAACTACAGCGCATAGCCCCGAAACCCTAAACACAAAAACCCTAAATCCCTAAACCCTGAACAGTAGCTTCCATTTTCTTGTCCATTACCCTATAAACTCTATGACGTGTTGCATCCCTAAACCCGAAATATTCCATTTTCTTTTCCAGTACCCCTATAAACCCAATATATTCCCTATAATCCTTATATGAACCCTATAATTTATAATAGTCCCCTATATAATTCCCTAAAGTCTAAACCACAGGTCATATAGCCCTTATATATCCCTATATCTAGCAGTGTCCATTTCATTTTCCAGTTTTTCCATTTGATTCTCCATTATTGGGGGTGTATACCCCTAAACCATATCTATCTAAATATAAATAGATATATACATATACGTAAACCTTAGAAATAAATCCTATAACGTGTTACACTAGAGGCCTGCCTGACCGTGGCCTACAATTCTTTGGCGAGCTGCCTCACGCGCTTTGGGGGCTAGGGTTTAGGGTTTAGGGCTTAGGGTTTAGGGCTTAGGGCTTAGGGTTTAGGGTTTCGGGTGACAAGACGGGCTCAAGTTGCCAAGCGGGAATCGGAGAGTTGGGGAGAGGAAGTAACGGAGGAATAGGAAATATGGAAAGTACATCATTAGGGTTTAGGGTTTAGGGCCATTGATGGGGATAACTTCGACTCCTATGTGGCTTGTGGTGGTTTCAATTCTACTTTGCAGCCTCCTTGACCCTGTACCTAAAACTCCTCCAACCCGCGAAATTGTAATGTGGGGGTCTCCAGGGTTCACGGCTAATAGGTTTGGGGAAGTTGGTGCTTGGAGGAGTTTGGCGCTTCGGCTTGGAGTATATGGGCTGGGTTTGTATGTGGCGAACTTGGACTTCTCGTTTCTTAGCATACCAGAACGCCATAACTCCCATGGCATAACCCTAATCCCTAAATCCATGTTATCGCCTTAATCTAGAGCTTGAGCTTTCGTGGTGGTTACCAAATAAGAAAATGCTGCGTTCCCTGCTAAAGATCCTACACGTGTAGTTTTGAATATTCTTTGCGGTGGTAGGATTACAGCCGCAACACGCGCTTAAACTTAGGAAATTCCTGCTGGACTTTGCATAATGTTTGAAGGGACTTTATCGGGAACCCCAAACAGGAAACCCTAAGAATATAGTAGGAATGTAATGGAAGATAAGGACCCTGGTAGGTATATTCCCATTGTACTCCTACTGTATTCTTGGGGTTCCCTGTTTGGGGTTCCCAATAAGGTCCCTTTAATCTTGTGCCTCTAGGTGATGTGAGGCCTCCCAGTGCAGAGCTGCAAGTACGAGTTCATCACTCACAGTCAACCCTAACGCCAGTTTCACTAGATCCTATATGGGCGGTTGTCAAAATTGTGGTCCCTTTTTGAGTATCCTAAATATTAGGTGCCATATTATAATAGGGATCCAAAATGGGACCGTAATTTTGACAACCACCCATATAGGATTTTTTATTACAACGTCACTGGAATTTAGGCCCTAGAATCCTATCATTGGGTCCTTGGACCCTTGTATGTTTTACTTGGTCCCTGAATGTAGCCATACAGAAGGAACATATGAGCCATCGTCTAAACTCCTAGTGGAATTTCAAGGGTCCGTTGACCGAGCAATGCGGCTGCTGCAATCATGCTCATCGGGTCTCCCTGTGGCAGGCCATTAGTAGCGAGGAATGGATCCTTGCTAACGGCACCACTGAGTGAGACATGTCGGTGAAGGTACTTAAGCCCGTATGCCCACGTGGCAATTTGCTCATTTTCAACTCCCAGGGCAAGGAGCGCTTCAGGGCTTTAGCCTGTGGCACATTGTCAAAGAATTTCTTCGTGTCGATGGCCACCCCTTGCATCACTGGCTTGAAGTGAGCAACCAGTTTCCATGTGCTTTCGCATTGGATGGCTGCAGGGAGCCATGCATGAGCAGATCTTTTAGGGACACCGCCCACTGATCTGCACGGCACTCTCGTTTGTTGTTCGTTATGTCGAGAAATTGTCTACACTCCTAGTATCCTCCTTAATAACCCCTGTCGCACGCCCCTATATAATCCCCTATGTAGCCCCGAATGTGATGAGTTTAGACCCAAACCCCAAACCCTATGTAATCCCCCATATGACCCCGCTTTAAGGAGTGTTGACTATCGCTCAATATGAGAGGCTCATGTTTGTGAGTCTCCAGGTTCCCGTTGCAAACTGGAGGGTTTGTAGAGTTTAGGGAGTTCAGGTTTAGGGATTTAGAGTTTAGGAGTTTAGGGCTTGTAGAGCTTGTAGAGCTTAGGGTTCAGGGAGCCAACTCTATAGCTGAAACCCCACATGCCTTCAGCGCGCCACGACTGCTTGACCCGCAATGCGACAGCGAAAGCCATAAGTGGCATGCCTGCAGGCTCACTAATAGGAGTTATCAACAGGTTTTAAGGACTGCGATGAAGTTTAGAACGGCGATTCAGAGGGCTGTAGGGGCATGTGGGGCCTGCGGTTTAAAGGGATTGCCTTTAGGGGGTGTTGCTTGAAAGACGAAGCCCTAAAACAGTTCAGGGTTATATGGTGGTATGAACAGGGAAGGTGGCCCTTCCAGGGATATGTAATGTATATCTTGTCTTAAACAATCCTCTATCAGTTGCAGCCAAATGTTCTCACAATGTATGCACTTCATGGGCATGAGACACGAGATTATCCATTGGACTATGTCGCCATCTAGGGATCCCTTGCCCTCTATCCTTGGCTAGGGTTTAGGGTTTAGGGTTTAGGGTTTTTAGTTTCTCCTCGTATCCATGGCAACAACTATATGTCACGGGTCTTCTGGTGGTTGAACTACGTCAGATTCTTCTGCTGGAATAATTACTAGATCCGAAAGGAGAACGTAACGCTTCCCTGTACTGGGGACTAAAGTACCGCAATTGAAACACGAGTCACTAGTCATCTGAAACATCAAGAAAAAGAAGCGGTCAAATTTTCGACACTCAACGTCTCCCTTCGGGGCCCTATTTTGGGGGTTCCATGTTGTTTTGGCGTGAGTTAGTAAAGGGTAGGTTCCATTAACATGGAGGTCCAACAAAAAACGCTCCTTATTCTGGGGACAAATGAAGAGGGGCCCGTAATTTAGGAAAACCGTCCTCCTAAACCCCAAACCCTAAGCCCTGAACCCTGAACTACACTATTCTTACAAGAGGAATTACTACAGGGATTCCTCAGCCCCCTAACTGCACCTAGCCACGAGGCCTCAGCGGAAGCTGCCATGGCTTCGCGAACTCCGCTTCGATTCTGACTGGCGCCCAGGAGGAGAAGGCACCTGAAAGAAAAGACTGCGTGGGTTAGGGCTCAGTTTCGCGTTTAGGCTTCAGGGTTGGGAGCAGACTTGGCTGCAGCTTTAAGAGGCTTACCGGATTACCAAGATTCACTCCTCAGCAAAAGCTACCTGCAAACTCCAAAACCCCTCAAAATAGCCCGAAAGGATATTATTCTAGATACTGTTGAGGTTCAGGTAAGCCCTAAGCCTAAAACTCCCTAAACCCTGTACTTACTGAGTTCCCCCAAGCCTTCAATGACTAATCACCAATAACTGAACGCCAAACACGAACTGGGTGGTTGTCAAAATTATGGTCCCTTTTTAGGTGCCTATTATAATACGGCACCTAATATTTAGGGTACCCAAAAAGGGGGCCATGATTTTGACAACCACCCAACTGGCTAAAGAGTTCCCAGTGGTGGCCCACTCTAGGGACCCTCCTGCACGAGCGGTTTAGGGTTTAGGGTTTAGGGTTAGGGTTTTGGGGTGTAGGATTTGATTTCTAGGGTTCAGGGCTAAGGATTTAGTTCAGGGCTTCGGATTTAGAGTGCTCAAGGCTCATGAGTGCATACTAGGACTGCTCTGCAACAGGTCACAACTAGCTGACTATGCCAAGTGTTGCCAGTACCCAGAACCCAGAAACTTTTAAACCCAGCCGTTAAACCGGGATTCCTGTAAGCAAGCTTTCAAATTTCTCTGGGAGCTGAGCCCTTAGCCACCCAGCTGCTGGGATAGTTCCTGCTGCCCATTGGGTGCGTGTCCCCACTTCTAAGTTTCATCGGCGTGTGAAACAGGACGTAGAACCCTACGGATTATCCCCCTAACTCCCCCGGGATCCAAGTATACAAATAATACCAACATTGGTCCCCAAAGTCTGTAAATATTACCTACATTGAGCTATTTGGATCCCTAGGGACTGGATGTATGTAGGCTATCCCGAGTTCTAGTATGGTTAAACTGCCTTCGGTCGTTGTACAACTATGGTACATCGGAGTTTCCAGAACTTGGCGGTCCCTTCTGCAGCGACCCTCTAGTTTTGGAGTACATAGTTTAGGGTGTACATAAGGGAAAGGCCCATTTTGGAGAAGTTACCACATTGCCAATGGCTCTCAGACGGGTGCAGATCCCACAAGTCCCACTAAAGCTGCTAACCACATAAGCTGTCATAGAAGTTCTGGCATGCTCTTGTGAAGACATTTGGTACGGCAACTTGATGTCCCCGTAGGACCTTTCGAACAGATGAATGCAAAGCACCACTAATTTCACTCCGCAACGGCCCTGGCGTCACCAGCTCAACCTTGTGTCTCATCTGGTCCTTGCTCGATGGTGCGAGCTTGCGTCCAACCATCCTTGGCTGAGTAGCAGTCACCGCAAGCCTCCTCGCCCTAAGGGTCCAAGGACCAAAATAATAGGGATTTAGAGGCCAAATACTATAATATTACTAGTAGTTTGGGCCTAAAACCCTTTTATTTAGGTCCTTGGACCCTTAGGGTTGTTGCAGCCTGCATTACCGCCCAAGAGATGGAGCACGGGGCCCCATGAGCAATGATCCTGCATATCTTCCTCCGCTTTTCCCACCTCAAGCTCAGTGCTTGCTCACACGAAGCGGGCTCTCTGGGTCCTTACGATGCTACAGATGTTTGCCTTACATTAATATTGAACCCCTATCCACCCCTAACGTTGAATATGTCTCCCTATATGTAAGTTCTGTTATGGGAATGGCTAAATAAGTGTTGGAGCGTCTCATATTATTATGAGGGATTTCTTGGAAGCTTTCTGGGCAAGTAGACTGAACCCTATACTAACCGTATGAGCTACAATCAATATTTCCGACATACTTTAATGGACATGGGGTCTCCTATTTTAACAGGGACTATATTCGGGACTATACTAAACTACAAGGGGGACCCCCATGTCCACCGTCAAGGGTCCCTGATAGAGCAAGTATTAACAGTAGCTCATATGTACTTTCGTCTAAACTCCTAGTATCCCCCTTAGTAACCCCGGTCCAAAATATGATCCCCTATATAACCCCCTTTAAGGAATTGAGACCATAGCCTAGGTTGGCCCCTAAAACCATTTGAACAATATTAGTATCTAGGGTCCCTTATTAAAGCCATTAGGGAAAAATTAAATATCCCAGGGGCCTACCCAGTAGCTCATATGAAGGTCAAGACATTCTTAGGCTTAGAACTTCACTCCGCACTTCCCTGAACAAAGACTCGGAAAGTCAATGCGCCTTCTCCAGCTATACGCCTGACGATTTGAAGTTTCAGGCTTAGGGCTTACAGTTGAAGGTTTGGGGTGTAGGGCTAAACCCTAAACCCTAAACCCTGGGTTTTTGAGTTCAGGGGTTGAAGGCTCAAGGTGTGGGGATGCCTAGACCTCCTTAGTCTGAGCACCTGTAAAAACGCTTTAGGATTTAGGGTTTAGGGTTTAGGATTTAGGATTTAGGGTTCAGGGCTTAGGATTTAAGGGTTAGGCTTCAGGTCATGGGTATCTCGGACAGTACGGTGGATACTAAAAATCCTGCATGACCCTAGGTACCTTAAACCTTGGGAATAATGGTACTACAGGATTTTTAGTATCAACAGTAGTATGGGTATTTGGGGAGGTCCAAGTCCAGCTGTTTCGGCATTGGCTCACTGAGTTGGCCCCTAAAACCATTTGAAAAATGTAGGAATGAACAGAATCATTGGGGTTTAGGGTGTAGGGTTTAGGGTTTAGGGGGTTCAGGGTATCTAGGGCCCCTTATCAAAGCCATTAGGTAAAACATTATTAAATATCTCAAGGGCCTACCCAGCTTAGAGTTTAAGATTGCTGTGCTTCAGAGCGCGTGTTTAGACCCCTGACAGCTACGGTCAGCCACCTTTTCTGCAAGGACCTCAACTAGTCTTCCTTAACCCTAAACCCTACATCCTACATCCCTAAACCCTGAACCCTAAACCCAAAATCCTGAGCCCTGAACCCTAAATTCTAATCCCAAAACCCTAGATGGGAAAGGTTTATGCAAAACACCGCGGTATTTCCACTTCTTGGAGGTTTGTACTAACCGAAGAACTATAGGGTTTAGGGTTGCCAACACCTGATTCCTGATAACCACTCCGGTTGATTTTAAAGCAACCCTGCGCGACACCAGGGGTCATGCAGGAATATGATAGTAGCCATGCAATACCAAATACTAAGAACAATACTACTAGTCATAAGAGTACTACTAATCAGCCCCTGAACCCTAAGCCCAAGAAAATATATGGGTAGTTCTGAAAATTCGGGTCCCATTTTGGTACCCCAAAATAGTAAAAGCCGTAATCTAACCTATAACAAAAAGGAGACGCTAATTTTAGGAACCCGTAAACCAGTAAACCCGATATGTCACTGTATATCCCCCTATACTGCCGTTTAAGGAGGACCCTAATTTTTGTGAAGCCCTAAACCCTTAAACATAATTTATCCCTGTAAATCCCACTATAACCCGTTTTTGAAGTGGACCCGAATTTTGTGAACTACCCACATACTTTGCTGAAGACTCTTGCCGTTTGATCGGGTGGTTTAGGCTTTAGGTTTAGGGTTTAGGGTTTGGGTGCTTTTCCCTGCTTAGGTTTCTTAGATCCATAGACTCTCTTCCTCAGTCCCCGTCCCTAAACCCTAAACCGCGTAAGAAGAGCAGGATCTTTTTGTATGAGTATGGGAGCAAGGCTTGTTGCGACTCGGAATCCTGCATGGCTTTGATAATGGTAACTTCGGATTACCGAAGGGGGTCGTATTAGAGCGCTTTTGAGCCCGAACGGAATAATAAAAAGGGGGTCGTATTAGAGCGCAATCCGAGCTGAACGGATTAATAACAGCCCCAGGAACGGAATAGTGCGTGCTGGCTTCACAAAGCTACATACAGTTTTAATTGCATACAAATTCAAGCCTTGCATTTCAGATTGCATTCCCTATTACATTTCTAATTAAGCCTTTCTTTAGAAGCCAATTCCATGCCGACGATGAGATTACCGCTCATCAGAAACCATCGATTTCTTATAAGACCGCTTGTTCGAACAGCCCAGGTAATCATGTCTGCTAAGGGGTAGTATACCGAGCGCACAGGAACGGAATAATAAGTATTAAAAAGGGTTCGGAATAATCAATGCCGTGGCAAGCCAGCGCCCAGATAGTAGCAATTCTGCAGAAAGCGTAGTGTTTAGGGTTTATGGGTTCCTCTGGGATCCCCCCCCCAAACAAGTTTTCCCGCACTCGATTGGGGGCCCCCCGGTTTATTCTGATCCGGACTTGTTTGGGGGGGGGGGGGGTTTTATAATCAGAACCCCCCATTAGACTATACTATCATATAGGTGTTATACAGGGTTATATAGGGATAACATATTATATCCGGGTGTTATAGGGGTATATAAGGGTTATATAGGTTTTTTTGGGAGAACGGAAAAGAAAATGGAAGCTACCGAGCATGCGTCCCAGGGAATCAAGTACTTCCATCAGGTCACGCAGGAGTTTTTTTGTTTGCAGCCGTACCAGGGAGCAGGGTGAATGCCCGTTAACCCCCCACAGGCCTTGGCGAGGCTTGATGCCGCAGCGTTGACCCCAAACTGCTCCGCGGGCAAGTTGCCAAGGAGGTGCCTTGAGGCTTTGGGGGTTTGGGGATTTACGGTCAAAGGATTTGCGGATTTTAGGGCTTAGCGTCTTAAGGTATCGCAGCCTTCACGTTATTGCGGGTTGTCTCACATCGGTCATTAGGGACGATAAGCGTCAACAATCTCAGGCAAAGACCGCGTATTAAGGCATGCCGTAATTAGGCCTCTACAACTATAATCTCCCTTAAGTAGATAGATTATGGCTTTGGGTATATTTTGATATGATCCCCATATATCCCATATTCTATCTACTTAAGGGGGACTATATTCTCCAAAGATATTCGATACCTACGACCAGGCGCCAAGCCCTCCATAAGCCCCTACCTCCAAACCCTAAAACCTAAACGCTAAGCCTCAAGCTCTACTTGGAGGTTCGTTGTACTTATAACCTACTTAGTAACTGTAGTTCTAACCCAATTATATCTAGGGTAACTGTGGGCATGGGATTTATAATTGGGGTATAGCTACAATTATTAAGTAGGTTAGAAGTACAACGAACCTCCAAGTAATCCCGCCCTAGACCTTAAACCCTACACCCCAAGCCCGTTTAGGGTCTAAAGGATTGCAGAGGTTTGGTTGAGGGTGTGGGGGTTCAGGGGTTTGAGCTTGTGAAGTTGACATCTTGAAGCGGAAGGTTAGGGCTTAGGGTTCAGGATGTAGGATTTAGGGCTTAAGGGTTACCTCAACCCCCAACAGCATGCAGAATAATCACCTTTTGGGCTGTTTTTTAAAGTGTTTTGGGCTATAAAATGTTGCTAATTTTGGGGGTCCAGGCCCCTTGTGCCGCATTTAGGACTGAAGTTTAAGGTTTACCTACAACCCCAAGTACCTACAGTTTAATAGTAATACCACTTTGTTAGTAGGTGTAACCTACAACACTTTAGGTAATTGGGGTTGTAGGTAGGGGTTAGGCAGGAATCTCAGAGCTGAGGAATCGTTGGCAGGGGTGAACAAAAATGGATCCATGTTAGTGTGACAGCATTTTTTCGTGAAAATATGCAAATCCGGTCGTTCAACAGGGATTAGCTTTTTCCCCGCGCCTTTCTGCGGTTGGAATTTGGGGCTTAGAGGTTGGTCAGTATTAGCGGGTGGGGGCCTAGACTAACTCCAAACTCAAGGATTTCAAGCCATGGTCAGAAGAACCCAAAATCTTTAAACACCCTCCACATGATCGAGGATCTAGGGTATAGGGTTGGGGTACTTAGGGTTTAGGGCATTTAGGGTTCAGCGTTTAGGGGTTTGCATAGGGGGTAGGATTCAGACGAGTAAGGGTTCAGTCGCCCAGAATCATTGAAAACTCTGAATTTTCAGCATGCTAAATATGAGTCTGTCTGTATATACTATGAGCACATATTCTCAGACAAAAATATGGAATTTCGCAACTGTCCGCCGCGCAAGCCTCAAAGACAAAGTTACCTGCCTACTTTGCAGAACATCATTCGGCTAAGTGTACCCTACACCTCAGCCCGCGTCTTTCTATCTAAGCTGCAAGCCATGAGAGCTCCATCATCCCATTCACTCGAGCCCCCCAAAAAAGAACAGCAGCTATAGCCACGCTGAACTTGGAACCCTCTTCTTGTGCTTGCTGTCTCCTAGGTTTATAATAAGCGAAAAATGTGGAGGATTTCAAAATACTAATAAGATAGATAGAATCTGTCTATCTTATGAGTACATTAAAATCATCCACTTTCTTAGATGGATAGATAAGGACATCCAATTCAAGCCCCTGCTAGCCTAGCCGACCCCCCCACAAGGTAGCGACATCCCTCCAAGAGCTTACCCAGAGGGTCCATACGTACAACTATTAGGGAACTAGGCCCCAAAATACCATACTGAAGAAGGAATTATTGGTCAAAATTCCCCGATGGTTGTATATGTGGACCCTCTTGGCAACAAACAGCTTCAGGAACTACAATAATATAGTAGTTTCCATTTTGTTTCCATTATCCCAATATTACCTCAATATAAAGGTACTATAACTATGGTTATGCTAAGGCTCTTTGCTTCAAAGGCGCAGAGCTAGCTCCCAACGGCTTCCCTGGTTGCAGGCTGAAAGAGCCGCATTGCCTTGAGGGACTTCTTTAGGGTTTAGGGTTTTTGGTTTAGGGTTTAGGGTTTTTGGTTTAGGGTTTAGGGTTTTTGGTTTAGGGTTTAGGGTTTAGGGTTTTTGGTTTAGGGTTTAGGGTTTTTGGTTTAGGGCTTTTGGTTTAGGGTTTAGGGTTTTTTGGTTTAGGGTTTAGGGTTTTTAGGGTTTTCGGTTTAGAGTTTTTAGGGTTTTTGGTTTAGGGTGTTTTGGTTTAGGGTTTATAGGGTTTTGGTTTAGGGTTTAGGGTCTGTATTTTGTTGGACAAGTTCGAGGTCTGCAAAATGGGTTAGAAAGGGTCTTTAGGGCTTCAGGGCTGGGAATTGTTCAATTAAATCTGGGGATTGCCTTTTTGTGCTCCACAAACTAGAGGGATCGCAATGCTTGGGAGTAGATATGGGATGCAGGAAACGACCAGTTTTTGGAAATGCCCTTCCCTAAGGGTCCAAGGACCCAAATAATAGGGTTTTGGGCCCAACGCCATTTATATTATTGTATTTGGGCCCTAAAACCCTATTCTTTGGATCCTTGGAGCCTTAGGGAAAAACACTACTGCAAAGCATTCAACTGGACTTTCAGTTCATGTGCTACCTAGACCCTCCTCCTACCCTCTATTAGGGCCTAAGTACCCACTAGTAGGGACCATATGGGGGTTTCCCAAAATTAGGGGTACCATTTTGGGGGTCTAAATAATAAGGACTATAGTATTTTACGGTCTATATTGGGGTCCCCCTATTTTGGGAAATTACCATATATCCCCAATTAAGGGTACAAGTGTACAAGGAAGGTCCTGGTAGTTACTAGTTGATCAAAATACCTGTCCCCCAAATGGCCATAATGAGCTGGCCTTCTTGGTTTAGGGTTTAGGGTTTACGGCTTAGGGTTTAGGGTTTAGGGTTTCTTGGTTTGAACCTACCTCTATGGAAGTGCATTCCTAATGGTCCCGCCTTGTACAATGACCTCTAGAACAACCCTAGAACCATTGCATAGGCCATTACCTCCATAAAGCCCTGTATAAACCCAACGTCCATGCCGTTCCCCATGTTCTTTGCCATTCGATTGGGGCAGGTGTGTATCGTCATGCGCTTCCAGGGTTCAAGGCTTGGTGTTCAGGATTTGCTTTTTTTCCATTCTCCGTCCTATCAGAAGACCGTCAAGAATTTTCATGCGTCATTCCCCAAACTGCATGTTTGTGGAACCCCCTACAAGATCCCGCCGTCCAGAACCCTAAGCTCTCCTAAACATAAAATTCTGCACCGCAAACCCCACTTGAAGCTGAAAACAAGCCATTTCAACGTTGAACTTAAGACCGTGCAAAAATGCACTCCAGGGGCCCAAGTACCCAATAACACAGACGCTACTGTTGATGCTCGGAACTCTGTATGACATATGGTACTACAGCACCATATTTCCCAAGCTCATGCAAGGCTTTCAGCGTCATCAGTAAGAGTCTCTAGGGTTTATGGCCTAGGGCTTATAGATTCTGCGATCGTCTTGTGGAAATCCCAAGGAAACAGCAACCTCCCTGTTAAGGGAAGCTTAGGGCTTAGGGTTTGGGATAACCCTGAACCCTAAACACTAAGCCCTAAACTTTAAACCCTAAACCCTAGGGCTTAAAATCCTGGGGTGGTGAGGTACCCGGACCCATAGGTTCTTGCAGCCCCACCACTGACTGCGCAGTCTGGTACCATGTGGGACCCGCAGCTTACCTTGATTCTGGGTTTAGGGTGAATGCGTTTACACGGCTTGAAACCCTAAACCCTAGATGTTGAGAAGGTACTAGCTTCGAAGCTTTTAAGGAGTTGGACTTAAGGGAGTTCAAAGCGGAATTGATCATTGACTGTCTCCTTGGGTACCAGGTTCTTCGGGTCTAGCTGGTTCCGGATTAGGATTTAGGTTTTTTGGATTTAAGGTTTAGGGTTTAGGGTCTAGGGATTAGGTTGCTGCTGTTGTCCGGTATTGTCACCGTTTGTCCCCAATATGGTTGTTCCTGCTGGAAACAAACCCCCATAGAATCCTTTGATGATGAGCGCCCCAATCCTGTATATCCCTGGGGTCCAAAAATGCTCTGCTCCCAAAGGGTCCATGTAGCTATGTAGTATACACCCGGGAATTAAGGTGGCTATATGGGAACCCCGTTGGGCCTAAGTACATACTATACACCTGCATGGACCCTTTGGGCTGTGATAGAACCCAACGCGTCGACCAGGAATTTCCTCCGAAGTCTAAACTAAAGAAGTTCCAAAGTCTGAAGCAAGACCAATCTGGGAGGACGACCATTTTTGGTGAGGGGGCGTGCTAGCATACTTTCATGACTATTACATTCAAGAATGTCTGGTAACCTGGTGCAGGTCTATGTCCTGGCTTTCCTGTCCTTGCGGTAGACAAGAAACGAGTATGACCCCAAGCATCTGGGCCTGGTGTAGCAAGGACATATCATCAACAGTATGATCCCTAGTTTTTGTGCCGCCCGTTTCGGGCAAGACGGTACACACCCCGGAAGACCCCTCAGTACCTGGGTCTGAGCCTGAGCTCTTGCAATGATATAAGAACCCACATGGTCCAGGGCCCGAAAATCAGCGTGTAGGAGATTCCTGATAATATTATGAGGCATCTTACTTTCCGACAGCAATTGCTGATGAGATCTTGACCAGGTAGGTAGATTACGAACACGAGTTATGAAGTGGTTATGCTGGGGCATTCTCGCGCTTGTAGGTATCTTACCGGACAGGTACAATCCACTATGATGAACATGAATCAACTACAGGATGTTGTTTGTTTGTGCGCTTCATTTTGCTTGCATGTTCATACAAATAAACACAAGTTGGTCTCAAGCCTGCCTAGGACCTAGAATAACCGGTGCGCCCAGGAAAAAGGTCTAGGTTGTTCTAGGTAAACCTTACAAGGCGTCACCTCGTTTGTTCTTGCCTTAAGCTAACATCAAACAGCTTGTAGGGGGAATATTTTACCAATAGCCCAGGCAGGAACTAGACCTCCCAAATACCCATAATTGTGGGCAACAGCGCACCATCATGAGCATTCAGGAGGTCCAGGAACCCCTCTGAGGATAGCATGATTACACCCTAAACTCTAAACCCCTACACCCTGAGCCCTACCTAAACCATGGAACCGGGCCTCCAGGGTCAGAAGAGGGCTTGCTTAAAATGACTCCTGCGAGCAAGAGGACTTTGGGAACCCCAACCCCCGCAAGTAGAGCCCTGGTATAATCAAATGAGCCCAATAGTGGGGAATCACCCGAAGGTACCTACGGTAAGTCCAAATTTTGGCCCCCTAGATTCAATCGGAAGGCTCGTAATGCCTAGGATCCCATCCCCTACTTATCATCTCCTCACCACCCGAACACCGTGAAAACGCACTCCCTGCCAACAAAAAAGGACTAATATCTACATGTGTACTTATACATATATACACATATATGTATGTATACATACAGAAAGATCTATCAGTGGGGGAGGGGGGTTTATAATTAAGAGGAAGGGATAATATCCCTTGGGTATCCGTATTGGAGACTCAGCTGCCCCAAACAGATGCAGAGCGCGTTCCCACTCCTGGCTTTTCTCCTCGGCCATGAGAATCGGGGGTTTCTACTTGAAACCCAGCACTCATGTAGAATAACTACCTTTGTGAGCCTGGTTGTGGGCAATTATGTTACCTACTCTTGTTGTGCAGGTAATGTTTTCGGGGAAGAAACTTAGAGGGTACTGGGGGTACCTACCCTTCTTGGTAGCCAGCTTTATGGCTACTATCTTGTATGTACGCAGAAGAAGTATGTTTATATTATGGGTATAGATTATAGAGCAGAGATGTATAGAATTACAGGAATCTCATTTTGAGATGTTCGTATACGATTTAGTAATCCAAATACTTCCTGTGCTGCTGCGCACCAGAGGCCCATGCCCTAAATCCTAAACCCTAAACCCCTAAACCCTAAACCCTATTTCCAAGGTGACTCAAAGCTGGGGGGTGGTCATCACATCTCGCACTGCGACCCCCTGAACCCTAAATCCTCAACCTCACGCCCCATACCCGAAGCCTACCTTCCCCAACAGTAGATTCTAAGGATCATCTAGAGGCTTGGGATACATTTTTTTGCGTTCTGGACTTAGGGTTTGGGGCTTAAGGTTAGAGACCTTGTGGCACTTGATTGTGCTCTTGGTTTTTAAAAATGCTGTTGAAAATGACAGCCAGCAAGCCGACCTGGAGCCATGAATTTGGGCGTGCTGTGATTTGGGGCTCCTGGGAAAGGTTACCCGACACCCTAAATCCTAAACCCTAAAGCCCAGAAAGGCAGCCAAGGTCACCCGCGCTCCATCCTAAACCTTATGCTAACACAGGAAAGGGGCCATGGCACTCATCACTGCGCTGCATATGTGCATGTTGACCTGCCGCACCCAGAATCAAATCAGGTCATTTCGCTTCCAGGTGAACTAGGGAGACCACATCCCTTCAACATTGACTAACTGCTTGCTCATAACCCTAGACCCTACACCCTAAATCCTAAAAATCCGGACAAGGCCCAACCTAGGTAATGTTTCTAGACCTTGTAGCTCAAGGTGGGTATTATTTATAGACTTGGATCCCCAGAATCCCCAAAGTAATGATCTCTATGCTCTATACTCCATCCTACGGCTGGCGTGAACACCTTTAACAGAATGGCTCCTAGCTGATATCCTCCAACTTTTCCGCCCGCGCGCTGGAAAGCCCCTGCCCAAAAAGGGATCATAATTTCGACAACCACCCATATATACACCTGCCCCAAAGCACCTATACAGGAACCCGTTTGGAGGCAAAGCGTCTGCCACAAGTGCTTGGGCCCGTCAGGAAGGTTCACCGCCTTTCATGATCCCCATGCAGGCAATTAAAAATAGGACCCTTTGACTACGTATCATCTGATGGTTATAGGGTTCTAATTTTGGGGGTTGGGGTTACCAAAACCCCCTCCTTATTCGTGATCCCCATGCAGACAATGAACACTCTACTCAGGCGAGCATATAGCGCGCTGACTGGAGCTCTCAGTGTTTTTTTCTGGGTTGCAAGTTTGCTCCCCGCATAAGCTCCTGAGTCCGCACCATCAAGGTAGCCTAAGTAACCGCCAGGTATAACACAAATGCGGGCCAGCGATGAACCTCATCCACATACGAATCAGCACTTCAGCATTTTTCCCTGAGCCGCACCGTCGCGATTTCACCTTCCATTATTTGAACGCTCTCTCTACGGCGACCCGACAATGGATCAACGTTGTATCCATCACAGGCAAAGGCGTATTGCCTTCATGCAGCAGCATTCCAATTTCAGTGCATCCCAAGATCAAGCAGTCTGCGCCAGCCTCCTCCAGGCGCTTTGCGATGGCCTCGTAGCTCTTTCTCGACTTCTCCTTCACAGTGCCTTGCAGAGCTCATTGAAGATGACGGTGTGGATGGTCTCCCGGTCTTCCTCGTTCGGAACAACCACTTCCAAACCTGCATCAAGTAGCCTACCTCTGTAGAAGTCCTGCGTCATCGTGTACCTTCCTGTTGAGCTAGTAAGGAGCAGAGGAATGTAGGGAATAGAGGAATGGATCCCGATAGTATAATCCCCATAAAATCGTCCAGGATGGCTCTTGTTTGACACATTCCTCCATTCCCCACTTGCTGCTCCCATGACTCGGAACCCTTAACCGCCTAAACCCCAACCCCAAATACTAAACTTCTGTTGATACATGAGACACAGCATGGTCTTAGTCTACAACATAACATAATCGAAAGCACCCTAAACACTAAACCCTGTAAACCCTAGTTTCTGCTGTTTAATCATTGTCAGGTACATGGTGCCCATCAGCGCCGGCCTTTTGCAGCCCTGTTCTTTGATCGCGGTCGCCGTGGCGTCGGCGATGTGGAGGAACGGCACCTCAATTGCCTGTTTCCGGAAACTAGGGGCCCCTTTTTGGGAGTCCCTGGAAGAAGCATTCCAATGTGCGTGTGCGGTCTTTGTTAATCTATATTTTGTGCCTTCATTTAGAACACCCCCCCCCCCCAATCACCGACCTCTATTTGTGGAAAGCCCCCCGAACCCAATAACCCTAAAGCCTATAAATCCTATAGATGACCCTAAACCCTAAAGTCCTAAAGCCTAAATCCTAGACTGCTAAATCCTAAACCCTAAACCCGCAGCCTGGGTAATGGCTGCAGCGCATTGATGCATCCTGTGGCTGTTTCTGCACTTTGCACATAGTTGACTCTTGTTTAGGGTTTAGGGTTGATAGGGCTTAGGGAATCAAATCAAAAAAGAAGAAAATTGCATGGAAACGCGGGTCATTATAATAGCCCCTTAATGAAGCCACTTTATGCACCATTGCAAAAAAACTTCCAAACGGGTTCGGGTTGAAACGCCTTCAAAATCATCCACAGCATCGTGTTAGTTGCGAGGATGATGATCTTGGCTCCGCCTCGTTCCAGGTCTCTAGCACACCCAGCAAGAATTTCACCGGCTGCGTCCCACCTAAATGGCGTAGTTTAGAACTATGGTGTATGGCTTAAGAATCATGCTTTGAGGCACCAGCGCGTGGTTTCTTATTGAATTTGTATGCTACATTGTGGTGCCCAGAGCCCTGATACTGAAATATCAGGGTCTGACCAGAAGCCCAATACCCTTCATTTCGGGTATATACCTCACATCTATATGCCCTATCCTTACAGGCCTTTGGGCTTTCTGGCTAATTTGGTCTTGATCCCACCTTCCTTCCTTTTGCAGTGGCTCGATTTCGGCAAAGTTCACGCTGCGAATCAGAAGGTTGCAGGAGGTCAACTCGTGCCCACCTTGCAGCATGCTTCGCAGAAGTCTGTCCCAGGACCCTCCTTGTACCTTAAATCTCCCCCAATCGTGGGTGTTTGGGGGTGTATGGAGGGTAGTTGGAAGGTCTAGGCCAATGGCCCCTTTGCGGGATCGATGTTACAAAATGGGGCGTAGAGCTTAGGGTAGTTTAGGGTAGCTGATGACACATCCTTGCATGGCCATACATGGGGCTTTCCTCTCATTTTACAATCTTAGTGTGTAGTTATATCATCGTGTTGGGGTATGAAGGGCCCCTTGTCTGGAAATTCCCGGCTGAAGTATTGACACCTGTGGTGCCTGAGGGTCAACCAGGAAGTTGCCTGCGAACCGTATCGCCCTAATTAAACCCCAAGTACACACAAAGGCTCCAGGTACCTCATAGGATATGGGAATTTCATAGAACTACCCCTGTGGAGCAACTTATGACCCCATGTAGCTGCTGGGTGCCCGTTGACCTTCGAAACAGTCCAATATACCTGTGTTTTTGCCCTAAGCGCCCTGTGTTTTTGCCCTAAGCCCCAGGCGACCCGGAACAAGTACCCGTACGGTGTGTGCCAGGCCGGACCATGAAGTCTCCTGCCTGCTTGTGCCACCTTTTTGTTTGCTAGCTCGTTCAGCTCCTTGTAGTACCTTATTCAGTTTTGGGCCGTAGGGTGCATCTTTAGGTTTTAGGATTTTTTAGAACGGCTAAGGGTTTGAAGAGTCTCGGTACCAGTGGACCTGTATAGTATATACAGGAAAACGTCAATTGTGGATTCAGGTTACCAAAAAAAGTGCAGAGGGTACTCACCAGATATGTAGGCGCATAGCGGTACTCGCCCAGGACATACCTCCAATGATGCCAATTGCTTCCTTCTGCCGGATCACAGTTCCAAATTGCCGCGCCATGGTTCCATGGAGCATGTACCTAGACCTCATGGTGCTGTTCCAATCAGAGGTCTCAAGCTTTCTTCTTGAATCTACCCACCCCCAAAGGAGGCTTCACCCAGAATGTGCGCAGCCTGTTTGCTTAACAACCTTTGTGGACCATCTGATGCTCAAGCAACCACTTAACTTTTCCACATTGAAGCACCTCTCAATACCGGGGAGCACTTAGGGAGCTTGGAGACACACAGGGAGCTTCCATTCCCCTGGTAGCTTGCGCGAAAATTATACCCTCGCACATACTGGAACCCAAACATACCAGGATGGGCTGTGAGACCTTAAGGGTACCTGACTCTACCCGCATTAGGGGTTTAGGGTTTTAGGGTTGGGTTTAGGGTTTAGAGGTCCTAATAGGGCATTTAGGGTCTAATAGCCCGCAATGGTACAGAAAATGCTGTGAAAGCGTGCCGCATGCAAACTTGGAAGCATTGGCTTTCTTGGAGTCAGGGGACCAGGAAGTAGGCTAGCAATGGGAATACTCTTTAAGTCCCCCAGAAAACGGGACTTGAACAAGACATGAGCTATAATCTCAACTCCTAGTATCCCCCTTACTGACCCCTATACCCTCCCCTGTATATCCCGCAGATGACCCCCTTTGAAGGAGTTTGGACCCAACACCCTGAAACCAAAACACTATATGATCCCCCATAAAACCCCCTGTACGGAGCTCACATGCCAGGCAATGGCTCCGACGTGGCCCATTGCCTAAGTGCCTAAGCCCGAAGCCCGAAACCCGTCCCATGCTGGGCGTAAGAGGGTACAGTAGTGGGTTTAGGGCTGCAATATCAAAGCTAGTGCTGAGCCGGCGTGCTGCAACTCAGCTTCGTTGCGGTTGAGGGTTTAGGGTTTCGGGGTAGCCCTAAACCCTAAAACCCTGAACTCTATGGTGGTAATCAGGAAAGGGTTCCGGCTTTATATGCCCTAAACCCTAAACCCCATAAACCCTAATGCGGAGGCCCCAAGGTACCCCGGATAGGAATCTCCCTGGGACTCCCAGGTATCTGCTCTTTAGGGTTTAGGGTTGCAGGTTTAGGGATTAGGGTTTCCCTAAGGGTCCAAGGACCCAAATAATAGGGCTTGGGCCCTAAAACCCTACATATTATTTAGGTCCTTGCACCCTGAGGGATTTCAGATATCCGCAAAACGGACAGGCCACAAACTTGAGGTAAGAACCCAGCGGTGGGCCTCCACACGACAGTGATCTGCTTCCGTGAGCAACAGTAGTGCGAGTGGCCAGTGGTCGCCTTGCACCGGAGACCGCTGTTTATGGGGGTGTACGTTTGCTCAATGAGTTTGGGAGCCTTCGGGCGACGCGCTCAACAGCAAGTGTCATGCCTACGCGGATTTACATGGAAGCCCGTTTTGGCAGATTTCCAAGAACGGTAATTTTGCAGGGCTCAATTGGGGATTCCATGTTAGCTTGGGTCAGTGTAGATCTTGGACAAGCTCTTGCTAGACGACTTTTCTCTGCGTTGCGTGTCTTCGACTTGCATGTGCTAACTGGTGGTAAGTGTGGAAGAGCGGATCTTTATGTCAGTCGGTCCTCTGTATCCCCCGATAAGGTAACACCTGGACTTCCAAGTTATCCCCAGAATACTAAAGCCTCTATACGCACGATTTTGGGGTGAAGGGCCTAAGGGATCATACGAATCATACTTCGGCCCTCGTATAGCCCTTCTATACCGCTATTACATGGTGGGGATCTTCCTGAATTAAAGCCTTAAAGCCTACACCCGTACATCCTGAACCCTCGCAACCCTAAACCCACTTCACCCTCATCCCCCTAAAGCCTAAACCCCCGAAACCCAGGTAGTTTTATCCTCATCCCTATCCGAGGGTCATGTACTTGCTAGGACAACATGAACTATAATCTCAACTCCTAGTATCCCCCGTAATAACCCCTATACAACTCCCTGTATTATCGCCCTTTAGGGAGTTTAGACTCTAAACCCTGAACCCTCTATAATCCCCTATAGTATCCCCCTTTAAGGAGTTTAGACTCTTTCTCATATGAGCTATCCAGGATGGAAAAATAGCACTCTCCCCCATGGTCATGTAAGTGTAAGATACAGTTAAAAGTTTACGTTTGTAATAGCAAAGCCCTAAACCTTAAACCTGTTTTAGGTTTGGGGGTTTAGGTTCTGGCTTTTTATTTGGGTTTAGGGTTTAGGCCTGGGAATTTACGGCGCAGAGATCTTCATGTTGCCATGACGATCCAACAAACCGCGCCGAAACGGTGGCGAGCACCAACTTGTCATGGGCACTCATTCCTCTAAAGGCGCAACCCCCCCAAAAAAACTATGAAAATGCAATCTCCAAACCCTAAACCCTGAACCTATAGTCCCCCTTACGGACAAAGTTGGCTTCGGGCATATTATAATTGGATCCCCAGATACCCCATATCCTATCTACTTAAGAGGGTCCTAAACCCTAAACCCTAAATAGTAGTTTCCATTTCATTTTCCATTGTCCCAAAATTTACCCCCCCCCTCCCCCACCCCCCCGATTTTCTATATACCCCTAAGGGTCCAAGTACCCAATAATCAAATACTATACTCACCCAAAACCTATACTATAATTTCTATTACCCAAAACCCAAGTACCTAATTATTGGGTACTTGGACCCTCTGGGTACTACTTAAAGCCTAAACCCTAAACCCTGAACCCTAAACCGGGAAACCTATCCCCAACTAAAGGGATGCCCAACTCCAGTTTCCGGAAGCGCCCGCCGCAATCCTAGAATTCCCTGGACTTTTGGCCTTTAGGGGTTTAGGGTTTAGGGTGTAGGGTTTAGGGTTTAAGGCTTGCAAGGCTTTAGGGTTGAGGGTCTTTAGTCCCTCATCCCCGAAAACCCCAGTCGTAAAGGCCGGCACTCTAAACCTCAAAGAGTCTAGATACCCATGTGGTAGATACTAAGGAAACAAAAATACCTTAAAGGAAAAAGTCTTGGCCCCCAAGTATTTACCATATAGGTATTTAAACCCTCTGAGAACGAATCCCAATCCCTAAACCCTCATCCCTATATAGGGGGGATTCCAAAACTCGGCTACCCATACCAAGGATTGTAATTAGTATATACGGGTATGTACGAGAGAGGCCCGCCAATGTATGGAAGCTCCTAGGCAAGCCCTGCATGACAATCGCCGCCCCTGCCCGCATACACACACACACACATGCTGCTTGCTATTGGGGAATGAAGAAATGGAAAACAACATGCAAACGACCACTATTAGGGGATGATACTGGAACTACAGTAGAAATCCATTCCTCCGTTCCCTACGTACAACCAGAAATGGTCACCCTAATCCATAGGGAATCTTGTGCACAGCCTAAACAAAGGCTGACAATCACCCTTACCCTAAACCCTAGACCCTAAACCCTAACCTCAAACAACACCTGTGTGACCTGTTTTGGAACCTGTTTCGGAGTGGAGACTTCTGAGCTTGGGGGCTCATATACGGTTGATACCAACAATCCTTTGCGACCAAAAACCCCTTCATGGTGTTCTCATTTACTAGGCTCATGCAAAATTTGTAGAATCAACAGTAGGGTTCCATGAAGACCCTGAAGTTCGCACAAGACCCTAGTACTAGTCCCTAGACTTCCCCAAAATCCGCGGTCACCTCCCTCCTGTACAGCGCTGAGCGTCGAGGTCAAGAAGATTGCATCCGGAACCACCTCCCAGGGTTGCACCTATAGGGTTAGGGTGTAGGGGGTTGTACCCGACCCAGAAAAGTAAGGACCCTTTTAGGGATTCTGGAAAATGCAAAAAAACTTAATCGATTCATATACGGTCTATACGATTCAGAGGTTTTGGCAGCACTTTTTAGAGGAAGGACCCTAGAACCCTCCACTTCTTGAAAGACGATTCAAGATTCCAAGGCTAACAGACATGTCTCTGATATCCCACAGCATTGCTCCAAGCTTTACCATGTCTTCCTGGGTCCTTCCTAGGTTCCCCAAGTACCACTTGCCTGACACCACCGTTCTGTGTGGTCTCAAGATAGAGGCATGAAAGGCTGCGTGAGTTTGAGCTGCATGCAGTTTGTACTTGGAATCTGCGGCACTTCTTCGAAGCTGCTTAAGAGGATTATGTAGCTTAGCTCTTGTCCTGTGCTCTGTAGGTCCATGACATCCGGGCTAGTTGCGCAGCGGTATCTCGCAGACCCCAAATTGGGCACTTTATGAGGCCAGATGCCATTGCTCTGACTGCAGCTGTGCAGCTGAACCCTAAACCCTCAACCCTTAAGCCCTATAAACCGCATAAATCCTACAAGCCCAATAAACCCTTACAAGCCCTATACGGTCTAGGGTTTAGGGTTAGTCATATATACCTGGAGCCCCAACGACCCACAGTTTTGTGGCTTATACCTAACAATGAAGGGGTACTCACTTCTAAACTGTAGGTATTTGGCTTGCGCTTCAGGTCCCAAGTACACATTATGTAGATACCCGTTCCCTTTGGGCTGGGTACCGGCAGCTCTTCACGAAGCCTGCCAATCAGGATAGTTACCGCCGCACCAAATGCACACGCCGCTTGCTCGCAAAACAGTACACTCCCCCAAACTAACATGGAAACTCATATAGTCCCCTTTTAGAAGGACTGTAGTCTTTATAGGGCCTTTTTTGTGTTCCCATGTTAGTTTCTGGGAGTGTAACCAGTATGAAACGAGCGTGGCTGAGGATTGTTGTGAACTGCCCGGCTCAATACATCGGAATGACGAGCATCGTTAAGATTCACCATCGCACGGGTTATCCCTAAGCGTCCGGGGACCCAAATAATAGGGCTTTAGGGCCCAAATACCATTAATACTATAGTATTTGGGCCCTAAAACCCTATTATTTGGGTCCTTGGGCCCTTATATCCCTATATGTCCCCCTATAACCCCTTTAAAGGGACCCTGTTACTTGGGTCCTTGGACCCTTAGGGTAGAAGCCGGGGGGCGAAACGTTCAGCATCTCGGAAGTTAGTTCTTGACATGCACTATACTTTAGGAGGACCCGCCACCCTGTAATAGTGGTATTATAAGAATATAGGGTTTAGGGTTTAGGGTTTAGGGTTTAGGGTTTAGGGAAGAGGACCCTAATATAATCCCTATTATCCTTTGAAGGTCGAAAACGCCAGATGGTGTTCGGGAGGTGTAGGTTTAGGGTGTAGGTGTCGGGTATACTGTAGGTGGAACTCCTCCCCTGTAATAGTGACGATAAGGGAGAGTGATGATTAATCATGTTAGGGTCCTCTTATATTCCTACTATTCCACTATTACAGGGTGGGGGGTGGGGGTCCACCAAAGGTATATTGCACTATAACCCCTCATTCGTAAAAAGCCAGCCGGCAAAAAGTGGATCCGCAGAGGGGTGATGGTTTAGGGCTGAATCCTGAACTCACATGCCCTTTATACTGTATGCAGTATGCTCTACGTATGCTATATATATATATATATCTACGCATGTGGATAGATGTATATGACATACACCCTTTACATGTGTATGAAAGTACACACTCTATATGCAACCTATCTATCCATCTGTACGTGTATATATATATATATGCACACACATATACACCATACATATATATATATATATATAGATAGATGGACAGATAGGAATATGTGTACACACCAAACATGTAGGCATATACCGATATATATGCAAATGTAAATAACAATCCTGCCCAGAAAGCCCCATATCCCAGACAATCTACCTTAAATCATACTAGGGATCCGAATATCATTTAAACCCCATCCCTACCCCCTAAAATCTAAACCCTAACCCCTCAACCCAAAAACCAAAAACCAAAACCCTAAAACCCTAAACCCTGAACCTCAAACCCTAAACCCCAAACCCTAAAACCGTGATCCGAACCCTAAACCCTGGACCCTCAACACTACATACTCTTCCCGTAGACTCTTGAGTCAGGCCTGCTGCCCACGGGATGCCCAAAACAGAGTCATGGCCTGCTGCCACCGCGCTGCGCACTGCAGTGCTTTCATAGCCTTTGGCTTGGGGTTTAGGGTTTAGGATTTAGGGTTTCGGGGTTTAGGACTTAGGGTTGGGGGTCAGGGTTTAGGATTTAGGGTTTGGGGTTTAGGGTTTGCGGTTTGGGGTTTAGGGTTTTAGGGCTTTGGATAAGTGGATTTTAGCAGAGTTAGGGTTCAGGGGTTCAAGTTTAGATTTTGAGGTTTGCACCAATGCCTCAACAAAGGACCCTATAAGTACCAAATGCTTGAAAGGGTCGGGTTTTTTAGGGGTTTGGTTAACTATAGGCTCCCATATTACCCCCTTAAGGAAGTGGGCAACAGAAACTCCCTAAACCCTAAACCAGCGACCCCTAAGCTGAGCGTTGAAGGTTCAATGAGGGTTGCACTAAGCCATGTTCTTTCTTTCAGTTTGAAGAGTCGGGCCTTGCCACAGGTCTTCAGGGTTTAGGGCTTAGGGTCTATTCCCAAAAGAAGGCCCTCCAAGACTGCAAAGTCAGGCAGATGAGATCCAAGGTCGGCTTTCACTCAGCCACGCCAGCACTTCTGGTTGGTAGGCCAAAAACGAAATCAAACACTGACCTCCAAACTCGGCAGTTTCTTACCTGATCCACGAATATGAGCCGAAATCTAAGCCCCCTCTATCCCCCTTAGAAAGCCCTATTATACTCCCCTATATGATCCCCTACATAGCCCCCTTTAGAGAGCCTAGATTATGACTCATATTCCCCTTTATAGAGCTTAGACTATAACTAATATGATTTAAGGTATATTCCGTAATTAAAGGATATTGGGCTGCCTGGGTAGGTGCGGATCCCAGCCACTGAGGGCTAGCACAAGGGATGATGGTACTCATACTAGGGTCCTTATGAAATTCTTTCGTACAAGCATTTATTGGGGCTGGGGTTTAGGGTTCGGCTTACGGGTTAGGGCTTCAGGTTTGCCTAAACCCTAAACCCCAAACCCTACACCTTAAGGTTTACTAGGGTTTTGGGTTTAGGGTATGGATGGGGGCCCAGCGCACTGAAGCTATAAAGCTAGACTACATCAGCCCGCAGAGATGTCAAGGTTGGTCAAAACAAGCAGCTCAGCTCGTTGGAGTCTTAAACATGGTTCTTCTACCTAGATTGATTTCTGCATCGGGGAGACTAGGGGATTATGGTATTATTATATAATAGTATGGTAATGTAGTAGAATAGTAGTATATATAATAGTACTACATGATAGATTCTATTGACCAACACCTTGCAGACAGAACTCAGCCGAACTTGGAGGTTACAGAGGGGTCAGGGCTTAGGGTTTCGGGCTTGAAGGCTTTGTGCACCCTGATCTGGATCAGAAGCCACAACTCAACGCACCTCCACAACTACAACTATGAGGGACTCTCCAAGCAAGCTATCAAACCTGAACCTGGGAGCCTTGAACAAAACCCTCAATTCTAAATGCTGAGTCTGAATTCTCAAGCCCTAAATCCTACCTACAGCCCCTCAACGCCAAAACCCCAACAATCAACCCTAAACCCTGAACCTCATTCTCCTTTGGGGTCCAGGAAGCAGCACTGTAGGTGGCCACATTGGGTCTCAACTGCAGCTCTCGCATCTCATCCATAAGAACCTCAAGAGGCTCAGGGTATGGAATGAAAGGATCTGGGGTTACAGGTTTAGGGTTACAGGTTAAGGGTAGAGGTTTTAGGGTTTGGGGTTCAGGGGCCAAGGGTTTAGGTGTCTAGTGTTGCGGGTTTAGGGGTTAAGGGTTTAGGGGCGTAGGGGTTTAGGGTTTAAAGGCTTAAGGAATGAGCTTTGAAGTCATGTGGCTACTATGGGTACTGTAGTGATCATTGTAAGGATCGCAAGTGGCAATAAGCTACCTGCAAGTTAATTTTTTCAGGGTCCTACTAATAATCATATACTTACCCAAAACCTATACTACAACTAACATTGCCCTTAAAAGCCATCAAAAACCCTAAACCCTACAACCTCCCAAAACCTAAGAACCTTTTAGTTGGGTACTTGGACCCGCTGCGACTGCTGTTCCGAGACCTCCTGTCAATCCTTTTTGTTTGGGAAGCTGGTCCTGAACTAGCCAGGTACCCTACCGTTCCAGCTTAGGGTTCAGGGTTTAGGGGTTTAGGGTTTAGGAGAGCTTCAGCTAACAGAAACCATTCATACACAAGCATGTTGGATCTAAAACATGACCACTGTAGGGATTCTACGGGGAGTCTTGTAGGGTTCCGCTCCCCCAGCTCCCTTTTAAACACCAGTAAGGCCTTCTAGGGCAAAGGATGGATTTAGGATGTAGGGTTTAGGATTTAGGGTCAAACCCTAAACCCGAAACCCAAACCCCTAAACCTTAAAAGGATTTATAGGGTTTAGGATTAGGAATAGGGTTTAGGGTTTAGGATTCAGGGCTTGGGGGGGGGGGGGGGGGGCGGCGGTGCAGAGGCCAAAGGCTGGAGTGCTTGCGCGAGAAGGATAAGAGGTTGGGGTTGCTCTCTAGCGTAGGTGGTACAAAGGTTGTGGGGTGGATGTATGATAAGTTTAGGTTTTAGGGTGCAGGGCATTATGAAGTACAAGGTTTAGGGTTTAGCGTTAGTATGGGCCTAAACCCTAACCCCGAAAAAGTGTAATGGGTACCTGTCAGTTGAAACATGGCGGCTTCAAATCAAAAACAGCACCAAAACTTCAAATCCTGGCGCTCAAGAGGGAGTGCGGACGCGGATCGCTACAACAATGCCCACACGAGCCTCCTACTAGTCCCTATATAAACTACATCCAAAACTCCTAGTATTCCCCTTAATAAACCCTATAACCATCCCCTATGTAATCCCGTACATAACCTCCAAGATGGAGTTTAGACTATAGCTCATCTGCGCTCTCTCACTCCTCCTCCTTCTCCTTCAGCAGCACTAACTCCAGAGCTGACACCCAAATGGTAGTTTCACAAAAAAAGGGACCCCAACCCTAAACCCTAAACCTCAATAGTATAGTCCTGATCATTGAGACCCCCCACAAGGATACCTCTAGGTTTAGCAAAGCCCCAAATCTCCTCAGCTCCCCACCAGGACACGACGCCATGCGGAAGATTGGCCAAGGGCACCTGACAATTCAGGGGTTTAGGGTTTAAGGTGTAAGGGGGATTTGTCAAAAATTGGGTGCGCAGCCCCAAACATAACAAGGGCCTAGGTACCTATCAAGTCTATATAAGGCCAAGAACCCTAAACTCTAAACCCTAAGCCGCGCAACCCCTATGTACCCCAAGTCTGTGCTTTCGAGGTGCCTGGACCCTTTGGGAGTTTAACCGGACCCAAACAAGGCAAAAGGCCGAAGATGCGACATCCCTTTGCCGCGCCTTCTAGTTTAGGGTTTAGGGGTGGGTTTAGGGTTTAGGGGCTTAAAGTTTAGGGGTTCAGGATTTAAGGGTTTAGGGGTTTGAAGTTTAGGGGCTTAAAGTTTAGGGTATGCGGGGTTTAGGATTTAGGAATTAATGACTGAAGGTTGTCACCACCCTGGCTCCAACTCATCTTCAATATACCCCAGGCCCTTACACCCTTAACCCTTGGGCTTTGACGCGCTGGAAACAATGGAGACAATTAAGGTTCAGGTTCAACGTAGTCGCTGAAACATTGTTCTGCCCCCCAAAAGGTCCAAGAACCTAATAATCATTTACTTACCCAAAACCTGTACCATAATTCGAATTACCCAAAACCCAAGTACCTAGTTATTGGGTACATGGACCCTCTGGCTCCTAGGATGACTTCCTCGAACAAATCATGTTTTGTTGGCACTGTCGTTCACTCGTTCAGCGGCCAAAGAACTATTACTTTACTCCGGAAGCCCAGGTACCCATATAGGAGGTCCTTGGGTTACAGATAGTATATGTTTATATAGGGTCTTAAGGACAGCAACCCAATATATAGGTAACTGGGCTTCCAGGGCTACTGTTATGCTATACTTACTAAAGCTACTACTAGGAACCTCGACGGATCCGCCGGACTTTCTTCCTTTGCTGATTCTGGAGCCCTACCCCTGAATCTCTACGGAGGTCAGGGAGACATGGTAGGGAGGTCACTGATGGGGATAGTTTGGGCTTCAGGGGATGTCGCTTAGTTGGAGGGCACGGGGTATGTAGCTTATAGTCTTATGGTGAGCAGAAGTAGCAAGGGATAGAAGACGAACGGTCGCCACGCCCCTTGGTGGAAGCTTCGAAATCCCAAACCCCAAACCCGAAACCCCAAAATACAGCAATTAAACTCGGTGATCTTTGGGCCAACCTGCCTAGCACGGAGCCGTAGATTGGCAGACTTGTAAGATGTCGCCTGCCCAGCGTGGGAGGAACATGCAACAGAGGGTTTCCCAAATTTATGGGTACCTCATTGGGGGTCCACATAATAAGGATTATCGTATTTGAGGGTCTATATTGGGGTTTCCTTATTGTAGGGAAGCTACCATGGCAAAACTTCACGACATGAACACGACAGTTCCTCTTCCGCTCCTGTAGTTTGCTTCGCCTAGGCTTAGGACTCACGGATATTCACATAAGGCATGGAACACGCCGCAGGTGTCCACAATCTAACAGCGGCTATATCTTCGCCGGAAGGTCCACGAAACTTACTCCTTCTTAGTAGGCAAATAAGGGATGGTTACATCCGGCAAAACAAAGGCTATGGGCGACAATCTGAATCGGGAAGTGCGACTTTCTCTTAAAAGCTTGCAAGCAGGATCGAGCTCTAAACCGGTGCCCCAAATCTAGCGGGATTTCCCGTACATGAAAAGTACGAGGGCTTCTCAAACAGGGGTCCCTTGTGGTCCCTATCAATACGTCATACAGGGTGCGTAAAGAACAGGGCTCATTCATTAATTCAGCCAAAACGCAAAACTTTGATTCCCATCTGAGCTATAGTCTAAACTCCTAGTATCCTTCTTAATTGATCAGCCCTATAACATTCGTCTATCTAGTCCCGTATATAAACCCCTTTGAAGAGTTTAGACTAATTACAGCTCATTTGAAGGTATGGAGTTGGGAGTTTAGGGTTCGGGGTTGAGGGTTTGGGTGCTCAGGGCGGAGGAGCGGAAAGCATCCTTTGGAGTCTTTTTAGCCAAGTATACCCCCGCCAGAACTTCAGGTTTAAGGGTTTAGGGTTTTGGGCTGAGGGTTTACTGTTCAGGGTTTACGTATTAGGGTTTAGGGCTAAGGGTTTAGGGTTACCCCGCAGAAGCCCCCAGTAAGTTAACCCCTACATGGAAGGCTAGCGGGACCTAGCAAGTATACTTACAGCATACCACTGATACTCCCACGGTGGATGAAGGAAATCTTGCACTACTTAAGAACCCTAATACATTGTAATTCCTGAGATATAAGGCACATAGGGTGGTGTAGGATTTTTCGATATTTATAATATAAGGCATAGAAAAACCACTGTCAAGTCACACCCAGTATTACCCTCTTTAGCAACCCCCTCGCCGTGACATTAACCCCCCCTTCTCCTGAAATTAAGTATTTCCCATGTATCATCATATACCGCAATGGCAATATGTGTTTAATATGAGGAAAAAGTTAAGCCCAATGACTGCCCTGAAGTACCTTTGCATGTTGAACCACGCTGCACCTCCTAAACGGTGGTTTCCCCAGCAATCACCCATACACCAGGCGAGATATTACCCTTGAATCCTAGGACGTATCATGCCTTTCAAAAGTTTAGGGATATAGGTTTCACGGATATTCACCTGAATATCGAGAAACACATGGAAAAGGCAATGGAAAAACCAATGGACACTGCGATGATAGTTCAGATCGCCGGTTTAGGGGACCTGGACTAGGTAGATATATTCGAAGACAACTACAGGGTATTAATCGCATTGATCGGATCCTTAGGCTGTAAGAAAAAATGGTAGGACCAGCCACTCTGGTAATAAGGAGCAGAAAAAATTCAAGCATGTAAGGAATAACTCTTTTTGTCCACGATGTTTTCTTTGCTAGCAGGATTGAGCACGAAGCCTTAGGGAAAGTTCGGGTTCGAGGGCGCGCGGCTTAGCAGACTTACCCAGCGTTTTGGTGCAAATGGCTAGCTTCAGTTTGTCGAGTATACCTCAGACTGTATCTTTGGAGAATCCACAGCACCCCGGCCCATATCCATTGTCGAACCATGAAGCATGAACCCTAAACCCTGGCGCGTTGGAATCCCCTTCCTCCCCTTTTTTGCACGAATCATGTTGCCAAAAAGCCCAAATATGCCTGAATCAAGAAACATGCGTGGAATGCTAATAGTACATTCTATACTAGATTCCTTGCTTCAACACTAGAACCTCAGACGTAAACCCCTAGTGTTTCGCAGCTGGCCTTCTTGCATCTGAAAGGATCGCCAGCGCCTACGCGCACCAGCAACATATGAGCTACAGTCTGTATTTCCGACATAATTTAATGGAAGATCAAATGGAAAAAACGATGGAAAGTGAAATAGATAATTACTACTGTTACATATCTTAATGGACATGGGTTCCTTATTAGGGACCATATTCAGATTAGGGACGACACTAAACGTCCTGCATTGACCGTAGCCTATATGGAAGTTGATCTAAAGGTCTTCGTAAGGAAACCCAAAATCCAAAACTCAAAGCCCAAAACGCAAAATCCAAAGCCCAAATCCCAAAAAACAAAATCCCAAAGCCCAAAACCCCCCAGCCCAAAATCCTAGAAATACAAAAAACTGTTAAAATTCATTTATATGTATATATACATGGGAAGGAGGGGTCTCCCAACACCGGGCTCGAAATCCAAAACCCAAACCTAAAACCCAAAATCCAAACCCCCAAACCCAACATCCAAAATCCGAAGTCCCAAGGACAAAGCAGTCATTCAGGTTCAAATATATGTGGATACATATATATATATATATATAGGCAGAAGGCTTCGGATTTCCAAAAATTAGGGGTAAGTTTGGGCGGCGGAAGTGGGGAGCCCCTATAATGAGGATTCTCGTATTTTGGGGTCCATGTTCGGGTCCTCTAATTGATCTATGGCTCAGGCTTTATGATACAAAAGCCGGGTCCTCGGCCCTGATGTGGGTGCAGCGCTACGGCCCCTGTCCTGCATCTCAGGGGCGTCTCGAATACGCTGTGCTCCTGCAGAAAACTTTTTTCACGGGTTCCGTGGGCAACATGTGCAACTGCTGTGTAAACTCTGTCCTTCAGCACTCGGTGTCCATTCACGGCACAGAACACATTGTGCTTGTGCTGGAGCCGCCACTTCCAGCTCCACACCGACTTAATTAGAAAAGCAGGGTCACATCAAGCCAGCCTGCAGGAAATGTCTAAGTCCTTAAATGTGGCACGGCAATGAAGCCAGAGACGGTCTGGAGGAGCGTATGGGCTCAGCACGATCACCCAGAAATACTCCATGACCTGAGCTCTCAGAAGAAAAAGCAAAGCAAGAACTGGTCGCATGCTGCTCTAGGCAGTGCTACAGCTTGTATGTGAGTCGAGGGGCTTGGAGAGCGCGTGCGGAAGGGAACGCGGAGGCGGTAGTCTGCTTTGGACTAGAGCCGCGAGCTACGGATCCAAGGCCCTTGTCATGCGTGAATGTTTGAGTTCCTGCGCCGCACTCTTGCCACTCAAGTGTCAACATGTTGCAAACCAATGCTCACTGTCCCTCTGCTCTCAGATCCTTATTTTGCAATTTGGGAGCACGCGTTAGCTGCGCCGCCGTCGGAGGCTTTGCTCCATGGGGCGCGCGTGGTGAAAGTTGGTCGATCAGAGCCTCGACGTCTGAAAGCCGGGTCCTGAGTCCTAGGCCCCGATGTGGGTGCAGCGCTACGGCCCCCGTCCTGCATCTCAGGGGCGTCTCGAATAGGCTGTGCTCCTGCAGAAAACTTTTTTTCACGCGTTCCGTGGGCAGCATGTGCAACTGCTGTTTACACTCTGTCCTTCAGCACTCGGTGTCCATTCACGGCACAGAACACATTGTGCTTGTACTGGAGCCGCCACTTCCAGCTCCACACCGACTTAGTTGGAAAAGCAAGGTCACAGGGAGCCAGCTTGCAGGAATTGTGCTTGTGCGATTACGTGGCTTTCAACTCCTCGAATGTGGCATGCGGATGAAGCCAGAGACGGTCCGGAGGAGCGTATGGGCTCAGCACGATCACCCAGAAATACTCCATGACCTGAGCACGTGGTGCTGCTTTCGTCGGCGCCGCTTGATGTGGACCTCAGCATAGGCAATGCTTCGCATCCGCGCTTTGATAACGTAGAGACCGAGGCTGAGGCACGTTAAAGTGGCAGAAGCTGAAATTGCTCGGGGGAATCCTGGAGCCGCAGCTGCGTTGGAACATGCTAGGCAAAGCAGAAGCTTGCTTAGATGCGGGCCCAGTCGGGTGCAGGTGGTCCGTGCTGGTCCTGGAACTTGTGGTCCGCAACAGTTCAAATTGAGTCGGCTGTCACTAATGATCTACGTTTCACCGGCCTGGTTCCCGCTCGGGCTGCGTATCCATTTCCAGATTCTCTGGCTCCGGCTCCGGTTTATCCTCGTCTGCCGGGTCGGGAACCTGTTGCTGCGAATGCAGTCCACGTGGCACGCTGGCAAATGCACAAATTCACGAAGCGCCTCCTCACGTTTGAGGTCCAGATCGCGAGGAAGTGGTGGATAAAAGGAGCGGAGCCGGCGCCACTGGCAAGCGCAAGTTTCATGTTTATCTCACAACAACCATTTTCACGTCAGCACCCTCAGGATCCAGCTGGAAGCCTTTTCTTTCCTGGACCCAGCTGTACCACTGTGACTTTGCAGAAGCGATACTCTGGCTCGGTCCTGAGAGGAGTAAAACAGATGGAGAGAAAGCCACGCCTTTCAATTGCGTCACTTTTGAACCTGCTGGTTACTGAGCGCCGGACTCTGGGTTTTGCTCGTCCGGAATGCTGTTCATGACCTGAGACGGTGCTGCATGCTACCTTGTACTTGTGCTACCGCTCATGTTTCCACCAAAGCGCTCTTGCAGCTGTTCTCAAGAACCCTCGCTGGCGTAAAGCTTGTTGACTCGAGCCCACACTGTACCCCCCTTGACCCCTTGATAAACCCTAGCATAATCCCCTATGTATTCTCCTATAAATGCACCCTTCAAGGAGTTTAGACTATAGCTCATATAACCCCAAAAAAATCATTCAGAGTTGAAACACTTGCATGCAACTGCGCCCTTGAACCCTCACCCTAACAGGCCCGTATACCTTGGGTACTGCCCCCCGAGTAACAGTCTATATTAGGGGTCCTATTAGGGGCTATATATAACCATATTATAATTACTATCCAACTGTTACTGAGGGGGGGGCAGTACCCAACGTACACCCCTAAATGTCTTGCAGCCTCAACCACCAGACCAAGATACAACAATTACCACACAGCCTAAACCCTCAAAAAACTAAACCCCGACCCACAACCCCTAAACCCTCAATCCTAAACCCTAAACCCTTACCCCTGTATCCCATGCCCAGCCAGAGTCCAGGGCCCTCGTGTGCCTCAGACGACTTGGGCTTCGGGCTCAAGAGGTTTAGGGCTTAAGGTTAAGGGTTACTAGGGTTTGGGGCTTAAGGCTTTCCTGTAACCTCAATTACCTGAAGATTTCCGTTTTTCCTTATGATGAAGTGTAATTACTCAAAAGCTGTAAGTAATTGGGGTTATAAGTGGAGTCCTAGGACTTAGGAAACCCTTGAGTTTTTGGCTTTAGTGAAGTTTTGGGTTTAAGGGGGCTGGGCTTCCGCTTTGTGAGCGGTCCTGGGCTTCAACTGTTAGTCTGTGAGTCCAAACCGTGGGACCTGCCCCTCCCTCCAGCGTCCCCTGGGTGTGTTGCCCTAAGGGTCCAAAGACCCATATACTTAATACGGTTCTAGGGCCCAAATACTAGAATATTAATGGCATTTGGAGCCCTATGACCCTGTTATTTGGGGTCCTATATACCCCTATAAAGTACCCATATATCCCTTTATATCCCCCTAAGACCCCCTTAAAGGGACCCTATTATTGATGTCCTTGGACCCTTAGAGTTGGGGCGCCATGTCAACATGTCACCTCCAGCCCATCGACGCCGGAAACTTAGAACCGAAACCTGAAACCTTGATTCTTAAACACCTTACAATACCTTAAGCCCTACATCTTAAACCTTCTGAAAGTTAAATACACCGTTTAGGGTTTAGGGTTTAGGGTTAAACAACAAATCTTGCACACCTTAAAACCCTCAATCCTAACCCTACGCCCTCAACCCTAAACCCTAAAGCCTAAACCCTAAAACCCCTAAAACCCTAAAACCCTAAACCCTAAACCCAAAAACCCTCAACTTGACTGGCGAGATGAGTTGCTGATAAAATACATAGAAACTAGTATTTAGGGTTTAGGGGGACTCATGTATGGATAGTTACCAATCATGATAATGTAGGATCACCTGGAAACTGCAATGGAAACTGTCTTTTGACTGAAGAGATGAGTTGCTGATGGCTGCAGCCAGAGCCAACCCAGGGGGATCCGGTTGGAAGCAGGCAAAGCCCTGCGATCGGCTTCGAGAAGATTTGGTGAAAGTAGGGGCTTAGGGTTTAGGGCTTAGGGTTTATAGGGTTTCGGGCCTAACCCTAAACCCTAATCCTTAACCGCGTGTAGGGTTCAGGGGTCTCAGGCCTAAGGCTAGGATCTTGGGTGTATACCAGGTGTACTTGAAGGTATAGGTTGGGTTATGATGCCTGGAAATTAAGCTTGAAGGTTTTGATTGTCCCAATGATATATAAGCCTGGCCTGGCAAGGAGTTGTTCAAGAGTCGTACTTCGCGTTTAAGCTTGAGCCTTGCCCCAAACCCTAACGCCTAATCCTACACCCTAAACGCCATAGACTGTAAGCCCCCTAGACCCTGAACTCTAAACCCGAAAATCCCAAACTCTCAACCTTCCCATAATTGTGTGCTTGAGTTTGGGGTAATCGAAATGAAAGCACAGGTTGCGGGTAAGTATGTGATTGTTAGGTACTTGGACCCTTAGGGTAAGATTCAAACTCCAAACCCTAAACTCTAAATCCCAAACCCTAAACCCTACATCCCAAACCCTAAACCCTAAATCCCCAACCCTATACCCTGAATCCTAAAGCCCAAACCCTAAACCCTAAACCCCTAAACCGGATCCCGGCAGATGTGGGCATGCCCAAAATTACTACCTTTGCTTGGCTGGGAACGAAGGAATTAAAAAGAAAATGGAAACCTTACCACAATGGGTTGTATAGGTTTAGGATGAGGGTTTAGGGTTTAGGATTTAGGGTTTAGGGTTAGAGGGCATGGAAAAATGGCAACTACTATAATGGGTTCAGGGTTCAGGGTTCAGGGTCTAGCAGGAACGGGAAAGAAAATGGCAACTACTTTACGCAGGTATATCGGGACTACAAGTCAGATCCATTCCTTCATTCCTAGCTAACCTAAGGTAAGATTGGGGGTAATGAGGGTTTATTGGGTTTACGGAAAATTGAATGGAAACCACTGCCGGTATGGGCTTAGGGTCTAGTGTTTAGGGTTCGGCTTAGAGTTAAGATAATGGAGAAGAAAACCGCAACTACTGCTTAAGAGGTAAAACATGAGGATATTTTTGCATGATGAAAAAGAACATTGGAACTACTATTCAGGGTTTAGGGTTGGATACATTATTGGGATAATGGAAAAATAAAACGGAAACTCAGATTGAGGATTCAAGGTTGCGGGTTGGCCTGAATTCTGTCCCGCACGGCCCGCGCACGGCTTGTTTTCAACCAGAGAGAACAAGAATCTCCAAACCTACCATCCCAGGTAGCAACACAAAATCATTCTAAGCCTAATTCGACATCAAATTTGCCTAAAACCCTGCAGAGGAAGGGCTTTGGTCCTTGGCCAAAGTTGAACTTACTCATCTCTTCCACGGTAGCCAGATTCGTGAACGCATGCTGACACGGTCGCCACTTGAAGTTCACGCAGAAGAGGTTTCCCGCAGCCTGGTGCCCACGCTCTTCATTGCCCGGTTGAAGCAGGCATCCTCGAAGCATGCCTTAAAATGCACCCTCAGGGTCGGGAGCCATAATCAGTTGAACACACATGAATCATCATTCATTGGATTCCGAGGACCCTGTCCTAGCGGAGGTTCGCCGCGGGCCTCTCTTACAGGGGGGGGGGGGGTCGTAAACCTCTGTCCTAAGGCCGTCTTTTCGGTTTTACCCTAATTGCCTTAAGAGAGGTTCGCCGCTGAGTAAACCCAAAGGGTCCATGTAGGTAAATGGGATATACTTGGGCCTTGAAGTAGGTATATGGGAACCCCGTTGGGTCCTAAGTATATACCATATACCTACATGGACCCTTTGGGAAAGGTAGTGCATGTAGGGTTCACGGTGCAGGACATTTACTGTGCGAGGCCTGGGTTGCGAATAAGAACTTCATCCCACTATATCTCCTTTATATGCTCCTTGAACAGTAGTTTCCGTTTTAGTTCCAATATCCCAACATATCCCCACTGCCCCTAATTCCTAAACCCCTGAATCCTAAACCCCTAAACTGGGGTCATATACGGTATGAATCTCAGGCTCATGGTGAGAAGAACGCAAGCCCTTTACACAGTTCGGCTACTCCGACCCTAAACTCCAATTTTGGACCGCCCCCCCAATTTCGCGTTCCTAGTTGAGGGCATTGGCACGTTCAGGATTCATGTCATAGACAGTAAACCGCCAACCCTGAACCCTAAACCCTAAAGCTTAGCCCACAATACCCTAGCAAGAAAACAGCATCCTTTTTACAAAGCTATGATGCTCAAAGGACACATGCATCATGCCTTTCAAAACAAGTAGATGGCACTTAACCCTAAAGCCCTAAACCCTGAAACCCTAAAGCCCTAAACCCTTAAACCCTAAAGCCCTAAACACTCAAACCCCTAAACCCCTAAACCCCTAAACCCTTAAACCCTAAACCCTTAAACCCCTAACACCCCTAAAACCCCTTAAACCCCCAATACCCCTGAACCGCTCGAAGCCTCGGCCATCCAGCTCAACGCGCGCTGCCATGCTTGCCCTGAGGCCATGGCCTGTTAGGCTAAAGGGACTCTACTGTGAACCCCAAACCGGGAACCCCCAAGAATAGGGTTTAGGGTTTAGGGTATATAGTTGGAATATACCTACCAGGGTCCTTACATTCCATTATATTCCTGCTATATTCTTGGGATTCCCTATTTGGGGTTCCCAGTAGCTCCGTTTAGGCTTCTGCTGGGTCCGCCCATAACACCCTTAGAAAAGTTAGGGTTTAGGGTTTCGGGTTTTAGGGTTTTAGGGTTTAGGGTTCAAGGTTTATAGGGTTTTAGGGTTTAGGGTTCAAGGTTTATAGGGTTTTAGGGTTTGGGGGTCTTAGAGTTTAGGATCTAGCGCGCTTCAAGTTTAGGGCTTCAGGGTTTCAAGTTTCGGGTTTTAGGGCTTTAGGGTTTAGCTAACCCTTTGAAAGCTGCCGGATATAGGGTCCCCTATTGAAGCCATTGAGGAAAAATATGAAATGTCCCAGGGGTTTTGGTTGAAGGGTTTAGGGGGTTTAGGGTTTAGGTTAAAGGGTTTAGGGTTCATTTACAAGGCTAGGTAGGCCTGTCACGAAACACTAGCGATTTCTATGATGGTGACAGTTGTTTTGTCGACTTTGCTATAGCTTGGGCATTCTCTACCAAGTTGCAAAGGTGCTCAGGGTTCAGGCTTTTTGGGGCCTGTCACAAAAGGAGCTATAGGGATGTCTAAGAATCTAGGGCTGAAGGTCGAGTGACCCTTTAAAGGCCGTGTAGGGATGTTTAAGGTTTGGGCTTTAGGGACCCTTCCGGGTGTCAAAGGCAGACATTAGGATTGGTTCAGGGTCCTTGACCTAGAGCTTAAAAAGTGCCGTGATTTATGCTTAGGGTTTACTTAAACCCTAAACCCCTAAACCCTAGACCCTAGACCCTAAGACCCTAAACCCTAGACCCTGAACCCTAGCTGCTTCGGGGGGTATTTGCATCTTAGGCTATTCGGGACACTTTGCAGTTGGGCATTCCAAGGGGGTATTCGACGGTTGAGCGCTTCGAAGGCGTGGGCTCGAAGGGGGACCTTGGAGTGCTTGGAGGGTCAGGGGGCTTAGTAAGTACACTCCCGGAAACTAACATGGAAACCCAAAAAGGGCAACATAAAGACTACAGTCCTTCTAAAAGGGGGCTATATGGGTTTCCATGTTAGTTTGGGGGAGTGTATTGGGCTATATTGGGATCATGGACAATAACTTGGAAACTGTTGTATTGTATAGGGTTATATAAGGGTAATATAGGGATAATGGAAAAGAAAATTGACACTACTATAATGTTGATAACCCCCCGTAACCGATTTTGTTACCTTGATTATCCCCATCCTTAACCGACTTACTAGGTCTCCCTGACCCTCCAAGTGGTGTCAGGTCTACTATTAGTACTAGTAGTGCTAGTACTACTATTCCTATTAATTCCTATTCCATGGACTCAGAGTTTAGGGTTTAAGGTTGATGGCTGCAGGGACACTCTGAGCTGGGCATTGCATGGGCCATCCAGGTACCCTATACGCCCCAAACCCTAAACCCTAAACCCTGAACCCTAAACCCTACATCAGCCCTTCAGGTTACCCTGAATTGCTCATTTCGGGTGAGTCGAGGTTCCAGGCTCAGGATTGTGTTCAAGATTATGGGATCCCCAAATCTCATAACAAGAAGGAATCTACTACCAGGATCCTCCTTGTACCCTTAATTAAGGGCATATGGTCCCTCATAGTGAGTATTTAGGGGTATATAGAGGGTAGATGGAGGGTCTAGGTATATATGATGAAGCTCTTCTGGCGTCCCTAGCTTCAACATGCTGCAACTCACCCAGCGAGTGAGGTTGGAGCCCTAAACCCTAGACCTTGAGCTTTGAGTTCTGCAAGCTGTTCAGAGCATTTCACGGCAAATATGCGCTATAGTCTATCCACCCGTATTAATCCCCATACTAGTACCCTGTATAATCCCCTATATAACAACCTTTCAGGGAGTTTAGACCATAGCTCACATGGCTTTAGATGGCGACCCCACAGCGGCACAAGCAAGCATATAAACACTCAAGCCACTATTTACTTCCTGGGGGGTAAGTAAGGAATGAGGGTATATGTTATGTAGATATTGATGTAGGTATTATATGGGGATAATATTCCCTTATTGCGTAGTAAGAACCAGTAGGCTAGGGTCGTTTCTAGGCTGTGGAGATCGATATGTACCTGCCTTACCCGTGAGAGGGCGTCGCTGAAAGCATGTGCCTACACTTCCATCATGAGTTGCCTGTAAACTTCTTTCTTTGACCGGAAGTAGTGTACTTGAGGCTACAGATCCAGCATAAACACGAGGTGAATAAAATAGAATCCCGTTCGAGCTAGGATCTATAGGATTTAGCCTTAGATGTAGGGCTTAGGGTTCAGGACTTCTAGCTTAGGTTTAGGGTTCAGGGATACGATGTGAAATCTCCCATGCCTCTACTAGTGCAACCTCGCCCTTTTCATACTGGTACTATCTTGAAAAGAGTTTTAAGGGGTGGAGGAAGCCTTTATTGTTTCCACGATGAGATTCATGAATGGGGTCTAAATTTATTTGATTACCACACCGGCTACCCTGCACTAAATGTATTTCAGGATAAGTAGAGCAAATTCAAACAAATTAAAGGGTACCTGCACCCCAGAAAGTCTGTAAAATGATGGCCATACTGGCTCTGAAGCCTTTAGCCCTAGAGTTACCTGTCTTCGAGGCCCAGGTAGCCCCAAACACTATTCCCCAAAGCCAGCCAACCCTGGCCCTAAACACCTTTCAACCCTAAACCCAAACACATTAAACCCTAAACCACCCCCTAAACCTACACCCTAAAACAAACCACCCTAAACCTAAAACTAAACACCCTAAACCCTGAACCCTAAAACCAAACACCTTAAACCCTAAACCCTTACCTTAATCCCAAAAGTATGTAGAATAATAGCCTTCTGTGCTATTTTTAGGTGTTTTGGGCTATCACCTTACCTAGTTTTGGGGTCCACGTAAGACTAATCAGAGAACGCGTGAGCTCTGCCTGCGCCACCGTGCAGAAGGCCTGAAGATCCACTGCAACTCTGCCTAGGAGTCGGATTCTTTACCTTACTGGGATTAGGGCTTCAAGTTTAGGGTTCAGGGTTTAGGGTTTAGGATTCAGGGTTTGGGGTATAGGGAATACAAAAACTCCGGTCCTAATAGACCAAATAAACTCGATATAACCCTCGTAGTGAAACATCATTTACCGGGTTGCAGGGTTATCCTACGCGTGGGATAAGGAGGATACATGCGTATATAATTACACCCTAAACCCTACTAACTCCCAAACCCTAAAATACTAAACCCTGAACCCTAGTCCCTAAAGCCGAACAAAGATTGCTGTATCTCTCTCTAGCGATATGGATATGTTTCCAGATTGGTCTAGACTAGATCTTGAGGTAGGATACCTACCCACCAGCTGCATATCCAAGTTTGAGGCCCTAACCTAAAAATCGATTTTGACTTGAATGCCCATGATCCTGCAAGTGCAGTAGAAGGCTATCTTATGTTGCTACTGGCTGACTGGTCCTCAAAGGGGAGTGGGGGAAGTGAATGTAAAGGTACATATCGCAAAACCCTCAGCCCCAACCTGTCAACCCTTATTGACGGGTGTCCGCGGAAACCACTCTGGCTTGGCCTTCTGCCTACATAGTGCGGGAAGTATAAGAGCCGCAAGGGATGAAATTACTGTATACTGGACCCGTAGGGCAAGTGTCGAAGGGCGGGCTGCCCGTTCACTGCATCAATGTCTTCTTCTAGCCGAAGCCGGCTGAGAGTCCGATCATCCACTTCGTCTTCGATGTCGACCAAGTATTTTGCCCCACCGAGCTTACTTGCAGGTCCTGAGAGAAATGCATGAACATGTAAGACAGAATGCTCATCGGAGCAATGGAAATGGTGGCTTCAAGCAGTTTTATCTAGGCCACCGTTGGAGAAACACCATAAACCCTACATCGACCCTGAACCCCTACACCCAACCCTCTACACTCCTGAGATCTTCCAAGTCTTCCTCAACCCACCTCACGCTGTAACCTTGTGACTTGAAGGAAAGGAGTTAGGGTGAGGAGTTTAGGGTTTAGGGTCCTATAGCCCCTACACGGTGCATAATAGCCCGTCATCCCAGTGATCATCCTACTAAGTAAGTCCTCTTAACCGTAAACCTTAAAAATGAGGGGCAGAGTAAATATCATGTTTTGTCCATGCCTGCAGTACTTACTACATCCCTGATCGTCCAAGTGAAATAAGCCTGGTAGTATCTCCATAAGCTCCATCTGCAGCTCGATTTTCCATGCGCTTCTCAAACCCTTATACGGTGGGTTATCCATAAATTAAGGCCGCTTTCGGATAATTCGCAAAGTGTTTGCCCATATTACAATAGGGACCCCAAAGCTGACCCAATTTTGACCACCCTCCCACCCCCAGTATCTCGCTACATGTCCCAAAGGAACCGTTTACAAAGGTGGCGAAGTTCCTGGGTTTAGTATAGGTGCCTGACTAATGACCAGTATCGTGTTGAGGTCTATTTGAACTATCCTACACCATAATAAAACGGAGGATCTGGGACCGTCATATAGGTAATTCTTCTAGCTTCCCCTCGATGCACTCCCTATAAACCCCAGCAAGCCCCGATAAGCAACGTTTCTAGAGCCTGAAGACCTGAAACCAAAACCTCAATGAAGGTAACGCTGAGGGTCCAAGTACCTAACAATCATCTACTCCCCCAAAACCTGCACTAGAATTAGTAGCATCAAAGCCCCAAGTACCTGATGATTGTGTACCTGGACCCTGAGCCCTAGATCCTAAACGGTAGCTAACGATTTTCCCTGGTTTGGGCCCTAAACCCTAAACCCTAAACCAAAACCCTGAACCCTAAACCCTAAACTCTGAACTCAAACCCTAAACCCTAAAACCCAGTTCCTCTGTTTTGGGCTTCACTCGAGGCATAGGCCCTTACCCTCCGGGCCGAGCAGAGCTGTGAGACCGAAAAGGGTTAGGGCTTAGGGTTTAGGTTTTGGGGTCCTAAGACCTATAACCTTTAGTCCTACGCCCGAAGCCCAGCCCCCCAATCCTAAACCCTAAGCCATACTCTTTAAACCCTTAAGTCGAAACCCTAAGCCCTAAAACCCCAAAACCCTAAACCCTAAACCTTTATCCCTCAACCCTTAACCTCCTTTGTGGGGTGCCCAAATCCTAGAGCTGAGGCCAGGAGCTGCGCTCGAAGAATTGTTGAAGAGCCAGCCTCAGTCTACTTGGAGGTTTAGAGTAAGTCTTGGGTTTAGGGTTTAGGGTTTAAGGTCAAAGGTTCCGGGTTAAGGAAATAGGTTTAGGGTTTGGGTTTTTAGGGAGGCAGTATTTTAACAGAAAGGGACGCTGTGGACGCTAGCTTTTGGATGCGTATCTTCCCCTCCCCAGAAAGGGACGCTGTGGACGCTAGCTTTTGGATGCGTATCTTCTTGAATACCATATAGTGTATGGGCTTTATCTTCTTGAATATCATATAGTGTATGGGTTTTATGTACTTTTTTTACCACAGCGTTCCTTTCTTTTGTACAATATGGGCTTTGACATTGCACATATTTGAAATGGGTGTGCCCGTCAGAACTGGCATTGCTGAGATTGCTGAACTTTTTTCTCAGTAATCTCAGTAATCCAGAGGGCGGATCAGAGATCAGAGATTTCTCTTGAAGTTTTCTCTGATCCGCCCTTTGGATTACTGAGATTACTGAACTTTTTTCAATAATCTCAGTAATCCAGACGGTGGATCAGAGAAAACTTCCAGAGAAATCTCTGATCTCTGATCCGCCCTCTGGATTACTGAGAGTACTGAACTTTTTTCTCAGTAATCTCAATAATCCAGAGGGCGGATCAGAGATCAGAGATTTCTCTTGAAGTTTTCTTTGATCCGCCCTTTGGATTACTGAGATTACTGAACTTTTTTTCAGTAATCTCAGTAATCCAGACGGTGGATCAGAGAAAACTTCCAGAGAAATCTCTGATCTCTGATCCGCCCTGTGGATTACTGAGATTACTGAACTTTTTTCTCAGTAATCTCAGTAATCCAGAGGGCGGATCAGAGATCAGAGATTTCTCTTGAAGTTTTCTCTGATCCGCCCTTTGGATTACTGAGATTACTGAACTTTTTTTCAGTAATCTCAGTAATCCAGACGGTGGATCAGAGAAAACTTCCAGAGAAATCTCTGATCTCTGATCCGCCCTCTGGATTACTGAGATTACTGAGAAAAAGAGTCAGTAATCTGAATAATCCAAAGGGCGGATCAGAGATCAGAGATTTCTCGGGAAGTTTTCTCTGGTCCATCCTTTACTGAAAAAATGTTCAGTAATCTCAGTAATCCAGACGGTGGATCAGAAAAAACTGCCAGAGAAATCTCTGATCTCTGATCCGCCCTCTGGATTACTGAGAGTCCTGAACTTTTTTCTCATAATCGCAGTAATCCAGAGGGCGGATCAGAGATCAGCGATTTCTCTGGAAGTTTTCTTTGATCCATCCTTTGGATTACTGAGATTACTGAATCTCTGATCTCTGATCCACCACCAGAACTATTCATTATGATTTTATAAAATTTATAATTAACAATTCTGGTGTTGGAGCAGAGAAAACTTCCTGAGCAATCGCTGATCTCTAATTCACCACCAGAATTATTAACTATGATTTTTTTAAAAAATAGTAGGCAATAATTCTGGTTGTGAATCAGAGAAAGCTTCCTGAGCAATCTCACCAAAATTATCAATTATAGATTTCAAAGATTACTAATGAATATTCCTGGTGGTGGATCAGAGACAACTTCCTCAGCAATCTCTGATCTCTGATCCATCATCTGGAATATTAATTATGAATTTTTTAGAAAATATTAATTCTGATGGTGGGTCAGAGAAAACTTCCTCAGCAATCTCTGATCTCTGATCCATCATCTGGAATATTGATTATTTTTTGCTATTAATGAATAATTCTGATGGTGGATCACAGAAAAATTCCTGAGCAATCTCTGATCTCTGATCCACCATCTGGATTATTTATCTTTGAAAAACATGCAATAAATCAGTAATCCGAGAGGTGGATCAAAGAAAAGTTATGGATCAAGGTCTGGTCTCTAATCCACCCTGTGGACTATTGAGTCATTATAGAAACCTGCCAAGGTATCTTCTCCGCATTGGTTGGGGGTGGCCTATCTGATTCAATATAATTCGTGCAGCTTTTTCCATGGCACCTACCCTATATATCCCTACACTAGAAAGCTACGTCTGGGAAAGGGGCTTGCATTATTTAGCTATTGTTTTTTTTGTTCTTACTATTACACTTGTACGATTAGAACTGCTATTACTGCTCCACTACGACTATTTTCATTTTTACGATCAATATTACTCTTATCATTTTTTGTTATGACTATTATCAGTGTAGCCATTACAACTGCTGTTCTTACTATCACAACTAGTTTAACTATGACTACTAACTCCTTACACCAGAAAGCTTAATCTGAGAAAGGGGTTTGCATTGTTTAGCTATTACTGTTCTTACCAGTTCTGCAGTTACTGTTGCCCGTGTACCGTGTACTATTATCACTATGAGTGCTAGTGTCACTATGATTATTCTCATTTCTACTATCGACATTTTCTCATTATTTTTTGTATCACTATGATCAGCTGCCATTACAATTGTTGTTCTTATTACCATCACTAGTTTAACATATCTACTATCGATTTTACTCTCAAGATTTTGAATATCACTATGATCAGCGGTGCCACTGCAATTGTTGTTCTTATTGCCAGCACTAGTTTAACTATAATTACTAACTACCAGAGACGGGAGTGTTGCGGGCCCATACTTTTGACATGCTAGCACGACTGATATCAAGGAGCAGGCCAGGATTTTTTCATAAGACGGAGTGCAACTATTTTGAAAAGTCCAAAACGATCATTAACTCCCCCACCAGGCAGCCATTAGAACCAAACCTGTGTTCCTATGAACAGAATAGACATTGCTCTGCTCCACAATAGAGACTCAAGAGAGATACAAATGACTTGAGAGAAGTGGAGGCTCCAGTTCGTTGCAGGTGTTTTTTTTTTACTCGCATAGAAACGTCAACAGAATCACCTGGAGCTTGAGTTCTCTCCTCCAATGGAGAAGATTTGGCGCTTTAAGTTCAAAAGCTCTAACCTGTGTTCTTATGGAATGAATAGTCTATGGAGAATGCTTGTGTTTTCTTTCAGACACCTTTTTTTACATTTCAAGAAAATTCTCTCGGTTAACACCAAAACTACAAAAAAAAAAGACTAGCGTCCACAGCGTCCCCCTCCCTATTTTAAAGGCCTTGCAAAGTCATTTATGGACAGGTTCCCTTAAACAGCAACAGGGGAAATCAACCATTATCAAGAAGCGTGCCTTGGCCAATAATGAAGAATCGAATGGAGAGGAAAACGACAAATGTAATGGAAGCTTGGAATTCACAAGATTCTACACTTTGATTGGAAGGGATTTTGGGTTCGAGGTCATGTTAACACAATTGCTAGAACGGTACCTAGAACACAGGTTTCTGCTGCTTAAACCGCCGCTAGCGTTTAGGGTGTGGGGTCTAGGGTTTAGGTAACTCATTAATACTCATTAATGCTTAGAGGCGAGCTGGGCACGAGGATTTTGGCTTTAGGGTTCAGAGGACGTTCTGCTGCTTCAGGGGAGCTAGGATTTAGGGTTTGGGGGTTTGTTGGACTTACATACTGCTGCTTGCAGGCGAGTGAGGAAGGGCTTAAGGAAGATTATGAAAACTACTCTATTGCTTGCCCTAAACCCTAAACTGCGTATAGTCGGCCGTATAAGAATCATTCTGGGAATGTGCTCCCCGGGCTCTCCCTCGCGCACCAGCTAGGTTTACCAGATGATCCTCTTCCTGCATAATTCAACAACCGAAAAAAATACAGAAATCAGCTGGCGTTTAGGTTTGGGGCTTGGGGTTTAAGGTTACCTGGACCCCAAAAGTAGGTGATTAAGATAATAGCCCAAAACCCATGCCCAAAAGGCCATTATTCTACATACTTTTGGGGTTTAGAGTTTAGGGCTCAAAGTTCAGAGCTCAGGGCTTCAGCTGGACCCTCCAATGTAGTTCCTTGTTGGTGTCAGCATGTCCTTTGTCTCAAATCCATTTTTGGGGCGAACCAAACATGAACTACATCGGAGTTAAGGAGTCAAGCTAAGTCTTAAGGAAACCCTCAAGTAGGTTAATAATGGGGATACTAAGGGTTACTATATGGGTTATGGGGGCTTATTAGTAACCTACGTACTATGTCCCCCTGAACCCTAAACCCTAAACCCTTAACCATGGTTCTGGAGTTTGGGTCACTTGGACTTTGGGGTTTTAGGATTAAAGGTCTTATAGTAGAGCTGTGCGGGATACGGGGTATGCATACTTAGTCCCTGTAAAGGGGTTTATAGGGATATATAAGGTTTAGGGTTTAGCCATAAACCCTAAGCCATAGGGGGTTCGCACATAGATTGCGCCTCGGATCCCCTCCTGCCCCTACTCAGATTTCCCAAAGGGTAGCTTGACAGGCGGCACTTTGCATATTGGACCTACCTAAACCTCAATATATGTAGAATAATAGCCTGTTGTGCTGTTTTGTCGAGGTTTGGGCCATTATTTTGCCCACTTTTGGGGTCCAGGTAAACCCTAAATCCCCTAAATGCCGGGGTTCCATTCTGAGGCTTTACGGCCTTGGGAGAAAGCACCGTGTCAAATGCCTGAACCTAAGGGTCCAAGGACCCATATAAGAGGGTCCCTGTATAGGGGTTATAGGGGGATCTATGGGGATATGTGGGAACTATGTAAGGGTATATAGGGCCCCAATTAGAGGGTCTTAGGGCCCAAATACAATGAGTGCTATAGTATTCGTACCCTAAAACCCTATTGTTTATTTGGGTCCGTGGACCCGAGTGGTGAGCCTGGTACGATATGCCGCCCCGGGTGGGGGGTCCGGCAATGCAAAAGCCGTCGTAAGGATTACAGGCCACAAAGAGGGTTTAGGGTTAAGGGTCTAGGGTTAAGGGATTCAGGGACCCCAAAAGTCGGCCCCTAAAAACAGCAAATCTTAGAGTACGTGGCTCATGTTCCCAACCCTGACTCCCCCAGATCCTAAGTCCTAAGCCCTAAACCCTAGACCCCCAAATCCTAAGCCCTAGAAGCCTTCAACTCTACACCCTGCAAGGCGAGAAGCCCTAAAGACCCTGATGCCAAGAATTTACACTTGCCAGGAGAAGAGGATACTACTGCCATGGCTCGACAACAAATGAGAAGCTTAGGTTGATGCTGCGTAAGGGGGTACATAAAGCCAAGAGGTCAACCCGTAGATCTCTGGCCCAGTAGCGATGTGGCCCAGCTGCCCGATGATGCAGTCAAGAGCTTTCCAACCTTGTTGTCTCGTGAGTGCCCTAAAGCTCGTGAACCCCAAACCTCTAAACTGCTAAACCCTCAAACCGCTCAACTCTTATAGTCCCCCTCAAGTAGATAGAATATGGGGCACATGGGGAGCTTGTTATGATATACTCAGCCATACTCTGTCTAGTTAAGGGAGACTATACCCTAAACCCTAGTCCCTAAGTAGTACTTTCAATTTTCCTTTCCATTATCCCAATATAACCTCCGTATTCTATCTACTTAAGGAGGACTATACCCTAAACCCTAGTCCCTAAATAGTCGTTTCCATTTTTTCCCATTGTCCCAATATGACCCTCGTATTCTATCTACTTAAGGGGGACTATACCCTAAACCCTAGTCCCTAAATAGTCGTTTCCATTTTTTCATTATCCCAACATAACCCTCGTATTCTATCTGCTTGAGGGGACTATACCCTAAACCCTAGTCCCTAAATAGTCGTTTCCATTTTCTTTTCCATTCTCCCAATATAACCTCCGTATTCTATCTACTTCAGGGTGCCCTAAACCCTAAACCCTAAATAGGCGTTTCCGTTTTCTTTTTCATTATCCCAATGTAACCCTCGTATTCTATCTACTTAAAGGAGACTATACCCTAAACCCTAGTCCCTAAATAGTAGTTTCCATTTTCTTTTCCATTATCTATCTACTTAAGGGTGCCCTAAACCCTAAATAGACGTTTCCATTTTCTTTTTCATTATCCCAATATAACCCTCGTATCCTATCTACTTACAGGAGACTATACCCTAAACCCTAGTCCCTAAATAGTCGTTTCCATTTTCTTTTCCATTATCTACCCTAAACCCTAAACCCTAAATAGTCGTTTCCACTTTCTTTTCCATTATCCCAATATAACCTCCGAATTCTATCTACTTGAGGGGGACTATACCCTAAACCCTAGTCCCTAAATAGTCGTTTCCATTTTCTTTTCCATTCTCCCAATATAACCTCCGTATTCTATCTACTTAAGGGTGCCCTAGACCCTAAACCCTAAATCGACGTTTCCGTTTTCTTTTTCATTATCCCAATGTAACCCTCGTATTCTATCTACTTAAAGGAGACTATACCCTAAACCCTAGTCCCTAAATAGTAGTTTCCATTTTCTTTTCCATTATCTATCTACTTATATAAAGGTGCCCTAAACCCTAGTCCCTAAATAGACGTTTCCATTTTCTTTTCCATTATCCCAATATAACCCTCGTATTCTATCTACTTACAGGAGACTATACCCTAAACCCTAGTCCCTAAATAGTAGTTTCCATTTTCTTTTCCATTATCTACCCTAAACCCTAAACCCTAAATAGTCGTTTCCACTTTCTTTTCCATTATCCCAATATAACCTCCGTATTCTATCTACTTGAGGGGGACTATACCCTAAACCCTAGTCCCTAAATAGTCGTTTCCATTTTCTTTTCCATTATCCCAATATAACCCTCGTATTCTATCTACTTAAGGGAGACTATACCCCAAACCCTAGTCCCCAAATAGTCGTTTCCATTTTCTTTTTCATTATCCCAATATCACCCTCGTATTCTATCTACTTAAGGGAGACTATACCCTAAACCCTAGTCCCTAAATAGTCGTTTCCATTTTCTTTTCCATTATCCCAATCAATACAACCTCAGTATTCTATCTACTTAAGGCGGACTATAAGCACTTCACCCTGAGCCCGGAGGGCAAGAGCTCACCGTTGACAGCCCTGAGCCTACGTTAGGGTTTAGGGGTTAGGGTTTATAGGGTTTATAGGGTTTAGGGTCATCATGGTTATCTTTGGTTGTGTAGACAATAGTGCGGCAGGCTTGCCACTCAATCCCCCAACAGAAACACAATTTTGCTGTCGCAATCTGTAGTAGAAATTTGCCTCCTAAAGTTTCCTGTCCCCATTAAGTGTCCCACGCTTTCTGGGAACTCTGTGGCCTGAGGTTGAAAAAGGACACTCTAAGCTCAACCATTAAGATCCGACAAGCCCAAACCCCAAACCGCAAGCCCAAAACCCAAAACCCTAACCCCTAAACCCCAAACCGCCAATTTATCTGCAGCTTAGGTCACGCTCTTCAAGCTGCAAGATGGTCTCTGCCGTGCGCGTGCAGCCACCGCCAAGATGTCTAGGGCCTTGCCGAGGCGTTTGTAAAGTGCAGGAGGTCCAAGAGGAACTTTCAGGGTTGTGTTAGGTTTGGGGCTTGGGGTTTAGGGTTTAGGGTTTGGGTCTAGCGCTAAGCTTAGGATTTAATCTACGGCTTCAGGGCCTTGTGTTTGGGTGGAAGTTCTCTCAGTCATGGGGTCCTATTTTAAAGACCCTCGTAGCAAACTTCATCTTATTGGGCTTTCTGAGGGGATCATGTTATATCATGTTGGGAAGATTCTGTGATCTAGGACTCCAGAGGATACATAAGCAACGACTGCTTTGAGGGACCCTGGAGATAGGTGGTATACTAAATCCTCTCGGCCCACTGCAGCTTCGACTATAACCCATTGTAAACCTGCATAAGCCACCTCACCTCACCCATTAGTAAACCCAGGGTCCAATATGCTAGCGACTAGGACGAAGCATTGGGCCTCGACTCTATGACATCATGATGCTGAGGCTGAAAGAGAAATGAGGTAACCTTAGCCCAAAACCCCCAAACCCTAAACCCTAAACCCCAAACCCTAAACCCTAGGGTGCAAGGTCTAGGGTCCCTACCACACTACGTACATTCCCTCTCCAACTTTGCACTGGCTCCTAAGTTTGATTCGGGAAGTGAGTATAAGAAGGATTGTAGGGGCCTGAAAGAGGAACTACTACTTCTACTATAGTACCTGAACCACTGAGTCGTACGCAAAAATAACCTTTTCTTCTGCTTTTAAGGTGTTAAGGTCATTGTTTTTCCTACTTTGAGGGGGGTGGTCTAGGAAACCCTATTTATAATCCCCCTAAATGGGCTTATGGGGGTTATCCCAATTAAAAGTAGGGTTATAATCCCAGTTATAAGTAGTTACTAAGTCCCATGGGCCTCCAAGTAGTATTTGGGGGTCTATACTGGGGTCCCTCCCCCTATTTTGGGAAACTACCATTTAGAAAAGGGACCTGCGCGCCTGATAATTTTACTTTCTGAGACACCCCGTATACATCCAACACCCCTCAGGCCCTCTTCTAATAAGCCTCAACACCTGAAAGCCTAACCTCCACTCAATCCGAGTAGTACTAGCACCCTATACCCTAGGAAATAGGAATAACAGAAATGGGAATGGTAAACTGAAGCCTGATCCTCCCTAACCCTAAACCCCACACCGCATTACCAAACCTATATTCCCCCTTAAGTAGATAGAATATGGCCTTGGGTATATTACTTAAAGGGGCCCTAAACCCTAACCCTGAATAGTAGTTGCCATTTTATTTTCCAGTATCCCAATATAACCCCCATATTCTCTCTACTTAAGGGTGCCCTAAACCCTAAACCCTAAATAGTAGTTTCCATTTTCTTTTCCATTATCCCAATATAACCCCCATATTCTATCTACCTAAGGGGGGACTATAACCCTGAACCCTAAACCCTATATACCCCAGATTCTATCTATCCAAGGGAGACTATAGGTTTTGGAGGCTCCCCCAAACCTATCCCGTAAGCCTTCCACCATGCTCTTACATGAGCACACGCATCGACTGAGGAGCTGATGTTCTGCCTGGCCGCGTTGAGGGTTGAGGTTGGGTATTGCCCCCCCCCCAGTAACAGTCTATACTAGGGGTCCTATTAAGGGCTATATATAACCCTATTATAATTCTTATCCAACTGTTACTGAGGGGAGGCAGTACCCAAGGTTTAGGGTTTCTGGTCTGTTTGTCGGCAACCCCATGTGCTAAGAGGCCTAGAAGACAATCAGCATCACCAGAAGTCTTGCAGGAGTCTAGGGTTCGGCTTTAGAGTTTTGGGCTCTCATCTGCCGTGTGGCATACATCCTTGGTACTAAGCCGTCCCAGCGATGTAAGACTCAAGCCCCCATGTAGAACTTTCCCAAGGCTATATCAGGACTGTATGGGGGATTTTGGGTGAGGTCTCACTGAGGGATCTTAGAGGGAACCTTTTGAGAAATACCTTAGGTCCTGCAATAATTGTATACTAGGAAGATAAAAGGATTCTAATAGTATAACTAATCACCAACATCCCTTCCAAACACTGTTGCTGGCTGGGAAGTCCACCTAAGAAATCCCTAGACCTTAAACCCATAAACGTATATCGGCCCATATATTCCATCTCAAGTAGACCAGCCAAAGTGATCCTCAAAGCCACCTGCAGAACTGGATATCGGATGCTGAGATTAAGGGTCATGGATCCATAAACCTGACGCTTTCGCGATGTAGTTGGGGATCAATATAGAACAACATATTTGTGTATAAATAAATAAATAAATGAATGAGTAAATGAATAAATAAATAAATAGATAAATATGTTATATGCCTGTGGGCCCCAAATCCTGCAGACTGGTTGCTAATCTACTTTGGGGTTTAGGCTTCAAGCCCTCAGGTTTCAACTTGTTTGGTAGCTTCTCTAATATATAGAGAGAGTCCCCAATATATACCCCCCCCCTCCTCCCAAAAAAATATGATCCGTATTAGAGAGACACCCAAAAAGTTACCCCTGATTTTGGGAAAACCCACAGTTCTTCTCAAAGAGACTACAGGATGAATAGGCTTTCTGAAAAATGGGCGTTCCCTCAAATTAGGGGTACTACTGACTTTAAGGGTTAGAGGTTTCCCAAATTTAGGGGTATCCTTTTAGGAATCCCCATAAGGAGTATAACATTTCGGAGTCTGTATTGGGGTCCACCTAGTAATTTTAGTAGACCGCCACATATCTCTCATCGAACTCAATCTCAACGAGGAAGGGCCTGTTAAGGGTGCCTTCATTTTGAGAAGCCCGTGTATGAAAGGCGAGATGCTGCCTCAGCAGGAGCCTCCCCTTGCAACATCGCACTTCGCGAAGGTTCATGCATGGCTATGAGATCGCGGAACTAAGCAGGCAGATGAGAGCATGTGCAAGAGTCGGATGACCCTAAACCCTAAACCGCGTCTTCTTTGGGAAGAAGGGCTCACTTGTTTGAGCCTACTGTACTATGACGGAAAAACCATCAGATTCTGGGCTAATGATGGCCTTCTTGGGCAAGAGTTGCAGGGGGGTTTATTTAGGGTTTAGGGTTTAGGGGGGTTCAGGGTCCTGGACTCCGATCAAAGAATTGTTTCTCGCAAAAAAAAGGTGCTTGGCTTTGTTCCGACCTGGACACTCTTAGGTTCCAGAGACCCACCTAAACCCTAACCCCTACCTGGACCCCAAGAGTAAGTAACATAACAGCCCAAAAGCCCTAAAACAGCCAACAATGCATTTGTTCTACATACTTTGGGGGTTCAGGTAGAAGTCCTCGTGTCAGATCTTAGACTGACTGACCTTGAGGTACCAAGCATGCATGTAGCTGCTTGAGAAAACGTGTGGCGAACATGAATGCAGGGAAAAGCACCCAATGCATGGTTTAGGGTTTAGGGTGCTAAGCGACAGCAGATGTTGCTATTCGGATGTTGCTATTACCCCCAACCCACCAATACACTCGCAGACAAGGCTGAAACATGAGCGTTGAAGATGGGCTATGCTTAAAAACTATGGGCCCCCCTTGGGTATAGATTCTCTCACGGCAACTTTTTGGGGCACCAAAATCAAAATGAGGCCCTAATTTTGGGAACTACCCAGGTCATGATTTAGGAGCTATTCTCAGAAACTGCTGGGCCACCAGACCGCCGTGCAGTTCAAAAAGGGACTGGGTTGGGGAAGGGATGATTCCGCAAACTCAGACTTTCCGCCGCCGCCTCCTGATCGCTTCCACATCCAGAGTCCAGGGTAATGGCCAGTAATCCGAGTAGCGTAGTCATACAAAAAAACTGATGTCGACAGGTGCTCAGGACACTGAACCGTATACAATTGGCGTTATATAGGTGTTATTTCGAGATGATGGAAAAGAAAATGGAAACCACATTATCATGGTGCTATATAGGGATGACGGAAAATCAAATGGAAACGATTTAGGGTTTAGACTTAGGGGTTACGAGCTTCCAAAGCCCGCGTCATGGATCACAACCTCAAGCATCGTGCCACAACCCTTGCTCGCCCTAAACCTTAAGACCTAAACCCTAAACCCTAAACCCAGGGTAACTGGGATTCCTGAAGGGGAGTTGCAGTATACAGGCTTCGAGGCAGCATAAGCTTGGCCCTGGTGGCCTGGGTAGGGAGATAATGCGGGGGGGCCTTGAAGGAGATGCTATACCCTAAGCCCTAAAGCCTAAAGGGTTTAGGTTCAGGTTTTGGGTTTTGGGTTTAGGGTCTAGGGTTTAGGTAAACCCTATGATTATTCTAGACACTTCCGCATCTCCTTATGATCAGGGGGATCCCTATTACCTCCATGCAGTTAACTGTCCTCCGACGTTCTCCCTGGATTAGCCTGAATTAACCCTAACTATCCCCAAGTAAACTCAAGTAAGGAGAACCCGGGGGGAGTATAGGGGGTAGTAGGAGAGATCCCATGATATGAGATGGCCTGGCATTTCCTTGGAAACCTTTATCCATTCTCCTGCAAGTGCCCCTAAACCCTCAACCCTAAACTTGAAGGCTAATTTTCACAATTTACGTCTTGGATTATTCTCCCCAAAAGGGTCCCAAGGGCCCCTAGTTTTGGAATGCAACTACTTTAAGGTTTAGGTGTAGGGTTTTAGGGGTTTAGGGTTTAGGGATTTAGGGTTAAGGGGGGTTTAGGGTTTAGGAGGGGAAAAAGGCCCATACACTTCCTGAATGTTAGAAGATTCTTTGCCTGAATAACATGCATCCAGAAACTGGTCAACAATGGGGAGGAGCTTTGAGAAAGCATACCCAAGGCGGGGGCAACTGAAGGAATGGAACAGAACCCCAGTTTTGGGAGCGGGGCGGGGAAATACATCTTTTGGTGCTTCTCCAGATTTGGCCAAAATACAAGGAAAGGTTCCTAAGAAACTCTGTAACTAATACCATTATTTCTATTTATTGTATCATGACTTCTCTGATTGTTATCCTTACAAGAGGAGCGCCACAGGCACCTCAAGAACGGAATCAAGATCTTGGATTTAGGATCCAGGGCTGCCCAAGAGTAGGTAATATGAAAACCCGAAACCCTTAAACTAAGCCCCTCTTTAAAGGGGCACTTTCTTAAGTACCTTTAGGGTAAAGGTAGTCCTCTGCCGGTGCCACCAGTGGCGTCGCAAATGCTCGCACACTGTTGGTCAAGCCTGCTTAGCTGGACTGCGAAATGATATTATCTGCCGTTACAGCTGGTTACATTGCAGTTATGAGTATTGAGTGTACCACCGCTGTTGTTAAAACATGCATGACGCTAAGTACGCATGTGCTGAAACCAGGTTTTACTTGGGTCATGCAGGATTTGAGCATCAACAGTAGTAGCTGCGAGCAGCTAGCAGGATCCCCTCCCCCGAATATTGAAGCCACCCACCCCAGCTAATGTTACATACTCCCATTGTAGTCTATTCGGAATATCTGAGCTATAGTCTAAACTCTTAGAATCCCCCTTAATAGCCCCTCTCGTAGTCCGTTTAAGGAGTTGAGACTGCAGCTCATCAAACGTTAGGGGAGGTGGGAGGGTTCATCTTAGGGGGAGGGAGTTAAAGAGAGAGGCCCGTAAGAAGAGCTTCCCCGGTACGACTTAACATCAAGTCTTCAAGCCCCAGAGTCTCACTTAGGGTTTATGATGGTTTATGGTTTAGGGTTTTACGTAGATAGAATATGGGGGTTATATTGGGATAATGGAAAAGAAAATGGAAACTACTAGTATTTGGGGTTCACGGTTTAGGGCCCTCTTGAGTAGATAGAATGTGGGGGTATATGGTGATCTTATTCTAATATAACCAAAGCCGAGCCTGAAACAGAATGCTGACACAAACTCTATTGCACTTAAAGCCTTGCTTACACTTGATAGTGGGAAGATCCCCCAGCCCACGACTTTGTTTATGGATGCGATTCTCCTCGCTGAAGCCCAACTTGTCAATAGCTAGCCATGAACCTTCGACTGCTCTGGCCTTGTGGGTCAAATTGTTCGGCTGAACCTCGACTTTCTGGTTTAGGTGTTTAGGGATTAGGGTTTAGGATCTAGGGTTTACAGTTTAGGAGGGCGCTGGGGTTCTGAGGTCAAGGTTCCGCTGGTAAAGCCGCCAACTTCATAATAGACGGAGAATGAAGTTATAGGTCCCCTTAAATAGATAGAATATGGGGTATGTGGGGACCTTATTATCTACCCAAAGGCATATTCTATCTACGCAAGGGGGACTATACCTGTCTAGGATTGCTACGAATTAGTCATGGCTCATGTTGTGGCCACAGCCTATATGAGCTATAGTCTAAACTCCTAGTATCCCCCTTAATAAGCCCAATAGTAATCCCCAATATAATCCCCTATATCTCCCCTTTAAGGAGTTTAGACTATAGCTCATATCAAGCGATCCCTTAAGGGGATTTCAAGCTCCAGGGTTGCTGGAAACCGTTTGACGCTGCAGGAAGCACAATGGTTCCTAAACCAACATGATTGAACTCCAAACCCAAGGGCTTTAGTAATGCCCTGGGCTTTTGGGTGGAATGCTCGATTGGAGCTATAATCTAAACTCTTAGCATCCCTCCCCCCTACTAACCCTATAATTTTCCCCTATACAATCGACCGTATAACCTCTCTGAGGAGTTTAGACTGCAGCTCATTTGGGACCGCTGGAGTTTGAGCCCTGCAGCGGGGAGTCACCCTGATGGCACAAGTTCCTTGCGTAGGGTTTAGGGTTTGGCGCTTGCATAGCAAAGCAAGGAAGCTGCATGTGGGGGGTTTGCCAAAAGCAGGTATAACTTTTTTTTGGGGGGGGTGGGGTGTCTCTATATAACTAAACGATTATATGGTATTTGCTGGGTATACATTGGGGTCCCCATTTTTGGGGAAACTACCACGTGAGTCGGTGGCTATTGTAGCACTCGCTGGATCATTTTGTAGACCCCGAACAACAACACCATACGTTTAAACAACGCAAACCTCGCACCCTCAACTTCCTAAACCCTTGCCTTTTTACCCTAGACCAGGCCCCAAATCTCAAGCCCTAAACGTTGCCCCACGGCTTGAACCTTAAAACCTTGTACCCTAAACCATCCAATTCCTGACCCACCCCAAACCACCCCTAAACCCCAAACCCTAAACCCTTGGCCTTAAGTGTATGAGCTCTAGTCTGAACTCCTTAAAGTGGGTTATATAGGGGAATATACATGAAAGACCATTACGGGATTTTACGGGGCTTGTGCAGGGGGATACTAGGAGTTTAGACCGAAAACTCTAGACCCTAAACCCTATAATAGGGGTTATTTAGGGGCATACCATGAGTTTAGTCCGCCGACCTTGGGGGGCGTGTTGGATGGTTGCCGAAGGCGGAGAGGGTGACTTACAGGCCCAAAATGCGGGGGGTGTGGGGTTGGGGGGGGTAGGGGGGGTATCCCGGCTTTCCTTCCAGGTCCCCCTCCTCCGAAGCAGCCGTTTCAGCCGACACCCACGCCTTCGCTATCAGGTTTGTAATTTGAGAGGTTTGGGGTAGGTGCCTGGTGGGCCGGGCCCCAAGCCCTGGGGGCCCGGGCCCCAAGCCCCCTGGAGACCTGGCCCACATGTGCCGCACACCCATGAATCGTCTCAAAACCCTAGGCTGCTACCATAACCCCCAATCCACTGACTTTGGGGGGCGTTGGATGGTTTCTGAAGGCGGAGCTTTACAGTCCCATGAGAGGCGAGGTTCCCGTCTTCGCTCCGCATTTCAGCCCTTATCTGGGTAGCCGCGTCAAGAATTCCAAAAATGCCCCGGTGCTCATCGGCTCATGAAAAGCCTGGCTTGTTGCACCGATTGATTTCCTGCGCACAGTCCCTGCAGCCTAGTTTGACCTTCTTGTTGCGTCGAAACAACACGGTTCAGGGCGCGCGCAGTTGATCGCTTGTCTCAAAACCCTAGGCCGAGCATGCTGATGAGGATTGGACACGTCTGCAACAATAATGCAGTGTTGGTCCTGCACAGTCCCGGCAACCTGGCTTGTTGCGCCGATTGATTTCCTACGCAGCAACTGAAAACAGCAAAGCTGCTGAGTCCCGGCAGCCTAGCTTGGACTAGTCTTGTTGCGCCTATCTATTGGTCTCGTGCCAGCCGCTGAAAACCCTCAAGGTTTCGCGTTTAGGCTTTCGTGCTTTCTCCGCCTCTGGGTCGGCGGACTGAGCCGGAGGCTCTTAAGTTTCTAGCTCATAAAAATACCTGGACCCTTGGTAGGATCCCGGGACTGAGCACTTGGCGCAGAGCAGCATCAGAGAGCGCCTTACACAGCGGTATGTCCACCTTTGAAATGGTTGAGGCAGAGGGTTTCAAAAGTTTGAAGGGCTGGGCTTTCAGGTTTACCTGAACCCCAAAAGTAAGCAAAACAATAGCCAAAACACCACAACATAGCCAAACAAAAACATTGTTCTACACATGGGAGATTTCAGGTAGGAGTTTCAGGGTTTAGGGTTGTGGAGGCTAAGGCTTTGGGTGGGGTTGGGCTTTGAGGCTTGGAGTCCCAAGATCCCAAGAGTTGTGGTGGAGGGTCTTGGGGGTTCAAGGGTCGGAGTTTAAGGGTTTAGGGCTTAGGGCTCCGAATAAGGGTCCAACTACCTAATCGTCATATACTTACCCACAACCCGCACTTTAATTAATATTACCGAGAACTTTTTATACCCAAGTACCTAATTATTGGGTACTTGAACCCTCTGGGCAAGCTGTTAGGGGCCTTGGGATTTGAAATGGAGCATTTGGGCGTTCGGAGCTTGGGGATTTCGGATTTGGGGTCCCGGGTTTCAGGGCGTCGTGGCTTTTGGGATTGGGGTTGGAAATTTGAGTTACACAATTGTTTTGGTAGTGAAAGAGACGGGTAAGGAGTCTCAAGAACATGGTTCAGAGACATGTTGAACTTTTTGCGGACCCTAAACCCTAAACCCTAAACCCTAGACTACACTTTGGCAATGCCTCAGCACATTCAGGCACACGAAGGTAATACCGGCAGTAGTGTCACCAAACTGATACTCCAATGACTCTGCCCGCAAGACCCGATACCAGGGTTTAGGATTTAGGGTTTAGACCTCACAAACCCTCAGAACTCCACAAACCTTACTCCCTCCACCCTGAACCTTAAAACCTCAACCCTGAACTTTGAACCCCTCAACCGTGAACCCTAAAAGGGTAGGACCTCTGCAAGGTTGGCGAAGCCCCGCAATGTATTCGAAACCTCTCGTGCGCCAAACTCAGCCGCCTGGCTTGTCAGCAGGGTTTACGGTTTAGCGTTTAGGTCTAACTCTAAGGGTCCAAGGACCCAAATACTAGGGTTTCAGGGCCCAAGTACCATGAATATTATTATGTATTGGGCCCAAGGGTACGTGGTACCTAAACTCTATTTGGGTATCTGGACTGTTAAGGATCCGCAATGCCCGAGTGGGAGAACCCCTATCATGCCCTTCCCTACGGCCCTACGGGTCCAAGGACCCAAAGCATAGGGTCCCTTTAAAGGGGTTATAGGGGAATATATAGGGTTTAGGGTTTACCTGCTAATCCAAAACACCTACTTTTTTTTGGTCTTATGCTATTCGCCCATAAATGAGCGTAATTGAGGCCAGGGTCTTCCAAACGCCCGTAAATTCCCAAATGAATAAATTTCCAACATTAAAGTCCTGATGATTCATACAGAATTCTTGAAAGGGCTACCCAAAGACTGTAGGATTCCCAGTCACTTGCTTTGAAGACTCTGAGAAAGGCAGTTCCCTAAATATACCCATAATTTTATATAAGGGATTCCTAAACCCTTCTCTACCCAAAAGAAAGCCACAGGTGCAGCTGGCAGTCGCAGGAGATGGATCAAGACATAGGCATGGGTTAGAAGCCTTATATAATAATTTTCGAGGGGGGTTCAGTTGTGCGGAAGCTGCATGACATTTCTTATAAATCCCCCATTGGTGTGTCATCAAGTCATAGTCTGCCATAGGTATCTTTATGTAAGATTACCCTATGGAAGCAATGGCTTTCGCCGTGCTGCAAGAGGGATGTACCACTGGCTGGTTTGACTTTCTAAATTCGGGATACCTATGCGCTTTTCAAAGGGGCAAACGTTTTCTGCTCGCTCGGCCAGGTCTGGGCGTTCCAGAGGGCCGTCTTGGAGTAGCCCGAAAGCTCTTCGGAACGTGCGCCCGTTGCAAGCCTGCAATGTTAAGCTTCGGTTTTCTGCCTATCTGTGCATTCTCAGTGGCATTTTGCTGCTTACAAGGGCCGGGGTTCTTAGAAAGGATTCAAGCGCCATGTCGGGGGCTAGCAGCACGTTCGACCCCAGAAACTTCCAATGGATGGCAAGCTTGCCAGCAGTTTTGGAAGAGAAGAGGGTCTTTCGTGCCAGGAGTCTACGAGAACGGAGCTTGCTTCAGGGTGTTTTCCTTCCCAGTAATAAAAGGGAGGTGGTTCATGGCAACCTCGAGTGCTGCCGCCTGAACATAGAAGCCCTCTCCACGATGCTCAAGATGATGGCCGATAATGCTTGCATCTTCGTTCCGAGGGTTACTTTGTTGCAGGCGGTGTGTCTTGAGTTCCACAGTCATGCTGGATTCCCAAATGCCGACACGCTGGCTACCACAGCATTTGCGGATGGATGGGGCTTCAAGCGCATGCTCAATTTCCTTAAGCGAAAATGGAGGCGAAATGAGAGGCCCAGAGAATCTAGACTGAATGACTCATACATTTTTAAAAAGGGTTTTTCGGATGTTGCAATGGAGCCCTGAAGCCCACTATCAGTAATCTTGCTGGTGAGGATGCTGCTCTACGTGCTCTTGTTGAGGAGTTCGAGCGGGCCTACCAGAAGTTGATCAATGCACCCAGGGCATCATTAGGGTAAGATTGTTACACCTGGAACCCTCTAATATTGTAGAGGCTGGTAAGAACTGCACTAAGGCATTGGGGCCTCGTTTGGCGCAAGCTTTGCGTGATAGGGAGGATGAGCCTGATGAGGATGATGATATGGATTCTTCCCATACGGTTTCATGTTCGGGCAAGACCTCAACCTCCGCTACTTCGGGTGAGAACACCACAGAGGCTCATCAAGAACAGGAAGGGGGTGAGCAGGAGCATGCACCTGTTATTGAAGAGCCTGCCACCAGCAAGGATGATGCTTCAGTGGAGCTACCCAAACCAAGCCCAGTCCCTGCTGATGTCCAAGCAACTTCGCAGGCTCCGTCGCCCGCAAAGGCTTCCAGTGAGCCAGCTGAGGACTGGCGAGCATGCCTGGAACGTGAGCTCCGTTTGGCAGAGCTGAAATTGGAGGCTAAGAAGTTGCATCTTTGATTCACAGGGATGGCTTTGCGTAAGTAAGATTGCTATTATAAAAGTTATATACACTAAAGGGCAGTTTAATCTTTTGCAAACTAGGATGGACTTGGACCGACAGCGTGTGCGCGAGCATTTGACGGTTATGTCCCAAGGACAGCTGCATGGTAGCCAGCCTTATAAGATGCGTATAGGAATCTTGTATGGAAACATGAGAATCTCATTTCTTATGCAGGACCCAGCATCGTTCTGGACTCCGATGATGAAGGGGGACCTGTAACTCCCCATCCTACCCCGAGAGCATGTGCAGATCCCGCTAAAGTGCATACAGCTCCCGCTGCAGTTCCTACAGCTCCTCCTGCAGTTCCTACAGCTCCTAAGGTTCCCTGCTATGACGATGTTGAGACTCAGCCCTATCAGCTGGATACGCAAATGGTTGTCATGGCGCTTACTGGTCTTGATGGAGTAGCATCAGCATCAGTGACTCATGAGCAGCGAAGTCCTCTCGGCAGCTCTTCGGACAAGGGGTCTAGGGGTACTACCATCGTAACACCAAGCCCTCGATCTCTTCATCTGCCTGAGATTAGTCCTGTGAAGACAGCCGTCATGAGAAATGACCAGCTTAACCTGAAGGGCCAGAAGCAAAAGGAACTAGCGGACAAGAAGGAAAAGGCGGCTGCCAAGAAAGAAGCGGAGTTGCCTCGAGGTGGCCGTGGCAGAGGGGGAAGAGGACGCGGTCGTGGCAGGGGAAAATCCCAGCCAGAGATGTCCGAGAAGGATGAAGGCGAGGAGAAGCCCGAGGATGTTGAGATGGCGCCTAGCGGGGAGAAGCCTTCCCAGAACATCACTGAGACTGAGAATGCCAACGCTGAGGTGAAGAAGAACAAAGGCGGCCGCCCGCGCAAGTTGAAGGACGATGACACGAAGCAGACGACAGACAAGGACGAGAGCACGAAGAAGCGCTCCAAAACGGAGGGTGCAGAGCCAGAGGCTACGAAGAAGAAACCCAAGGCTACCGAGCCTGCGACCACATGTGTGGGCAAACGCAAGGATGGTGGCAAGGATGGTGCACTCCACATCAAGCGAGCCAAAGACACGCCGGCAGAGTTCCCTAACACCTTTGCAAGGCGTTACCGACCCTGTAAAGATTCGTGGGCTCAACGCTTGTGGGACGGTGCCTTCCTAGCCTTCCAGTCCACGATAACGCCCAGCATGCAAGCAGGCCAGAAGACAAAGCTTGAGGCCAGAGATTGAGAAATCATGTAGCTAATGGGGTAATGGTTCTAATCTTGTAGACTGTTGTATTCCCCTGCAGTCCGAATTCTTCGACTTCGCCAAGCAGTATTCCATGCAGAATGATTCTGAAGCATCAAGGGTAGCTACTTACAAGAGCTGCAAAGCGGCAGCGAAGGAGTTTATCAAGACCCTAGACCTCCAAGAGGACTGATGGGCTTCATGTCTGATGGAGGGATTGCCCTCATGTGTGGAAATTAATTTCAGATGAGTTTCCTCGTAGGGTTTCTTCGGCTTTCCTCGTGCCTGTGCTGGCGGGGAGGAGCTACTTTTAGTCGGCTCCTGGGTTTACCAGTGCTTTCTTGCACGAATGGAGTCCTGAGATCTCACATGGTTGCAATTAGACGCGGTGTGTTGCTGGGCACACGCATGGCACGCAGTATGGCCGAACTTCAGGCTTTGCGCTGCTACGACAAAAAGTCATGTGGCCCTCAACATAGGATCTCCAATGCTATTATCGTGTAATATCGTGTATACATCGTGGGTTCTTAATGGCCACTGCGTTGCAAGATACCTGTTAGAGTTCTGCTTCAACTCATCACTTAATTAAGATTGATCCCAACCCGACCTTGGTCCGCGCAGGTACGAAATCTTCTTCGAAGACAACATCCACGTGGATCTATCCTGGGCGAAGTTGCCAGTGGTCTGGCCGGCGAGATTTCTGCGCATGTAGTTGTGCATCTTTTGTGTGAACTTACGATTGTGATGTTCTTGGCAGGTATGAACTCCACATTGTTCAGAACCATTGATTGATCAAGGTGTGCTATAGACTGTATACAGGATAGGTTGGGGCAGCTTGCTTCACGTACCCACCACATGCAAACAAGCATCGGAAACCAGAACTGCGGGAAATACTATGTACGGAATTTATGTTGCGTAAGGTGCTTCATCAGTTTCACGTGACTTGACCGGCCATGGTGATTTGGAGCCCGGAGTCGCTTGCTATCAGGCTTATGAAATTAGGCGCCCCGAAGGCAGGGTTGTGCGAAATTGTATCTGAGTGGATTTCACTCTTGCCTGTCGCCTGGAAGGTCTTTGTTCTATGTATTCTCCTTCTGGTATGGAACGCAGATATCAATTTTGGCAAGGACCCTGCTAGATGAACCCCAAGCCTTGATAGCATTAAAATCCCATGAGTCCAGGAGCTCGATCTCGCGGAGCTCTTCTCAGGTTCAGCTACCTTGGCTAGCGAATTCTCCAAGAGTGGACAAAGGGTAGCTGCTCTGGATTTCAAATATGGGCGTGGGATGGACGTGACTGAACCGTCTGGCTTTGCGATCCTTTATTCGCAAGAATGAATCATGTCTAGGATAATCCTTTTGTACAATCTTGTAGCCAAGCCTTGCAAGGACATTTTGCGCAGCTGTTCTATGTGGCCGAGCAAATAGCTGCATTTGGCTGGGAGTCTTGTGTAGCACTTGGGTGGCAGTATCACGAGGGTCTACGAAACGTTCCCGGGCAAACCCTGACGGCTGGGCGGGATATCCTAGCGTGGCCTCAGGAAATTTAATGGCAGCGCGGAGACTTTGTTTGGAATTAGCAGGTTTGATTTCCTGCATGTGTCTGTCTTTTTCGTTGGGGCTATCTATTCTTGTCTTGTTCATGCACCATATCTGCAAGGTCGGCTTTCATATGCCTTTTGGCAACGGCTTTGGGGCATTGCTGGATACTTGAGCAACCACGGTCTTCCCTTCTCATGGTGAGTCAGCGCTTCTTATGGTTATTGGAGAAAGTCAAGGCTGCTTAGATCTTGAAATCAGGGCACTTATGTAAGGGGGTGGTCCTCCATAGTAAGTATTCTAGTCTTCTAGTATCCTTGAGCCCGGTATGATCTTTTTAGACTCATACAATGAAAGGAATTGACCCCCAACCTTCAGTCTAGAGCCCTCTCATTGTAAACTATGTTCCAACACGTTTCCTTTTTCCCCAGAAAGCACTATAGTAGATTTGCAATCCGAAATCCTCTATTAGCAGATTCCCATATTTGGAAAACCTTCCCCAAGTTTCCTCTATAACCCAGGGTATATAATAGGGGTTTATAGGTTTTCGGGTTTAATGTCATTTACAAAGGTAGGATGCCCAAGTTCCTTCCAATGCGGCCGAGGTTTACCGTCTGGATCTGTGGATGGGATCGTATCGATCCAAAACTCCGAAAAGGAGTTCCTTGTGGAGCAATCGGGAGGTGGTGGGTTTGTTCTTCTCGGCGGTTCGAGGTCACGTTGCTAAGAAGGATCGGAACTTCAAACCTACAGAGCAGTATCTGGACAGTGCCGGCCGCAAACGATTTAAGGGCACCAAAGATCTCACGAAGACGGGGTTTCTTGGCTGGACTTAATACCTTAAAATTCAGAATGTGTTATCTTTACTTGTTGTACATTCTGGGGAACCAAACTTGTAGAACTCGTGCAGGATCTACACACGGGAGTTCGCCAGACGTGCTCTAGAGATTATGGGGATGAAGCGGCATTGGACGTTTGATGCATCTCTTCCAGTTCGTACTGATAATATTGTACAGGAAGCCATGCAGATGTTTGCTGCTGCAGACTTTGCACAAGACATGGCGGAGGATGCTAAGCTTGTGGAGGTAGCCCACTACCTAAGGGGCTGCAGAGGGCTCCAAATACCGCCGGCATGGAGGCCATTGCTACCAACAAAGCTCTGAGTCACTAGCAATCATAAAAATTATTTCAGCTAAAGCAAATCTGGAGCTTTATGGTAGTCAACGTTGATCTCAAAGCTTGACTGAGGGTCAGGAAAGAAAGGCTTCTGTGTTTGCCGTTCTGAAGTTTTAAACCCCAAGCCCTAAACCCCAAACCCCAATCCCTATAAACCCTTATAAACCTTAAACCCTTATAAATCCTAAACCCTTATAAGCCTGAGACCCTTTAGGTGTACATGTCGGGTGTATATAGGGTATAGAGGCCTTATAAAAGGTTTCTATATATATAGAGTTTAGAATACTGTTTATGTATTTTTGTTTATAGTATGTTGTCTGGGGATTCATATATGTGCGAACACTTCCCAAGTGTAGCTGCTTGCTTCCAGAAAAAGGTTTCAGTGACCTCCCTCGCTGCGGTTGTTCTACTTTCGTCCCGAGACCCCAAAGTAAGGATGTTCCATGTATATCTTCAGCGCAACACTTTTGTAGACAATATATACTCTATATAAGGTCCCCTAACCCTATTTATGCCCATACTGTGTTGCGCTGAAGATAAAGAAGGATAGATCTGTAGCAACGGTTCTTTATGGGGACCAAAGCCTCCTATGTAAGTATGGTTATAAGCCCAATTAATTGCCTGATTGAGTTTCAAATCCTTGTACTCTCCACAACCTGTGCAAAACCACCCCTCAATGCAGCAGGGTATTTGTAATCAGATTGCTCCCCTTTTCTTTGGGGCTCGGGGTCGGGGGTCCTATACGGGGCGTCTATGCTTTCTCTTATAAAGTTTTGATCGTGGGTCTTCAATGATTTGGACATGGTTCGCAAGGTCTGGGGCTGCAATAATAATATAATATAGGGGCTAGCTAGGGATTGCCATAGCCATAGGATCTGGGGTCTGCCAGGCTGTCTGATCAAACTCATTGCAACCAGGGTTACCCGCAGCATCTCCAATTTCAGGAGCCAGCAGATCCGCACAATGTTAGATGTAGAAGCCTGGGCGAGATTCATCTTGCAAAGGTTGCAGGTTCTGGAAAAGGAGGCACAGGAGCAGCTAGTTCTTCATGCTTTTGAGGATGTTCGCAACGGGCTGCTGTCTCTACTTTCAGTTCTGCCAGGGTATGGCGAAAAAGCTGTGGTGTCAGCTAAGATAATGGCTGATTCTTTGAACACCGTCAAGCACGCGGTGATGTCCGGTTGGGATGCAAGTAGCACTACTCCGTTGACTGTTGTTCCTGTAGCCATGCCTGAGTTCGGTAATGGAGATAGACGGCTTTCTATGTCAGACCGAATTACGAATCGTGGTGCCAGTAATATCCTAGAAGACCTCAAGCAAGCGATGAAAGCTTTGGACAAGCTTATCTATTACGTCCATGACGAGGATGTTGCTGATGCTGGGCAAAGGCTTCACACAATCGAGTCTGCTTTGGAAGATGCAATCATTCTGGCAAAACACCTGAGTGGTACTTCCTCCTCTACTTCCAGTCCTGACACACCCTGAGTTGAAGAAATGCTGGCTTCGGTGGAGATTACCTGTTGCGGGTCTCGAGAAAAACACCTCTGAAGCTCTGTTGTGATAGTTTCTGTAGGATAAGTTCAATAAATTCTTCAGAAGGGTCTTGGCAAGATGGGACCGGTTTGGATTTATGCTACAGGGAAATAGTTTTAGGAGGTTTTCGGGCGAGAAAGCCAGAAATTCAGCGAAACGTGCCTGAAAGCGTCAAACGACCATTTTTTTATTTGAAGGACCCTGTAATTCTGACCCCAGAACGCCCATAAATACCCGTAGAATCCCTCTTCAGACCCGTAGAACGCCCATAAATAACCCGTAGAACGACCAGAAATTCTCGTAGAATACTCTCCAGCAAGCGTAAGTTCGCCCCGAGAAGCGTGGAACGACCATAAAAATCCTGAACCCTAGCCGTAAACCTTACGAAAAACGACCATAAATAGGCGTAGAAAAGGCGTAGAAAAGGCGTAGAACGACCATAAAAAAGCGTAGAAATCCACAGCACCTAGGCTTCATTTCTTGCATCTTTCCAAGAATCTTTCCAGCCCATGTGCGATGTCTTGCTCACAGCATCTAGCCCCCATTGCGGCCAGCAGGTTCCCATGTCTGGGCCTGGGAAAACTTTTCTGAGCAAGGCTTGGTCAGGTGGTTCCATGATTGCCGGTACAGAAGCCATGTCATCCCGGATTAAACAAGAGCTGCCTGATTCAATCGAAGCCCTGGAACAGAAAGTCAAGGATCCGATGCGTGAAGCATGTCTTCTATCACCCTCTAAGTAACCCCACCAGCAGGACCTTCGACGAAGACTAGAAGGAGCCCCGGCCGAAGATCGTCCATGTATGGAGGTTGGCATAATCTTTCGAACACAACCACACCTGAATTCACGATATAAACACCCCAAACCCTTTTAAACCCTAAATTGCTCACATTCTCATTCTGCCACTATCGGATTTTCATATAGATGCAAGCAACCCATAAGTCCCGAAGAAGTGGATGAATGAAACCGAACTTCCTGAACTACGGAATCTATTCCGACAGGCCAGCTCCCAGCAGGAAGCCGTGACTCCGGTCGTTGTGACCCCGAACCCTGCCGAAGCCCCGAAGGAAAACGAGGCCAGCAATCTTTGCACTTCAAGAAAACAGTTCTGTGTAGCCCATCCCAACCATCCCTGTAGATTAAATACCATATTAACCTATTACATATGGTACCCCATGTGTTATAAACCCGTGTACAGCTTGTAACCCTGACACGTGGATCGTTCTTGCATCACTAGGAGAAGTCTTCTGCAATCGGCTCGGCTGCTCCAATGGAGGTTGAGGCTTCTTGATTTGATATTTTCAGTTTAGCTCTAGCTCGGGTGTCCAGTGTGCTGGCAGGTCGCGTCCACGCTCGTGGAGAAATCTTCCCAGGCCGAGGACTCGCCTTGAAACTTGCATCAATGCTAGATTCAGGGTACGTGCAGGATCCATGGGGCATGATCCTTGAGGCTCAGCCGACCACTGCCAGTGACCTACTCTGTGTTCTAGTGTACCCTATAAACATGTACTTACCTTCATGAGCTGAGGCCTTGGAAAAGCAACTCATGCAGATGGTGAAATTCTATCGAAGCGATGCTTCTGCGACGAGCTCTAGAAGCGCAAGCCCGATCCGTAAGGACTGCTTCACGGAAAGTGCTTCACTAAATGATTGCAAGGCCCTGTGTATCTATTTGTGTGAGGACCACCCGCTGCAGAGGATCCTGGAGTCCCAGCGCTCCTTTTCCTCCCAGCCCTCGCCTGATGCTGTGCCCCCCGGCCAACCCTCTCCAATGGTGACGAGGCTTGCAGGCCATGCCCAGAATGATAGTGTGTGTGTGACTCCTAAGGAAACAAGTGCTGAGGCGCTGCCCGTCCCCAAGCAAAATGGCAGCACGCTTGTGGTGGTGACCCCCCCTGAAAGTGCCATGCCCCCAGTGCCTGTGACATGCCAGCGCCAGCCATCCCCCCCTAAAGAGAAGGAAACCTTGGAACCTTGTACGCCTGCTCGAAGTGAGAAACCCTCTACGGCTGCAGGAACTCAGAAACCCTCGGTGCCTTCTACACCAGCAGGAAGTCAGAAACCCTCGGTGCCTTCTACACCAACAGGAAGTCAGAAACCCTCGGTGCCTTCTACACCAACAGGAAGTCAGAAACCCTCGGTGCCTTCTACACCTCCACCGCTCGAGAAACCCAAGCAGGCAGTCTCGCCCTCACAGGTCGTGGATTCTGACGATGAGAAGGAATACAACAACTACAAGAAGCATTACAACCGCATGGAAGCCAAAATCCGCCGCATGTGTGAGCCCAAAAGCACCAGTGGCAAGATTGAGGCTGACTCGAAGCTCGTGGCCCAATGGAAGGAGAAAGGGCATTCCAGAACGCAATTGGTAAAATTGATGATGGAGGCCGACGGCGCCAAGGATGGGCAAAGGGATTTATATAATGAAGTAATTTGCAAACCCTCTATAAACCCTATAAAACGTAGATCAGGTATAAACCCATTAAACTCGATCTATATAACCCTTATAACCCTATGACATTGCAGGACGCCTTTCTGCACAAGCTGGAATGCTACCGCCGCACTGAAAGCTTTCGCAAGCTTGCTACCAAGGGAGGTTACTATAGCGAGACCGACATGCGCAAACCCGTTTCTGAAGGTGGTCTGGCCTACTCAGCGAAACTTGGCTCTTAGTCCTGCTCATCCCTTCATCTTGCGTGTGTCCGAGGAGCATAATAATCTCATGGTGTTCCATGCCAAGGAAGAAGGCCGAGAAGGCAAAGGCGTACTGCCTGCAGCACGGGCTGTACCGGTATCGTGGCTGCGTATATATCTACGCGTGAAACGCTTGGAGTCCCTGTTACATGCTAGCTAAGGAAGAACAAGTATGATGAGGATGAGTTGGAGTACTGGATTGATTATCGTACTGAAGGGATGAGGGGCACGAACGAGGTTGACGGAATGGTGGAACGCGCGACTGCAGATATCGATGGGGTCCTGGCCCCGGCCCTTGACGATAACCCTATGCCATGTCTACCAGCTCAAAATGGATCTACAGATCATCTTCCTGGGGTTCAGGCGGAGCAGGGTATGAAGGCCACAGGGTTTTTGCATGGGTCATGCACGAGTTCTCCCACTTTCATCTAACTCTCCATGACACACCAGGGTGAGGCTTACATCGGCAAGATGCTGGATGACACACTCTCTGCCCGCAATAAGCTGCAGAAGTTCATGGACAAGCTTCTTTCAGAGCAGGCTATGAAGAATGATGAGTACGGCCCTTATAATTTTGAATTGCAACTACTGAATATTGCAAATTCCTCTCTACTAAGGGAAGAGGAGAAGATGCGAGAAGTTGTGTCTCAGTTGGACAGCCTCTACGACGAGCTGGCCGGAATGCAGGCTGAAGCAAAGGTGAATGGTATGACGGCTATGTTTCTGGGATTAGTTACTTCTTTCCTCGGAACCTTTTGCTTGAGCTGGGCCCGCGCCTGCTTGTTTCAAGGTTGCAGCAGACTTTGGAGGAGAAGTACAAGTGCATCAAACGACAGCCCTGATCTTATCAACTCTGCCGCTCATCATCTTAACGGCTCATTGCTCCTGCTGAGGTGTGTGCTGGCTGTTTCCTTTGAGATCAAGAACAGGTTCCTGGGATGCACTTCGTAACCTGGGATGCTGCTGGCAAATTTGACAGTGCACTCAGGTCGCTCAAACGAAAGTCGTCTGACCCCAGCCAGGTTAGAGCCCCCAAATCCAAACCGGCCCCAAAGCAAGCGCCGAAAGAAAAGGCCAAGCCAAAGGTTAAGGCCAAGCCGCGCAACAGCGCGGCGAAGTAAGCTGGGCCACAAAGCCTGGGCTGATTTTGGGTTCAAAGCTCCCTGTGTGGGTTGGGTTTTTTTGACGAATCGACCCGCAAAGATTCCTTGATCTAGGGTAGCTTCTCGATGTGCCTACATGGGGAGTGCTTCTGCAGAGTTTTTTTCAAAACTCAAATCTTGATGCACCTGGGTTGGCTTGAAGCAGCATGCTTCGATCGCCATTAGTGATCTGGATCGCGTGTGACGTCACTGTCCAAAAGCCGGTAGAACGCAGAGCTGTATTGATTTTAGGAAGTGTCACTTTGACTCATTGATTCACGGCCGTTCCACATGCCAGGTCTTGGATTCATCCAACATGCCTCGCACAAGGCTCGTGAATACGCCCGAAGCTACGGAAAAGGGGCTAGGGACTCAGAATTCATTTCGGAGCCTTTTGAATAGAATACACCAATCCCAAAGGTTATCTTTGAAGGATCTCTCTTAGAATTCGGGTTGTGATATAGGGGCCTATGGAGTTTTGGGATACATACTGTTAAAGCCTGTACGTCAGCTTATTCTATAATTGGCTTATGGGGTTTATGGGTTTATATGGGTATATGATTTTACTTTGGCTTCTATAGGGTTCTTCCGATTTAGGTGTCTGGTCATATAGATGCCCTGTAAAGAAAACCCCGCAAAGATTGAATACAAAGCCATATCTGCCTTGCTGTTGGGATCCCTCGATTCATCTTTCACGATCGTAACATTATAAAGGCCCATTATGTTCTCTGTGTAAAACCCGAATGAACTTCTTTGCCTACGTGGAACAGCCTTATATAGAAGCCCTGCGTGATACCCGTGTTAGCACAATTTATGGCAATTGTCAACCCCATGATACTTAAGATCATGTACACTTCTACCGGCCCTATAGATGTTATGAACGAACCTGTACAATTAAGAAACCCAATGGACGCCATAGAAATCCACTCAAGAGCCTAGTACACTTCAGCGCATTAATTCCCAGAATGAAAGTCCCCCTATACTCTTAAGCACCCCTATATACAAACCACCCACTAAATCGTGTCATCCCTTAATCTAAGATTGGTTGGGCCCAGGTCCCGGCGAAGGATCTGGTGCTGCGTGCGCAAGCCTCACGCAGTGACGGTGATATGCTGTGCCAAGCTGGACTGAAGATTGCTAATGCAAGTGCGAATCATGAGGAGGATATGGTCTACAAAGCATTGGTACAAACGGAGCTTATCGTGAATATCCCATGGACGTATCTGAATTTGGGTACAGGTGTACTGAAGAGCCACCCCTGCTTCAAACCTGGTGACCTTATCGGAGCTCTAGCAAGACGTGGAAAACTCTCTGAACTAATCGGGACCCCTGTTGAGTCCTGTCACTGTTCTTCAATAATATTGCTTTGTTCGTTTCTCGTGTAGAAAGTTTTCGTTTCATTCATTCAACGATTCTTCGATCTGCCAACCATGAGGTGAGCCTGTTCTTGCGGACTTTTGGCATCACTTCATGATCTCCGAGCCAGACCACCCAGTTGTGGATGACATTCAGAGTGGTCGCGTGGACCCGTCCTACCTTATCCCCATTAATCTTCATGGGGATGGAGGTAGAACGTTCAAGAAAGCGGAGATCATGATTCTGCAGTGGCAGTCGTGTATAGGCAGAGGTACACAACTTTCGCACTTGCGGCAAAAGAAGCGCCAGCTGGGCGCGGATGTGATGCCAGGCCAAGTGAATCTCTGTGGACATTCACTTTCAACCAGATTCCTTATTTCGGTCCTGCATAAGAAATTTTACATGGAGGATGCGACGCCGCTTCTTGATTTGCTTGGCCATGTTTCGGACTGGTTTGGAAGCCTGTATAAGGACGGGCTCCTGCTTGATGGGCAGCTATGGAGGTTTTTACCGCTGGGGCTCAAGGGGGATTTGGTGTTTCAATCGAAGGCCGCATCTCTCATACGCAGTTTTGCGCACGTGAGAAAGCGGGCTGCGACTGCCAAGTCCAAGGACCTGGTTGGCTGTTGCTCTTGGTGCCTAGCTGGCACATCTGAAGTGGCCTTTGAAGATTTTGGTGTTGAAAGGCCGGCATGGTTAGCGACGGCAGGCGAGAACAATCCGTTACCGTGGACATCGATGCCCAGCTTGTTGAGAAACATTCCCCATGCACCACATGCGCACAGCTTCCTGAAAATCGACCTTTTTCATACCTTGAATATGGGCGTCTACAAAGAGTACGCTGCGTCGTCCCTTTGTCTTTGTTTGGCTTTGCCGGGGAAAAAAACCAATGACGAGAACTTGCAGGAGATCAACAGACATCTACGGATTTTCTTGAAAGCCACGAAGCACACCTTGCATGCTGCAAAACTTACGCTTGACATGATTGGCGCTGCCACCCCGAACGTTTATGCTTCAGGTTCCTGGAACAAGGGGCAAGATTCTGTTGTTCTCATGGAATTCCTGCCCTGGCTGCTGGATACGCTGGGTACAGATACGAAACAGCGACCTTACAAGTACATTTACGAGGGAGCTAAAGCTGTTCACCGCTGCATGCGCACT
>CBDETC010000003.1:0-905000 GCA_965242845.1 Balneolaceae bacterium
TAAAAATAGTTTTTCGGTTTCAACATGGGTTCTGATTATGGTCATCAAACCATTTTTTTCATCTGCTGATAAGGTAGAATGTTGGTATTTGTTTTTTAGGAGCCCATTATTTGATGAGAACAAATAGATAGTAAGGGCTATCACACAAATACTGAGTATGCTCAAGTCGATATTTCCTGCGAATAATGTAAAGTCAAAAAAGTATCGGAGTAAGCTGATTATCCACAACAGACTAAATAAGCTTGCTACATAAAGGCTAACAGGACTCTTGAACATGAGGTGGCTTAGGCCTCTCCATGTATAGGATTTTATAAAGGTGAAGTAGATTACGAATAGATAGCTGAATTGCTGAATCCGGCGAATACCTCCCCATAAAGATGAATCAAAGCCTAGACTGATATACATTTGTTCTATATATAAAACCTTCAGGTGTGCAGGCTCAGCAAATAAAGGGATAAAGTAAAAGAGACATGCCAGGGATGGTATTACATGTAAAAGATGTATCCATTTGAGCCGGAACTCCGGTTCTAATTCGGAGCGGAATAAGAAGTAAATCGAAGGACCAGCTAAAAGTATAATTGGCGCATTAAGGCGGAGCAGAAAGGGATAATCCCGAATAAAGCCAATGTTATATGCCACACCATAAAAAATCTCAATACAGAGAATAGTAATAAGTAGCGCAATGGTCAGATCTTTAACATTTCCCTTCTTAAAAGATTTAAGGTGCGAAATGAGGATTAATAAAGAGTATGATAATCCGACCAACAAAAAAACGGAGAGAAAAACTCATTGCATTGATTTGTCGTTGCTGACTAAGGATTCAAAATAACGATAGAAAAATAGAACATCTCAAATCCCTACGAAATTGAGGAAGTACTTGATGCGCTTTTTAAACGAAGATTTGGTCAGGCTCCAAGCTGGGCCTTCACTTCCTTAACTCTTCGTCTGGATACAGCTACCTGGGAATTATTAGAAAGCTTGAGTTCATAGGTACCTGAGAACCAGGGGATTAATTCGGTTATATGTTTCACATTCACCAGGAAAGAGCGGTGAGAGCGGACAAAGCGTCCATCCTGAAGTCTTTTTTCTAAATGATCCAGAGTTCCATCTACCCGATATTTATTGTCGGTAGTATGAGCATAGAGAAGCTTCTCAGTTGCTTCGATATAGAGGATATCATCCAGATTGAGGACATGTATTCCCCGGCCTTTTTTAGCGGTAATTACATGAAGAGGTTTTTCTTTTTGGTCTTCCAGCGCCTTTTCTAAGGCTCCAGCCTGTTCCTTTTTCAATTCAGAAATATCCCTCAAGCGATCTAAGCAACGCTGAAGACGTTCCAGACGAACGGGTTTGGTTAAATAATCGAGGGCATGAACTTCAAATGCTTTGATTGCATACTGATCATATGCAGTTACAAATACGATATAAGGAAGTGGTTTTTCAAGGAGAGATACCACGTCAAAACCGTCAAGCCCGGGCATCTGGATATCCAGGAAAACAACTTCAGGTTTTAGGGTGTTGATATGCTCTATAGCTTCTGAAGCGGTTCCCGATTCTCCAATGATTTGTACAAATCCAGCAGTATGTTCAAGAAGAGAACGTAATCGTTCTCTCGCTAAAGGTTCATCATCAACTAAAAAGGCGTTCATCTTGTAAAAGAGTAGGTTCTTTATGTTGAGGTTTTTGTTCAATGAACTGGATGGGGAAACGAAGAATTAACGAGTTGTTCGAAAGTGCGGCATCAACGTCATCACTGAAATGCAGTTTCAACCGATTAAACACATTTGAAAGTCCGGTTCCGTTTTCTAAAAGTCGTTGAAAATCGTTGTGTGGGAACCCGGGCCCTGTGTCACTCACTTTGAGTTGTAACTTTTCCTGATGTGTGCTGACTTCCAGGGTTATCACGTGCGAACCTTCTTTCTTGCTAACCCCATGTTTGATGGAATTTTCGATAAGCGGTTGAAGGGTAAGGACAGGAACCTGAACAGTAAGTAATGGATCAGGAACCGAGATATTTATCTTCAATCGTTCTTTAAACCTGGCCTTTTCGATATTCAAATACAGATTGATAATCTCCAACTCATCCTTTAGCGGAACTAAGGGATGTTCGCTTGCTCTTAAGGTGTATCGAAAAACGTCTGCTAAGTCTTCCGTAACCGACTCGGCTTCCGATGGAGAAATTCGAATCAAGGCAGCAATGGAATTCAACGAGTTAAATAAAAAATGAGGGTTAATCTGGGCTCGAAGTGCACTTAATTCTGATTCTGCTCTGCGTCGCTCTGCTTCAACCGATCTACGCATATAAGCAGAGGAATAGAAAAGTCCGTTAGTAAGTAGTATTCCAATTAAACAGAATAAAGCGATCACCGTTAAGCCTATTCCGGATTTATCTCCTCCGACATGCTGGTTGGCATACATTAGATCATGGATGTTCTCGGTGATAATAAACCCAAGCCCAAAGCCAATAATTGAGTTTAATACCTGTGCAAAGGCATGATATAATAAAGCCCTGGATTGCTGTAGTGGGAATTGGATGAGCAACCAGCGCCAGGTTAATCCAAAAAAGGTGAGGAAAATACCAGCATATATCGAGGCGTAAATATAGCCGTCCCACCATGCTCCTATATCTGTTCCGGTTTCCTCAAGGCTTGTAAATACCCAGGTGCTGGTTGTTCCCAGGGTAATGGTAAAAAAGACCCACAGCCCGAAAAGCATTCTCCTGAAGTTGTCAGGAATTTCTACTGGTCTGTATTTTTTTGCTTGAGCCATGGGAAAATGATCCGAAAAAAGGACTAGAATTCAAACTTAACGCCACTTACCGGTAACAGATTAAACTGCGTCGAACGATCCCACCTGCTGAGTTCTAACATTCCAGAAGTCCGTTTCTACATTCGATTGGTTATATGCATTCCAAACTTCCAGAACCGATACAACGAGATTGGTTTTCTTCATGCCTGAAGCGCCTGTCTACACGAGTGTATAAGGAATGGTAAGCGGGGTAGCGCTCCTCATTAAATCGCGCAACGTCTAATACTTCAGAATTACCATTTGCAGAGGCTACAGGATCAACAGGGGTGTAAGCACGTCCTCCCAATAAGCTCCATCGAACACTTACTTCCCATAGGTCATTAGGCCTGTATCCACCAATTACACTAAACAAGTACTGATTATCGTATTCCCGATCTTGCCAGACTCCGGTATAGTCTTCATATCGGGTTCTAAAGAAGGAAGCGGAAACCATCCCATAGAAATCAACAGCAAGCTTTTTTTGGATCAGTACTTCCACCCCTCGAGAATACGCACGTCCATCATCTTCCAGGGTATTATAGAACTGGGAAAAAGCATCCAGCACGTAGCTTCTGTCTCCAACGGAATTTACTTCCGGAAGAACAGGGGCATTCCTGTATTCTTTGTTATAAACATCGATAGTAAGCTTAGTGTCATCGGATAATAAATAGTCAATCCCTGCTATAATATGATCAGCTCGTGTACTTTTTAAATCGGCTAGGTTGTCATTTTGGGAAATCAGATAGCGAGGGATTACCTGGTAATAAATTCCTGCAGCTACATTAAAGCCTAAACGCTCACTAAGCTGGTAACGAGAATTAATTCTCGGTGCAAGGTTGAGATCTTCATTGTAAGAGTTATAAGTAGCTCTTGCTCCAAGAGTAGTTGAGAGCCGATCGGTTAATTGAATCGAATAAGAAGCAAATGCTGAATTCAAGGTTCCATTTACTTCATCATTCCTGGTAAAGTCAGGCTGGTTTACACCAGATAAATTTCTTTCTGCTGCAATGAAGTAATCAAAGTCGTTTTGTTCGGCCTGCACCTCAACACCCAGTTCAATAGATTGACCTGAGTTAAGCCTGAAATAACTTACAGAGCGGAGTGCTACCATTGCTTCGCGGGCATCTAAATCGATAGAAGGAGTAGAAGTAAGTACATCGGTTAGTATCTGACTTTGGTCTCTAAATGAATAAGAGAGAGAAGTATTGGTGTACCCCGAGTTCCATAGGTGGCGCCAGTTTATCCCGGTAGTATTTTGAGTGTTTTCATTACGAATGGCATCCGGGAAGCCTTCATCAAAAGCTTCTTCAATATCGTTTTCAAATAAGCTGGTGCCGTAGATGTTCAGGAAAACAAGCTTGTTCTTTTTATCAAGATTATGAGTGAGTTTAAACTGGCCATCTGCAAAAGAAGGAGCTCCTCCTGCATCAATAGCATCGGCAATTAGGTCGAGATAGCTTCTTCGGGCTGAGACTAAATAAGTGGTTTTATCAGAAATTGGGCCATCCAGATTTACCACAAAGCCGGCCAGATTAACTCCTAAATCTCCTCTAAATCGTTCTGAGTTTCCATCTCGGTAACTGATATCTGAAACGGAGGATAAATGGTTGCCATATTTCGATGAAAAGCCTCCGGCAGAGAATTCGATGTCAGAAACTAATTCCGTATTCACAATCCCCAATGGTCCGGCCGATTCTCCTCCCTGAGTTCGAAAATGTCGGATATTCGGAAGAGGTATGTTGTCAATGTAATTTCCGTTTTCGGAAGGGCTCCCGCCCCTAACTAATAAATCCTGACTGGTTTCGCCTAAAGAAACCACGCTCGGAAGGGCATTTAATACTCTACCTAAATCCTGGGCAGCGCCTGGCGATCTGCGTAATTCTTCGGGCGAAAAGGAAACTCGACCAATACCATCTGAACGTGTTTCAGAGAAATAGCCCGAGGAAACCGTGATTTCTTCCCCCTGAATGGTTGAAGGAGCCAGCTTTATTTCGAGGTATTGATCCCGGTTGGAACCAACGATTACATCAGGAATGGTTTTGGTTTCGAAACCTACATAACGCACAACCAGGTTATAAATACCTGCATCCACATCGGGAATGGAAAACTTTCCGTCGAGATCAGTGGCGGCTCCGGTTAAGGTTTTTTCAATAATAACATTAACCCCAATAAGAGGTTCAAGGGTTTGGGCATCTACAACTAGTCCGGAGATAGATCCCTTTCGCTCTGCTGATTGTGCGAGTACAATCTGTGAGCCGAATACTAAAAGAAAGAGTAATACTATATTTGATTTCATCGATGAGTAGTTTGGTTTATTGGACGGTCCAAACTTAGTGCGATAAAACCTGGATGAGAGGCAGAGGAGGATTAAGGGAGTTTATCGTTGATGAGCGGTTTAATGGAGGGGATGAATGGTTTCTGTTTTTGGGATCATTCTGAGGCCTGTCCTTCGTACAAGTACTTTGGAAGGAGGACTTCCGCCGAAGAATCAACACAAAAGATGAGTAATACTTAGTTCTGTTGATCCTTCGCAAGTATGCTCAGGATGACTTTAAATACTACCCCAAATCCTTTACAAAAATAATCGCGTTATGCGATGGGGAGTAGAAGCCAAACTCATTAGTTCCCCATGGAGTGTTATCCCGGCGCGTCACTTCCATACCGTTTTCTTCAAATTCCTTTTGAAGGGCATCTAAATCATTTACCCAAATTTTTATCTGCTGAGAAGCATTTTTGGGAGGCATATCCTCCTCGAATTGGAACTGAATGTGAACTGCCTGGCGATCTCTGGCAAGAACAGCATAATCCAGTTTATCAGAATACCTCAATGAATCATACACATTCACAAAACCGAGCTGTTCGAAGAATTTAATCTCAGCTGCTACATCAGTTGCAGGTAGGACCGGGGTAATGTTTCGGAAATTGCTCATAAGTCTATTCTCATTCCCTCAAAAGCGACTTTGTAGCCAAGGTTTTCAACTTGTCTACGCTCCATGCTATTGAGGATTAATGGGTTTGTATGATTGAAGTGAATAAAAATGATTTTCGCTTTTTCAGCATCATCTAAATCCTTGAAGAGCTCCAGGCTTTCTTCCACAAAAGGATGGGGGATTTCTTTCATATCCCTTCCTGGTAATTCATTGGAGTCAAAGAAAGTAGCATCCAAAAAAGCATGGTCTACTTTCGAGATTTCTTCCACAATGTTTCGGTCCCAGATATCCCATTTATTAATGTCCGGGATGAATAGCACTTTTTTATTCCCGGATTCAATCCTATACCCAACCGTTTCAGAGAACTCATCCCGATGAGGAACCAGGAATGGGGTAACAGAAAGGGATTCTGAAATTTGAATGGCTGAATCAGCAGCTTGTGTAATCAGGTTTATGTTGTTGAACTCAACTAACTGGCTCCATGGACCATTTTCATGAAGGTAAAGGCTCATTCTAGGCATCGCATATACAGGAACCATGTTCGCTCCCATTACCTCATGACCCAGATGCATCAAACCTGTGTAGTGACCAATATGAGCATGAGTAAGAAATATTCCGGAGAGCTCTTTTTGACTGGAAGCATTTTGCAATGCATTTAGTTGAAATTTAAAATCCGGAGTTGCTTCGAACATCCATTGTTGCCCGGTTTCAGAATCAACCAATCCTAAATTGGTTGCATAACGTTGTTCCACTTCTCCTTCCCAATACTGCATACAGTTAGCGTTTTCGCAACCGGCTTGTGGGAAACCGGCATCCTGGGCAATACCAAGAACAGTTATAAATTGAGGAGAGGGAGCATCGGTATTTTCAGAAGATTGAGAGCAGTTAATACCAAGAACTAACAAAAGCGGGATGATTCTTTTCATCCCTTAATGAAGGAATTTCCGAAGGATAATAAAAGTCATTCTGAGCCCGCCTTCCAAAGTATTTGTACGGAGGATAGGCGAAAGCGAAGAATCTAAACGGGTATACGGCTAGATCCTTCGCAGATATGCTCAGGATGACAGAAAAGAGATGAACTTATTCGCCCATTCCGCTGGTATCATAATAGAAACGGATGTGAGTAATTAAGCCGTCTTCCCATGTTTGTACCTCTACTTCCTCAATCTTCATGCGACCGGCACCTTTAAATGTGACATCAGCCCAGGATTCCATTAGTACTTTTCCAGTCTCAGGGTCTTCACCAGCGGCAGTAACTCCACCTCCATGAAATTCTTCAATGCTTGCCAGCCACTCTTCATGGAACTTAACATTTGCCTCAAGACCCTCAGTAACAGCTCCGTTGCCTTCTACCTTCACAGAGTCTTTGTGGTAGTATTTTTTTAGGGCTTCCATAAGTTGCCCTTCGTTACTCATTTTAACGATGTCGTATGCGCGTTCTAAATTTGTCATAATAATTGAGTTTTAGGTTTATAATTGATGACTAACTACATATATGACAGTCAGGTAACTTGTCAGGGGACATAAAAGGAATAAAAAATCTAAAACTCTGTTAAGAAGGCGTTAAAAATATTCCTAGCTTTGATGCTATAACAAAAAGAGAAACCTCTGGGTAGACAAAATGAAGAATGGACTATTTATTCTGCTTTTGGCAGTAATTACACTAGGAGCATGCTCCTCAAATAACGATGATGACAACTCTCCAACCTTGAGCTTTAGAGTGGATGGTAATGAAGTGAATATTCTTACAAGGAATGAGCTTCAAGATGCTTTAGACAGTTTTGCGATTACCTATTACGATACGGTTTATGAGAAGGAAAAGAACTTGCGAGCATTTTTATTAAGTGATGTTTTGGAATTAGGTTTTTCGACACAACTACAGAACACTCCAAATGCTACGTTTACATTTATGGCTCTTGATGGTTTTCAGGATTCGGCTACTGCTGACCAGACCGCAGAAGCTGGAGGCTATATAGCTTTCGAAGATTTAGATGTAGATGGAATCGATAATTGGGAACCGGTTGCTACCGAAAATAATAATGATCCGGCACCATTTTATGTGGTTTGGACGGGTAGCCAACAAGTACCGGATAATTCCTATCCATGGCCGTACCAGCTTTTTGCGATTAATAGGACGGAGTGATAAGGTAGTTAATCTATTAGTTCTCGCTTTGTTTGAAGTGCTGTTATAAAAACAGTTAACTATTGGAATTCTATAGGAAAAGTTAAAACCATGGCAACAGCTTTACCATTATACTTTGCCGGATAAACATAAGCTTTCTCGATTGCTTGAATTGCTTTTTCATCACATTCCTTATGAATGCCTCTTCGAAGTTGTGGGGCTTTTACAGTTCCATCAGAATCCAAAATTACCGCAACGGCTACTTTTCCACGAACGGGACAAATGAATCCATTTAAAACTTTTTTGACAGCTGATTGCTGCAATAAAGGTTGAATGAGTTTCGGGCCTTCAAAATTAGAGCCACTCGGATTGACTAGAATAATATTTGGATCAGGTGCTTGTGCATCTAGATCTGTAGTTATATAAGAACCAACTACACCGTTAAAATCTGGTTTTGAATAAGTAGTTGGTTCAACCACTGGCCGGGGAGTAGAAGCACAACTTCCAAAAACAAAAAGCGATATGATAAACAGGTTTTTCATAAGTGTTTATAAAGATCCGGCATTTAAGCGGGGGGATCTATTTATGATTCTAGTTTAAGTCTAAAAAACATGTATTTAATTCGGCTTAGTGTCTGCTTGAAAAGGGGCAGTTTTTCTAAGTATAGTAAGGAATATTAAAAGTTTGGGTTAACACATTTTGCACGCTTTGTTCAAAAGCTGGAGTAGGCAACCCTATTTCAAAAGTTCTTTTCTTTTTTAATTGTAAAACAAGAACCGAAACTTCATCTGAGTTAATCGTCAAACGATCAAATTTGTAACTAATGATATCATTAATAAAAACATCTTCTCTGCTACCCCAATATCGAATACGAATTATAGATTTATAGACCGTTACTTCTGGTGATGAAACTGATTGAGTAAATGCAGTTAAAAAGTATTCTAAAAAAAAGAAGAAAAAAGCTAAACAAAGAGAGAAGAATACTATTAGCATAATATTATGAACGAACCTTTCCTCGAGTAAAAAGATGATCATAAATAAAACGAAAAGAAGACCAATACCTTTTAAGGCTTGTAGCCAATTAAAATCTTTTGTTTTATTGGTATGTGAATACCAATCTTCAGGTATAATCCACTCTAAAAATATTTTGAATCCCAGTAGATTTCTTTTCATAAACGAAGCATAATGTCCTAGCGTTTAAGTCTCGAAACGAGCACGCACTGAACTCGATTTAGTGTCCGGTTGAAACGCTTGTTATGTGCATATTGACAAAACGAGTTGTTTAATTTCTTGAACCTGATTTGGCTTAACAAAAAGGCAAAAAACTCCACCAAAATCTCGTTGCCAGAAAACGTCCTTTTCGGATAATGCTTTAAGAAGATTCTGAAATTTGTCCGACTTGCATATCTCTTTTGATAAGATGAAGTCAAATATTTCATAATCTGAAACGGAGACAACTTTCTGGAATATCAATTTCTCCTTTGATACGAAATCAGCTTGAATAATGTCTCCGTATTTTGCTTGAGTGGCACAAATAGGATGCTCTAAAAGTTTAAACTTAGAATTACCCAAATCCTCAACTTCACAATAAACAGTTAAACCTTCTTCAGGAAAATTGATATTTGTATCAAATCTATTCAATGCATATAACATAATATTGAGGAAACAAGAATAGTGGATATCGCTCGGATAAATCCATAACCACCTGGCTAACCACTGTGGTGCCCGATAGTGATTCTAGCTAAGCTCGAGCATTCTTTCCAAAGAAAGAACCGCGTTTTTGGTCACTTCTTCGGAGACTGTAATGTGATTTACTACCTCACCCTTTTCCAGTTTTTCGAGGCTCCATAACAGGTGCGGAAGGTCAATCCTGTTCATGGTTAAGCATGGACACATAAAGGGATTCAAAGAAACGATCTCTTTGTCGGAGTGCTCGTCAATAATCCGGTTTACCAGATTCATCTCCGTTCCGATAGCCCATTTTGTTCCAGCCGGGGCATTCTTAATGGTTTCAATAATATAATTTGTTGAGCCGGCGTAATCAGAAGCCTGCACTACATCGAAGGTACATTCAGGGTGCACAATGATGTTTATCTCGGGGTCTTGCTTTCTGAGATTCTCAACATGCTGGACGTTAAACTTCTCGTGTACTGAGCAATGACCTTTCCAAAGAATCACTTTTACATCTTCCCACTCCCCTTCATACTCAAAACTTTGAGTAAGCGGAGCATACACTGCCATGTGCTCCAGGGGCACTCCAAGATCATAAGCTGTATTTCTGCCAAGATGCTGGTCAGGTAAGAACAGGATGCGTTCTTTTTGAGTGAAAGCCCACTCGAGCATCTTCTTCACATTCCCCGAAGTAACACATGCTCCGCCATGTTTCCCAACAAAGCCTTTAATAGCGGCAGTAGAATTCACATAAGTAAGTGGCAGGATGGTATCTCCCCAAATAGCCTGCATTTTCTCCCAGCCTTTTTCGGTCTGGTCAATATCAGCCATGTCGGCCATAGAACAACCGGCGCGCAGATCAGGTAAGATTACCTTTTGATTTCGCTTCGTAAGCATATCGGCTGTTTCGGCCATAAAGTGCACACCACAAAAGACGATATACTCGGCATCTGGCATATCAGCACAGATTTGAGCAAGCTTTAGCGAGTCACCGCGAGCATCAGCAAATTGGATGACCTCATCTTTTTGATAATGATGGCCTGGGATAAATAGTCGAGATCCGAAATTGTTCTTTATCTCTCTGACACGCTGTTCCATCTCCTGTACCGAAAGCGTTGAATATCTTTCGGGGAGGGATACATCGGATTCAATTTCTAAAATATCTAATACGTCCATAACTCAAAGTTACGAGTATAAATTAAAACTTATATCAAGTGCTTTAACAGAATGAGTCAAAGCCCCAACTGATACTACATTTGCTCCACAGCCTTTGTAGGAGCTAATATTTTCAGAGGTAATGCCCCCGGATATCTCGACAATAATTGAGTCCGGGATGATGCTTACCATTTCTTTCACTTCTTCAGGAGTTCGATTATCTAACATAATCACATCTGCACCATGCTCTACCGCTTCTAACACTTGTGTCTTAGATTCCGTTTCTACTTCGATCTTAACCATATGCCCAATATTAGATCGTACCTTCACAATAGCTTCCTTAATGCTGCCGGCTGCCTTAATGTGATTATCCTTAATCATAATTCCATCATCCAACCTAAAACGATGGTTTTTACCGCCTCCACAAGTTACGGCATATTTCTGAAGAACTCTCAATCCGGGCAGAGTTTTACGTGTATCAACAACCGATATAGAGGGGTCATTTAATTTATTAACCAGGTCAGCAGTTTGAGTAGCAATTCCGCTCATATGCTGAACCAGATTGAGAATTACTCGTTCACCTGTAAGCAAAGTTCTTACGCTACCATGAACCGTGGCAATTTCCTCTCCCTTAGAAACGGGGTCTCCATCATTCTTTTTAAAATCGATGGAAGTCTCATCTCCTAACAGTTGGTAAGTTTCTTTAATCACTTCCAGTCCAGCCAATACCCCAGGGGCCTTAGCAGTGAAAATACCAGTAGCTTTTTCATTGGAATCAAAAATAGCATTAGTGGTAAGATCACCCATACCTAAATCTTCTGATAAGGCATCTTCAATAATTCTTCTTAGATCAACCGGATTCATTATCTGTTTAAGCGGAACTTTTTGGTATTTTTAAGGGCTCAGAAGATAGAATTTTTAATTAAGAAGAGCGATAACGATGATCTATCTGGATTATGCGGCTACAACTCCTATTAGCGAAAAGGCAATGGAGGTATATGAAACGGTTGCCAAGCAGTATTTTGGCAATGCGAGCAGCTTACATGATGTTGGGTCATCAGCACTTCAAATAAAAGAAGCTTCTGCCCGAACAATAGCTCAAACACTGGGAGCAGAGGCGAAAGATATTTACTTCACTTCAGGAGCAACAGAATCCAGTTTTCTTGTCATTAGAGCCTTGCTTGATGGATTACCGACATCCAAAAATCATATCATAACAAGTACCATAGAACACTCCTCAATCATTGATGTATTCAGAAAGCTGGAAGAGGAGGGATACGCCGTAACCTGGTTGCCAGTTAATGAGCAAGGCAAAATCAGTATTGAGGATTTGAGGAATGCTGTAAGAGAAGAAACAGCTCTTGTATCTATTCAGCATGTTAACTCGGAGATCGGAACCATTCAGCCTGTAGAAGAAATTGGAGCTTTGCTTAAAGAACGCGGAGTGCTATTTCATTCTGATATGGTTCAAAGCTATGGCAAACTACCGATAAACATTAAGAGCCTTCATATCGATGCTCTTTCAATTTCAGCACATAAACTATATGGCCCAAAAGGGGTTGGAGCGATTTGGTTGAATCCCGACGTAGAATGGAAGCCATTTTTCAATGATCCCGATGTTCGGCCAAAACTCAAAAAAGGAACGGATAATGTCCCTTCAATGGCCTCCTTTGCGACGGCGGCGAAAGAGGCTTTATCGGTAATTGATGATGAATACAAGCGGATTTCTGAGCTAAAAGAACAATTTATGAACAGGTTGTCGGCGCTGGAATATGAGTTAATAGTAGAAGGCGACCCGAAATCAGCATCACCATATATCCTTGGAGTAAGGTTCCCAGGAATAGAGGGCCAGTTTCTTATGCTGGAGTGCAACCAGGCCGGATTAGCTATTTCAACGGGTAGTGCGTGCCAGGTAGGCAGCGAGAAACCAAACAGAACAATGAAAGGAATTGGAAGAACAGATGAAGAAGCGCGTCAATTTGTACGCTTTTCTTTCGGAAAGAATGTAAAAGAAGAACACCTGGACGAGATAATTGCTAAAATTGATACTATCTTATCCCGCCATTTTAGTAAAGTGAGAAAGAAAACAGCTAGCGAAGCTTAATTAGAATTTAGATATGAAGAATAATCTTACAACCCTGTTATTGATGAGCGTATTAGTTTTTAGTGCTGCTTGTCAAAATCAATCTCAATCAAATACGCAAACTGCTCAGAATGCAGATGCAACTGCACAAGCAGTAAATCAGGTCCAGCCTGAACAAAACATTAATGCCAAAGTTACTTTGGTTAAGTACAGCGACTACCAATGTCCTGCGTGTAAATACTTCCATGCCTTTGAGCATCAACTGAAAGAAGACTTTGGAGATGACATCAACGTTGTTGTTAAGCATTTTCCTTTAAGTATTCATCCTTATGCACATGTTGCAGCTCGATCGGTTGAAGCCGCAAGAAAGCAGGGTAAATACCAGGAAATGCACGACATGATTTTTGAAGGCCAGGAGCAATGGTCCCGTGGTAATGCAGAATCCATTTTCATTGGTTATGCGCAGGCAATAGGAATGAACGTGGAACAATTTCAGCAGGACATGAATTCTGCGGATATGAACCGAATTGTAATGGCTGACCGAAGAGAGGGTAGAGATTTACAGGTTTCTTCCACTCCTACCTTTTTTATTAATGGAGATGAGATTGAAAACAATCCTCCTACCTACGAAGCTTTTAAAGCTCTCGTAGATCAGTATATGAACTAGCATCAGTAAAGAATATTCATTCTAGAATAAAGAAGTAAGAAAGGGGACTTCTTACTTCTTAGCTCCTTGTTCTTTACTCATAATTCCTTTTAAAAGGTTTCGGTGGTTTGCATCGAAACCTTTTTTATTTTCCCACATGGAAGAAAAGCTGGAAGTAGCCAAATCGGGGACTTGTTTAAATTGTGGGGCTCATGTTGAAGGAAATTACTGCTCTAACTGTGGGCAGAAGTTTCAGCCAACAAAACTTCCACTTCGACTATTTATCAAAGATGCCGTTGAAACCCTCTTCAATGTTGATAATCGCTGGCTGAAAACGCTTAAAGACTTATTTCTAAAGCCAGGAAATGTTACCAAGGAATATATTGAAGGAAAAAGAGCTACATACCTTCCGCCTCTTCGAATATACCTTTCTATAAGTATTATTTATTTTCTTCTGATCCAGATTACGGATAGCAAGCAGGTCTTTTTTATTGATTTCTCGGGAGACGACCAGGGTGGAATGGCGGCAATGGGTACGGTAATTCAATATTCGCTATTTCTTTTGGTACCTGTGTTCGCTGTGATAACCCAGTTATTTCATTTAAAGAGAAAAGCCTTTTATGTGGAATACCTCATCTTCTCGTTACACATCCATACGGTATGGTTTGTGTTCTTAATGATTGAGTTATTCACCGTTTGGCTGGGAGGAAATTTCGACGAAAGTTGGGTTCCCACCATTTCAATAATTTTAAGTATCCCAGCTCAGGCATTAACATATATTTTCCTGGTTATCTATACGAAAAGGACCTTCGATCAGAAATGGGGAATAGCTCTTCTTAAATCACTTGGGATAATGATTTTTTATATGTTTGCACTGGTTCTGGTTACAGCGACCTATATATTTTTGATTATACCCCTATTCGAATGATTAAAGAATTTCTAGGAAAATCCCCTCAGATTCATGAAACCGCATATATAGTTGAAAGCGCCGATATCATCGGAGATGTGCATATTGGTGAAGAGAGTAGCGTTTGGTTTAATGTCACTATTAGAGGTGATGTAAACTGGATCAAGATTGGTGATAAAACCAATGTTCAGGATAATGTATGTATTCATGTGATGAACCAAACGGGACCCACGCTAATCGGTAATGAAGTTACCATTGGTCACGGGGCAGTGGTACATGGCTGTACTGTGAATGACAGGGTGCTGATTGGGATAAATGCTACCATACTCGATAAAGCCGTAATTGAATCAGATGTGATAGTTGCCGCAGGAAGCCTCGTTCCCCCAAATAAGACACTTGAGAGTGGGTTTTTGTATATGGGCTCTCCCGCAAAACCCGTGAGGAAGCTTTCTGAAGATGAAATAGCTTCTATCAAAAAATATTCTCAGAACTACATAAAATACAGCCGGGCATTTCAGGGGAAGGACAGCTACGAGAAGAATCCTTTTTATAGTCAATGATCAATTACTCAATTATCAATTTACAATGTAGAATGCGTTGCATTGATAATTGTAAATTGAGCCATTGAAAAATTGAGTAATCAATGAGTGGTCTTTATATCCATATCCCTTTTTGCAAACAGGCGTGCTCGTATTGCGACTTCTATTTTGTAACTCGTCAGGAGAATAAGCAGGCCTTTGTTGAGGAGTTGGTTCAGGAGATTAAATCGAAAAAAGACTCACAATACACACAGGAAGAAGTACAAAGCATATACCTGGGAGGTGGAACCCCTTCACTGCTATCCGCTAAGCAGGTGGAAATGATTTTGGAAGAGATTCGAAGAACCTTCCCTATCAATCTTAGAGAAGTAACATTTGAAATGAATCCGGATGATGTAACAAGAGAGTATCTCCAGGATTTAAAATCAATAGGGATAACCAGGGTAAGTATGGGTGTACAAAGCTTTGACGAGTCGCTATTAAAGTTTATGCACCGGGTGCACTCAAGGGAAGAAGCCCTGGACAGTCTTGAGGCATTAAGCAATTCAGGATTAGATTCCTTTTCGGTAGACCTGATTTACGGAAACCCCGGACAATCTCTAAAAACTCTTGAACAGGACATTCAAACCCTTCTTCAATTTAGTCCGCCCCATGTCTCGGCTTATGCCTTAACTATTGAGCCCAAAACCAGATTGGGAAAACAATTTGAACTTGGACGACTGGTTCCTGCAGAAGATGAAACAGTAGCACAACACTTCGATATAGTTGTTGAAGGGCTCGCTCGTGATGGGATTTTGCAATATGAAGTAAGCAATTTTTCTAAGTCAGGCTTTGAAGCCGTTCATAATTCTGCGTACTGGAATCATCATAACTATCTGGGTTTTGGCCCAGGAGCACATTCATTTTGGAAAGGCCCTGCTCCAGGTAAAGCACAAAGGTGGAATAACAAAAGCGAGTTGAAGTCATATCTCAACAAGTCCTGGAAAACAGAAAATGAACTGGAGGAATTAACCAGTAAGGAATTAGTAGAAGAAAGGTTAATGCTTGGTCTTAGAACGACAAAGGGGATTTCGAGAAAAAGGCTCAAAAAAGACTATGAAACAGAGCTTAATGAGAGTCAGGAAAACTATATACTAACCAGGGAGAAAGAGGGATTATTAAAGTCAGATGAGGATGCAGTGATACTTACTCAAAAGGGACTTAAAATTTCCGATGCAATAATTTTAGATCTAATTACTCTATTGTAGAAATAACTTGCAAAATGGACGTTTATCAATTTTGTGAAAAGTAGCGGATTTGTATTTTCAAGCGTATGGTTCCCTCACTCCAACAACTACTATCATCATCCTTGAACTACTCGGCTTTGTCTCCGTCTGCAGATCTTAATTTGCAGCAGGCGTTACGTGGCTTTGTAGACTTTTCCTATTCCAAGTATTCATGGATGCTATCAAGTTTTGTGTTGCCACTAGAGCACCTTTCCATGCTGGGGAGTTTCGCGGATAAGAAGGATCAGCTAAAAGGCCCTCTGGAGCTTTGTATTACTGGCCCTGAAAGTGAGTCATTGTTTGATTTTAAACATGTGATTAATAAGGTTGAAGAACAGGTTATGAATGCTCATTCGGGATATCCGGGAGAGGTTCGAACTAATATCCTGGAGCTGAAACTACCTTCCGAGAGTGTAAAATCAATGAATGCCGAAGAGTTGGTTAAGGCCCTGGAGGCGGCAGTTACCAGTTTTTCTGAATCACGATTATTACCACATAGAGTATTCTTCGAAGTTCCGGATGATGACTTCGATGCGGATACCACAAAAAAGATTACCAAGGTGATCGCGGTTCATAATAAATCAATTCTAAAGAGAAAGGTGAGTAACTACCTTTTTTCTGGTCTAAAGATTAATTGCTCAGGAAAAACTGTTCCTTCGGAAAAATACCTTGCAGAAGTGTTACTTTTTGCCCGGGATGCCAATGTAGCAGTTAAGTTTTCAGGTACAGAAAATGCCCTGTTTCCAACCTATAACTATTCGTTCCAGTCAAAGGTGCATGGTATTCTGAATATATTATTAGCATCGGTTCTTTCTTATACTCAGGATCTTAATCTCGAAGAAACCACGGCAGTACTAGAAGACAAAAACCCTGAGCACTTTGTAATTAAGGATGGGTATCTGGCCTGGAAAGGTTTTGCAGCACCTTTAGCCGAAATAAAGATGTTGAGAATGCTCTCTATCACCTCATTCAATGTTTCTTCTTTTACTCCACTTATTGATGGTTTAAAAGAACTTTCTTTTGCTTAGCCTTATTTCAGCAAGGTCATTTTTCTGGTAAAACTTCCACTCTCACTAACCAACTGGTAGAAATACACCCCTGAAGAAAGTTGTGAAGCATCAAATGGGAAATTATGGAAGCCCCTGTTTAATGTGCCGCTAAAAAGAGTTTGTACCTTTTTACCCATATAATCATAAACCGTCAAGGTAACTCGTTCAGCCTGAGGACTGATTACTCGAATCGTGGTGTTTGGATTAAAGGGGTTTGGATAATTCTGACTTAGCGTGATGGAGCTCGGAATTTCTATGGTATCTATACCTGAAGAAAAGTAATCAGACAAAGCAAATGCATAAGTCTGAGAAGAAGTTCGGTTTGCGTTAACTACCACTATCCCAACCTTCTCAATGGTATCCCATTCAAAGTCCGTATTTACTTCAACAACCGTGTTAGGAGTTGGAGAGGTAACATAGTAAGGCTCAACAGTATTATCGGAATTACTATAAATCAACAAGCCGATTTGCACATCAGAAGAAGAGACATTTAGTTTTAAACGAAGCTTTCCTTCAGAATCAGTATTCGGGTTAAGTAGGAAATACTTAGCTGAGAATCGGGCACTAGCAAATTCATCCGTTAAATCCGGGAATAATGCGTTAAAGGTTTGGGTTAGCCCTGGCCCAGGATACTCGCTTGCTTCATCAAAGCCGAAGTTACTCGCACTATGATTCGGTCCCGAAGCAAAATGCCACATATAAGATTCTAATACGGACTGGAGATAGCTTTCACCTTCGCTACCCAATTCTTGATCAACAGCGGTTAGAAGGGGTAAAGAAACATTATTTTCGATTCGGTCCCAAACACCAGTCCAGAACAACTCTCCATATTTTTCATGAAAATAAAGTGCCCAGGTAATGTCTTCATAGGAACCAGGAATCAACGAGGTAGATGCATTGGTAAAGAGGTCACTACTAAAGTTTGAGATATAATTGTAGTAGTCATTCACATTATCGTAAACTACTTCTTCCAGCAGTGTAGCATCCATTTCTACCCATTGATCAGAATCCCCGCTCCAATTGGTCTGTGCATATTGGATAGAATGCTTGAATTCATGAGCCATAGTAACTTTGATGGCTCCTATCTGGTCACCTTCAGGATCGGTATTAGGAGGGAAACCAGCGAAATCATTTTCAATTTCAATCACGGTTCCGCCAGGATCAGCAGGGCTGGTTCTGGTTAATCCATATGCACCTAAATCTCTGATATAAACTTTGTAGCTACTTCCATTAGGAATAGGATCGGTAAAGCCAAGAGTCTCAACTTCATGTCGATAGGAAGAGTCTGCTGCCTCAGCAACCCATTCCACGTAATCAGGAACCGAATTGTCATTGTTATCCGCGGGAGGAACAGCATCTCCTCCAACCAGGTCATAATTAATCTCAAACTTGCCGGATTCAGAGATGTAGGTAGCAGCAGATTGTAAAGAGGGCGACCCTATGGTTTGTTTGAAATCATTAAGGATCCCTTCGGAAAGTGCTTCTTTATTTTTGTTGACAAAGATGTTTAGAGGGGTGATACATTTTAAGTGATTTCCATGCGAACGAGCGTCTCTAAAAAGCTCAAGCTGCTTGGAGACGGCTTCGTCGGCTGTAATTTTACCGGCATAGAATTCATCCATTGCCTCGAAAAGAGAATGGGTGTGATCATGCTCATGTGTATGATCGGATTCCTGGGCAACAGCCGAAAAAGTAATTAATAAAGCGAATATGGTTAAGCTAGTTTTGAGCATAATGTGCTGGAATTATGAAGCCCTCTTTTCAATGATTTTCCTTATTTTCACTGTTTCTTTTAACGGGAAAAAAAGCAACATCGTGTAATCTACTTATAAAGATGTACCAAGTTATTCTTTATTACAACTTTAGTCATGTCGAAAGCCCCGATACGTTTAGCAAAGAGCATAAGAAATTCTGCAAAGAATTGGGACTCAAAGGGAGAATATATATATCTGGTGAAGGTATAAATGGAACTGTAGGAGGAACTGCAGACCAAATCACTGCTTACAAGAATTACCTTTGGTCATTACCAGGCTTTGAGAACACAGAATTCAAGGAAGACGAAAGCGACTATATTCCCTTTGCAAAACTAATTTGCAAAGTAAGAGAGGAAATAGTCTCCCTGCATATTGATGGTGTAGATCCTGTTCAGGGAGGCACTCATCTACAGCCATCCGAATGGAGAAATGTGATGGAATCCGGCGAAGACTATGTTATGATCGATGTTCGAAATAACTATGAGTCTAAAGTAGGGCACTTCAAAGGAGCAATGACTCCAGACCTCGATAATTTTTATGATTTCCCCGAATGGCTGGCCGGAGTGGATATTCCCAAGGACAAAAAAGTACTTATGTACTGTACCGGGGGAATTAGGTGTGAGAAGTTTTCGGTGCTCATGAAAGAAGAAGGTTGGGAAGATGTGAACCAACTTCACGGAGGCATCTTAAACTATGCGAAAGAAGAAGGCGGAGTTCATTTCGAAGGAAAATGTTTTGTCTTTGATGATCGATTGATCGTTCCTGTAAACCCGAAAGACCTTAAGCCTATCGCACAATGTGAAATCACTGGGAAACCAGCTGATACCTATGTGAACTGTGCAAATATGCAGTGCAACAAGCTATTTGTTTGTTCTGAAGAAGGTGCGCATATAATGGAAGGATGCTGTAGCGAAGAGTGCAAGCAAAGCGAGTATAAACGCCCCTTTGATCCCGAAAACGCCTTCAAACCATTTCGAAAGTGGTACAATTATTTTGGAGATGACTTCAAACAACGCAATCTTCAAAACGAGCCGTCAGCTTAGCCGAAAAGTCCGGATAGTTGAGCCTTATCCTATTACTCATGAGTTTAAGGTTGAGCCTGAGTTTGTAGGGATATCTCTTCTGCACCTGATGGCTACTAAGTTTCCGTTTCACTCATCTAAAGAGTGGGAGCACCGAATAGAGTCTGGGAGAGTTTGGGTGAAAGAACAGATTAATGATCCAAATCACCTGCTTTCAGAAACCGATCTGATTTTTCATCATAATCCAAAGGTGATAGAGCCCTCCATTCCTGATGAAATTGAAATTCTGAAGGAGACCGAAGAATACCTGATTGTTTTCAAGCCGGCGCCCATGCCCATGCACCCGGGAGGAAGGTATTTCAAGAACAGTCTTTCGGAAGTTTTAAAGGAAATGGGTTATGGAGATTTAAGAATTACCCACCGCCTGGACGCAGTTACTTCAGGCATCGTGCTTTTCGCGAAATCCAAAGAGTTTGCAAAACAAGTGATGAAATGCTTTTCTGACGGAAGGGTTTCAAAAACCTATATGGCACAGGTGAGTGGAATTCCGGATGAACAAACCATTACTATCAATACTTCCATAAGAAGAAAGCAGGGTTTTGTTTTTGAAACGGGGCATGATCTGGAAGGGGCAAAGGAAGCAATGACCCATTTCGAAGTGGTCTCTCAGGACAAGGATTCATCAATTATAAAGTGTATTCCGGAAACAGGCCGAACCCATCAAATACGCTTACACCTTGCGGAATGGGGCTATCCGATTATTGACGATCCTATTTATGGAAAAGAAGGAGACGAGAGTAGCAATACTACTCAGAATTTAGGGATTAGCCTGGTTAGTACAGGACTGGAAATTGAAGAGTTGGGGATTGGCTATCAATTAAAGATTCATCCTGAGGATACTTCCGAAGGATCAACATAACCCGACTGATTTGAATAGTATGTTGATTCTTCGCTTTCGCCTATCCTCCGTACGAGTACTTCGGAAGGCGGGCTCAGAATGACAAGGTGATTACCCCTCAAGAAATGCAGAAGTAATAGAAGCAAACTGCTTGGGCTTATCCAGGAAAGCATAATGACCGGCATCTTCAATAACCACCAGTGCTGCTTTTTCAATACCTTTTTCAATACGCTCTGCCTGGTAGATGGGAGTAGCGTCGTCATTTCTTCCCCAGAGCAATAAGGTATCATGAGGGATTTTAGGCAGGCAATCTTCCAGGTATTCATTAACTGATTTCACGAAAGTTTCTCGCATCACTCCTGAAAGCTTAGAATAATCGCTCGATCCAAGGCTTTTCCATACATTGGTTCCCCGAAGCCAACTCAATGCTTTATCCCGGAGAGGATTGGGAAGAATCATGAAAGGAGCTTTTAGAGTTTTGGCCGTGTACTTTCTAAAGTAATACTTCCATGAACGCTGAGGTTTCATTCCTGCGCCTCCTGTTATCAACACCTTTTGGATGATTTGCTGACCTTTAGGGCGGGTAAGAAGTTTAAGCATAATCCTTCCCCCGAAGGAATGAACGAGCACATCAATATGATCATCGGGGAGTTTTTCAATAAAGGCCTGAACGGCGTCAGCGTAATCATCAATTGCCCAGGGTTCTGAGGGATCATTTGATTCTCCAAAACCCGGCAGGTCTAATACATAACAAGAGCGGATAGAGGCAAGGCTTTTAGCGATAGGCATCATTACTCGTTTACTGCTGCCCCATCCATGGAGAATCAACAGAGCTTTACCCTGGCCTTCTACCTCAAAGGCAATACGCTGATCGTTGTATGTGAAATAATGTGTTTTGCTCATTCGAAAATCCGTTCAAACATCCCACTTCCTTCTTTAGAAAACAAGTTGACAAAGAATGAAAATATGTTCTAATTCATTTAGTAATAACTATGGGTTATGAGTAAAGGCAATTTTAGAAGATCGCTATTCTTTTGGATTGATAAGTTACATATCAGCAGAAAGGAGAGGTTCGCGGTTTCTGTACTTTTCTGCGCAATAGTAGTGTTGTTAGGCTTACAAATACTCATTAAAGAGCAAGTTGTTCCTCCTCCCGATAACCATGCTCAAATACTAGAAGAGTTCGAGCGAAAAAGTGCACTAGTAAGGCAGAAAGAATCCGAAATAGAAGCCAGGTACTCCCCATCAGAATCTACATTAGTAGCTACTAAGAGCTTGAATTTAGATCGTCAAATTGAGCCAGTAAATATAAATACCGCTTCTCAGGAAGAACTGGAAAGCTTACCCGGAATAGGAAAAAGCTATGCTCAAAGAATTATTGAATACCGGGAAACTATAGGGGAGTTCACTTCCGTTGAGGAGTTGGTTAATGTAAAAGGGATTGGAGAAAAGACCCTTGAAAAGCTGAAACCGTTCTTAGAACTAGAAATTCGAAATACACAAATAATCGATTCGTCAGCCAATTAGTTACTATCTTTATTATCGTTAATTAAAACTCTTATACAGAATGCCATCAATTCTCTGGGCTGACGACGAAATTGATCAGCTGCAATCGCACATACTCTTTTTAGAAAGAAAAGACTTTGAAATAACCCCGGTTACGAACGGCGAGGATGCAGTATCTATGATTCAGGAAAAGGCGTTCGACATTGTCTTTCTGGATGAGCAAATGCCGGGTATGGATGGACTTCAAACTCTGGAACGCATTAAAGCCGCTCAACCTCTCCTTCCTGTAGTTATGATCACTAAAAGTGAAGAAGAATCCATTATGGAAGATGCTATTGGGGCAAAAATCTCTGATTACCTGATCAAACCGGTAAACCCCAACCAGATTTTACTAACAGTAAAACGTATTTTGGAGCGCTCAAGACTTCAATCAGAAAAGTCGGCACAGTCTTACCTTCGGGATTTTGGCCGCATTTCGTCACTAATTCACCCAAACACAAACTGGGAAGAGTGGATTGAGATTTATAAGGAACTTACAAAGTGGCATATAGATCTGGACGAGGGAGATGAAGCACTAAAAGAAGTACTGGATACTCAATTTGTAGACGCTAATCGTGAGTTTGGAAAGTTTATAGAACGCGAATATGTGAACTGGCTCGATCAAAATGAGGAAGCGCCAACCGTATCTCCACAAATCTTTAAGAAGTATGTATTTCCACATCTAAAGGATGGCAAGAAAACCATGTTCTTTCTCATCGATTGTATGAGATATGATCAATGGCTGGTATTTGAGCCATACTTAGCCAAGATGTTTGATATTAGTACGGATTTCTATTATTCCATTTTACCAACAGCTACCCCCTTTTCCAGGAATGCGATTTTTGCCGGAGTATCTCCATTGGAGATTTCAGAAATGTACCCAAAGCTTTGGGATCAGGGTCAGGACGAGAGTTCACTAAATCGTCATGAAGAGGAACTACTCAAAAAGCAATTAGACCGAGCCGGGATTGGGATCAATTTTAAGTATGAGAAAATCCTCAATGCCGATGACGGTCGCCAAATAGCAAGTAAGATGAAGGGCTTTTCCCAATCAAAACTGGCGGCCTTTGTATTCAATTTTGTAGATACCCTTGTTCATTCCAGGTCAGATTCGGATGTAATCAAAGAACTGGCTCCGGATGTTTCTGCATTTAGAGCAATTACCGAAGCGTGGTTTCAGCACTCCTCGTTACTGCAAATGTTCAAAGAACTTGCAGATGAAGATGTAACAGTAGTAGTTACTACTGATCACGGATCAGTTAGATCCTTAAGAGATACCAAAGTTTATGGTGATCGCGATACAGCTACCAGTCTTCGGTATAAATATGGCCGGAATCTAAATGCGGTAGAAGATCAGGCGGTGATTCAAATCAGGGATGCCAAGGCGTATAAATTGCCATATCTGGGCAAAGTGAGTGACTACCTGATTGCCAGGGAAGACTACTACTTTGTGTATCCAACCAATTATCACAAATACCAAAATCGGTATAAAGATTCATTTCAGCATGGGGGAGCTTCAATGGAGGAAATGATCTTACCGGTAGCAACCTTAACTCCAAAAGGGAATGCTTAGCACTTCGGTTGAGGATACTATCAATAAAGGCAAAGAGTTCGCAAGAGAGCTAAAGCCCGGAGATGTGGTATGCCTGACAGGTGATTTAGGAGCGGGAAAAACACATTTTACCAAAGGGATAGCGTCCTTTTTTGGGGTAGATGAAAGTAAAGTTCAATCGCCTACGTTCACGCTGATAAATGAATACGATGGGAAACTGCCCATTTTTCATTTTGACTGTTATCGTTTAAAAAATATCCAGGAAGCACTTGAAATTGGTGCCGAAGACTATTTTTATGGAGACGGCATTTCAATTGTGGAATGGCCGGAAAAAATAGGAAATTTACTGCCCGAACATTCCGTTTGGATAACTATTAAACACAAAAACGATTCAACAAGAGAAATACTGAGAGGAAAAAGTGATGTCCCTTAATGGGAAACGAAGACTTTCATATCGTCTGGACCTTCTGCCGGTAATATTACCTTATCATCGAAGAGCAAATAATGAGTTGAATAAAGGGGATTTGGTTTATTATGGGCCAAGTCCGGAGTTCTATGGGATTGGCGAAGTTGTTCAAACAGAAGAGAAAGTATGTTTAGTGGACTTTAGGGGAACAGGGTTATTAGGAATCCATAAAGATGAATTGCTATCCAGCTACCTCATTCCGATACATAAGCTAAATTTGACCGGCCTGTTAAAGGGCAGGTAATTTTATCAGGATTTAGCGCCTTATCAAAAAAATATCCTTTTTACGCCCGAGTTTAAGATATTGGGCCTTTCGGTTAATCAAGAAGTACGATATGAAAAAGCTACTATACGCATTAGGAATAAGTATTATAAGTTTAGGGTCTCTTCAATCATTAAAAGCACAGAGCCAACCTGTTTTTACTTTAAACCAATTTGAAGCAGAAGAAATTGAAAAAGCAAAAGCTGGAAGTGAGACCAGTTATTTCCAGTTAAACAGCGCCATTTTTGAGGATCCTGAGTTGGACCGTGGAGCTTATTTGGATGTGACCATGTCTACTGGGGAAACAGACAGAATGATCATCCTGGATAGGGAAGTATATATGCCCGGAACAGTATCATTCAGAGCGCATAAAGTCGGGGAGCCAGATCAGCTTTTTGCATTTACTTATGGAGAAGGAAAGCTTAATGGCATTTACTACACCGAGGAAGGAAAGCCTGCTTACTTTAATTATGATCTTGTGAAAGCAAAGAACTTTGTTTCTCCACAAAATGAACGTGCTGAGCATAGACTCGTCTGTGGTATTGATCATTCTAATGAGTTAATCCCTACTCCTCATATTCATCACAAAACTTCTAATAACCTGGTAAGCTCATCCGCTCCGCTTGTATCAACAGAAGATGACAGTGTAGCCATTGATCTAATGATCGTTTATACCCAGGCCTCAGAAGATTGGGCAGGCACTACAGGCTTTGGCACTATTGAGGCAGTGATTGCACAGGCTGTTAACCTTTCACAAACAGCTCTTGATAATAGTAATACTAATATTGATCTAAGGTTGGTTAATACAACCAAGACCAGCTACAATGAGGAAACAGATGGTGTTGGTTCAGAAGAACGTCTGTCCAGGCTTACTCAAAACGATAGTGATCCTGTATTTGATCCGGGCGAAGGCCATAATGGGCATATGGAAGAAGTTCACGCAATTCGAGATAATTCAGGTGCTGATGTTGTAGCTCTTTTAGCCTTCATAAGTGATACTGGAGGATTGGGCTGGAGATTGAATAGCACAGGTGGAGACCCTTATTTCGCATTCAATCTTAATCGTGTTCAACAAGTTGCCGACACTTATACCCTCTTGCATGAGATTGGTCATAACATGGGTAATTCTCATTCCAGAACACAGTCTTCATCCGCAGCAGGTGATGGTGGAGGATTATTTCACTACTCAGTTGGTTTTCAAAATACTACCGGAAACTACCATACGGTAATGTCATACTCTGATAATGGACAGCAAGAAGCGCCAATTTTTTCTAGCCCTGATCTTAACTATTTAGGATCTGCTACAGGATCAAGTAGCAGTACATTCCCCGCAGATAATGCAAGAAGCATCAGGTTAATTAAGCGAACGGTTTCCAAATACAGAACCACTAATACCGATTCTCCTTCTGCGGATATTTCTGCTAATTCGATAAATATTCAAATGAACAGGGAGGACAACCAGAACGTCCCATTTGAGGTTTCAAATGATGGAGCTAGCCTGTTGGTTTGGGATATTGATTTTAGATTCAGTTCACTCCCGAAAAGAGCTAAGAATACTGGAGAAACTTTTGCTCCAGCTGATTTTACCCGAAAGACCATAGCTCCGGCCAATTACTCAGGGTTGATGAATGCAAAATCAAAAGCAGTTGCTGAAGAGACTATATATTCTACTTCCTTTGAATCGGCTGATGGATTCTTTAGCGGTAGTTTTGGCGGAATCCAGGAGTGGAGATCGACTTCAGGCGAGGATTTTGAAATCTCTACGAGTAACCCGAATACAGGTAGCCGTCACTTAAGAATTAGTGGTGATGGAACCAGTAGCACCAGGTTTGTAAGTGCTCCTTTCTTTGGCTATCAGTTATTTGGTGAGTATGAAATTATCGTAAACTTCTCCGTCTCTACTACCGCTGATACTTATGATATCTATATCACGGATGGAAATAATGGCGAGTTTACTGCGGGTGCAATTATTGCTCAAGGAACTATTTTTGCAGCTGATGAAAATGAACAGGGAGGAGTGAGTTTCTTCGGAACCACAGCTGCTGTTTCGGCAAACCAATATCATGAATTAAAAATGGTAGTTAATCCTGATGACCAGGAGATAAACTATATTTTTAATGGGGTTACTATTGCTAGTAATGAATATGTAGGTGGATTTAGCCCTGGTGAAATGACAGTACTTAACCGAAGTACTCAAGTCGGATCAACCTTTGATTTAGACGATATAGAAATCAAAAAAATTAGTGCTCCTTATCCCTGGTTAAACCTAAGTGAGCAAACAGGCTTTTCTGTAGAGGGAGGTTCTTCTCAAACGACATTGCAGTTTACAACAGTAGGTGTTTCTGCGGGAGTCTATACGTCATCAATGAGAGTTCGTACTAATGATCCTCAAAATGGGGAATTTGCAGTTCCAATTACTCTTACTGTAGCTAATGCAATTTCTAACGAGCCAGACGAAACTCCTTCAGAGATATCGTTGAGTCAGAATTTCCCAAACCCATTCAACCCTCAAACCACTATTTCATATAGTATCACTAACCCTGGTGAGATCAGCCTCTCGGTTTATAATATTCAAGGGCAGAAAGTAGCTACGTTGTATGAGGGAGTTCAGCAGGCAGGTGAGTTTGAAGTTTCATTTGATGCCTCAAACTTGTCGAGTGGTATCTATCTGTATCGTCTTCAAACAGCAGCAGAAGTTATTACAAAGCAAATGGCGCTCATTAAATAGTTATGAATATCAGGTATCTAGGTTTTAGTATTTGTCTTCTTCTATTTATTACCACTGGCTGTTCTAATAAAGAGCAGCCAGAAGCTCAGGCAACAATTCCTGAGTTTTATGAGAGTGATGAAGTAGATCAGGCCAGTGTATTTGTTGAGGTGGATACTGAAGCACTGTCTAATTCAAGTAGTGGAGATGATATCCAAATAGAGTTAAGTGATGGCACTACATACACGCTTCAGATTAGTCGCATTGAAGAGACGATGCCAGGCATTATTAGTATATCGGCTTTTGTGAACGATCAAGAGACTGGGCAAGCCACACTAATCCTTCAAAATGGAAGGTTAAATGGCACTGTTCAGATGTTTAACGAAAGAATGACCTATAAGCTAGGCTTCGAGGACTATACCAATAAACATTTCCTTGCACCTGTGAATCCTGAAGAGAAAGACGTGATACAAGGAGCCGAACCCTTAGAAACTCCTCAATCAAACGGATAATAACTTTATTAATAGCCTATAAATCCTTTTTTTCTACAGGTACAGAAAATGTAAGGAAGTGAAGTTATTCCGGCTTGTAAAGGGTATTAGTTTATTAGCGTTGCTGTTTCCAGTAAATGTAGTGGTTGGGCAGTCTTTTTCGTTCCAGTCAACACATTACGATTCCAGGAGTATCGGCTTGTCCCATAACACGGTGCTCAACATGGTTACCGATAGTAGGGGATTCGTTTGGGTATCAACAATGGATGGGCTTAACAGGTTTGACGGGAAATCTGTGAAAGTATATCGTCATAGCCCTACTGACAGCACGACTCTTTCCGATAGTTTTATCCATGGAGTATATGAGCATAAAAGCGGAAATCTGTTAATAGGTACAAGAGATGGTGGGCTTAATATCCTTGACCCGGTTACCGATAAGATTGAAAGGGTACACTATTCTCAAAGAACCCCATCCATTCCTGATGCTCCGGTGAATGTTATGTTCGAGGATAGTAAAGATTTTTTGTGGGTTGGGTTTTTTACGAACAGAATCGGCTATTTCGACTATGAACAAAGAGTCTATTATCCAGCTAACCTGGTGGAAAAAGGAACGGATAATGGGGTCTTTTCCATAAACTCTGTACTAGAACTTAATGATGGCTCTTTTCTGATGTCGTCACTAAATGGATTGTATTATCTCCCTCCGGAAGAGGTTTCTAAGTTCAGAGCAGATCCTACATCCAACCAGGAAATAATTACGACAAGGGTTCTCTTCAGCAGAGAAAATCCTACACCAAATACTTCAGAAATATTCTTAGACAATGAGGGCAATATTTGGGTGCTGTTGGTTAGCGAATCCCTGGAGAAATTGCCCCCATCCAGAATTCCGCCTGAGATTAATGCGAGTATTGCTACCGGCGAGGCAAAGTCATCTATAAAAAAAATATATCCTGAACGAGGAGGAGCATTTTTAAAAGGGGGACATGAAGGGCGTTTAATCGTAATAGACAAAGATTCAGGAAGGGAAACGGCGATCAAAATTGTGGAAGGTGACGGAGCAGTTGGCGCTTCAACAACTTATGAAGATCAATTCGGAAACCTTTGGTTTTATACCTGGGGAGGAGGCTTCTATCGGTTAATTGAACGCAAAGGGATTTCACTATATACCAACAAAGAAGGAGCGGAGCGCCTGCCATCAGAGTTTATTCTCGGTTTTGAAGAGGGAGCTGACCGAACCTGGATTGCCACCAACGAAGGGCTGGCTTATTTGGAAGAAGAACAAATTTCCTCTGCACCTGCGAGTCTTAATGAAGAGTTAGGAAGTATTTGGGGACTTGAGGAAGATGATATGGGGCTTTGGATAGCAACCCGAACGCAAGGTCTCTTTTTAGTTCCAAATTTGGAATTACGTCGAGGAAGATTTGAGGCAAAGCAGTTTACCCCGGAAAATAGTCTTATTGCTCAGCGAGATGTACACCAGGTTTTAAGAGATCAGCGAGGCTGGCTATGGATCGGCTACCAGGGCAGTGGAATCCAGGTAATAAAAAATCCTGACGCATGGGTTGAGGGTGAACCGGCAAATATTCAAAACCTTTCCTTAAGCGATGCAGAGATAAGATTGAATAGTAATAGTATTCGAAGGATATATGAGGATAATGAAGGAAATATTTGGGTAGGAACTACCGATCATGGATTTAATTACCTGAGAATAACGGAGGGTTCGATTTCAAATATCCAGTATTTTGATACCGAGAATAGTAATGGTTTAAGTATTCCTCATAGAGATGGAAGGTCAATATTTCAGCAAAACGACTCTACGTTCTGGTTCGCTTCTTATGGGGGAGGAATTTATCGATGGGTAAAAGGATCAGATAATCTGACCATACTTCGAACTTCAGAGGGTCTTCCTAATAACAGTACCTATGGGATTCTGGGAGATACAAACCAGGATTTTATTTGGGTAAGCACAAATAGCGGGTTGGGTCGACTAAATACTAAAACCCTGGAATTTTCCGCATTTACAGAATCTGACGGACTTCAGAATAATGAATTTAATACCGGCGCATATCACCAGGCTGAAAATGGAAAGTTGTTTTTTGGCGGTGTGAATGGATTCAATGTGATAGATACCCGGCAACTAAAAGTAAATGATCAGCCACCAAGGTTGTATCTGACGAAGGCTAATCTTTTTAACGAGCCATTAGAAATGGGCCGGGCTCCTGAGTTTGCCGAATTCATCCAATTAGATCATAACCAAAACTTCCTTTCTTTTGAGTTTTCTGCCCTTGATTACGAGGATCCCTTAGCAAACCAGTACGCTTATAAAATGGATGGTATCGATCAGGACTGGGTCTATTCCGGAAACAGGAATTTTGCGGATTATCCCAATCTTGCTCCCGGGGATTATACGTTATCTATAAAAGCATCAAACAAATATGGAGTATGGAATGAAGAGGGTATAAACCTGGCTATATCTATACTACCTCCATGGTGGCAAACCTGGTGGTTTAGAATTTCAGTTGGAGCAATTTTATTGGGGATTTTAGTTGGGTTGGTAAGGTATTATTCCCAAAAGAAGCTTAAAGAAGAGCTGCGACAAATGGAGATAAAGCATAAGCTTCGTAATGAGCGCGAACGTATTTCAAGGGATTTACACGACCATGTTGGGGCTCAATTAGCGAATATCATGTCTGGTCTCAGTTTGATCGATAAGTACAATCAGGCAGAGCAAAAAGATAAATCCGGGGAATTGCTTCATTCTTTAAGAGGAGATGCAGATGTAACCATAAAACAACTCAGAGACACCATTTGGGCGCTCAATCAAAATGAGTTAAACCTGGAGGCCTTTACTAATCACATAGAGGCCTATTTCAGAAATCAAAGTGCACTTACCGAGTTACTGAATTTATCCATAGAACTTGAAGGAGATACCTCTGCGGTATTATCAGCAACGCAGGCTCTTAATTTATTCAGGATTATTCAGGAAGCATCACAGAACACTATGAAGTATGCGAATGCGAAAAACCTGTCTATAAATTTTAAGCGCGTAAATGGCTCATTGGAGGTTATCATTAAGGATGATGGGACATTTAAATCCGACCTTCAGAGTTTTAATGGCGGCTATGGAATGAAGAACATGCAGAAAAGAGCGAAAGAAATTGATGGTAATGTGGAGGTGAATACTGAGGATGGGACGGAAATCAAAGTGGCCTTAACTCTTTAAGAAAAATAGCTAATTCGGGGTATTGGTTGACTCAGTTCAAAGTGGCATACTTGATGTGAGCAAATGAATATTATGAGTAATACAGAAAATGATAAGCTTAGAGTAGCTATAGTTGAAGATCACGACATCTTCAGGAAGAGAATGGTAGAACTACTCGGTTTTTATGAAGAACTGGAAACGGTGCTTATCGCTGATTCGGCTGAAGCTTTCTTAAAGAAACTGGAGCGGTTTTCACCCGAGGAAGTACCTGAGGTAGTTATGATGGATATTGAATTACCGGGGATATCCGGCATAGAAGCTACGTTCCAATTAAAGCAAAAAATGCCTGAAGTAGACGTAATAATGTTCACCGTATTTGAAGATGATGAGCGTATCTTCGAATCCATAAACGTAGGAGCGTCAGGGTATTTACTGAAAGACACCGCCATTGATGATGTGGTTCGGTCGATAAAGGAAATTAAAGCGGGAGGATCTCCCATTTCTCCCTCCATAGCCAGAAAGGTACTTGAGTTGGTAAAAGCACCAAGAGAGCAACTCAAAAACGCAAAAGAGGAAAAGCCGTTTAACCTTACCTCAGCAGAGCTGAAAATCCTTGAGCAGGTAGTTCAGGGTAAATCAAATAACCAGATAGCCGAGGATGTGTTTCTTAGCCCCTGGACAGTAAAAACGCATATCAAGAACATCTACAAAAAAATGCATGTCAATTCCAGGGCAGCCGCCGTCCGGCTGGCTATCCAAAGAAATATCGCATAGCCAAGAATACCCAATTCGGGTGATGTTCTACCCTTTCTAAATACCAGAACTTGAGATCGTGCTTAACAGGTACAGAAAGCACGATTAATCTCAATCAAATTCGAGAAGTATGAAGAAAAGTATGCTACTATTTGTTCTGGTATTGATTGCAAATACCGTTAGTGCCCAATGGAGTCAACTTACACAACCCGAGGGAGCTCAGGTAACTGATATCACCTACTATAAAGGAGAGATATTTATTGTTGCGGCCAATACAATTTATCGCTCAGATGATGAAGGTCTTACATGGACGGAGTCCCGAAATGGAATTCCCGAACTTGCGGATGTTTCTGCGATCACCTCAACTTCAAATGCCCTATATGCTGGAGCTAATGACAGTGGGTCAGGAGATAAAGTATTTGTTTCGAACGATGATGGTGCAACCTGGTCAGCGACGGGTGGATTAGGGGGGCTTATTCTGGCTTTCGATTTAGAGGCAATTGGAGACACCGTATTTATGGCAAGTAATTTCGGCCTGGGCTATCGATCGACAGATGGCGGGGCAACATTCGAAGAAATTACCAGTGTTGGTTTTGGCGGCACTATGGAGGTAAGGGGAAAGAAGCTCTATATCATGAACTCAGGTTCTATAAGAGAATCGGTAGATAGAGGCGAAACCATTAGCGAAAAAATCGGGACTGCAACAGACATCACGTTTAATTTTGCGCCAGTTCGTACGGCGATAACTGTTGGGTCAAAATTTATCGTTGGAGGTAATGGGGCATACACTCTTGGAGAAGACTCTGTATGGGTTCCTTCAAGTAATGGATTTCCTTCCTTTCTGGGGACACCAACTTCCATCATAACCAAGCTCGTCGAAAAGGATGGAAATCTTTGGGCCTTTACGCAAGATGGAATTTTTATGTCAGCTGACACAGCCGGAACCTGGACATTGATTGAAAATCCAATTAATGCAGGTTTTACTCAGGAGGTTACCGAGGCGGATGGAAAATTCTTTGTTGCCACACAAACCGGGATGTATGTATCAGATCTGGCTGATGGCTTATCTTCTTCATTCTCGAAGAGAGTATCAGGATTAAACCATGTATCTGTTTCGGCTCTTTACTCAGTAGATGGAAACTTGTTTGTAGTGGCACCTAATGAAGGAATTCTAAAAAGTGATGATGGAGGGGCTTCATTCACCCAATTCGCAGATACACTAAGAGGTGATATGATTTCCGGGGTAACTAAAACAGACACTCATTTTCTGGTTTCTACAGGACGAGGAATTTTTAGAAGTACAGATGGAACAGATTGGGAGCTTATTGAAAGTGCGCCGGCGATTTCGGCCGTTCATGCTAATGGGTCTACTGTTTTTGGAGGAGTAGGAAGCCAAATCTATCGCTCAACGGATGGAGGAGAAAACTGGGAGGCAGTTACGACAGCATTTGAAATTGGTGCGATATCGCCAAATTCGTATGCCTTTCATGAAAATGCGATTATAGGGACTTTTTCGACGTTGAATGTAATCGCTGATCTCGTTCGCTCGACAGATGGTGGAGATACCTGGGAAAAAATCACAGGTATTGGTGGCTTTGCTTCAAAGGTCCTTTTTGAAGGAGATGTTGCTTACGCTTCTATTACTTCTCTTTTTACCGGGGGCGGGGTTGCCGTTTCCGATGACTTTGGAGCCACCTGGACCATCCCGGAAAATGAACTAAGCGATGATGTGGGAGGAGCCTTAGGGTTAGCAGAGATTGATGGGGATTTATACACCTTTAACGTAAATGGCTTTTTCAAATCTACTGATGGAGCGGATAGCTGGGAAGAATTCGGAACGGAGAATCTTCCGGTTAACCTGATAGGAATAGGAGGTCCCTTTACCGCCCATGGAGGAGATTTATACTTTGCTCCGTTTATCAACTCGGTGTTCAAGGCAAATGTATCAGGGAATCCTACTCCAAATGAAACCGAAGAAGGGGTTCTAACTTTTGGCTTGTCTCAAAATTATCCAAATCCATTCAATCCGAGTACAAACATTTCATTTACCTTAGCCCAATCAGGCCTTACCTCGCTTAAGGTATATAATTTGTTGGGGCAGGAGGTAGCATCTCTATGGAATGATAACCTGACTGCAGGAGAGCATAGTTTCAGCTTCGATGCAAGTGGTTTATCAAGTGGAACGTATATTTATCGGTTAGTGAGCGGTAACTTTTCTCAGACAAAAAAAATGATGCTCATAAAATAGCTAGCCTTTCATGCGGCTGAGGCTTAACGCACTTAGCATCCACTTAGGTAAATCTTTCTTTGGGTCTCTTTTGGTCATATCCACAAAGAGGCCCAATTTTTTTGCAATAGGAACTTTGTGAGTTTCCACAAATTCTATAAGAGCTCCATCGGGATCTTCGATATAGGTAAATCGTCCCGCAGCTTCACCCATATCAAAACTATCAGCACTATCTACAGTAAATGGAAAACCGGCTTGCTCGCATTCTTGTTTTAATGCATCCATTCCCTGTACATCAAAACAAAGGTGGATGAAGCCCAAATCTCCCCAATAACGATCTTCAAAAATTAGTCGGGGAGTTCTCTCTTCATCCAAAGACTGGATAAGCTCGATTTCAGTAGGTCCAAAAAGTCTGCTAAAGCCACCTTGTCGGGGAGTGCTATGGCGCAAAAGCACCCTGCGATATTTTTGATCTCCACCAGGAAGTCCTTCCAGATCTTCAAATATTCCGGACTCATCATAGACCACCTCATCATAGCCCAGAATATCGGAGTACAGGGTTCTGGATTTCTCAATGTCGGTAGACCCAATTAATGCTCCGGAAACACCGCCGGTTGTTTTCAACTCTCTTTTCTTAAACCACCCAAGCCCCGTCACTACTTCAAATATATTTCCGTGCAGGTCTTCGACATAAAAGTGTAAATCTCCGGCAGGATTCTCCTTTAGGGAAGTAATCACCTTGAGCCCGGCCATATTAAACTGCTCATAGGTTTCTTTTACATCAATCGATTTAATCTTGGCAACATTAATACCCAGATCGCCGATTTTTATATCAAAGTTACAAGGTTGAGGAGTTCTGCTGGTATACTGCCAGATTTCAAACCCACCGCCACCACGCATACTTAAAGTGAGAATCGCTCGGCGATCATGAGGTTTCCCTCCGGTATAAGGGAGCATGAGATTAGCAGTAGCAGCATCGTCAAATACCTTGATATCCATCCCAAAATATTTGCGGTACCATTCTGTGGTTTCTTCCACATTTGGGTTACCGATGCCAATCTGTTGAATACCTGCGATTACTTTTTCCATAAACCTGTCTTAAAGTGAGGTGAGGAAGCTACGGAAAGATGCTGTGTTATACTTGGCCATTCCTCTTTTTTCCATAACGATATTACCTTCGGGAGAGATGACATAAGTAGTTGGTACGACCGTACTATCATAAATACCGGGCTTTCTCCCTTGCAGGAAATAAACAGGCATGGTGAATTCCTTTCTTTCCATAAAAGCACGTACTTTTTCGGGATCTTCATCAAGGGAAAGCATCACGAATACGATATCCGGGTTATCCTGAAGCTCCTCGTAAAGTTTCTGGATATTTGGCATTTCTGCTATACAGGGAGGGCACCAGGTTGCCCAGAAGTTTAAAAAGATGGTTTTGCCTTCGTAATTCTTTAACGATGTGCGATTCCCATCAATATCGATGAGAGGCATATTAAAATGAGCGGCCTTAATCTCAGTTTCATCAATGGAGGTTTTTGGCTGAAGAATTCCTGTAGAAAGAAGGACTCTTTGAAGTCCACCTATTACTTCGGTATGGTAGCCAGTGAAATACAAGACTCCAAAAACACTGAGAATAATGCCCCATTCTATCAGGGCTCTTTTAAACGCATTAGGCTTTTTTTCGGATTCGCTCATGCACTAAAACTACAGAAATAAAAAAAGCCCCGCCGTTCAAAGCAGGGCCTTTTTCTCTATTCAGTTATAAAATTATCTATGAGGTCATAGGAGAAGCGCTCTGAGAACTCTAAACACTAACAACACAAATTTCTCACGGGCACCTAGCTCCTGCTGCTAACATATAAAACAAAAAGCTTAGCATTCATTATGATCTGCTAATGATTAAAAGTTCTATACTTAATGTTTTAAGGGCTTAAGTGCAGTATAATTTATAGGAAAGAGGAAATTTCTTCTAGCGATTTCTTTTTAATATCAGGGACTTGAACATCATCCTTAGGGAATCCAACCACCAAGAGAAGAAAAGGCTTCTCGTGAGCAGGGCGATTCATGATCTTATTCAGAAAACCCATCGGGCTTGGAGTATGAGTGAGCGTAGCTAAACCAGCGTTGTGAAGAGCTGTTATCAGCATTCCAGTTGCGATTCCTACTGATTCCTTCACATAGTAGTGTTTGCTTTTCTCTCCCTGTTCATCCAGGTGATAGCTTTGCGAAAAGATTCCAATTAGGTATGGGGCCGTTTCCAGAAATGGTTTGTGTTCATCAGTCCCAAATGGGAAGAGATCGTCAAGCCAGTCTTGTGGAGCTCTACGATGATAAAACTCTCTTTCCTCTTCTTCGGCAGCTTCCCGGATTTGCTTTTTGATAGTAGGGTCAGAAATTACAGCAAAATGCCATGGTTGCTTGTTAGCGCCATTAGGTGCAGTTCCGGCAGCTAAAAGGCACTTTTCGATAACTTCGACATCAACTGGTCGGTCCGAAAATTCGCGAACGGTGCGACGCTTTTTTATGAGTTCGTAAAACTCCGAGGCTCTTTTTTTCATTTCCTCGGCGGAGTATTCCGTGTATGATTCTAATGGGATAAAAGCTGGTTTTGTCATCAAAAAAACTTTATAAAATGATGAGTGCCAAACCTATCCACTTATTTGATTAGAACCAAGCTTTACTTTACACCAGAACCCCGAGCCAACCACCATGGGTGCGCTTCTACCTTGAGTCTTCCTGCTTTAACCATTGGATCTGCTTTCGCGTACTCCAGGGCCTGTTCTATGGTAGCAACATTATATACGGAGAAGCCTCTGATATCCCCTTCACCCCCCGTTGGACCATTAAGGTTAATGATTCCTTTCTCATAAAGTCCTCCAAGGTATGCCAGATGATCTTCCTGAAGTTTAGCCGCTTCTTCTTCACCCTGACTACGGTTAGGACCACTCTTTAAAAACACAATGAAGTACTTTTGCATGGTGTACTGTTCACCTGCCCACTCATAATTAAAGGTTTCAGGTTGTTGAGTAGAAGTAGAATCCTGTGCAAAAGAGGGGATTGCAAAGATCAAAAGAGCGATTACTATGATTGAAGTTTTCATAACAAACATGGAATGTATTTAAGGGTGTTGACGAAACAAGCGATGCAATCTAACTATTAGCGAGCAATTACAAAATCGAGCCATTGCTGCTGTTCTGATAATCTTTCCCGATAGCGAGGCCTTAATTCTAAAGCCTCAACTTCAGCAATCCATTGAGCAGCCAGGTCAAATTCTTTCATATAAATGAGTTGGTCAATCAATAGTACATAGATATCAAACCAGTCTTCCAGCTTATCTCTAACAATTAGGCTGTTCGCATAGCCAGAAATCTGTTCGTTAAAATCCTGCTCGATTAGCAATTCATTCAAGCTCAGGGTATTGGATGCCAGAGTACCAATATTTGTTGGCGTTGAAAACACATCGTTATACCTGCTGTCAACAAAGGCTTTCCATGACAATGAATCACTTCGGGCATCAAATGAATAGGTGAAATTTCTTGGCATTGGGTTAGGAAGTAATTCTTGTACAACGGATAATTGCTCAAAAGCCTCATTCCACCTGCCTTGAAGTGCTAATGCGTCTGCTTTAAAGATTTGAAGGATCGGGTCTTCTTCATCATTAGAAACCGACGTTTCGACTGTTTCGAAGTCCATTGATTCAAGTCTGTTTCTTACCCATTCTCTTTTAATAATGAGATTGTCGGAGTTTAAGTTGATAAGTGCTCTTAGGGTAATGTCCTCTGGTTCTTTTTGCTCAGTAACCCGGTAGTATTGAAGGTCATCCCAAAGCTGCTGGATCTCGGTAAGTGAATGGGGACATGCTCTTTGGAAGATAGATTGCTGGCTAAAAATACGATTGGAAGTTTGCTGATCTACGGAGTCCACTTCCAAAATAGGGAGAGAGGCATGCCATCCAGACACCAGTTCTTCAAAAGGAACACTATATGAAGTTTCAAAACTTGAAGACGCATAGGCTTGCTTGAAACTTGAAACCGGATAGTTTTCCAGTAAATATTTGACGAATGAACCACTGGTTGCATAACTGATTGCTCCAGCATCAGCATAAAAGCCAAAGAAGGAAAGGGCGGACTTCATTTTTTCAGCAGTAGGATAATTGTTTTTGGCCGCCATTATTTGATCAAGAGTAGATTCAGAGGAGGCGTCCTTCGCAATTGCTTCAGCCAGGCCTTCAATAAGTCCAATGCTCCAGCTTCCGTTAAATAAGTCATTGCCAAACTGTTTCGAGACTACATGCACCAGCTCATGAAGCAATACATTGTTGAGGTGTTGTTTCGCGATATGGAGTTGATCCTGCTCCAGCCAAATGGGTACATAGCTGGTAAATTTAGCACCTACAAGTTCTTTCTTTTGCCAGGCATTAGCATACAAGTAGCTTTCAATCATGCGACCCTCAGGCCAGGATATTTCCAGCTGGTTTACAATCTGATCAAAGAAAAACTCGTGCTTTAATGCCCAGTACTCCAGTTCTTCCTCAGAAAAGAAACCTTCATCAGCATATAGACGAAAGTGATCCGTTTCGTAATGAAAAGAGAGTTCCTGCTGCAGATCATTTCTGGGAGAAACAATACCGAATTCGGCTAGGAACACATAGCCAAAGCAGAGTCCTGCTATAGCTGAAGCAGAAATAATTTTAGTGGAAATAGATTTTTTCCAGTCCGGTAAAAACCAAAGTAAAAGAACCCAAAGCAACGTGATGCCACGAAAGAAGAGCAAGCTCGTAGAAATTTGGACAGTTTCATCATAGATAGGCCCCGGCCAATGCCCCCAAACATGATTGTAATAGTAGACCTGAGGTAGAGTCAGAAACTCTATGACTAAAACGCCTAGCGATATGAAGAGAATGGTTAGGATGGTGAATATCATTGGAACAGGAACCATTACTCTTCTAAAAAATCTGCCGATTGCTACCCCAAAAAGAACACTTGGAATGGGAACCAAAATCCAAAGCACCACACCATTAACAGAGAGGCAGCTTGTAATCACGGAAAAAACTAAGAGCGGAAGACCAAATAAGTACAGATAAGAAAGAACCCTGAAAATAATCTGGCTGTCTTTCTTCAGGATTGATCTTGAAGATAATATGCCTCCCCAAAAGCACCCCACAATTGCTGCAATCATCGCAGATTCAAAATGGAAGTCACCCAATAAAGGAACCGGGATGAGTAAACATCCTAAAAGTATGGGTAATAGATAACGAAAGACTTTTTTCAACTGAACTAGAGAGTTATTGATGCATAGACCCAATACATTAACCAAAATTGAATGGGGATGCGAATAAGAGTGAGCAGAGAAAATAAAGAAACAGGCTTTTTTGCAATAGCCTTTCTAAACATATCAACATGAACCGGCATTACGGCTATCAAGAGGAGGATAAGCCCGTAGCCTGAAAAAGCCTGAGTAAAGGGAATCATTATTCCAATCCCACCTAATATTTCAAATACTCCACTCCAAAAAACCATTGCTTTATGATTGGGTATATAGTCGGGCATAATGCGCTCATATTGTTTAGGGACTATGAAATGCATAACCCCGGCCAGTATGAACATTACCCCGATTAAGTAGGCATGATTTGATATGTCCGAAAAAAAATCCAGGCTATTTCTTGAACATTGCACTCACCACAAAGAATACATTCTCTTTGCGTTCCATGAGTCTTCTGCTGAAATAAGGGAACCAATCGGTCCCATAAGGAACATATACTCTTGAGCAATAGCCCAGTTTGGTAAAGTCGACCATGGTTTGTTCTCGGAGGCCATAAAGCATTTGAAACTCAAAACGATCTTTAGGGATACTCTCTTCGGCGGTATAATTTCTTACCCAGTTTATAAGTTCATCATCATGGGTTCCAAAGCGAGGGAAAGGTGTTTTAGCGAGTAAAATTTTAGCGCATTCTATATATGCTTTTCTGATAGCGGGCATATCCTGATGTGCAATAGAGGAAGGTTCTTTATAAGCTCCCTTCACCAATCTGATATCAGCGCCCATTTCAGCAAGATCCTTGATATCATCAATACTTCTGAAAAGCATGGATTGAATAACCGTACCAACATGCTTACCGTATTTTTCATGTGCTTCTTTAAAGATATCAATTGTGACCTGGGTGTAGTCGCTGCCCTCCATATCAATACGAACAAACTGACCATGCTCTTTTGCTACATCAAGAAGCTTAAACAGATTTTCTTTGCAGTATTCATGGTCGATATCAAGCCCCATCATAGTAAGCTTAATTGAAATACTGCTTACTAATTCATGTTCCTTTATCCCGTTTAGAAGTTGAATGTAGGAGTCGACCGTGGCATCAGCTTCTTTTCGGTCAGTTACATTTTCACCTAATAAATCCAGTGTCAGTTTGAGGTCACGGGCATTTAAGTGCTTGGCCTTCGGTATGGATTCAGTAAAATCTTCTCCTGCAACAAATCGCTTAGCAAGGATAAAAGGTAATTTCATGCGTAGTCAGTTTTTTTATTCCTAAAAAAATAAGGAATACTCAATTTTGTACCTAAGACGAAAATACCGGGTAACGTTCAAAAAAATTATGCGTCTTAGGAATAACTGAAACTAACCGGGAAAGCCGGCGTAAGGTCGTCCCGTTAATCAAACTGACACACCATGAAGGCTACATCAAATTTATTGAAACCATTGTTAACGACAGGCGTGCTCGTCTTGTCGGTTTTTTTCGCAGCGGAAGAAAGTGCTGCACAAAGAGCATATATGACCCAGGAATTTTCAGTTCGAAATAATGCGAACATCGAAGTTAAGACCTCTGGTGGAAGCATTGAGGTAATTGGCACAGATTCCGATCAGGTTCAGGTTGAAATGTATGTAAAAAGAAGAGGAGACTATCTTTCTCCTTCAGAAGTTGATCTGGACGAATGGGACATAACCATTGAAAAAGAAGGGAACACCGTTTACGCGATTGCTGAAAGAGAAAACAAAAGATGGAATAACTGGAGAGGAGACAACCTCAGTATTTCGTTCAAAGTTTATGCTCCTGAACGATCAGAAACAGATCTAAAAACCTCTGGTGGTAGTATTTCTATCAAAGACCTTCAAGGGGAACAATTAGCAAAAACAAGTGGCGGTAGTATGACTGCTGAGAGAATTGCTGGAGATATTACCCTTAGAACTTCCGGAGGTAGCATAACCATAGAAGAAGTTGAAGGTAGTGTTGACGCTAATACCAGTGGTGGAAGGATTAGAGCTTCTGACGTAACTGGCGGAATAAATGCCAGAACAAGTGGTGGCAGTATCACTCTTTACAATATTGCCGGAAATGTAGAGGCAAAAACCAGCGGAGGTTCTATTGATGCTGAGATTATAAATCCGGATGACTTTATTGAACTACGTACTTCCGGTGGAAGCATCAGTATCACTGTTCCTAAGGATAATGGTTATGATGTAGACCTTGGTGGAAACCGGGTGCGAGCAGATTTAGCAAACTTCAAAGGTGAGCTCGACAAAAACGATATGGAAGGAACGCTTAATGGTGGTGGAACCAAGCTTTCGGCTAAGACCTCGGGCGGTTCTGTAAGACTTAGCTACTTCTAAGAAAGATTTTAAAACTCCAAGATTAGTTAGTTACAAAGCCAAAAGGCGGTGGATGATACCCACCGCCTTTTTTTGTGAAATGGAGTTCTCATCAAAAAACGGTATTTTTGCGGAACAAACTTGTACGCGGGGCACTTATATATCAGTACGATTCTAATGGAAGAAAAGGAACGACCGAGCTTTGAAGAAGCTTTAAAGAAACTGGAAACAATAGTTCAGCAATTGGAAAACAGCGAAATTACCCTGGAAGAATCTGTTAATCTCTATGAAGAGGGAATTCAACTATCGAAATTTTGTACCGAAATCCTTCAGCAGGCTGAACTTCGTATAGAAGAAGTGAACGATACCAAATAAGATTTTCGGTAAGTACTATGTCATCAGAAAATAAACTCCCAGTTCCCGGCCCGCTGCTAGCCGCTATTGATTCTCCAGCGGATCTTAAAAAATTGTCTCCTGATCAACTCCAGGATGTGAGCGATGAGCTACGAGAATTTATTATTGATGTGGTTTCAGTATATGGCGGCCACTTTGGTGCCAGTTTAGGGGTAGTAGAACTAACAACTGCCCTTCATTATGTATTCAATGCACCAGAAGACAAAATTGTATGGGATGTTGGCCATCAGGCGTATGGGCACAAAATATTGACTGGGAGACGCGATAATTTTTATACAAACAGGAAATACAAAGGGGTTTCCGGTTTCCCTAAGCGCTCAGAAAGTGAGTATGATGCATTTGGAGTAGGCCACTCTTCGACTTCCATTTCCGCTGCGCTTGGAATGGCCGTAGCTCATAGCCTGGATGGAAAAGACCATAAGGCGGTAGCTGTAATTGGCGATGGAGCTATGACGGGAGGCCAGGCTTTTGAAGCGTTGAATAACGCTGGTGGTTTAGAAAGTGATGTATTGGTTATCCTAAATGATAACAGGATGTCGATCGACCCGAATGTAGGTGCACTAAAAGAATATTTAGCAGAAGTAACTACCAGCCGCACGTTTAATAAGCTTCGAGATGAGGTCTATGATTTACTAGGACACTTCAAATCAGCTGGGACTAAAATGCGGAAAGTTGCTTCTCGGTTGGAATCGGCAATGATGGCTGCATTAACTCCCGGCTCTCTGTTTCGTTCGTTAGGGTTTAAATATTATGGGCCAATGGATGGGCATGATGTAAACCTACTTAGAAAGACCTTTGAAGATCTAAAAGAAATAAAAGGCCCAAAGCTTCTCCATATTGTTACGGTTAAAGGGAAGGGATTTGCTCCTGCTGAGCGCGAGCAAACCAAGTGGCATGCCCAAAGCAGTCCATTTGATAAAATTACGGGTGATTCTCTTAAGCCTAAATCCACAAAGAAATCGGCACCCAAGTACCAGGATGTATTTGGTGACGCTCTGGTTGAATTGGCAGAGAAGGATGAGAGTATCGTAAGTATGACTCCGGCAATGCCAAGTGGGTCTAGCTTATGGCCAATGATGAATCGTTTTCCTGACCGGGCTTTTGATGTGGGCATTGCAGAGCAGCATGCAGTTACCTTTGCTGCAGGATTAGCTACCGAAGGGAAAAAAGCATTTTGTGCGATTTACTCAACCTTCCTTCAGCGTGGTTTTGATCAGTTGGTACATGATGTAGCCATTCAAAAATTACCCGTTGTGTTCTGTATCGATAGAGCAGGTGTAGTTGGCGCTGATGGCCCCACGCATCATGGAGCATATGATGTGGCCTATATGCGTTCTATCCCAAACCTGATTATTTCCTCTCCGCTTAATGAGCAGGATTTACGGGATATGATGTTTACTGCTTCAGAGTATGATGAAGCGGCGTGGGCAATCAGGTATCCTAGAGGAGCAGCCACTGGTATGGACGTTCGAAAAGGTTTCCAGTCTATCGAGATTGGGAAAGGAATTTGTTTAAGAGAAGGGGAAGGGGTAGCTGTTCTTAGCTTTGGCCCAATCGGAAAGTATGTAACTCAGGCCGCTGACCAACTTCTGGAAGAAGGAATTGAGGTCGGCCATTATGATATGCGTTTTGCTAAACCCATTGATGAAGAGTTACTCGACGAAATCTGTATGAGATATAACCATATCATTACCCTGGAAGACGGAGCTCAACTAGGGGGATTTGGAAGCGCTGTTGCTGAATACATCTCTCAAAAAGAAGAAAGACCGACTCTAAAGATTATGGGATTACCTGATCGAATTATTGAGCACGGTACCCAGGAAGAACTTCATACCGAAGTTGGTATTGATGTAGATGGAATCGTTTCTAACGTAAAAGAGATACTTATCAAAGCTTAGTATCTTTGAGGATGACCTACACCCTCTCCGATTTCGATTATCATCTTCCCGAAGAACTCATAGCACAATCTCCTGCTTCCCCAAGAGATCATGCGCGATTATTGGTGTATAATCGTGCTACCAGGGAAATTTCAGATGACTATTTCTACAATCTGGGCACATACCTCCATCCTCAAACTCAGCTGGTTGTCAACAACAGCAAGGTGGAAAAGTGTCGCCTCATGTTTGATGAAGGAAAGAAAGAGCTTTTTGTGACTTCTGTTCGAAACAACAACACAATAGAAGCCATGGTAAGGCCGGGAAAGAAGTTTAGGATTGGGAAAGAAGTGGAGTTGGCAAGCGGAATTACGGCAAAAGTTACTCATGTAGCTGAAGATGGATTGCGAACCCTCATCCTGTCTCATGATTTAGATGCTCCAGAACTGGAACAATTCAAGTACACACCCTTCCCTCCCTACATAAAACAAGATGAGTCATTGGCTGGAGAATATCAGACGGTGTATGCCAAAGATTTAGGCAGTAAAGCAGCACCAACAGCCGGGCTTCACTTCACCGATGAATTGCTTCAAAGCCTGAAAGACCAGGGGATTGGTAAATCAGAAGTAACTCTGCATGTTGGGCTTGGAACATTTGCTCCGGTTAAATCCGAAAAGCTGGATGAGCACATTATGCATAGTGAGTGGTATCATCTTGATAAACCAACGGCGGATGAGCTTAAACAAGCCTCCCACCGAACGGCGGTAGGTACTACTTCGGTAAGGGTTCTGGAATCTGTAGCAAAAGAAAAAGGTATATTTGAGCCCGGAAGCGGTGACACTGATATTTTCATTACACCTGGTTATTCTTTCAAGGCGGTGAATTCTTTGATCACAAATTTCCATTTACCAAAGAGCACCTTGCTCATGTTAGTCTCGGCTTTTATGGGCTTTGAAGAGATGCACAGGCTGTATAAACACGCCATTTCAGAAAAATATCGCTTCTATTCTTTTGGGGATGGAATGCTCATTCTTTAGCGGGTAGCATCCTAAATTTATCGCGGATAGCAGGTTATAAATTCTTCCTTATTTGAGGAAAAGCGCTTCTTCAATTTCTACAGGGTCTTCAAAAAGGTTTTAACGCAAATAGCTACCAAATCACCTTAAAAAATTAGTATCTTTTCGGCCTTGAATTTTTTGTTTTCAATTGTTGTTGAAAAGACTAATTCAAAATAAACACATAAATAATCGTTATCTGAATATCTGATGTCAGACGTTATAAAGATTAAGCGCGGGGTTGATGTTAACCTGGTGGGTGAAGCTGAAGAAGTTTTTGCCCCATCCCTACCTGTTGAAACCGCTGCTGTTAAGCCTACCGATTTTCATGGGGTTCGATTCAAATTAGCCGTTAAAGAAGGCGATGAAGTAAAAGCTGGTACGCCACTACTCTTCGATAAGGACAAGGAGCAGGTAAAATTTTGCTCTCCTGTAAGTGGTGAAGTAGCGCAAGTGGTTCGTGGAGCTAAACGAAGAATTTTGGAAGTTCGGGTTCTTGCCGATAAAAATACTAACTACGAAGATTTTGGCAGTGCTGATCCTATTGAGCTGGAAAGAGAAGCCATTATTGAAAAAATGGCTGCTTCAGGATGCTGGCCTTTCTTCAAAGAAAGACCGTACAACATCATTGCGGATCCGGCTAAAACTCCTAAAGCCATTTTTATCTCCGGCTTTGATTCGGCACCGCTTGCTCCAGATTTGGGGCTTATTCTTGATGGAAATGAAAAGGAATTTCAAACCGGTATAGATGCTATTTCTAAGCTTACTTCCGGACAGGTTCATCTTGGATTAAATGGTACTAAACCCGTAGGAAGAACACTGGCACAAGTGAAAGGCGTAAGGATCACGAAGTATGATGGTCCTCATCCTGCAGGTCTTGTCGGGGTTCATATTGCACAGTTAGATCCAATTGATAAAGGAGAAACTGTTTGGACGATTAATCCTGAGCATGTAGTTATTATTGGTCGTCTCTTCCTGGAAGGAAAATTTGATGCCCGCGTTAATATCGCCCTTACCGGTTCTGAAGTACAGGATCGTAAGTATCATTCTACGATTATGGGCGCAGCGTTAAAGACTTTTTTAAACGGTAACGTTAGCGAAGAACATAATCGAATTATCTCGGGTAATGTGCTAACGGGTACAAAAACTACTGAAGAAGGATATCTCGGTTTTTATGATCGACAGGTTACCGTTCTTCGAGAAGGAACAGACCCTGAGATGTTTGGATGGTTAATTCCTAAACCAGATAAATTCAGTATCTCAAGAGCACTGCCTTCGTTTTTTATGCGTCAGGCGGAAAAATTTACCGGCCAAAAGGTTTCTTACGATCTGGATACTAACACTCATGGTGAGAAGCGAGCATTTGTTGTATCAGGCCAATACGAAGAGGTATTTCCTTTCGATATTTTTCCGGTTCAGTTGCTAAAAGCGATGATGACCGGCGATGTGGAATTGATGGAAAATTTAGGGATTTATGAAGTGGTAGAGGAAGATTTTGCGCTATGCGAAGTAGTATGCACCTCAAAGATTCCTGTGCAGGAGACCGTTAGAAAAGGTCTTGATCTCATGAAAGAAGAAATGGGCTAATAAGTATATAAATGAAAGTAATACACAATTTATTAGAGGAAAAAATTAAGCCGCATTTCGAGGAAGGCGGAAAGTATCACAAGCTTTGGCCAGTTTTTGATGGGTTCGAAACGTTTTTATTCGTGCCTGGTCATACTGCGGAAAGTGGAGCACATATACGGGATGGTATCGACTTAAAACGAACCATGAATACTGTAATCATGGCGTTGGTTCCATGTTTACTATTCGGTATGTGGAATGTGGGATACCATCATTATATCGCACTGGGTATTGATGCTACTTTTATGGAGCAATTCATATTTGGAGCTATCAAAGTCCTCCCTATGGTGGTAGTATCTTATGGCGTCGGACTCGGTTTAGAATTCTTGTTCTGCGTAATCAAAGGGCATCAAATTGAAGAGGGATACCTGGTTAGCGGGATGTTAATCCCCTTAATTATGCCGGTTGATATTCCATTATGGATGGTAGCTTTATCCGTGGCCTTTGCGGTTGTAATTGGAAAAGAAGTATTTGGTGGAACAGGGATGAACATTTTCAATCCGGCGCTTCTTGCCAGAGCATTTGCCTTCTTTGCTTATCCAACCTACATGTCTGGTGACAAGGTTTGGATTAATACTTCTGCACAAGAAGGGCAGGCTGTAGTGGATGGTTTTTCAGGTGCTACTGCACTTGGTGATTTGGCAACAACCGGAGCAACTCAATATTCTGCGCTCGATGCTTTTCTAGGAATTATCCCAGGCTCAATTGGTGAAACATCGACTTTATTGGTACTTATGGGTGCAGGTCTTTTGATTTTCACAGGAATTGGAAGCTGGAGAATCATGGTTAGTGCCGTAATTGGTGGCGCTGTAATGGGATTGATCTTTAATACTTTTGCTCAGTTTGCAATATCTCCAGAGCAACAGGCTTTCATGGCAGTACCATTCTGGCAGCAATTACTATATGGTGGTTTTGCATTTGGGGTGGTATTTATGGCAACGGATCCGGTTTCAGGATCTCAAACGCAAAGAGGTAAGTATGTATACGGCTTCTTCATTGGATTCTTTGCAATCATGATTCGGGTGTTCAACCCGGCCTACCCAGAAGGAATTATGCTGGCGATTCTATTTATGAATACGATGGCGCCATTAATTGACCACTATGTGGTACAGGCGAATATCAAGAAACGTCAAAAACGATTAGCTCTAAAAACTGCGGGTGCTTAAGATGGCTATCAACGTAAACAGTAATGGATATACATATGTTTTTGCAGTTGCAATGGTATTCGTAGTTGCTGCTTCTCTATCATTTATTGCAACTACGCTAAAACCGATGCAAGACACGAATGTTGAGCAAGAGAAGAAGCAAAATATTTTGAACTCGATTGCAGTAGAGGCAACACGAGAAGAGGCTGAAGAGCTGTACCCAGATTTTATAACGGAACAGCTTGTGATTCAGGGTAATGCACTTAAAGAAGGAGTAGATGCCTTTACCGTAGATCTGGCTAAAGAGATCAGAAAGCCTATTGAGGAAAGAGACGCTCCTTTATATATCGCTAATAAAGATGGAAAAACGTATTTCATCATCCCGTTACAAGGAACTGGTCTTTGGGGTCCTATTTGGGGATATATGTCTTTAGAGCAAGACCTGTCTACCGTTTATGGAGCAGTATTTGATCATAAAGCAGAAACACCTGGTTTAGGTGCTGAGATCAAAACTCCAATATTTACGGATCAGTTTCCAGGGAAAAAGATTTTGGATGATAATGGTCAGCTAGTTGGAATCGATGTTCGCAAAGGCGATGCCGATGACTATAACGAAGTTGACGGAATTAGTGGTGGAACCATCACTTCTGATGGAGTGGAGTTAATGATTGCAGATAACCTGCAGGCTTATATCCCATTCCTAAAAGAATATTTGAGAAATAACACCACATCTGGTGCAGAACTTTAATCCTTCAAAAGCCAACAAATAATACAATACCATGGCAGAAGTTTTAGAAAAAGAAGCAGAAAAAGAGGAGCTGATCGATAAAGTTCCCAAAGAGCCGCTATTCAGTAAGAAGAATAGAAAGCTGCTAAGTGACCCTTTTAATGATGACAACCCGATCACCGTCCAGGTTCTGGGGATTTGTTCGGCACTGGCCATTACTGTAAAGCTACAACCAGCTATTGTAATGACGCTATCAGTAATATTCGTAATGGCGGCAGGTAACGTTATAATCTCTTTGCTAAGAAATTTAGTACCGAACCGTATCCGAATCATTGTGCAGCTGGTAGTAGTTGCATCGTTGGTAGTATTGGTTGACCAGGTGTTGAAAGCCTTTGTTTATGATGTTAGTAAAGAACTTGCGGTATTCGTCGGGCTGATCATCACGAACTGTATCATCATGGGTAGACTTGAGGCATTCGCTTTAGGTAACACTCCATGGAGATCATTCCTTGATGGAATTGGAAATGCCTGGGGCTATGGAATCATTTTGATTGTTGTGGCTTTCTTCCGTGAGCTATTTGGTTCTGGCCAGCTAATGGGTTATCAGATTATTCCGGAAAGCTGGTATCTCGCAAACGGTGGTTTCTATAGTGATAATGGCTTCATGCTACTTCCTCCAATGGCATTGATTACTGTGGGAATCATAATATGGGTACAAAGATCCCGCAATACTAAACTTATAGAGGACTAAGCCATGCAAGAACTAGTAAACATTTTTGCTAAGTCGATTTTTGTCGATAATATGGTATTTGCCTACTTCTTAGGCATGTGTTCGTATTTGGCAGTATCAAAGAAAGTATCTACGGCAGTTGGTCTTGGAATAGCGGTAATTTTCGTACTTACGGTAACTGTTCCTACTAATTACCTTCTGCAAAATTTTGTACTTCAGGAAGGTGCCTTAGCATGGATCGGTCCACAATTCGCGGACGTTGATCTAAGCTTTTTATCCTTCATCCTGTTTATTGCGGTAATTGCATCTATGGTGCAATTAGTAGAAATGTTGGTAGAGAAGTTCTCCCCGGCATTATATGGCGCACTTGGGATTTTCCTTCCATTGATCGCGGTAAACTGTGCAATCCTGGGTGGCTCTCTTTTCATGCAGGAAAGAAACTATGCAAACATCACCGAAGCTACCGTATTCGGCTTTGGTAGTGGAATTGGCTGGTTCCTGGCTATTGTGGCCATTGCCGCCATTCGTGAAAAAATTCAGTACTCAAATGTTCCAGCTCCATTAAAAGGTCTTGGTATTACTTTTATCGTGACTGGCCTAATGGGTATCGGCTTTATGTCGTTTATGGGAATCAAATTATAATCATCAGGTAGAGATCGATATGCTAGTTGGATCAACAATATTAATCGTAGGAGCAAGTGTCATCGTATTTTTTGCGGTGGTAATTCTTTTGGTATCTCTTCTTCTCGGAGCAAAAACAGTACTCACCCCATCAGGGCCGGTGAAGATTACTATTAATGGAGAAAGAGAGATCGAAGTATCTTCCGGAGGAACACTTTTAAGTACTTTAGGAGATAATAAAATTTTCCTTCCATCCGCTTGTGGCGGAGGTGGAACCTGTGTTCAGTGTCTATGTCAGGTGCATGAAGGTGGAGGAGAAATCCTTCCTACTGAAACGCCGCACTTCACAAGAAAAGAACAAGCGAATGATTGGAGGCTTGGCTGCCAGGTAAAAGTAAAACAGGACATGAATATTTCTATTCCTGAGGAAGTGTTCGGCATCAAGAAATGGGAAGCCAAGGTAGTTTCAAACTACAACGTAGCCTCGTTTATCAAAGAGTTTATTGTTGAGATTCCAGAGGATATGGATTACGAAGCTGGTGGATATATCCAGATTGAAATTCCTCCTTCTGAAGTAGATTACAAGGATATTGATATCACCGCTCACCCTGAAGAGCATCCAGGAGAACCTGAAAAGTTCAAGATGGAATGGGATAAATTCGGGCTATGGCCATTAAAGATGAAAAACGATGAGCTGGTAGAGCGTGCATATTCTATGGCTAGCTATCCTGCTGAAGGTCGTAGGATTATGCTTAATGTGCGTATTGCTACCCCGCCATGGGATCGAGCTAAGAATGCATGGATGGATGTAAATCCTGGTATTGCTTCTTCTTATATCTTTGCGAGAAAGCCAGGAGATACGGTTACTATTTCAGGACCTTATGGTGAATTCTTCATCAAAGATCATACAGAAAGTGAAATGCTTTATATCGGTGGTGGTGCAGGAATGGCGCCAATGCGTTCTCACCTTTATCACCTTTTCAAGACGTTGGAAACAGGAAGAAAAGTAAGCTACTGGTACGGTGGTCGTTCTAAGCGAGAACTGTTCTACCTGGATCACTTCCGCCAATTAGAAGAGAAGTTCGATAACTTCAAATTCTATTTAGTTCTTTCTGAGCCTCTTGAAGAAGACAATTGGGTGGAGAAGAAAGACATCAACGACGAAGAAGGAGATGGATTCCTTGGCTTCGTTCACCAGGCAGTGATTGATCAGTATCTTGTAAATCACTCTGAACCAGAAGATATTGAGTTCTACTTCTGTGGACCTCCATTAATGAACCAGGCTGTACTTAAGATGTGCGATGACTGGGGAGTTCCAGATGAAAACGTTGCCTTTGACGATTTCGGAGGCTAGGTTTTACTAAATACCTTATCAGAGCCCTGCACGTTTTACGTGTGGGGCTTTTTTTATGGCGAAATAATTCTCTGAAATTTTTTTCCTGCCTTGTCATATAAAAGCATGTGTTTTCAGACTAACTAGTAGATGAGCAACAAAAAGATCGAGCTATTACTAAAGGAACATCATCAGGATGCTTTTTTATGGGCAAGACAATGTTGCTTATTCAATACAGAAGACGCCAGAGAAGTATTGCAAATAGTGTATCTGAAAGTATTTGAAGGCAAAGCTGTGTATAGCGGAAAATCCAGTTTTAAAACATGGTTGTTCTCAACGATAAGATTTACAGCCATCGATTTTCTTAAAAAAGGATTCGCTTATGAGACTCTGGAACATATGGATCTGGTAGTGGACGAATCTGAACTTGTGGAAAAAACGGATTACAAAAGGTTATTAACGAAGCTATCTGACCGACAACAGCAGGTGCTTCTACTTTCATTCTATCACGGAATGACCTTAGCAGAAATTGCAGAAGTCATGAATGTCCATATCGGTACTGTCCGAACTCATTACGAAAGAGGTAAGGAAGCTCTAAAACATCTCATTCTTAAGGAAGAATATGAGTAACAACGACAATTACATAGAAGAATTTTTTAATGAGCTTAGGAAAGAGGATGAGGGCTTAGATATTCCCTCTTTCGAGACTATATATGGCCAGAGTTCCAATAAGTCTAATTATTGGATGGCTTCTGGCATAGCAGCCTCAATACTGATTGTACTTGGTATTTATACCGTTTCAATTAACCAACCCAGCGACTCTACTATCCAGGAAATCGTACTTAGTCCACTTGATATAAGAGAAACAGGTACAAGCTTACTTATCACAGACATCAATGCAGTTGATTCCTGGAGCGCCCCATCTAATTCACTAATTAACGACTATCATGAATGGTAAATACAGTTCTTTAAAAGCTTTAAAACCCTTTATAGCAGGTTTTTTGATCTTTATTTCAAGCTCATCAGTGTACGCTCAGAATAGTTTTGAGGAAGAACTCTTCTCAGCTAAAACGGCACTGAAGTATAGAATTGAAATCGGGTTATCAGAGCAACAGATAGCCAATATACAAGAGATATATAGTGCTCATATCACTGAGTTTGAAATAATGAGGTTTGACCTGGATGCCGAGCTTCAGGCATTGGACAAAATTATGGCAAAGGATAGAGTGGATGAAAAGGAAGCAACAGATAAGCTGCAAACAGTATTAAGATTAGAGGAAAACCTAAAACGAGTTCGCCTTTTAATGCTAGTTCGCATCAAAAATACCTTGAACAGTAGCCAGCAGGAAAGGCTAAAAGAACTAAGAACAGAGAACGATATTGATGGCTTTCTTATGACGGCCCCTATAAACAATAACCAAAAATTTACCCTCCAACTCAGGGGTATTCAAGGGAGCGGTCCCCAGCCTCTATATGTACTAAAGACTTCGTCCGGAGACAAAGAGGTAAGCAGGTCGTTCATTAGCAGCCTGGATACTTCTGATATAGAAAGCATCAAGATAATTAAAGATGAGGCCGCAATACGAATGTTTGGAAATAAGGGTAAAAACGGGGTGGTCTATCTAGAAATAAAAGAATCGAATTAACAAACATTCAGAACCAATTCATTTACAATTAATGGCATCAAGAAGTCTATTTCTCTCAATTATTATCCTGGTTATTCATTCCAACATTCATGCACAAACGATCCATCGGGCTGCCTGTGATGGAAATCTGGGTCAATTGGATTCATTACTAATAACCACGGATATAAATATCACAAACGGAACGGAGTCTACTGCGCTACAATTGGCTGCGTATTGCAGGCAGTCTGAAGCCTTCCACTTTTTGCTGGAAAAGGGTGCTGATATACATAGTACAAACAGGTTTGAGGAAACAGCACTTTATTATGCAATTAGAGCCCGTGATAGTGCAATGGTTCAGTCACTAATTACTAAAGGAGCGTTGTTAGACATACTAAATGAGGAAAATATCAGTCCGTTGTTCAGGACCGTTCAGTCAGATAATCTACAACTTCTGAACATGCTCTTAGAAGCAGGAGCGGATATAAATCTTGGGAAATCACCACTTCATGATGCTGTACTAAATGATAACCTCGAGATATTAAGACTGATTATTGATGATAGTACCGAATTGGACCCGATTAATAACTACAAAAATACTCCTTTAGCGATTGCCCAAAGACAAGGGTCAACGGAAATTGCTGAGTTTCTGATTTCCAAAGGAGCGGATGAGAAAAAGGTGCAGGAGTTCAATCTTAGTGGGCCATATGCAGGACAGGATATGCCAGGTAATGAGGCGGTGATTTTCGCTCCGGGATTCATTTCCGCTGAGAACTTTGTGCATACCGTAGCCTTTAACGCTGATCAAACTAAAATCTACTATACCTTAGAGTCCTGGCTTGCACACGGCGGAACCATTATGGTAACCAGTTTGATTGATGGAAAGTGGACGGATCCCGTTCCCTCTGATATTGAAGGAAACTACCGGGAAATAGACCCGTTTATTACCAGAGATGGAAAATGGCTTTATTATAGTTCCAATCGCCCGGTAAATGGGGTCGAAGATGAAAGTAATATTGATATGTGGATGGTCAACATTGAAGAAGATAGCTGGAGCGAGCCCATTTATCTGGGAGCAAAAGTGAATACGGAGTTTTTAGATTGGTTTCCTACACTCTCCGAAAATGGCAATTTGTACTTTTCTACAGGCCCGAATCCTTCAAGTAATATTGTTCTTTCTAAATTTGAAGATGGAGAATACCAGGAGGCCGTTTCATTAGGTGATTCAGTAAACTCTGAATCAAGAGACTATGACCCATTAATTGCTCCGGACGAAAGCTTTGTAATATTTTCTTCAAACCGACCGGGAGGATTTGGTTCTGTGGATCTTTACATAAGCTATAAAAAGAAAGATGGAAGCTGGACAAGAGCAAAGAATATGGGCGAAACCATCAATACTCAAAGTGCAGAATTCGCTTCAAAACTTTCTTATGATGGCAAATACTTATTCTTTAACAGAGGGGGAGAAATTTTTTGGATTGATGCTGGAATAATTTCCGATCTAAAAGAGAACTAGCTAAACCGATATTATCTTTTGTCATCAAGAGCCTCATTCATTTTTGGATGAGGCTTTTTTGTGTACCTTTGTTTGAAAATTTCTACAATTCAAAACATAGGTTATGGTCCGTATTTCTACGCTCCTTCTATCTTTTCTTCTATTCATTTCATGCTCATCAAAAAATGAAGCCAGCAAACTGGTTGTTAATACCGGTAATGCTCAAGGCTCAACCTTCCAGGTAAGATACCTGACTTCTTCGAATCAGAATTTCGAAGAAGACATCAATACCATCTTGAGAAATATTGACCAGTCGATGAGCACCTATTTGCCCGGCTCATTGATTTCTCAGTTGAATAGTGGAGATGTTGAGCTAACGGTTGATGCTCATTTCAGGAAAGTATTAGATAGAGCCCTGGAGATATCCCAGGAAACGGAAGGTGATTTTGATCCCACTGTAGGTGTGCTTGTAAGCTTATGGGGTTTTGGCTTTGAAGAAGTCAGAACCGATGTAGATACCGAGATGATAGAAGAAGCCCTGGAAAAAACGGGATATGATAAAGTCCGATATGCAGGAGGAAGAGTATCTCTTCCCGAAGGAATGTCCCTGGACTTTAATGCGCTCGCACAAGGTTATACGGTGGATGTGATCGCAGAACACCTGGAGTCAAAAGGCATTGAACACTACATGGTGGAGGTTGGCGGCGAAGTACGAACACTGGGAGTAAATGATAAAGGGAATCTGTGGAGAATTGGCATAGATAAACCAAAACCTCAAATTGATGATGAGTCACGTTTTCAGGTTATTGTTGAAATGGACAATAATGCGCTTGCTACTTCAGGTAATTACAGGAGGTACTGGGTAGATGACGAAACGGGCTTAAAGTATTCGCATACTATAAACCCGCACACGGGTACTCCTGCAAAAAATCGGTTACTGAGCGTTTCCATATTGGCACCTACTTCAATGGATGCCGATGCCTATGCTACCGTATGTATGGTAAAAGGGGTAGAAGGATGTATGGAATTTCTGGAAGCCAAGCCGGAATTAGAGGGTTATCTGGTGTTTACTGACGATGAAGGAGAATGGGAAGTGCTAATTACCGAAGGCTTCGAAAAGTATATCTTGCAATAGCATTGTCTCTCAATACCATGAATAAGAGTTCACTCCTCCTTTTATCGATATTGGCCCTGGGTATTTCATGTACCCAGTCAACCACAATTACCCCAGCTTATGAGGAAAGCTGGGAATCTCTCTCCGCCAATGAAAAGGAGCCAGAATGGTTTAAGGATGCAAAGCTGGGAATCTACTTTCACTGGGGAGTATATAGTGTGCCTGCTTATGACAATGAGTGGTACCCAAGATGGATGTATGTGCCTAATCGGGAAGGAGAATGGGGTGGAACGGTCTATGAATATCATGAAGAGACTTATGGGCCAGTTTCAGAATTTAACTACCATGATTTTATCCCTGATTTTACCGGAGAATATTTTGATGCAGCAGAATGGGCGGATTTATTTCAAAAAACTGGAGCTCGATTTGCTGGCCCGGTAGCTCAACATCACGATGGCTTTGCGATGTGGGATAGCGAAGTAAATCCATGGAATGTAGTAGATATGGGGCCTAAGAAGGATATTCTTGGTGATCTTTTCACAGAGCTGGAGAAAAGAGAGCTAAAAACCATTGCCACTTTTCATCATGCCAAGCTCTTACAACGTTACGCCAACGACTCTACCAACTGGGCAGGTGCGAGTAGTGATCCAGGATTCAACAGTCACTTCCCATATCATCCTGAGTATATAACTTCCACGAAGGACCCAAAGCTTCGTCTGCTATATGGAAATATGGAAGAAGCAGAGTTCCTCGACTACTGGCTAAACCAGGTGGAAGAAGTAGTGGATAGTTATCAGCCTGATATTATCTGGTTTGATTCATGGCTGGATGAAATCCCTGAAGAGTACAGGAAAAAAATGGTTGCTCATCACTTCAATGCGGGTATTGCAAATGGACAGGAACCACTTGTTGCTTACAAACAAGAAGATTTACCATCCAATGTTGGAATCCTTGATATCGAGCAGGGAGGGAAAACCGATATATCGAAAGATTACTGGCTCACGGATATAACGATTAGTTATGGAGCCTGGAATTATGTGGAGGGACAGGTGTATAAAGACCCTGCCTTATTAATCCGCAATATGATTGATGTGTGGAGCAAGAAAGGGATTGTACTGTTAAATGTATCTCCAACAGCTCAGGGAGTAATTACAGAACCTCAAAGAGAAGTGCTGGCTTCTATTGGAGAATGGATTGGCGACCATGAAGAGGCAGTATATGAAACGAGAGCGTATTCCATGTTTGGTTATGGCGAAGCTGAATTTGAAGCCGGGCATTTTGGAGGACAATCTGCGACCATGCAGTATTCAAACAAAGACATACGCTTCACGACATCAAAAGATGGCAATACAATCTATGCGTATGTGCTCGGATTGCCTGAAGCTAATTCATTCATTTCAATAAGACATGTTGTTGAGGGAAGTGATTGTAGATTAATCTCACATATTTCCCTGGTTGGATCTGATGCAGAGATAAGCTGGGAGATAAAAGGAGATCAGGTAGTTATAAATACACCTGATGCGACAGAAATGAATGAACTTGCTACTGTCTTTAAGATCGAATTAGAATAGCGACAGGCTTAAGCTACGAAAGGACTAAATTCGCCTTCTTCTTTCTTTTTGTCGTCGCTCTTACACTTTTCATCCGGAAGAGCCCCGCAAAAACCACACGCTTCACCCTCTTTATTTAAAAAGGGGCTGTTACTGGCGCAGGTTCCGGCAAATTCTCCATCTTTCTTCACCAGGATTTTAATAGCAATACCTGCAAAACCTATTCCGATCAGAACAACTGCGAGGCCAAGAGTAAGTAACATTGTTGACATAATACCAGGATATTTTCAAACACTTAAAGGTCGTCATTTAGCTATTTAACGGCAATATCAGGGATATAATTTCGCAAGCGGTTAAATAGAAGGATGTGTATATTTATCGCCCTTTTAAAATGACAATTAATATGTTATTCGTCGTTTAATAAAGGCTTGAGTTGATTACAGATTTCGGCTCAGACATACCGTAGCATTTTTGCTAACAAATGCGCCCGTAGCTCAACTGGATAGAGTACCAGATTTCGGCTCTGGGGGTTGGGGGTTCGAACCCTCCCGGGCGTACTTTTTATAAACCCTAACCGATATTTATACTTGGTTGGGGTTTCCTTTTTTATGAACTAGCTCCTTCTGAAAAAAACTTTCATAACGAGGGGTTATTCCCTTAAGATTTAAGCCACAATCGATTTTAGGTAAACGGATAAGTCGGTTCCAATATCCAATTGAAGTTTTCTTTTTAACCTTCTTTTAGCCTGTTTCACGCTTTTGGTATCAACGTGCAGAATATTGGCTATATCTTTATTTGTTAGCTCCATTTGAACCAGGGTAGCTAGTCGCTCTTGTTTAGGAGTTAAGTCGTGATTGAGTCGTCTTAGCTCCGTAAAAAAACCAGTATTGATCTGCTTAATCTTTTCAAAAAGTAATTCTTCATCATCATCAAGGCTGGTATTTCGGTGAAGGTCGTCAACCAAAGAAGTAAGTTCTTTCCTGCCTTCCAGCGTGCGAACATGCTGGCGAACTCCTTCCAGGTCTTCTTTGAATTTTGAGATAAAATTATTCTTCTCTGAAATAACCCACCCAAATTGTTGAAGTTCTTGTTTCATAGACTCCAGCAGGATTCGTTTTTGTTCTTGCTTTCGTTTGTGATAATTCCAGAAGTACATACCAGTAATGGTAAAGATGAAAATAACCCCGAGGATTATGCTAAAATACAGCCGCTGCTTTCCTTTCTTTTCAGATCTAAGTAGCAGAATTTCCTGTTCCTTTTTATCTGCTTCATACTTGATCGTAAGGTCTGCTATAGTTTTTAGGTTTTCTTCTCGTGTTAGACTGTCTGTCATTTGCTTGGCTTCCAGGACATAAGTGAAAGCATCTGAGGAATTCCCTAATTCCTGTTCCGTTTTGGCAAGCAACATGATGATCTCAACCTTATGACTAAGCTTAGTAGGCGCAGTATTATCTATTTTTTCATTTAAGTTGAGGGCTTCTAATGCGTTTTCTTTGGCTGCACTAAAATTGCCTTGTTGAAAGTTAATTTGAGCTATGAAGTAATAACCCCTGGGCTGATCTTGTAACCAGTCTCCTCTTCTGCCCATATCAAGAGCTTTTTGGAAAGCTGTTTTTGCATCATCAAGCCTTCCCTGGCTTAATAGAATCTTGCCTTTAGTAATGTAGAGCGGAATTGGGGGAGCAGGGTTATCTCTTGCTATGTCAATAGCACGATTAATGGTAGGTAATGCTTCAGCATAATCTCCGTATAGCCAATAGGCTTTGGCCAGATCATGTAAGATTTTTCCTATACCCTGGTTGTTTTCCAATTTGGAAAAAGCTTCAACTGACTTCTCAAAATTTGTGATTGCACTCCCAACTTCATTTTGTTCAAGATATAGTAGACCGATAAACCGATACACAGTGGCCAGTTCCGAATAGTTTTCCTGTCCCTCGAAATAGTCTAAAACCTGAATATATGTATCGATTGCTTCCTCGTATTTATCCAGCCAAAACAGCCCTTTTCCAATTCCAAAATAGGCCCTCATTGTCCTCTCCTCATCTCCTAACAGCTCATATATTTCATGAGCCCTGGAATAATAAAAAGACAAGCTATCAGGAGACTCAAACCCATCAAAAGAAGAAGCGAGTACTTCAAAAGCCTTAGCTTCACCCAATTTGTATCCTAGTTCCTTTGAAATGCTCAAAGCTTCCAATGCTCTTTTTCTTAGTACTGGTTTGGGGGCTTTGAATTGGGGTTTCTCAACCATGCTAACTAAAAGGTCAACACGTTCCTGATCACGTTGAGGATGATCCTTAAGCTTCTGTTCTAAAACCTTGTTAGGTGTAGGTTTTCCTGGTGGCGGTGGTTTATGTGGTTGAGCCGCAACTAGTTGAGGTATGGCGCAAAAGAGAATTACGACAAAGCAGTAATAATACTTCATAGGCTTAAAATCGAAACCTAACCAAGCCTTTGTTCGATTTGGAGTATGCAATAAAAGCTATTTTGAACTAAATAGTAAGTGTCAGATTGTCCATTTGAGTGATGAACCCCACTGCTGGTACAAAACAGGAATCACGATTTACAACGTATTTCATCTAGCCATGTGCTGAATAGAACCATTCCTTGAGTAATCCGGTTTTGAGTGCTATAATCTTCCAGCTCTTTAACAAAAAACTTGTTTTCCCATTATGGATGCTCAATCAGTTATAACTCCTTTCTTACTCGCTATACTATTACTACTCCCTTTTAACCTGTTTGCTCAAATTGATCGTGAAGCAGGTAGTGCCTTTGCAACCCGGTCTGAAGTAATTGCGCAACGTGGGATGGTGGCTACCAGCCAGCCATTGGCTACCCAGGTTGGCCTTCAAATCCTCAAGAATGGAGGAAATGCTATTGATGCTGCCATCGGAGCCAATGCGGCAATGGGACTGATGGAGCCCACTGGAAATGGTATTGGAGGAGATCTGTTCGCGATTATCTGGCATGAGGAAAGCGGTCAGTTGTATGCACTTAATGCAAGTGGTCGTTCACCATTAGGGCTTTCCTATGACCGATTGATGGAAATTATTGAAGAAAAAGAATTAGACAGAATCCATCCTTACGACCTATTGTCTGTTTCAGTGCCTGGAGCGATTGACGGCTGGTTTGAGATGCATGATCGCTTTGGATCTGCATCTATGGAGGATATTCTTGCTGAGCCGATCTGGTATGCTGAAAATGGCTTTCCAGTCAGTGAAGCAATTTCAGGTGCTTGGAGAAGAAGTGCCCGTTTCCTAAGTCGGCAGCCGGGAGCCTTCACAGAAACCTTTACTTTTGATGGAAGAGGACCTAATAAAGGGGAAGTCTTCAAGAACCCGGATTTAGGAAATACCTTCAGGTTGCTAGCAAAGGATGGTCGGGATGCTTTTTACCGGGGTGAGATCACCGAGAAGATAGACGCTTGGATGAAAGAAAATGACGGTTACCTCCGCTATGAAGATTTTGACAAGCACACTTCAACCTGGGTTGAGCCACAAACCGTGAACTATCGCGGCTATGATGTGTATCAGGTTGGCGGGAATGTGCAGGGAACAGCTGTACTTCAGATGCTGAACATCCTGGAAGGCTTTGATCTTAAAGAAACAGGCTTTGCTACCGCAGAGACTTTTCACCTGTTCATCGAAGCCAAAAAGCTGGTATTTGAAGATCGCGCGAAGCATTATGTAGATGAGGACTTCTATGATATGCCTTATGAAAGGCTACTTTCCAAAGAATACGCAGCAGAACGAAGAGAATTGATCGGGGAAAGAGCTCGTCGTGATTTAACAACAGGTGTGGATGTACTCGAAGACGGTGACACCATTTATTTGACTACTGCTGATCAATACGGAAACATGGTATCTCTTATTCAAAGTAATTTCCGTGGAATGGGGACTGGTTTTGTAGTGCCTGGCACCGGGTTTAGTTTTCAGAACAGAGGAGAGTTATTCTCGCTCGATCCAAATCACCCAAATGTATATGAACCAGGAAAACGACCGTTCCATACTATTATCCCAGGCTTCGTTATGAAAGACGGGGAGCCCTTTATGACGCTTGGTAATATGGGTGGGGGATATCAGCCTATGGGGCACGTGAGTTTAATCACCAATGTCATCGACTTTGGGATGAATATGCAGGAGGCTGGTGATGCACTTAGGTGGGAGCATTCTGGTTCCACACAACCAACCGACTCATTTGATGAAAGCCTGACAGATGTTGGTATGGTTAGTATCGAAAGCGCGGTTGACTTCGAGGTAATAAGAGCACTGAGAAGAATGGGGCATGAGGTAAAGGTTGGAGACAGTTTCTTCGGTCGCTTCCAGGCGATTATGCGGGACCTAGAAACCGGTGTGTATTACGGAGCCTCAGAAGCCAGGGTTGACGGACAGGCCGCGGGGTATTAGAGGGGTATTATTTATAGCATTTACTTTTCTTAAATGTAGAAGCACAATAACACTACATTAAACTTACGTTAATAAGCACAAATTAAAATTCTACTATTAGTGAATTAATAAGGGATAAAGGAATTATGAAAATAAAATTTGTACACATCTTACTGATAGCTTGTTGTTTGCCTCTTTCTATTACCGCGCAGGAAACAACCCTCCGAATGGTAGCCTGGAATATTGAACATCTGGCTGAAAATAATGGGGAAGGATGTGTGGCCAGGAGTGATGCAGATTATGCCAAACTTCGAGCTTTTGCAGAATCAATGGATGCTGATGTAGTTGCATTGCAAGAAGTGGAGTCAGTTAAAGCGGTAGCAAGGGTATTTCCGGAGAATGAGTGGACGATAATATTATCCGACCGACCGGATAGTGGCTCTTATGATTGTCGCGGAAGTGGCCGTCCGTCAACACAACAAAAAGTGGCTTTTGCTATTCGTAAAGGAGTAGAGTTTGAAGGGGTAGACAATTTTGATGAACTAGCCTTAAATAATCCAGGACTTCGCTATGGCTTGGTCATAAAGCTAACAGGTACTCCGGAGCCTATCGAAGTAATGAACGTCCATCTTAAAAGTGGATGCTTTGTAAATGATTACTCGACTTCAAACCGCGATGCCTGCGAAACCTTTGAAGAACAAGTTCCGGTGATAGATGGCTGGGTTGAAAGCAAAGTTAAAGAAGGAACAGCCTTTATGATCCTGGGAGACTTCAACCATCGGATAACTACTCCTGAGAATCGTTTTTGGGGAGATTTAGATGAAATGGATGGTGATGGAATAGGCATTACAAGCAGTATGGAAGGTATTAGAGGTTGCCATCCGCGATACCCTGACCCAATCGATCATATTATAACAAGCTCACAAGGAAGCAAGTATTTCGTTCCAGGAAGCCAGGACGTCTTTTATTTTGGGATGAATCCTCAAACTATGACTGAGGATGACATGTTGAGCGATCATTGTCCGGTTGCTGTTGATTTGTGGCTCACAGAACCCTATCCGATAAGTACTGGTGTTCGTTGGACTCAAAACAGTGCTGAGTACGCCCTGATTACTTCATCGCTTTACCAGCAGGCAGAACAAAATATTGATCGTTTTTCTTCTATGGACGAGCCTTGGGTAATAATCATGGATGTGGACGAGACGTTGCTGGACAACAGTAATTACAACAAACGCAGGGATGCACTGGGCCTCGGGTTTACCCCGGAAACCTGGACTGATTGGGTGATGGAAGAATCAGCCACAGAAGTTCCTGGATCTAAACAATTTGTAACCAGGGTTCTTGAAGCAGGAGGGCAAATTGCACTAGTTACCAATCGTGATCGGTCAGCAGATCAGTATACGTGGAATAACCTACTGCAATTGGGTTTTCCTATTACTAGAGAAAACACTTGTATTATAGGAAGGGCACAGGTAGATAGAGATGCAGTAGGTGAAGAGGGAATTATTAATGACAAAGATCTTCGCCGGAAAGAGGTGACTACAGGAATAGCAGAAAACTGCTGGGCCAATTACCCGGATGCGCAGTCTACCTGGAATAGAGACCTTAAGCTGGTTATGCAGGTTGGAGATAATATCAAAGACTTTTCTAAAACTACCCAGGATAACGTTGATCTTAGCGAATTTCTTAAAAGGCAGGGAGTGGATATCCTGGTTCTACCCAATGCCATGTACGGTTCCTGGGATTGATTAATACATCCTGGTGAGGGTCATTTCCCTTGGGAGTTCAAAAGAGCTGTCCTGAAAGTTACTTATGGTCAGCTCTTTATTCACCAAAGACCAACGGAGGGTATTTTCATCATCTGCTGTGATATATAGAGCAAGATAACCGGCCTCCACTTTTGTAAGTTCTTTATACATGAATACAATGGCTTCATTCCCCACCTGATCGTTCATCAAATACCCCCTCCTCAAAGAAAAGCCTTCTTCCGTTTTTTGGAATACCGGCGAATTATTGATCTCTATTACCTTACCAGTTACATACCGGATATCTCTTTTAAATAGCTCATCGTATTCCTCAAAAAATTCCAACTGGATGAACAAGCTATCTCCGTTGCTGCTTACTCCCAGCCAGGTGCCTTCGGTACGTTCCAAAGGATCGGACTCCTGAGCACTCAAAAAATCAATCCATAGAACGCATACCAAAAAGGGGAATATGAATTTAATACTAGTCAATTTGAAGCGGGTTTGGGTATTTGCTCAAGGTTTCTGCAAAACCAAATAAATCGAAACATCAGGAGAATGGTGGCAATATCGAATACCAACATCGCGGCAATGCCTAATGGTTCTAGTCCAACTCTTGCTATAATAGGTTCAAAAGCCTGATCGATCATTTCCATAAATAACCCAATCATGAGGATATAGGCTCCATATCGTTCAAAAAGACCGGTTACAACCTCTTCTTTTTGAGGAATGTGAGTCGATAACCGTCGAAGGAGTACATGCCTTTCTTCCAAAAGCACTCCATAGGCGACAATAATAAGGGCTATATCCTCCTCCAGTTCAATGGCTTCCCTTATGAGATCTGTAGAGAACGATTCCAGGAACTGCAATACATGAGCATAGCCCGTTAAGATTGCAAAGAGAATGACCGCAAAATTCCAGATCTTGATGGCACGAATGTCAGTAAAAAGCTGAATAACAAGTATCCGAAGGGTCTTCATATTTTATTTCGCAGTACCCGCGAAAGACAAGCTTCCTCATAATAAGAAAATAGAAGGATGTTTAAAGGAGTAATTGAACATCAAACTGTTTTTACCCATTAGATTTCTCTCAATTCCTCGTTCTAATCTCAGTTTTGCGTAATGAGATATTTGGCTCCCTGGCTTTAAATAGTTTGAGAAAAACAATAACTCGATACCAAGACTATGACTTCTCGACTATGTTTACTTGCTATGTTTGTGGCATTAGCAATACCAGAAATACTGGTAGCACAAAACCCAGTTGCTATTACCGTAAAAGAGATTGAAAAGGAACCCTTAGACACTCTTTTTGAGATCACAGTTAAAGAACCTGTTCGAATTACTACTCACTCTCGGCAGATCAAATTTATACCTCAAAGCTCCACAAGCTATTCCATTCTACCGGAACCAACAGCAGAGGGCTTCCACGGAATGTACACCAGTGTAACGGATATCATTAAGGAGGGGGACACCTATTATATGCTTTACAATGACTTGGTTGGTGGATGGCCATCTGACGAAATCAATGTAGCATTGGCTTCTTCAAAAGATTTAGCAACCTGGAAAAGAGAACCCGTTCCCCTTTTGACCAGTAACGATGTGCCTTTTGATTTTGGTGATGTAAAAGCATTTCCTTTTGCTACTTCCATTGTCAAAAATCCGAATGGGGGGTATCTGCTATACTTCGATGCTATTGCCAAGGATGTGAATAAAGGGATAGCTGTTGCGACAGCGTCCTCTCTTAAAGGGCCCTGGCAAGTAAAAGAAGAAATGATCCTTGTTCCCGATTTAAAGAGTTGGGATAAGTACTATGTCACCTCGCCCCAGGTTCTTTGGACGGACGGCGAATTTAGAATGTATTATGCCGGGACCGTAGAAGAAGAAAGCTACAAAGAAACAGCTATTGGATTGGCTACATCAAAAGACGGTTTAAACTGGCAGAGGCAGGATGTCCCGGTTTTTGAAAAGTCATTAGAAAATGGCTTTGACAGTAGAAAGGTTGATAATCCAGAGGTTATAAAGGATGGTGATACCTGGATTATGATTTATCGTTCTGACGCAGGTGATGGAACCTGGGGTACAAACTCTGCTTTTGGCTTAGCCACCAGTAAAGATGGAATATCATGGAAAAGGGCACAAAAAGAATACATCCTAAGCGAGGATGATGTGTCCAATTGGAGAACCGTTTGGAGCACCGCGTTTACAAAACATAATGGGGCATATCATTTATTCGTTGAGTACGATGGACCTCCGGTTTATGGAACCCGCGTAAATCACACAATTTTTGAAGGAAAAATTGATTACTAGTTCAAATAAGGATCAAACCTAATTAATGAAATCTCTTTTTATTGTAATTGGACTTCTATGGCCTTTTGCCTCTATATCCCAGCAAACACAAACGGTTGAGAATTATGGTACAACTGTTTTTGGAACAGAAAAGCTTACCTCAGAAATCATGCAAGAACACTTTAATGGGGTATTAAGGGAATTATCCATTCTTTATGAGACTGATAGGGACGAATTCCATGAAAGGCGGGAGGAATTTGAAGAGCAGCTGTTGGAGGTAGCAGATTTCCACTATGTAAATGTGCAATTGTTCAGAAGTTACACCGGGGCTTCAGATTTTATAATCGATATTGTAGAGAAAGGGGAAGAAAAAACCCGGATGGACTTCAGACCTGTGAGCTCTCAAAGCTTTGACGATCCTGATAGTCTTATTCATTTATGGAATGAGTATGAGGAACTTAGTTTTGAACTGTACAGAAGGGGAGAAATTCAGGATATGTCCTGCCCGGTTTTACATTGCATTTGGTCTTTTTACCATCCTGAGCTGGAAGCATATCTTGATGATTTCAATATGAAGGCATCTGTACATAAAGAACTTTTAGTAGAAATTTTGAATCATAGTAGTTCAGAAAACCAACGTGCATCCGCTTCTTATTTACTTGCTCATTCAGGATTCACTCCTGAACAATTGCTAAGTAAACTTATGCCCAGTATCGCTGATTCAGCTTCTATAGTCAGGAATAATAGTATGAGAGTTATCTATTATCTCGTGAGAGCGAATCCTTCACTACTTGTTGATATTGACCCTGTAATACAGGCACTTGATTATCCAAGTTTTACAGACAGAAATAAGGCGCTTGTGATCTTACGGTCATTACCTGAAGAGAGGCTAGATCCCTTGAGCATGAAAGTAGCCATTCCAATACTTATTGAAATTCTTATCAAAAAGGATGCCCACAATTATAGAAATGCGCACACAGTACTTAAGAAGATCAGCGGAGAAGAGTTTGGAGCCGATGATCTTGGAAAATGGTATGAGTGGGGGTTAATGGTTGCCCACTACTAATTTATTGCCGGCTCCAAAAACGATCCGGTGCCCAAAGGGGTCTGTGATATCAAAGTCTCTCATCCCGTACTCATGGGTTATAGGTTCATACAGTTCCTTTAGTCCTCTTTCCTTTAATTCTGAATGGAAGGCGTCTACATCAAAACAAAATATATAGATGGTTCTGGGTTCGATGTTCGCATGTTCTCCTTCATTTGTAAAGTGTATGGATACAGCTTCATCTCTCTTCAGTACAGCATAATCAATGGGCTCTCCCCATTTGAAGGTACAGGTAAATCCTAGTTTTTTGGTATACCAATTGATGGCATACTCTATATCAGAAACAGGAAACTGGACGGCAAAGTGTGAGAGTTGCTTGTTCATTTTTGGGAGCATTATTGGTCATTGCTTTTGGAGCGAAGCCCCCAGCTTGGATATCCATCATACCGGGAATGTTCCGTAAGACGTCTTTTATTTGTGCCGTCTAAGTTCATGATATAGATGTCATGATTCTTCTCAGTTTCTCGATCATAGTATTTATAGACAATTTGTGAGCCATCGGGTGACCATCCTAGCTCACCTTCCTCAGCATCGTTGTTAGTTAACCGGGTTACATTGCTACCATCTACATCCATTACATAAATTTCCAACTCCTTAGAATCTCTTGTCGAAGCGAAAGCAATTTTATCTCCTTTAGGAGACCATTGCGCATAACGATCAAGGCTGTCACTGAAGGTTATCCTGGTCTGATTACTCCCATCCCTATGCATAGTATATAACTCAGGATTTCCATCTCTACTGGACCTGAATACTAATTGCTTACTATCTGGAGCCCACCTAACCTGTGTATTACCTTCTATGTCATTCGTTAGTTGTGTTTCACTCGTCCCATCTGAATTTGCAACAAAAATCTGTGTTGTTTCCCCTACTTCTAAATGATAGGCAAGGTGTTTTCCATTAGGAGAAACTCGCATGATTACTTCCGGATGAAACCCAGGTAAATGGGGCATTTCATCTCCTGTTAAAAGATTTCTTTCATATCTGGCTACCTGAACTTCCCCAATGGTTTTTATATAGAGAATTTTGTCTTGACCAGACCAAACAGGGTGATAGCTCCATGTGGTATCCTGTGTGATTGTGACTATCTCTCCCGTTTCGGGATCGAGCTCATAAATATTAAATGCTATTTCGTCTCTTGTTGAATGGAAAATAATACTGGAATCCTGCTCAGGAATTTGAGCACAAGCGATTACGAGTGTACTTAGGGTGAGTAGCAGCTTTTTTTGCATGAATTAGCTAGTTGATGAATGTTTTGGGTAGTATAGGGGCTTAGTCAGGCTCATGAAAAGGACTTTCCTCTCATATTAGCTTTTGAGATAAATACGAAGTAGAAAGGGGATAGAGATTTCAGGCGCAGATTAATTAATCCCTTTCAGGTATTCTTTTGGTGTTAACCCTGTCTGCTGTTTAAATACCCTATAAAAAGACGCACTACTGTTGAAGCCACAGTCTCGTGCAATTGCATCTAATGTAAGGTGAGCGTATTTAGTGTCCGGAAGCCGCCTTTTTACTTCTTCAACCCTATATCCATTCACAAACTCAAAAAAGTTCTTCCCTGTCCACCGGTTAATCAAAAAGGAGAGTTTATGAGGAGGGAGGTCTAGATGCTTGCTTAAGTCGGCTATTCTAAGCTCCGGGTTCAGAAAAGGTTTAGAGGTCTCCACAAACTCCAGCACTCTTTTAGCATCTACTTCAATATCAGATGATTCGTATGAAATCTCTCCTTTTAAAGTTTTCGATAACGGGGTTACAAAAAATGAGTTAGGAAACATTATAGCAGAGATGCCAAAAGCCTGTACAGCTACCGTTAAAAAAGTGTAAGTCACATAATCGTAGGTGAAGAAGAAGGCAAAATCAGTGATGAGTAGTAAATGATAGATCAGAGTTAGAGTCCAAAATCCGATGAAGCTCGCCAAAATAGTCAGTATCCATCGATGTTGGTATAAATGGGTATGTGCAAACTCCTCACCAACGGATTTAAAATACTGTCTGAACTGAGTGAAAGCATAGGCTCCATAAATTAATTGAGATAGAATGAAAGCGTAGAAGAAATAATCCGGTCCATCCGTGTAGTTCTCATAAAAAAATTCCAGTTGAAATATTTTCTGCTCTGCAGTTAATGAGTAAAAGGGAGCGATATAAAGAAGAGCAATTACAAAAGGAATAAAGTGAAGGGCATCAAAAATACTGGTGGATGCTTCCTTATTGATGCAAACCCTTGAAAAGAAGAACAGTAAAGGTCCAACCAGAAACCATAAGGGTGGGCTCAACCAAATACCGTGGGGGAAGAACAAGTACCACCTAAAGTATTCAAAAAGAAAATTGAAAGATTGAATGCCTACTATAAAAATGATTCCGGCTAGCAACAGGCGCTGTAGCTGATTCCCTCTTTTATCAAAAGAAAGGATAGCGGCAATAACCAGACATTGGATACCACCCCAGTTTATTATTAATGTCCAAATGTTTTGCATCACGGAGGAGGTTCCGTCCATGCGCTACCTTATTGACTTAGATTTAAAGATTAAACTTAATTTGCATAGAAAAACGATTAAACACATTCTTCTTGCTGGAATCATGTACAATATTTGTCTCATCTTCTGAATTTGAGACAATACTATGTCAAAAATCTCGCTTTAAATTGCTCTTTAAATGCATTTCCGATTGGGATTTCTTTTTCACCAATGGATATCATATTCCCTTCCACATAATTGATTTTAGATAAGGCTACCACAAAGGATTTATGAACTCTTATAAAAGAACCCGGAGACAGCTTTTCTAAAAAAGACTTTAAGCTCTGATTGAATGTGAGTTTCTCAGCAGTGGTATGCAGAGTTACATAATCTCCCAGGCTTTCTACGAAAAGGATTTCCTCTTCTTCAATACGATAGGTTTTACCATCAGCTTTTATAATCAATGATTTCGATTCAACGGAAGCCTGTTCGCTCTCAAGTAATGCGGAAACTTTATTTACTGCTTTTAAGAAACGTTCGAAGGAAAAAGGTTTGAGCAGGTAATCCACAACATCCAGTTCGTACCCATCCAGAGCATATTCTGAATAAGCTGTGGTTAATATTGTTTTAGGAGGGTGTGATAAGCTTTTGATCAAATCAATTCCAGATAACTTGGGCATATTGATATCCAGAAAAAGCACGTCTACTTCTTGTTGTCGAAGAAAAGATACTGCCGAAACTCCATTATCAAATTCCGCTACAAGATCCAGGAAATCTAGCTCTGAGATATATTGTCTAATTATATCCCTTGCTACCGGCTCATCTTCTACAATTATACAGGTTAGTTTCATTTCATTTTCAGACTTAGAGTTACATCGTATGTATGGTTGTCTTCTTTGATCTCTAAACTATGCCGGTCTGCATAGAGTAAGTCTAATCGCTTTTTCACATTTTGAATGCCTGTTCCGGAAGAAGTGGCCTCCAGGTTTCTGGAATTAGATTTCGTATTCACTGAACGAAAAGTGAGGGTCTTATCCATCACACTTAAGTTGAAGCTAATTTGGTCAGTTTCTTCAGTAGTACTTCCGTGCTTAAAGGCGTTTTCAACAAAATTCACTAAGAGAAGTGGGGCAATGGTCAGATCATCAGACGGACCATGAACAGAAAATGATACCCTACCAGGATTAGAGATTCGTTCCTTTTGTAGATTGATAAACTCCTTCAGGTATTCAATCTCAGCAGAAAGAGGAACGATATCCTTGTCCATGTTTTCCACGATATACCGGAGAATTCCCGAAAGCTTTAAAATCATGGAAGGAGCTTTTTCAGATTTTTTGAGCGCTTCTCCGTAAATCGTGTTAAGGTTATTGAATAGGAAGTGTGGGTTAATTTGAGCCCGTAAGGCCTTAAGCTCGCTAAAGGTTTTTTCCTCCTGAAGTTGAGCTAGTTTTAGTTCGGTTTCCTTTCTTCCAAACCACGACTTAGAAAATTCTATCATAGAAGAAATGGCCAGGTAAACAATCATAATTCCAAAAATTTCAAGTGGATTAAAGGCACCTACCATGAAATAGTTTGGGAACAGCAGGTCAGAAATCCACGTGTATGAAATGCTGTATAAAGACCATGCCACTCCAAAGGCTGCAACCACAATCATCAAGGCATACAACCAAATACCATATCGAGTAAGAATATTCGGGATCAGGTGATAGATATTAATCGATACTACAGTTACAAAGGGAATGTGGAATAAAAAACTGTAGATAAAGTCGATAATCCCAATCTGCTCAGTTTGCGCAAATACCCGGAGGGTGATTATGAAGGATATCGTCCAGAAAACAAGGTTCTGGACGATATTTATTGCCAGTTTCTTCTTAAAGTTCATTGTTCACCCTTGTTAGCTCAATAGGGTCGTCAAATGCATCATCATCATCGCCATACTTCTTTACGAAGCTTTGAAGTTCTTTTGTTGAAGCAGTGATAAGTATTTCGCTTTCTCCGGCTAAAGTATCATTTATTTTCTCATGCTTGATGCGAACTCTGTTTTCAACAATCAGGTCGGTAATCCATGAGTCTTCAAATAGCTCTATAGAAAGCTTATCCTGATTCAAAGTGAGTCGAGAGAATGTATGAACCCTAAATAGATGTGCGTCAACGAAGTTGTCATCTCTCATATCAAAATCGAATAGCTGTAAATCAAGGAAAAGGTTGTTTCCTATTTGTCCTGCCGCACCAAGGAAATAGCTTGTGTCAGGAACGGAACCACCCAGTTCTTCAAATATGATCATATAAAAGGGGCCTTCAATGAACACATCGTCTTCTTCAGCTTCAATACCGATAGTTCCTTCGTAGTTTTCACCATTAATAGTTATATCAGGTATATTTCGAATATCATTTACAAAAGTCCAGCGCTGGTTGCCGCTTTCCCATCGCCCTTCCAGTCCGTCAACAAGCATAGCGTTGTCTTCGTTAATTAGAGGGTGGACAGATTTCAAGAAACAGCCTGTGAATAGAAAGCTACAGGCGATAATAAATAGTAAAAGTTTAATTGCAGATCTCATAGTTAATTGAGTTGGTTATCGTTTGCAATGCAAAGAAACGGGTAACCAGAAAGCCCCTGAAATTTATTCGATGAACGTATCACTTTTCTCGATAAACTTTTACAGCGAAAAGAGAAATGAATTGCTAAGTTCTCGAAAACAATTGGTTATCTATGAAAAAACTAGCTTTATTTTTATTCGGCTCACTATTATTCATTTCTTGTGAGCCAGTCCAGGAACAACCGGCTCCAGCTCAAAAAGAATGGGCTATAGCTTTACATGGAGGAGCAGGATATTATCCTGAAGACGCCCCTGAAGAAGAAGTTCAGGCGTATATGGCCGCTTTGGATGAAGCCCTTTCTATCGGAACGGAAATTTTGGCGAATGGGGGATCAGCACTGGATGCGGTAGAACAAACCATCCAGTATATGGAGGATAATGAGTTGTTTAATGCAGGGCGAGGCGCTGTATTTACTGCGGAAGGAAAAAACGAATTAGACGCGGCCATCATGGACGGTACCAATATGAATGCTGGAGCAGTTACCGGAGTAACCACGGTTAAGAACCCGATTTCTCTTGCAAGAAAAGTAATGGAAGATTCACGGCATGTATTCTTTGCTGCCGATGGAGCTGAAAAGTTTGCAGACGGTACAACGCTTGAACGAGTAGAAAATGAGTACTTCAGAGTACAGGAAAGGTATGAGCGATGGAAAAGAGAAAATACCTCAACCAGTGGGAATCTTGAATTACTTGGAGATAACGGTTGGAAAATGGGTACGGTAGGATGTGTCGCTCTTGATAAGGATGGAAATCTTATCGCTGGTACTTCAACGGGAGGGATGACGAATAAGAAATTTGGGCGGGTAGGTGATGTACCCATCATAGGCTCAGGAACCTATGCCAATGATCAGGTTGCTGTTTCAGCAACCGGATGGGGAGAGCGGATTATGCTTAATGTTTCTGCGCATGCACTGGCATCCTATTTGAAATTCAAAGAAGCTACTCTTCAAGAATCCATGGACTACCTTGTTGGAGAATTACTGAATCCAAGAGAAGCTGGTTTTATTGCTGTGGACCAATATGGCAATTATTCAATGGAAACAAATACAGGATCCATGTTCCGGGCAGCAAATGATTCAGATGGAAATAAGGTAGTGGCTATTTGGGATTAGATTAGCCGTTATTCGAATCCGTATCGGAAACGGTCTCTTAAATCCTGCACATAAATACCAATGTCATTTCTCAGCTCAAAAAATCGAGCGTGGAAGCTTTGGTATTGTGTTTTGGTGAACATGTGTTTGTTTTCCTTGAGAGCGGGTAATAACGATAAGCACAAGTTTGCTGAAATGAGTGCTTTTTTAGTGTACGCGATGTTTGCTCCCAGGTAATCTGCTTCAAAACCAAAGGAATAACCTCCGGCTAGCTTCGCTCCGATTTTAAGAGCTTCGCCAACATATTCCTGGAATGCTTTATTATGGTTCTTCTCTGGAATAGTCTCCGACCATTTAAGTACATCAACAGCGAGTTGTCGGGCACGGTTAAAAATGAGAAGATTATCTAACGAACCGTATTCAGATTCAGCGAATTCTTCACTTAAAGCTTTCCACTCTTCTCCCGCGTCAAAGTCATCTGCCTCTTCTTCGAGATCAGAGAATTCGTCTGATCCGAAAAGGAAATCTTCCTCTTCCTCAAAGTCATCGTCGTCCTCCCAGTCTTCATCTTCAGGAAAATAAGCCTCGTCTAAAAGAAGTTCTTCTTCTACATAAGCTTCAAATGCATCATCTTCGCTTAAACTTTCTTGAAGAAGGGTAATCCAACGCGGAGTATTTCCCTTAGGGTCGGAGGAAATGAATTTTCTAAGCTGATCGCTTTTCTTCTCTACTTCATTGAGGTGAGCTTCCCATTTATGTTCGTCCCAAAGCTCGTCATCAAATCCATCAAAGTGCATATTGTACTAGTCTCAATGCTTATGGTTTACTATAGAAACGAATTTCGTCTATAGATTGCAATAGTGCGTGGAAAAATAACGCTTTTTGTGGATAATTAGTCTCACAATCTTTCTAGTACTCCAACCATGATTTGGGTCAGCTTAGGCTCTGCCATCGCAGCAGCTTCAAGTACATCGTCTAAACTAACAGCCTCTAGAGCATCTGGAAAGCACTCATCGGTAATTACCGAAATACCTAACACATCAAGGCCCATATGAACTGCTGCAATAACTTCAGGAACAGTGCTCATTCCTACTACATCAGCCCCAAGTTGGCGCATATAGCGGTATTCAGCTTTAGTTTCCATGGTTGGACCAGAAACAGCCAGGTACACCCCTTTATGTAGCTTAATCGCATTATCAAGGGCAACATTCTCAGCAGTTTCAACCAGGCGCTCGGTATAAGGTTCACTCATATCAGGGAATCGAGGGCCTAATTGGTCATCATTTGGTCCGATTAAGGGGTTATCTCCAAGGAAATTGATGTGATCATTAATGAGCATCACATCCCCTCTTTTAAAAATTGGGTTTAGCCCTCCGCAAGCATTGCTAACCATAAGAGTATGAACCCCCAGAGCTTTAGCTACTCGAACAGGAAAAGCAATTTGATGCATGGTATATCCTTCGTAATAGTGGAAACGGCCTTGCATCGCCATAACTGATTTGCCTCCCAGTTCTCCAAAAATCAATCGCCCCGCATGGCCCTCTACTGTTGAAACAGGGAAATGAGGAATTTTGTCGTAGCTAATGGTATGATGAGATTCAATTTCTTCAGCCAGCTGTCCTAAACCAGTACCCAGAATTAACAAGTATTCAGGCTGAAAGGTAGTTTCACTGAGTATGAATTCAACGGCTTCATCTCTTTTTCTCCTGAACTGCTCTACAGTATCAAATGCCATAAATTAATTTTTGGTGGTGAAGGTAGAAAAAAATCTTAATCTATTTCATCAAGGATATCATTGAGGCGATCGGTTCCTGGAGGAAATCCTTCGTTGTCTTCATTTAAAATAGATTGGTCTTCTTCAGGGCTCTGCTCATCATCAAATTCAAAGCGAGATGAATTTGTAGTGCTTTCATCACTTTCAATATCAGGACCAGCATCTTCTTCGACTTCGTCTTTAGGTAGCGAAAAGATGTTCATTTCATCATTAGAAAACTTCTCAATGGATGTTTTAGCATTATCCAAATAAGAAGAAATACCGGCAATAATCTCATCTCTACGGTCCAGGAGTCGAAGTATGCTTTGTCGGATTTGAGCTCGCTGCTGGTTGGCTTCCTGGATAATGGATTCAGCTTCCATTTGAGCTTTATCAGTAGTGTTTTTAGCCTCTAGTCGGGCATTGTCCATTTTTTGGGCTACTGATTCTTTGGTGGTTTGAAGAGTTTCGTGGAGTGCTTCTTCTACCCGTTCGTAATGCTTTACCCGATCACTAAGTTTTTCAATCTGCTCTTCAAGTTCTTTATTCTTGGTAAGAAGATGTTCATACTCATTTGAAATCAAGGTTAAGAAAGCCTGAACGTCAGCAACATCGTACCCTCGTAACGACTTCTCAAACTGCTGCTGCTTAATTTCTAAAGGCGTGATTTTCATAATAAGTGTCTTTACTAGTCTTAATTAAAGTAACACTTATTCATTTAACATGTTCCTGAGATTACTATCGTCCTCTTTTTTCTGAGTAGCTCTTACTTCTTTGTTTTCTATGGTTATTTCACCTAATGATTCAGAAGCTTCGGGAATTCGTATTTTTTCTTCTTCAAGTTCTGAGACAATCGACTCAAGGTTGGATATTCTTCGCTCAGTGGTTTTCTTGAATTCGCCAAGAGCTTTAAAAAATTGAGGATTTATATCTCCCGAAGAAGCAGAACTCTTTCTACTAATCCATGCCTTAATAATTCCAAAAACATTGTGAAGAAAAAATCCGGTTAGTCCTATTCCAAAAACGATGGCAACAAGACCCAGTATAAACTCTTCTTCTTGCATGGTATTAGCCTCTTATTTTTGTTCTTTGTGTTGATTCGGAATCCTCAAGATCATTCTTAATCTCTATTTCATCAAGTGAAATTTTTGCTGATTCGGAGGGCTTTTCTGCAGCAATGGCTTCCAGGTTTTCTATACGAGACTTTAGATTGAAGATCATTTTTCGAAGTTCCTGAGATTCTTTAGCGCTAGTAAGACGCTTCTCTTCTATCGAAAGTTCTTTTTCTTTATATGCGTAAACCAGTCCACCAATAATGGCAACAATGGGAATGATAGCAAACCAAGGTAATCCAAAAATCATAATGCCCGAATTTAATTAGTTACTGTTGGAAAGTGGGGAGCCTTACGCACTAAATCAACCATAGTTTCGTGATCCAAAAATGGCACTTCCTACGCGAATCATAGTAGCTCCCTCCTCAATTGCTACTTCAAAATCGCCGCTCATTCCCATAGAAAGCTCCTTCAAATCCACATTATCTCCATTTAAAAAAGAGTGCTTTTCAAGGATAGATTTCAATGAGGCAAACTCTGGTCTTACTTCTTCAGGTTCACTAGAGAATGTAGCCATGCCCATTAGCCCTTTTACCTGGATTTGCGGGAGTGTTTTAGCGTGGTTAAGTATTTCTTCAAGCTCAGATGCTTCACAACCACTTTTCTGATCCTCGCCACTAATATTCACCTGTATTAGAACATTTATCGATCTTTGCGCAGATTCTGCTCTCTTTTGGATTTCATCCAGGTGCTTTTTTTTCGATACAGAATGAATCCAGTTAACTCGATTGGCTATATATTTAATCTTATTGGATTGCATGGTTCCAATCATGTGCCATTGAATTTGCTCCTCCTCAATAGTCGTCATTTTATCCTGGAGCTCCTGCATTCTGTTTTCTCCAAAATGCAATTGACCAAAAGAATATGCTTTTTTGATAGCGTCAACAGGCTTTGTTTTACTAACAGCAATTAATTTGACCTCGTCTGGATTTCGTCCAACTCTATGGCAAGCAGCATTGATGCGCTGCATTATACTCTCAAGATTTTCAGAAATAGAGCCATCATTCATAGATTCGGCGTTCTTTAAGTTATTTTAGAGTTAAGAAGATAAAGATACCCTTTTATAATTCGCATATAAGCATTATTTTTGGAAGCTCTAGTAAGACGTAAATTTTCATCATTTGATTATTAGCCTGTACGTTTACAAATGTCCCTTGTCGGACCACTTATCGCAACCATCATTCAAAAGGGGTAGGTAAGTGGCAACAAGAATCCGGCACATATCCACCTTTTTGAATCAATGGGCTCCGCCCCATATCAAACTGGATTACGACAATGTCGGATTACTTGTAGGAGACCCAGAAACAGAGGTAACATCCATTTTAACCTGCCTAGATGTTACTGACGATATCGTAGCTGAAGCAATTGAAAAGAAATGCGAGCTCATTGTTGCCCATCACCCGCTCATCTTCAATAAAATTGGATCTATTAATCCAACTAATGAACAGGGTAGAATTATTTACAAGCTGATTAAAAATGACATTGGTTTGCTCGTAGCTCATACTAATCTTGACGCTGCTTTAGATGGGGTTTCTTTTGTGCTGGCAAACATTTTAGGCCTGGATAATCTTCGGTTTCTGGAAAAGAACTATAGTATAAGTCGAAAAATACGGCTGGTTACTGCTGAAGAAGATGCTACTTCGGTGCTGAAATTGTTGAACTACTACTCAGCAGAGGAGGCTCACTATTTTGAGGTAGAGAATCGAGAGCAAGGACTGAAATGCTTTGAGGCAATAATTGATAAGCATCTAGTTCCTACGCTTAAGGCCGGTCTTAAAAAAGAAGGGCTGTTAAAAGCGGGATCTTTTCAGGTAACAGAATTAGCTTCAACCTCTCAGAACTTTGGTATGGGAGTATTAGGAGAGTATCCTGAGGATGGTGTAGGGCAAAATGAGTTCTTGCACCTGGTCTCCAAAGCTTTAAATGTACGTTCTGTTCGTTTCTCTGGAGAAGTTGACAGAATCAAACAGGTAGCTGTTTGTGGAGGTTCTGGGATATCCCTCAAGAAGTCCGCAATAAAAGCAGGTGCTCAGGCTTTCATTACTGCTGATATCAAATACCATGACTACTTCACTGAAAAGGAAGACTTTCTTCTTGTAGATGTAGGTCATTATGAAAGCGAGTTCCCAATAGCAGAAGCCTTAAAGAACGAATTGTCTGATGCTTTTGAAGGTATAAGCGTTTCGGTTACCCAAACGGTGACCAACCCCATGAAAATTTATGTGTCTGATATAGAACCACAACCCATTCATCAAAGTTGATTTAGTAATACATGAAAGAAATACTTCAACAATTAGCGAATTTACAGTACATCGATAGCAGAATCGATGAGATAAAACAGCTTAGAGGTGATCTTCCAGAAGAGATTCTTGATATAGAAACAGATATCGCACGTGGAGAAGCCAAGCTTACAAAACTCGAAGATGAAGAGAAAAACCTCTTTGTTGAGTTTGATAATCTTGAGCTCGAAATCAAAAGCTCTGAAGAGAAGGTTAAAAAGTACGAGGACCAGCAGCTTTCTGTTCGAAACAACAGAGAATATGACGCTCTGACCAAAGAGATTGAGGCTCAAAAGCAGATCATTGAGAATGCGAAGTCAAGGATCGAAGAAGTTGAAAAGAGAAAAGAGGAAATAGGTCCTGAAGTTGAAGCTGCGAAAACTGATTTAGATCAAACAAAAGCGTTGTTTGAACAAAAACAGAACAGCCTTGAAAAAGTAATGAAGTCTACCGAAGACGAAGAAGTTGTTCTTACAGGGAAAAGAAAAGAAGTAGAAAAAGGCATCGATGAGCGGTACATGCGAAACTACAACCGCCTGAGAAATGGATTAAACAATGGTATTGCTGTTGTAGCTATGGATCGTGGTGCAGCACTGGGAATGGTGCTTCCTCCTCAACAACAAGTAGAAGTACGCCGCATGAACAAAATCATTTTTGATGAAAACAGCGGACGTATAGTTGTTGATCAGTCATTTTTTGATAAAGCTAAAGAGCAGCTTACACTCTAATAGCATTCCTAAAAAATATTTCGAAAGGGAGCCCAGGCTCCCTTTTTTGTTGTTCTTGGATTAAGCGTATCTTTGTGATGGAAAATCGGGTAATCGCTCTACGTTGCTAAAGCTTTGTAGGGAGGAAAGTCCGGACACCAACGAGCACCACGCTCAACGATCCTTCGGGCGAAGTTGAGGCCTGGTTGGGGCGACCTGACCGGGACAGAAAGTGCAACAGAAAACAAACCGTCTCGATTCGTCGAGATAAGGGTGAAAAGGTGAGGTAAGAGCTCACCGCCCCGCACTGTGAAGTCGGGGGCTAGGTAAACCTCGTGGGGTGCAAGCTCATGTAGGGTGGTATGCGCCGCTTGTCGTAACGCCACCGGGTGGAGTGCACCAGATAAATGATTACCGAATCCCGGTTTTCGGGAGGAACAAAATCCGGCTTATAGATTTTCCAGCTATAACATGAAAACCCCGTCCCTAAAGGTCGGGGTTTTGTTTACACTCTGATTTTAGCATTGCCTTTCAAGCTCCGTTCCATATCTCTTTTCGTATCGGCAGCTTTAATGCTTTCTCTCTTATCAAACTTCTTTTTACCTCGTGCTAATCCAATCTGAACCTTAGCAAAGCCACCTTTGAAGTAGATCTTTAGTGGGATAATGGTATTTCCTTTTTGCTGGACCGCTTTTTCCAATTCGCGGATTTCCTTTTTGCTTAGAAGGAGCTTACGGTCCCGACGAGGATCGTGATTATAATACGAGCCTTGCTCATAGGGTTTGATGTAGAAATCTTTTAAAAACACTTCCCCCTCCAGTAAAAAAGCGAAGGCATCAGTGAAGCTAGCCTTTCCCTGACGCAACGATTTTACCTCCGTTCCCTGGAGTACAATACCGGCTTCATAGCTTTCCTCAATGGTATAGTCATGGAAAGCCTTCCGGTTTTGAATAGTAGCAGTGTTTTTTTTCTCTGACATGACAAAGTCACCTTAGATAGGTGATTTTAGACTTCGAACCCTAGTTTCGTTAGTTCCTCAACAATTTGCGGATCAGGACTTCGATCTGGGAATGTGGCATAAATACCGATGATCTGTTCAATTTCACTGATTGCTTTCTCATTATTCTCGTTGATCTTCAGCACCTCTATATACTGAGCTAAAGCGCCATTCATCTTATCACGCATGTTTGTCACGTTAGAATCTCGGTACTCAAGAAACAATCCATAATTGAGGTGTGTTTTCTCTTTTAAGAGTAACACCTCTTCTGAAGACTCAACGCCGTCTAAAACGGCTAAAGCCTCAGGGTACAGGTCCTTTTCCAATAAGGCATCAATTTGAACAGATAGGTTCTCTGATGATTGCTGGGTCTGAGAGCATCCCCATAAAGTAATTGCTATTAAAAACAGGGGTAGAATTTTCTTCATTTATGAAATTTTAAAGGATAATGGATTTAGGCTTATACAAAGCACAAAGATAAGCATACTTAACCATCCAATCACTTTTCTGCCTGAAGTAAGAGGGCGCTCAATAAGAACAGGCGGATGTTCTACTTTAACGATAAAAGCTATGAATACTGTCCAGAATACCCAGATGAGAGATGATTCAGGATCATTATTCCCAATAATCAGATATAAATAAATTCCCGATCCAATAACAGAAATAGGCAGGGTAGTGGCCACCCAAAGTTGTTCTCGCTTGAAAGCTTTTTGCAGGATAAGAAATAAGATGCCGATCCATATCAACCAGGCTAGTAATCCAAAGTCGTTATCAAAATTGATGACATATTCATGAATCAAAGGAACAGCCTCAATACCTGCTAAAATGGTAATGCCGGTGAAGAAGACCCGAGCCACTATTTTATGGTTTTCATATCCTATCAAAGAATATAAAATGTGCCCTCCATCAAGCTGACCTACGGGCATTAAATTTAGCGCAGTAAAGAATAATCCAAACCAACCAGCTAGTAAGAAAGGATAATGTTGGATTTCCCATAATGGTGGAGCATCAGCAAAAAAGGAAGCAAAGAAATTATAAAGAGGAGTTCCTCCAAAAAAGAGCACCATCTGGTTTTCTTCAACCTCGGGAGCCTCAGGATACTCCCCATATTGATGGAAATGCTCTACCATGTAATTGTGATCTCCGAACTCATTTAAAAACTCAGGTTCAGGAAGGGTAGAAAACCCAACGAGAAGTAAAATGATGGATACTATGAACCCTGCGATGGGCCCGGCTGCACCTATATCAAACAGTTTTTTTGTCTCTTGGATTTGCTCTCGTATCCGAATTACTGCGCCTAATGTGCCTATTCCAATAGGAACGGGAATATAGTATGGCAAAGAAACCTTGACATCATGATAGACTGCTGCGAAATAATGACCAAACTCATGAAAAGTGAGGAAAGAGAGAAGAAGGGTAGCAAAAGTAATACCTCTTAATAAACTTTCTTCTGAGAATGCGGGAAGTATTCCCCACAAAACACCCTCCGAAGGAGTTCCTACGAGAAAAGTACTCACCAAAGAAACAGAGATAAAAGTGAGTATAAATAACCCTAAGTGCTTCAGTATTGTTTTCGCGTCAGGATTATTCTTTTTCTTTTTTTCCGGCTTAGAATCTTCGCGCTCGGGAAGTGGATAGAAAAAGGTTGTTTTTGATTCCGAACTCAAAGGTGTTTTACAGTTTTACAGGTTCTCTTGATATGGGCATGGTCATACACCTTGCGCCTCCCCGGCCCCGGCATAATTCATGTCCCTGAAAGCTAATCGCTATTTTATTCTCATCATTCAATTCGAGGGACTTATTCTTGTATTCCTCAACAAACTCAAATTGAGTCATAAACGAATAGCCATGATCTACCAACGTATTAAAGGTTTTTGTGTTTCGCTCATAACCAACTATGATCCCGGGAGCTAAAGCGAAAACATTAGCTCCATCTGTCCATTGCTCTCTATACTGGCTGGTACGATCTTCGCCGCCACACTTGATAAAAGTATAATCAGTTCCTGAAAACTCATTTAAGGCCTGGGACAAAGAAGAGCGTGATTCCGCCTCAATTTTTCCATTATTGGATTGAAGAGCAACCACATTATCCTGCTGTTCAATGATAGCGGGAGGAAAGGCAATACATTCATTTCCACTTGCAAAGGTGAAGATAGTATCCAGATGCATGGAAGCTCTTTGCTTGGGGATATCAACAGCGAGTACGGTCTCGACACCATGACTTAATAAACCTTTGGCTGCCTGCATCAATCCAGTGAATGAAGTACGCTCACTCATTCCAATCAGTACAAGTTTATCTGATTCAACTAAAACATCTCCACCTTCAATAGACTGATGGCCTGAAATACGAATGGCGTTGCTCTTAATGTCATTAAATAATGGATGGAAGCTAACAAGGGTTTCCATGATCAATGACTCTCTTAACCTCGCTTTTGTAGCAGCTCTTGAAACAAGAATACTATTACCGACAACTGCAGCTAGATCTCTTGTAAAAAGGAGGTTTGGAGAAGGATCCAGGTTAAAATCTGTAGAGCCATGCAGAGTGCCTTCAGTGCTGAACTTTAATAAATCCTGAGGCTCGAGCCGGATAAGTTGGTCATGAATGATAGACAGGTTTTCCTCCGGGAACTCATTGATAAGCTGCTCAATGAAAAAACTCCTTGCCTCTTCTTCCTTAATTACTTCACTAAATAAATCCAGTATTTCTATGACTTTGCCATTATCAGGCATAGCCGCTTTAAATACTTCTAGCATATCCAGGTGCTCACCTCGAGCGTCCTCCTCAAAAATAATATCATCAAAAAGGAGTTCATCCTTTATCTCTGGATTTACAAGAGAAACCTCGTGGCCAGGGGTATGGACAATGACTCCGTTTAAATGTCCAATTTCAGAAGAAACGTTAATGCGCATAAAATTGTCCCAAATTCAGTAGCCAAATATAGGAGATACAAAGCCTATATTTAAACGGTAATTCTGGATTTGAATATCTATCTTAATTAGAGTCAGAGAATAGAGATGACTAGTAAATCAGAAATAGAATCCTTGCTCCTTTTAATGGATGACCCCGATCCATTTATAAAGGAAAGTGTACAGTCAAGGTTCACAGAATTGGGTGAAAACGCAGTTCCCTTGTTAGACCAATTCCGGCTGGAAATAAAAAACCCAAGTGAAAAGAAAAAAGTTGGAGATCTGATACATCAGCTAACTTTTTCAACACTGGAGAGCGATTTTCATGAGATTTTTGAACAAGGTGTCAAAAACAGGTCTGATCTTGAAAAAGCCGCCTTTACGTTAGCAAGGTTTGGTAATCCTACCCTTGGAAACAGGGAGTATTCCCAAAAGCTGGATCACTTTGCAGAAATGGTTGAGCCTACCATACGATACAGGCTTGATGAACGCCGAAAGATGAAACAGCTTATCAAATTTGTGTTTGAGGATCTTAACTTTGGTGGAGATACGGAGGATTATCATAACCCGGATAACTGTTTCATGGACAAAGTCATCAACAGAAGGAGAGGGTTGCCAATCACACTAAGCATGGTCGTAATGTTTCTTGCACGTCGCTTAGACATGCCTTTTTTTGGGGTAAATATGCCCATTCATTTTATGCTGAATTACATTAGCGACAAAGAGGAAGTACTAATTGATCCTTATGATAATGGAGCCATAGTTACGTACGATCAATGCTACTTTTTTCTGAAAAAGAATAATATTGAGCCAAAGCCAGATCATTTTCAGGTAGCTACTGATGTTCAGATTATCATCCGTTGCATTAGAAACCTCATCCATAGTTATGAAAGAATCAGCCAGCCAACTCGAATCGAAGATTTGAAAAAGCTTCTTGCTATCGCTGAATCGTATGAGGAATAGCTGATGGCTGGGTATTCTGGTACTCCACTGATAAAAAAGCTAGGAATCAAACAAGGAATGAAGGTTCTTTTTGTTAATGAGCCTGATCATTACATGGAATTATTGGGGGAGCTTCCAGAAGACCTATCTATTGTGGATTTAAATGTAGAAGACTCGTTAGATTTTGTGCATTTCTTCTGCGAAGACCTGGAGACCCTTCATAATGTATTTCCCATTCTTAAAGAGAAGCTCGCTAAAACAGGTATGATTTGGATTTCATGGATTAAGAAAGCTTCGAAAAAGTATGATTGGACTTTTACTGAAGCAGATGTTAGAAGCTATGGCCTTCAAATTGGATTGGTGGATGTGAAAGTTTGCGCCGTTGACGAAGACTGGAGTGGGTTAAAATTTATGTACAGACGAGAGGATCGTTAATACCAATTATTTCCGCCAATCATGAAAGCACTGGTTTATAAAGGAATAAAAGAAGTAGAGATTGTAGAAGTTCCAACACCTGAAATTCTTGCTCCTACAGATGCAATCGTGAAAGTTGAATGTGCCGCCATTTGCGGATCAGACATGCATGTTTATCATGGTCGAGAGAGAGGGATTGATATAGGTACAACTATGGGTCATGAGTTTGTGGGTACTGTTGTGGAAGTTGGTAAATCCATAAAGACATTCAATATCGGAGACGAGGTTATAAGTCCATTTACCACAAATTGTGGCCAATGCTATTACTGTCAAACTGGGTTAACCGCCAGGTGTGAGCATAGTCAGTTGTTTGGATGGGTTGAAAAAGGAGTTGGCTTACAAGGTGTTCATGCAGAATTAGTCAGAGTACCTTTTGCCGATTCGACATTAGTTCGTAAACCAAATGAATTAAGTTGGGAACAGGCTAATCTGATCTCTGATAATTTACCCACCGGATTTTTTGGAACTGAGATGGTAAATATAAATCCAGAGGGAGTTTATGCGGTGGTTGGTTGCGGTTCAGTTGGGCTGATGGCGATCATAAGTGCCTTTGCACAGGGAGCCAAGAAAGTATATGCTCTTGATAGAATCCCTTTTAGACTGGAAAAAGCAGCTTCTTTTGGGGCAATTCCTGTCAATATTGAAGAGCAGGACCCAGTAGAAAAGATTAAGAGTGAAACTGGGGGCAGAGGAGTAGATGGAGTAATAGAAGCCGTGGGAAGTGCTGCTCCATTAAAACTGGCTTTCGATTTATTGCGTCCCGGAGGAATTCTTGGTTCTGTCGGAGTTCAGGCTTTTGACCAGGTTCCGTTTTCGCCGCCGAGTCTTTACGATAAGAATATTACTCTTAAATTCGGAAGATGCTCGGCCCGGTCTTACATCGATAAAGTATTACCGTTGATTGATACCATGCCTTATGATGTATTAGATGTTGTTACTCATCACTTCAAGTTGAGTGACGCCAAGGAAGCATATCGGGTATTTGATGAAGAAAAGGAAAGTGCGATTAAGGTTTTAGTGAAGCCTTAGATTTTGCGAACAACAAACCAGGTAGCAAGCATACCTCCCAACAGATAGCTTATACCAGCTAGTCTATCCCCAAAGAAGAGCTCTCCCATTCCTAAAAGAATGAACATGATTCCTAAGAAAGATTGGAGTACTGATATTAATGCAGGGCCGAGTCGATCCTGGGATTGTTTACCTTCTGCAAAAGGAACCCAACCTCTTCCAAATGGGCGAACCTGCTCGTAATATTTTTTAAGCGTCTCTTCGCTTTCAGGTTTGCTAACGAATGTAGCTATCAACCAGCTTATTGTTGAAAGAGTGGTTGTAAAAATCATACTGGCTGCAAAATCATAGCCCAGTGATTTAGAGATAATTGCCCCAATTGTTGCCGCAATCATAGCCACAATTTCGCTCCAGGCGTTTACTCTCCACCAGAACCAGCGGAGTAACATAACCCCTCCAATACCGGCGCTCAAAGAAAGGATAAACTCCCAACCTCCTTTTACCGAATCGAAAAAGTAGGATACAACTACTGCAACGCCCGCCATACCTATAGTGGCTAAACGGGATATAAGCACATAATGCTTTTGAGCCATTTCAGGGCTGTCAAAAGCGTCTTCTTTTTTAACGAAGCGAGCGTAGAAATCATTAATCACGTAAGAAGCTCCCCAATTCAATTGTGTTGAAATGGTGGAAACAAAAGCAGCCAGAAAAGCCACGCATAAAAGGCCGAACCAACCAACTGGTAACACTTCTGCCATCATCATAGGATATCCTGCTTCTTTATCTGCTAAATCCGGGAACAGAACCAGTGATACAAGTGCTACTAATATCCAGGGCCAGGGACGAATCGCATAATTGGCGATGTTAAATAAAAGAGTTCCGGCTACTGCATTGCGTTCATCTTTTGCTGAAAACATTCTTTGAGCAATATAACCTCCACCTCCGGGTTCCGCTCCAGGATACCAGGCCGCCCACCATGCCATCCCTACCCAAATAAGTGCAGTTATGATGGGTATTTCGGGATTAGTAAATGGATTGAAACTCAACACATCCAGCATATCCTGACGTGCTAACTGAGATTTTAACGCGCTAAACCCACCTACATGATCAACGGCAAAATATGCTAAGGCTATTGATCCTACCATAGCGATGGCAAATTGAATGAAATCGGTAATTATTACTCCCCAAAGTCCCGATACTGCTATATATAGCGCCGTCATTCCATATAAAATCACAATGATTGTCCACTGGTCAGCGCCGGTTAGTACAGACATTATCTTAGCCATTCCTACCGTAACCCAACCCATAATGACGCAGTTAAAGGGAAAGGCAAAATAGAGTGCTCGAAAACCCCTTAAAAAACTGGCTGGTTTTCCTCCATATCGGAGCTCGATAAACTCACAGTCAGTAATTACATCGGCACGCTTCCATAATTTGGCATATACAAACACTGTAAGTAGACCGGAAATCATCCAGCTCCACCAAAACCAGTTTCCTGCAATACCTTGTGAGGCTACAATTCCGGTAATTGCAAGAGGCGTATCGGCGGCAAAAGTAGTTGCAACCATGGAAACACCAACCAACCACCAGGGAAGGTTTTTACCCCCGGCAAAATAATCATCCAGTGATTTTTGACCCCTTCGCTTTGCAATGATAGCTACTGCAATAAGCAGCAAAACGTAGCCTGCGATAATGATGTAATCTAAAGTGCCGAAAAGCATATACGGATTATAAGAAGGGTTCTAAAAAACTGCCAAAGGTTAAATAACAAACATTAAAATCCAAACTCTAAGTTATTATCTTGAACCAATGCAAACTATCATCGACGGTTTTATACAGGGAATCATCCTTACTTCCGGGTTGGAGTGGATAGCAGTTATAACCGGGCTCTTGAGTGTCTGGTTTTCTATGCGCGAAAATATTCTGGTCTATCCCTTCGGAATTGTGAGTGTGCTCATTTATGTGTACTTGGCATTCAACTATCAGCTTTATGCCGATATGGGAGTGAATAGCTACTATTTTGTGATGAGTGTTTATGGTTGGTATCACTGGAAAGACACCAAGGATAGCGCCATGGATCAAATCCCAATAACTACCAATTCGAGCAGAGAGTGGTGGATATCGGCAGGAATTCTAATCGGATCCTTCCTAATACTGGTTTTTGTGTTAATGAATTTTACTGATAGTGATGTGCCTATTTGGGATGCTACCACTACCTGTTTTGCAATCACTGGAATGTGGCTGATGGCACAAAAAAAGCTGGAGCACTGGTTGGCATGGATTATTACCGATCTAATTTCTATCCCGCTGTACTTTTATAAAGGATTAATACTCACCAGTGTACAATTCCTCATATTTACTATTCTGGCAATTGCGGGGTATATCGCCTGGAAGAATTCAGTAAAAAATCAGGACGAGAATCTGGCGGTTAACTCAAGCAGGTTTTCAACATCCTGATCAAAGGAAAAGCCGAGTTCTTCAACAGCATCAAAGCGAGTTATACCTTTTTCATTAAGGAGTGTAGCATTTTCTGCTTCCTCATTAATAATTGAATCCAGCGATATAGAGACGATACCCACATTAAAGTTATTTCGATTCATAACTATAGTTAGTTTTGTAGTACCTTCAGGAGTTGAAGAAGTAGCTACCGCTAGGTTAAAATCTTCTCCAGCTGAGAAAACCCGATAATAGTTTGCTAACTCAAGCTCTAATTGAGAACCTTTGAACTTCAGGTAATGAACGGTGGAATTTTTTCTGGTATATAATTCCTGACAGTTTCTGATAATCCAGTTTTCCTGATCAATGGAGGACACCTTACCAGAAAAGCCTCTTCTCGACCAATAGTCATAGTCTCTATTATTCTCGTTTTTAGAATAGAAGTCGTTAGGAGCTTCGGGGAGTTGTTTAAGATGGGGGCCTTTCCTTATATACCAATAATCTTGCAGACCGTTGGTAACCAATAAGAAAGGAGCATTAATCTGTTGGTTATACCGGGCTATCTGAAGTGCCGTTTTTTCATTTAGAAAAACATCTCTCGACTTACATTCCACGAGTAGCAATGGTTTAAATTGCTCATTATAGCAAAGTATGTCTGTTCTTGAAGAGCCCTTATCCCCTGGTAAGTGAATTGGTGACTCGAAAGAGATGCGATTTTTAGAAAATCCTGCTTCAAGGGTTAGATACTCAATAAAAGCGAGCCGAACCCTTTCTTCCGGAAGATGCTTATAAGGCTTCTTGAGTATAGGATTCCAAAGAAATTTTTCTTCTTCCTGGAAAACAACTTGAGGATAATGGTGTGTAAAACAGCTTTTCAATTTCGTTAATCGTTACTCAATTAAGCAGAAAGAATAACGATTAACGAAAAGGAAATCACGAGGTCTTAGCAACAGCAGCCTGATGTGTACTTTTGTTGATATACAACTGCTGAACAATAGAAAGCAGGTTGAAAATCAGGTAGTACAAACTTAAACCTGATGCAAAGTTGTTGAAGAAGAACAACAGCATTATAGGCAGGAAGTACTGCATGATTTTCATCTGCTGAGCCATGGGATTGTTGGATCCACCTGTTGTTGCAGAGCTTGTTAATCGACTTTGCAGAACCATAGAGGCAGACATTAACAATACCAGACCTGCGATTTGGTCTCCCAGGAATGGAATCGAAAAAGGAAGATCAATAATGTAATCCGGAGCAGAAAGGTCACTTACCCAAAGGAAAGGCTCCTGCCTGAGGAGGATAGAATTTTGAAAAAACCTCCAAAGTGTGATAAGAATTGGGAACTGAAGAAGCATAGGCAAACAACCGCCAAGTGGATTTACCTTATTCTTTCTGTATAAATCCATCGTAGCTTTTTGCTGTTTCTGCGGATCGTTTTTGTACTTCTCCTGAATTTCCTTCATTTGAGGTTGTAGTTCCCTCATTGCAGCCATGCTTTTGTAACTCTTAATAGTAAGAGGAGAGAGGATCAACTTTACAGAGGCTGCAAAGATGATAATCAGTATTCCATAATTGGAAATAAATCCACTAAAGAAGGTGAAGAATGGGATAACAACGAATCGAACAAACGGATCAGAGAACCATCTTAACCAGCCATATCCAACTTCTACCATGTCAAAGGCATGCTCATTGAAGTCTTTGACATCATAATATTTCATTGGCCCCATATAAAGCCGATACGAAACCACCCCATCAGAAGGGATGTCAGAAGTAATAGCTGTAGCGTAGCGGTGGTCAGTTAGCGGCTCGTCAACTTCATCGGTAATTTCTCCTCTTAAATAAGCACCATCTGTTGGAGTGGTAGGCTGAATGATTTGAGCGAAGAACTTTGTCTTGCTTCCAACCCAGTCAATATTACCATTTACACTCTGCTCAACTACTCCATTATCCTCATCAAAATCATCCGCCTTAACCTGTTCCAGTTCACCTCCAGCGTAGAAATAAGCTGAGGTCCCTAATGCCTCCTGGACTCTATCTAACTCAGTAAAGTTAAGTGGGGAATTCCAGCCAAAGTCGATAGCTCTTCCAATTATGTAATCCCGGATTCCTACAAAGCGAACATCCAGGTCAACCTCATAACTGTCCCCAAAGAATAAATACGTGTATTCAAGGATTCTCCCATCCCCAATATCTAGCACATAAGTTAATTCTTTACTATCGCCTTCAACTACTGTTAAAGAGGTGCCTGCATTAACCTGTCTAAAATTCAGACTCTGAGTTTCGACGTTATAATTTTCGGTGGATAGAAATCCAATATTATATGCTGACTGAGTGGTATCGCGGATAAGTTGAACTGGTTTTCCATCCCAAGTTTTGTGGTCTTTTAGGATAAACTTTGCAGGACCTCCACCTTTTGAAGTGAAAACGGCTGTATAAAGCGGTGTTTCAACGGTAAATTCAGAAACAGTTGAATCTTGATTCGAAGAAAACATACCTACTACTGAGGCTTCGTCTACTTCATTCTCAGCTTCTATCTGAGTGGCAAGTTCTTGTTGTTCGAGTTGCTCTTCCCGAAGTAGCTCCTGTTGTTCAACAAAAGCAACACTATCCTGAATAGCTTGTTGTCGACGTTGTTCAGCAAGTTGCTCTTCTGAGGGCATGGTGAAATAAAACCAGCCAAGCATGAGAAGAAAGATGAGTGAAAATCCGATTACGGTATTTTTATCCAAAGTAAGACGGTTTAAAGTTCGTTTTTATTTGACGAAAGAAGGCGGTTACGCAATTTGGTAAGCAGGGTTACCATATCGTTTTCAACCGTAGCAAAATCCAGGCCATTAATCCTGGACGTAAAAACTATATGGATGGAGTTCTTAAAATGACTCAATTCATCACTAAAAAGATGACTATTAAGGCGGTATGATTCCCTTAATAATCGCTTGCAGCGGCTGCGCTGAACTGCATTTCCAAGCTTTTTTGGTGCGATGAAGCCAACTTTGAACTCTCTTGGGTCAGATTCAAATTCTACAAATCGGGCATTAATTGAATCGGTAAGTAGGTAATTCCGGCTTTTGAAGATGCGCTCGAAATTCCTTCTGCCCCTTAGTATGTGAGATTTTGGAAGGGTAAATCTTCGAGAAGAAGGAGCAATTAAATTACTTTGCTCCTTTTTTCTCATCACTTACAGTAAGCTTATGGCGACCTTTAGCTCGTCGTCCAGCAATTACTTTTTGTCCGTTTCTAGTGGACATGCGCTCACGGAACCCGTGCTTATTTTTGCGCTTTCTATTACTTGGTTGAAATGTACGTTTCATGAATCAGGATAATTAACTTTCAAATTCGATATCCAAAAAGGCTCCAAATATAAGGAGAAAATCCTGCAAAACGAATATCAATTGTAGGAAAATTATTTGAGGGTTTTATTAGTCATTTCGGCAAATGCAGTGATCACACATTGATTAAAAATTTCAATAATAATTAAATCCAGACCCCTGCCTTCGCAGGGGTGACAGTTTAATCAAAAATAAAGGAAGAATATCTGTAAGGAATATCGAACTAATAGGTCTTATGATTATGAAAGAGGGCTTTGTATACATATTGTCAAATGTCCAAAGAACAGTCCTATATACTGGTGTTACCAGTGATTTAGTTAATAGGGTATATAATCATAAAAAAGGGAGTGGTTCTGTTTTTACGTCAAAGTATAAAGTTTATCTGCTTTTATATTATGAAGCTCATCAAAATATGTATCAGGCGATAAGAAGAGAGAAACAAATAAAAAAATGGAAACGAGAGTGGAAATTGAATTTGATAAAGTCCATTAATCCAGAATTGGAAGATTTATGGAGCAAGGTGCTTCCTAGAGGACGGTTTCATTTCTAACATCTTTTATGGTCATTCCCGCGGAGGCGGGAATCTAGATTAGAGTTTTATGTATCTGATATATTTAACTACTTCCTTTCATGGTCGTGACCGATCTAAATGAAGGAATAAATGATTATTCAACCTGTCAGATAGATTTTTTTGGCGTAATATTTGTTTAAAGGGCATTAGTTGCATTGAAACAACCTTCGTTTAAGGTTAACTTGAATGCTTAATTAAACACGACTCTACAAGAGATTTATGATTGATAAAGTAGGAAAGCTCATTACCAAAATATTTGGGTCGAAAAGCGATAAGGACATCAAAGCTATTCAGCCGATTGTTGATAAAATCAACTCATATGGCCCAGAAATGGAGAAGTTGAGTGATGATGAGCTAAAGGCAAAAACAAAAGCATTCAAACAAAAAATTCAGGATGCTACTAAAGAAACAAGAGACGAGATTGAAGAGATAAAGAAGCAGCTCAATAATATTGAGGAGCTTTCTCCGGCTGAGCACAGGCAACTTGCAGAAGATCTGGATGACCTTGAGCAAAAGGAATTAGACACCATCGAAGATGTGCTGGATGACATATTGCCCGAAGCTTATGCGGTGCTAAAAGATACCTGCCGACGATTTGTCGGTAAAAGCTGGAAAGTAGCAGGAGATGATATTGAGTGGAATATGGTCCCCTATGATGTTCAGTTAGTTGGTGCTATTACGTTGCATCAAGGAAAAGTAGCCGAGATGAAAACGGGTGAGGGTAAAACCCTGGTAGCTATTTTCCCTGCCTATCTTAACTCATTAGCCGAAAAGGGTGTTCATGTAATCACAGTGAATAACTATCTGGCAAAACGAGATGCTGAGTGGAATGAACCCATTTTCAATTTCCACGATATTTATGTGGATTGTATCGACAGGTATGACCCAAACACGGAAATGAGGAGAAAGGCCTATCGTGCTGACATTACCTATGGTACTAATAATGAATTTGGTTTCGATTACCTGCGTGATAATATGGTGATTGGGCAGGAGCAGTTAGTTCAGACTCAGCACCATTATACCATTATTGATGAGGTAGACTCTATTTTAATTGATGAAGCCCGAACCCCACTAATTATATCTGGTCCGGTACCTCACGATAATAAGTCGGACAAGTACATAGAGATGAAGCCAAGGGTGGAATCTTTAGTTGCTGCCCAAAAGAAGTTAGTAGCGCAGTTAGTACAGGAAGGTCAGAAGTATTTGGACGAAGGAAATGAAGAAGACGCAGGATTAGCCTTGTTCAGAGCTCAAAGAGGATTCCCAAAAAATACTCGTTTCCGAAAAATGCTTCAGGAGCCAAGTATTCAAAAGCTTATCCAGAAAACAGAGTCTTTCTATCTGGCAGATAATGCTAAGAACATGCCTATCGTAGATGAGTATTTATACTATGCGGTAGATATGAAGCTCAATTCTATCGAGATGACCGAGAAAGGACGGGAATTCATTACGATGAAAAATGAAGATTCCGAGTTTTTTGTGATTCCTGATCTCGGTGTCGAAACCTCAGTTATTGAAAAGGAGATCGAAGGACTTGAGTCAGAAAAGGTAGAAGAAGTCAAAAAACTCGAACTGAGTGATACCTACGAGGAAAGAAAAATTGACGAAGCTAAAACAGAAATTCGTCAGCTCAGAGAGCAGAAGTTTAGTGAATTACATCGCCTATTTGCAGAACGGGGAGATCGAATTCATACGGTAAACCAGCTCTTAAAAGCATATACAAATTTTGAGAAGGAAGAAGAGTACATCGTTCAGGATGGTAAAGTTCAGATCGTAGATGAGCATACAGGCCGGGTGCTTTCTGGAAGGCGTTATTCTGATGGATTACACCAGGCAATAGAAGCTAAGGAGAATGTAAAAGTTGAGGCTTCAACTCAAACCTATGCTACCATTACCCTTCAGAATTATTTCAGAATGTACCATAAGCTTTCGGGTATGACGGGTACTGCCGAGACAGAAGAAGGGGAATTCAATGAGATTTATGAATTAGATGTAGTTGTAATCCCAACCAATCGTCCAATTCAAAGAGATGATAAGGAAGATTTGGTATTCAAAACTAAACGAGAAAAGTTTAAAGCTTCCATTGATAAGATTTTGGAGTACCATAAGAAGGGGCAGCCAGTCCTGGTGGGTACAACCAGTGTAGAAGTTTCTGAGACAATGAGCCGCATGCTTAAAAGGGCAGGTATACCTCACAATGTTCTTAACGCAAAACAGCATGCGAAGGAAAGTGATATTGTAAAGCAAGCAGGTCAACCCGGCGCAGTAACTGTGGCTACTAACATGGCTGGTAGAGGTACTGATATTAAGCTTGCTCCGGGAGTTAAAGAGAATGGCGGATTAGCTATACTTGGTACCGAGCGCCATGAATCACGACGAATTGATTTACAGCTTAGAGGGCGATCTGGTCGACAAGGAGACCCAGGGGAATCTCAATTCTATGTTTCCCTTGAAGACAAACTTATGTCACTGTTTATGAGTGATAGGGTAGCGGGAGTAATGGATAAATTAAGCTTCGAGGAAGGAGAAGTAATTACTCACCCATGGATTACCAAATCTCTTGAAAGGGCTCAGTCTAAAGTAGAACAGAATAACTTTAGTATAAGAAAGCGTCAGTTAGAATATGACGACGTTTTGAACAATCAACGGAATGTTGTTTATGCGCGTCGAAAGCATGCCCTTCTTGGAGATCAGTTGCGTACGGATATTCTTGGAATGCTTGAGGAACTGATTGAGGATTTAGTCACCAACCATGTTGCAGCAGGAGACTATGAAGGGCTGCATGGCGAGATCTTGAGGAACTTGGCAGTTGATGTAGAATTCGATGGTGAGAAGTGGCGGGACATGGATGAGGCTGATCTCATTGATATGATCATTGAGCGCGCCCTGGAAGTATATAAGCGGAAAGAAGAGATGATGGCCAAGCCGCTTTACCAGGTAATGAAAAAAATTACTGAATCAAATCCTGATCGGCGCCCGGATAAAGTACAGGTAATTTTTACGGATGGAATTCGTCGAATGAGGGTAGTAGTAGATGTAGAAGCTGCTTTAGAAAACGAAGGAAAAGAAGTAGCATTAGCCCTCGAAAAAGCGGCTGTTCTATCAGTAATTGATGACAAATGGATGCAGCACTTACGTGAATTGGATTCAGTAAAAGAAGGTATTGGTCTTAGATCTTTTGCTCAAAAAGACCCACTGCTTGAATACAAGAGGGAAGCCTTTGATATGTTTAAGCAACTTATCGGTATGATAAATCAGGAGGCTATCTCATTAATTTGGAAATCCTATCCAGAAGCTCAGGCTGGAGAACTTCAGCAAGCTCAGCAACAACGCTCGAGGTTTGATACCAGCAAGATGCAAACCCAGCACGCCGATTCTACAGGTATGGGTCTTCAGGCTCCTCAACAACCCGTTAATGGAGATCAACCTAGACCTGCCGGCCCGAACGTAAAACGGAAGCCTGTAGCAGTGAGCCAGGAGCCTGGTCGAAACCAAATGGTTACCATTCAAAATATGAGTTCAGGAGCTACGAAAGAGGCCAAGTGGAAGGTAGCAAAGCGGTTAGTTGAGGAAGAAGGTTGGGTGCTGGTTGAGAAGTAAATAGACCACCTCTCAGGGCGAAAATTAATATTGGTTTTTAGTCTTCATTCCTTATCATTGGAGCCCATGTTAAGAAATTGTTAACTCACTCAACTCTTGGAAGTTTTAGGCATTGATATAGGGAGTAAAGGCATTAAAGGTGCGATTGTGGATGTAGCCAAGGGAGAAATCGTGTCTGGAAAAAAATCAACGGATATTATAGAGGATACCAGGCCTCATAAGTTGATTTCCAAACTGCACAAAGTTGTAAAGAAATTTGATTGGAAAGGGCCAGTGGGTTGTGCCTTTCCGGCTGCTACTCATAAAGGAATTATCCTTTCAGGAGATCAGGTAAATAAGGCATGGGTTGATGCCGATGCGGAGCATCTATTTTCTGAGATTACCGGTTGCAAAGTAAATGTGATCAATAAAACCGATGCAATGGGTATAGCTGAAATGACTTTTGGTGTTGGTAAAAAAACGAATGGAACGGTTATTATTCTGAACGTTGGGTCAGGCTTTGGTTCTTCTATTTTTGTTGATGGTCAATTGGTTCCAAATACAGAATTAGGAAAGATCGAGATTAAAGGCCTTCGCATCGATCAGCGAGCTTCCAATAAATCCAGAAAAGAAGAAGGTATTTCCAGGAAATCGTGGGCCAAGAGACTCCAGCCTGTTCTGGAACACTATCAGGATTTATTCCATCCCCGAATGTTCATTATGGCTGGTCAGATAAGCAAGAAGCCAGAAAAGACTCTTCCCTATATAAAGCTGAGCACAAAGTTTAAACCTGCAGAATTTGGATATGATGCCAGCATTGTAGGAGCGGCGTACTACGCAGCTATAAAACAAAAGCTAATCTGAATATTTACTAGTTAAGCTTGGCCAGAGCTTCTTTAGCTTCGGAGTGATCTTTATTCTTTGCTAATGCAGATTCATAATGAGCTTTAGCTTCTGCTATGTCATTTTTCTTTTCTGCAATAGTACCTAAACGAAAATAAGTCCAGGCAAGAGTATTATCGCTTAAGTCTTCATCAATATTGAGAAATCGATTTAGATAATCTTCTCCTTCTTCAAGATAAGTGCCAGAAATAGCAGCTAATCTTCCAATTTGGTAGTAGGTGTTGTAATACTCAGGGTCGATTTCGAGTGTTTTCTGGTAGCTCTCATATGACTCTTCATATTGGCCATCTCGCTGAAATGCGTTGCCAAGGTTATTGTAAATGGCGGCTGTAGTATCGTTTACCGAGAGTTGCTTTTTAGCTACATCAATTGCCTTTCCATACTCCTGATTATTGAAATGGAAGTTGAATAAAGAATAATATGGCCTCATTAACTCGGGGTATGATTCTATAGCTTCATTATAATTCTGAATGACCTTGTCACCTTCATCGTAATAAGAATACACTCTTCCCCATGCGATATATCCGGCTTCTTTATCCGTTTCAAAAATAGCCTTGGCCTGGGCTTCTGCTTTATCTCTTCCTCCTCCTACAAACTTCGGAGCTTGTAAATAATATTCCATGGCACTTTCACGAGCCTCTACATTAGAGGGGTCGTACTCAATGGCTTTTTCGTAATTCTTTTTACTGTTCCGAGCTAAACCAGGGAGTTTGAGCTTGGGAGCATTTTGAGCTCTTCTCCCAAAAGAATGTCCCAGCCACATATGGTATTTTGAATTCCCTTTTTGGTATTTAACAGCTTGTTCAAATGACTTTGTAGCATCCCCAAATTCTTCCATATCAAAAAGAACTCTGCCCAAATAAAAATTAGCTTCTGAGTCCCTTTTATTCGATTTCAGATAATTCTCAAAAAAGGATTTGGCTTCTTGTATTTGCCCGTCTTCAAAAAGATCAACACCAGGTTGAATACCGTTTTGACTATGAGCCGGAATAGCTAGTGCAATTAAGAAGAGAAAAAGTGAAAAGAAACGAAGCGGTTCTAAAGAATTCATGCCATAAAGGTTTTAAATGATGAAACGACTACGCTACTTTTCCATTGTGGTTTCGAAGCCAAAGGTTTTTCCTAATGAATAGAAAAAGGAAGAAGCTAAGATTTAGACCATAATGCCACTCTATTTCCTTCAGTATCTTCGATTACAGCCATATATCCATGGTCTTCAGAAATTTGACGTTTAGGAATAGATATAGATCCTCCTGCTGCTTCTACTTTATCTAAAGAGAGCTGTAAGTCCGGATCGGCATCAAAATAAATTAGTGGGCCATGGGTATTACTTGGGGCATACCAGCCTTCTGCATGCCAAACTAATGCCCCGCTAACACTCCCGCTTTCTCCAGGAAAAACTTCCATCTTAAAACCATCTCCTAAGTCCATGCTGGCAAGCTCAACTCCCAGGATTATAGAATAAAACGTTTTGGCTCTGGCTATATCAGAAACTGGTAGTTCAAACCAGGCTAACATGTGCTTTTTATCACTCATTTTCTTTCTCAGTATTTAGTTTAGTATGTATCCATCCGTCAATGGAGTATTTACCCCCTCCTGAAATCAAGACAATCAAACTGAGTCCAATCACTAAAAGATGGAACTCAAAACCCTCACCTCGTCCGGGTTGGGAATACCAGTTCATAAAGAAATGACTTCCGGTTACAAAGTAAATAGCCCCTAGCATAACCGCGATGATGCTACCAGCTGAAAACCTTGAGAGGAAACCCAATATTAAGGCAATACTTCCAAAGAACTCAGCTACTGCAACAAGGAATGTTATAAAGAAAGGTATTCCAAACCATTGTTCAAAAGATTCTATAACCGGGCTAAGGCCATGACCGCCCCAAATGCCAAGAATTTTCTGTGCTCCATGCGGAAACATTACCAGCCCAATTGTAATACGGGCAATTAAAGGAGAGATAGTCGGAGAAGTATTAAAAAATTTAGAAAGCATAGGAATTAATTAGTGCTCTCTAAATTTATCAGACCGTTTATTAAGGGAGATAAATAGGTATTAAAAGATGTAACTCCTTAGGAGGTAATCTTTTCCAGTAACTCATTTAGTTGTGTGGCTTCTTCTTCGCTAAGCTTATCGAAAATAGCATCAAGGTTTTTCAGCTTCGTGTCGATGGTAGAGAGTAGGTACATACCATCAGAGCTTATGAAAACCTGTACTTTCCTTCCATCGTGAGGACAAGGGCGCTTGGTAGCCAATTTTTTTGCAACAAGGCGATCGACAATTCGGGAAGTATCTGACATTTTATCAATCATTCGATCACAAATGTCATTGGTAGAAAGAGGTTCGCCTTCGGCCCCTCTTAAAATTCTTAGAATATTGAACTGCTGCTGGGTGACGTCAAACTGATCCAGGAATTCCTTAATCTCGTTTTTCAGCCAGCCTGAGGTGAGTAGCAGATTTACACGAAGCTTGTGAGATTCGTTATAAAATTCTGTTTGTTGTATTTGTTCGCTTGCAAATGCCATAGCATAAATATAAAAAAGATCAGCCCCATGGACTGATCTTTTATGAGGTCATTAATACATCAGGCTTCAACTAGTTCTTCAAGAGGTTGCGCCTGGGGAAAATCAATAGGAATCTGGGTAGTTCCATGAATAAAATTGCTGATCATTTTATCGCCAATTACCATGATGATATCAACAAGGTTGGCTTCATTATAGCCAGCATCGAATAAAGCTTCCGTTACTTCAGCATCTGGCTTACTTCTGTTGATTACAGAGTTTTGTACAAATTTAGCCAGTGCATCATACTTCGCATCAAAATTAATTTCTGCTCTTCGGATATCAAGAATTTGCTCATCAGTAAAGCCATTCATTTTACCAATAGCAGTATGAGCAGATAAGCAGTAGTAGCATTGATTTACTTCACTAACTACAAGATTTATAATTTCTTTTTCTTTAGCAGAAAGAGTGCTTTTTCTGCCCTGAAGAGTCAGGTAGTCTCCAAGTGCAGTATCGTTGTAAGCGTAGGTAGCATATAGGTTAGGTACAAAGCCAACTTTTGAAGTAAGGGTATCAAAGATCGCTTGATTTGATTCTGTAACTTGTTCTCGGGTTGGTACATTGAAAGTTTTCATAATAATATCGTTTGTTGTTTTTGAAATAATGTTTAAGACGCCACAATATTACCGGTTAAACTTTAATGTTACAACATTAAAATAATAGAAAAGACCTATTACACTGATAAAGATTTGAATAAATGCACTCTGAGCTACAGATAGCCCAGGATTTTATCCAGAATCGGATTTCTATTATTCTCTTTCCAAATGGCAGAAAGCGTAGTTCTTTGGGGGATTTTATCAAGCTCGATGAACTTTATATCTAGTGAAAAGCCATGTTTTAATGAAGTGGGTACTATGCCTATTCCAAGATTATTCTCAACAAGTCGGAAAATGGTACTTGCGTGAACGGATTCGTGGGCAACCTGTGGTGTAAATCCCTGATCTTCAAAAATGCTTATGATTTTCTCGAAGTAACCGTGGCTATACTGGCTTGAAAACAGAATAAACTTTTCTTCCTGAAGGCTTTTCACGGTAGTGAAGGTTTCAGATGATATAGGATGACTAGCTGGTAATACTAGAGAAAAGGTTTCTTCATGGACATCCAGCTTTTTAAGCCCATCTGGTAACCTCAGCGTTCTAATGAATCCAAGATCCAATTCGTCCTTTTGAATGCGCTCCACCTGATCTTTATTGGGTAGTTCGGTTAATACAGAATGAACTCCCGGCGATTCTTCGCTTATCTGCGATAAAAGCCGGGGTATTACTACCTGCATAGCCGAACCTACAAAACCAATTCGAATCTCTCCTTTTTCCCCTTGTTGAATGAGTCGGATATTCTCTGTAATAAACTCAATGCGGTTAATCACAAAATCTATTTCCTCTAGCAAATAAGCTCCGGCCTGAGTAAGAGAAACATTTCTTTTGTCCCTATATAAGAGTTCAGCTCCCACATATTGCTCCAGTTGCTTCAACTGTCTGCTCAAAGCAGGCTGAGTAATAAATAATTTTTCCGCAGCTTTTTTGAAGTGCAGTTCCCTTCCCAGGGTCTTGAAATATTGGAGATGACGAAGCTCTATCTGATTACTCATAGTTATCAATATATGTATATATAGTATTACAAAACATTACTCGCATTTTCTACTTTCAAGAAAAGACCTAAGCATGACCGTATTCAATCTTGGAGTAGACACTGCAACAATTCAGGATGTAGTAGACATATGCTACGGGGAAAAGAAAGTATACCTCTCGAATGAAGCCAGAGAGCGAATCAAGCGAAGTTCGGATCATGTAAGCACAATTGTAGAGTCGGGAGAAGTAGTGTATGGAGTTAATACTGGATTCGGCCCTCTTTGCAATACCATTATTTCCAAAGAGAACACAGAGAAACTTCAGGACAATTTACTAAGAAGTCATAGTGTAGGAGTAGGCAATCCCATAGACCCAATGATCGCTAAGGCAATGATGGTACTAAAAGCACATAACCTGAGTGTGGGTTACTCCGGGATTCGATTGGAGACACTGGAAAGAATCATTTTCATGATTGATCATGATTTAATTCCAGAAGTACCAGAACAGGGTTCGGTTGGAGCTTCCGGAGACCTGGCGCCACTTGCCCATTTATTCCTTCCATTAATTGGACTAGGTAAAATCTATCAAAACGGAGAGTATCGAGACAGTAGGGAAGTATTAAAGGAATATTCTTTAGAGCCAATTACTCTAAGCGCAAAGGAAGGTCTGGCACTGATCAATGGTACCCAGTTTATTGCAGCTCATGCCGTTTGGGGAGTTTATAATTTCCATTACAGTTTAAATGCAGCAGATATTATTGGGGCAATGAGCCTGGAGAGTGTGTTGGGTAGTGTCAGTCCTTTTGATGAACGCCTTCATAGTACCAGGCCTTTTGAGGGGTCACGCTTTGTAGCTCATCGATTAAGATCCTTACTGAAGAACTCAGAAATGGTGGCGTCGCATGAAGATTGTGGAAGAGTTCAGGATCCTTATTCCATTCGCTGTATGCCCCAGGTTCATGGAGCAAGTAGAAACGCATGGTTGCACACTAAACAGATGCTGGATATTGAAATAAACTCTGTTACTGATAACCCAATCATATTCTCTGGGAACGAGGCTATAAGCGGAGGCAATTTTCATGGCCAACCAATGGCTCTTCCATGTGACTATCTTACCCTTGCCGCTCATGAAGTAGGCAATATATCAGACAGGCGTTCTTATTTATTATTAGAAGGAGGTCATCAAGGACTACCTAAGCTGTTGATGCATGACATTGGGCTCAACTCAGGTTTTATGATTCCACAATACACATCAGCTGCTCTTGTAAGCGAAAACAAAGCATTGTGTTTTCCAGCCTCCGCTGACAGTGTTCCAACTTCTCTTGGCCAGGAAGACCATGTAAGTATGGGCTCTATAAGTGCTCGAAAGCTTAACCAGGTAGTGGAAAACGTTGAGAAAATCTTAGCTGTCGAATTAGTAAACGCCGCTCAGGCTTTTGATTTCAGAAAGCCGATGAAATCCGGACCGATATTAGAAGCTTGTCATGAATTAGTACGCAACCATATCGATCATGCCGATGAAGACAGGGTTTTTGCAAAGGATATTGCCAAGGCTTTGAAGCTTATCCAATCACACCAGCTCACTAAACAGGCTGAAGAAATAGCCAATAAATTGAACATAGATTTAAACGGATCATACCATGAACACTTCCGACTTTATTAACGAGTTTGTTCAGCACCCCAATTACAAAACTCCAACAGGTAATACTCTTAATGCAAGGAGTTGGCAAACAGAAGCTCCGCTTAGAATGCTTCTGAATAATCTAAATGCCGAAGTTGCTGAGGACCCGGAAAACCTGATTGTATATGGAGGAAATGGACAGGCAGCGAGGGATAGAAAATCCCTTGAAAAAATTGTGGAGTGCCTGCTAGATCTGGATGATCATCATAGTCTGCTTGTTCAATCCGGAAAACCAGTAGGAATTGTAAGAACTCACCCCGAAGCTCCAAGAGTTTTAATCGCTAACAGTAATTTAGTTCCGGAATGGGCCACCTGGGATCATTTTAATGAATTAAAGGAGCGCGGCTTAATGATGTATGGTCAGATGACCGCAGGTTCATGGATTTATATTGGAACTCAGGGAATTCTTCAGGGCACATATGAGACCTTTGTTGCTTGTGGTCAAAAGCATTTTGATGGCGATTTAAGGGGCAGGCTTTTAGTAACGGGTGGATTAGGAGGGATGGGTGGAGCTCAACCGCTTGCAGCCACCATGGCTGGTGCTACTTTTCTTGGAGTGGATGTTGATCCTGCTCGAATTGAAAAGAGAATAAAAACCCGGTATATCGATAGGATGACGGATTCCTATACCGAAGCGATTCGCTGGATTATGGAGGCGAAAATCAAAAAGGAGAATCTATCGGTAGGTTTGGTCGGAGATATCGGAGACGTCCTGGAGCGATTGATTGAAAATGGAATCACTCCCGATATACTAACAGATCAAACCTCCGCGCACGATCCAATCAATGGATACATCCCTAATGGTTATTCTCTTGAAGATGCGAAGCGATTAAGAGATACCGATCCTAAAACTTATGAACAGAAATCGATTGCAAGTATGGCCCGTCATGTAAGACATATGCTTACACTAAAGGAGAGGGGAGCTATTACTTTCGACTATGGCAATAACCTGAGAGCTTATGCTCAAAGAGGAGGAGTCGAAAATGCGTTTGATTTTCCAGGCTTTGTTCCTGCTTATATTCGTCCTCTGTTTTGCGAAGGTAAGGGACCTTTCCGTTGGGCAGCATTGTCTGGCGACGCCGAAGACATTTTTGTAACTGATCAGGCATTAATAGAGGCCTTTCCTGAAAACACTCACCTTATTAACTGGTTAACTCAGGCCAAAGAAAAGATTGCTTTCCAGGGACTACCTTGTCGCATTTGCTGGCTGGGGATGGGAGAGCGAGAAAAGGCCGGGCTGATATTTAATGACCTCGTTCGATCCGGAAAAGTAAAAGCTCCAATTGTAATTGGAAGAGACCATTTGGATTGTGGCTCTGTGGCATCACCAAATAGGGAAACAGAGTCTATGAAAGATGGCAGTGATGCGGTAAGCGACTGGCCTTTGTTAAACTTGATGAGCAACGCTACCGGAGGAGCAACCTGGATTAGTTTTCATCACGGAGGTGGAGTAGGAATGGGCTTTAGTCAACATGCTGGAATGGTAGTACTTGCAGACGGTACTGATCGCGCAGAAGCTTGTTTAAAGCGCGTACTTCATAATGACCCAGCCATGGGAGTTTTTCGGCACCATGACGCTGGTTACGAATTAGCCACCAAAGTGGGTGAAAATCATAATCTTTTGCTTTAGGTTCATTTATGGCTGACATCAAATTATATGGCCCTTTTTGTGAAATAGCTCCCATGGATGGTCTCCCACTTCATGGCCCCTTGCCTGATCAGGAACTTCCTTTAGTCAAGAATGCCGGAATTGTAGTTCAGAGTGGCAATGTGATAGATATCGGTGGATATCATCAATTGTTTAAAAAGTATGAGTCAGCAGAAAGAGTGCTCACAGAAGTAAGAAATCAGATAGCGGTGCCAGCCTTTATTGATTGTCATACTCATATCTGTTGGGCAGGAAATCGTGCTAATGATTATGCAATGAGAGTTTCGGGGAAAAGCTACCTGGAAATAGCTAAAGCTGGCGGAGGCATTATGGACACCGTGTTGGCTACCCGAAGTGCAACAGAAGAAGAACTTGTAGCACTCATTCTTAGAAGAACAGAATCCCTATTGGCTCAAGGGGTGGCAATTATTGAAGTTAAATCAGGATATGGTTTGGATCTGGATAACGAACTCAAAATGCTCAGGGCAATCAAAGAGGCGAATAACCGTACTTCGGCTGAACTAATTCCAACCTTTTTGGGAGCTCATATAAAGCCTAAAGATTTTGAAGGGACGCATAAAGAATACCTCGTTTATTTAGTAAATGAAGTCGCACCAAAGGTATTGGAAGAAGGGCTTGCAAAGAGGGCCGATATTTTTGTTGAAGAAGGTGCTTTCGATGTTGAATTAGCGAGCTGGTATATCAAAGAAATGCAAAGGCTTGGATTTGAAATGATTGTTCATGCTGATCAATTCAGTTCTGGAGGAGCAAGTCTTGCGGTTGAAACAGGCTGCGTCTCGGCAGATCACCTTGAAAGTACGGACCAAGATTCTGTTGCCAAATTTCAAAGGTCGCAAACAGTAGCAGTAGCGTTGCCTGGTGCTTCCTTAGGATTAGGAATGGCATTTACTCCATGTCGTCAATTGTTGGATAATGAAGCATGTGTGGCAATTGCTACCGACTGGAATCCAGGTTCGGCCCCAATGGGTCATTTACTAACCCAGGCTTCACTTATTGGAGCAAGTGAAAAAATGAGCATAGCTGAAACACTTGCTGCCATTACTTATAGGTCGGCGTATGCGTTAAGGACTAGTGCCGGGGCTATAAGGACAGGTGAAAAAGCAAGGTTTATCGTATTCGAAACCGATGACTTCCGAAACATCTTTTATTACCAGGGACAGATACAACCAAGCCATACAATCATAGGTGATGAGTGTATTCAACATTAATTCGGATTATTACCAACCACCTCAAGAGGAATGGTGGACAGGTCGGGTCGATTCGAATAGCGATCCTGATCAATTTCGATATCATCAGGTTGCTAATCCTACTCACCTAAATGAGCTTACGGAAGGCAATGATGTTGTACTTCTGGGCTTTGCTTCTGATGATGGAGTAAAACGAAACAATGGAAGAGTAGGGGCAGCAAAGGGACCCGAAGAGTTTAGAAAAGTAATTGGCTCACTGTGCTGGCACGGTAAGGAATCAGGGTTTATAGATGCGGGAAATATTTTTCCTAAATCCGGGAATTTAGAAGAAGCTCAGGTAGAGCTTGGAAAAGGAGTGGTTCATCTTCTTAGAAACTCTAAAAGGAGTTTTATTATTGGGGGTGGACATGAAACGGCATGTGGTCATTATTTAGGGGTAGCAGATTTTTTAAAAACTTCAAAGCCAGAGGCTAAACTAGGTGTTTTGAATATTGACGCCCATTTCGATCTCAGGCCATATGATGGAGTCCCACATTCTGGTTCCCCATTTCTACAGGCTCATGAACATGCTCAAAAAGAGAATATCGATCTAAAGTATATGGTCTATGGTCTGAATCGTCATAATAATACTGCTTCATTATTCAAGACTGCAAAAAGCCTGGGAACTGAATGGATTGAGAACCAGGAAGTTTTGTCTAAGGAGCAAGATTCTTTAGAAAAAGTAACTGCTTTTGTTGAAGACAGAGACTACATATATCTAACGATTTGCCTGGATGTATTTGATGCTTCTATAGCCCCGGGAGTGAGTGCTCCAGCCTGGAATGGAATCCTCCCTCAACATGCTATGAGGATTATAGATTTAGTGAAGAGGTCAGGAAAATTATTATCAATGGATGTATGCGAATTGAACCCTGAGTTTGATCAGGACAATCGAACAGCTAAGCTCGCCGGAATGCTCTATGCTGAGTTTGTGAGTTGATTTCTCTTACGTGCCATCCTGAGGCTACTGCCGAAGGATCAACGTGGATATTGAGTAAGCATGATCCTTCGCAAGTATGCTCAGGATGACTACAAGGAGTTACTCCGCCACCTCAACTTTAGGCTTTCTGGATAACCTCAACGCAATCACATTACCAACAATGATTAACGCAGCTCCTGAAAAGCTGATAACTGTCCAGGTATAGCCTTCCAGGAAAGTGGAAATAGTAAGTGCTATGATGGGAATGACCAGGGATACATAGGCGGCCTTACTGGCACCAATTCTACCAATCAAGGTAAGATAAGAGCCAAAGGCGATGATAGAACCGAAAATAGTGAGGTAGATCAACGACAGAGTATAATCGAGGGTCATTTCAAAGGTTGGGGTTTTCCCGGAAAAAATAGCTACTAGGAACATCGCAACTGCTCCATAAAACATTCCAAATGCGTTGGATTGAATAACCGGAATCCCCGCGGCCTGGTTACGTGCCGAAGTGATATTTCCAAAGGATGCAATGATAGTTCCACCAATCGCCATGAAGAGTCCCATAATCTTAGTATCAGAGAAAGTGAAATGAGATAAATCTTCCTGGAAAATGAATGCCGTTCCGATGATTCCAAGGACACCTCCAAAAATCACTTTCTTCTCAAAAGGTGTTTTAAGGAATATCCTGCTGTTGATCATGTTGAAGAAAACGAGCAATGAGAAAATCAGGCCAACCACCCCACTGGTGAGATACAACTCCGACATATACATCAGCCAGTAATTGAAGCCGAATATCAATAAACCCTGAAGTAAGATGAAAGCATGTTCCTTTCTGGTGAACTTCAGGTTCAGCTTCATAATTGAGCAAATCACTAGCATCAATACTCCTGCCAGGGCAAAGCGATAGGATACAGAGAATAAAGGATCTACTTCACCAACCTGGAAAGTGATTACGTACCAGGTAGAGCCCCAGATCAAACAGGGAGTGACAAAAAGGAGGATATTTTTCAATTCGAAGCCGTCTCAGTGTTCGGGCAAAATGTACACAAGACTTTTAAGGAATCCGATCAGGAGATTGCAAAATCTTTTGCAGAAAGGGCAGCTCCGATTATACCGGCGTGGTTACGACTTGCTGCAGGAACTACACGAGCCTCCACGTCGATATATTCCTTGAAAGAATCGAAATGCTTGCTGACGCCACCACCAATTATAAATAAATCTGGCCAGAACAGAGACTCCATATACTGAAGGTATTTATTCACCCGCTTACCCCATTTTTTCCAACTCATCTCATTCTTTTCCCGAACGGAATTGGCAGAATAATGCTCTGCTTTCTTTCCATTTTTCAGATATACATGCCCAAATTCCGTATTTGGAATCAACTGGTCATTCCTAAAAATAGCGGTACCGATTCCAGTTCCAAAAGCTGCCATTACCACCGTACCATGTTCTCCAACTCCGGCGCCGAAATTCATCTCAGCATATGCAGCGGCGTCCACATCATTTACCAGATGAACCGGGCAACCGGTTTCTTCTTCGATTCGTTTAGAGGCATTTACGCCAATCCATGAATCATCAATATTGGCTGCCGTTCTAATGATCTCATTTACTACAGCTGCTGGAAAGCCACAGCCAATTGGGCCGTGCCAGTCGAAGTGGCGAATAATTGCAATCATCGTTTCAATCATTGCATCTGGCGTGGCGGGTTGTGGGGTAACGAGCCGAAAACGCTCCGTAATTAATTCCCCTTTTTCCGTATCAACGATGGCTCCCTTTATCCCTGAGCCTCCAACATCTATTCCTAAAATTTGCATGGTCGAATATCAGGAAAGTATACTGGCAATCAAAATTACCCAGCGCAAGAAACGCATCTTGTTGTATGAGGCATGTATTCCAATCGCCCATAAGGAATTTCCTTTCCGCATTTTATGCAAAGCCCAAAGTCTTTTTCATCGATTCTATCCTGGGTGCGCTCGAGTCGTTTTAGCAGCTTTTCTTTATCCCTTAAAGCGGCATCATTGATGGCTTTGTTGTTGATGGCATCCATCCTGGATACTCGTCCAATCGCAGCATCCAGGGGAATGGGTTTAGTAAGATCCTTTAACTCAGCTATTTCTTCATTCAAAGTCTGGATCTGAGCTTCTATGATCTCGGTAAGCTGTTTTCTATCAGTATCTGTCATTTTAAAACATTCATATGGCTCTAAAAGTAGGGGAATAGTATCAATTAAGACAAATGGGGTATTTGTGGGAATATTGATAACTAGTAGCAGAAGCAAGGAAATCCGCTTTTTTTTGCGTTTATTATGTGGGCTTTAAATCAGGGTAGTGGTCAGATGAATTTCCAACAGCTTTTCGAGGAGTTAAGACGCCGGAATGTATTTCGGGTAGCCACTGCCTATGCCATTGCGGGATGGTTAATTATCCAGATTTGTGCTACTACTTTCCCACACCTGAATTTACCTGATTGGTTGATTACGGCAGTTATCATTTTTGTTTTAATTGGATTCCCATTAGCGCTCATTTTTGCCTGGGCTTTTGAAATTACTCCTGATGGTCTAAAAAAGTCGGTTGAAGTAGATATTACGGAGTCTGTAACAACAGCTACCGGTAAGAAACTGAATGGGATCATTATCACCGTTCTTTCAATGGCCCTCATCTTTCTTTTGATTGAAAGAGTGTTTTTTGCAAAAGCTTCCATTCTGGAAAATGCTCAAAGTGAGATTGTTTTCGATAATGCCTCAATCGCGGTACTTCCTTTTGTAGATATGTCAGAATTGGGAGACCAGGAGTACTTTTCAGATGGGCTTTCTGAAGAACTGCTGAATGCCCTCGCCAAAGTGGAAGACATTAAAGTGGCAGGGCGGACTTCTTCCTTCAAATTCAAAGGGCAGAACGAAAATCTACAGCTCATAGGGAATGAGTTGAACGTAGAACACATCCTGGAAGGGAGTGTAAGAAAAGCAGGAGCCAGGATTCGTATTACCGCCCAGTTGATCAAAGTTGACGATGGTTTTCATCTTTGGAGTGAAACCTTTGACCGGGAACTTACCGCTTCGAATATATTTGAAATCCAGGAAGAGATATCCAGGAGGGTGTTGGGCGAATTGAAAGTTCGTCTGTTGCCAGAAGAAGATGCTGGATTAACCAGTATCCCCACCCAGGATATTGAAGCCTATCAGGCCTATTTAAAAGGCAATCAATTGCTCATTAACCGCAACTACGATGAGATCGTAGCTTCCATCGCTTTATATGAAGATGCTATTCGGTTAGATCCAACCTTTGCTTCTGCTTATGCTCAATTGGCAATAGCCCACAATTTGAAAGGGTACTACGGCAACATTCCGTTGGATGAAGTGAATGGAAATATGAAATCGAATATCGATCAGGCGTTAGCCATCGATAAGGATTTAGCGGAAGGTTACGCAGCGTTAGGGCTTTATCACGATAATATTGGAAACATCGACGAAGCCATTGAAGCATTCCGCAGAAGCCTGGAGCTTAATCCAAACCTCATAGACGTATACAACTGGATAGGAAATGCTTATGACCTTGTAGGAAATACTCAGGATCAAATGGAATGGTATGGAAAAGGCTATGAAAAGGATCCTTTAAACCCTATGACTATTTATAACCGCACACGGGTGAGTCTAGATGTGGAAGATTATGAAGAAGCGGAATTCTTTATGGACAAAAATATCCGGATTAACCCGGATTTTATCCCCACTTATTATTTAAGAGGAAATATTCAAATGGGGTCACCTTATGGGCGTATTGATGAAGCATCAAAATATTATGTTCAGGTCTATAATTCGGATAATGATTTTCCACGCGCTATGTCCTTATTATCCTTTGCTGGAGTCACACTGGATATACCTCAGGTAGCAGATCATTACTATGAACTGTTAAAACAGAATTATAATGACAGCTTTGAGTATCGTACAGTTATTGGTGCTTATGAGCGGGAAAAAGGGGATTATTCTGATTTCGGTACAGATATTATTCAATTTTTAAACGAAAGTGGCTTTGTACCAAGGGATAATTTCACCTATTACGATTTATTTGCTTATGCAATGATTACCGGCGATACAGAATCAGTGCTTCCATTATTTGAACGCTTTGATCCCGGATTATTTTCAGATACCCTTTCAGTATTATCAGAACGAAATGTTGGTCAGGCTATAGGGCTAAGCATTCTATTACAACGCAGTGGAAACATCGAACAAGCGACGCGAATCTCAGATGCTCATTGTACATATACAGAGCGATCTCTGTCTAAATACGAGAAAGGGAGTGAAGATTTACTATACAGGAATGATGCTGTTGCCTGTGCATTTTTTCAGCAGGAAATGAAGGATGCCCATGACTATTTGCGTTTACTGTTTGAAGAAGACCGGGATATGACAAATGTGTTTTCTTGGCTCAGGGATATAGAAGAATTCTTTCCGAATTTATTTACGGATGAATTAAAAGAACTACAGGCGGAAGTACAGGCCGATTTGGATATGCAGCGTACAAATCTTATTTCCTGGTTAAAAGCAGAAGGTGAGTGGAAGGAAGAATGGGGGGACTCTGAATGAACTTCGGCTCCTTTTTTGAAGAGCTCAAACGCCGGAATGTATTTCGGGTAGCCACTGCCTATGCTATAGCGGGGTGGTTAGTTATACAGGTTTCGGATACCGTATTTCCTCGTCTTGGACTACCCGAATGGACAGTGACTTTTATCATAATTTTGGTACTGATTGGTTTCCCTATCTCGCTTTTATTAGCCTGGGCTTTTGAGATTACACCTGACGGTATCGAGAAATCAGAGGATGTAGATATCAATGAATCGGTCACTAACCAAACGGGGAGAAAGCTTAACAAGGTGATCATTACCGTACTCTCAGTAGCAGTGGTGTTTCTACTTACAGAACGAATTTTCTTTGCAGAGTCCACCATTTTTGATAGCGAAAAGTTGAATGTAGAAAATGCCTCCATTGCGGTTCTTCCTTTTGTAAATATGAGTGACGATCAGTCCAATGAGTATTTTTCGGATGGACTTTCGGAAGAGTTATTGAACGCCTTGGCTAAAGTAGAGGATATGAAGGTTGCAGCACGAACATCTTCCTTCAAGTTTAAAGGGCAAAACGAAAACCTCCAGCTAATTGGAGACGAACTAGGGGTGAGCCACATTTTGGAAGGTAGTGTACGTAAGGCTGGAAACCAGGTGCGGATTACCGCTCAATTGATTAAAGTAAACGATGGGTTTCATGTATGGTCGGACACTTTTGACCGTGAATTAACTGTAGATAACGTATTTGCTATCCAGGAAGAAATTTCACGTACGGTACTTTCCGAGCTTAAAGTACAATTGCTGCCCGAAGAAGCTGAAGCTATGGCAACTTTGCCTACCCAGGATATTGAAGCCTTCAATTTTTATCTGGAAGCCACGCAACTCGAATCTAGTAGAAGGCCCGAGGATTTGGAACAAGCTATCAAAAAGTACAAGCAAGCCATCGCTATTGATCCTAATTTTGCATTGGCTCATGCACGTTTAGCGATTGCCTATACCCTGTTAGGTGATTATGGAAACATCCAATATGAAGAGATGATCACAGAGGCCCAATATTATAGCGATCAAACATTTCTTCTGGATCCTAACCTGGGAGAGGGCTTCCTTGCCAAGGCTTATGTACAAAGCAGAGTCATGGCTCAAGACCGGGAGAAAAACGCTGAAGAAACATTGCGTAAGGCTTTAGATATACTTCCTAACTCAGCCATGGCATATAATGCGCTACAGATTGCTGTACGAGACCAGGGTAGAGACGAAGAAGCAGATACCTATTTGTTAAAAGCATTTGAATTAGATCCTCTAAGCTCGCCTATAAGCAGCAATGTAGCAGTATACTATCTGAAAGAGAAAAACTTTGAGAAGGCCATCGAGATAGCAGAAGCTACTATTGCCCGTGATCCGGATTTTACAGCTACTTATATGGTAAAGCTGGATGCGCTTCGGTTATCTCCAAATGCTCAATTGGTTGAAGCGTTTAAGTTTGTATACAATCTGGACAAGTCCAGACCAGGTGATCTCCGGTTTATGCGATCTGTAAACCTGGAAGCACGTGACATAGATTTGCTAACCGTTGCAGAGTACAAGATGCTTGAACTACAGCGTACGTTTCCAAATAATTTTGACATTTATTTTAATCTGATGTCTACGAATCACTTATTGGGAAAAAGTGCTGAAAATGTGGAGATACTCACTCAACTAAGGCAACGCTTCGGAGCCGCATCGCTTCGTCCTAGCGTAGCTCCGATGGTGTTCAGCTATTCTAGCCTTCGAAAACATGAGGAAATTGTGGCCGAAATAGAAAGTAATTTTCCAGAAGTCAAAGCAATTTCATTTACTGAAGAAGACCTGGGCAGTGATGAGAATGGTAACGATAATATCGAAAACTTAATGCTGTATTATGGCGGAAGCCTGATAAAGCTTGGTCGGGTTGAAGATGCTCAACCATATGTGGACTGGATATGCGAATACTATGGAATCGACGAGCTAGAAGGTGATTATACCAGTTGGGAAAACGAAAAGTTGGCTGAAGCTCGTTCCTGTTCCGCTTTAAGAGGAGATGGGGAAGCCATTGCTGCCTATATGCGCGAATTATATTTCGAGCGGAGAGCACGCTTAGGCTGGCCAGAGTATTTCGTTGTAAATATTAGGCACCATCTCGTAGAAGATCACCCGGAAGTACAAGCCGTTCAAAAAGAAATTATGGAAGACCTCCACCACCAACGTACTGAAGTAATAGAGTGGTTAAAATCTGAAGGCGAATGGAGAGAAGAATGGGGGGAGGTTCAGGATTAATTCTCATCTGCAGGTTTAAATCTTGAAATTGCCACTAGCCCCAAAACAGGTCCAACCAGCATAATCAGGAATACCATTGGGTTCGAAGTAGCCGACCAGATCAGGTTCACCAGTTGAATACTTACAATAGTAAGTGCAAAGCCCAGGCTGTTCACGATAGTAAGTCCGGTAGCTACATAAGCTGGCGGGGATGACTGAGCTACTAAGGTTGAAAACTGTGGGCTATCCGGAATTACAAAAATACCCCAGATCAACATAACCAGCAGAAATACTGCAACTGGTGTTGAGAAAAGGAAGGGGAGAGTTAAACAACAAAGTCCAGAAACGATAAGACTAGTCATTGCGACCTGCTTGCTTCTATTACCTAGAGATAAATGCCCCCCAATAGCACAGCCTACTCCTCCTATTCCAATAATGATAAAAGCCCACAAGGAAATATTAATAGATTCGAGCTCATTAGTAGCCAGATAGTAGGCGAGCATTATCGGTACAAAAGCCCAAAAAGTATAGAGTTCCCACATATGTCCGAAATACCCAAAGGCAGCCGATCGGAAGTTGGGGATTTTGAATAACTCCAGAAGAGCTCGGACTTCAATTTTTGAATTGGAGTTCTTTTGGCGATTGGGTCCATCCTTGACCGTCAGGAACAAAAGAATTCCGCCAAAAGAAGCCAGGATGGACGTTCCAATAATCACCGAATGCCATGAGTAAGAGCCCCCTGAGAACTTAAGCAGATGAGGAAAAGCTGTACCCAGTACCAGAGCTCCGACTAAATAGCCAAGAGCTTTTCCCAATCCTTCTTTATGCCAGTCGGAGGCAATTTTCATTCCCACAGGGTAAATGCCAGCAAGAAAGAAGCCGGTAGCCAGCCGCGCAAACATAATTTCTGTAAAGCTAGTACTCCAGATGGCGCTTAAGTTGGCCAAAGCTCCGGCCAGGCTGCAAAAAAGGAAAACCTTTACCGGTGAAAAGCGATCAGCGAGGTTTATAAAAGCAAAAACCAGGGTGCCTATGATAAAGCCAGATTGAACAGCCATGGTGATGAAACCCACAAACATTTCCAGTAGGTCTAACTCTGCAATGAGGTCGTCAACAACAGCATTTCCGGCAAACCAAAGAGAGGTCCCGGCAAACTGAGCAAATACTATGACTGGTAATATATGTTTGGGGTTCGCCTGCACCTGCCAAAGAAACAAAACTAAGTATGCATTGACAAAGTGATTTTAATCAACGTAATTGACGTGGCTTTTTCGGGGTATATATATGTTTAGATTTTTCCGCATCCTGCGTCGCAAATTATTAGACGAAGACAAAATTCGCACTTATCTCTGGTATGCGTTAGGGGAAATATTTCTTGTGGTAATTGGGATTTTGATTGCTCTCCAGATTAATAACTGGAATGAAGAGAGAAAAAAAGAAGTGCTCAAAGATGCATTGTTGGAAAATATTCGAAATGATCTTAAAAATGATCTGGAGCAGCTTATTTTTGTGCGGGATGATGTAATAGCAAAAGATGAGCTTGGAATGTATTTGATGAGCTATTTTAATTCAGAACTGGATGTTTCTGAATTTGATGTTCATAAATTGCGCCGTGGCTTTATGGATGCCATCGATATTTTTGAATTTACACCAGTAGAGTTGGGGTATAGGGAATTACTTTCGTCAGGTCTTGTAAATAGTATTGAAGACGATTCACTGAAACTTCTTCTGGTAGATCATTATGAGACCTCAAAAAGAGAAGGCTTTGACTTTCGACAAAGAGAGAGGTACGATGTTTCAGTAGCTGATGGAAGATTTAAATACATACCCAATCTGGCTTTAAGAGAAAAAGTGAAATCAGTTACTCAACAAGGAGATTGGAAGGTAAATCCTTATGGGGATTTTAATCTGAATTGGGAAAAAATCAGATCAGATGGTGAATTCCCCATGTATCTTGGTCGTCTATTGGCTTTACACCTGGCAGTAATTTCAGATTTGGACTATAAAGAAGAAAACATCCATACCATGATCGAAAGGATTTCTGCAGAAATAGAAGGGGACTAATTCTTCGCTTATCTTCTTAGTACTTCATCAATGAACCTACCACTTTGCAATTTTTTTTAGCATACTGTGTTAGTGCCCAATAAGTCGTTTGTATAATGAAGCTATTTAAGTTTGCCTGCCTTTCTGCCCTGGTTCTATTCGGAATACTTTTTTTTATAGAGCCCTCAACTCAACAAAGTAAACCCTTATCCCCTGAAGATGGCCCTGAAACGGGAGCAAAACTAGCTCTGGATTATGTGAGTTTGGCCAGAAGCTATCCAAATATTTCAATACCAGAACAGGGTTTTGCACAGGCATTTGAAGAAGTTCAGGTGATGAACGAAAGGGCAAAAGCGAAAGGCTTTGTGAATCCTGATTGGGCTCCAATGGGTCCGATCAACATTGGAGGAAGAACATTGGCTTTGGCTATCCATCCTGATACCCCCAATATTATGTTTGCTGGCTCGGCCAGTGGAGGAATCTGGAAAACTACTTCAGCCGGAGTAGGGCTGAATGCCTGGGAATATGTAAGCACTGGATTTCCTGTACTTGGGGTTGCAGCCATTGCAATGGATCCTCAAAATCCAGACGTAATGTACATTGGTACAGGAGAATCTTATGGTACCGAAACGTTGATGCCTGGAGTTGGTCCGGTACGAACAACACGAGGCAGTTATGGGATAGGAATTCTTAAAACCGGAGATGGCGGGGAAACCTGGGAAAAAAGTTTGGATTGGTCGGTTGATCAACGACGAGCGGTACAGAAAATCCAGGTTAATCCACAGAATCCATTATCTGTATGGGCAGCTACCACGGAAGGAACTTATCGAAGCTTGGACGGGGGTGAGACCTGGGATCTTATTCATGATGTGGCCATGGCAACAGATATAGCAATCAACCCGGTAGATACCAATAAGGTAATTATTACCTATGGTGGTCAGGGAAGCATTGGTCACGGAGTTTATCGAACTATCAATGGTGGAGAAAGTTTTGAGCAGGTAAGCCTATCCAGTTTTGGCGGGCCAGTTAGTTTTCAGGGGAAACCAGTACTGGATATGTCTAAAAGCGATCCGGATGTAGTGGTAGTAAGCATAGGAAATTCGAATGGAGCAATTGGAGCCGTTGAAGATGCTAATAAAACATGGTTAATGAGAACAGAAGATGGTGGTGCTACCTGGACTACTGAATTTGAAAGCAACGATTTTTATGCCCGTTTCCAAGGCTGGTATTCTCATGCAATAGCTATCCATCCTACTAACCCTAATTTAATCTGGGCGACCGGGCAGCCCCAATTACTGTATAGGTCTACTAATGGCGGTAGCAATATGGATACAGTATTTGCCAGCCCTGCCCAACCCGCGGGACCCAACGATTTTGGAAATCTATATCCATTCCTAAGTAATTGGGCTGACCATCATGACATTGTATTCCATCCCACAAATTCTAATATCATTTATTTCATTAACGATGGAGGAATTTTTAGAACGGTGGATGGAGGTACAACTCTTGAAAATTGTAATTCGGGATACCAAACGGTCCAATTTTACAATGGGGTATCAAACTCAAATACGAATGGTTCATTGATGCTCGGAGGCCTTCAGGATAACAACAGTATTATTTATGAAGGTGATTTGAATTGGCGAAGAGGCTGGGCTGGTGATGGATCCTGGACGGCCCTAAATCAAGAAAATAATAACATCGCCTATTTGTCGGCTCAGTTTGCTCAGGCTGTTAAAACAGATGATCTATTTACCCAGTCTCAATTCGGTGATACCTGGGCACGTCCTGACTTCGGCCTCTTTCCTACATCCGAAGCAAACTTCATAGCGCCTTTTGTACTTAGTCCGGTTGATAACACCACTATGTATATGGGAGGGGAAAGAATTTATAAATCAGAAGATGGTGGTGATTCCTGGGCTGCTACAAACTCCAATCTTAATCTTGATGGGAACTCGATGTCTGCAATGGCTGCTTCTCATCAAAGTGTGGATGTAGTTTATGCTACTTCAAGCCCCAAAGTCACTCGCTCAGGAGTGTACCGAACGATAAATGGTGGAGATACATGGATCAATATTACAGGTACTCTTCCTGATCGTTTTCCTACGGATATTGTAGTAGATCCAAATAATGATGAGATCGTTTATATCACCTTTGCAGGTTTTGGAAGTTCTCATTTGTTCAAATCTATAGATGGAGGAGTTAACTGGATCGATATAGGGGGTGGCCTCCCTGACCTACCTACATGGGCTGTTACCATTGATCCACAGTTTCAGGATCATATTTTTGTAGGTAATGAAATAGGGGTTTTTCAATCGCTTGATGGAGGAGCTAACTGGGAAAATATCAATGGTAATTTGCCCGATGCTGTGTTTGCTATGGATTTAGTGATTTCACAATCCAACAGGAAACTTCGTGTTGCTACCCATGGAAATGGAGCTTATGAAATGAATTTACCTCCGGGTTCATCAAACGAACCAGAAGATGACTTTCCAGGAGCTATCCGATTAGGGAATAACTATCCGAATCCATTCAATCCTTCTACCATCATTCCTTATGAATTAAAAGAACAAGGCCCTGTTAGTTTGAAAATATATGATGTAAATGGTCGACTGGTACGAACTCTAGTAGACAGGATACAAGGTGTAGGAGAGTTTTCTGTTACTTTTGAAGCAGGTGAGCTTCCGAGTGGGACCTATTTCTACCAGTTAACAGCTGGTGGCGAGGTTGAAACCAGAAAGATGTTGCTGGTGAAATAGTGATTATAAGATTGCTCGTAGGAATGCGAAAGCAATCATAGCGGCTACAACAACTTTAATCATAGTTCCTGTTAAGAATCCTACAAAAGAACCCCAGGCTGATTTAAGTGCCACATTTACATCCTGCTTGTAGATGAATTCACCTACAAAGGCTCCTAAAAGAGTGCCCAGGAAAAAGCCTAGCGGTGGGAAAAAAAGTGTTCCTATAATCATTCCAATAGTGCTACCAGTAACTCCAAAGGAAGAACCGCCATACTTTTTTGTAGTGTACATTGGAATGACGTTTTCAAGTACTAAAATACTTACCACGATCACACCCCATGCAACCAGGAAGAATGTGGAGAATTGTGCAACTCCACTAAGCTGAAGTATCCAAAGAGCTGCATAGCTGAATGGGAGTCCGGGTACAACGGGCAGAAAAGCGCCCACTAAACCGATTAGAATACAAATAACGCCGAGTGCAATCCAAAGTAGTTCCATAGCAAAAAAAATTTACCCAATCTCACACGGATACTAAGCACCAAAGTTTCGAGTTTAAGAAAAAGCATCAGAAAAGCGCTTTTTTAAATCTTGCTTGCGGTGTACTGTGCGTTTAGGTATCATCAACGCACTTTATGATTGTTGTAACAGCTAATTAAAACTACCTCTATGTCAAATTCGGCCAACGGCTCAGGCGCTACTTTTTTTGGACATCCGCGCGGACTTGCCACCTTGTTCTTTACAGAAATGTTCGAGCGATTCAGTTATTACGGGATGAGGGCTCTCCTGATTCTCTTTATGACTAAATCGATCATGGACGGAGGCCTGGCTATTGATGATCAAAACGCTGGTGCAATTTATGGCTTATACACTATGGGTGTGTATCTGTTAGCACTTCCTGGTGGTTGGATTGCTGATAGACTTCTTGGCCTCAAAAGATCGGTTTGGTGGGGAGGAATTATAATAGCGCTTGGGCATTTTACCATTGCAATTCCTGGTTTTATGGAAGTATTTGGTATGAATTCCGCAGAAACTGTTACGAAACTCGATACTTATCCATTCTTCCTGGGATTGATTTTAGTAGCTGCTGGAACAGGACTTTTAAAACCTAATGTAAGTTCAGTAGTTGGTTCTCTTTATCCAGAAAGTGAAAGTGCTAAAAGAGATGCTGGCTTTTCTATTTTTTACTCCGGGATTAACATTGGAGCGCTTTTTGGTCCGCTAATCGCCAGTTTCTTAGGGGAAGGGATTAACTGGCATTTAGGCTTTGGAGCTGCTGGATTGTTTATGGTATTTGGCTTAATCCAATATCGCTACACCGAGAGGTATTTAGAGGGAGTAGGTGATGCCCCAACATTTGAAACAGAAGAGGAAATAGCGGCTAAAAATAAAATTGTTCGCTCCATTTCTATCGCTGTGGGAATTAGTATTGCCGTGATTGTACTCGCGTTTTCAGGAGTTATTCCAATTGATGCGGTGTATATCGCAGATATTTCTGGATACTTAATTGTTGGTTCAGCGCTTCTTTTCCTGGGATATGTGGCGTTCTTTGGCGGCCTTAATGACGATGAGAAAAAGAAGGTTGGAGCAATAGGTATTGTATTCGTGTTTTCAGCCATGTTTTGGTCAGGCTTTGAACAAGCGGGCTCAACCCTTAATCTATTTGCTGATCGTTTTACCAACCGTGAGTTTTTTGGTCTTACAATAGCTGCTGGAGCATTTCAATCTATTAATGCCCTGTTCATAATTATCTTTGCACCAATTTTCGGAGCAATGTGGGTATGGCTGGCTCGGAAAAATCTGGAGCCATCAAGCCCTCTCAAATTTGCTTTAGGATTAATTCTTTTGGGAATAGGTTTCCTGGTGATGTTTTTTGCTGCAAAAATAGCTGCTTCCGGAGATTTAGCTGCTCCAACCTGGCTCATATTTACCTACCTGTTCCACACCTTTGGAGAACTTAGTTTAAGTCCGGTAGGGTTAAGTCTGACGACCAAGCTGGCACCAAAGAAATACTATGGGCAAATGATGGGAGTTTGGTTTATGTCCGTTTCACTTGGAAACTTAATCGCGGGTCGTATAGGTGGAGAGATTTCTGGTGAAAGCACGGAAGCATTAGCGCAAATGCCCGATCAATACCTTATGATCGTATATACTACAGTCGGTGCTGGCTTCTTACTACTTCTTCTTATCAAGCCTATGAAGAAGTTGATGGGCAACGTTCATTAATTCATAAATCGTGAAACTAAAAAAGGCTCTCTATTTGAGAGCCTTTTTTATTACTGCTCAAAATCCAATGGTGGAGGCCCTGGAGGAATCATCCCTTCATATTCATAGTCTCCTTTTCGTTCTAAAAACTCGGAACGAATATCATCTCTTAATTCTGGGTTTTCATACAAATCAACCATAGTCATTGCTAACGCTTTAGAAGCATAAACCAGTCCTTTATGCCCGATCGACATACCACCCGTAGCTACTACCGCCCAGGAATGCCAGGGTGTTCCGGATGGTGCGGTAGTTCCGCGCAAACGAATAGTAGGTGTTATAAAGCTTACATCTCCAACATCGGTTGACCCTCCTGTAGGATGCTCAGCAGTTTCTTTCATCGGATTGATCTTCATGTCAATTCCTACCTCAGGTTTATCAGTAGCCTGCTGAATAGCCTTGGCAAACTCAATTTCTTCATCAGTGTATTCTATGGTTCCAAGTGTTTCCAGGTTAGCCTGTAGTACAGCACCACCGGTTCTGTTAGGCAGCACTTCATGTATTCCAGAGATAAGCGAAACTTCATGCTCTACATTGGCCATAATTGCGGCTCCATTTGCCATCTCCACAACGCGGTCATACACTAGTCTCATTCCATCACGTTTGGTATCACGAACGCGGACCCAGATTTTAGAATAATCAGGTACTACATTTACCACTTTTCCAGCATCCTGTATATGGTAGTGGATTCGAACGGTTGGCTTAATATGTTCGCGGTACATATTTATACCATCAGTATATAATTCCAATGCATCTCCTGCGCTACGTCCATTCCATGGATCGCTCGAGGCGTGAGCAGCTTGTCCATAAAACTCTACTAAAAAATCGACCAAAGCCAGGCTGCTTTGTACATCTGCCTCGGTTCGGTTACTGGGATGCCAATCCATCATCACATCCACATCATCAAAAAGACCGGCTCGAATCATCCATAGTTTGCCGAAAAATTTCTCCTCTGCCGGAGTACCATAGAAACGAATGGTTCCTTCCAGTTCTCCGCTTTCAATCAGGTCTTTAATAGCTATAGCTGCTCCTAGTGATGCAGCACCAAAAATGTTATGACCACATCCGTGCCCAGGAGCATCTTCAACCAATGGAGATTTATAAGGTACTGTCTCTTGCGAAAGTCCAGGAAGGGCGTCAAATTCACCCATAATGCCTATGACGGGCTCACCACTTCCAAATTCGGCGGTAAAAGCGGTAGGTATTTCACCTACACCTCGTGTTACTCTAAACCCGTGCTTTTCTGCGAAGTTCGAAAGAGCTGCCGAGGACTGGTCTTCCTTAAAAGCTATTTCGGCATGCCCCCAAATTTCATCGCTTAATTGAATTAAGTCCTTAGACATTTCTTCAATAGAGGTGATAGCCTGATTTTTATTGTTGTTTTGAGTGGTTTGCCGAGCAAGTATTTCTGTAGATATAAGGAACAGAAGCAGCAAAGAAATGATCCGCATAGCAGTGGGTTAGTTTAGAAACAGCCAACAAATAACTGTGAAAGGGGGAGAAAATCAATATTCCATAAATCAAAAAGCCCCCATGCATGTACACAAGGGGGCTTTGATCATCTATGCATGTTGGGGTACTAAAAAGCTTTTGCAATTCCGAAGTTGAGATAGGTTGTGCCTTCTATTGAAGAAAGTCCTGCATCAATTTGAAAAGACCGGTCAAGTTTATGGGCGATGCCCGCCTGAAGGTTATCAATGCCATTGTCCGAATCCTCAAACCATAAAACAGCATACCCAAGGTACAAAGCAGTATTATCCGTGATATCAACAAAGGGAGTTAAACTAAGATTGAATGATCCATTATCGATATCATCAAAAAACTCACCATATCCAAGATTTGCATTCAACATAAACTGGGGTGTAAAATTGAAATCGGCTAGTACACCAATGCGAGTGGAAAAGTCTTCTATTGCGTCATCCTGATTGATAAAAGGCAAGACAGTTCGAACGACTCCTGCGAGAATAATTTTCCCATCATTATGGAATTGATACTTAAATAAGGCAGCTTGCGCACTCAAATCCGACTCGCTATCTCTAAAAAGTACGGAGCCAGCATTGAATTGTAATTCGGATTTCTGGCCTACTCCAAATCTCAGGTGTAACTGACCAATATCAATAATGTCTTCATTTAAGCTACCTCCAGCTTCTAATACAAATCCACTGGTTGTTCTAGCACTGTACCCTTCAGCAGGTCTGTCTGCATATAGGGTTTGAGCGTTTACTTGTAGGGTAGTTCCAAAAAAGAAAATGGTAGAGAGAATAAAGAAGCGTTTCATAATTCTAATTAGAGTTAAAGTTCTGGCCATGAGTATAATTAATTTGGTGAGCCTCAATAATGTTGTAGACTCAAAGTCGACCCTAAAATGGCCAAAATAACCGATCGATTACCTGTTGTCCCTATGATTAAGAGTATGCGGTTAATTTTATTTTCTATTGACTTAGGAGAGTGAAGTCAAAAAAAAAGACCTCTTAGTATCAGTAAGAAGTCTTTGATTACTCTATCTATACAAATATTAGAACGAGGTCTGACGATTTTCGATGAGTTCGGCGATCTCAGTATGGCCGGAAGCTCTTGCCCAGCTTACTGCACTATCTCCATTCTCGTTAATTCGGTCTGCAGCGTTATTACTTAATAATAACGCCACTACATCTTTGTGGCCCTTTGAAGCCGCCAACATTAGAGCAGTTACTCCATTATTTGCTGCTTTATTTATATCGGCTTTATAGACGATCAGGTAAACCAGAGATTGATAGTTTCCTTTTGAGGCTGCTATATGAACAGGGGCAAAGCCGTCTTTGCGAATAAAATTTGGATCAGCACCTGATGCTAATAAAGCTTCAACAGCCTGGTAGTTATCATAAATTGTAGCCACAGCAAGGGCAGTGTTTCCTGAACTATTAGAAGTATTCATAAAAGCACCCAGATCAGAAAGCAGGGTAACAGATGATGCTTTATTATTCATTGCTGCCAGATATAACGGAGTGTTTCCATACTGGTCGATAATATTTGGGTTCACACCGTCGGCTACAAGAGAGGAAATCGCTTTGGTGTCTCCATTATTGGCTGCTACAAAAAGATCGTATTCCTTAGTATCCTGGGCATTCAGATTGAACGCTATAAGCGCAAATAGTAACAGGGCGAAGAAAGATTTAGTTTTCATGGGGATCGTATTTATTGATATTAACTGGGCAGTCACTCCTTTCTGACCATCAAAGAAATGCCTAATAATATTACGACCAGCGAAAACATTGAGTTTAACGCTCTGCCACATCATGAAAGCGGTTTATCACAAAAAAACTCTAATCTCTGTAAAGCGAAGTAAAACCCCGAACTTTGTATCTTAGACTATGAGCAGAGAAATAAATCAGCAAGTTCCTATTGCAGCAATTGCGACCCCTCTAGGTGAAGGAGGTATAGCAGTAATCCGGGTTTCAGGAAGAGACTCTATTGCTATAGTAAATCAGGCTTTTGATAGGAAAAATCTTTCTGATCAGGCTTCACACACTGTCCATTTTGGTAAAATTGTAGATAGTAATGCCCAACCAGTAGATGAAGTTCTGGTTACTATATTTCACTCCCCAACATCATATACTGGAGAAGAAACAGTTGAAATTTCTTGCCATGGAGGGGTTCTCGTAACTCAAAAAGTACTCGAAACTATTCTTTCTTTGGGTATAAGAGCTGCTGAGGCCGGAGAGTTTACTCAGAGAGCCTTTTTAAATGGCAAACTGGAGTTGGATCAGGCCGAAGCTGTAGCCGATTTAATACATGCAAAAAGCATGAAAGCTATTGATGCTGCGAACCAGCAACTTGAAGGAAAGCTTGGGGAGCATGTAAAGAAATTTCGTCAACAAGTGATAGATGCTACTGCTATGATTGAGCTAGAGCTCGATTTTGTGGAAGAAGACGTTGAGTTTGCAAACAAAGAAGAGCTGAGAACACTTCTGGAAAAAGTAGATGAAGAACTGGGCAGGTTGCTCGATACTTATGAAGCAGGCCGACTAATAAAGGATGGGGTCAAAACTGTATTCATAGGCCGTCCAAATGCAGGCAAATCAACGCTGCTAAATACTTTGGTTGGAAGTGATCGGGCAATTGTGACCGATATTGCAGGTACAACTCGTGATACTATAGACGTGGACTGGAACTATGATGGGCTTTTGTTCAAACTTATAGATACAGCAGGACTAAGAAACACGGATGATGTGGTAGAAGCAGAAGGGGTAAGACGATCACAAAAAGCTTTTGAAGCTGCGGATCTTGTTGTCTATTTAAAAGAATTAAACACTCCTTTTGATGATGAAGAACGAAGTGAGATAGCTGAGTTTCAAAAAAGAGCAGGAGAAACCCCCTTTGTTTTGCTTGGAACCAAAGCAGATATAAGTATCGAGAAAGAACATCGGATCGCTTTTGATTTAAGGATATCGGCTTTAGATGGTGAAGGAGTGGAGGATTTAAAACAAATACTCAAATACAGAGCTCTCGAGAATAAACACTATGATGCCAGTAGTTTATTGGTTACTTCTACCAGGCATAGGGATGCTCTTCAGAAAGCGAAAGAGAATGTGCAGGCAGCATTAAATGGGCTTTCTGATAACATTACCGGTGATTTTCTCTCCATAGATTTACGTGCTGCGTTAAACGAGCTTGGAACAATTACAGGGGAGATTACTAATGAGCATATTTTAGACTCTATCTTCTCTCGTTTTTGCATCGGGAAGTAATTTTTGTAGCAAACACTTTTTTACTTTTTTGTTAACACCTATTAACAATGTTTTGTTATTTTATTAGTCTTCGAAAATCTCTTAAGAGAGGAATCAAAACAAGCTATGAGAAAACAAATTTTACCCCTGTTTGTCGGCGTATTGATTTTTGGCATCGCCTGTGCGCCAAGTAAAACTATTTACCTTGATGAAGGTTATGAAAAAAACTCTTTAACGAGTTCATTTACTGTAGTTCCTATAAAGAAAGAATGGGTGCCAGATGCTGTAATCACCCCACTCACCGGAACAACAAAAGAATACCTATACCTTGCGCTAGAATCTGGTTTCAGCAAAAGCACACTTAGCCCTGTTGATGTATTTGACGAAGAAGTACAGTTTACTGTATCTGATTTCGAGCGTAAAATGCTAGACGCAGACAATTTATCCATTGAAGTCACTCTGCCACCTGATAGTCTACTTAACTCCTTCCCAGAGAGATATGTGTATTTCCTGGAAGGCTATGGTTTCAGAGTAGCTGAGCAACAAACCACAGGTTCCAGCTATGCGGGAAATGAGGCTTCATCTTACCGGGTATTAATGTTCCAAACGGAATTTTACCTGTATGACAAAACAACGGAAGAGATTATTTCGTGGGGAATAGTTGGTGATCAGGAGCCTATTGCCAAAGATCCAGAATACAATCACTATTTGGACATTATGACAAGAGTAAGTCATAAAATTGTAAAAGAGAGTCCATTCAGGGTAGTTAGCCCTTAGTCTCAGTTAATAAATAATTTTTTACAGCAATAACATTTATCGGTTTTTGTTGTCTAAAGGCTAGGATAATACATCTCTAGCCTTTTTTATTAATCTATGCCATCATGAATAAGCTATGCCTTTTAGTCCTTCTGGGGAGTACGTTCTTTTACCATAACGCTGAAGCACAGGTAACTCAGGACCAATTAAAATTTATTTCAAAGCTTAAGGCTCTAGAAAAGGAGCTACCTCGAGAAAGAATCTATGTTCACACTGACCGGGATAGTTATTACCTGGGAGATAGAATTTGGTTCTCTGCTTATGTGCAACTCGGGAGCTTCAACATACCGTCTGATTTAAGTAAAGTCCTATATGTAGAGCTATATGAACCTGACGGAAAATTATTGGAAAGAGTAAGTGTAGAAATTGAGCAGGGAAGGGCAAGTGGAAACATCAGTTTTACAGAGAAATCGGATAAGCCCGGTATATACAGGATTAAAGCTTATACGGCATGGACTTTAAACTTTGGTTCCTCATATGTGTTTAGAAAAAATATAGAAATTCGAACGGGAGAAGAGGAAAAATCTATAGCTGAGAACCAGGAAGTTGATGTACAGTTCATGCCCGAAAGTGGGGTATTAGTAGCTGGAGTACCAACCAGGTTGGCTTTTAAATCAATTGGTACAGATGGCCTTGGAAGAAATATAAATGGCGTGATCTATAGAGAGGGGGCTCAAGATTCTATTGCGTTCTCTACAATTCATCTGGGAATGGGTGCAATTGAATTTACACCAGAAGAAAACGGAACTTATTTTGCAAAGGTAAACGGAGAGATATATTCCTTGCCTGAAGTAGTCGAAGCAGGTACCATACTTTCAGTAAAAGAAAATCAGGAACAGTTTATTGTAAATGTTCTTTCCAGAAATCAATCGATTACTGGCTCTCCTCTTCTATTCGCTCATGTACGAGGTGAAGTATTTTCTGCAGAGCTAGTTAACATGCAAGGTGAAGCTGGAAAGGTATTTGTTCCTAAAGCCCAACTCCCTACTGGTGTAGTTCATTTTACCTTACTTAATCAAAATGGGCTTCCTATAGCTGAAAGATTAGCATTCAATAAAAATGCAGTAGATGATTTAGACGTATCGCTGAGTTTATCAGATGAAGAAGTAGGAGTTCGTGACCGAATAGACCTTGGAATTAGAGTAAGTAGTGAAGCGGCAGGAGAGTTTATTTCGAGTGCGAGTATATCAGTATATGATGATTCTATCGATCCATTTAATAGCAGCCGTGCCTCCATTGTTAGTCGTCTTTACCTGGAAAGTGAAATAGAAGGCCACATCGAACATCCCGGGTTTTATTTCAGTGATCACCCACAAGCAAATGAATACCTTGACTTACTAATGATGACTCAAGGCTGGCGTGCCTATGACATGTCTACTGTATTAGAGTGGGAGAATATCGAGTTGTATACCTATGCAGAACAAGGCTTCAGAGTATCAGGGAGAATAATAGCAGGTCTTTTGAGAAGAGGTCAGGATGAAGCTCCTGTCTTGTTCACTATGGGCTCTGAGGAGAAGCAGGTTCAACTAGTGACTACCGATGAAGAAGGTAATTTCTTTATAGATGGACTGAAGGTATATGGTAGTGAAATGGTAGAGATAAAGGCCAACGATAAAAAAGGTCGTGATAATATTACCATAAGAATGGATGATCAATTTTCGCACCTGCCAGTTCAAAATGAAGCAATAAACCAGGTCACAGAAACTTTGCTTGAGCAGGAAATACCAACAGAGGAGAAAGTAGAAGAGCCTGCTTTAGAAGAAGATGTATTCGAACGAGCGGTAGAGGCAAGTACTGAGGCAGAGCAATTTATCGAAGTAATGATGCAGGGAGAGCTTGAAGAAATAACCGTAACATCAGATCGAATTGGTTTTACAGAGCAGGAGGTTAATGAAGACTATTCTGAGAAGATGCTAAGGCAGTCGGAAGCCAGGGGGAGTTATTTCGATTTAGATGAGAAAGAATGGATGAGAAATGCCACAATGCCTTCCATTATTACTCAGCTGCCTGGTGTTACGTTCACTATACCGGATATCTTGTCCATAAATACAGGTACACAAAGTTTTAGCACCCCAGTTGAGCCTATTTTTCTAATTAATGGCGTATTTACAGATTTAGATGCTGTGCTGTCTCTTGATCCGGATGATGTGCAAACCATAGGGGTGATGCGAAGCTCCATTGATTTGGCAATTTTCGGAGCTCAGGGAGCAGGTGGTGCAATTATCGTAACTCTTAGAGAAGGAGCAAGGGTGGAGCCAGCAAAAGGCTTTGTACAAACTAACCTGGTTGGTTTTCAACTACCTGCTCAGTTCTACTCTCCAAGATATGGAGTAAATGTGCCAAGAGATTACCCTACCAAAGATGCCAGACTAACGTTGCATTGGGAACCGGAATTTGAGATTTCACCTTCAGGAGGATCATTTAGTTTTTGGGCTAATGATGTCCCCTCTACTTACCGTATAATCGTTGAGGGCATAACAGAAACAGGGACCCCTTTTTATCAGACACGAACATTCACAATTGCTGAGTAGAGATCTGGTCCTTAGGTAAGGATGGTTACTTCAGTTTGTGAGAGAGTTACTGTATAACTATTAGATGCAGCTTGTGCCTTAGTAATTTTGGCAAGGCCTATTCCAAATAAAAAGCTTGCGATAAATAACAGTATTCTGGTTAAAAGTTTCTTCATGATGTAGCGTATTGGTTGTTGGCTTTAAATGATTAGTCCAACTTTATAACCAGTTATTACAGTACAAATAAAAAACCCCGACACAAATCTGTGACGGGGTTTAAATTCTGCGTTAAAGTGGATTATTTTTCACCACCAGAATCGCCCTCTTGTACTTCTTCGATAATGTCACCTTTTTCAGTTACATCAACTACTTCGTAACCAAGAGCTTTAAGCTTATCGCGATGAGAAGCGCCATCACCGACTACAAGAATATGCATATTCTCAATGTCGAGATGTCGTCTTGCTAACTCGTTGATTTCTTCTTTTGTGATGGTTCTGATAATTTCAGCTTGCTCATCTACATAAGAACGATCAAGGTTGTATCGCATAATAGTACTTAAGAAGCCTGCCTTCTGGAAAGGAGTTTCATACCGGCGAGCATCTCTTTGTCCAATAGAGTTTCTCATGAAAGATAGTTCATCGTCTGTGATTCCATTTTCGCGGAATTCAGCAAGCTCTCTCATGAATTCATAAACTGAGCTATCAGTAGCAGATTCCTTAATTCCGGCAGAGGCAGTAAATGACCCAGGGTCTTCACTGGCACTAAAGAAGGAGCCAGCACCATAAGTCCAGCCTTTGTCTTCACGAAGGTTTAGGTTGATTCTACTATTGAATGCTCCACCCAAAGTATAATTCATAAGAGTAGATTTGTAGTATTCACCAGTAGCATCGTAAGTAAGATCGGTCATGTACCCGATTCTGATTTGAGACTGAGGAGCACCAACTTTATCCACTAAATAAATCTTGGTGTAATCGATTGGACTTGGCTCAGGTAATTCAGGTAGCTCAGCACCTGTCTTTTCCCAACCGGATAGGAAGTCTAATTTAGGAAGGATTTCATCTTCAGAAATTTGACCTACAACAACAATCTCAGTGAGTTCAGGGGTAAAGTATTCCTCATAAAAGGCCTTAACGTCGTCCAAAGTAATGCGCTCTACAGTTTCTTCAATACCTCCTACTGGTACAGAATAAATATGCTCGTCACCATAAAGAAGACGGTTATAAACCTGAGTAGCTATACTGGCTGGATTTTGATAAGAAGATCGAATGCTCTCGATTTGCTGTTGCTTCAGGCGGTCAAAATCTTCCTGTGTGAATCCAGGATTAAACAAGATTTCTTCTGCAAGCTCAAGGGTTCGATCAATATTCTTAGTAAGCGAGTTGATGCTCATTGTAGTGGTATTGTTACCAGCGAATACATTGATAGAACTAGCAATAAGTCTTAATTCTTCCTGAATCTCTTCTGAAGTGTAATTCTTAGTGGCTTCATTCATCATAGCTGCTGTCATTGAAGCCAAACCAGCTTTTTGGGAATGATAAGCATCCATTTTATGACCACCTTTAATAGTCATTTGAATAGTAACGGATGGTACTTCATTCGACTCTGTTCCGATAAGTCGAATACCATTATCCATTTCAGCTCTCCAGTAGTCAGGTACTGGTACTAAAGGAGCGGCGCCGGGTGTTGGCTTCACACTTCTGTCGAAAGTATCGCCCGTTGGTCGTGTGTAAGAAAGACCTGAATAATCGGTGGTAGGGAATGGATTATCACCTTCGGTAATTGGTTCGAAGTTATCCGGTTGAGCAGGGGCAGTTGCACCACCATCATTAGGTAAAACACTTTGAATTATCGCATGCTTACCATAGATATATTTCTCAAAAACGCGCATGATATCTTCTTTGGTTACGGCATTATACCGCTCAATATCTTCTTCGATGTAATTAGGATTTCCTTCGATAGTTGCATAATCAGCTAACTGAGAAACCTTACCGCTTACACTCGTTAGTCCATTAATGAAACCTGACTCAAAAGACGCCTTAATCTTTGTCATATCCGCATCCGAAACACCATCATTCTTGAAATCTTCAAGAATTTGTCTCACTTCTCCTTCGAAGTTGGCTAGTGTTTGTCCAGGGAAAGGAAGTACAAACATGGTGAACTCTCCACTCAACTCACTGGCAGGGTGAAATGTGGAAGCGTTAATAGCTTTTTGAGAAAGCACGAATTTCTTATAGAAGTAAGAGCTTCTACCAGTACCAAGAATTTGAGCTAGATAATCAAGCGGAGCTTCATCAGGATGGAATCTAGGCACAGTTGGATATGTGAACAGAAGTGCCGGGAAACGTATGTTTTGATCTACATAAGAAACATATCGATCAGCATCCAATGTTACAGGGTCTAAATTCATTTTTTCTACTTCAGGCCCAGCAGGGATTACTCCAAAGTATTTCTCAACAAGTTTTACTACTTCATCGGGGTTTACATCACCACCGATAGTCAGGATAGCGTTATTAGGACCATACCATCTTAGAAAGAAACTCTTTAGATCATCAACATCTACTCTGTCAAGATCTTCTAGTTTTCCAATAGTTAACCATGAGTATGGATGGCCAAAGGGATAAAGTGCCGCGGCATTTACCTCACTCCATCTACCATATGCGCTGTTGTCGTAGTTTTGTCCTTTTTCGTTTTTAACGGTTGAACGTTGAACTTCAAACTTTTGCTGGGTCACTGCATCGAGAAAGAAGCCCATGCGGTCAGCTTCTAACCAAAGCATTACTTCAAGTTGATTGCTTGGAACTGTTTGAAAATAATTAGTACGGTCACGATTTGTAGTACCGTTTAAAGTTCCGCCGGCATCGGTAATAATTTTAAAGTGTTCCTCATCAGCAACATTTTCAGAGCCCTGGAACATCATATGCTCAAAGAAATGGGCGAACCCGGATTTATAAAGTTCTTCGCGGGCTGATCCAACGTGGTAAGTTACATCAACGTGTACAAGTGGATCAGATTTATCTTCGTGAATTATAAGAGTGAGTCCATTATCGAGAACATATTTCTTATAAGGAATAACAATTTCGTCCCCTTCTCTTTTTACTTCTTCTACAAGCTTAGTTTGTGCAAAAAGAATAGGCTGACTAATAATACCCACAATCAGGGTAAGTAATAGTTTTTTCATAGAAATAGGATTTAACATTAGTGAAATACAGTTGAATATACAGGAAGTAATCCTGCATAAAAAAGCTAAAATCTGTTCGAACGAGACGATTGAGCGAAAGTTGCGAGTGCTTTGAAAAAGTCGGTAAACAAAAAAGCCCCAACGCTAGGCGTTAGGGCTTTGGATTAATTATCCGAGTCGTTTGAAGAACCACCGTCATTATTCACTGGAGGAGGTGGAGTTTGAGAAGGAACAGCTGACTGAGTTTGCGATGGTACCGCTATATCATTCAGAGGTGCTCCCTGCTCAAGTACACTATTTTGAGGAGCTGTATTTCTGTCGATAGCGAAGTTTGCGAGAATACAAAGAACCAAAAAAGCTCCGCCAAGTACGGAAGTAGCTTTAGAAAGAAGGTCTGCAGTTCTTCTGGCACCTAATCCGGCGCTACCACCTATACCGCCACCGCCAGCGCTGGCGATTCCTGATAAACCTTGTCCTTGACCGTTTTGTAATAAGATCACTAGCGTTAACAGAACGCATATAAGAGTGATTACAGCAATGATAATATTGTAAAGCATTGGATTTTTAACTTAACTTTTTGCAAAAGGCCTTAAAGATATTCAAATTTGCATTTTCAAGCTAATTAAAAGAGTACCATAAATTGCTTTAATGGAAGACTTCAGAAATAGGATAACAAGCTTCCTGGGAAATTCCCCAGACCTCACTGCCAATATCTTTGAGAGTATTGGTGTTATTTTCCTCCTTTGGTTTATCCGCTTTGTTATTCTTCGAATAATTGTAAAAAGAACAGAGAGCAAGCGTACTCAATACAAATGGAGGAAGAACCTTACCTACGTTACTTCTTTTATAGGGATATTTATCGTAGGACAGATTTGGTTTACAGGAATTGGCGACATAGCCACATACCTTGGGTTAGTTTCAGCTGGGATAGCAATAGCTCTGAAAGATCCAATTACAGATCTAGCCGCATGGCTATTCATTATCTGGAGAAAACCGTTTGATGTAGGAGATAGAATTCAATTAGGTGATAGTAAAGGAGATGTAATCGATGTGAGGCCATTCAAGTTCACTATACTTGAAATTGGAAACTGGGTAGATGCGGATCAAAGCACAGGAAGGGTGATTCATATCCCAAATAACTATGTGTTTACCCAGCAATTGGCTAATTATACCAGCGACTTTAAGTTTATCTGGAATGAGATAGAGGTACTTGTCACTTTTGAAAGTGATTGGAAAAAAGCCAAAGAAATACTCAGCGATATTGTCGGTGAAATTTCCAAGGAGTTCATCGAAAATGCTAAAAAAGAAATTGCTAAAGCATCTAAGTCGTATTTAATAGAATTCACCTATCTGACGCCCATAGTATATACGAATGTAAAAGACAGTGGTATTAATCTAACGATACGCTATTTAACCGATCCACGAAGACGGAGAGGAACCAGTCAAAAGATTTGGGAACAGGTATTAGATGAATATGAGAAGTATGACAACATCGATTTCGCCTATCCTACTATCCGTTATTACGACAACCCGAGAGAAGGGAAACCAGGAACCAAGCCAGGCCAGAACTAGTCCTCTTCTCTCAATTTCGGAATAGGTTGTATCAAATCTGGTGAATTATTACTCAAATCATTCACTAAATTGGGAACACGAACTACCGTGACCTCAGGCAGTAGATTCATATCGTCAAATCCTCGTTTGAGAATCTCCTCTGCTCCTCCCTGTATCCAGGTATCAAATTCAGTGGGTTCAATAATACAAGGCATAGTACTGGTTACGGGTTTTATGAGAACATTTGCTGCTTTAGTAATGACAGTGAAAGAATTTCTTTGACCCTCATTTTCAGAATAAATGCCCGCAACCCCTAGAAGCTCTCGTGTGTGTATTCTGGTATAGAATGGCAGTGGATCACTTACCGTTTTTTTCCAGATATAGAACCCGCTAATTGGGATTAGGCAGGCATTGGTAGTAAGCAAATTTCCATATTCTTTATTCTCTAAAAGCTCAGCAGCATCAATGGAGCCGCCCAGTCCATCTATACCCCATATGGAGTTTTCGAGAGTCAATCCTTTTTCATTTGGTCGTAGAATAGGGAGAGAATTACCCGGGGCAGCATTGAAATTTGGATTTAGAATTGAGTTTGATTTCGGACTAACTCCAAAAGCCTCTTCCATTGCTTCTCTATCCGTGCTAAAAACGTAACGCTCCATAAATCCAATGTTTGTTTTAAAAGTATGTTTGTATCATCTACATAGTTAGAAACTACCCGGTATCCACATTTAGTATGAATCCATTTTTTAATCAAGCAGAAAACAGGCCCAGAGCACTAATTAGAATTGTCGTGTTTCTTTTTTTTGGGATTTTGCTGCTTGGTGTATCCACTTCTATTAATGCCTATGGGTTAGAATTCATCCTGGCTGGTGTTGTGATTATGGCCTTCTTCTACATGATGTATAGGTATGTTGATCAAAGGAGTTCACTAAAAGAAGCGGGAATTACCCCTACAAAAACCTGGTGGAAAGAATTTGGAGTAGGCTGTATAGCCGCAGCAATAGCTATGGTGATAATTTTTGGGGTACAATGGTCAATGGGGGATATAGAAATTACAGGTTTTGCCTGGCAGCGGGTTTCTTCTACGTTTTGGTTAATTCCTGCAGTAGGCTATTTGATAAAGATGCTGAGTGTAGGTTTTTATGAAGAACTCAAATTTCGGTCCTATTTGATCCCTAACATGAAAGAGGGGTTCACATTTGGAAGAATCTCTCCAGAGCAAGCGAGTTTGCTGGCTGTTTTATTTAGTTCTGCGCTATTTGGGATTGCCCATGTTTTCAATCCTAATGCAACTACTTTCTCTACAATTAATATTGTCTTGGCTGGGTTTATGCTCGCATTCCCTTATTTAGTTACGGGAAGATTGGCATATTCTGTAGGGATACATTTCTCCTGGAATTATGTGCAAGGCGGCGTATTTGGATTCAAAGTAAGTGGGACAGAGAATTTTTATTCACTGCTGGTCTTACAACAAGGAGGGAATCCAATTTGGACAGGTGGAAGATTTGGTCCGGAAGGCGGAGTGATTGGGTTGGTGGGGATTACGCTAGTCACAATTATTATTTATTGGCATATCAGGAGTTCACAAAAAGAAATGACACTACATTCTATGTTTAAACAAACTTTTCTTCAAAATCAGCAGGGGCAATAAAAAGGATGAGCTTAGAAGGCAGGTTTTGTATATTTGGGCGTTCCTGAGGGAACGACGATCTTTGAAATTTTAACGATTAAGCAAAACTTAAAAGAGGTGTAACCATTGTCTTTTGAAGAATATGGTCTGAGCCCCGAATTATTGAGCGGGCTGACCGATGTACAAATTGATACGCCTTCACCTCTTCAACAACAAGTGTTACCGGCTGCTTTGGAAGGAAAGAACCTATTGGTAAAATCTGAAGCCGGCGATATTGTTTCATTTTTAATACCTACACTGAAAACACTTGTAGAATACGGAGAAAAAGAAGGCACCAAAGTTTTAATCCTAACACCATCTATAGAACGTGCTGCAGCTATTGACGAATTAATATGGGCTGCTGGCTATCATGCTCAAATAAGCAGTGCTCTACTTGCCATTAAAGGTAATAAAGAAGAACAAGAGCAAGCAGTACTTGATGGAGCTCCGGTTATTGTTGCAAATCCCGGACGATTTATTGAAATCATTGAAAAGAATAATTTCCACTTAAAAGAGCTAGAACTCATTGTAATAGATGAAGCTCATGATATGGAAAGCTTTAACCTGGTAAGCAGGGTTAAAGATATTCTGCGCTTTGTTGAAGGAGAACCGCAAACTCTGGTTCTTTCGAAACAGAGAAATAATGCTACCGAGGAGCTGGTACAAATAGCTCTTCAAAACCCTGAGCTAATAGGGTTTGATAAGGTAGAATCTGCTGAGGCAACAACTAATGGTGCCTCTAAAAAGGATGAGGCCACAGAAGTTAAAGAAGCTTCCATTGAGGTAGATATTGATACCGCGAAAAAGAAGCTGGATGAGCTATCTGTTAAAGTAACTCTAAAGGAAGACTTAGCGGAAGAGGACCAAGAAGAAGCCCAGACTGAAGCAACAACCAATGGTACTTCTGAAAAAGTTGAGGTTGAAGACGTTAATGAGGTTTCTAACAATGTGGTTATTGATACTGTAAAAAAGAGGCTGAATGAGCTATCTGTTAAAGTAACATTAAAAGAAGACTTAGCAGAAGAAGAACCCAATGAAGCTGAGTCGGTTAAAAAGCCTGCATCAGCTAAAAAGGGTGGGAAAAAAGGAAAGCGCAAATTGGGTGCTAAGGAGCATGGCTTTATTAATGTTCCTCCAAGGATGAAAATCTCTACTTTGATGGCACATTTGGAAGGATCGACTTCGAATAAAGTACTGGTTTTTTCAGCCTCAAAAAGAACAGCCGACCGTTTATTCCACATCCTTAAAAAGAAGAGTTGGGGAGTTGTGAGTATTAGCTCCGATTTGGAAAAAGCGATGTTCGAAGAGCGTTATGGTAAGTTTACCAATGGCGATATGCGAGTTTGTGTAGTTGGAGGAATGTCTATTCAAGAAGTCGAAATAGATCAGCATATTGATGAACTCATCAACTACGATGTACCAGAGAATGTTGATGAATACCAGAACAGAATAGATGCAATTCTAAATAGCCAGGTTTCTAGAATGGTCTCGTTGGTATCCAAAATGGATAAAGAGGATTTGGCACGTATTTCTGAAGAGATCAAGCAAACTCCGAGCGAGATTCCATTGCCGGAACAAGTGAAGGAGAAAAAGAAAGGAAACAAATCTGGCTCCAAAAAAAGGAGTACAGGTAGAAAGCCAAACCATCAAAAGAAGAATGTAAAAAAGTCGGCCCGTAAAAAAGTAAAACAGGACGAATTACCAAGGCCTACTTATGACGGTCTTTCCGGAGGAAGAGATGGTGACTCCAACTCTAAAGGAGTGTTTGGTTGGGTTAAAAAGTTGTTTAACTAAACAACTCTGAAAGGCATCCAAATTGGATGCCTTTTTTTGTTTTAAGTAGTAGCCTTCTACTTATATTCAAATTCAATGGGAGGAGAGTATGGCAGAGTTTATAAAGATTTTCAGCAACCCGGTTGATCAAAAAGCAATCAATAAAGTAGTTGATGTTTTGAAACGAGGTGGGCTGGTTATTTACCCAACTGATACCGTATATGGGCTCGGTTGTGATATTTATAACAAGAAGGCTCTGGAAAAAGTAGCCAGGATCAAAGGTATAAAGCTGGAAAAGGCTGATCTCTCTTTTATATGTTCTGATTTGAAAAACCTTTCGGATTACGTCAGTCAAATCGAAACCAAAACCTTCAAGGTTTTAAAGCGGTCCTTACCTGGTCCTTATACCTTCATTCTTCCAGGAGGAAATAACCTGCCACCCGTATTCAAGAAGAAGAAAACAGTAGGTATTAGAATCCCGGACAACCCCATAGCATTGGCGTTGGTTGAGGCTCTTGGAAATCCAATTATTTCTACGTCCATAAAGGATGAAGATGAAGTAATTGAGTATACCACCGATCCGGAATTGATCTTTGAAAAATGGGAGAGCCAGGTTGATTTAGTAATAGATGGAGGATATGGGGGGAATGAAGCATCAACAGTTATTGATTTGACTACCTCTGAACCAGTATTAATTCGCCAGGGAAAAGGAGAGAGCGTTCTTTAATCAATCATCAATCTAATATGAAAAAAATAGTCTTCACTATAGCAGTAATTTTATTTTTGATTCCGGGAGTAGTTGCTCAGGAGTTTTCGGCAATGACCTATAACATTCGATATAATACTTCTGGAGATGGGGAGAATTGGTGGGAGAAACGAAAAGATTGGGTGGCTGATGTAATAAATTTTTATGAGCCTGATGTACTTGGTATTCAGGAGGGATTGCATGGGCAGGTAACCTACCTAGATAGTGCTCTGTTCGATTATGCCTATATAGGAGTAGGAAGAGACGATGGTAAGCAAGAAGGAGAATATGCGGCCATCTATTTCAAAGAGGAGAAGCTAACAGTACTGGATTCTGGTACGTTTTGGCTATCGGAAAACCCGGAAGAACCTTCCTTTGGGTGGGGAGCAAACTTTAGGAGAATAACAACGTGGGCTAAGTTTGAGGATAAGGAATCCGGGAAGATATTCTGGGTGCTGAATGCCCATTTTGATCACGAGACACCTCTTGCAAGACTGAATGGAGCTAAGCTTATGCTTGAGAAGCTTAATGAATGGGGTGCATCAAATCAGCCAGTAATAATGATGGGAGATTTTAATGCAACACCTAAAGCAGAAGCTATTCAGGTAATTTTGGAAAAGCTTCTCGATTCAAAGGAAATTGCTGAAAAGGCATCGATTGGTCCAGAAGGCACCTATAACGGTTTCGATGTAAGTCATCCACTTGATAGAAGAATAGATTACATATTTGTAAACAGCAGTGTAGATGTCCATAAATACGCTGCCATCTCAGAAACAAGAGAACAACGAACACCTTCCGATCATCTTCCTGTCTTTATTTCTTTTTCTCTGAAATAGTGAATTAAAAATATACCTATTTCGGGGGATCGCAACGGCGATTAGATCATGGTAGCTTTTCAAAAAAAGATCACACCATGAGAAAATTCGCATTTTTAATCGCACTTCTGACTATTTCATCCAGTGCTTTTGCACAAGTTACCTTTAGCACGGAATACTCTAACCCAAATGATGTATATCGAGGATATGTAGGACTTCACTATTTCACGGTAGATGCAGGCTTTGGTAATACCTCCGGAGCGTCAATCTGGAGTGTAGGAGCGGAAGCTTTATATCCTATCAATGATAAGCTAAGCGTAGAGGCCTTAGGTTTATATTCGCTTGTTTCCTTAGCAAAAGAAGGCCCGGCATTTTTATTTAGTGGCGGAGCCGAATACAAATTATTTGATAGCAATAAGGAGGGTAAAGTTCCTGTTTTATTGGCCTTTAGCTATGAAAAGGACTACATAAACAATCAGGAGATTCAAACCTGGCAAACCGTAACACTTCCTGCTCATATAACAAGCGAATTTGTCGTAAGAGGGGGTATTTATGCTAGAAATAGTGCTCTCGAGTATGATGAGGGAACAACGTTTTATGATAAAACCGGTTTGTTCATGGCTGGTGTATACGCCGGGGTTGGATACAATCGTAAATACTACATCCATGTACAGGATAGCGATGGCTATCAATTTGCTGCTGGGAAGTTTATTCGCCCTTACTTCGATGTCATTTTAGCGCCAACTACTGTAGACCTTGAAGTAGATGGAGTTAAAAACGGAGAACTAAGCGAATCATTTGGCTGGAGATTTGGAACAGTACTGGTTGCAAAGCCTTATACGAAGAGTGAGAATTTCGATCGTAAATTTGGCTTTTTTGGGAATTCGATTTTCAAAATTGAAATTGGTCAGCGACCGATTGATGGCTTTTTTGTAACTACTGGAATAGCTTTTGGACTACAGAAGTTCAAGTAAAGCTATTCGTAAGGAAACAATTCGAAAGAAACTTTCCTTGTATCAAAAGCCAGGCAACCTTCTATGGGTCTGGAATATTCGATAGGGTTCTCATAACTCCAGGCAATATTTTTTACCCATAGATTGGAATTGGGTTGGTAGTCCCAGTAACTGGCTTTTCCTTTAATCGGACACTTATATTCTCTCTCATTCTTCATGAAGTGGTTCATATCCAAATCCTCTTTAGGGATATAGTAGGTGGGATCATAGATCTTCTTTCCGACTTCTTTTAGAATAATAGCTTCATAGGTTTCTGCCAGTATATGTCCTTCAAAGGAGATTCTGATTCTCCTTGAAGGTTTTTCAAGCTCATGATAATGAAGTGGAGCAGAAGTTCTCTTTACCATAATAATCGTGTAGGATGAAAAACTCTGGAATCATCACATTCCAGAGCATGGGTTTACTTTTCTAACTTGAAGGTGATTACGCTGCTACGAGCACTCCCTTTTTTCCTATGAGTTTCCCGGTTTTCAAATGAGTATTAAGTCCATCAGCAACTTGCGAAAGGATACTTTCGAATTGTCTTTTCATTACTACTGATGCCATCACTTTGCCTACTACTCCAAATTTTGGTTTGAACTTCATATCAAAAGTTAGAGTGCTTTTCTGGTCTTTTGCCTCATTTACTGAGATAGTAACCAGGCTTTTTTCGATTGGAAATGGCCCTGGATCATATACTTCGACGGTGTACTTTTCTCCTTCCTCATAGTCGAATACGCGTTCTCTTATTTCTCCTCCACTGTACATGATACAGGTTCTTTCAGCCCCGTCACCATAAGGAGTACCATTAGTAATTGGTGATGATTCAATTAGGGGATGGATTTTATAAATAGATCCAAAATCTTTGATGATATCCCAAACCTGAGTTTTAGGAGCATCAATTGTTTTGCTTACTGTTAATTCGTGCATAATTCTATCTGTTTGTTAGCATTCGGAAGCAAATCTACAGCCCCGGAGCAGCACAAAAAATAAGGATGAGATAAGGGGGACTATTTTGTGATGACCGGGATTATGATGGTTCTAAATAGTCCCATTTGGTATAAAAGGGAGTTTAATTCAGGCTTAAAAATGATATGTTCTGGTCGAAATAAACCACTTCTTAATTGAGCCAGGTCGAAATTATAGAACCAGAAAAACGGGGACTTGTCGCGGTAATGTTTGCTGAAATTGCAAACTACTTTGCCATTGTCAGCCAGGATGAGCACCAGCTGAAGCGGGTGCAATCTTCGTTTATTCACCTAATAAAAGAAGTGGTGCAAAAGTTTGGTGGTGAGCTGGTTCAGAATTATGGGGAAGGGGTGTTGCTAACCTTTCAGAGCTCAATTCACGCGATGAGTGCAGCTAAGGAGCTCCAACAGTTGGGCCTTATCGAAAAGAACCTCAGCCAGAACATCAAAATTGGGATGCATATAGGAGACATTCTTTTTGATGATGGAGGAGTATTAGGAGATAGTGTTAATGTTGCGGCCCGTTTGGGAGCATTGGGAGTTGGCGGAAGTATCATTTTTTCGGAAAAGGTATATGATGACATAAAAAACCAGGGAGGCTTTACCCCTGTTTTTTTGGGAGAGTTTGAGCTTAAAAATGTAGCTGAGGCCCTAAAGGTATTTGCTCTGGGTAATGAAGGCTTGATTTTGCCAAGGTATGATCAGATAAAGGCACAAAGAAGCAATTTCATAAATAGTATAGCCGTACTCCCGTTCCTGGATATCGGGGAATCATCCCAGGATAGTTTTCTAAGTGACGGAATCACAGATGAGATTATTAATGGATTATCGAAGATTGAAGGGCTCAAAGTTACGTCCAGAACGTCCAGTTTCGCATTTAAAGGGAAATTTAATGACGTAAGAGTAATTGGGAAAGAACTTGGTGTTGGCTCAGTTCTGGAAGGAACAGTGCAACGAGTGGGAGAGAAAATTAAAGTATCTGCAAGGCTTTATAATACCTCAGATGGCTATCGGGTTTGGTCTGATTCTTTTAATGGGAATATGACCGATGTTTTTGAGCTACAGGACCAGATAGCAGATAATATTAGCAGGCAGTTGAAGGCAAACTTTACGGCTAGAAAAAAGCACCTAAAAGCGGCTCCTACACAAAATATTGAAGCCTACAATTTATACCTCGAAGCAAGGTATTATTGGAATAATGGATCGGTACAAGAGCTGAAAAGAGCCATCAGCTTGTTTAAAGAATGTCTTGAATTGGAACCTAATTTTAGCCTGGCCTGGTCGGGATTAGCTACAGCAAATGCATACTTAGGGGCTTATGGTCAGGCCCCAGCCAATGAAGTTTATCCTTCTGCCAAAAAAGCGGCTTTAAAAGCACTAGAGCTCGATCACAGACTTGCAGAATCACAAATCGCACTGGCATTTGTAGAGTTTTTCTATGAATTGGATTGGGTGAAAGCAGGGATTTCTTTTGAAAGAGCCCTGGAGTTAAACCCTGGATCAGCCCAAGCTCATCATACCTATAGTTGGTATTTGTCGGCCATGGGAAGGCATAATGAGGCAATTAACGAAATTAATATAGCCCTTCATCTCGATCCTCTTTCACCCTCCATTTCGACCTACTTAGCTGAAGCTTACTTCTATGCAGAAGATTATCAGGCGGCCCTTGAGCAATACAACAAAGTGCTGGAGCGGTACCCAAATCACAAAAGGGCGCTGGAGTTTAAGGCCAGGATATTAAGTACAAATGGGGATATCGAAGGGGCGTATGAGGTCTGGAAAAAGATAAAATCACTCAGCCTTGAACCTAATCATGGGATATCAGGATTTGGGATTTATTATGGAGAAATAGGTGATAAAGAAAAGGCACAGGGGATTATTGAGATAGTGAAGGAGCGTGAGAAAAATGAACCTCTGGTAAGTTTCTCTAATGATTATGCCTTCATTTATACAGCAATGGGAGAGTACGAAAAAGCCCTCGATGCACTTGAGAAATCATTCGAAATCCGTTCAGGTGTTTTTACCATTTCTCTTCATCCCATTTTTGATCCTATGAGGGATAATCCGCGGTTCAAAAAACTGATGGATCAGATACGAAGAGGGCCAGCAAGTTCATTTGAGGATAAAAACCTTCCAACAACTGAAAGTGAAGATACAATTACGATAAAGTCAGAAATCAATGAGTATTTGAAACTTAGGAAAGGTTCAATCATTTATGTGGAAGCTGAGGGCAACTATTCAAACATAGTTTGGGAAGAAGAGGGGCAAGCAAGGAATAAACTCCTTCGTATTGTTATAAAAAAACTAGAAAGCCAGCTTATCAATCCCTTTTTAATCCGTTGTCATCGATCATTTATTATTAACCTGAATAAAGAATTTGAAGTCTTAGGAAATGCTCGAGGATATCGGTTAAAGCACAAATTGGTGAATAAGGAGATTCCAATTTCAAGGGCTAAGGGAAGTGAGATAGTTTCTCTGCTAAACGGCTAATAATAAAAAAGCCTCTTCTTGTTAAGCAAAAAGAGGCTTGAAAATGATAAGGACTGCACCTAAGCAGTTAGCTTACTTGCGGATGCCATCACGAACTCTTTAATGGCCTCGAAAGCCACCAATGTTTTTTCGATATGAGCATCATTATGAGCAGCAGTAGGAATTAATCGAATCAGTACAATTCCTCTTGGTACTACCGGATAAGCTACACCACTTACAAAAACTCCATGTTCTTCACGAAGCTTTCTCATAATGGCGGTACAAAGATCAGTGCTACCCTGAGTTAATACAGGAGTAACCGGGCTCTCAGAAGGAAGAACATTATAGCCGATCTTTTGAAGTCCTTCTCGCAACTTAATCGTGTTTTTCCAAAGAGTTTCTCTCCACTCTGGGTGGTTTTTAATCAACTCAAGTCTTTTTCTTGCTGTAACTACAATAGGAAGTGGTAGTGATTTAGCAAAAATCTGGCTTCGCGCATTTGCACGTAGGAATTTGATTACTCGTGGTTCAGAAGCAACAAAAGCACCAATCAAGGCAGCTGCTTTTGCGAAGGTTCCAAAATAGATATCGATTCCATCCTGGCATCCTAAATGGGTTCCTGTACCAGAACCATCTTCACCAAGAGTCCCAAAGCCGTGAGCGTCGTCAACTAAAAGACGGAAAGGAACTTCTTTTTTGAGCTCAATGATCTCAGGAAGAATTCCTAAATCTCCAGTCATACCGAAAACTCCTTCGGTGACTACAAGAATAGAGGAATTGTCCTTTTTCTTGGCCGCAGCTCTGTATAACTGCTTTTTAAAGCTTTCGATATCATTGTGCTTAAATACCGATTTATCAGCCATTGATAGCTGCTTGCCATCCACAATACATGCGTGGCTCAATTCATCGTAGATAAGAAAATCATTTCGATCAACAAGAGAGTGGATAACACTCATAATACCCTGATAGCCATAATTAAGAAGCATAGCCTCAGGTTTGTGAATAAACTCAGCTAATTCTTCCTCAAGTGCTTCATGCTCGGTTGAATTACCAGTCATGAGTCGAGCTCCCATAGGGGCACTCAGGCTATATTTAGCTGTAGCTTCGGTATCTACTTTTTTAATTTCTTCGTTGCTACCAATTCCAAGGTAATCGTTGATACTCCAAACGACCATATCTTTGCCGTTGAATTTCATTTCTGGACCCAGTGGCCCTTCTAGTCTTGGAAATGTGTAGTACCCGTATCCTTCAGAGGTAAATGGCCCCAATGGGCTGGGGCGTTCTTCAAGCTTGTCAAATAAATCCATGCAGAAACTAGATTGCTAAGAGATTACTAATTAGTTAGTGAAAGTATAGTTTTTGAAAGGTGTAAAAATACGCAAATATCAAATCAACTAAAAAGATGCTTTAAACTTAGTTTTCTGTGGTTAGCTGTTAAAGGTTTCATAAAAAAACCAGGCCAGAAGCGAAGACTATCCCGAACTCAAAAAAGAAGTAAAGAGACTTCCTGGTAGGTTGTTGTTCCAGGAAAGGGAGCTCAGAAAGTTGGTTTTAGAATGAATAAACCATCTGCAATATCACTAACTATAACTACCCCGCTGTCAAAGAAAGGGTAATTACTCCAGGCTCCTGTGAACCCACGTTGATCTCCTCCGGGTTGAGTATCAAAATGTCCCACAGGAATAAGTTCTGCGTCAGATAAATCTCCAAGTCTAAAAGCTCTTAATCCAGAGGTATAATTGGATTGGTAAACGATATTATCCTTTATATATAAATTGTGATCTATAGAAGGAGTGTCATGAGTATAATGCCCAATAAAAGTTGGCTCTTCTAAGTTCCGGACATCCCAAATATAGGTTTTTGTATTCCTTCCAAGGTTTCCTTCATCAATTTCATCATTCATTAAGAAATAGGCATGATCTTCAGTCAACCAGCCCTGATGAGAGTATTGCATTTCTGTAGCACCACTAAACCCTATGGTTGCAGGATTCTCTTTATCAGAAACGTCAGCTATAACAACAGCTCCTTCAGCTGAACCAAAACATAATTCTTTTCCTGAATGCTCTGAATCGGGCCCATCATAATTGACGCATTGGGTATCATGCTGATACCCAATACCCACACTTATAGCACTAGGAAGTTCTGTTTCAGGATCAAAATAACAGCCCGCAAAAGTAGGAGATAAGGGAGAGTTAACATCAATGATATGTAATCCGGTTTCTTCTCTGGAGCCACAAATTTCTGAGGTGGTAATTCCAACAACATAAGCGAAACCGGTTTGCTCGTTTATTGCAATATTATGAGCATTAGCGAACCGATCATAAAGAACATCATGGGTAAAATTGAGGAACTCACCATCATAATCTCTCAGTTTAGTAAGGTCAAAAACCTGCATTCCGTGTGCCTGCCCATCACTAACAACAAATACATGGTTGTCAAATACTTTTAAATCTCTCCAGGTAGAACCCTCAGTGATATTCTTTGATGCCTCAGTTGTACCTATTCCTAAATAACAAGCAGGATATGCTTCACTTGGGTCAATGATCTTGAACTTTGCATTAATATTGGATTCCCCAAGTTTGCCCACAACTACAGGGTTATTCGGATCAGAAATATCCACAAAACTTACCCCATCCGTTAAACCAACAAGGGCATATTCTTTATTCGTTTGAGGATCAGTCCATCCCCATATATCATTAAGCCTTGTTCCACCTAAGTCTTCAGTAGAAACATGGGCATACATATCGAAGTTACTACAGGAAAAAGCTCCAGCTGCTGTACCATCCTCGCAGGGAGAAGAAGCATCGATTCCTGAATTTCCATTATCAGATTTGCATCCGGAAATAAAGACCAGAACCAGAATTAAAGAGAAGGGGATGTAAGAAGAAAACTGCATAATCTTAATCGTAATAATTAAACTAAACTACGAAAAATAGCTTTGAATATTTTAGCAGGAGAAATTAATGGAATATTAAACTTCAATAAGTGTAGTTATTGGGGTGTGAATTTTGATTCTATGTAAATACATTACCTGTTTAAGATGATTGGTCAATAGTTATGTTACTCCTTCTCAAATACATTGCAAAGCTTCTAAAAGCGCTCGCCTCAGAAGCCTCTCCTGGACAAATTGCCGGAGGATTAATTTTAGGGATGATTATCGGGCTTACCCCCCTTATGTCCCTTCATAACCTCTTAATATTGATTCTGATTATCATATTAAAAGTAAACATAGGCATGGCCATTTTAAGTTTTATCGTATTTAGTGGCTTTGCTTATTTGGCTGATCCGCTATTTCATGCATTTGGTACCTGGTTATTAGAATTAGAAAGTATGAGGCAAACCTGGACAAGCATGTACAATAACGAATTTTGGGCCATCACTAAATTCTACAATACGGTAGTATTGGGAAGCTTTTTAATAGCTCTTGTTCTATGCATTCCGATGTTTCCAATCGCTAAGGTAGGTGTGGTTCAATATCGTACTCATATTCATGAACGCGTCATGAAAACGAAATTGATGAAGATGCTAAAAGGCACAAAGTTATATTCAATCTATCAAACAGTAAGCAGAGTGAGAGGCTAAGATGAGAGTTAAAGGCGTTATTTTCGTACTAATCATAGCAGCACTGTTTTTTGGAGCCAGCTTTATAAGTCTTGATTCCTATGTGGAATCGCAAATCGAATACCAGGCAAGTGTAGCAAATGGAGCAATGGTTGAAGTTGATGGATTAGAGATAAGTCTTGCCGAACTAAAAATCAGATGGGACCGACTTCAGGTGACCGACCCGGAAAATACCTGGCAAAACTCATTCGAAACCGGAGAAGCTGAGCTAGACTTTTTATTCTGGCCGACTCTTTGGGAAAGTGTAATAATCGAAGATGTAGTTTTAAAAGATTTTAAGTTCGAAACGGAAAGAGAGACGGATGGATATTTTGAAATACCTGAACCAGATGAAGGTGACGGGGAACCAAAAGAACCGGGTTTTATCGAGGAGGCTTTTGGGGAGATTTCAGCAGAAGCAAAAGAAAATGCACAAGCTGAGTTTTTTGATATTAAGGATGACATCAATACGGACAGTTTACTAGCAGCAGTTGATCTAAAAGCTCCGGATAGAATTGATTCCCTTCGGAATGGACTTTCTCAGAACTACGAAAAATGGGATAGTACCTTCGCAACAATCAATATTGATGATGAGACGGCCAGAATTCAGGAAACGTTAAATGGAATTGATACCAAGAACCTGAAGAAAGTAGAGGAAGCACTAACTGCTATTAAAAAGGTTGATTTGCTAACCAAACAGGTAGATTCATTAAAAACCCGCGCCCAAACCATTCAGTCTGATTTTCAACAAGATTTTGGGAGCTCTCGATTTAGTACTTCTCAAATTGACGAGTGGATCAGAGATGATTTCGATCGTGCTGCAAAAATGGCAAAGCTTCCGACTATTGATGCCCAGAATATCGCCCAGTCTTTGTTTGGGGAAGAGTTATTCTCTGACTATGCCGGATATCTCAAATATGTAGCTATGGCAAGGGAGTATGGAAGCAGGTTTACTGGAGGCGATGATGAAGAAAAGATCGAACGCTATGAAGGCAGAGATTATAAATTCAGTGATAAGTATGATTGGCCAAGGCTTTGGATCCAAAACATCGATTTATCGGGTGAGACGAAATCAGCACTACAACTAGCCGGACAAATTACGGACATAAGTACAGATCAGGATAAAACAGAAAAGCCGATATTATTTGATCTAAGTGGCTCTGACGAAAGCAATAGAAGTATGAAGCTGGCCGGGCAATTCAATTATCTGGAGGAGCTTCCCAAAGAAGACATTTCATTCCAGTACGCTGGTTTCGATTTAAGCGGTACTAAATTATCGCCCTCTGAATTACTCCCTTACCCACTTCAACAAGGGGTGGGAGAAGTAAATGCTTCACTTAGTATAATCGACAAGCGTATTGAAAGCGAAATTCAATATTTAAATAAAGATCTGGCATTCGACTTTGGTGAGGGCAGACCTGAAAACAGGGTAAAACAGTTAATACAGGATGCGGTAGAAGGCACCGAACAAATTGATATTACCGCTCTGGTTGATAATGTAGATGGTCCGCTTGATGTAAGAATCCGATCGAATATTGATAACCTGTTTGTGGATGCCTTAAGAGGAAGTATTAGTAAACAGGTAGAAGACGCCCGAAATAAAATAGAGTCTGAAGTTCAATCCAGGATTGGAAATAAAAAGGAAGAATTACTCGCCTTTAAGGATGAAAAAGAAGCAGAGCTTCGTTCTCAATACGACCAATTAGAAGCGAAAGTAAATGAGCAGCTTCAAATCGTTGAGAAAAAGAAACAAGAGTTAGAAAAGCGTAAAAAAGAAATTGAAGACGAACTTAAAAACAGGGCGACAGATGCCATTCGGAGTAGAATAGGCTTCTAACCCTCTTATTTTTCTTCAAGCTTTTTGAGGATAGTTTCAATTACACTTGCCCCAGTTGTCATGGTCTGAAGTTCTTCATCAGAAATCATGATATCAAATTCATTTTCTATATCAATAATAATATCGATGACGTGCATTGAGTTTATTCCGAGTTCGTTTGTAAGATCCATGTCCAATGAAAATTCATCAGGCATATCCTCCTCAGGAATATAGCTTTCAATAATCGTTTTTAGTTTTTCTGAAAGTTCTTCTTTTGAAATCATGTCTAAGTAACTTTTTTCAAGATTATGCAGCTATTGGTATCACCAAAAGCAAAGCTGGTTTTAGCAACCACATTTACTTCGGTATCAATTGCTCCATGACTCGGAATCTTTTCCTCTGGAATCAGTTCTTTTATTTTTGGATGAATAGGGTCTGAATTAATGGAAGGATGTACAAAGTTGTGTTCCATTTGTAAACAACATGCCACTAACTCTATGGAACCTGCAGCCCCTAATGAATGACCTATCATCGATTTTAGGGAGTTAATGTAAGGAAAATCTGCCTCTTTTAAGCCCAGGACTTTTTTCCAGTTTGCGACTTCTAAAGGGTCAGCCATTGTTCCAGTTAAGTGTCCAGAGATTAAGTCGATTTCTGCTGGTTCAATGCCACTCATTTTAATGGTTGTGTCTATACAGCGTTGAACACCAATCGAATTTGGAGCGACCATACTTCCTCCCATTCTTTGAGCTCCTGAGTTTGCAAAGCCTCCAATAATTTCAGCATAGATATGGGCACCGCGTTTTTTTGCCTCTTCATAATCTTCTAGAATCAGCATAGCACCACCAGTACTGGGGACAAACCCGCGCGCTTCGGCGCTTAGTGGTCGGGATGCCTTTTCAGGGTTATCATTGGAGTTTCGAACTAAAATGCGCATAGATTCAAATCCAGCCCAGGAACTAGGCCCTTGTCCTTCAGTACTTCCACAAACCATTCGTTTGGCCCTGCCGTCTTTGATCCAATTATAGCCCATAATCACAGATTCAGTACCGGTGCTACAAGCTGAAGAATTAGAAGCTATCCAGTTTCCCAAACCGAGCATACCAGAAACATACACAGTTGGTCCATTATTCATACGTTGCTCAGTAATTTTAGAACCAAGCTTACGGACCATTTTTTCATTATAAATCTTATGAAGCTGGCTGATAAGTTCATTATCCATTGCAATAGACCCTGCTCCAATAATTGCGCCAGTATCCCAATCAATATCATCTTTTTCGGGAAGAGTTAACCCTGCATCTAACCATGCATCCTTGGCGGCAATAATCCCATATTTAATGGCTTCGCTGAAAAGAAATCTTTGTGAAACCTTGTCGATATAATCATCGATATTGATTGTATCAAGTTCAGGAATACCGCTAATAGTCGTCTGGAAATCCAGCTTTTCCAAAAAGGGATCTTTTCTAATTCCCGAAACGCCATTCCTTATAGCATGAATGAAATTCCGAATGCCAATTCCATTTGGAGAGACAACACCTAAACCTGTAATTACAACTCGTTTCAATCTTTGTTCTCTTTTTGGATGAAACCCATCCCCGATAGGCTTGCTCGGCAAACTATATCGCCTGCCTCATTAGTCATCTTCACTTCACTTTTAAATTTACCATGCCGAAAATAGCTTTTTTTACCCGAAACCGTAACTTTTTCTCCTGGATATACTGGTTTTAAAAAAGTAGCATCAGAATTAGAAAACCATTGTACGTATTTATTTTTTGCTTCAGGATCATCTTTCAAAAGAAAGAAAATAGAGTGACAAACTAAAGCTACTTGGGCGCAACACTCCGTTAAGATAACACCCGGTGTAACGGGGTTTCCTTCAAAATGCCCAGCGTAGAAATATTCATCTTCTTTGAACGTGTATTCTCCTGTAATGGAGTCATCATTTACTTCCAAAATCTTATCAACAAAACGAAAAGGTTCTTTTTGAGGAAGCAAAGAAAGGATTCGATCTTTTACGCGCATATTTATACCAAATTTTCTCCACCGTCAGCGACGATAGTTGTTCCGTTTATCCAGTTCGCCTCCTCTTTACATAACAGATATATGACATTGGCTACATCCTCAGGGGTAGTTAACCGTTTGTTTGGGTTTCGTTCTTTACTAAAAAATGCAAGGAACTCACTTCCAGGGATCATTCTAAAGCTTTGTGTTTCAGTAACGCCGGCTTGAATCAGATTCGAAGTAATTTTTTTTGATGCGAGTTCGATAGCCATGTATTTGATTAGGCTTTCGAGTACGGTTTTTGCTGCACTAACTGCTGCATAACTGCCCCATACTTTTTTATCCCCTTCGCTAGTAAGCCCAATAATTCGGCTATGTTCAGCAAAGAGGTTATGTTCCAACAATTCATTTACCCAGGTATGCAAGCTCAAGGCCATAGAGTGAAGGGTGAGATCAAAATCTGTAAGTGATAATGCTCCAGCAGGAGAACCAGTATTTTTAAGTTCAAAGAACTTTGAGATTTCCTCGTGTTCGGTGAAAGACTCTACATCTTCAATATTCTTGAAAAGGGGCTTAAGGTTCCCGCGGGCAATTGAATGAAGTATCAGGTGTACTTGTCCTTCTTCTTGCTTCAAGTGATTACTGATTTCTTCAACCATTTCTTTTATAGAAGAAGAATCTACTCCATCTTTATTGAAGGATAGCAACTGTATTCCAGAAGCACGAAGCTCGTTAAAAACTTTCTCGGCTGAATCTGCCTGAGATTTTCGATCCTTATGAACAATGATAAGATTTAGGCCATGACCAGCAAGTTTTTTTGCACTAGCTAAGCCCATTCCGCTGGAGCCGCCAAGTATAATTCCCCATTTATTTTTCCCGATAAAGTCACTCATTCTAAAACTCCTTTATAAAACACTGACGCCTTTTTCGTATCTCGATATCTTTATCGCCTACTTTGGGAGAATAAAACATATTCTTAGATGGTGTATTAGTTTTAAGAATAGGATTGGTATAAAATATTTTTCCACCATTTTTCTTGAAGTTATTATATATCTCAAAAAAGAGAAGTCGGGTAACTCCAAGTTTAGCGTATTCTGGCTCAACACTAATCAGATATAAATCCAGTTCCTCATCACTTTTAAATGCTCTTAGGAGTTGTATCCATCCAAATGGAAGTAGTCTACCCCTATTTTTTTGGAGCGCCTTTGAAAATGAGGGTAATCCTATCCCAAAACCTACCAATTTTCCGTCTTTGAGGATCATTTTGAAATACTCTGTACGCACTAACTTCAAGTATTTATCAATGTAGTATTTGATCTGCTGATCGGATAGCTTATAAAAGCCATAAAGATCAGCATAAGTCTTATTGATCAAACCAAACATTTCCTGACCATGCTTGAGGTAATGTTTTTGCCTTGTTGCATTTAGGATTTCAAAACCGAAGCGCTCTTTTATAAAACTGGTGCGTCGATGTGCTTTTTCATCAAACTCGAAGGATATATTCCCAGTCAGTTCTACCCATTCCGCAACTGTGGAATATCCAAGTTTTTCCAGGTGTTTAGGGTAGTAGTCATAATTATAGGTAGTGGCCATAGTAGCCATCGAATCAAAGCCCTCAACCAACATTCCCTGAGGATCCATGTCACTTAACCCTAAAGGACCATGAACTCCAACCAGCCCCTGCTCTTTCGCCCAATTTTCAACTGTTCTGATTAAAGCTGTACATACCTCGTCATCATCAATGAAATCGATCCAGCCAAATCGAGCGAGCTTTTTCTCCTCAACTTCTGCATTGATTAAAATTCCAGCTATTCTTCCGGCAACTTTTCCATCTTTATAGGCCAGCCAGTATGTTGCTGATGCATGTTCAAATGCAGGGTTTTTCTTTTTTGACAGGGTCTCCTTTTCGTCCATTAAAATAGGAGGAACCCAAAATGCACTGTCTTTATAAAGTTCAAATGGAAACCGAATGAACTTCTTTAAGTCTGAGGATGACGAAACTGCCTTAACAGATACACTCATACACTATGTATAGTCGATTTTATATCCATCTCCTTGCCAACTTACTGAACGATTTATTACAAATGAAATCGGAAGGAAAAGAAAGATAAAAAACGTGTACAAATAGATGATAGGGATATAGCGGAGAAGGCGCTTTTCTTTAATAATCATCTTCTCAATAACAATGATGCTGGCTTCGGCTACAAACTTGGATACTAAAGCGATGAGCGCCGCAGTAGGACTGATAAATAACCCAAGAATGATGGCAATCATGAACAGGAAACTAAAGCCAAATACAATGCTCAATCCTAATGCATAGGTCCAGCCCTGTTCATAGCCGCCTCGTATCCATCGTCGTTGCTGGCTCAATAGCTTCTTAAATGTTTCCAGTGGATACATTCTAACCGTTGTTTCCAGGTTATTATGCGCAAGTGCTTTGTACCCTGCGTTCACGGACATCATAAAAATGGCGAGGTCCTCAGCCACATGAAATTCTGCTTTTTCCAGTCCCCCGGCTCCTTCATAGATGGATCTTCGTACTGCCATATTTGGGCCTACGCATATAAATCCTGCTCCATAACCAGCTGCCCCGAAAGCAAAAGGAGTGGTATATCCCCAACCCATTTTTTCTAATATGGATACTAAATCATGCTCTTTTACAGTCATCATTCCGGCGATAGTACCAGTTTTCTCGTGCACTCCTGTAAGCATTTTTTTGAGCCATTGAGGATGTACTTCAGCATCAGCATCAGTAATAAACAACCATTCTCCTGTCGCATGTTTTGCTGCCAATGAAATCCCTCTGGCTTTAGCTTTTAGATGAGTTTCATATCCTTCCGTACTAAGCATATGAACATGGTCATGGCCTTCAATTTCTCTTGCTATAACTTCTGCAGTGCTATCCGTTGACTGATCATCAACCAACCAGATTTCAAGCTTTTCTTTTGGGTAATCAAGGTTGATCAGAGATTGAATACAAGTGGCGAAAGCGGCTTCTTCATTTTTCCCTGAAACAAGTATCGAAACGGTAGGCCATTCTTCAGGTTCTTTTCGTTTTCGGACTCTGACATGGAGAAGAATTTGCCCTATTGCAACGATAAAGATGAGAACAAAAAAATAAAGGCCACTACTGATGATTAAATAGAGACTTAATGCGTCTGCCATGGAGTTAATTAGGTTTTAAGGAAAATAGGGATTGCTCTAAATTGATGCTGAGCCAAAACAGCGATGATTCGAATAGAATAAATCAATGAGAAATACAGTATTCAAATAGATAGCTTTTCACCGTTATTATTAGCTCTTGTTATGAAAAAACTATTTTCAAAATGGTGGATCTATCCACTTTTGATATTATTTGTGTACTTAATTGCCTTCCCTTTTTTCTTCAGGAATCCAGAATACCCTCTCTTTTTTGAAGTCTATTCCCGGTTTAATGGCACACTGGAGCACCAGGCCATTGATAGCAATAAAGAACAGTTGGTGCAGAATTTTGAGTCAGTAGTTGTTGGTAGTAAAGCGCCGGATTTTACCTTAACTACTTTAGGTGGTGAAGACATTAGCCTGTCCGACCTGGAAGGGAAAAAAGTGTTCCTAACATTTTGGGCCTCATGGTGTCCTACATGTCGCAGGGAGAATAATACTCTGTCTACATTTTATGAAGAATACAGGAAGCAAGGATTTGAAATTCTGGGTGTATCCTTAGATCGAAGCAGAACAAATTGGGAAAAAGCTGTTGAGAAAGATGGAATTACCTGGCTTCAGGTTTCTGATCTGATGGGTGTTGACTCACCTGTAGCTATACAATATGGAGTGTATGGAACTCCTACAACTTTTTTAATTGATAGTGCTGGGGTGGTATTGGGTAAGGATATAGAAGCAGAGAACCTGGAAGCCCTATTGAGATAGCCTCTTTTGTTTGTAGTGGGCTTTGTCTGCGATATACAGTTTCTTTTTTACTTCGCAGAAGACCGTTTCTCCCTCTTTATCTGTGAGCTTTGTAGTCTTAATAATTTCGATTTCTTTTTCAGCAGCAACTCTTGTCCTTATCTCATTCAGTTCTTCAGTAGAATAAGTAAATGATGCATATAGGGTTTTCCTTGCTGGCCTCAGGAAGTTTATCTCTGCTGACTTATCCCATACAATAAAAGTATCGTCCAGAAGATTCATTAGCTGTACCATTGGAAAGGGGTCGACAGCTGAAAACATGCTTCCGCCAAAGATTGAGCTAACATAGTTTCTGTTTTTGTAGCTAATGGGAACCTTTATCCTGATTTCCAGCAGGTCCTTTGATACAAAAGTTATCCTTCCAGTACTCCTTCGGTACATTGGGGATAAATTAAATCCATATTTGAATAGAAGGTGAGGGCTTATAACCCTTGCACCAAATCGGGCAAGTTTTTGATAAACCGACATGTACTACAGGTTTGAATCAGCCAGGTATTCATGTACATATTTGATACTCATGGCCCCTTCGCCTACTGCAGAAGCTACTCGGTTCATTGCGCCGGCCCGAACATCGCCAGCTGCAAAGATTCCAGGAGAGCATGTTTCAAGGAGATAAGGTTGCCGGTCAAGTTTCCAGACTTTAGCAAATTCATCATATTTGGCTAAATCCCTACCAGTTTCAATAAAACCACGCTCATTTTTAATGATGTCGGCCTTAATCCAGTCAGTATATGGCCTCGCCCCTATGAAAATGAATAATCCATCTGCGGGGACTTCTTTTTCGGAATTTTCCTGTCCGTTTTTCAGCACTACCTTCTGAAGATTCCCTTCTCCACATGCTTCAATAATCTCGGTTTCTCCCAGTACTTCGATATTCTCGGTACCATCAATCTGGTCAATTAGATAAGAAGACATACTTGATACTAGCGAATCCTTACGGATACAGATGTGCACATTTTTTGCAAAGGTTGACAGATACATTGCTGCCTGACCAGCTGAGTTTCCTCCTCCTACGATGTAAACCTGTTTGTCTTTAAAAGCATGTGCTTCAGTCATAGCTGCACCGTAGTAAATTCCTGCACCTGTAAAATCAGAAACGCCTTTACTTTCCAGCATTCTGTAATTAACGCCTGTTGTTACTACTACCGCTTTCGCATTAATAGAGCTCCCATCTCCAAGCTTGACGGTCTTGTACTGGTCATTAACCTCAATTTCAGTTACCTCTTGTGGCGATAAAAACTCGATTCCAAAGCGTGTTGCCTGAGTAATCGCACGTCGCGCTAAATCGGAACCACTTAAGCCTTTTGGAAAGCCCAGGTAATTTTCAATTCTTGAACTGGTTCCAGCCTGGCCTCCTGGCGCTCTTTTTTCGATTAGCAAGGTCTTTAGTCCTTCAGAACCTCCATATACGGCCGCTGCTAACCCAGCTGGTCCGGCGCCGATAATAGCCACATCATAAATTGTTTCAGATGCCGTAGGGTTTCGTCCCAGCTTATTTGCAATCTGTATAGGTGTCGGCTGAGTTAAATGGGTTCCATCTTCAAAAAAGATAGCGGGGAGTTCCTTAAGCTCGATGCCATGTTCTTCGACCAATTCTGTGGCTTTATCACTGGTCTCAATATCCAGCCAACGATAGGGAATCAGGTTGCCGGATAAGTAATCCTTTATAGTATGAGACTTGGGAGAGTACTGGTAACCAACGAGTTTAATTCCTTGAAATTCAGGTTTGAAGTTTGCCTGCCATTCATCAATCAGATCGTCTAATACAGGGAACAGTTTCTCTTCAGGAGGGTCCCATGGCTTAAGTAAATAGTAATCTAGTTGAACATCATTAATTGCTTTAATGGCGGCGTTTGTATCCGAATAAGCGGTGAGAAGAACTCTCTTCGCTTCGGGAAAGGTTTTCTTTGCTTGTTCCAGGAAATCTACCCCGATCATTTCCGGCATTCTTTGATCGGAAAGAAAGAGTGCGACCGTCTCGCCTTGCTTTTTGAGCTCAGGAAGACTTTCAAGTGCTTCTTTAGGAGAGTTGGTACTAAGAATTCTAAAGTCGCTTCGATAATTACTCCTCAAGTCGCGCTGTACAGCCCTTAGTACCTGGGGATCATCATCTATGGCAAATAGTATCGGTTTTTTCATGAAAGTGGGAAACAGAGTTCGAAGGTAGTATCACCTGGTTGAGAAGTTACTTTTATACTGCCGTTATGTTTATCAATGATTTTATGCACAACGTCCAGTCCCAGGCCGGTTCCTTTACCTACATCTTTGGTAGTAAAGAATGGATCAAATATTTTGTTCTGAACATCTTCTGGGATTCCTGCACCATTATCATTAAAGTGCAAAATCAGGTCTCCATTCTTAGTAAAAGCTGAGATACTGATTTTTCCGCCATTCTCTAGTGCGTCGATTGCATTATCCAGCAAATTGGTCCATACCTGGTTGAGTTCACTTACATAACCGCAAAATTCTGGCAGGCCTTCAGGAACATCGATATCGTAGACGATATTCTTCTGCTTGGCTTTATGATTGAGCATGGTGATGGTGCTCTTAAACATTTTCTTGAGATCAACGGCCTCCTTATCAGAACCCCGATCCATATGCGAGTAGGTTTTAACCGAAGAAATCAGGTCCGAAATACGAGTGGCTGCATCTTCAATTTCTTCTACCATTTTTTCTGTAGTCAATACATTTGCGATCCAGCCAAGAACAGGGGAAAGGTACTCCTCAGTAACATGCTCAAGCACAAACTCCAGATCATTCGTATTAAAGCAATATTCAGCAAAGGTTTCGGCATACTCAAATCCCTCATCAACACCATGGTCTTCCATCCAGTCCGTTAGATCATCTTCTAAGGCAGTGCGCTCCATCAGACCTTGCTGGTTTGACGAACCTTTATCAGCCTTTCTGAAAACAAGATCATTTACAGCGTCAACTTGTTCATCATTCATCTTGATATGCATAACTGCTTTGAACTTGTCTGGGCTTGCTTTTAAGCCTTTCTTAAGCTCGGTAGCACTTCGCACCATAGCTGAAGCCGGATTGTTTAGCTCGTGCGCTAACCCAGCTGAAAGCTTGCCTAGAGCTACTAACTTCTCATTCTGCTGTTGCTGGGTAGTAAAGCTTCTGATCCGGTCAGAAAGAGAGTGGACGAATACTGATACCAGTTCGTATCGTTTTGTGATTTCCTTGAAAGTACTTTCATGGGTTCTTAGCAGTGTACATTCTTCCAGAACAGTCATAAAAGCGGCAGAAGATTGCATTCTTGAGAAAGGTAATTTTCCTGAGATATCTCCTTTTTCAAAATGAGCTAAAGGGCTGAATTGACTTCCTCTTTTGATCTGAGCCCGGAGAGTGCCATCAAAAATGATGAATAACCCGTCAATCTCGTCCCCGGGTTTCACAATTACTTCATCCGGCTGATACACACAAAGTTCGGAGACAGAAGCAAACCACCGTAGCTGGTCTTCAGGTACATTCTCAAAAGCGGGGTTTTGTTGAAGTGATGAAACAATAAAGTCTTCCATTAAGCCTCCAGCATTTCTTTATGAATAAAACAATAACGCCAGTTTTCTCCTGGCTCAACAGATCGAATGATCGGATGCCCAGTTCTAAAATAATGTTTCCGGGCATGTTTATTCTTAGAACTATCACAGCAGCCAATGTATCCACAGGTCATACACATTCTTAGGTGAACCCAGGTGTCTCCCTGTTTCACACAGTCCTCACACTGAAGTTCTCCAGTTGGTTCTGTGATTTTAATCATTTGCTCGTGTTCGCAGCTCATTACATTAATTCTAATGACATTGATCCTTCGATTTCTTCACTGATACTTAGCTCTGCAAGTTTCCTGCCAGCCTGTTTCATTGGCAGACATACCGCATTAGCACCTGCTTCTCTTAGTGCAGTATGCTCTTCATCTCGCATGGTTAGTGCATAAATATCATTTTCAAAATTATGCTTCCGCATTAGTTTGGTGGCTTCAACTTTACTATCCGGATTTGGAACAGCCAGCATGACAGCCTCTACTTCTGAAAGGTCGATATATTGCCATAACTCTGGATCGGTAGCATCACCATAAACCACTCGTCTTCTGTCTTTAATATTTTTCTCGATGCGCGCGGGGTCAATATCCATACCGGTAACACGGAGGTTCCTTTCTTTTAGGTAATCATAAGCCGCTTCTCCTGCCTGGCCCATACCCACGATTAAGTAATGAGCACCGCCAAGATTAACTACCTGTTGTCCCGGGTGTTTAACATCCCGCTCGAAAGGCACCAGTTTGTGCTCTAACCTATTCCATAGCTTGTTGGCATTAGATGTCAATGGAGCATTTAATGCATAAGAAACGGCTGTAATTAATGCGAAAACTATGATTGCTGATTCAGGAATAAATCCCGCACTCATAGCCGCTGTTCCAGCAATCAAGGTAAATTCACTATAGGAAGTAAGAGTTGTGGTGACCATAAATGAGTTCCTGGACCGAAGCTTAAATGCTATAAGCAGGAAGAAGTACATAACGGATTTAAGCGGCAGTAATAGCATAAGTACTCCTGCAAATACCAATGCTTCAGCATTAGGTAGCCCAGCTAATCCTACTTCAAGAAAGAACCCAACTAAAAAAGCTTCCTTAATTCCCCACAGTTTTTCAGCTAATTCATCAGCCTGTTCATGGCCAGAAAGCAATGCGCCCGCAGCGAGGGCTCCAAGTTCTGATGAAAGACCTAGTACTTCGAATAACGTACCCATACCAACCGCGAGAATTAACCCAAAGAGAAGCTGTAGCTCTTCATGTCCGCTGTAAGTTAATAGCTTTATGAGCGCAGGCCGTAAGAAGGGTAAGATTAGTAACCCAAGGCTCCAGATTGAAGGAAGCCCACCACCTGTTAGAGCAAGAACAGTAATTGCTGCCAAATCCTGAAGGATCAGAATACCAATTGATACCCTGGCATGGTATGCACCAAGCTCACCCCGTGCTTCCAGGGCTTTGGCTGCAAGTACGGTACTTGAAAAGCCAAGCAGCACACCGATTACAACAGCTGCGGTAAGGTCATATCCAAAGAGGCTTGCGATAAGCGTGAAAATCCCCGCCGAAATGATAAGATGAATGCCGCCAGCTCCAAATACCTCAGGCTGGATAATGTTTTTAAGTCGAAGGTGAAGGCCTACTGTAAATAGTAATAACAGTACACCGAGGTGTCCAATCTCGTGAATGACTTCCGTTTCAAGATGTATTCCCGAAACAGAGAGTAAAATACCCGCTACCAGATAACCTACCAAAGGGGGTAGCCTCATGGCTTGAAAAATCATTCCAAGCACGTAAGCTAAACCCAGCCAAAGAATTTCCATTTAGTTAGTTTTTTTGAGTTGAAGTGAGTCTAAAGAGAATCAAAAATTCATTAATACCTCGTTGAATATGGTGAATCTGATCCTCGTTGACAAGCAAACCAGATAGCCTTTTTCTATGGTATAGATAGAGCATGATCGCGTTTGTTTTAGCTGCCTGGAATAGCATCAGCAGGTCGGGTATTCATTTTTTACTGCCGTTGTAAAGTTCGCAAACTAAGTTATCTTTGTTCACAAATTAGGCTATACAAGTATTTTGATACGAAAAAAGTTAGGGGTTCTACTACTGTTTGTTTACTTGAGCATTTCATATTCGGCTAATGCTCAATACAACAAGAAAATCTTTACCGATGAAGATGGTTTGCCGGGCCTCGCAGCGTATGACATCCTTCAAACAGAGGATGGATACTTATGGTTTGCTACCACAGATGGATTAGCTCGGTTTGATGGAGTTAAGGTTACCGTTTACAATAAGGATAATACGGAAGCGCTCAACTCAAGTGTTATCCGGAAGCTTTATTTAGGAAATGATGGAACCCTTTGGATTGGAACATCAGGAGGAGGGGTAACTACTTATAAAGATCGAGAATTCTCCCGTCCATTTGGGAAATTAGGCGGCATTGACCAATATATCGTTTCATTTGCTGAAACATCGGACGGAGCATTTTGGGTAGGTACAGATGGAAGAGGATTATATAAAATAGTAGGGGATTCAATCCGGCAGTTTACCGTTGAAAATTCGGAGCTGTCTCAAAACCATATCTTTTCTTTATCTCCATACAAAGGAGATACTCTGGTAGTAGGTTTTATCGATTATGGGTTACGGTATTTTAAAGATGATCGGTTCATTGATTTCCCTCTTCCAAAAGAACTCGAAACACCGGTGATATACAGCATTATCAATGAATCAGACTCTTTGTTTATTGGTAGCCGGTCTGGGGTATTTGTAATGTATGAAGGTGAGTACAGCCATTATCCGCTTACCGATCAGGGAGCGAATACCAGTTTTGTATTAGACATGGCAAAAGATGGAAATGCATTGTGGGTTTCAACATCCGAAGGTGTACACCGATTAGATTTGGCTACCGGAGAACTGGACAGAAATCTTGGGTTGGAAAACAAAGGTTCATTAGCGGCATTAAAAGATAAAGAGGGCCATATTTGGATATTCAGCTATTTAGAGGGAGCCTACCGAATAAAAGAAACAACTTTTAGTTCTTTTGGAGATGCAGCAGCAGGAGCAATGGTAGAATCTACCCCAGGGACGTTTTGGGTAGTAATAGGTAATAAGCTGACAAAAATTGAAGGAAATGATACGACCGTATTTGGTGAAAAAGATGGGTTAATGACCGATTTGGCGGAGGTTATTTATGCAGATTCGAATGAGCGAATTTATGTTTCCAACGCCGCAGAAGAAGTAGGGATTGACGTAATTGATGGGTCAGATATTTATTCTCTAGATGAGTTCAATTCCACTTTCGACTCAGAAGTAACTACTTTTTATGAAGATAAAAATGGGCAACTATGGATAGGCTTGGAAGCAGGTATAGTAAAATGGACTGGGAGAAATTCGTTGCATCTTGATGATGCTGAAATGTCGAAAGGAGGCGTACTTTCTATTACCAACGATCAATCCGGAGCTTTATGGGTTGGCACTAATTATGGCTTAAATAAGCTGGTAGCTGATACCGTCCAGTCTCAATATATCGAGGGCTCAGGGCTATCAAACCCGATCATTAGTGCGCTTTATAATGATGACGAAGACCGACTCTGGATAGGCACTTCTGGTGGTGGACTGAATGTAAAAATCGGTGAGAAATTCATTCCTATCAAAACCAGTCAGCTTCCTGCTGAAACTATAGGAGGTATCATCGAGGATCAGAATGGTTTCTTATGGGTTTCTACCAGTAATGGTATTTACTATGTAAAAAAACAGCAGCTTATTGAACACATCTCAGATACTACCAAACAGGTATCTTACCGAAAGTTTACTTCAGATGATGGTCTTCCTTCCAATACAATCATAAATGGATTAGTAACTAGTGACAATGAAATTTGGTTTTCTACAGGAGCAGGAATAGGGAAAGTAAACCCGGATAGAATCCTTACAAATAGTAGTCCTCCCCCAATTCTCATAGAAGAGATTCAGGTAGATAATGAAGAAACCCCTATTTCATCAATTATTGATATACCTCATGATAATAAGTCGATAGCCATCTATTATACTTCACCGAGTTTTATCGATTCTGAGGAGATAACTTTTCAATATAAACTCGAGCCTTTTCAAACAGAGTGGGAAGAAGTTGGTACCAGACGTGCAGCGTTTTATACCAACATTTCACCGGGAAATTACTCCTTTCATGTTCGATCCATAACTAAGGATGGGGTTATCAGTTCGGAAGCAGCGACTCTGTCCTTGAACTTCGAGCATGCTTATTACGAGACATGGTGGTTCCGGATTTTAATAGTCATTGTTGTGGTGAGTATAAGTGTTGGGTTTTTCCAGTACAGAATGGCAAATGTGAAAAGAATGGAGCGAGTTCGATTACAAATAGCCGGAGATTTACATGATGAGATTGGGAGTAATTTGGGTAGTGTCATTCTCAAAAGCCAACTCCTTGAGAAGAAACTAGACTCATCGGATGAAGCGGTAACAACGGGGTTACAGGAAATTCGATCTATCAGCAAAAATACTTCCCAGGCAATGCGCGATATCGTTTGGATGATTAATCCCAAGCATGATGTGGTGGAAGATTTGGTGCTCCAACTCAAGGAAATCTCGGGAGCAATGCTTGAGAATATTAACTATACCTTTGAGTCAAATGTGGAATTCAGCGAAGAAGGGATGAATCCCGAAATACGAAGAAATACAGTACTGATTCTCAAAGAGTGTATCCATAATATCATAAAGCACTCTGAGGCTTCAGAAGTACATATCTCATTTAAAAAAGCAGAGAATGAATTTATTCTCAGGGTTTCGGATGATGGTAAAGGTTTTGCTGTCAATGCTTTGGAAGGGAATAAACATTACGGTCTGGAAGGAATGAAAAACAGAGCCAGGGAGATAAAAGGAGTGTTGGCCATAGATTCAGATTCCAAATCTGGAACTGCAATAGCGTTATCATTTAAAAACTACGGGGGTACGTAGGTGTTGTGACTATAAAGGAAGTTTATCCTTAGTCATGATTTTAAATAATGTCACACAGATTTTAAATACCTATTCAATGCCAGACCAAACGATTATCGATATTTGGTTAATAGAGGACAATGAAGTCTATCGTGAATCTATTTCTGATCTCGTAAATGAATTGGATCAGGTTCAATGTTCAAGAAGGTTTACCACGGTAGAAGAAGCTATTTACGAACTAGATGCTTCTGAACCACCAAATCTAATCTTTTGCGATATCGGTTTGCCTGGAATGAGCGGGATCGAAGGAGTTCAGAAGTTTGGAGAACTTATTCCGGAAGTACCTGTTGTTATGATCACTAACTTTGATGGAGACCAGCAAATATTTGATGCCATTTGCGCAGGTGCAATTGGTTATTTATTGAAAACAGCTTCCAATAAAGAGATTCAGGATGCAGTATTTGAAGCAGTGAATGGTGGTTCTCCTATCAATCCGAAGATTGCTCATAAAATCCTGAAGATGTTCAATAAATACACTCCAAAGAAGCAGGACTATAATCTGAGCAAAAGAGAGAAGGAGATACTAAGCTTAGTTGTTAACGGGAAAACCTATGAAGCCATTGGTGAAGCGCTGTTCATCAGTTACCATACGGTAGATTATCATATCCGGAATATCTACAAAAAACTACAAGTCCATTCACGGACAGATGCTGTTGCAAAAGCACTAAAAGAACAGCTTATTTAGCCATTTTTCTATAAAAACTACGAACTCTCGTAGGTTCCAACCCGCCCTTCCTTTTATAGTTTGAAGGTAATCACTTTTAAACTCTTCAAAACTATATCGGGTAGAAAATGAAAAGTTCAGGATTTATAGGGGTATGTATTTTAATTCTCTCCTTATTACCAAAACAAGGCTTTAGTCAGTCACCGACCATTAGTAATGGAACGCCAACAGAAAGTAGTGTCCTACTTACTCTAACTATCGGAGCGAATTCCGATTATGGATATAACTTCGATATATATAGGGATGGGGTACCTATACATAATGTTTCTGGTTCAATATTAACTCAAATCGATTTTGATGACCAGCTTTTAAGTCCGGGCACTACGTATGATTACTATGGGGTGGTAACACTACTCGACTCATTTGGGGGAGATTCTACTTCGCAAACTTCTACCACTATTCAGGTTACTACACTTCCTAAGCCATCCATAGTATCGAATGTACAGGCAGACGGTTCAACCTATGGGCAAATAACCGTCACCTGGGATCAGAACTCGGAAAGTGATTTTATGTTTTACAATGTATACAGAGAGACTAGTTCCACATCATCTCCAGGTAATGTATTTACTACCATTAACTCTAATACAACTACCAGCTATATAGATAATTCTGTAGCCGACGGAACAACCTACTTTTACTATGTAACGGTAGTAAATAATGATGGTGTTGAGGGGGATGTTTCCAATGAGGCATCCACGACTTCTTTATATGAACTGAATTATATAACCAACTCAAGCAGCAGTTTTGCGGGGCTGTGGAGTCCTCTCACTCCAATCGATTACGACAATGATGGCGATCTGGATCTTTTTTATACCGGGATTCCCTCATCAGGAACTATCGCGTCCAAGCTTTATGATAATGACGGGAGTGGGACTTTTACCGAGAATACCAATCACGGGTTGCCCGCTATACACAGCTACGTTAGCCAATATTTTGTGTGGGGGGATTACGACAACGATGGAGATCTTGACATAATTTTAGCCGGAGACAACAATAGTGTTGCTACGGGAACTCGCCAAATACACTCCTATACGAACAATGGCGATGGAACCTTTTCTGCAAAAACTAATTCGGCTCTCATACCGGCCTGGTACCCTGCGATGGATTTCGGGGATTACGATAACGACGGAGATTTAGACCTATTCGTAACCGGACAAACAGGTTCAGGGGTTTTGCAAGCTACCTTATATGATAATGACGGAGACGGGAATTTTAGTGTGGGCTCACAATCATTTACAGGTGTAGAAACAGGTGCCGTTGAATGGGTAGATTATGATAATGATGGTGATCTGGACTTGACCTATTTCGGGAACGATATAACCACCGGTAGCGCTGGAAGCTTCTTTTACATCAATAATGGAGATGGAACCTTTACGGAAGAAACGGTAAACAGCCCATTAAAGGAATTGCGGTTATCGGCCATAAGTTGGGCAGATTTCAACAATGATGGTTTTTACGATGTGTTCATCTCCGGTTTTCATGATGGAAATTCACCGTCTCGGATAAACCAGCTGTATAAAAATAATGGAGATGGAACCTTTAGCCTTTTTGCCGATGCTGTTTCCGGGATCGTAAATCAGACTACCATAAGTTGGGGAGATTATGATACCGATGGGGATTTGGATCTGCTGCTAAGCGGCTACGATCAGATTGCAACAACCTATTCCGCCAAATTATTTGAAAACTCAGGAAGCAGCGGAGGTTATACCTTCTCTGAGAGTACTACGCTGCCGGGAGTTGAGGCCTATTCTAGTGCCTGGATTGATTTAGATGGCGATACCGATTTAGATGCGGTTTTCGCGATTTCTGATGGGGTAAATCCCTTTGAAATCCACCTGTTTGAGAATCATTTAAATAACACTTCAACTACTGCTGTACCTACCAATCTTAGTTGGACAGAGACGGCGGATTCTGTCACCTTTAGTTGGGATGCAGTAACCGATCCTGATGGAGGGCCTGTTAGCTATAACATGTATCTAACGGAAGAAAATCTCGCCAATAGAGAAGGGGTTCCGTCTCATTCCAATAATACCACTGGGGCAAGACGGCTATTCGGGCACGGGAATATGGGACTGAATACCAGTTTCACAATCAGTAAAGACAGTCTTCAAACAGCAATATATGAATGGGGAGTTCAATCTGTAGATGCCACCTGGCAAGGAAGTAGTTTTACAACAGGAAGCGATTATTCTATAACAGTAACAAAGCCAGCTAATCTTTCAGCATTATTTACTTCTTCGCTAAACAAGGTAGACCTAAGCTGGGATGCCAATACTGAACCGGGAGTGCAGTATGAGCTATACCGTATCGATGAGACAAGCTCGACTACTACGAAAATCAATACCACTAGCAGTACGTCATTGAGTGATTATCCTCCCGCTCCTGATAATTACACCTACTTTTTAAAAGCAGTAGTAGCTGTTGGGATTGAAAGTGTTACTTCAGACAGTACCATCGTTGAAGCGTATCCGGATGCAACCACCCCGAGTGCATTAGATACAACCAGTACAAGCATCAACCAGGTTGTGTTGGAGTGGAGCCAAACGGGAAATGAGCCAGCCACGGGAGAAAACTACTCCTTCGAGCTAGACAAATTTGAAGTATACCGAGATAGCGGAGCCATTGGTACGGGAACGATATTACTAGCCAGCCCCACAAGTCCTTCTTATACTGATAATTCCGTATCAGCGGGCGCGACCTACTATTACTATGTTAGGGCTATCGAATCCGAAAATGCTGATATATCCGGTTTCAGTGATACACTGATAGTTACCTTATCCTTGCCTGCCCCGCCTACAGCCCCAGCCAATCTTGTAGCAACTAAAAATCTTTACAACAATGTCACACTAAGTTGGGATGCCTCAACAAGTGAGGTTACTATTGAATACGATGTTTATAGAACGGATGCAGGGCTTATTGGAACTACAGCAAACACCAGTTACACAGATGGCACGGTAGCTTCAAATACTGCCTACGAGTATTCTGTAAAGGCTAAAGATGAGTTCAACCAGGAAAGTGCGAGTAGCAATACTGTTAATGTAACCACTCCCTCATTTATTATTGCAGATGGTAGCATAAGCGGGCTTACCGCCGCCTATGGCTCAGATGCTGAAGCCGCAGATTTTGATGGTGATGGGGACTTAGATATTGTGCTCGCTGGGTACAATAACGGTACGGTTGGTGGAATATATTTGAACGATGGAACTGGAGCATTTGCAGCTCCCATTGCCTTACCAACTTTTTATTGGGATAGTAACTCAAGATTTGATCCAGCCGATTATGATGGCGACGGTGATATTGATCTTGCCAGTACCTATCGAAATTCTGGTGATGGATCGAAAAGTGTGTTCATATTAAACAATAATGGTTCTGGAAGCTTTAGTTATTCAGGTATAGGGTTTACGGAGTTTAATACTGGAGACCCTTCCTGGGGTGATGTAGACAATGATGGGGATTTGGATTTATTTATACCAGCCACAGAATCCAAACTATATATTAATAGTAATGGAATCTTTACAGATTCAGGTCAAAGTTTTAATTCTGCTTCTGATACTAAAGCACACTGGGGTGATTATAATAACGACGGTTACCAGGATTTACTTTTAGTAGGAGGTACGTCTCTAAGCACACTGTTATATGTTAACGATGGAAAAGGAAACTTAAGTGATACCGGAGAATCCATCGTAAGTTCTCACACTGGGTGGAGAGCAACATGGAGAGATATAAACAACGATGGGTATCTGGATTTTGCGATTTCTACCACAGGTAATGGAATATTTATTTATGAAAATGACGGATCAGGTGATTTTACTGAGTCTCAGCTGACAACATCAGCTACCTTAAATAATGCGGAAATAAGTTTCGAAGATTACGATCACGATGGTGATGCAGACGCATTTATATTTGGATTAGTTGGAAGTGGAACGAGTGCGGTATATAGAAGCTATTATTTCGAGAACAATGGGGATGGAACATTTGCAGAAACTGAGTTAACCGCACCAGGAATTAACTTTGGGGCTACCATTCTTCTAAAGGGTGACTTCGATAATGACGGAGACCTGGATTTTGGACTAACTGGTGGGTTTCTCAATTATTCAACATTCGCGTTTACCTATACAACCAAAATGTATGTAAACAATGTTTCTAGCGATCTACCCAATACTAACCCAAGCGCTCCATCGAATTTAACTACATCATTGAATGGTAAAGAACGCACCTTAAACTGGAATGAAAGTTCCGATTCAGAAGGGGCTATTGGTAGTTATAATGTGTTTATTCAAGAGACCAGTAGTTCTGTTATGAAAGCTCCGGCAAATAGTGACACCACTACGGGGTTTCGAATGTGGAGAGAACCGGGAAACACAGGGTTAAATACATTCTATATTATTGATGAAAATCTATTGCCTTCCGGTACATATTCCTGGGGAGTTCAGGCACTGGATGGTTCCTATTTAGGAAGTGTTTTTACAAAAGGAAGTAGTTTCACCGTCACCAATCCAGCTCCGGCAACACCATCCGGGCTTACGGCTTCAAATATTGGATATACCACCGCGGATTTGAGCTGGAATGACATTAACGAAAGTGATGCATTCTATAAAGTTTACAGAGAATCTGCGAGTACGGGTTCTCCATCCAATTTAATCGCCACAACCACCGATACAACCTGGGCAGATTCCAGTCTCGCTGATGCTACTACATACTATTATTACATTCAGGCGGAAGATAAAGCCGGGCAGATAAGTTCAGTTTCCGCAGAATTAGAAGTAGAAACCGTTCTGCAAATATTTACTGATTTAGGAAATGCGGGCATACCTGCATTTATAATTTCTGCAAAATCAGTATGGGGAGATTATGACAACGATGGGGATTTGGATATTGCAGTCACAGGTAGTTTGAGTGGTAGTAGAATCGCTAAGATTTACAAAAATCAGGGAAATGGCACGTTCTCAGATTCCGGAATAAACCTGACTGGCATTAATATTGGGGAGATCAGTTGGGCGGATATCGATAATGATGGAGACCTCGATCTTTTCTTAAACGGAGAAGGTCCAGGTTCGAGTTCCAACCTCTTTTTATATAGAAATGATGGCGGAGATATATTTACAGCAATTAACACATCTATTGAAGGACTCATCAATAACACTGTCGAGTGGGCCGATTACAACAATGACGGGTATATAGATTTGTTGCTATACGGAGAGGGATTGGATGATAGCGGTGATATTAGTATGGCTACCATGTCTACCAGTATTTATTCTAATAATGGAGATGGAAACTTTCAGATGGAATCTATTAATCTTCAAGAGGTTGCTGATGGCTGTGCTCGTTGGTTGGATGTAGATTCCGATCATGATCTGGATATCATTCTATCTAGTGATGAAGGAGGGAAAATTTATGAAAATGATGGATTCGGAAATTTTAACGAATCGGGAAAAACTTTCCCAAGTTTGAACGAATGTACTTTGGATATTGCGGATTATGATCAGGATGGAGATATAGATGTATTAATTACAGGCCAAAATAATTCACCTAACCAACTCGAAGCCTACATTTACATTAACGACGGAACCGGTAGTTTTAGTGATTCTGGAGTTAGTTTAGAGGGGGTTAACATGGGTAAATGGGTAGATTTTGATAACGATGGAGATTTGGATGTCTTATTATCTGGATCAAACAACAATGGAACCAGAGTCACAAAAACCTATCTGAATGACGGTAATGGAAACTTCTCGGACGAGCCAAATCTAATTTCAAGTATCAATAATCTGGCACTTCAAGACTTAGAAGTAGCTGATTTTGACAACGATGGAGATCTGGATGCATTTCTTCTGGGTCCTTCCGAAACTAAGTTTTTGGAAAATGTTTTATCGGAAAGCAACACAGCACCCTCAACTCCTGCAAATCTAAATGCTACTGCCAATAGCCAGGACGTAATTATTAACTGGGATGCTTCCACCGATCCGGAGGGTTCCCCCGTTAGTTATAATGTATTTATTACAGAAGTAGATTCCATCAATGCAATCGTTTCGGCTGCAAGCGATACTTCGAATGGATTTTACAGGCTCAATCAATTAGGAAATGCCGGAATAGCCAACAATTTCACGATAACCCGCTCTAACGACTGGAAATTTCCGCTCATTATCGGTGTTCAGGCCATCGATGCTTCCCAGCTGGCAAGTGATTTTACCTACATTTTGTACTATGGTTGGGATTTCATTCAGGCCAACAGTATGGAGATAATGGCTTATGATGACCTTGTCTACACATTCGATATTAACGCATTACAGTTAATAAGTGGTTACTCTGATAGTACATTTGTGGTTAGCCAGTCAGGTTCGTTGTCAGGAATATTTTTCAAAGATGTGGACAATAACCGGGCTTTTGATGGTTCATCCGATGTTATTATTCAGAACGTTTCGAATATCACATTTTCACCTTCCAGTGGAGATACACTAAGATATTTTTCAAGCGACCCTCGCATTGAATCTGCCTCATTAATATTCTCTACTGCTCAGTATACCGATAGCCTCGAAATAGACATCACTTCTACAAAAGGTAATCCACAAATAGAAGGAACTAGTAGCGAGAGCGGTTGGTATCTACTATCTAATCCATTTACAACCACCATAGGTGAACTTTTAGGGAATGTATGGACGCAAGGAGCTATCAACTCGGATGCGCCTGGAGGAGCATCAACCTTGTACATCTTCAATCAGGACAGTTCCAAATACGAAGCAGTTACTACTGATCTGGATACTACCAGATTAGCTGCAGGTCAGGGGTTACTTGTATATCTATTCGAAGATGATGATTTGGGGGATGGCGAAAGCGATATCGATGGAGGGTGGCCAAAAACACTCTCCAATTATGGAGATCCATTCGGTGAGCAAGTAAGCGTAGAAATAAAGAATGTTGATCATGATGGCTTCACCGGGACTTCGGGAAGTGAAGGCTTCGCATTAATGGGGAATCCGTATGGGTGGCACATTTCTGCAGATTCAGTAATAGCTACGTTAAAACGGCAAGATCCATTTGCTAACAGTTATATCTATCGTTGGGACGCGGTTTCGAAGTTGTTCTATCTGTCGACCTCTGGGTCAATAGCGCCTTATGAGTCATTCTTCATACGAACGATTAGCTCGGGCACAATGGCAACACTCAACCTTGATTATGATGACCATGTATTTGTTACAGAAACGCCCGATGAGGGGGGCGGTGAAGGAGAAGGAGGCCCAGAAAAGGTAATTTCTGAGAAGGAACCTGTTCTAGCGGCTTTCGAGCTCAGCTCTGAAGAACATGTGACCACTTCAAGTTTTTACTTAAGGTTTGATGACGAAGGCACTTCAGGTATCGATCCATTCGACGGGTATTATTTAGGTTCATATGCATCTAAATACGCCAACCTGTATACCAAGATTGGAGATCAGAGTCTAAGCATAAATAATCTTCCAATAGGCTTAGATGAGCATTCCGAGTTTCCTCTATATATCGATGCTACTATCTCGGGATCATTTACACTAAACTGGGATTCAGAGAACTTTCCTGAAGATTGGAAATTCAGTTTAGAAGAAACAGCTACCGGGTATGTGGTAGATCTTAATGAAGAGTCCAGTTATAGCTTCGATGTTATTCAGAAATTGAAGCAGGACAATGCCCTCCTTCCATTGGCAATAACTAGTACCCACTCAAAGGAAAAAGCGGCTAATTCTCCGACATTCATTTTAAGAATAGTTCCTGCAAACCTGGTTAATACAGAAAATGGACTTGGAGTACCATCGGTAGTAGAGTTAGAGCAGAACTATCCAAACCCATTCAATCCTAGTTCTGTGATCCGTTTTGGTGTACCCAAAACTAGTGAGGTTCAACTAGAAGTATTCGATGTGCTCGGGAGAAGGGTTGCTACGCTTGTTAATGGAGAAACCAAACAGCCAGGTAGATATAACATTCAATTTAACGCCCGTGATTTATCCTCCGGTATGTACATCTATCGCCTCGTAATTGGTGATAAAGTGCTTACCAAAAAAATGACCCTTATTAAATAATCCATTATCAAACGGAAAAGATTATGAAAACGATTTTGATCACCCTTATTACACTAATCATCATTCTATTAACCTCTGATATCAGTCTTGCTCAGGGTTTGCCTGGTCTTCCCGGTTTTCCCGATAACCCTGCTGCGGCACCCATTGATGGAGGACTTGGGATTTTAGCCGCAGCAGGCGGGGCTTATGCCCTCAAGAAGCTACGTGATAAAAATAAAGAAGAAGAGATTTAACGAATATATCAGGAGAGGTTATCTATTGACCTAAAACCCAGGCCCTTCATAATACTCTATGAAGGGCTTTTATTTTTTCCGCTCGAAGAGCACATAAGCTCACGAAAACTTATACCCTAAATACTAGATACTTTTTTCAATTATGTTATTTATTGAATTTATCTCATCCTCGTTGACAAGGTGTCCCATGCCAGGATATAATTTTTTAGTAATGGATGCTCCGAGCTGCTCAAACACATCTGCTGTTTCATTCACACGTTCCTTTGGAATGTGAAAATCCACATCACTACATCCCAAAAAGATGGGAGTATTTTCAAGGTCCCCGGAATAGCTCTTTGGATCGATAGTGGGGCCAATTAGCCCTCCACTAAGAGCAAATAAACCTGCGTACTTAGTTGGGTTTCGTGCTACGAAGTCACTTGCCAAACAAGCGCCTTGTGAGAATCCAAGAAAGAAAATTTTATGATCAGGTATTCCTTTGCTGTTTAGATCAGAAACTATATCCGAAATGGTTTCAATACCCGAATCAATACCTGGCTGGTTTTGCTCTCTGGGAACAAGAAATGAATAGGGATACCAGGTATGACCGGAAGCCTGTGGCGCCAAAAAAGTGATTTCATGATGCCGTTTAATTTCATTAGCAAGAGGCAGGATACTTTGAGCTGAAGCTCCACGACCATGGATCATTATCATGGCCGCTTTTGCTTCTTCTAATTCAGCTCCTGTTTTAATAACAGGCATTCCTTTATGTGGACTTCTCATACTCATATCAACCCTCCAGGTTTGGCAATATACTTTCAATTAACTCTCTGCGAGGTTCAAGCCAGGGTGTCAATATTAGCTTTTCACCCAAATGCTCGAAATCCTCATCGACGGCATAACCTGGGTCATCCGTTGCTATTTCAAATAACACTCCGCCCGGCTCCCTGAAATAGATTGATCTGAACCAATGTCGGTCGATAACTTCAGTAGGATGCAGTCCTTTGCTGATTACTTTTTCACGAAGGTCTTTTAGATCGTCCAGGTCTTTCGCACGGAAAGCAACATGGTGAACGATTCCTCGTCCTCCGCGACCAGGTACTCCATCTTCTTGTTCAATAATTACAGAACTTCCGACATTGGCGTCTGTTTGAAAGAGAGTAAGCTGTTCGTTAGAAGATTGCTCTCCGAAACCCAATACATCGGTAAGTATATTTACGGTTCCTTCCGGATTAGCAACTTTGAGCCTTGTTGAATCAAATCCTTGAATAGAATATTTATTTGGTACCGGACTAGAATAAGAACTGGCCTGATCCTTAGCTGCTCCATCGAATACCATATCCAGTTCAAGTCCGTCGGGATCTTCAAATCGAATGGTCTTTTTACCAAATTGTTCAAAGAAATCGGAATGCTTGATATCAAGGTAATTTAGGTGTTCTATCCAGAAATCAGCAGAGTTTTCGGGAACTTGAAATGCGACGTTTACAGATTCTCCAATCCCTTTGGTTCCCTTATGAGCTCTTGGCCAGGGAAAGAAAGTAAGGCTTGAACCCGGTGATGCAGCTTCGTTTCCATAAAATAAATGATAAGTACTTGGGTCGTCCTGGTTTACAGACTTTTTAACCATTCTCATTCCTAAGCCTTTGGTGTAAAAATCGAAATTAGCCTGAGGGTCTCCGGCTAATACGGTAATGTGATGTAATCCTTTGTTGTGTTTCATAATAGTCTCCAATTTTAACAGGCCAATTATAGAAAATAGTTTAACATTAAACTATTTGAAAGAATCTATCATTCTAATTAGCAGTGTTAATTAGAAAAGGCTTATTTCAAGAAAAAAGATGCATTTAACATTTTTTTTTGCCTTATTGGTAGCGCTTACAATAATTAACAAGCGGGTATTGGGTACGACAAATGTGCAAGTGCGACAACTGCGGAGTAGAAGAAGGTAAATTACGACCAATTGGTAAATACATAGTTGAGTTGCATCAACTAGAGTACAAAGGAAGTACTCAAAATTTATGCCTCACCTGTTACCGGTATTATAGAAGAAAGCTTACCAGATCTTCGGAAAGAAAATCCGGTAACTATAATTTCTATTCGAACTTTATGAAGCTTTACAGGCAGACCTTTCACTTAGAGCATAAAGATTAATTTTATACCTACCTTTCAGCTCTTTTTCAGTCTTACACTTACTAAATGAATATTTACGCCATTGTGATACTCTCGGCGCTCTTGGTTGATTACACGCTGGAGGTAGTATCAAAAGTACTCAATCTTAACTCTCTTAAAGAGGATGTACCGAAAGAATTCGAAGAGGTTTATGATACTGATACCTATAAGAACTCGCAGAACTATACTCGAGTTACTACAGGTTTTGGATTAAAGATTTCTGCATTTGATTTAATAATTCTTCTCGCGTTTTGGTTTTCAGATGGATTTAATTGGCTGGATCAAATGGTGCGTAGTTGGGGCTTTTCCGATCTTATCACAGGCATCAGTTTCATTGGCTGTATAGTATTGGCTAAATCTTTGATCTCAATTCCTTTTAGTTTGTACTCGACCTTTGTTATCGAGGAAAGATTTGGTTTCAACAAGACTACTCCAAAGACCTTTATTCTCGATCTGGTCAAATCACTATTTCTGAGTGCACTACTAGGCATCCCTTTGTTGGCAGGTATCCTGGCATTTTTTATGTATACCGGAGAATGGGCATGGCTATATGCCTGGATAGCCGTTACTCTTTTTACATTGATCATTCAATATGTAGCCCCAACCTGGATTATGCCTCTCTTTAATAAGTTTGTTCCTCTTGAAGAAGGAGAGCTAAAAGCAGCCATCGATGAATACACTTCAAAAGTAGATTTTCCATTAAAAGGTACTTTTGTGATTGACGGTTCAAAACGTTCAAGTAAATCAAACGCTTTCTTTACTGGTTTCGGTAAAAACAAAAGAATTGCGTTGTATGATACTCTTATCGAAAATCATACAACAGAGGAATTAGTCTCGGTACTTGCTCATGAAGTAGGTCATTACAAAAAAAAGCACATCCAAAAGGGGATGGTCATAAGCATCATTCATACTGGCGTTCTCTTCTTTTTATTGTCTCTATTTCTGAACTCTGAAGGTCTATTTGATGCTTTCTACATGGAGTCAATGTCGGTTTATGCAGGACTGATTTTCTTTGGGATGCTTTATGCCCCTGTTGAGCTAGTTTTGTCCATTTTTATGCAGATGTCTTCAAGAAAACACGAGTATGAAGCAGATGAATTTGCAGCTAAAACCACAGGTAAACCTGATGATATGATTTCAACGCTGAAGAAATTATCTAAAGACAATTTATCCAACTTGACTCCGCATCCTTTTTATGTTTTTTTGAACTATTCGCATCCTCCGGTCCTACAAAGAATAGAAGCCATTAAACGTTTACATGGGAACTAAAAAACAGATAGAAACACTCGCCATTCATGTTGGCACTAATCATGGGTCTTCCTCGCGAGCAATTGCCCCGCCTTTGGAAACTTCGACCACTTTTGAGCATGATGTAAAGGGATATCAGGAAGGAGATTTCTCCTACTCAAGGCATAGTAATCCAAATAGGAATCAACTGGAACAGCTGTTAACAATCCTTGAGAAAGGGGAAGATTGTGCCGTTTTTTCATCCGGTATTGCTGCTATGAATGCAGTGTTAATGAGTGTTGAGAAGGGAGGGCACATAATCATACCTCAAGACCTTTATCATGGTTCTAGAAATCTTCTGGAGCTGTATAGTGAGCGATGGGGAATTACTTATTCTGCTGTAGACACCACTGATTTAGAGAAATATGCTTCTGCATTTACAAAGGAGACCAGGCTTGTCATCCTCGAAACTCCTTCAAACCCATTATTACTGGTCACTGATTTAGATAAGGCAATTCGAATTGCCCATAACAATGGAGCGATAGTTTGTGCTGACAATACATTCGCTACACCTTTTAATACCAATCCTATAGAGTATGGCGCCGATTTGGTTATGCACTCTACAAGTAAGTATCTGGGTGGACATTCTGATATTCTGGGAGGTGCACTAGTTGCAAAAAAGACGAAGGGGATTTTTCAGAATATCAGGACACTTCAAACAAGTCAGGGAGCAGTTCCTTCACCACGAGACTGCTGGTTATTAAGCAGGAGCATTAAAAGCTTTCCTGTTAGGATGAAAGCTCATAATGAAAATGCACAGAGGGTGGCAGAGTTTCTATTAACCCAGAAAAATATCGAGAGAGTAAACTATCCTGGGCTATCATCTCATCCGAATCATGAAATTGCAAAGGCTCAAATGCGAGGTTTTAGTGGGATGATTTCATTTCTATACAAAGGCGGATTCGAAGAAACACTCAAGGTAGTAGCAGCCTCAACCATTATAAGGAGGGCAACCAGTTTAGGAGGAATCGAAAGTCTGTGGGAGCATCGTCGTTCAAGCGAGAGTGAATCCTCTACTACTCCGGAAAATCTGATCCGTTTTAGTGTGGGCCTGGAACATGTTGAGGATATTATATCAGATATAGAAAAGGCGCTAAACATATAAACTTACTAATTAGTAAGTTTTTTCGATTTGCGCTCAAAACTGACTAATTAGTAAGTCTTAAAAAGCGCTTTTCAGGCACTCTAATGGCAGTTCCTTTATTTTGAACTAACTGATTTTATCCGGAACTTTACACACCTGTTTTTCAATTATAAAAGCCGTTTTGGCATTAAAAATTTAAACTATGGCTAAGGTTGAAGTAGTAATGCCCCAGATGGGCGAGTCAGTAATGGAAGGAACCGTTATTGAATGGTCGAAAAGTGTAGGGGATTCGGTAGAAGTAGATGAAACACTTCTGGAAATTGCTACTGATAAAGTGGATAGTGAAGTTCCATCTCCTGAGGCAGGGGTACTGGTAGAAATTTTAGTGGAAGAGGGAGATACGATAGAAGTTGGGAAACCAATTGCGATCATCGAAACAGATGCAAGTGCTGCCGATCCTGTTTCTACCCCGGCGCCTGCTGTAGAAGAAGTTCCTGCTGCTGTTGAGGCTGCTCCCGCTCCTGTGGCTGTTCAGGAAGAAACAGAAGTTGAAGAAGTTCAAACCGAAACAGTGGTTGAAGTTTCTGGTGGTGAACGAATAGAAGTAGTAATGCCCCAGATGGGTGAGTCAGTTGTTGAAGCAACCGTAATCGAATGGAGCAAGCAAATTGGAGATGCGGTAGAAGAAGATGAGACATTATTGGAAATCTCAACTGATAAAGTAGACAGTGAAGTCCCATCTCCTGCTGCTGGGACATTGGTAGAGATTAGAGCAGAGGCTGATGAGACTATTGAAGTAGGCCAGGTTATCGCAGTAATTGCAACAGGAGAAGTTAGTGCAGCTCCGGCTGCTCCAGCTCCAGCTCAGGCACCAAAGCAAGAAGAAAAGCCCATCAAAGCCGCGATCACGAAAGAGGATGTGGCTCAAATGAGGCCCGAAGATTTAATCCAGAACGGTAGTGGTTCAACCCCTGCCGGTGATATTCCCAGAGAAAGTAGTGACGGAAAGTTCTTTTCTCCATTGGTTCGTTCTATTGCTAAAGAAGAAGGCATTTCAGTACAGGAGTTAGAGTCTATACAGGGGACCGGTAAAGGGGGTAGAGTTTCTAAGAAAGACATTCTTGGCTATGTGGAGTCGAGAGGTTCTCAGGCTCCGGCTACTCAGCCAGCTCCCGCTGCTAAACCTGCCTCGACCAAACCAAGTGGTTCGATTCATGCTGGCGAATTAGATGTTAGCCATGCTCCAAAAGGAGATGTAGAAGTAATCAAAATGGATCGAATGCGAAAGATGATTGCGGAGCACATGGTTCGATCAAAGCAGACCTCGGCTCACGTTACTACTTTTGCAGAAGTTGATGTTACCAACATGGTTAAATGGAGGAATGCGAATAAAAATAAATTCCTCGAGAAAACAGGAGTCAAGCTCACATTTACTCCATTATTTGTTGAAGCGATCATCAAGGCAATGCTGGAATTCCCGATGCTGAATAGCTCTGTAGAGGGTGATAATATTCTTCTCAAAAAGGATATCAATTTTGGAATTGCAGTAGCATTAGGAACTGGTGGAGAAGGCGGTCTAATCGTTCCTGTAATGAAAAAGGCTCAGCAAAAAAATCTTGTAGGACTGGCTGAATCGGTAAATGAAGTAGCGGCGAAGGCTCGTAGTAAGAAACTAAGCCCGGATGATTTGGTGGGTGGTACCATTACTTTAACAAACTATGGTAGCGTTGGTAATCTTATGGGAACTCCAATTATCAATCAACCACAGGTTGCTATTATTGGTACTGGGGCCATTGTAAAACGTCCTGTTGTAATCGAAACCAGTGAAGGTGATGTAATTGGAATTCGACAAATGATGTTCCTTTCAATGAGTTACGATCATAGAATTATTGATGGCGCTCATGGTGGAGCATTTGTAAACCGGGTTAAAGAAATTCTTGAAAATTTTGATCTTGATCGGTCGGTTTAATTCATCTGCTAAATTGAACGATGTATTGGAATATGAGACGTCTTTCTGACGTCTCTTTTTTTGGTAATTAATGCGTGTTGTAAAAGAAATATCTGAAGTAAGGAAAGCAGTAAAAGCATTCCAGTTAGGTGGAAGAACAGTAGCTTTTGTTCCTACAATGGGTGCGCTTCACGATGGGCATTTATCTTTATTCAGGTTAGCTAAGTCACATGCAGACGAAGTAATAGTTTCCATTTATGTGAACCCCGAACAATTTGGGCCAAATGAAGATTTTGGAAGTTACCCAAGAACACTGGAAAGGGATTTGAGTTTTTGTGAGCAAGAGGGTGTATCGGTTGTTTTTACTCCATCAGACGAAATCATGTATGGTTCTGATAAAAAGTACTTAAGCATAGCTATCGATGAGCTCAGCGATCATTTAGATGGAGGTAGTCGGCCAGGATATTTTCAAGGAATTGTACTTGTAGTGAATAAGCTGTTCAACATTGTTCAGCCAGATTATTCTGTTTTTGGGCAAAAAGATTATCAGCAGTTTCAGATAATAAATCAGATGGTCAAGGAATTTAACCATGACTTGGAGCTGATTATGGCACCAATAGAACGAGCAGAAGATGGACTGGCTCTGAGCAGCAGGAACGCATATCTGAACGAAGAGGAAAGAAGAAAGGCTCCGGAAATGTATGTAAGGATGAAACAAGCGGTAGTAAAAATCCAGAATGGATTTATAGAACCAAAAGAATTGTTAATCGGTTATCAAAATGAGCTTGAAGCATTAGGCTTCAAAAATGATTATCTTAGCGTGTATTCGATGGATAAACTTACTCCTGTTTCAATACTTAAAAGAGGGGAAACGTACCTGCTTGCCGGTGCTGTTTATCTTGGAAAAACAAGGTTGATTGATAACATAATTTTTGAGTGTTAGGCGATGAAGCTAACCATGTTTAAATCTAAACTGCACCAAATGAGGGTTACTGAAGCTAACCTGATGTACGAGGGAAGTATTACCATCGATCAGGATCTGTTGGATGCTGCTAATCTTCTTCCTTACGAAAAAGTTCAGGTAGTTAATATTACCAACGGTAGCCGTTTAGAAACCTATACTATTCCCGGAGAGAGAGGAAGCAGGACCTGTTGTTTAAACGGAGCGGCAGCAAGGCTTACACAGGTAGATGATCGCATTATTGTGATAAGTTATGCTGAAATGAGCCCGGAAGAAGCAAGGGAACATAAGCCAAGAGTGGTGATTGTAGATGAGAATAATGACCCCAAATCTATTCTTGATTATTCTCAACCGGCAACAAAGTACGACCTGGAAACGGGGCTCCTAGATTTTTAGTTTTACTTTTTCTTACCAAAACTTGTAAAACTTTTTTTGGTTGGCAGCCGTCTTCTTACAAATCGGCATATCTTGAGCCGTTAATAATTCATTACTCTATCCATGCAAAAGAAAATTGTAATTCCAATCATAGTCGTTGTTTTAGTATCTATTACCTGGTTCTTCACAACGAGAGATAGTTCAGAGAGCGTTGAACTATATGCCAGTCCTGCAATGGGCGAATTTATTGTAGATGTTACCACCACAGGAGAATTGAGAGCTAAAAACTCGACCGAAATTAAAGGCCCGCAAGGCGTAAGAGATTTTAGGGTAAATAATATGAGAATACAGCGGCTCATCCCTGAAGGCACTATTGTTGAAAAAGGGGACTTTGTTGCAGAGCTTGATCGATCAGAAATCATGGGCAAGATGCAAGATGCTCAACTAGATTTGCAGTCAGCTCAATCCCAGGTTACCCAGGCTCAGCTCGATAGTACATTAGAGCTTTCTCAGGCCAGAGACAATCTCATAAATCTTGAATTCGCTCTTGAAGAAAGACAAATAGCAGTTGATCAGTCTCAATATGAATCGCCAGCTGTGCAGCGTCAGGCTGAAATTGATTTGGATAAGGCTCGTCGCCAGTTAGCTCAGGAACAGAAAAACTATGACACTAAAGTGCTTCAGGCCGAAGCAAAGCTTAAAGAAGTAGAAACGGAGTTAATTAAGAAGCAAAACGAGATCAACAAGATCAGGGAGTTGATGGGGGAATTCACCGTTTTTGCACCAGATAAAGGGATGGTGATTTACAGAAGGAACTGGAACGGATCAAAGATAACAGAAGGCGAACAGATTAGTGCCTGGAGCCCTGTAGTGGCCGAACTCCCTGATTTTACGATCATGGAATCAGTGACCTATGTTAATGAGGTAGATATTCAGAAAGTAGAGGTTGGTCAAAGAGTAGAAATAGGATTGGATGCAGTTCCGGATAAACGACTTACTGGTATTATTACCGACGTAGCAAATATTGGAGAGCAAAGAAAAAACTACGACTCTAAAGTATTTGAGGTCACTATCGAAGTGAATGAGAGTGACAGTTTGCTTCGGCCAGCAATGACTACCAGTAATAAGATTTTTATTGATAAGATCGAAGAAGCCCTTCATGTTCCTCTTGAAGCTGTTCATGCAGTAGACTCACTGAGTTATGTATTTAAGAGAGATGGATTATCACCAGTAATGCAACAAGTAGAACTCGGATTGATTAATGACAATTCTGTGATTATTCATAGAGGTGTGGCAATGGAAGACGAGTTGTTCTTAACCATGCCAAGCGATACCTCCGGGATTAGAAGAATAATGCTGAGCGAACAAATCACACAAAACTAAGACTCAGTGCTTCAAAAACTACTTTACAATTTTGATATTGCCATTGAGGCTATACAAAGGAATAAGCTACGCGCTTTTCTCACCTCATTAGGTATAATTTTCGGTGTGGCATCAGTAATTGCGATGCTTGCTATTGGTACTGGTGCTCAACAGGAGGTACTGGCTCAAATGCAGTTATTGGGTACCAACAATGTGATCATTCAGCCAGTAATGGATCAATTTGAAGGAACACTAGCCCAGGCAAGTGAGGGTGAAAGCGATGTGAAAAAATACTCCCCCGGACTCACACTTCATGATTTAGCCAGCATCAAGGAGTATGTACCTGAAGTTGAATACATCAGTCCAGAGATCATATTCGAAACTAACTTTATTCGTAATGCGAGAATGAGAAGCGGAAAAGTCGTTGGTGTGACGGATGAGTATTTCTTCATTAGCAATTTCGATATTCAGGATGGAAAGAACTTTTCTGATCTGCAAATACGTAACTCTGAACCAGTTGCCATTATAGGGAGCGATGTGAGGACCAAGTTTTTTGCCGGGGAAGACCCGATTGGTAAAAAGATTAAAGTGGGGAACCTATGGCTTACTGTAATTGGTGTTCTTGAGAAAAAAGAACTCTCTACAGAAAATATAGAAAGCCTCGGGATACGTAATTACAACCTGGATATTTTTATGCCGGCAACTACCCTGTTGCTTCGTTTCAAAAACCGGGCCCTTGTTACGAAAGATGATATCGATGCAAGTGCAGGTGGTTTTGGAGGAAGGGTTTTTATCATCGGCGGTCCAGATGAAGAAGAGGAAGAGGCCGACGTAAATTACAATCAGTTGGATAAATTGATCGTTCGGGTTACTGATTCCAAGTTCAGTGTTTCTATTGCCGATGTTCTTTCCAGAATGCTAAAGAGAAGGCATAACGAAGTGGTTGATTTTGAGATTATTGTTCCCGAACAGTTACTGCAACAAGAACAGCGCACCAAACGTATTTTCAACATTGTATTATCCTCTATTGCCTCTATTTCATTGATTGTTGGTGGGATTGGAATCATGAATATTATGCTGGCTTCTGTAGTTGAGCGCTATCGAGAGATTGGTGTTCGAATGGCAGTAGGAGCACAAAAGAAGGATATCGAGCTTCAATTTTTAACCGAAGCACTTGCAATTAGTATCACAGGAGGGGTGCTCGGTATAATCCTTGGAATGGGTTTCAGTGTGGCGATTGAACTTTCTGCAGAAATTGCGACGATTGTAGAACCAATATCTATAGTTATCTCCTTCGGGGTAGCATTAATTATCGGGGTTGTTTTTGGTTACTTCCCCGCAAAAAGAGCTGCACAACAAGATCCAGTACACGCTTTACGCCATGAATAAATTTTTCTTACCAGTTTTTGTTTTTTTGTTATTGCTAGTGCCAACTAAAAGCACTCAAGCCCAACAACAGGTGCTAACCCTTGAACAAAGTATCGAATATGCCAAGCAGAATAGCCCGCTTTCGAGGGCTGCCCGGTTTTCAATACTCTCTGCTAAGTGGAGGTACAAGTCATTCAGGGCAGATCTACTCCCTAGTTTTACGCTAACAGGAGACGCACCAAATTACAATAAGTCTATTTTCTCGAATACTCTGGATGACGGTACCATTACCTTTTCTTCCAGAACTCAATCTGAAGCTTCAGCGGCACTCTCGGTAAATCAGAATATTTTACCAACAGGGGGTGCGCTATCTCTTTCTTCGGGCATAACTCGTCTGGGAATTTTTCAGGGAGAAAACACCTATTTATGGCAAAGTACTCCGCTTGTTGCGAGTCTTCGTCAGCCAATATTCCAGTTCAATTCGATAAAATGGCAAAACCGAACGGAGCCACTTCGGTATCAGATAGCTCAAAAGCAGTACATCGAGGATATGGAAGATATAGCCTTTACGGTTACACAGGGCTTTTTCGATCTATTACTTGCCAAGATAAACGTTGAAGTGGCCGAGTTTAATGTTACTGTAAATGATTCCATCTACAACATTTCCCAGGGCCGCTTCCAGGTAGGTAATATTGCAGAGAATGAACTACTACAGAGTGAATTGGAATTTCGAAACGCAGCCACTTCTCTAACGACTGCTCAGCTAAGCTATCAAAGGGCGGAGGAAAATTTTAAAGCTCTTCTTGGAATAGATGATAATGTTGAGTTAGAAATTTTAGCACCATCAGTTGCTTCAGATGTTACTGTTGATGTAGACAAAGCTCTGGAATTAGCTATAGAGAACAATAGCACTTCTCTACAATTCGAACTAAATGAACTATTGGCTGATCAGGCTTATGAGCAGGCAAAAAGAAGTACAGGTTTCTCAGCGACATTAAGAGCTGATTTCGGATTGAACCAAACTTCTACCGAGTTATCAGAATTATACCAGGATCCTCAAAACCGGCAGTTTTTTACGCTAGGTTTTCAAATACCTTTATTTAATTGGGGGAAAAACCTGGCTGAAATTCGATCAGCGAGAAACCAGCAACAAGAGACCGCAAATACTATTGCTTATCAAAAGCTTCAGTTTGAGCTCAGTGTAAAAAGTACCGTAAGGGAATTCCCGCAATTAAGGGATCAGGTGGAGTTGGCAAGAATCTCTGATGACATAGCCGCAAGAAGATATGATGTAGCAAAAAACAGGTATCTAATTGGAAGGATTGATGTCACAGATCTATTCATCGCTCAGAATCAGAAAGATAGTTCCCGACGTAGCTACATCCAGTCGCTAAGAAGTTACTGGGAAGGATACTACAATCTCAGAAGGCTCACTCTTTATGATTTTGAGAGCAACCTGCCAATCATGTACATAACCGAATTTTAAGAGCTGAATTCAGGAAGCAACTCAAAGAAACGAGCAGAAGTTTTAATTCCACGGTAAAAGTCTTCGATAGAAAAATGCTCGTTTGGCGAGTGAATAGCGTTACTGGTTAGTCCAAATCCCATTAAAATTGATTCTACACCAAGCACTCTTTTGAAGTCAGCTACAATAGGAATAGAACCGCCTTCTCTGGAGAATAATACCTCTTTGTTATATACCTCTTCAAAAGCCTTGGCGCCAGCTTTCAACCCATAAAAATCAAGGTTTGTTATGGACGCAAAACCTCCATGGTGTTCGGTAACAGTAACCTTTACAGTATCTGGAGCAATGCTTTCAAAGTACTCTTTAAAAAGTCGAGCAATTTCTTTCGGGTGCTGATCTGGTACAAGGCGCATGCTTATTTTCGCACCTGCTTTAGAAGGAAGCACCGTTTTAGCTCCTTCTCCCTGATAGCCGCCCCAAATCCCATTTACATCCAGGGTTGGTCTGGCTGAAGCACGTTCAAGTGTGGTATAGCCTTCTTCACCATGCACAGCTTCGATGTCAAGGGATTTCTTGTAAGCCTCTTCATCAAAAGGGAGCGAAGCCGATGCCTCTCGATCAGCCTGAGTAAGCGGAACTACGGCATCATAAAAACCTGGGATTTGTATCACACCATTTTCATCCTTTAGCTTGGCTACCATTTCGCAGAGCACATTCAAAGGGTTTTCTACTGCTCCGCCATAAACTCCAGAGTGTAAATCACGATTTGGGCCTACTACTTCTACTTCCATGTAAGCAAGTCCGCGCAGCCCATAGGTGATAGAAGGTTGATCTTTTCCGAACATGGCTGTATCAGAAATCAATACCATATCACAGGCTAATAGCTCTTTATGAGCTTCAAGGAATGGAACGAGGTTTGGAGAGCCAATTTCCTCTTCTCCCTCAAGGATGAATTTGACGTTTACAGGAATTGGATTTCCAGACTTTACAAACGACTCAATAGCTTTTACATGGGTATAGGCTTGTCCCTTGTCGTCACTAGCTCCACGGGCAAAAATATTTCCTTCTTTAATAGTTGGTTCAAAAGGAGGTGTATCCCAAAGATCTTCAGGGTCAGAAGGTTGAACATCATAGTGACCGTAAACAAGTACGGTTGGTCTGTCAGAATAAGGACAGTGTTCACCGTAAACAATTGGGTTTCCGGGAGTCTCAAAAAGTTCAACACTATCAAGATCGAGCTCGTTTAGTTTACCTAACAGGAAATCGGCAGCTTGCTGGATAGCATCTTTCTTTGTTGAATCGGTACTAATGCTAGGGATTCTAAGCAGGTCGAGTAATTCATTTAAGAATTTTTCCTGGTTTGCGTCTATATATGATTGAGGGGTACTCATTTAAACTCCATTATAAAATTTTGACTCCGTGTTTCTCTACCCAGCCAAACTGGCCATTACCCAAACGGATATAAATCCAATCCTGATTATTGGCACTTGTTGTTGCATCAACTGTGATTTCATAGCCTTCATAAGCAAGGCTAACTAAATCAGAAGAATCATCTGGGTTTTGCCTTACTTGTAGTTCACTTTCAATGATAACAGCTTGACTATACCGATAATCTATATAGTCTACATAAAAAGCTAATAAGACGATCAAAAAACCTGGTAATGAAATAGAAAGCAGGGTATTTCGGTGCTTACTAAGTTCCATCACCTTAAACCATCGCAAAAGAATTAATACGAGGGCAATAAGTAATAGAAAAAATCCTATTAAGAATACACCTTGGGCAGTTGGCCCTTCTTTAAGCCAATCAACGGCCCGGTCCCATGGCAATTTAGGTAACATCGCTGACTGCCTGCTGAACTGAGACTCAATATATTGAAGCGCATTCTGAGCTGAGGATTCGGTAGAAGTAAATGTGCTTGCTTTCAGAAAGTAATATTTAGCCAAACCCATGGAATCGATTTGAGTCGCAGCGATTCCCATATTAAGGAAAAGAGCTCCGGAGATATTATTTGTCGCTTCTATGCTTCGATATTGCTCTAGTGCTGCATAATAGTCACTTTCTTCAAGTAGCGTATTGGCCCGGTCAAAAATCAATTGCGGATTAGTTTGTGCTAATACCAGGCAAGGGCCTAATAAGATGAAAAGAAGAATACTGAAGGCTCTCATTTCAAATTGCCCAATTGTTTAATTAGCTCTTCTGCTTTTTGAAGATCCTTTTCCAGGTCTTCCTGAGAAGTATTGGGAGCATAAGCAATGGTATCACACTTTTCGAGAAGCTTTCTTACTTCCGAAGCTATTTCCGAATCGCCATTAACAGAAATACTATCGCATAAATCCTGAATGGAGAGCCCTGCTAAAGGTAAATTCAGTTTATCCGAGATAAACTGGCTCAGTGCTTTTTGTATATGGTTATAGCTTTCCTTTATGTCGTTTTTGGATTTCGTTAGGGCCAATTCATCGAGAGCTTTCTTACGTGCTTTCTGAGACCGGGCAAAGGCGGTATCAGAGCTCATTTTATCTGAATAAGTCTTGAATAAGTACGATCCTCCAAGAATTAATAACGGAGAGAACAGGAGCAGCCAAATCCAGGACTTCTTATAGAGTCTGCCAGTATCGGTAGAAGTCCAACTTGCTAATCCAGTAATTGGGGCTACATCAAATCTGAGTTCATTTGTAGATAAAGATACAGCCCGGGGATCACGCTCAGCTTCAAGTATCAATTCCGGAAGGGTGATAGTACTGTATCTGTTTATGCTGGGATTAAAATAAGCGAGTGCAGCTTCAGGGATGGAAAAAGTGCCTTCGTTCCTTGCGATCAGGATATCGGTAAATATTTTAGTACCGCCAATCTGTTGACCTGAGCGGGTTATTGTTGAATTTTCCTGAGGGTTATAAAGCTCAAGCGTTTCAGGGTACGTATATTCGGGTTTTACAATGAGAGGAATATTCCCTTGTCCGGAGATAGTTGTTACTACTTCCACACTTTCTCCCACATAAGCTTTTTTAGGGTTGATGCTTCTTGTTATCGAAAAGCTTCCAACGCCACCTAAAAACTCGGCATTATTCAATTGTGGCAAAGCATCTACTTCTATATCAACCGGAATAGTTTGAAGTTCTTTACGTTCCTGACCAAGCCCAAAGCTGAAAATATCACGACGGCGATTTCTTTGACGAACCTGTACTACAACTTCAAAAGGACTTAGTGTAAGTGAACCGGATTTGGTAGGGAAAATGGCGTATTGTAAGAGTACCGCTCGCTGATATCGTACACCATTTATAATTGTGGTAGTAGTTCGTGCCTGTTGTCTGTTCTCAAGTTCTTCCTTCCAGAATCCTTCGGCTTTCCAACCTGGCGAAGCCTGGTAAGAGGATACTTCAACTTCAGTTTTGAAGTAGAGAACAATATCTGCAATCACCTGCTGGCCAACGACCGGGTTATCGGTATCAGGTTCTAGCCTCAGGTAGATTTCGGGAGAACGCTCAGCTTCACCGGTATCTATGGTTTTTGGATCCAGAACTTCAAATGAAAGCTCGCTGGTTTGATAGCTTTCTCCATTTACAGAAAACTCCAGAGCTGGAAATGTATAAGTGCCGGGTGTTTGTGCAATGAATTGATAGCCATAAGTATATGCCACTGAAGGCCGGCCATTTACATAAGAAAAATTCTGAGAAGTACTGGTGCTCCCACTCAACCACCTCAGCCCGTCTACATTAGGAATAGTTGGTCGGTCTATAGAATTAATGGATTGTCCTGACACCTTAATGTCTAATCGGACATTTTCTCCGGAAAATATCTTCGTTTGGGTGAGGGAAGCATCAACCGTAATAGTTTGTGCTAATACACCTTGTGAGAGTAAAAAGAGAAACGCAAAAAAGGGTATAAAGAAAAAGCGTTTACCAGTCCTTATCATGAGTAGCTGATCCCTGCTTCTTTTTCTTTTTAAATTCTTTTAGCAGCTCTTTCTCTTTTTGAGCAAGAGCCTGGAGTATTTTTTGAGCCTCTTCTTTGCTTATCTCTTTGGGTTCCTGAGGTTGTTGCTCCTGCTGTTCTTCCTGTGGCTGCTCTTCTTGTTCATTTTCTTGTTGCTGATCCTGTTGTTGATCTTCATTCTGCTCTTGATTTTGCTGATCCTGGTTCTGTTGTTCTTCGTTTTGTTGCTGCTGATCCTGGTTTTGTTGGTCCTGCTGCTGTTGTTCTTGTTTCTCTTGTTCTTCTTCCAATTTTCTCAATAATGCATTTAGCCTTGGATCATTGGGGTATCGGCTTAAGCCTTGCTGTACCTGGCTAATGGCTCCTTGCAAATCTGCATTAATAAATGACTGAGCTCCTCCATGAAAGTAGGAATCCGCAGATTGAGATTGAGCGGTTACGGTTATCATTAAAAAAGAAAAAAGTAAGACTAAGTATTTCATAGTTTTTTAAGAATCAATTTCACTTACATCACCAATACGCTGGATGAAATCACTAAAATTTTGAACTGTTGGATCAGCATTAAGTGCTTCCTGCATCAAATTTAGTGCTTCTTGATATTTTCGTTCAGCAACTAATTGTTCGGCCCTTTTCTTCATGGCTTTTGCATATTCACTAGGTGGTTCCTGATCATGATTATGCTGGTCATTTTGTTGTTGCTGTTGCTCATCCTGTTTACCTGATTCTGCTAGTGCTCTTTCGTAATTATGCTTTGCTTCTGAATCAGATGGGTTAAGTTTGAGCGAGTTTCTAAAGTGCTGAGTTGCTGGTTTCCATTGCTGTCCTTCTGCAAGTACAGAGCCGATGTTATATTCAGCGAGTGCTTTCTTTTCCGGGGAATCAGCCATAGAGCGGTACTGCATATAGGTTTGAATGGCTTCTTCAGTTTTACCCTGCTTAGCTAATGCATTTGCCAGGTTAAAATATACTTCGGCGTTTTCGGGATCGGTTTCCAGAGAAGCTCTGTATAGTTCTTCAGCTTTTACATAGTCTCCCTGTTCGTAGGCTTCATTTCCCTTTTTAGCATCACTATTCCCGGGGCCGGTTAAAAGGAAGATTAATAGTAAATATGTAAAAACAGCTTTCATGCTAAATTATAACTCTTCGGCTATTGCTAATGTTTCGTCGTCCATTAACATATTAGTAAACACATTTGAAACGTCATCATTCTCTTCAAATTTTTCCATCATTTTAAAATTTGAAAGAGCTACTTCAGAATCTACTTTAGTTTCTGTGGTTGCTTCACGGATAAGTTCGGCAGATTCGATCTTAAAACCGCTCTCTTCGAGCGCTTTTCGAACATTAAATAGCTCACTTCGCTCAGAATAAACAACGAAAAAATCATCCTCAGCTTTTACATCTTCAGCACCGGCTTCAATAGCTTCCATCATAAATTCTTCCTCATCCAAACCTTCTGAAGAAACCTGAATTAATCCTTTTTGCTCAAAAAGAAAACCAACAGAACCGTTTGTACCCATATTTCCACCGTGTTTAGTGAAAATGTGACGAATCTCCCCAACTGTACGATTATTATTATCGGTAGCCGCTTCGATGTAATACGCGATACCTCCAGGGCCATACCCTTCAAAAGATACTTCTTCATAGGTAGTTCCATCGTCCAGCTCTCCGGCGCCACGTTTAATGGCCCGCTCCATGTTATCCTTAGGAAGGTTTGCTGCTTTAGCGTTGTCAATGGCAAGAGATAAACGAGGATTTCCTGAAGGATCACTACCACCTTCGCGCGCAGCTATGGTAAGTTCCTTAATAATTTTAGTAAAAACTTTTGAACGCTTGGCGTCTTCTTTTGCTTTCTTATGGCGAATGTTCGCCCATTTGGAATGTCCTGCCATGCAAACTACTTCTAAATTTTCAGTTTGGGAGGCAAATATAAAGAATACAGGCACGGTTCGAAATATTTGAACGTTCATGTGGTGTTAAAGGATGTTTTGGACGGGAAATATCAACTCAGAATCTGTATTTTTCTAACTCACATATAGTGGAGCTTTAATACATGAATATTGGAATCGTTTGTTACCCCACATTTGGAGGTAGCGGTGTTGTGGCCACCGAATTAGCCAAAGTACTAGCAATGAAAGGGCATAAAATTCATGTGCTAAGTTACGCAAGGCCAGCTCGCCTTGAGACGCTGGATACCAGAATCACTTATCACGAGGTATCCATAAATTCATATCCACTATTTGAATATCCCCCTTACGCCCTTGCTCTCGCTTCTCAAATGGTGAACCTGATTGAGTATGAGAATCTTGATTTACTTCATGTTCATTATGCGCTTCCGCATGCTACTAGTGCGTATTTGGCTAAGCAAATAATGATAGAAAAGGGAAAAACAGTTCCTATCGTTACTACTCTTCACGGAACAGATATCACCCTGGTTGGAAAGGATCCAAGCTATAAGCACGTGGTCGAATTTTCTATCGACAAAAGTGATGGAGTTACAGCAGTTTCAAATTATCTAAAAGAGGAAACCTTCGATAATTTTGATATAAAAAGAGACATAAAAGTAATTCCAAACTTTATTGACCTGGATAGATTTCAAAAATCAAACAAAAGTCATTTCAAAAAAGCTATTTGCCCCGACGGAGAGAAAGTAGTAGTTCATGTATCTAACTTTAGAAAAGTAAAGAGAGTACCAGAAGTAATTACTGTTTTCTCTAAGATTCTGGAGCATGGAATTGGAGCCAAACTTCTACTAGTAGGAGATGGTCCGGATCGGCAAAAAGCAGAACAGCAGTGTAGAGAACTGGGTATTTGTGATCATACGCGGTTCCTTGGAAAATTGGATGAAGTAGAAGAAGTACTTTCAATTGCTGATCTATTCTTAATTCCCTCTGGTTCCGAAACATTCGGATTAGCTGCATTAGAAGCCATGAGCTGTTCAGTACCGGTTATTAGTTCCAATATTGGTGGACTGCCTGAAGTAAATGTAGAAGGTGAAACAGGATACCTGTGTGATCTTGATGATACCCAATGCATGGCAGACCATGCTTTGAATATTCTGACCAATCCTGAATTACATGAAAAACTTTCGACAAATGCCCGAAAAAGAGCGGAGCAGTTTAACCAGGATTTGGTAGTTGGAATGTATGAGGACTTCTATCGTGAAGTTATGGACGGAGTACTTCAGTTTCAGTAACTGAGTTGTAAAGTCCCTAAGTAACAGAGTACCAAAGTAGAAGAGAGTTGTACTCTACTTTGGTACTAAGTCACTTTCCAACTTAGGTACTCTATTAAGCAAGAACTTTAGAAACTTCTTCAGCTGCCTCTTTAAGTAGAACTGCAGAAATCACATTAAGGCCAGAATTGTCAATGATTTCTTTTGCTTCAGCTGCATTTGTTCCCTGAAGTCGAACGATGATAGGTACATTTTCAACTTTTGCAGCAATCTCTGGATCTTTTACCGCTTCAATAACTCCATTTGCTACTCTATCACAACGCACAATTCCACCGAAGATATTGATAAGAATGGCTTTCACATTCGGGTCGTCCAAAATGATTTGGAATCCATTTTTAACCGTCTCCACATTAGCACCGCCTCCAACATCCAGGAAGTTAGCTGGTTCACCACCAGATAGCTTGATGATATCCATGGTTGCCATAGCTAATCCAGCGCCATTTACCATACAGCCTACATTTCCATCTAATTTGATGTAGTTGAGGTTGTACTTCTGAGCTTCTAATTCAAATGGATCCTCTTCTGACTCGTCTTTTAGTTCAGCTAAATCTTTGTGACGGAATAAAGCATTTCCGTCTAATGTTACTTTAGCATCCAGGGCAAGAATGTCATTGTCTGGAGTAAGAATGAGCGGATTGATTTCGAACATATCGGAATCAATTTCAAGATAGGCATTGTAGATAGCCATGATGAATTTGATAGCCTTTTTAAGAGCATCACCTTCAAGTCCTAGTGCAAATGCTAAGTGCCGAGCCTGATTTACTTGTAGTGGCATGCCGGGCTCTACCCACTCTTTGATAATTTTCTCTGGAGTTTCCTCTGCTACTTTCTCGATTTCTACACCGCCTTCAGTAGAAACCATAATCACGTTTTTGGACACTCCGCGATCTAGTAAGATGCCTAAATAGAATTCCTTTTCTATATCAACACCATCCGTAACATATAATCGCTGAACAAGTTGGCCTTCTTCTCCGGTTTGGATAGTAACAAGCACATCTCCTAAAAGAGATTCAGCTGCTTCTTTTACTTCCTCAACGGTTTTGCAAAGAATTACCCCTTTTGCGTTGTTCTTTTTGGTTCGTCCTTTTCCTCGTCCACCGGCATGAATTTGTGCCTTAACAACAAAGAGAGTAGCGCCGTTATCTTTCAAAGTTTCTGCTGCCTTTACGGCTTCATCAACAGTTAAAGCAGCAATACCATCAGGAACTGCTACGCCATAGCTTTTTAAAATTTCTTTGGCTTGATACTCGTGGATTTTCATGAAAACAGGTCGGTTTAAAAATTTAGGTTACTCCAAAATTAGGGAGCGCAAAAATACCTAGAATAGTAGCTAAAATAAAGAAAGCACTGGGTCTGTTTTTCTATTCTTATTGATTAGCTGGCAGATCGTCGATCTCGGTAAAAAGAATGCTGCCCTGGGTAAAACTTCCTCTAAAAAAAAGTGTGTAGAAGGAGGTAGCATTTTCCGGGAAACTATCTGAATCGATGTTTAACGTCCATAAAGTCTCACTTTCCTGATCGAAATTATTGATGCCATAGTTATCTATATCAAGCTCATTTCCCTGGCTATCCAGAAATACTATAGAAAAAGTATTACTGCTGAACATGGTGTTATATACTGTGATAGAAAAAGGAATATTTCCACCATCATAAGGGGTGTCGAAAAAAGTGAACGCTAGCTGAAGTTGTGAATTATTAACGAACTCAGGGTTTGTAGTTGCAGGTAGGGGAAAGCTATTGCTCAAAGAGAACCCTCGCTCAAATATGATGTTTCCCTCTTCGTCAAGAATTTTTGCTGTAAGTAGTTTCCCGGAAATAAAATCGAATCTGCGTAGTTCCAATCCCCGGAAGCGCAGACTGTTAAAGTCCTCAAAAAATGAGTCCCGGATTTCTTCCTGATCAAAGCTCCATCCTATTCCTTCTTCGTCTTCAATTCGAAGGGCATATAAATCTTCGTGATTAGTTATTTCAGAAAGGAACACTTCAAAATTAACAGTGGCACTGAAAGAAGTTTCGGGAGTAGTTGCAGGGCGATTTAAATGAGAATTATGAGTCATTCCCAATGAGAAGAGAACCAAATTGATGCGCTGTTCCGTTGTATCTCCACTATCATTCGAAGGAGAACAAGCTAGTAGTGTAAGGAGGGAGAGAGTGAATATTTTAAATTTCATGGATTTAAGATAGCTGTAAAACTATTGAGAATGAATTTTAAGCCCATTGATTTAATCTTTACTTTCACTTCGCTGAAACGACGAGCTAATGAATAAAACGAAAATCCTGATTGTATTTGGAACGAGGCCAGAGGCTATTAAAATGGCTCCTGTAATCAAGGAGTTTCAGTCTAATCCCAAAGAATTTGAAGTAGAAGTGTGTATAACCGCACAGCACCGGGAAATGCTCGACCAGGTACTGAATTTTTTTGACATTACTCCCGATTACGATTTAGATATTATGCGTCCTAATCAGCGTTTGGATGAGTTGACGGCTAAAATACTTAAGGGGGTAACGGAAGTATTGGAAGAGTCAGAGCCGGATTTTGTGTACGTGCATGGGGATACAACTACTACGCTAGGGGCTTCATTAGCGGCATTCTATAAACAGATAAAAGTATGTCATGTGGAGGCCGGACTTAGAACCTATAACAAGGCAGCTCCATATCCCGAAGAAGTAAACAGGCAGTTAACAAGTAGATTAGCCGATATAAATTATGCTCCCACCAAGCAGGCTCAGCAAAATCTGATTAATGAGGGGGTTGATTCCTCTTCTATTTTTGTAACAGGTAATACAGTGGTAGATGCTCTTTTCTATACCTTAGAAAAAGTAGAATCAAGTAATACTGATGAGATTCACCGTATCAAAGAGTTGATTGATAAAGAAAAAAAACTCGTATTGGTCACGGGGCATCGAAGAGAAAATTTTGGAGAAGGGTTTAAGAGCATTTGTGAGGCACTTGAAGAAATCGCAACTCATGAAAACGCGCAAATTATCTACCCTGTTCATTTGAATCCTAATGTAAGAGAGCAAGTAATGGATCTTCTAGGGGGGATTTCCAATATCCATCTTATTGATCCACTTCCTTATGAAGCCTTCGTTTGGTTAATGAATGAGTCTCATTTCATAATTACTGATAGTGGAGGAATACAGGAAGAAGCTCCAAGTTTAAAGAAGCCTGTTTTATTGATGAGAGAGGTAACAGAACGCCCTGAAGTACTCGGGGCAGGAGTAGTAATGGTTGGTACAGAAAAGAGAAAAATAATTATGGAATCAGAACGAATTTTGGATGGTCATGTAGCTGAAGGGGTTTATCCAAAGGAGGGCTTGTTTGGAGATGGTAATTCAGCCAAATTGATCGTTGAAATTCAACAAAGAATAGCGGCTAAAAGCTGATAATATTTTCCATAAAAGATTATATATTTGTCCACCATTCAACTCATATAGATTACCCGCTTGGACAAAGCATTAATCATGACAGAAGAGGATTTAGATCGCACCTATTTGCGATTCGCCCATCAATTCCTCGAATCTTATGATGACCCTTCCCGACTTGCTATTATTGGTATGCAAACACGCGGTGTATATATGGGGAGAAGAATCACAGATAGCATCAGTAAAGAGTTTGGTTTCGATATTGATTTTGGAGTGCTAGATGTAACCTTCTACAGAGATGATTTTAGATCAAAACTGAAGATGCCGGAGGTAAAGGTAACTGAGATACCGTTTGATTTATATGACCGGGATGTCGTGCTTGTTGACGATGTGCTTTTCACGGGTCGCACAGTGCGTTCGGCAATGGATGCGTTAATGGGCTATGGGCGTCCAAGGATTATTCGCTTTTGTTGTATGGTAGATCGCGGGCATCGTGAACTTCCAATCGCTCCAGATTACACCGGAATTTACGTGCCTACTCATTCTAAGGAAGAAGTACGAGTAAAGGTAAAAGAGCTAGATGGTGAAGACGCCGTGTATTTGGTAAATACGGGGGAAGGAAATGAGTGATAGCTCGAAAAACTACCAGTTTAACCAACAGCATTTACTTGGTCTGGCAGATTATTCAAGAGAAGATATTTTATATGTGTTGGATCAGGCCAAATCTTTTCGGGAGATATTAGATAGACCCGTTCCCAAAGTGCCGACACTGAGAGATAAAACCATAGTAAATCTCTTTTATGAAAATAGTACCCGAACACGGCTTTCGTTCGAACTTGCTCAAAAAAGGATGGGTGCTGATGTAGTTAATTTTTCTGCAAGCACCTCCAGTACAAAAAAAGGGGAGTCCTTAAAAGACACTATTCAGAATATCAGTTCAATGAAGATTGATATGGTGGTAGTTCGTCATAAAAGTCCCGGAGTACCTCATTTTCTGACCCAATGCGTTGATGCGGCTATCTTAAATGCTGGAGATGGAGCTCATGAGCATCCAACCCAGGCGCTTTTAGATATGTTTACGATGCAGCAGCTACATCCAGACTTGACTGGAAAGAAGATTGCGATTATAGGTGATATCTCGCACAGCAGGGTTGTTCGATCTAATATAGTAGGGCTAACAAAAGTAGGTGCGAAAGTGGTGCTTTGTGGACCTAAAACATTGATGCCTGTTTATGCTAAGGATTTAGGGGTAGAAGTTTCTTATAACCTTGAAGAAACACTAGCCTGGTGTGATGTGGCAATGGCATTAAGAATTCAATTAGAACGGCAGGATGAGGGTACAGAACTATTTCCATCCTTAAGAGAATACCATGAACATTTTGGAATTAAACTGGAACATCTAGAAAAGTATCCAGATTTTAGAATTATGCATCCCGGCCCAATAAACCGGGGAGTAGAAATGCAAAGTGAAGTAGCAGATAGTGATCGTGCTGTTATTTTAGATCAGGTTACCAATGGGGTAGCCGTTCGAATGGCAGTTCTTTACTTGTTGAGTGGCGGGACTAGAATTTGATATTCTTTTATTCTGAGCTTTATTAACTTCGCACAATTAGAATAGAAAAGTACTTCAATCACTCAATCAGACGAAATAACTGCGAATCCAAGTGTTACAATCGGGATTCCTGTATACAATGAAGAAGCTCATATCGAAAGGGTAGTTGAGGGCTTTCTATCTACAGAGTATTCAAATTTAGTAGAAATTCTCGTAGCTGATGGGGGAAGTACCGATAGGACAAGAGAGATAGTTCAGAATTTAATGGCTAAAGATGACAGGGTGAAATTAGTGGACAACCCTGGCAAATATCAGTCTTTTGGTTTAAATCGAATGATTGAGTTAGCTAAAGGCGAAGTATTTTTAAGAGCGGACGGGCATTGTTACTATAAATCAGATTACGTCGAACAGTGTGTTTCAGAGCTGCTTAAGACAGGGGCAAAAAATGTTGGCGGCGCTCAAAGATACATGGCTCAGAATAGAGTACAGGCAGGAGTTTCGTTAGCTACTAAGAGTTTTCTTGGAAATGGCGGAGCGAAGTATATGCAAGAGGATTATGAGGGCTATGCGGACACCGTTTTTCTTGGATGCTTTTGGGCAAAAGATTTAAGAGAGCTAGGTGGATTTAATACGGATAATGTTACTAATCAGGATTCAGAACTGAATCTGAGGCTTACAGAAAAGTATGGTGAATGTGTATTTATAAGTCCGAAAATCAAAAGCTGGTACTATCCCAGGGATACCTTTTTTAAGCTTTTTAAACAATATTTCAGGTATGGAAGAGGAAGATTTCTAACAAGAATATTGCACCCTCAAAGTAGTCCACTTAGGGGAATGGCTCCTTTCCTTTTCATTTTATTATTCTCGTTTTATTTAATATTGGATTTATTTTTGTCTCAAAAACTCTACTCATTAGAAACAGCAATCTTTTTGCTATTAATTCTTGCAATAGAGTCTTTTTCGTTAATTATTACAAAGTCGAAGTTGTTTAAAAATGAAATCTGGCAAAGTGAAACTTCGAGAGTGGGTATAATCTCTAATTTTATAACAGTTTTTCTAAGCCTAATATTAATGCAACTAGGGCATTTTAGCGGATTCCTTTATCAATTCATCAAAAACAAAATTCTAGGCCAATCCGGCTGGTGAATAAAAAAGTTAATACTCAAGGTTTGAAAAAGATAGTCTCAGTCGTTGGGGCAAGACCTCAATTCATAAAGCTCTCTCCACTATCAAAAGTTTTAAGAGAAGAGTTCAATGAGATAATAATGCATACTGGTCAGCACTTTGATTCAAATATGTCAAAGGTCTTTTTTGATGAATTGAATATCCCTCATCCTGACTATAATCTGGGAGTTGGATCTGGTACTCACGGTCAGCAAACAGCACAAATGCTTTTAAAGCTAGAAGAGTGTTTAATTAATGAAAGACCGGACCTTGTAGTTGTTTTTGGAGATACAAACTCTACGTTAGCAGGAGTATTGGCGTCAACAAAATTAAATATTGAAACGGTACATATTGAAGCAGGCTTGAGGAGCTTTAATAGAGAGATGCCTGAAGAACTGAATCGCATAGCATCGGATCATTTAAGTGATTATTTATTTGCACCTACTGAAACAGCAATCACAAACCTGAAGAAAGAAGGGTTATCGGAAAAAGCCTTTTTTACAGGAGATATTATGGTCGATAGTGTGCTTAGTAATGTTGGGCTGGCTATTAAGAAATCTGACATAATTTCCAGGTTAGCATTAAGGCCTTACGAATATTATTTAGTAACACTGCATAGGCCTTATAATGTTGATGATCAAGGAAGTCTAAAAAACATACTATTAGAGTTGGGAAAATTGGGTGCCAAGGTAGTATTTCCAGTTCATCCAAGAACAAGGGAAATAATCCAAAGAAACTCGCTTCAGGTTTCAGAAAATATCAAGCTTATAGATCCTCAGGGTTATTTAGATTTTTTAAATCTTCAAAATTATTCTGCTAAGATTATAACCGACTCAGGAGGGATTCAGAAGGAAGCGTATATTTTGAATAAGCCTTGTGTTACACTAAGATCTGAAACAGAATGGGTTGAAACAGTAGAATCAGGATGGAATTTACTGATTAAGGATGCTGGAACATCGAAGTTCAGCGAGGACATCATTGAATTCCACCCCTCAGGAGCACCCAGGAAAGTGTATGGAGAGAATGTAGCCCGTAGCATGAAGGATATTATTCATAATATTGTCAGCTGATGGGAAAACTTGTTCAATTGTCCTCAGTTCATCACTCTAAAGACACAAGGATATTCTATAAGATTTGCAAGTCATTAGTAGAAAACGGATTTGATGTAGATCTAATAATTCAACATTCAAAAAATGAGAAGATTGGCGGAATAAATATAAACGCACTGCCCATTGCTACCCGCAAGTTGGATCGATTAACCAAAATTATTCCAAGGATACTTTACAAATCTCTTCAGTACAAAAGGGGAACAATTTTTCACTTCCATGACCCAGAGTTGATACCCATAGGGTTAGTGCTGAAGTTATTTGGAAATAAAGTGATTTATGATGTTCACGAAGATGTACCGAAAACGATTCTAGAGAAAGAGTGGATACCCACTCCTTTTCGAAAGATTATTTCTTTATTTGTAGACATTATCGAGAGAATTGGAAATAGAGTTTTTGATAGCACTATTGTAGTTACTAAATCGATTAAGAAGAGGTTTCCCAGGCGGGTATTACTCGTACAAAACTATCCTGAAGTTAAGGTTGAGGGTACTTCAACCAAAATAGAGCGGCATAAGGAACGAGTATTTTATGTAGGCTCTATATCCCAGGTACGAGGCATAAAAGAAATAATCAAAGCCATTGAAAAAATAAACCTGAAAAAGAGTGTTCAATTAATACTTGCAGGTAGTTTTCCGAATTCTAAATTGGAAGAGGAAATAAAGTCAATGGAAGGTTGGAAGTATGTAAATTTCCTAGGGCATATTAATCGGGAAGAATTGAAGAAAATTGCAGAAACTTCATCTTCTGGTTTGGTTATTTTCCATCCTATACCTAATCATATTGAAGCTCAGCCTAATAAGTTATTTGAGTACATGAGATATGGGTTGCCTGTGATAGGTTCAAATTTTGAGTTATGGAAAGAAATCGTTGAGGATAACGAATGTGGTATATTAGTAAATCCTCTTGATCCTTCTGAAATTGCAAATGCTATTGATTGGATTCATGAACACCCTCAGGAAGCAGCTAAAATGGGCGAAAATGGAAAGAAAGCCGTATTTGAAAAGTATACCTGGGAAAATGAGGAAAAAAAATTAATACAGTTATACAATCAACTAACAGTGTAAAATTTTTTCATTGGAAAGTTTATAGAATCCAAAAGCTGGATTTAATTATAATTGTCCAGAATAATCGATCATTCATTATCTAATACTCGATGCAGAAAAATTCAATTAATCTCATTGATCTTTTGACCGTTCTTTCTTTGAGGAAGAGTCTAATCATCATCTTTGTTGTTTGCTTTACTATTGCAGGATTTGTTAGTGCTCTGCTTTGGCCAAAAACGTATAAATCCGAGCTTTCCTTCATTGTTACGGATGGGAATTCGTTGAATTTTTCAAGCGGTGGCTTATTAAGTGGGTTAGCCAATTTGTCGGTAAGCGGTAGTAATGTGACTTCTGAGCAGGCCCTGGTTTTGATTAGAAGCAGAGAGATTCAAAATAGCATTATCGAGGAGTTTGATCTTGAGGAGCTTTTTGGGACTTCAATTCCAGAGGCTCTCCGTAAAAAATTGAATGATAGAATTGAAATCGTGGAAACCAGAGAAGCAGGTCTAGGATTCAATACGATCATTTCCATCACGATGGCTTATAATGATAATGACCCAAATCGTGCTCACGAGCTAATCAATTTTTACTATTCTGAGTTAGAAAGTAAAGTTCAGGATCTGAATAGAAAAAACGTTGAGGGAGGCTTTTTGCTGATTCAAAATCGCTTGGCCCAAAATGAAGAAGAACTTCGAGAGGCAGAAGATAGCTTAGTCGCCTTTCAGACCAAGTATGGTATTTTGCAAGTAGAAGAACAGGCTAGAGCTCAAATCGGAACCATTGCTGAATTGAGAACCGAGATAGTAAAGCTGGAAGTTGAAATAGGATATTTAACGGAGGTACTGGGAGAATCAAACACGCAGATTGCGGATTTGAGAACACAAAAGCGTCAGTTCGAGGATAAGTATGATGAATTGTTAAATGGGTTCGATCAAGAAGAAGGAGATTTTGAAATTTTCCGGGCGGTTTCTGAAATGCCGGAGCTTTTTCTTGAGTACTTGAGGAGATATAGAAATGTAGTTGTTCAAGAAGAAATTTATAAAGTACTGTATCCACAATACGAGCAGCAAAAGTTAAATTATGAGGAGGTATCCTCCGGTTTATTGGTTGTTGATCCCGCATTAGTTCCAACTTATAAGGATAAGCCTAAAAGAGCATATATAGTGATAGCCTTTTTCCTCTTTGGGTACTTCTTCTCAGTTTTTTGGGTTCTTTTACTAGAATGGAGATCGAATCTTAAAGAGAATAACCCAAAAGACTATGACAGGTTTACTAAGCTGATTCAATCTCTGACACGCTGGTGATGCAAATCAACGTTGTACGTGAAAAGAAGATTTACATAATTATCCCGGCTATTATCGGGGCGTTCTTATCAGGTCTGGTTTATCTGTCAGAAGGATCTGCAATTCCGCTTACTCTATTTCAACTCGCCTTAATAACCGGATTTATAGTTTTCATTTATCACAAGGTTGCAGTAAAGGATTTAGATCTTCAATTCTACGGATTAGAGAAAGAGTACCTTTTATTCCTGAGCATCATATTTTTATCGCTTATTTACAGCCCTGAAAGAGAGCAGGGTATTTTTTACGCATTCAGATATATAGTTCTTATAGGAATGACATATCTGATATATAACTGTATTGAGACAACAAAGAATTTAGAAACAGTTATAAAAATCCTGATCGGAACAGCCTTTATAGTTGCTCTTGCCAATGTTTATCAATTTTATCTGAATCCTGAGGTAGCAGCGTTTAATTACATAAATCAAGGTACAAAGTTGATCCGGTCTTCAGGAGCTGAGACTGACCCGAATATTTTGGCGAGTAATTTCTTTATGCCAATAATGCTTTTAATAGCTTTTATAGGTAGTTCAAAAAAAATTTCTTATCAATTAGGCCTTTTTGCCATTGTTGGGGTTTTAATTTTCTCAGTTCTGCTTACTTACTCCAGGAGTTCCTGGGTAGCTCTTTTTGTTGGAGTATTGTTAGTATCATTAATCCAAAGAGACGGAAGATTTATTATTTTAAGTGCAGTCATCTTTCTACTTCTATTCTTAGTGAGTGATAGTATCAGAACCATTTTCTTTAGCATTTTGGAAAGGCTGGGTGATATTTTTGCCGGTACATCTGATGACTCTTCAAAATTTAGGATTATCCTCTTCCAAACAGCAATTCTGATGTGGCTTGATACATACACATTTGGTATTGGCTACCAGGGCTTTTCAACGGTATTCCAACAGTATCATCCTCCTCAAGAAACCGCCTGGATATATGAGCCCCATAATGAATTCTATACTGTTCTTGCTGAACTTGGAACTATAGGGTTTGTCGTTTTTATCTACCTGATCTTAAAAATCTTGAAAAGAGGGTGGGATGCAATAGCGCTTCTTAAAGGGGCAGGAAAAGTTTACTCATTACAGCTTGCTTTATTTGCCTCCTTTGTATGTTACTTGGTGTTTTTTCAATTTATCGGAGGGATGCAAATGCACAGCTTGTGCATGATTAATATTGGATTGTTATTTGCGAGTATAAAACTGGCTCATAAAGAAGTAGAAGCTGAGGCAATGATTACAGAATAGAGGTATATGCCTTGGTAAGTCGTTTTCTAAAACGATGTTTTCCGAATTCTGCAATTACTCCTTGGTGAAGCTTTTGCGGAGAGTAATTTGAGAAAGTATTGGCCATTTTAGTCATAGCATTTTTTAACTCTTCCGGATTTTTTGTCAAAATTCCTGTGCCAAGTTTAATCACTTGTTCTGCTCCACTCACATTTGAGCATACAAGCGGAATTCCGCAAGCGGCTGCTTCAAGAATAGATACATTAAAGCCTTCTCTCCGGCTTGGAAGGATGTAAAAATCAGAAGCCCAATAATACTTGAGAAGCTCTATAGGAGTGACAGAATCATGCAATTTGATATTTCTAAATGGGTTGTTGGAAATCAAGTTCTGGATCTCCTTAGAATGCATAGTGCTTTCTGTGTTTCCAACTATATGAAAGATTACATCTCGTAGTTCTTCATTATTATGAATTGCATTCACCAACAGGTCAATTCCTTTCTCCGGACGTAAGTTGGCAATAGTTAACGCATGCTTTTTATCGGATTCCCAATTTAGGACACTCCTGCTCTCCTCTTTTTCTTTTTTTGAAACGGGGTAATATATATCCGGATCAACCATGTTATACATGATCGTTGATTTTTCTTCCACCTCAGGAAATACATCCAGAACGTCGGCACTGATCTTTGGACCAGAGAATAAAACTCTATCTGTATGTGTCAGGATTTTTTGAATTACATTTCTCAAATGCTCTTCCGGATAAGACTGGTACCAATCACTGCCGTGAATTGTAAGCGCCGTCTTAAAGCCCAGTTTCTTTAGTTTTGGAATCATCATTCCATCAGGATATAACCAATGGACATGAACTATATCATAGTCACTTTCAGTTTTTAATAAAGCATCAGTCGCTTTTTTTGAAAGCGAGTGCGAAACAATGCCCGGGAATCTTTTTTTAGGAAAAGACAGGTATGAAAACCTGATTTTATTGGTGCCAGGGAAAAGGAAGGGACTCTGGCTCTTTTTATATCTATTGGTTCCAATAAATGTATAAGGTGTTGGAACAAATAAATCGATCTGAAACTCATCAAGCCCATTTAGCAAATCAAATTGATCCTGTACAAACTTCCCTGATTTAGGGTTAAATAAAGTAGGATAAGTATGACTAAATAAAGCCAGCTTCATACATCAGTAGTCAATTGGTTTTTGAGAAATGTAATTTATAAGCCAGTATCACGGTTATGGCAGAGAATTTTCCCTGAGTCCCACAAAACTCATATACATGATTAACATTTTTCTTTAACTGTTCATCAGATATAAGATCAATGTTTTCTTCTTTTATTTTTTTTATTGCCGGATCTAAATTTTTGTTTTGGTGGAACCAAAGTTCAAATGGATTCATAGAGTTTCTGGATTTAAGAAATCTGTTAATGAAAGCATTTCTTAAACGGGTTGTACGAGTTCCTAAAAAGGTTAAGACTCTGTGTTTAGGTATTACTCCAGCTGCATCCCACTTGTACTCAAAAAAAGTAGGATGCTTACTTCTTATCCATTCGATATAAAGACGTTTATTCTTTTTCAAGTAATCAGGTAATGACAGGCAATAACTTATTAACTGTCTGTTGTAAAAAGGAGAAACGAAATCTACAAGATGTGAGCATTTTCGATCTCCATTTAGCGTACCATTGATCTGTCTTTGTTCATAGGAAAAAAGTTCGACATTGTTTTTATACCGCTCGATGATCTCATCTAAATTTGAGATTTGTTTTAGTATTGATGGAATATTTATGAACCCTAGTTTTCCTATGTTTTCCTCTAATCCGAAGTTCTGTTTCAGGAATGAGCCAAACAAAACATCTCCAATCTGCCCCGTGTGTATAACAGGGAAATCGGCTAGCTCCATATTTTTAAGTGCTGAGTAAATATGTGCTGAGCCATTTATGGCAACCATTCCATCATTAGCTTTAACTAATTCAGGAAATGAGTTTTCAAAATAGTGTCCGGTATCTAATGGATAAAATGTATAGTCAAGGTCTTCCCTCTTTGCTATGTCCTCTGAGATCTGATGATCAGGAGTATTAGATTGGGAACAATTGAAACACAGGATTTTGTTGAATCCAAGTTCCTTTGCAAATAAGACATTAACTCTTGAATCCAATCCCCCGCTAAGTGTTGCTAATTGTTGTTCTGATTGTCCTTCTTCCTGATTCCATTCGTTGTAAATAACATCTTTAAGTATCTCATCTACCCCGTTTATTGCGTCTTTTAACTCGATTTTTTGAGGCTTGATGTCAGAAAGCGAAAAATATTTCTTTGTGGAGATTATCTGGTTCGAAGGGATGGAGAATTCCTGAATGGTTGCATAGTCCATCCTCCGAATTTCCTTAACCGGAGTAACATCGTCCAGCATATAGCCAAGGCTTAACAAAGAATTAAACCCATCTAAATCGGGAGAAATATGAAGATGAAGGTCATTTAGCAGGCTTGTTAATACCTTTAATTCCGATCCAAAAAAGAATAGGTTTTCTTCTGGGTTGTGGTAGAAATAGATGGACTTAGTCGATAGAGTATCAGTAAATAAGAACAAGGAGTTGATGGTTTTATCAAGAATAAATCCTGAAAAATTACCATCAAGATTTTCTATAGCGCTGGTACCATACTTCCTATAACTATTAGCAAAACCGGCGCCGGAAAAAGTGGAATCGAATATGGTTGCATCAAGAACAATTAATACCCCTTCGTCTTCATAAGAGAACTTATGGGGGTTATTTTTCAAAAAACTATAGCCATAAATAAGAGACTCGTACTCAGCCTGCTTATGCGTAGTTCTTCCATTCTGATAACTAAAGAACCGCTCATAGTGAGGAGAGCTAAAGGAGTTTGTAAGATTTATAAAACCATAAAATCCTGCCATGTCTCACCTTCGTAATAATGAAAAAAACCAAATGATAAGGTAGCTCTGAATAAGAGCTCCAACTATTGAGTATAGCAATAGAGAGAGGTAGACACTTCCATAAATATATCCTACATAGATTGCCGAAACTCTGAGAATAAGGTTCACAATCTCAATTGAGAATGCGGTTTGCTGCTTCCCGAATAACAGAGGAACAAAGGAAAAGGGAGAAGTGACAAATACAAGGTATAAATAGGGGATCAGAAATTGTGTGTATTCCCCTGCTATAACCCATTCGGCACCAAAAAGAACCCTAAAAATCGAAGGAGCGAAAACGAAAAGAATAGAAAAAGGAATGAACCCATAAACGGATATTTTTCGGAGAATTTTGAGAGAGTGCTTATAGAGTTCTAATCCGTCATTATATCGTTCCGAAATATTTTGGCTATATACCTGATACATTGAGTTCGAAATCAACTGAACTGGTGCAAAGCAAACCCTATAGCTTAAACTATAGAACCCGGCAACAGCCGTGTTAAAAAAGCTGACAAAGAGAAAGTTTGGAGAATTAGATGACAAGGTATTGAGCAAGGCATGAGGGGCAGTTACAAATGGGAATTTCTTGTACTCCTTAGCTTCTTTTAAAACACCAGAGCCTTTAAAAGGAATGTTTGCGGATATATGTTTTCTAAACAGCCAGACGATGAACATTAAGTTCAGGGCTTCTCCAACAATCTTTCCAATCATTAACCCAAAATCATAGGTCTTTGAAAGTCCGAGTGCTAATTGTCCCCCATTAATCCCCGAAGATTTCAAAACTCTGGTTGAGGATAGTTTTGAGAATTGTTTTAGCCGTACCAGTACTCCGGATAAAATATTCGTCATCGAAACGATTAATACAGCTATAGGAAGGCCATAGATAAATGCCGATGAATAATTTTCCAGCTCTACATATTCAAGGAGTTGGGAGCCGAAAAGAAACAGTAGTATGAATAACACAACGCTTACCATAACTACTAAAAGTGATGAAAAGGTAATTAGTGATATTACACTTCTTTTTTCCTTTGGAATGAGAAAAGCTAATTCATACTTGCCAGTTGCTATGATTACCATCACTGAAATTGAAGCCAGGAAAAAAGCGTAAGCACCAAACTCATCAGGTGTAAATATTCTGGTTAAGATTGGGGAGACAAGAAATGGAATAAGTTGGGCTATTCCGGTTCCCCCAACCATCTTTAAAAAATCTTTGTAGAAAGCAGGCAAACGTTCACTCATTTAATCAGGGGATTATGAGAAAGTGAAGGGAGCATCATGTTTGAGTTACATGCTTGGCAAAACAACTCAAAAAATTATAGCGCTCCTATGGCAACAAGGGTAGTAATTATACCTGTTATAGTAGTTATCCCTGTCATTATTAACTGAGTTCGTTGGTTTCTCAACTGTTGCTTTTGAATCTCATAAGAACGTAAAGCATTTAACTCTTCAACAGGTTGTCTGTCAACAAAGATACGGTCTCCGGATTCTAGTTCTGTTTCACCAACACGGTACCAGGTAGAATTTCCAGCTTTCAGTATAAATACTCTTTCCATATCAGCAGAAAGAGCGAAACCACCTGCATCACTTATATAATCAGGTACCATTTTCCCAGTATTTGTAAAAGGGAAATAGCCTGGGCTGTTTACCTGGCCAAAAACGAATATAGTCTCCGAATCCCGGGGTATAAATAAGCGATCTCCATCCAACAGTTTCAGGCCTTTTAATTGGCCCTCATCGGTCAAGTCGATATAAACCCTGTTTCTGCTCAATTGGGTCTCCGAGTCCAAATACTCAAGACCCTGAAGTAACTGGTCAGAGGTTCTTTTCATTATTTCAGTATTGAACTCATTTGGAATTCTATTTCTTTCTCCTCCCCTCATGAGATAAGCAGCGCTAGGTAAAGCGTCCTCTGTAAGACCTCCAGCAAGATTTACCAGGTCAAATGCTGTAGTTTTACCACTTTTGATCGGGAAATTACCAGGGATTGTTATTTCACCAGTAATCCAGGCTGATGCAGAGGCGTCAAAATATTCACCTTCTAATGCAATAACACGGTCATTAGGCTCTAATTGAAAAGAATCCCATTCAGAGGACAATACCTCAACAAGGTAGACACCATCATTAGATTGCCTGTAGACATTAAGTTTTGAAGTGTCAGCGATAACATCAAAACCTCCTCCAATTTCCAAAAGAAGAGAAGGAGTATCCCCGGTTCGGTATTCAATTTCATAGGCAGCTTTAACAGCTCCCGAAATACTAACCTTGGCAGCCTCTCTTTTGAGGCTCGTGATATTTATCGTATCACCATTTTTTAAGATTGGGTTAGATGATAAATCACCAGTTCGAAAGTAGCTGACCAAATCTGCTGTAGTTATACTTCCATCACTGTGAGATATCATGATGTTTCGGAGGGAATAATTTCCAGTTAGTATTTGACTTGAATTAACAGTACTCCTGCCGATATTTCTATTACCATCAGTAAGAGAGTAAAAAATAGCCTGATCCAATCTTGATTGCGCAGGAATGACATATTTTCCAGGATGTGGAACCCCTCCCGAAATATGAATAATGTTTGGTCTGGGGTATTCTACAGTAATATCTACGATAGGATTTCGTAATTCACCGGAAGCTACTTCTGCAATCCGTTTTTCTGCTTCAGGTATTGTAAGACCTTCCAGGTTTATGGCTCCCATCATCGGCAATACTACTTCTCCTTGTGGATTAACCAATAAGCCTCTCAAAAAAATAGGTTGGTTGGCTTCTATGTTTATGGAGATTAGATCATTTACACCTAGGGTGTAATTATTGAGATCGAGATTACCTTCAAAGGGAATAAGTCTTCCCGAAAGTTGGGTACCCAATGGATCTTTGTAGTATACACCTCCAAAAGCAGATGAAAAACCTACAGTCATGTCTACTTCATTGGACTGATTTTGGGTTTCGTTCTGTGCAAAAATATTACCGCTCGGAAGTGCTAAAAAACCTGATAGTAAGATCAGGATAGGTAAGTGTCGAAATTTCATTAACCGTTGTGACTAATTAAATAATTTGTAGCGATGTTTCGAATAAGTCTATTTTCTGGTTAATACAAGTCCAAGTATAACAAAAGAAGAGCCAAAATACTGCAATATTGTTAATGGTTCACCCAAAATTAGTACCCCAAAAAGCACGCCAAGAACAGGTACCAGGTTTTGGTACATGGCAGTTCTGACAGCTCCAATCTTTATGATTCCATGATTCCATATCAGGTAAGCTATTCCTACCGATAGCAGGCCACTGTATAACAGTCCTCCATAACCAATAGCAGAAACCTGAGAAAAATCTACTTTTATCAGGAAAGGCAGACCAACTGCTCCCAATGTAATTATCCCAATAACAGACATAAAAGCAGAGTATTGAGTCGAATTATAATGCTTGAGGTACTTCTTTGATAAGATCGTATACACTGCCCACGAAATGGCCGCCATTAACGCGATCAGGTCTCCGATAAAACTCTCGGATGCGAAAGAAAGGCTATTATTCCCTCCTATTATGATCATAGTTACGCCAATGAATGCAATGGTTATCCCGATAATCTGATTCCTGCTAAGCTTTTCATCGGTAAATAACTGAGATAAAAGGGCAACCCAAATGGGAATAGTGCCTAACATTACAGCCGCATTTGCTGAAAAAGTGAGATCAAGCCCGATAATGAAAAGCATTTGATAAATAAGATTACCGACAATCCCTATTCCTAATAACTTCCAGAAGTGCTCTCTCTTTACCATAATTTTAAAACCTCTCAGCTTGGCGGTGCTAACAAGCAAAATTCCAGCTAAGAAGTACCGGAGAGCATTGAAGCTATATGGGTCAATTTCCTTAAGAGCCGTTTTAATAACGCTGAAATTAAGAGCCCAGACAACTGCTACTCCAATTAGACTGATATCGGTGAGAGAAAATTTTTTCAAGAGGGTAGTTCTGTAAGCGAGAAGAAGGTAGGAATTAGTAGCCTCAGAAAATCAGATTTGTTTACCTAATGTTTACAAATAAATGTTAGGAAATAAAAAAAAGCAGCAGTACCTTTTTGACCCTAATTCAAAAAATGACTATAAGTCAAAAATGGGAATCTCAGAAAGAAAAGAAAGAGAAAAAGAGCAAAAGCGCTCTTCAATGCTTCAAGCAGCGGAGACTTTGATTCTGGAGAAAGGGCTTGAACAGCTCAATATGGATGAAGTAGCTGAGCGAGCAGAAGTTAGCAAGGGATCGCTCTACCAGTACTTTAACAATAAGAACGATCTTGTACTTGGTATTTGTGATAAGGCAACTACTATGTTGAATCGAGAAATTGCTAAAGTATTAACTAAAGATTTGCCGGGCATAGATTTAGTTCATCATATAGGTGCTACTTTTATGAGCTTTGTTAATGATCACCCCGAGTTTTTCAGAGCTATGCGATTCCATGATAATCTCAAGGAGACTAATGCCTTAGAGGAAAGCGAATTTCTAGGTGCTTGCCGGGATAATATGCAAAGTTCTTTCACCTACATGGTTAGAGCAATACAGATAGGTATACAGGATGGAAGCATAAATCCTATGTATGATCCCAAAGAGTTGGCCATTTTACTTTGGGGAACCTCCCATGGGATGGTAAGTATGGCCTATCAACATCAAAATACTCAACACTTTAATTTGTTAGAAGAGTTGGGAATTACCTTAAAGATGATGTTTGATGGATATATGAAAATGATAGGTTGTGGAATAGCCACAGAAGAGAAGAAGAAAGACTATGACTCAGAGTCATTTTTTGAAACCAAAGAGGTAAACTAGCGTAGCGCGTTGCCATTTTTTTAGAGGACGAAACAATAAACATGTACATGAACCAATCAAAAAGAAAGAAACTAAGTTGGGTTATAATTTTAGCAGGACTGATCAGCTTTCAAGGATCATTAGCCTGGGCCCAAACTGAACAGATAGAGCTTATCGAAGACTTTGAGCTGACTCTTGATGAGGCGATAAAAATTGCTGTTGCAAATAACCCTCAGGTTAACCGGGCATTACTTTCTGTAGATGATGCCAATGAGCTGGTTAAGATTGCTTACAGTGAGATATATCCTGATATCTCTTCGAGTATTAACTATACCAGGAATATTGAAATTCCGGTCTCGTTTTTACCTGCTGAGATTTTTGGAGGTACCCCTGGCACGCTTATTCCAGTTGCCTTTGGAACGGACAATAATTGGCAAGGTGGATTTACAGTTAGTCAAACTCTTTTCCGAGGTGAGACAATTGTCGGACTGAGTTCTGCTACAGTTTTTAAAACGGTACAAGACGAAAATCTACGAGCAACAACACAGCAAATAATCACTCAAACAAGGATTGCTTACTATCAGGTATTGGCTGCTTTAGAGCAACTAAGACTGCAGGAAATTCAAATTGAGCGATTAGAGCAAAACCTCAAAGAAAATGAGGCAAGGGAAGAAGCTGGTCTTGTCGATTCTTACGCTACATTAAGTCTTCGTGTACAGCTAAGTAACCAAAGACCTCAGCAAATTGAGGCAGCATATGCAGTCGATGAAGCATATAGAGTACTTAAGATTTCTCTTGGGCTTCCACTTGAACTAGAGTTTGAAGTGAAAGGAGATTTAAATAGCTATGATATTCTATCAGAAGGGAGTAATGGTGCAGCAAACGATCATATTATTGAAATTGATCAAATGAACCCATATTCCTACCAGAAAAATGATAGTGATACCGACGGTTTATACATCAATCGAGGTGATTTAAGAGTGTTAGATGCCACCTTAGATTTAAGGGAGAAAGAATTAACAGCAGTTAAAAGCCGGTTCTTACCTACTCTTTCTGCTACTTATAATCTTCAATGGAGTTCTGCTGAACCAGATGCACCTACTTTCTTTGAAAATGCTGTCAGATTCCAAACACTTGGATTGAATCTTAGTTTACCCTTATTCCAGGGTTTCAAAAGAGTTGCAGATGTTGAGCGAGTTAAGATCCAGCAAAAAGATTTACAGGAACAGAGAAGGGCAGCGATATTGAATGCTCAAAACGAGATTGTATCGGCGAGTGAAGATTTAAATCGTGCTTTTGAAACAGCTGAAGGTCGAAAGATCGCTCTGGAACAAGCCAATGAAGGCTATGACCGTGCCCAAAAAAGATTAGAAAACGGCTTGGGATCACAACTTGAGGTAACCGATGCAGAGGTTCAGGTACGTCAAGCGGAAGTAAATTATGCCTTAATGGTTTTTGAATACCTCACAGCTAAAGCTCAATATGATTTAGCTACTGGCAAAGTACCCTATGTTGATATAGAGATCGAAAAATGAAATTAATAATGAACACACTATCCATAAACATGAAAAAAATAAACCTGTTTGCATCACTACTTGTTGTTATCGCTTTTGCAGCTTGTTCCGGGGGTGAGGAAACGCAAACTACAACAGATGAAGAACTGGTAAAGTCAGTTAATGTAACAACGTTTGCGATACAGCCTTCGACTTTTGCAAGTTATGTACGCGTAGTTGGTACCGTTGAAACTTCAAATGATATTATGATTGCTGCTGAAGTTAGCGGACGTGTTGTTTCTCATTCAGTTAAAGAGGGAGAAACTGTTCAAAAAGGACAGAATATCCTTCGTATTGATGATTCAAAGCTAAAGCAGGAAAAAGCCAGGTTAGAAGCTATGACTGCACAGGCAAAAGAAACCTACGATCGCCTCAAAAAAGTATATGAGGAAGATGGGATTGGTTCTGAGCTAGACTACCTGAATGCTAAATATGCTTATGACCAAAGCTACTCAGCACTAGAGTCAATCAAGGTGGATTTGGCTAATACTGAAATTAAAGCTCCTTTTACCGGAGTAGTGGAGACAAAATCAGTAGAAGTAGGTGAAATGGTTAGTCCAGGTATGCCTGTGGTAAGACTTATCGGCGCGAACGACTTCAAAGTTACCGCCGGAGTTCCTGCAAGATATGCCAATGCAATCTCTACAGGTGATGATGTTGATATCTGGTTCGATACACAGGATAGGGATACTTTATCCGGCAATATCGGATTTACAGGGACCAGCATAAATCCTCAAAACCGAACATTTCGCATCGAAGTTGAACTTCCGGGAAGTAGCGATCAATACAAAGTAGATATGATTGCTAATGTACGCTTAAAGACCAATCAGCAAGAAGGAGTATTGGTAATAAGTGAGGAATTTGTCTATTCAAAAGACAATGAATATGTGGTATATGTTCTTGGAAGAGATGGAAGTGGAAATACCGTAGCTGAAGAACGAAAAGTAACCTTAGGCCTTTCCTACAAAACTGATGTTATAGTAGAGAACGGATTACAAGTGGGCGACCAGCTAATCACGCTTGGGTCAGCCTTTTTAGATGATGGAATGAGGGTAACCTTAAAGGACGGGCCTTCTTCATCTCTGGCATCAAACTAATTTAATTCGGAAATCATTATGAGTACCGAAATCCAACAAAACGGAAATCATACAAACGGAACTGAACCCAGTACAAAGGGAACGGGTATCCGTAAAGAGTTCAAAATCTCATCTTTCTCTATCAATAACCGGATAAGCGTTTTGGTTCTGGTAACATTGGTAGCAGTGATGGGAATTGTTTCTTACCTGACTATTCCTAAAGAGAGTTTCCCAAGCATTAATGTGCCAAACATATTTGTGGTTACCGTATACCCGGGAGTATCTCCTGAGGATATGGAAAGCCTGGTTACACGTAAGCTAGAGGATGAACTGGGAAATATCTCTGAAGTAAAGACAATGACCTCTACTTCATCAGAGGGATATTCCAACATCAACCTGGAATTTGACCCTAATGTTGATATTGAGGACGCACTCCAGAAGGTAAGAGAAAAGGTAGATTTGGCTAAGCCAGAGCTGCCCGAAGACGCTGAAGAACCAGTTGTTCAGGAAATCAATTTCTCCGAATTCCCAATTATGAACGTAAACCTTTCCGGGGAATACGATGAGGTAATTCTAAAAGAAATAGCAGAAGATTTACAGGATAAAATTGAAGCTATTCCTACCGTGCTTGGGGTAGATCTAACAGGTGGCCTTGAACGTGAGGTTCAGGTTGATGTTGATCTCGCCAAGATGAAGTACTATGGAATTACTTTTGGGGATATCATAGGCGCTATAGCCCAGGAGAATGTGACGATACCAGGTGGTGATATTTCAGTAGGGACCAAGAAATTCCTTCTTCGCGTTCCCGGACAATATGAAGACACCCAGCAGTTAGAAGACATCGTGGTAAAAGGGGAGTCCCAGAGCCCGATTTATATTCGAGATGTTGCCAGTGTTACATTTGGTTTCAAAGAAAGGGAAACGTATTCAGAACTCGAAGGAGCTCCTGTAATTACACTAGGGGTTAAAAAGCGTACTGGAGAAAACATCCTTGAAACGGCACAAAGAACTAAAGCAATATTAGATGAAGAGTTAGCTTTATTACCTCCTACCACTACCTATAATATTACCAACGATCAAAGTATTGATGTGGTAAGTATGGTTAGTAATCTGGAAAACAACATCATTTCCGGATTAATACTTGTAGTAGGAGTTTTGCTGTTCTTCCTTGGGGTAAGGAATTCTTCCTTTGTAGGTATTTCTATCCCGCTTTCTATGTTCCTTTCGTTCATCATTTTGGGAGCGGTTGGTATTACCATGAACATGGTGGTTCTCTTCTCGCTCATTCTTTCTTTAGGGATGTTGGTAGATAATGCCATTGTGGTGGTAGAAAATATTTATCGATACCTGGAAGAAGGGTATGATAATTTTGAGGCAGCCAAAAAAGGTACTGGAGAAGTTGCAATACCTATCATTGCAGGAACAATGACAACCATTGCCGCTTTTGCGCCCATGGTTTTCTGGCCAGGTATTGTTGGTCAGTTTATGAGCTATCTCCCTAAAACGCTGATCATTACATTAGCAAGTTCTCTGGTAGTTGGTTTAGTAATTAATCCTGTTATTTGCGCCCTGTTTATGCGTGTGGATGGGCAGGAGAAAAAGGCTCAATTAACTACGAAAGGAAAGCGAATACTAATTGGTGTATTTGCGTTTTTTGCAATGATTTTTCTCGCTTCAAGCTTTATCACATGGATCATGTTGATTGCCCTGGGAGTTATTCTATGGTCAATTAACAAATATGTATTAGAGCCTGTAGGCCGATGGTGGCAGAGAGATGGATTGAATAAACTTATTGTAAGATATGAGCGAACGCTTACCTGGGCACTTAATCATAGGTTAACTACCATGGGTATTGCTGTAGTAATTTTGATATCCAGTTTCGTATTGCTTGGTGCATTTAATCCTGGTACGGAATTCTTCCCAGAAGATATTCCCCCTCGGGATGTATATGTACAAATCGAAACCCCAATTGGATCTGATGTAACCTATACAAAGGAGATCATTGATGAAGTTCGGGATCGTGTTCAAAATCTCCCTAATATTGTAGATGTAAACAGTGTACTTGCTACTTCTGGAGCGTTAATCACTGCAGATCCGGCATCTGGTGGAGGAGGGAATACTCCAAATAGAGGGACGGTAGCACTCAACTTTGTGGATTTCCAGGAGCGGGAAGGTGATGTTTTTAATGCTATGGAATTCCTTCGGGATCACATGAGTGAAAACATTGTTGGTGCCAAGATTACCGTAGAGCAACCACCAAATGGACCTCCTACTGGTAAACCAGTAAATCTGGAGATTTCTGGAAGCAACATGGAACAGCTAGCATTGATATCATATGATGTGCTAAAAATTCTGGAAGAAGACTCTGTTTTTGCGAAAATGGATGGCTTAGAATCGGATTTACCTGAACCACGACCAGAGGTACGAGTAGAGGTAGACCGTGAAAAAGCAGCTTTATATGAATTGAATACCAATACTATTGGTATGACTATCCGACAAGCCATAAATGGTGTTGAAGCTTCTAAATTCCGTGATGGAAAAGACGAGTATGATATCATCGTAAGACTGAATGATGAGTACAGAGATGATATGAGTACCCTGGGCGATCTTACTATCTTTCATGAAGGAAATCAGATTCCTCTTTCTGAAGTGGCGACCTGGGAAGTAAAAGATGGTTTGGGTGGAATAAAGCACAAAGAAGCAGAACGAGTTATTACTATCAGTGCTGATGTCCGAGCTGGATACCAGGCCAATGCTGTTCTGGCTGAAGTACAAGGGGTACTCGCTGAATATCTAAGCGACCTACCTCCTGGTTATACTCATGGATGGACGGGGCAGCAACAAGAACAGGATGAATCTTTTGAGTTCCTTGGAATTGCTTTTATGATCGCGTTATTCCTGATCTCATTCATTCTGGTTTCTCAGTTTAACTCTGTTGCGAAACCACTCATTATTCTGAGTTCGGTGATTATGTCCATGGCTGGTGTATTCTATGGTCTGGTTACATTCCAAATGGCTTTCGGGTTGATGGCCTTCCTGGGAATTATTTCGCTTGCAGGAATCGTGGTTAATAACGCAATTGTACTTATTGACTATGTGGATATTCTTAGAGAGCGTGATGGATTAAGTCTTCGTGAAGCCTTGATTCAGGGAGGAAAGGTGCGTTTTCGTCCGGTAATTCTTACTGCTACTACAACTGCATTAGGCTTAGTACCTCTGGCGATCGGTTTCAACTTTGATTTCATTGTGCTAGTTGGAAATCCACTCGAGTTCTTCTCTAACCTGAGTTCATATATTTATATGGGTGGTGAGCAAGCGGCATGGTGGGGACCAATGGCTATAGCAGTAATTGTAGGATTATTATTTGCTACTGCACTTACCCTGATTTTAGTACCAGTTCTTTACAGCATTATTGAACGCAGCCGAAGAGGATTGAATAAAGTAATGTTCGGTAAAGAAGAGCCTGGGTTGATCAAAGATCAAAGCTCATTAAACGCCGAAGAAACTAAGTTAGAACCAGAGCTGGCTTAACTATATTTATTCCGATGATAAAAAAAGCCCCCACGTTAAAACGTGGGGGCTTTTTTTATATATAGAAGTTCAAGACTATCTAAAATAGATTTAAAACTTCTATCTTTACCGCCAATTAATAACCTAATAGAAAAGGATTGATACAACGCATTCAAACAGTATTTCTGGCATTTACCCTAATCTGTAATCTTGGGGTGTATTTTACCCCCATTTATACTCGAGCCATGGAAGACCCTCAACAGTGGATAGGCTTTGGCCTTGCCATTTCTCTTCTTGTCGCCGGGCTATTATCAGTCTATTCAATCTTCCTATTCAAAAATCGAAAACAACAAATAGTGTGGACTAAACGCGCTGCTTTTGTTCAGATCATTGCTCTTGGCTTTGCTGTAGGAGTTTTCTTTTCACTTGGAGGGATAGGAACCTACTTATGGGATGAAGCCATTGGTTCTGCGTTGATTGTCCTGGGTTTTATTTTCTTTCTGCTAGCTTTGCGTTTCATAAGTAAAGACGAAAAACTGGTGAAGTCGATGGACAGGATTCGTTAATGAGCGCTCCATCTTCAGGAGAATTCTCCAAGTCTAGAGTTTACTCTCTACTCATTTTTGGTATAACAGCGATAGGGTTTTCTCCTATACTTGTGAAGTTTGCTACTGGAGAGTCTGCATTTATGGTGGCAGCAATACGGACAGTATTCGCTTTTTTACTGTTAGTACCACTATATCTGGCAAAAAGGCCAGAAATTGATAGGCGAGAGATACCAAGGAAAGAAAGGATTATGGTGGCTATTTCTGGAATTCTATTAGGAGTTCACCTTATTTGTTGGATAGCCTCAATTTATTATACATCGGTTGCTTCCGCTTCGGTACTCGTAACAATTCACCCTATAGCATTAATTGTATTTGAGAGGTATGTATATAAATTTAGATTTCCCATTACCGTATGGATTGGGGTACTTACAGCCTTTACAGGTTCTATAGTATTAGGATACTCAGACTTCGATGCTGATTCGATTCATCAAAACCCGTTATTAGGAAATAGCCTGGCAGTTCTGGCTGCTTTTATTTTTGCGGGATATTTTTTGATAGGGAATAAAGTGCGCCAACACCGAAATTGGTTAGAGTATGTATTTCCAGTATATGGATGGGCAGCACTTACTTGTGCAGTAGCTCTATTTTTTATTGAAGGAATACCAACACAGGTGAGTGGTTTGGTAGTTTTACTGGGCTTTGCTTTGGCTGTTGGTCCACAAATAGCTGGACACGGAGCACTGAACTATGCCGTCAAATACGTATCTCCTACGTTGATAGCTACTCTCATTTTATTCGAACCAGTCGCCTCTTCAATTATGGCATTCATCTTTTTTAAGGAGATTCCGCTACCCCTTTCTTTTGTAGGGATGGGTATTATTCTGGTAGGGATTTCATTGACCTGGGCAAAAAAGGCTGATCAAAAAGAATAATTAACAGTAGCTGTATAATTCCTGCCCATGCCATCCAAGCTGCTGGCATGCTCTCTGTACGCGGCGTCTGTTAAGTTATCGGCGATCATTTTCACTGAAAAGCGTTCTGTAACTTTAAAATTTATAAATAGCTGAATATTTACAAATCCATCGGTGCCATTCTGCGAAATACGAATATCTCCAATCTCGCCAGGGGAAATTCGTCGATGTGCAAAAGCATATCGCGCCTGAGGTCGGATGGAGAGTTTTTTTACAGGGGTATAATCCAGATAGAAAATCCCATTAGCCGGAGGCACGCGGTCTGCAGGCTCAGCTGTTCCATCTTCATTTGTTAGATTTCCCCATGTATAAGTGAAAGTGAGTCCGCTTTTTAATGAAGGATTAACCTGATAGTTACCACGAAATTCAACGCCTAATAAATCCATTGAGTTTGCATTTTCATTGGTCACCTCATTAAAAACAGCGCTTGGGTCAGGGCTAGTAGCCGGGTCAACAAATTGCCCAAATTGGTCTACAATATTTCCAGTTTCGATGCGGGTGATTTTATCAAAATAGTGAAGCCAAAATGCATACACTTCAGTAAAGAAACGATCACTTTGATATTGAATTCCAATATCAAAGTTGCCAGTTTTTTCAGGTTTAAGTTCAGTATTTGGAGTTTGGAACTGATCCGTTCTCCGTACCCCCACTTCAGATAAATCGGATATGTTTGGAGCTCTAAAACCAGAAGAGAGATTACTTAATAGAATAACTTCCTTGCTCAATTTGTAAGTGAGACCAATCGATCCGGTAAGTTGACTATAAGTGTCGGTGTAAGGATCATACCGGCGATCTGAAAGAATGCCTTCAAAAGGAATACTGGCATAAGTATGGGAATATCGAATTCCATATTCGAGGCTTAACTCTTTAGAAACCAGTTGATCAACCTGAGCAAAGAGACCGGATAGCATATATATGGATCCATCAGGATAACGTGGAAGTTGAATTTCGCCAGCATTTGAATGGCGATTACTTTCTACTCTATCCAGAGAAATATCTCCACCCCACTTTAGGTACAAGTTGTTCGACAAAGCAGATCTAATATCAAGGGAGAACTGTACCTGGTTACTTGTATTTTGATCAAAATTGGTGGTATCGCTTATCTCGAATAAATAATTCCGCTCGCTTTGAATTACCGAGTATTCCGGAGCATTGTTAAAAGCAAAATCCTGCTCTTTTCTAAAATCTTTTAGTCTAAAAAACCCAGCTTTAATGCCTATTGATTCAAATGCTTTATTTAGCTTGGAAACTCGAAATTCAGCGGTATTCCCCCAAAACATGAGGGGGGATGTGTTGGAATAGTATCCAAATTGTGGAGTCAATTCAGATTGCTGCTCTTCAATGCTAAAGCCTAAAGTAATTCTGTCAAGGCGGGCCGCATCAGGAATCTCACCATAATAACTGACCAGAGTTAAATCAGTTTCATTTGAGGTTTTAATTTTCGAAGAAAACTGAGCTGATTTAAATGAATAATCGGCATTCGATAATGTAGCGTCATAAGGAAACCAAAGCGCCTCTTCCGTTCGTGAGCTCATTTTATAGTAATCGAAATCTCTTAGGCTTCCACCCAGAAAAAAAGATGCTCTGGGGGTCTGATAGGCTACTTTGCCATGAATTGTTTTTTCACCATTCCCCTCAAAATTTAGAGTGCTTGCTATATCCCCTGTTACTTTAGATTTATTTGAAAAGTCGTAGATAATAGGAGAAATGTTTACTCCACCTGATAATGCATCACTTCCATAATACACAGAGATAGGTCCCCGGTATACATCCAGTTTATTGATTAGAAGAGGGTCAATGGCTCCAAAGTATTGGTTTTGACCTGATCGGACGAAGGAAGGGTTCATCCGCATCCCATTAAAAAGATAGAGCACATCTCTACCGGCGCGCCCGCGAATATAAATACTTCCCTGACCTACACTTGTTTGCTGAATAAAAACCCCACTTTCCGCTCTCAATAACTCCACGGCTGTAACTGTGGACTTGTCCGAGAGTTGTTCAATGGTTACAGAGCTTCTGGCAATAGGGGAAGTATTAGTAATTGGATTGATCGTTCTATCAGGCGCGATTACAATTTCATCTAAAGAAAGTACCGCAGGCTTCATGAAGAAAACCAGTGAGGAATCAGCACGATAAACCTGAACGGAACGATTCTCATAGCCCAAAACAGATAACTCAAAAGTAACAGGAAACGACGAATAAGGAAGATAGAACATACCTTCCTTGTCGGTATTTGTACCTAATTCTGTCCCAACTATTGAAATATGTACATCTGGTATAGGTAAAAAAGTCTTCGAATCTTTTACAATACCTCCAACTTGCGCATTTGAAAGAGAGTGGAAAAACAGGGAAAACAAATACACAAAAACTAAAAAGTGTACTGCTTTGTTCATGAATAGTAGCCGTGTATCAAATTGGTTTTTATTCGTTTATAATTGGGATTTCTGAGACGAAAATGATTAATTGTTTTTAACGAATACCTAAACTACGATCAAATATCCGTAAATTCAGAAGCTTTAACGGAATAAAAAGGACATAATTTTATAGTTCTAACTGTTCCACATGTTTAATGGATATAAAAGATAACATATCATTAAAACAAAGTAGAGTAGTAGTCATTTTTTCTTTGGTTATTGTCCTTGCTGGTTGTTCACTTAGCAAGGATAAGGAGTATGAAGTAACAGAACCAGAGTTATTAACCACCACAGTTACTGAGCCCATACAGAGAGATTTAGCTCAGATAAAACAAAGTGGGGTCTTAAGAATGATTACTAGCTACAGCTCTGGGTCCTATTTCCTATACAAGGGCATACAAGTTGGTTTTGAGTATGAACTAGTGCGGGAATTTGCTCAAAAAAATGATCTGGCTCTAGAGGTTGTGATTCCTGCTGAGGGAGAAAACCCATACGATCTTCTAAACAGTGGGGCAGGAGACTTAATCGCTGCCAATTATACCATCACTGATGAGCGGCAAGACCTGGTTAGTTTTACCCGTCCCTATAATCTGGTAAACCAGATCATTGTACTTTCGGAAAACTTAGAAGCTGAACCTGAAAGTATTTCAGAGCTGTCAGGGATTCCAATCACCATCCGTAGAAATAGTTCTTATTTCCAGGAATTAAAAAAGCTACAAGATGAGGGCTTCGATATTCAAATCAACCTTGTTTCAGAAGATATGGATACCGAAACCCTGTTATTCCAGGTAGCAAGCGGAGTTTATGCTGCTACAGTGGCTGACGATAATATTTTTTACGCCAGCAATAAATATATGAATGGGTTGGTACGAGGGCCTGTAATAGCCGAGCGTGATGAGATTGCCTGGGCGGTTCGTAAGAATTCTTCCGATCTACTTACCAGGATGAATCAATTTTTATACCAGCATTTCAAATATGGTGAAAATGGAGTTCCGAAAAGATCAGCATTCTTAAATGTACTTCGGAAAAAATATTACGAGGGTAGTTCTCAGATTGCAGATTACTTCAGTCCTGAATTCCAGAGTACACAATATGGGCTTATCTCTCCTTATGATAGCTTAATGCAGGTTGTAGCTTATGAGTATGAATTAGATTGGGTAATGCTGACTGCAATTGCTGCTCAGGAATCCAGGTTTGACCCAAGGTCTGAAAGTTGGGCTGGAGCAGTAGGACTCATGCAGGTTCTTCCAAGATTTTCGGACGTACCTTATGATTCTCTTTATGTCCCGGAACATAATATTCGCGAAGGTGCAAGAATCATAAAAGAGCATCTGGAGCATTACGCATACATGGATTCAACAAACCAATGGCAATTGGCTCTGGCTACCTATAATGCTGGTATGGGGCACCTGGCAGACGCACGCAGACTATCTATTGACCAAAATTTAAACCCTAACGAGTGGGTGAATGTATCCGAATCGTTGTTAAAACTTATGCAGCGAAGATACTATCAAAATGCTCGCTATGGGTTTTGCAGGGGTATCGAAACCGTTAGATACGTGAATGAAATCATGAATCGATACGGTACTTATCAGGCGATAATAGCGCTTAATAACACCCGGCCAGTAGGAGTGCAGGGCGTATTTGGGATAAAGACGTTAAACTAGTCGACCTTAAGTACGATCATTGTGATGTCGTCGTACTGAATATTATCAGAGAAAGCATTGATATCTTCAATAATAGCCTGCATAATCTCTTCAGAAGATTTCTCTCTATTTTTCTGAATGCATTCGATTAAGCGAGGTTCCTCGTATTCTTCTGTTTGGTCAGGGTTCATTGCTTCGGTAACCCCATCCGTAAAAAAGACAAGTAAGTCACCAGACTGGAATTCTAGTTCTGAACACTCATAGGGCATAAGTGTTGGCATTGCTCCTAAAATAACTCCTCCGGCTTCAAGAAGATCAGGTTCCGATTTTCCATCTCTAAACACCATAGGTGGGTTGTGTCCGGCATTCACGTATTTAAATCTCTTTCCATCATTAGAAATCTTTCCCCAAAAGAAAGTAATGAATTTATCTGGCGGGGTATTCTCGTGAATAATGTCATTAATGCGACCTGAAGCTTCTTCCAACGTTACATTTAAAGGAGCAAGGGCATGTAACATCGATTGTAAATTAGCCATCAATAATGAAGCAGGAACTCCTTTCCCGGTTACATCGGCAATTGCTAGCAAATGCCCATCGTCAGGGAGTTTTAACAGGTCAAAGTAATCTCCACCAACCTGTCTTGATGAAACATTTATGGCCGCAATATCAAATCCGCCGATCGTTGGAACGGGACTTGGAAGTAACCCTTCCTGGATTGTTTTTGCGAGGTTCAGCTCTTCTTCCAGTCGTTTTTTCTCAATTCGTTCTTCTAGTAGAAGTGTCTTTTGAATTGCAAGGAGAGCCAGGTTTCCAAGTGATTGTAGGAAGGTGACCTCTGCATCACCATAACCTTCTTTTGTTGCTCGTGGACCAACCCCAACCACACCAATTTTTTCATTTTGAAAGCGTAGCCCAATCAGCAATTCGATATTGTTTTCCTGGAGAAAGCCACAATTTTCCGAACCGTCAACATGAGTTACGTCATCAAGTTCAAATAACTCGTCGAGTTCTTTTTGCTCAGGTTCATCCTTAATACCGCTAATCGAGACAATAGTCTTATGGTCATCAACATCCAATGCAAAAAAGAAGGTGCGAATAAGCATTTGACCAAGCATAGCAAATTTGAATGACTTGGCAATTTCATTCAGATCAACCATTAGGTTGAAATCTTTACTGAGCTCCAGAAGAGTATTTAGATCATGAACTTTACGATCCAGCCTCCTATTTATGTACCTTAATTCCTGGAACATTCGCGAATTCGCAATAGCAACCGATGAAATTATGCTTAAGCTTTCAATAAATTCTAATTCATGTTCTGTTAGGCCTTTTTTATTTCCTTTTGGCCCCAGGCATAAAAATCCTAAATGATGATTACTCGTCTTTAGGTTAAAGAGTACACTTTCAGGTTCAATACCAATGGTATTGAAGACTTCTTCAAACTCTTTACCATAGATAACCGACTGCTCAAGAACAGAGGCAGGAAATTCTGCTTTGAGCTCGTCATCTTCACCAAGCCACCCTCTGCCTTTCGATTTTGATACAAAGTAAGCTTCGTCACCGGGTTTGTGAATAAGAATCATCCCTTTGGGAACAAGGAGCTTTCCCATGGTAATGAGGAGGAGGTTGTTCAGAACAAAATCCGGATCCTGGGATTCAATTAGAAGACGGCTCGTTTCAAGGAGAGTGCGTAATTCGAAACGACTATGGCGCTCTTCGGTGGTTAGGGGGGAAGAACTCATGGCACCTTAAAGGTTTTTTACCATTCGAATCTCATTCATCTGGCCTTTTCTGTTATACTGCACCTGATCCATTAGCTTCTGAATAAGAAACACTCCCATTCCCCCTCTTTGCTTGTTTTTAATTCTCTTCAAAATATCAGGTGCCTGATACTCTTCAGGCTTAAAGCTTTCACCTTCATCAAGGATAGAAATCCAGAATTGAGAAGTATTAGCGCCTAACTCAATGGTTACTGGTTTAGAAGGTATATTTTTATAAGCATGTTTGATGATATTTGTATAGGCCTCATCAACAGCCAATCTAATTTCTGAAATCTCTTTTTCTTTTAAGCCAAGGCCTTTGGCATGTTCAGCAACAAAATCCCTAACCTCAGCAAGATGCTTTGTTGAGGAGCCGACGGATAGTGTATATATGTTATTTGTTGCTGCCACTATTAATCGTTTAAAATCCGCCTACTGCTTCTTGCTCATCGTCGTGGATATCATACAATGTTGGAAAACCAAGAAGATCGAAAACATTATATACACGATCATTCATATTGGTTAGTTTGATATCTCCTCCCAAACCACGTACATCCTCGATATATGCCATGAAAACCCCTAATCCGGCACTGGCTATATATTCTAATCGGGAGCAGTTAACGATTATTTTGAATCGCTTTTCGTCGATGAGAGCCTTCAAAGAGTTTTCAAGCTGCGAAGCGGTATGAGCATCTAATTCACCACTAATGTCCAGCACACTTATGGACTCAATTTGCCGCAAAGCAATATTGAAGTTTTTCATTTCTATTTAGTTAAAATGTTTTTGGTGTGTTTCTACTAGTGATAATAATGGAAACCGGAGAATTAGAAAAATAAATCACCGGCAAGCCTTGTACGAGAAGTTTCAAAAAAGATTCAAAAAATTTTTTCAAAAAAGAAATGGCCTATTTAGTGTTCTGGATGTAATAGACTAACTATTTAATAATCGGAGTTTCAACCTTTGAATTACATATTTTATCACAGCCAATTGGAGGGATCATAAAGATTTTTATTTACAATTCGCCATACGAGCGAACGATTTACCTATTGAGTTTCAATTGTGTTATGAAAATATAGCCAACTACTAATCACAAAATTCAAATTCATGAATCCGCATATCAAAAATTTACGTTCATTTCTCATCCTTTCTCTATGTGTTTTGTTTGTTACTTGTGATTTCAATACTAAGGAAGAACCTTTTTTACTTGGTAAAGGATATGGGATAAACAACCCTTCGTTATTGGTGAATGATATAGAAACGGCTGTTAGCCACTATAAGAATACTCTTGGATTCAATATACGAGGCAATCCTTCTACAGGAAGTTTTGAGGGTTCAATATCCTCATCTATTTCATTCGGAGATATGACGAATTTCGAAATTCTCTCCATTGATGATACTGTTGAACAAAACTCTGTTCCTTCTTTTATCAATACCTATTTAGCATCTAGCGAAGGAATTCGCCTTTTTTCTCTTTCAAGCTCCTCAGTTGATTCCACTTCAGAATGGCTTAATTCGAAAGGTTTTGATGTGGATTCAATAAAAACTTATCGCACGACGGGTGAGGTAGATGGATGGTCCAGAGACAATGGCGGGCCTAATCGAAAAAGTCTCGACTTTGATTCGGATACCCCTCCCGCTCATCTTCCGCGATTTATCGAGAAAACAACCTTTGATTACCAGGCCGCCAATGATCAATGGAGGACTTATTACAGTTATACAAGAATGTCTTCGAATCATCCTAATGGGGTAGTTGGAATATCCGCTCTTAGAATTGCTGTTAGTGATCTTCAGTCCGCAAACGAGGAATTCAAACAAATGGGATTCGAAGTTCTTGAACAAGATGAGAACATGGTTAGGTATAAGCTTGTTAGGAACCAGGAGCTTCATTTAGTTGCTGCGGGAGATAATGAAGAACTCAACGAATTTATAGAAGAACGAGGAGAAGGAGTTTTTGCGATACGTTTTGAAGTAAGCGACTTAGATTCTACTTCTCGGTTCTTCGAGCGTACTCTTTCAGAAGATGTACTAAGTATGAACGATGACTTGATCACCGTATCTCAGGACCAAGCATTTGGTGTTCAATTAGAGTTTATACAAGAACCAGAAGAGCAAAAGGCTATGGCAGAGATGCTGAGCTTAAGAGGAAAATTGGACGCCAAAGCTTTGGATCACGCCGCTAATATTTACACGAAGTATTGCTCACTTTGCCATGGAGATAATCGTGAGGGCTATGCCGCTGATAATGCTCCATCTCTTCGGTCAACATCACTTCTGGCGACAAGTAAAAATAATAATTTTATGCGCTATACCATTCAGTTTGGACGGTCAAATACGGCCATGGCTGGTTACCTAAGTACCCAGGGTGGGCCGTTAGAGTATATCGATATCGAAATTCTCTTGAAGTGGTTATACGAAAAAGCAGAAGTGGATGAAGCCATTGACGTATCAAGAGAGCCTGTATATGGTGATATTGCGGAAGGTCAGGCTATATACTCCCAAAGCTGTGCTAGCTGCCATGGAGAAAAAGGAGAGGGGGTAACAGCACCTGCACTGGGCAATCCAATGTTGTTGGCAACAGCTACAGATCATTTCCTTCGTTATGCTATAACTGAGGGACGTGATGGGACACCGATGATCGCTTTTAAAGATAGTTTAAATGACGATGAGCTTGATGCTGTGACTGCTTTTCTTAGAAGCCGGGCCTCTGGTTGGGATGTGCCTGAGCCTAGTGATGTAACAGTACCTTCTCCAGAAGAATATGTAATCAATCCGGATAACGAAGGTCCGGTTTTCAATCTAAGAGATGACACATTTGTTTCAGCAGAACAAGTGAATGAGGCTCTTAAAGAAGAAAAGAAAATGGTAATTCTTGATGCTCGATCCGAAGTGGCCTGGCGTCAAATGCATATTCCGGGAGCTATTCCAGTACCGTACTACGAAGAGCCAGAAAACTTTGTCAATGATATTCCTAATGATGATACTGAGATCGTTATTTATTGCGCGTGTCCTCATGCCGCTTCCCTGAGAGTTTTTAATACCCTAAAGCGGAATGGTTATGAAAACATATCAATAATCGATGAGGGTATTTTAGTGTGGGCTCAGATGGGATTTCCGGTTCGAAACGGGAAGTAACGAGTAGTTTCTCCTCAAAGAATAGTAAGGGATGGGCAAAAAAATAGCCCATCACATGTTTCGGATGTAATGGGCTGACTATTCATCAAGAGAGACGCTACTTGAGCGTGCCCCTAATTACGTAAATGCTTGGCAGATAAACAACTATAAAAACTCAGAGTTTCGGAGGCACTAATCTTTATTAGCAACCCAAAACCCAGTATTCATTTCTGCGGCTAACGTTGTTCCAAATTCTTTTGCAGATTCCTGCGTGCTAAAATAGCCAACACGAACCCTGAACCACACATCACCGGTTTCTTCATCACCAGTTTTGATTACGTAAGCACTTGGGTAATTTCGATCGGTCCATTGATCAACAAAAGACTGAGCTTTTTCTTCAGATCTCCATGATCCCACCTGGATAACATAAGAACCTTCTTCAGAGATTGATCCGGAATAAGCAGGGGTAGTTTCTTCAGCAAGTTCTGCTTCATTCGCAGCATTAGTACTATCTTCAAGGGCTGCCATCATTTCAGCTACCTTTTGGAGTTCGACTTGTCGAAGTGAGTCAAGTCGGGCTTGTTCACGAGCCTGACGCTCCGCTTCTGATTCTCCGCAAGCTGTAAATGTCATGAAAGTAACTGCTAGCAGCAAAGTGTAGAGGCTGATATTTTTCATGAGGGTAAGATGATTAAATTTAAATCCGTTTTTAATTCATTAAACATACATTTTACCTTCATGTTTCCCAAATGCTTATTGTACTTAACGAAAGTTTAAAAATTGAAGAAAATTTGAAACTTTAGATAGTAGAAAGCGTGCGTTAACGGTCTAATTAAATTGTCGATATCATGTCAGTTATGGGATTTCTGTTATTGCTGTTAATTGCTTCAATCTGTGGTGGGATTGGGCAGAGCATAGGTGGATTTAAAATAGGAAGCGGGGGATGTATTATGTCTGCCGCTGTTGGTTTTGTTGGAGCGATTATCGGCCGTTGGATTGCCAGAGAATTAGACTTTCCTCAGTTATGGACCGTGCATATTGATGGTGAGCCTTTCCCCATTATCTGGTCAATTATTGGTGCTGCGTTACTTACTGCTGGTTTAGGTCTGGTATTCAAGAAAAAAGACACTGAGTAAGTAATCAGAGCTCAACAGTTTAAGGCAATTCACTTATTAGAAATAATTCCTTTTATTAGCCGAGGCTTTTATAACTAAACAATCGGCTCATTCATGGAAATTATTGACATTATTGTATTCGTCGCCTACGTATTAATGATTGTAGGGATAGGACTTTGGGTTTCAAGAGATAAAGATGGACATCAGAAGAATGCAGAAGATTATTTCCTGGCGGGGAAATCTCTCCCATGGTGGGCGATAGGCGCTTCACTAATAGCAGCTAATATTTCCGCAGAGCAGATTATCGGAATGTCCGGCTCAGGATTTGCCGTAGGCCTCGCTATCGCCTCTTATGAGTGGATGGCTGCTGTAACCCTTATCATAGTTGGTAAGTACCTGCTCCCAATTTTTATAGAGAAAAAGCTTTATACCATTCCAGAGTTTATTGAGCACCGTTTCAATACCACCTTAAAGACCATTTTGGCCATTTTTTGGATTGCTCTGTTCATTTTTGTGAATTTAACAACGGTGATCTTCCTGGGAGCAAAGGCGCTGGACACTATTTGGGGAACAGGAGATGGCAGTTTATTAGTGATCTGCCTGATAGGGCTGGCACTTATCGCTGCAGCCTATTCGTTATATGGTGGACTTTCCGCAGTCGCATGGACAGATGTAATCCAGGTAGCTCTGCTTGTATTAGGAGGCCTGGTAACTACTCTGATTGCTTTGCATCACGTAACTCCGGAAGGAGGAATTTTAAATGGCCTGGTTCATATTTATGATGTAGCCGATGACAAATTCCATATGATTCTCGATCGCTCGAACCCAGAATTCCAAAACCTCCCAGGCATAGCGGTATTAGTAGGAGGTATGTGGGTAGCCAATCTCTATTACTGGGGATTCAACCAGTATATCATCCAGCGAACGTTGGCCGCAAAGTCGCTGGAGGAGTCGCAAAAAGGGATTGTATTTGCAGCTATTCTGAAGCTGATCATTCCTTTGATTGTAGTTATTCCTGGAATCATCGCCTATGTATTGTATTTCCAGCCCGAGGGTACCTCAAACATTCCCGGAGTATTAGAAGCATTTTCCAAACCTGATGGTGGTATTGATAATGATAAAGCTTATCCCTGGTTGATTAGTGTGTTTGTAACCCCTGGCTTTAAAGGATTAGTAGTAGCGGCATTAGCAGCAGCGATTGTTTCTTCTTTGGCCTCTATGCTGAATTCCATTGCCACCATCTTCACTATGGATATTTATAAGCCCTATATCAATAAAGAGGCTTCGGATAGACAAACCGTAAATGTGGGTAGAATTACAGCTGCTGTAGCACTTGTCATTTCCGTATTCCTGGCTCCACAACTAAATAGTGTTCCTCAGGTATTTCAGTACATCCAGGAATACACTGGCCTTGTAAGTCCCGGAATCTTAGCGGTATTTATGATGGGGCTTTTCTGGAAGAAAACCACGACTAAAGGAGCTATCGTTGGGGTGCTTTCGTCCATTGTTGTAGCCCTGTTGCTTAAAATTCCTGAAGTGGGATTACCCTTCCTGGATCAAATGTTCTACACCCTGATCATTACCATTATAATTATAGCAGGAGTAAGTCTGACCACCAATCCGCATGATGACGATCCAAAAGCTATTATTACTACTTCTGAGACCTTTAAGACTAGCAGTACCTTTAATATTGGAGCCTATGCGGTATTAATAATCACCGCCTTCTTATATGCGGTGTTCTGGTAAGAAGTGACCCCGTCGGGAGTCGCCCAGATCTAGATTTTAGGAAGGTTTACTAAGTAAAATTGATTTTTAATGACTTAGAGTGTATAAACTCTGAAATAGTTGCAGTGCTTATTCAAAGTCATCATCTACAATTTCTCGTGTTGTACTTGGTATTTTTATCTGACTAAATTTTTCGAAATACTCCTTGTTCCAATATGATATCGAGACTATTTCTGAGTATGTAATTGAAACTTCAAAATCTGAATAAGTAAGCCCCTTTATTGTGTCTCTATGCTTAATTTCTTTATAAATCTTGGTATAGTTTACCCTTAGATTGACTTTTTTCGTTACTGGGTCTCTGTAACCACTTGCAAGAGGTGCAATGCGGATGGACTTACTGCTATCAGTTCCTTTAAAAAAATTATTTGTTGGTTTCCCAACATATACTTTCCCGTTTTTTAAAGTTATTTGGAGATAAATCTTTTTATTTGTCAGAGAATATAAAATTTGATTCTCCATTGCATCTCCATCATCTATGATAATCTGTTTCCTCTTTTCTTTTGGATCAATCTTCTTGTTTGAATAATAAATTAGAAAAACTGAAAATGGTAAGGTTAAAAGAGCAGGTCCATGCACACTATTTCGGTCTAAAAAATCATAGAATTTTGATTCAGTGCCAAAAAATAGAAATGTTAACCCGATAGGGATTAACCAAAAAATGTATGACCCGATAAAAAATAATGCACCATACAATGATGATTTCAATAATGTAGACTGGTCATTGTCTCTTGCAAGCTCAAATCTGGTTCTATTTGATTCTATTAAAAAAAGGTAACCTGCAACAAGAGGAAGGATTAATACATCTATGTTTGGCATTATTCAACTATTAATGATTAGTTGAAGCGCCCGTATTAATGTCTAGATCTGTGTCAAATAGTGTTTCTTCTTCGCCAGATTGAACATTTATGAATACATCAGCAAGCTCATTTAATTCTTCCTGATTTTCATCTGCGTCAAAATACATATCAATATCTAATGATAAACCACTATTACTACTTTCACCAGTATGCAGAAATTTTTCATCAATCTTACCATAGTGTTGATGACTCACTACTGGATCATGAGGAGTATCAAGAAATAGGGACTTTATTATTTTAAAGAAATCTGACATGACTTGAATATACTATATATATCTATGTTATCAACGTCTGTTGACATGGATTAGTTTCGGTCAATTCCTCAAAGAAGAGGAAGTACTCAATAGATCTATCTTGCTTTATCTTAATACAATAGATTATTAAGAGCAAGTCTAATGAATAAGCAACTTGGGGGTAATATTAAGAGAATTTTGTTAATACTATTTAGTACATGTATTCTAAATACAGCTAATGCTCAATTAACAACCTCTATATTCGATGTGGGTCCAGGCCTTAGGAGGCTCCTATTCTATCCAGTTGAACTACAGGGTCTGATTAGATAGCACAGAATATAAGGCCTTTGTATTTAAAAGAGTTTTAGCAAAAAAAATGGTAGACTCACCAGTGCCTCAAATCTTGAGGTAATTAACTGGATAACATTTTACTAGATGGCTTCTTCATTCAAAAACAAGGTTATAATTGTTACTGGTGGCGGTGGTGTACTTGGAGGTGCAATCGCATCTGGATTCGCTGAGATGGGAGGAGAAGTTATCATTTTAGGTCGTAACCTTGATACCCTAAGCAACAAGGCAAGAGAAATTCACGATCAGAAAAGTAAAGTAGTACACTGTTTGCCTTGCGATGTGCTTGATCGTGAGCAACTTGAGCAGGTAAAAAAAGATATTATCTCCCGATTTGGTTCCATTGACATTCTGGTCAATGCAGCTGGAGGAAACCGAAAAGGAGCGACCATCGCTCCAGATCAAACCTTCTTTGATCTGGATGTAGACGATTTTGAAAAAGTAGCAGACCTTAACCTAATGGGGACCGTATTACCCTGTCAGGTTTTTGGAGAGGTTATGGCCGAGAATAAAAAAGGAGTAATTCTTAATGTCTCTTCCATGGCTGCGGATAGAGTTATAACCCGTGTAATGGGTTATTCAGCTTCAAAAGCAGCGGTCGAAAATTTTACAAAAACTCTGGCTGTTGAAATGGCTCATAAGTTTGGAGAAGGAATCAGGGTAAACGCTATTGCTCCCGGTTTTTTTATTGCGGACCAGAATCGTGAGCTTCTTACAAATCGCGACGGAAGTTTTACGGATAGAGGAAAAACGATCATTCAAAATACTCCAATGGGAAGATTTGGGGAAAAGGAAGAAGTAGTAGGGGCATCTCTATTTCTATGTAGTGAGGAGGCGAGATTTATCACAGGAACAGTACTTGCCATAGACGGAGGTTTCAGTGCATTTAGCGGAGTATAAACGATGAGTTTAACCCAGGCATGGCGTTGGTATGGTCCAAACGATATTGTCTCCTTATCTGATATCGAACAGTCTGGTGCAACATGTGTTGTACATGCTCTACATTCAGTTCCAGTAGGTGAGGTTTGGGAAATCGAAGACATTCAAAGAAGAAAAGAGTTGATCGAAGTAGATCAGGAAACAGGAAGGAAACGGAAGTTAACCTGGGGAGTGATCGAAAGCCTGAATGTTCATAAAAGCATCCGCCAGGGTTTGGATGATCGCGATGAGTACATAGAAAAGTATATCCAGTCCTTAAAAAACCTGAGTAGTGCCGGCATAACTATTGTATGCTATAACTTTATGCCGTTGTTAGACTGGACGCGAACCGATCTTAAATTTGAAGTAGAAGATCAGTCATTAGCTCTTCGCTTTGATTGGACAGCTTATGTAGCCTTTGATTTATTTATCCTACAACGATTGGGAGCTGAGAACAACTATTCTGATTCAGAAAGAAAGAAGGCGGAAATCTATTTTTCCGAACTCAACACTGATCAGGTTGAAGAACTCACGGATTCTATACTGCAAGGGGTCCCCGGTACCTCCACCGTTCTTTCCATATCTGAATTCAAAGAATTGTTAGAAAGCTATTCTGAGATTGATGAGGAAACATTCAGAGAAAACTTCGTCTATTTTCTGGAACGGGTAATTCCAGAAGCCGAGAAACTGGGGATTAAAATGTGTTGTCATCCGGACGACCCTCCATTTAATCTTTTTGGGATTCCCAGGATTGTATCTACTGAAAAGGATTTAAAGTGGTTAGTTGAATCGGTTACAAGTCCCAGCAACGGTATTACATTCTGTTCTGGTTCCTTAGGTCCAAATAAGGCCAATGATTTACCCAAAATCATCAGTGAGCTTGGTTCTCTCATACATTTCGTTCACCTAAGGAATGTGCAAAGGGAAGAAGGGAAGAGTTTTTTCGAAGCCAATCATCTTGAAGGAAGTGTAGATATGTTTGCTGTTATGCAGGGTTTAGTAGTAGAATCGAAAAGAAGGGCTTCTGTTGGCAGAAAGGATGCATCCATACCGTATCGCCCTGATCATGGACATCAAATGCTGGATGATTTAAATAAAGAAATACCTTTTCACGGATATTCAGCAATTGGAAGACTAAGGGGTTTATCGGAATTAAGAGGCTTGGAATTAGGGATAGAGAGGTCGTCATCATGAAACGGTCATTTATCCATGATGATTTTCTGCTCGAAACAGAAATTGCTCAAAGGTTATATCATGAAGTAGTTAAACTACTTCCTATCATCGATTATCATAATCATCTCTCTCCAAAGGATATCGCCAGTAACCGAAGATTCGAAAACCTTAGCCAGGCCTGGCTTGAAGATGATCACTACAAATGGAGATCGATGAGGGCGGCTGGTGTAGATGAATATTATATCACGGGCCAGGCGCCAGATAAGGAGAAATTTTTAAAATGGGCTGAAACGGTTCCTAAAACACTTAGAAATCCGCTCTTTCACTGGACTCATCTCGAATTAAAACGATACTTCGGAATTGATGAATTGTTGACCCCTGAAAACGCAGAATCCATTTATGAATCAACGAAGGATCAGCTGCAATCAAAAGAATTTGCTGTTCAGGGATTATTAGATAAGATGAATGTTGAGGTGATTTGCACTACTGATGATCCAGTTGATAGTCTTGAATCGCACCAGAAGTTCAAAGAAGAGAACCAATCACTTAAACTCTTACCTACTTTTAGACCGGATAAGTTCATGGAAGTAGAGGACTCGAGTTCTTTTTTGGCATATTTAAAAGAGATTGAAGAACAGTCCAATATGGACATAACAAACCTGGATGATCTTTTAAGTGCTATTAAACAAAGGTATGATCATTTCGAATCTGCGGGTTGTGTGCTTTCTGATCATGGCCTATCAAAAATCCCATCTGTCCCATTTACCAGAAAAGAGGTTGAGTCAATTTTTCAAGACCTGTTAGCAGGAAAGGAATGCTCACAGAAAGAAAAGGAGCAGTTTAAAGGCTTTATGCTTCAGCAATTCGCACGGCTGGATTATGATAAGAATTGGGTGATGCAGCTTCATATAGGTCCTATAAGAAATACGAATTCAAGGTTGTTGAACCAGATTGGAAAGGATGCTGGAACAGACTCAATTGGTGATTTTCAGCACGCTGAATCTTTACAATTCTTCCTTGATCTCATGGATAGTAGCAGTAGTTTGCCGAAATCTATTCTGTATAACGTGAATCCATCTGATAATGAAGTATTTGCTACCATGGCAGGAAATTTTAACGATGGAAGTGATCCGGGAAAAATACAATGGGGTTCAGCCTGGTGGTTTTTGGATCAACTCGATGGGATGACTAAGCAACTTGATACTCTGTCCAATATGGGGTTATTGAGCACCTTTATCGGTATGCTTACTGATTCAAGAAGTTTTTTATCGTTTCCCCGCCACGAATATTTCCGGCGCTTACTATGCAATTTGATAGGAGCCGATGTGGAGAAGGGGCTTTTACCAAATGACGAACTCCTGCTTTCGGAATTAGTCAGGAATGTTTGTTATTTCAATGCGAAAAAATATTTCGGGTTTTAACTATGAAAAAAGTGATCACCTTTGGAGAAATCATGCTGAGGTTATCCCCTCCAGGATTCCAGAGATTTACCCAGGCAACTTCCTTCGATGCTGTGTATGGAGGTGGAGAATCTAATGTTGCTGTATCACTATCTAATTTTGGGTTACTCGTTGATTTCGTTTCCAGGATTCCGAAAAACGAAATAGGAGATTCGGCAATCAACGCACTCAGGAGTCGTGGAGTAGGTACGGATCAAATCATCCGGTCTGGGGACAGACTGGGAATCTATTTCCTGGAAACAGGAGCGGTTGCCCGGCCAAGTAAAGTGATCTATGATCGAGCAAATTCTGCTATATCAATGATAAAACCAGGTATGATTGATTGGGAATCTGTTTTCAAAGACGCTAATTGGTTTCATTGGACGGGTATTACCCCTGCAATTTCCCAAAGCGCTGCCGATGTTTGCCTGGAAGCAGTAAAAGCAGCTGATAGCATGGGGATTACTATTTCAACCGACCTTAATTACCGAAAGAAGCTTTGGAAATATGGAGTAGAGCCAGCATCTGTTATGACTTCACTTGTAGAATACTGCGATATCATTCTCGGCAATGAAGAGGACGCCGAAAAGCACTTTGGCATCCACCCAACTTCAGTTGATGTGACCGAAGGAGCATCAGTTACTGCAAAAGCTTTTGAGTCTGTTTGTATCCAAATGATGGAGAAATTTCCCAAAGCCAAAAAAGTGATTACAACCTTACGAGGTTCAAAAAGTGCATCACATAATTCATGGGCGGGAATACTTTATGATGGTGAACAGATATACACTTCTAAGACCTATGAGATTACCCATATTGTGGATCGGGTTGGTGGAGGAGATAGTCTTATGGCCGGATTGATCTATGGACTTCTTCAATTTGAAGGGGATGATCAGAAAGCTCTGGATTTTGCCGTAGCTGCATCCTGTCTAAAACATACCATTGTTGGTGATGCAAATTTGGTGACTGTAGAGGAAGTAGAAAAATTGATGGACGGCGATGGTTCAGGGAGAGTAAGCCGATGAGCGAAGAGCTGCTGTCCAAGATTAGCGAGTTTCCGGTCATTCCTGTGTTTTATCATGATGATGTAGAAACAACTATAAATGTTGTGAATGCATGTTATACAGGAGGAATGAGGGTCTTCGAGTTCACAAACCGGGGAAATAACAGCGAGGCTATCTTTAAAGAGCTCATTCAAGAGTCAGAAAAATTTCCAGATATGGTTTTTGGTACTGGGACAATAATGAATAGAGATCAGGCTGAAGTCTTTTTAGAATTAGGAGCTGAATTCATTGTATCACCAATTATGGATTCCGAAGTCGCCTCTATATGTAATGAAGAAAATAAACCCTGGGTTCCTGGTTGTGGGACGCTCACTGAAGTTATAAGCGCAACCCGTTTGGGAGCAGAGTTGGTAAAGGTGTTTCCCGGAAATGTGCTCGGTCCTCAGTTCATCAAGTCGTGTTTAGGGCCTTGTCCTCATTTAAAATTAATGCCAACTGGTGGGGTTAAGCCAACTCATGAAAATCTAAGTGGATGGTTTAATGCAGGAGTATTCTCTGTGGGAATAGGTTCAAGCTTGTTTGATAATGAGAGTATAAAACCAGAGAACTTTCAGAAACTGGTAGATAAGATTTCACAAGTTAAAACGATGGTTAACTCCTTTTCCAATTGACAAGCAGTAAAGCTCATATCATCAATAAATGTTTTTTAGCCGTGCTGTTGTTGGCATTTTTGAGCAGTTCCTGTTCAGAGAAGGAGCAATCTAAAACGCTGCGCCTTGCACATGGTCTTGATGTTAATCACTCCGTGCATATTGCTATGGTTAAAATGGGTGAAGAGCTGGATAGGCTTTCCAAGGGAAAACTCACCATTCAAATCTATCCAAATCAGCAATTAGGCTCGGAAAGAGAGCTATTGGAGTTAGTGCAACTTGGCTCAATCGACATGACGAAATCCTCGGCCGCTGTAGTAGAAAGTTTTTCTCCTGAATACAAAGTGTTTGGTATTCCTTACTTGTTTACAACTGATGAGCATCGTCTCAAAGTGCTAAATGGAGAAATCGGGCAGCGTATCCTAAACAGTAGTACAGATTATAATCTCAGGGGGCTGAGCTATTATGATTCAGGAAAAAGAAGCTTTTATACCAAAGATCGGTTAGTAGAAAAACCATCGGACCTGAAAGGATTGAAAATTCGGGTTCAGCAAAGCAATACGGCAATTCAGATGGTGAATAGCTACGAAGCGTCAGCTACACCTATAGCTTTTGGTGAGCTCTATAGCGCGTTACAACAAGGAGTGGTAGATGGCGCCGAAAATAACCCCCCGAGTTTTTATCTGACCCGGCACTACGAAGTATGCAGTTACTACATATTAAATGAACACACTGCTATCCCTGATATTCTTGTAATCAGCGAAATAACGTGGAAAGAACTGAATGAACAGGAAAGAGCATGGGTAAGAGAAGCCGCGGATGTTTCCAGAGAATTACAGTTCGAGCTTTGGGAGATTTCAGAACAGGAATCTTTAGATGCTGTTAAAGCAGCTGGGGTGCAAGTAATTTATCCTGATAAAGAACCTTTTAAACAAGCGAGTCAGGAACTCATTGAGCGCTTAACAGAGGATCCACTGGTAAGAGAACTATACCTTCAAATCCAGGACCTTGAATAAGTTAACGCATTATATCACCGTGAGCCTTAAGCATGTATTAGTACTGCTTATGTCGGTATTGGTAATAGATGTATGCTGGCAGGTATTTTCAAGATATGTACTTCAGGATCCCAGTTCATTCACAGATGAATTAGCAAGATATTTACTCATTTGGTTATCCCTGTTAGGAGCGGCGTACGTTACCGGCAAAGATGAGCACATAGCCATCGACCTGCTTTCAAAAAAGATGAATTCTACGGCTAATGTTATTCTAAAAAATAGCCTCGTTCTGTTCTTTTCTTTAAGTGTATTGGTATTTGGCGGGATTTACCTCGTAACCACCATGTTGGCCTTACAACAGCTCTCCGCTACTTTACAAATTCCAATGGGGTATATCTATCTGGTGATTCCTCTGAGCGGTTTTATTATGTGCTATTACTCGGTGGCGAACTTAATCTCATTCTTTAAAGAAGGGAGGGATTAATGGAAGTACTGATACTCGTTCTTAGCTTTTTAATCCTGCTGGCACTTGGAATTCCCATCGCTTATAGCATCGGTTTAGCCAGCATATTCACGTTGCTCCTGAGTATGGAGCCTATGATAGCATTTGCTACAATCGCACAACGAATGGCTACTGGCTTAGATAGTTTTTCATTGTTGGCTATTCCATTTTTTATCCTGGCGGGGCAATTAATGAACAGAGGAGGGATAGCAACGAGGCTCATAGATTTTGCAAGGTCTCTGGTAGGAGTGCTTCCCGGAGGATTGATTTACGTGAACATTGTAGCCTGTATGTTATTCGGCGCGATTTCGGGGAGTGCAGCAGCAGCAGCTTCTGCCATTGGGAGTTTTATGATCCCAAAAATGGAAAGCGAGGGCTATCCCAAGCCCTTTAGTGCAGCAGTAAATATTGCTTCCAGCACCACTGGATTGGTAATTCCTCCAAGCAACGTTTTAATCATTTATAGTCTGGCCAGTGGAGGAGTTTCCATAACCGCCCTTTTTGTGGCAGGATATATACCTGGTATTCTTATGGGACTGGCTTTGGTTGGAGTTGGATATGTATATGCATTAAAAAAAGGATTACCGAGAGAAAGAACTTCTTCTTTGATAGACATCGTAAAGAGCTTTACAAACGCTATTCCGAGTTTATTCTTATTAGTGTTGGTGATGGGGGGAATTATTGGCGGGATTTTTACAGCGACTGAAGCTTCTGCTATTGCTGTAGTATATGCCCTGTTGTTGTCTATGGTTTTTTATAAAGAGCTTAAGATAGCCGATCTCCATAGTGTGATACTTGAAACGGTTAGAATATCATCTATTGTCCTGATTTTAGTAAGTACATCTATTGCCATGAGCTGGGTACTCTCTTTCGAGAACATTCCTCAGGATTTGAGTGCATTTCTGCTCACAATCAGCGAAAACAAAATTCTCATCCTTCTTATCATCAACCTGATGCTGCTCTTTGTTGGAGTATTTATGGATATCACACCTGCTGTCCTGATTTTTACCCCGATATTCCTTCCGGTAGTAACTGATCTTGGAATTGACCCGATTCATTTTGGAATCATAATGGTCATGAATTTATGTATTGGGCTTTGTACACCTCCCGTTGGCTCGATTCTTTTTGTGGGAATTTCTGTAGCTAAAGTTAAAATAGAAGAAGTGATTAAGCCGTTAGTACCGCTGTTCATCGTGCTATTGATTGTGCTTTTGATCATAACTTTTGTTCCTCAACTGAGTTTGTTTTTACCAAACCTCCTTAATTGAGCAAACAGGCGTTTAGTTTGATGTCAGTATCTGCATTATGGCCGAAACTATACCTCATTTCTACAGTAAACACACCGTTTTTAAATACATAGTTTTAAAAGGAATATGAAAAAGCTTCTTTGGGTCATTCTTCTTGGTGCATATAGCACAACTTCGTATGCTCAACAACTCATATCAGGTAAAATTGTTGATGCAGAAACCAACGAACCTCTTCCAGCTGCTCATGTTATTATAAAAGGAACCTATCAGGGTACTATTGCCAATGCGGATGGGGAATACTCCTTAAGAGTAGACACTTTTCCGGCTACTATCGTAGTTCGGTTTTTGGGGTATGAAAGCCAGGAACAAATTATTTCTTCGGTTGATGAAAGCCCCCTGGATTTTTATATGAAAGAAGCCTTTCTGGAACTGGGCGAAATTACTGTTACTGGTGAGGATCCCGCTATTTCCATTATGAAGGAAGTGATTCGAAGGAAACAGATATGGAGAGCAAACCTGAGCACCTATCAGGTAGATGCATATACCCGCCAGCAGATTTTAAAGGATACTTCCATTGTTTCTATTACCGAAAGTATCTCCGAAGCATTTTGGGATAAGAAAAGGGGGACGCGCGAGATTCTAAAGTCAAAACGACAAACCGCTAATATTGAAGGAGCGGATAACTTTGCAGGAGTAAGTTATTTACCCAATTTCTATGATGACAACCTGGAGATTGTTGAATTTGATGTGGTAGGAGTAACTCACCCAGATGCCCTTAAATTCTACAATTTCGAGCTGGTTGATTTCACCAAGATTGATGATGATGTGGTTTTTGAAATCAAGGTGAGCTCAAAGCGTAAACTACAGCCTCTTTTTGAGGGGACTATCTTTGTCCTGGATCATGAATATGCATTGATAGCCGTGCGTTTGAAGCCCAACTCCGTAATTGTATTTCCTCCTCCTATTCGGAATTTCGATCTGTATTATGAGCAGCAGTTCAGTGATTTTGGAGGGGATTTTTGGCTGCCGGTTGATTTTAGGATGGAAGGTTCCATAAAAATTGGTGTTCCAGGTCTTCAGTTTCCACCTATCGGTTTCAAGCAGATTTCTAAGCTGAATGATTATAAAGTAAACAACGCTCTTCCAGATTCCATTTTCCGGCAGTTTAATTTTATGAGTGTTGATTCATCTACGATAGGTAAATCAGATTCCCTGTTTGTGAATACTTTGGATGTAGTTCCTTTATCTGCAAAAGAAGAATATGCTTATGCCACGGTTAAGTGTAATACCAGCCTGGAGGAGGAGTTCCGCCCTAAAGGTTTTTTGGTTCGTTTTATGGATATAGATGACGGGAGTGACGATGAACAAAGGGGTAACTGTACAGAGGAACAGATTGCTGCAGATTCAACTCTGGCATCTAGCGGCTCTACAACCAGGCGAGTTCGCAGAGAGCCGGGTCCTGTTAAGAAATTCATAAATGATGTATCCATTGATGCACGATTTAATCGGGTAGATGCTGTATTTGCGGGTCTTAAGCATGAGAAGTATTTCACAGATCGAAGAATGGAGCTGACCACCAAGCTAGGATATAGTTTTGGATACGAGGAGTTAAATCATGGTTTGGATCTTTCCTGGTGGCCTTTAACCAGAACGAGGAGGTTTGCGCTAGAAGCAGGATACGAATTCACTACTGACAGCAGGTATCAATCAGATTTATATGGAATGGTATTTACGAGTGGCATGTCGCTATTTGGGTATGAAGACTACTTTGATTATTACCGAAGAGAGGGGCTTTATGTAGGAGCAAGGTTTAGGCCCAGGAGATCTTCAACGCGTTATTTCTTTAAATATCGGCTGGAAGATCACCAGTCCATTGATTTTAAAACGAGCTATGACATTGTTGGAAGCTCAACGATTCAGCGTCTAAACCCACCCATAAATGAAGGAACGCTAAGTTCTTTTGAACTAAGAATGGAAAGAGGGGAAGGCAAAGAAGCCCTGGGAGTAATTGGTGCTGATAACATCATGGTAAGTGTAGAGCAATCGCTTCAGGCTATGGGAAGTGACTGGGACTTTACTCGTTTTAAGATTGATGTATATCGCAGGTACAGCACATTCTATAAAAGAAGGTTCATTCCGAATTCACTGGATCTAAGGCTCAATGCAGGAACCTATCTAGGAGATCTGCCAGTACAGAGAAACGGGACCGTGGATGCCGCTTTAGGGTATTTCACTCCATTTGGAGCATTTAAATCCAAAAGATATATCCCATTCGAAGGGGCGAGCTATGCCACCGTACATGCAGAGCACAACTTTAGATCCATCCCATTTGAAGCATTGGGATGGAGAAAGTCGGCTAAATCGGGTATAAGCCTGATTGCCTTTGGGGGAATAGGAAGAACATGGATTCCAAATGATCAGGAGCAATTCTTCAATGCAAATCTGGGGTATTTACCGGTTTCTACTAATGAGTGGCACAGCGAGGTAGGCGTTTCTATAAGTAATATCTTCAGCCTGTTTAGAGTTGATTTGGCTTACCGGGTGGATAAACCGGGGTTGTATCCTGGGATCTCTTTTGCTCGATTGTTCTAGGGTCTCTGTAAAGGTAGGAGTATATAAGAGCTAGAAAAGATGCTGAAACAAGTTCAGCATGACATAAATAGGTAAGTTAGGTTAGATGCTTTCCTAAAAGGGATCAGAATATTTTTAAACAAAAAAAGGCGAGTCAAACTGACTCGCCTTTTAATTTCATAGGAAGTAAAGCTAGTTACATTCCTCGGCTGTACTTCAGAGTACTGATTGGGTGAGATTCAGCTCTTCTGTTTTTCTCACAACCATCGTTGTCTTCTTTTTCAGAAGTAGAACACTCAACAGGAGCCTTTCCAAGACCTCTAGACTCAATTCGGTCTTCAGAGATTCCATTGCTTGTGTAGAATTCTACAACAGCAGCGGCACGTCTCAAGCTCAAACGTAAGTTGTACTGGTCACCACCAACATGATCAGTGTAAGCATCAACGCGAACTCTGAAAGCAGGAGCGTTATTAAGCAGTTCAACATTATCAGCTAATTGCTGAGCAGCTTCGTCAGAAAGACTTGATCTGTCGAACGCGAAGTTAACAGTACCAAAAGCATTGTCGTCAATGTAAACAGGATCAGAACCGTCATTTGGGTTAGTTCCCATATCTAGTTCCTGTCCATCAGTGAATCCGTCACCATCAGAATCAGCGTTGGTAGGATCGGTTCCGTTTGCGATTTCATCTACATCTGATACTCCGTCGCCGTCAGCATCGCCATTAGCGTCATTTGGATCAGTCTTGTAAGTGATTACCTCATCGTAATCAGAAAGGCCATCACCATCAGTGTCAGTGTTGTTTGGATCGGTGTTGTAAGAATTTACTTCGTCACCATCAGAAAGGCCGTCACCATCAGTATCTGCATTAGTAGGATCGGTATTGTATTGGTTGATTTCTTCACCATCAGTCAATCCATCACCATCAGAATCAGGAGAAAGAGGATCGGTACCTGCTTCATAAATTTCTACATAGTCATTAACTCCATCACTATCGGTATCGAGAGTTCGGAGAGTCTCCTCATCCAGCGACTGAAGATATTCTAGAGTTCTTTCTGGAGGGGGTAATAATTCCGCTGGTCCCGAGCAATTGCTTATAAACAATGCTACGATGAGAATACCCGGGAGAAATAGGGAGATTTTGGAATTTTTCATCATTACTGTTTTAGATTGAATGTTAGTTTACCATTTGGGGGCTAAAATAGCGGTTTGCCCTTGAATTAAAAAAAATCTTTGGCGAATAAAATAATGAACTTTAGGCAAATTTCGAGAATTGGTTTGTACTGGCGGGTTCAATTTTTTTATCTTCATTTTTCTTCGGGGCTATAGCTCAGCTGGCTAGAGCGTCGCGCTGGCAGCGCGAAGGTCTGGGGTTCGAATCCCCATAGCTCCACTAAAGCTTTTTCTACCAAGGAAAAGCTTTTTTTGTTTGTATAATTCTAATTGTTTGTAAGAAAACATCGCCTCATATTATAAAGTATTCACAAATAGTGGGGTTTGTATGAAAAAATCAGTTTGGTCAAAGGCCATTTTTCTTTCATTCATAGTTTTATTTTTAACTTTTGTTCCTGCCTCTAGCGCATTTTCTCAATCCGATAAACTTACGCTTACCTACGAATTAAACCCGGTTGTTGAGAACGCACAGATTTTAAGTCAATCTGGATTAGGTGTAGATAGTAAAGGCGCAGGGCCTATTCTTATTTCTGGTAAGCTGATTAATAACACCAATGAGAAGCTCACCAATTTATTTTTTGAATTTACTGTGGTTTCCGGGAAGAATGGAGTGCTTGCAGAAGTGACTCAACAGGCGGCATATCCATTTACGCTTGATCCCGGCCAGGTAGTTTTTGCGACAAATAATGATATTCAAAATGAACGAATCCCTGGTGTTGAGGAAACAATGCGTTTTGATGGAGGCCTCACACCAGAAGGCGAGGAATTTCTAGAAAGCCTTGAAGGGACTCAGTTACCAATCGATATCTATTCAGTTACGATGACTATTTTTCAATTTGATTTGGCAAATGGAAGAGAGGTATTAGTAACGGAGACCATACAGCTAGGAGGTAGTAGTGACGGTGTGGTTATTGATGAACAGTCAATCTTTCTGAAAACTCCAGGGGAAGTGGTAGGAGCTGAGGCTACTATCTCAAATTCATTACCACAATTTAGCTGGGAAGGCGAGGCAGCGAATACATATCGGGTAATAGTTGTAAACGATAATGGGATTGACAGCCCTGAGACTCTTATTCAAGCTGCTCTAAGTACGAATCCTCCAGAAAGTGGTGGCTCATTACTGGAGTTCGAAAACCTTGACATGACGGTTATTGGAAATACGCTACAATTTCCATCTTCTGGAGTAATCCCTCTTGAGGCCGGTCAAACGTATTATTGGCAGGTATCTACAGAGGTTCAAAGTGTAGTAGGTTCAGAAAGTATCATTTCTGAAATATGGCAGTTTAAGCTTACTGCACCTGGTGAAGAAGTAAATATAGTGCAGATTGATCAGGATACTTTTGATGCCATTATTGCCTTAATTGGAGAAGAAGAATATGCCAGCTTAACCGAAAGCGGGTATTCTTTTGAGGGTATAGAAGTGAACAATCAAATTGTTACTGGTGCTACTGCCATACAGCTATTAGCAGAAATCATTCAAAAAATTGAAGACGGGGATATAATTCTTGGTTCTAACTAAGGAGGGGTAGCTATGAAAAAATTATATACTACAGCAGTACCGCTGATATTGACCTTGGTCCTGGCTTCGATGCTGGGAAGTGATTTATACAAACCAGTAATAGTTGAAGAAGCTGAAAGACCCTTAGCAATTGTAAGAAGGTTCAAACCACAGGTACAATTAAACTCCGTTGAGAAGAAGTTTGTCCTTGATCTTACAGAAAATGTTGGCGAGCAATTATTTAACGGGGATACTCTTTCTACCAATAAAGATGGATATGCACTGGTAATATTTATGGACAATAGTATTGCCAAGGTTAAACCTGAATCCATGCTTATTGTTCAGGGGGAGAGTCTTGCCAGTTCAAAAATTTCTGATAGAAGGATTAATCTTGAAAACGGGGAAATCTTCATGGAGGTAGAGCCTTTGGGCTCAGGAACCTTTGAAGTAGCCACTTCCCGGTCACTTGCATCGGTAAAAGGAACTAAGTTTGGAACTAAAGCCTATGGGTACGTTTGGGTAGAAGAAGGCCAGGTTGATGTAACAGCCACTAATTCTGGGCAAACTATTTCTTTATTCGAGAAGATGTTTGCCGAGGTTGATAACTCAGGTAACAACATTGATTCGGGTACTCTTTCTGATGATGAACTTGAAGATTTGGAAGAGGGCTATGACGAGCTTGATGAGGATCTTATCGAACGAGTGATCATCTTACGTTTCCGGGATGCAAACGGTCAGATTCGCGAAATCCCGGTCAATATCTTTGAAAAAGGAAATTAAACCACGCTATTTAGGTTTATTTTTGGGATATTATTCCTGTTTGTAATGTGTAAATCACTATTAGAACATGACAAAAGGGGTATTAAGGGTTGTATGCGCTGCATTTTGGGTGTTAGTATGTGTTGGAACCAGTAATGCACAGTTTACGATACAGCATCAACAACCTACTGTACTAGATAGAACGACAACTAATAGTTTGGAGTTTTTTGTAGCCGGGATAACTGAAAATGATGTTATCGAGGCATTGCTATTCTATAAAAATGAAGGCGATCTGGGCTTTTCGCAGAAAGAAATCTTTTTTCGGAATGGTACATTTATCGCTCAGTTATCTCCTCAAGACCTCACTGGCAGCACATTTGAATACTACTTTCAACTAAGTCTGAGAAACCAGGACCAGGATTTTTTCTTTCCCGAAACCCTGCCCGCCGAAAATGCCATTGAGGTTCAAATTGTAGATGGTCAGGGTGAACCCTCTTTAAAAAGAGCAGAAGGAATAGATTATTCCATACTGTCTCCAATTCCTGGAAGTGGTTTGGCTAATAATGACCTTTATATAGCCATTGCACTATTCTATGAAGAAGACGAAATCGAAGAAGGAGAATTTCAGCTTCTTGTTGACGGTCAGGATGTAACGGGGTTGGCTGATACCTCAGATTATTTTATCTCCTACGTTCCTAAGGGACTGCGTCAGGGAATCCATACCGTAAATGTAAATTACGTTACAGAATCGGAAACTTTTGAAGTGGTTTCATGGCGGTTCAGAGTAGTTGACCCGCGAAGAGCAGCTTATCAGGGTTTTGAGCCACGGCTTATTCCCCAGGGACGTGTAGAGTTGACCGCAAGGAACCAAACTATTTCGGGTGATTTGAATAATGCATACACAGCACGATCCTACTTGAATGGATCCTATGGGCTTTTCAAGTATTCGGTTAATGGGTTTTTTACATCACAAGAGTCAAATAGGCTTCAACCGCAAAACAGGTATGGGATTGATTTAAGCTTTGGGAAATGGTGGCAATTTGAAGCGGGTCATGTGTATCCAAGGCTAAGTAAGTTTACTATTTCCGGACGAAGAATCTTTGGTATAAACACTTCTCTACATGTGTTATGGGATGTGATTAATGTGCAATTCCTTTATGGGGAAGTAAGTAGAAAAGTGACCAATCAGTATAATACAGTTCAGGTTGACACGGTGCTTGCTGGCGGTATTCCTCAGGATACTACGTATACACTGAATTATAATGACAGTGGAAGAGGCACTTTTTCAAGAAAGATTATAGGAGGAAGGGTAGGACTTGGTAATCCGAAAAAATTCCAGTTCGGTATCCAGGCTATGAAGGTTGAAGATGATACCTCCTCTATATTTAATGTTGTTGATTATAATGACTTGCTACTCTCACCAAATTTACTGGGGGCTTTATCTTTTCAGGACCGGATACGACTAGCAGAACAGCCGGAACTATTAAGGGTTGAAGGGGGAAGCGTTAGGCCTAAAGGGAATTTTGTAGCAGGAGCAGACTTGAGGTTTTCTTTGGCAAATAACAGGATTCGTTTTGAAACAGAAACTGTGGCCAGTGCCTTGAATGATGATATTTATGGTGGTCCGTTAGATTCTTTAAGAGCTGCTGACATTGGTTTTGAAGATATAAGCCAATCCGACTTAGATATTTTGAACAGCCTGGCTCAGTTTATCATTATCAATGAGAATATGAGTGTTATTCCAATCAGGATAAGGGGAATAGGAACGGATACTACCGAGGCGGAAGCTTTTTTCCCAACCTCTATTCTTGGGTCTGATACGGAATTTTCCATCGTACATCCCAAAAATACGTTTAGCATTCGATATCGTTGGGTAGGTCCTGATTTCGTTTCACTTGCAAATTCTACAATAAGAAGAGACATAGCCGGCTTCACTATACTTGACAGATTTAGATTGCTACAAAATCAAATTTATGTCACGCTTGGGTATGAAGCACTCAATGATAATGTATCAAATACAAAGGGCGCTACTACTGAAACTAACTCATATCGTACTAATGTAAGTTGGTATCCTGTAAACAATGACCTTCCAAGAGTAAGTGTTGGGTTTAGATATAGAACAAGAGATAATGGAGTAGCAAGATTTAACCCGGAAGTTCCTTTCGGATTGGAAGGTTCAGCAGTTCAAAACCTTAATATCGTTGATGGCGATACCTTACTCACGGAAGTTCCGCGCAAGAATAACACATTGAATCTAAGCGTATCTGTAACCCAGCAATTCAGGTTTATGGATATGGTTCATGATGCAACCATCAGTTTTTCATCGTTGAATACAAGAGATGATGTATTCGATTTTGGCGATGCTACAAATGCCTCATTCTCATTGAATATTGGCTCAAGATTCGAGAATCTACCATTACGTACACAACTCGGTGCTACTATAAACAATACCCAATCCGGAAATGGACAATTGGATATCGATATCTTTGGTTTATATGCCGGTGGTTCATATTTCATGTTAGATGGAAAACTTACACTGAATAGCAGGCTTGCTATTACTAGTAATAGATCGCGAACACGTTTCCTGAGCCTGGCTAATTCTGATGACAGCGACTTCTTTAACGACTACTATGTACTAAGTGACGAAAGAACTTCTTCCAGCTTTGGAACCTATGTATTTATAGCAGGAGCTGAATATCGCCTTGATAATAACCATTCTTTTTTGTTTGATTCTAACTTCACCAATGTATCCGGCGCAAGTAGCTTCAACGATAGAGTTGTTCAACTTCGCTACATCTATCGATTCTAATACATGAAGCCCTCTCCAAAAAGAAAAAAAGGAGTAGCATTTTACATCGTTCTCGCTGTGGCGACTTTTAGTCTCTCACTATTAATAGCGAGTACTGAACAAGTTCAGAAAATCGAGCTATCGCTCCGGGACTACCTGTTTGAAATTCGAGGCCCCCTTTCGGTAGAAGACTCACCCATAGTTATGGTCGCGATCAGTGAGCAAGCCGATTCAGAAATTCCCGAGAAATGGCCATGGCCAACTAATGTACATGCAAAGTTGGTTCACAATTTGAATCGAGCAGGTGCTAAAGTAATTCTTTTTGATGTGTTGTTTACCCAGCAAGACTCATTCGATCCTCGAAATGACACCCTCTTTGCTGAGGCGATTGCTGAATATGGAAACGTGGTTTTAGCAGGAGATGTAGAAGATATTGTAGAGCTGAACCGACCTACTTCTTCCATTTTCCCACTTCCTATCCTACGTGAGAGTAATCCAAACCAGCTCGGATTTGTGAGTACCTACCCTTATCCCGATGGATATGTAAGGACATATAATATTGGGCGGCGTTATCAGGGCAATGACTATCTAATGTTAGGCCTTGAGGGGTTGAAGCTATACGGTAATATACCTGATGAAGAAATTGATGAATTCGATGCCCGATCATCAAAAAATTCTTTTCAACTGGGTAATTATCATATCCAACGAGATAACCTGAATAGTTTTATAGTCAACTTTTATGGCCCGGAAGGTGCTTTCCCAACCATCTCTTATGACGAAGTAATCGACGATTCTTCTTACACCACAGTAATGGAAGCCGAGGCTTTTGAAATAAATGCATTCGACAACTCGGAACTTGGTGATGGACACCTTCAGAAAGGAACGTTCAAAGACAAGATTGTAATAGTAGGAGCAACCATGCCTACATTACAGGATTTCCATGCGACCCCTTTTGCTTCAGCCGAACTGCCTCGCCCTGGCTTTGAGATTCATGCCCACGCTATTCAAACCATGCTGGAGGGGACTTACATAAGCAGACAAAGTGATATAGCCAAGGTATTAACTATGCTGGTTTGTGCCTTTCTCATAGTGTTTGCAAACCGCAACTTAGGTTTGGGCTGGTCTTTTGGAATTATGGTGGCACTAATAGCTGGTTTTTATGGAACCTCTGTATTGTTGTTCTTAAAGTTCAGTTTCATAATGGGAGTAACAGGGGTAGGTCTCAGTGTGTTGATCGGCCAGGCTGGCACAGTTGGTTATGAGTATTTCAACGAGCAGAAGGAAAAGCGAAGAATTAAAGGAATGTTCTCCTCTTATGTTTCTCCTCAGTTAGTGGATCAAATGATTGAATCAGGAGAAGAGCCTAAACTAGGGGGGGAAGAAGCGCACATTACTGCCTTTTTTAGTGACATTGTTTCCTTTTCAACATTCTCTGAAAAACTGGAACCGAAACAGTTAGTTACGCTGATCAACGAGTACTTAACAGCAATGACGGATATAATAAATAGTCAGGGTGGTACTTTAGATAAATTTATTGGGGATGCCATTGTAGCTTTTTTTGGGGCACCTGTCCCTACTCCGGATCATGCGTTAAGAGCATGTGTCTCTTCCCAGTTAATGGAGAAAAAACTTGCTGAGCTTCGAGAGAAATGGAAGCAGGATAATTGGATTGATATTGTCTGGAATATGCAGCACCGAATGGGAATGAATACAGGCGATATGGTTACCGGTAATATGGGGTCGGAACGTAGGTTTAATTATACCATGATGGGGGATAATGTAAACCTTGCTGCCCGTTGCGAAAGTGGAGCCAAGCAATATAACGTGTTTACAATGGTCACAGAGTCCACCAAACAAGAAGCTGAAAAATATGGCGATGATTGTGTCTTTAGATTGCTGGATAACATCGTTGTAAAAGGAAGAACACAACCGGTTAAGGTATATGAGATAGCTGGATTAAGAGCAGACGCTTCCCAGGAATTATTAGACTGTACCGGGCTTTACGAGCTGGGAATGGAGCAGTATTTCAATCAAGAGTGGGAAAAAGCCACTGATTATTTCAATCAGGCACTTCCTTTAGAAGCTTATGATAAGAACCCTTCACAAATCTTTATCGAGCGTTGCAGGATCATGAAACAGAACTCTCCTCAAGCTGATTGGGATGGAGTATTTGTGATGACTAGTAAGTAGCAAAAAAGCTTTAATTGGTAGTCGAAAAAACTTGATACTAGTCAACAATAGGTCGTATCTTTAATGTTCTTGGGCAAGTCCTATACAGTCAGCTCCCTTTGAACTCCGTCAGGGCAGGAATGCAGCAGCGGTAAATTGGTCGTAGCGACGTGATATAGGTCGCTTGCCCATTTTTATTTTAAAGAGTTTGCTATATGCTCCGCAATCTGGTCAGCATGAACTCTTGAATTTTCGATAAACAGCCGACTCGTATCCATCCCCCCACAAACTACACCGGCTACGTACATACCCTTTCGGTTTGTTTCCAATGACTTCTCTTCATGCACCGGCATACATTTTTCATCATCCGTTAAGTCAATACCCAAAGCTTCCATAAGCTTATAGTTAGGCTGATAACCGGTCATGGCCAGAACAAAATCATTAGGAATGACTTTTTCACCTTCAGGCGTTTCCAGGACTACTTCTTTCTCTCGAATTTCCTTTACCTCAGTGTTAAAGTACGCCTGCACTTCTCCAAACTTAATTCGGTTTTCTATGTTTGGTTTTACCCAGTATTTAACCGATGGCTTAATCTCTCCATATCTAACCGACATCGTCACATTAGCATTAGCCCGGAAACATTCTAATGCGGCATCTACGGCAGAATTCCCCGCTCCAACAACCAATACATTTTGCCAGGCATAAGGATGTGGCTCATCATAATAATGCTTTACCTTCGGAAGATCTTCACCTGGAACATTCATCATATTAGCGGAACCATAAAAACCGGTTGCAACTACTACTTTTTCAGCTGAATAACTGTCCTTATCGGTTTTCACTGTAAAAGCTCCATCTTCTCCTTCTACCGATAAAACGGTTTCATAGAGATTTATAGGAAGTTTAAAATGCTCAGCTGCCCGACGATAATATTCTAGGGCTTCGCTTCTTGTTGGTTTTGATCCATGGGAGATGAAAGGAATATCTCCAATCTCAAGGCGGTCTGAGGTAGAGAAGAAAGTCATATTGGTCGGGTAATTGAACAAGGAGCTAACAAGGCATCCTCTTTCTATAATTAAGAAGGGGATATTTTTGCGCTGAAGTTGTATTCCGGTTGCTAAACCAATGGGCCCTGCCCCAATTATAATGACCATAGTTGATATAAAATGACGTTGGTTTAAAGATACGAACAATCTTTATGTTCGTAACCAATTAATGATGCTTTGATTAAGCCAGTTTTTAGGTTTACCTACAAATCCTACATGACCGCCTTTATCCGTAAATACACTTTGGATGTAGCCATTCTTTTCTATTTCATCAAATGGAGCAAACCTGAGAGGACACATTGGGTCTTCGTGACTATGAATTAAGAGAAGAGGAGTTTCAACATCTTTTATAAATCGGGCGGATGAACAGGATTCATAATAATCATCTGCATCCTTGAAACCATGAACGGGGGCCGTAATCTGATCATCAAACTGGTATATAGTAGACCCCGAAAACACCGGAAGATCAGGAAAGGAGGCTCGTTTGAGTTCTAGCTTTTTATGAAGTGTTCGTAAAAAGCGATAGGAGTAAACCTTATTGAATCCTTGTTCAAGATTTAAGGACCCTGCTCTTAAGTCATAGGGTGGCGAAACAGCAACGGCTTTCTGCACATTTGTGGTCAGAGCATGTTCTGCTAAATATTTGATCAATGCATTTCCACCAAGAGAAAAACCAACAGCAAAAAGAGGGTTTTTGGGGAAATGTTCATTAATCCATTCAAAGAGAGTGGCATAATCCGTAGTCTCGCCTGAATGGTAAAACCTTTTCTGGTTATTGAGCCTGCTTCCACACCCCCTAAAATTCAATGCCACTGAAGAAAGACCAGCATTCTTCAGGTGATACATCAGGTTTCGGATATAAACTCGTTGAGAAGAACCCTCCAGTCCATGAAATAAAGCTACAACAGGACGATTATTTTTGAGATCAATTATATCAATCTCGAGGAAGTCATCGTCCGGGGTTTTTATTTCTCTATTTACTACCTGAACCTCAAGTACTTTGCTAAATGAGAATGCAATCGTCTGGATATGACTATTGAAAGCCCACCAGGAAGGATAGAAGCTATCTGAATCAGCGTTCAAGAATTATTTAATAAAGGAAAGCTTAATAAGATCCTTAGCTCCTTCCGTTTCCAAAATTGCAAAATAGACCCCACTGCTAAGCTCATCAAAAGAAACCTCATAGGAATATATCCCGCCTTCAAGAGTCTCATTAACTACCGATTTTACCTGCTGACCAAGTACATTATATATGTTCAGGCTTACCGCCTGCTGATCAGAAAGATTAAAAGTAAAGGTAGTACTAGGGTTAAATGGGTTAGGGTAATTCTGGAAGAATTCAACAGAAGTAGGAAACTCGTTTTCTGAATTTGAATTCAAATCGCTTATTTGGAAAAGGTTTTGATTTCGGGCAGCAATAATTTGATTTACAAGCTCTGCTTCATCTTCTCCATAAGCATATACAAAGCCCAGGGAGATAGATTCCTGAGGTTGAATAAAATAAGGGCCTGTTGCAACTACAGAAGAAACATCTGTTCGTATGGCGATAGTATTTTCAGTGCCGGCTCTCAATGAATTACGCTTTTCAATGATGTTGTATCCATCAGATAAACCAAATTGTGTATCCGAATTTGAGCCTCCAAAATTATTATTGATTGCTAATACACTGGAAGTATTTCCAAAGGTGGCTACTGCGGCAATAGGAAGCTCCGAATCAGCTGGTCCCTGTGCTATTAAAATATCATTGGCCTGATTGTATGTAATATTGTTATTAGAGAAATCTCCGAGATCCCAATCATTAAAGATCCCCAGATATACTTCAGAAAGTGCTCTTGTGGTGGACGTATTTCGAATCACATAATTTAAAATCACGCTGTTTTCAAGCCCATCTGCATTAAAAGCATAGGTATATAGAGAAATTTCTGCCTGGTCTAACCCGGTATTACTGGTGGGACGGAACATAGTAAATCCATCAGCCTGTGAAACTACGCCAGGTTCTACAACCTCATAAAACTCGACGGGAGTAAATTGCTTATCTACATTACCGGAAGTTGAACGAACATTATTTGCCACCCTCTCATTAGCCTCAAAAATAAGGCCTCCTTCAAAGAGTAGATTATCAGTTAAAAAATTAGCTGTCTGATGATCTGGAACAAAGCCAACACCTCCGATTCCGTTCTGTGCATCGAAGAATCCGATATTTCCAGATGGAGAAAACGATAAAGCCAGGTCATTAGCGTCAGAAACGTCAAACTGAAGGTTATCAAAAACAATCACTCTAAAATCTCGATAGCCAACCGAGTTATCCTGAAACTCAATCATAAGATCGGCGGAGAGTGTTTCAAGGATATCATCAGTAAGGGTAATAGGTATTTCTACTTCGGCTACACCATCGTTACTAACAGAGCCTACTGCAAACGAACTTTCAGAAAAACTTATGCCCGGAGTAAGTGCTTCTACATTGATAGAAAGTGATGGTGCACTATTACCAACATTTCTCAAATAGACTTTAAAGGTCCCTTCCTCATTGATTCCAAGTTTTTCTCTGGATTCATTAAATGATTCTGATCGTTCAATTACGATTCCAGGTTGAGGTGAGGATAATGCGACAAAAGCATCAATACTTCCTGTTCCCAACTGAAGAGCAAACTCACCAGAATTAAACTGATCGATGGACGATGAGGAAGTTCTGATCTGCTGTTTGATTTGCTGAGGAGTCCAGGTTGGGTATTCGGTTTTCAAAAGCGCGGCAAGCCCTGATACAGCAGGTGAAGACATGGAAGTTCCCTGGAAAGTAGCATAGCTGTTTGTACCCACACCTACACTGCTACGGATTGTACCCTGGGCAAAAACATCTACCGTAGAGCCATAATTAGAATAACTGGCTATAATACTTCCATTAGTTCCAAGAGCACCAACCGAAAGCACATTGTCTAAGCTTGACGGATAATGAAGTTGGTTTGTGGATGAATTCCCGGCAGAAGCAATAACCAGCACTCCGGCTTCAGTAGCCATATTGACAATATCTTCTCCAAAAGATGAGAAACCGAAACCTCCCCAACTGCAATTAACGATATCGGCTCCATTGATAACAGAGTACATGATTGCTTCATAACCAAAGCCGATTGCCCTGGATTCATCATTTCCTGTAGCAGGATCATCAGCAATACCGCCAGCCTTTACCGCCATAAACCTGGCATTAAAGCCTGCACCTGCAAGTCCCAGATTATTGTCTGGTACAGCTGTAGCAATTCCGGCTACATGGGTGCCGTGGGGATTGTTTATTGCAAAAGGGTCGGCATCCTGAACAGCATTAGCAGTAGACCCTGAATCCCAAAAATCCCACCCTAAATAATCATCGATAAAACCATTGTTATCGTCATCAATTCCATTACCAGGTATTTCATCTTCATTCAGCCAATGTTTGTCTTCCAGGTCTTCATGGAGATAATTAACTCCACTGTCGATAATTGAAATGATTACATCTGTGGAGCTCTGGCTTATTTCCCAGGCGTCATTAAAATTATGAAAGCTTACAAAGCTGTTTTGGATAGGATCGTTTGTGTTAACTGCAACATCATCGGTATAATAAATGAAACGAGGTTCTGCGTATTCAACATCTGGCAGCGAAGAGATCTTCCTCGATAAAATAAGCGGGTCTATTTCGTCGCTATACTGAAATTCATATATATTCGAAAGATGACCAAGATCGGGCATAGAAGCGATCTTGCCTTTTGCCTGCATTGTAGCAGTTAATTGCTGTGAATATTCGTTTTTCCAAAGTTGCTTTAAAGGAGTAGCGTTATAGGTAGTTAAGAAAGAAGCTTCAGCTTTTGCTTTCGATTTATAGGCTTCGGCAGCATTAGCATCTTTAAATTTAATGATGATGGTATTATCTACATAATCAACGCCAGCCTGCTGAGCTAACAACGGACCTGCTGTTAGTACGAATAGAGATAAAATTACTGGAAAACGCATTTTCATAAGCACAGTGAATAGTATATTAGAGCAAAAGTATTGATATAAATTCATTGATAAAATTAACGAATCAAGTTAATACAACAAGGCCTATTAAGCGAATTGCTGCTATCGATCTGGGTACCAATTCATTCCACGCTGTGATCGTTGATATTTTTTCTGATGGTAGCTTCCGCAAAGTTGATGACCTAAAAGAAATGGTTGAACTTGCAAAAGGCGGATTAGGCAAAAGGTTATCCAAATCAGCCTTTGAACGAGGGATTAACGCTCTTCAAAAAATAAAAGTGTTATGCGAGAGCTATAAAGCAGAGCGGATCCTGGCTTATGCTACAAGTGCAATTCGTGAAGCTGAGAACGGTGGGGAATTTGTTCAACAAAGTATTGACGAACTTGGAATTAAAATTCGCGCTATACCTGGCGCTATGGAAGCTGAATTGATAGGCTATGCTGTTCAACATGGTGTTCGCCTTGATGAGGATCCGGTGCTTATGGTAGATATAGGTGGCGGAAGTGTTGAGTTTATTCTAGGTAATGCCAGAGAGTTTTTTTTCCTTTCCAGTAAGAAGATTGGCGTTTCCAGGATGACAGATGTATTCAAACCATCAGATCCAGTTACCAACGATAATATTTTAGAGTTAGAAGCCCACTATGAAAAAGAGTTAGCAGAAGTAGAAGAGGCTTTAAGGAAAAGGCCCACCAGGACAATTATTGGCTCATCTGGTACAATGCAGAATATTGGGATGATGATTGCGGATCGAAAGAATCACTCAACCAGCATTACTTTGAATGAATTAGAATTTACGGCGGAGGATTTCTTTGGTTTTTATAAATGGTTCATCACCTTAGATAGGGATCAGCGGAAAAAAATTCCTGGTTTAGATTCCAAGAGAATTGATTTTATCAATACGGGTGTGGTGTTGGTTAACCTGTTGCTCAGAAAGTTTGGTATTGAAAAAGTAAAAGTCTCAACACAAGCTCTTAGAGAGGGGATTATTATTCGGCATCTGAAAAAGGATATGGAAGAAATTTCCATGACCAGGGAGATAGCTGACCCCAGAAAAAGAAGTGTTTTTGAGTTATTGAGAAAATGCAATTGGCAAGAGAAGCATTCTCGCAAGGTAGCCGAACTCTCACTTATAATTTTTGATGAGCTTCAAGAAGAGTTAGCCCTGACTAATGAAGATCGCGAGTTGTTGGAATATGCGGCGTATCTGCATGATATTGGCTACCATATCTCCCATAAGGCCCACCATAAACATGCGCTTTATATCATCAGGAACTCTGACCTAATGGGTTTTCGCCAAAGTGAGATAGAGATTATGGCTCATGTAGCTCGTTATCATAGGCGATCTACTCCAAAGAAAAGGCATGCTGAGTATTGGTCATTACAACCAGAAGTTAGATCAAGGATAAACAAACTGTCGGGGATATTAAGAGTGGCAGACGGCCTGGATCGAAGTCATTTTCAAAATGTGCCGGATCTTAAGATCCAAAAAGGGGAGAAGGAACTAGTACTTACCATTAAGACTCTTGATGAGCCTCATCTGGAAATTTGGGGAGCAATGAGGAAATCACACCTATTAAGCGAGGTAGTTGATAAGAAAGTAAAAATTGAGAAAGCCTAGTTTTCTATTCCTGATTATGGGAAGCAGGTTGATCGATAGGTAGTATCCCCCTCTTCTCAAAAGCAAATCTGTTCGCATAGAAATTGTAGATGAACAAACTGACAGTAATTATCAACTTAGTAAGTAACAATTGTTCACTAAAAAAAGGGAGTTTTGTAAGCAAATAAATAGCCAGTGTACTAAGCCCCATTCCAATAAGTGAGAAGGTTATCGATAATGAAAAAGTAACTGCAATGGGTCGGTTTAATGTGAAGACAAATTTTTTACGGAGAAAAAAATTTGTAAGTACTCCACAGGCATAGGCAAAGGCTTGTATTAATGGGATGATGCTTGGAGAAGAAATCATTACCAAAAGAAAAAACAATAGGTAATCTACTGAAGTAGCGATTAATGAAGAAATCCCATATTTGAGCTTCGGAACGAAAAACTTTGACAGGTGTGAGGTTTCCATTTACTAATTTGCCATATTTGATTTAATATCAAAAAGATTTAGTAAAACTTTGGTGTGATAATACCCATAGCATTTGACATGTTAGGTACTAAGGTTGTCTAAATATTCAAAATATTGACTTAACCCATCCTTTACTGAGCGGTCATAATAAGAATCAAAATTATCAAAACCCGCTGCTACTGTAACCAGATAGTTCATTCTCAAATACAGGTAAGAGTTAATGAGCTTGCTGTAAAGGTCATTTTGACTTCTTAGTTAAAAACATGGATGTTTCGTAATTGATAGGGGGGACGATCTCTTCCCTCGTAATATATCCTGATCAAAATCTCTATTACAATCCCAGTTGTAATTAGTTGAATCCCTCCGAGGAGTAAAATCATCCCCAAAATAAGAAGGGGTTTGCCCCAGATGTCACCCCCTAAAAGTTTTAAGGCAAGCAAGTATAAGTTAATGATGACACCAGCAACAAATGTGATCAAACCAGGTGTTCCAAATAAATGCATGGGTTTGGAAAGATAGTTTTGAAAGAACAGCATTAAGAGCAGGTCGCTCACTACTTTAAATGTGCGGTTAATTCCATATTTGGAATCTCCCCAGCTTCTTTCGTGATGAGTTACTCCCATTTGCACTATTCGAGCTCCTTCCAAATGAGCAAGAACTGGAATGAAGCGATGCAGTTCACCATAAAGTCCAAGGTTTTTCGCAATCTCAGACTTAAATACTTTCAGGGTGCAGCCCGCGTCCTTGATATGAATGCCCGTGGATTTACGGATCAGGTAGTTGGCTAGCTTACTGGGTACTTTTCTAAGAAATGCCCCATCCTTTCTATTCATTCTGTACCCGGCGACTAAATCAGCGTCTTCTGATACCAGAAGGTCGATCATAGCAGGGATATCAATAGGGTCATTTTGAAGATCTCCATCAAGTAAAGCAATGTATTTGCCCTGACTATGCTCTATACCTGCCGCTAAAGCACTGCTTTGTCCGTAATTTTTTCGCAACTCGATCAGCTTCATGCCAGGTCGCGCATGCTCTTTTATTGCTTTAGCGGTAGCATCTGTAGAGCCATCATCTACATAAATCAATTCAAAATCGACATCCTCAAGAGCCTTGTAAACCTTTTCGATCAAAGGTTTAATATTTCCTTCCTCGTTGTAAACACATACAACCAGAGATAAAAGAGGCTTTAACAAAGTTTCTTCAACTGATTCTGCCCATTCTGAACTTGATGTACTTACTTTTTCCATAAGGATAATTTACCAACAAGTATGGGCAAGAAGAAACATTAGTTTTATTCTTGCCGGGGTGATGGACTGTCAAAACTTCCGGCTGGGCCTGGGAAGACTACCGGGCTTTCAAAGCCTTCTTTTGAAACTGCTGCCACTCCGAAATAGTAATTGTCGATTACCACATTTTCGAGAGTGTGTTCGGTAACGTCCATTGGTACAAATACACTTTTCTCCCATTGGTTAGAATCAGTCAGTCTCCAGTAAATTTTATACCCGGCTAACTGGGGGTTTTCGGAGGTATCAAGGGCGTCCCACTTCAACGTGGTGCTAGGTCTGACAGCTCCTGAAATTTGAACATTTGAAGGAGGTGCAGGGGCCCACGCCATTCCGGCCATTACCACCGCATTTAAACCGGTTAATTTTGCTGCGTAGTCAAAATCTACACCATCCATAGTGTCACCATATTTGATGCCCTCCTCAGTACGTAAGTCCTGGTGCTGCCTATCATAATGCTCATTGGTCTCCATAATGCGTACGGCAGGGAATCCTGCTTCATTAAATGGTCGGTGATGTCCACCACGTCCAAAACGGTCAAGGCGATAAATCATCATTACATCCAGATTAGGTACATACAAATCAGCTATTTTATCAACATAGCGGCCTACATTTCTGGAAGGGGAATCGACTTCTCCGCCCGTAAAGCGTCTAATCCTTGCTTCTCGTTCCGTTTCAACAAATCGGGTACCTTCCGAAAATACCCTTGCTGTCGTGTTATTAATCACTCCATTAATTCCCGCGATATTCCCAATCATGTCATTGTTTAAAACAGCCTTTAATTTCCATCCATTTTCAATAGCATGTTGAGCGAGGATTTGTCCGCCAAACAATCCCTGTTCCTCACCGGAAAGACCCACATACATTATAGAGCTTGGGAATTCATACTTGGATAGTACTCGTGCAGCTTCAATGGCACCGGCCATACCTGAAGCATTATCATTGGCACCCGGAGAGTCGTCAGTGCCATTTAAAACATCCGTAACTCGAGAATCAATATCTCCGCTCATCATTACAAAACGATTAGGATCAGCAGTACCTCTCTGTATTGCTACTACATTCACGATATTTGTAGGCTCAGGAATTCTTCGCTGTCCTTCTATCACTCCGGATACATAAAAGACCTCCAAACAGCCTCCACATTCTTCTGATATTTTATCGAATTCTGCTTTGATCCATCTTCGGGCAGCACCGATACCCCGCGTATCTGAAACTGTATCTGAAAGGGTATGTCGGGTGCCAAAATCAACCAGAGCCTGGGTATCTATTCGAAGCCGTTCCGCAGAAGGGGCAACTGCGATTTTGTGAAGCTCATTAGTAGTAACTTGTGAATACGCTATTTCTGAAAACAGAAATAGAAGTACGAGAACGGGTAGAATTCGAATCGATTTCATGGTAGCTAGTTTTTATTCAAATTATCGTGAGGGCGTTTCAGATCTTCAGGAAGGCGTCCGGTATTTCTTAAATATTCTTCGAGTTTTTGTTGGAAAATAATCTGAGCTTTTAGCCCAGCACTATGTCCAAAATAAGCCCCAGATGCACATGCTAAAGCCATGATGACAGCGAAGATTATGCGTTGTTGTGTATCAAGAGGAGAGTCATAAATAAATATCCATATTACGGGTGTAATAGCCACCATTGCCGCAATTACATAAGGTGCAGGAGTTGCTCCATCAAGCCTCCTCATAAACCTCCGGCTTATTACAAACACTATATTCATGTACACTAGCCCAAAACCAATAAGAAAAGCAGTGCCTTTCCATGAAGGGTCGGTGACGAGGAAAAGTAGTTCAGAGGTGAAAAGAGTGAATGCCGCAGAGAGTAGAAATACGCCCGATAGATAAAATGATAAACGAGGAAGATTATCCAGCATAGAGTTGGTTTAGATTTTGGAATGAAGTTCCAATTTTAGTGCACAAATGACAAGAGGAACTACTTTGCAGAAAGCCAGTCTTCCGGGTTTAGATAGGTGTTGTTCTTGCGAACCATAAAGAATAATACTTCCCCTAACTCAGATGCCTGGGTTCCGGACTTTCCAATGATGGTGCCGGCACGAAGGGTTGAGCTGTTTTGGACATTTATCTCACTTAGGTTTCCATAAGCGGTGTAGTAAGAACCATGTTTAACAAAAACGACATTGCCGTAACCCGGCAGAGGTCGGATTGCAAATACATATCCATCTGCCACAACTCGTACATCTGAGCCTGCATCAGCGACAATGTTAATTCCTGGATGTTCAGTAACCGTACCATATAATGGATTTCGGGTAGTACCAAATTTCTTTGAGATAGCAGTACTACTAACTGGCCAGTCTAATTGGTCTTTTGAGGCTGCAAAATTTTGCTCATAAGCGAGTAAGGTTTCATCAGAAACGAATGATGTGGTAACCGGAGTGGAATATTTGGCTACTTCATCTGCTCTTCGGGCAGCATCAGCGATATTACGAGCTTCAGCTAGTCGGGCAAGACGCTCATTCTCAGCTTCGCGAATTCTATCCTCTTCGTTAATTAAAGAGGATAAGCTGTTTCCAAAATCTTCACGTTCTTTTCGGGTCTTTCGTAGCTCAGCAAGCAAATCATCACTTTGCGCTTTAATCTTCTCTACATTTTGCCGTTGACTAACTTGCTGATCACTTAGTTTACTTTTTTCATCAAGTATTTCATCAAGAATTAATTCATTCTTAAAGTGGCTTTGTTGAAGCTGATCTTTAATCCCCTCTAGATCAGCTCTTCGAATTGTAATCTGTTCTGCTTGCTTTACCTTTTGTTCTTCCAGTTTCTGCAAATAAAAAGATCTTACCAGCATTTCATTAATAGACCGGGAACTAAGAACCAATTCAAGATTGCTGGTTTTGCCTTTCTTGTAGGTATAAAGAAGAATGTCCTTGTAGTTTTGTATCAGTTGGTCTAACTCTCGCTGTCTTAGATCAATTTCGTCTTCAGTAATGCTGATTTCTTCCTGAATTTGCTCTTGTTCTGTTTCCAGATTATCGAGCTTATTATCCTGGAGAGATATTAATCGATTGATGTTCTGGAACTCTCTGTAAAGCTCTTCATACTGGCTTTGTGATTGACCAATGCGCTGTTCATAACTCTTAATGCGTGCGTCTAATACATTTATCTTTGCGCGTGTATTAACCTGCTCATCCAAAATCTTCTGTCGTTTTTCTTCATAGGTTTGAGCCTGAGTCAGGGTTGAAGACCCAAGTGCAAAACAAAGAAAAACAACAAAGTAAGTAATTCGTGATCGTCTCATAGCCGTTGAACTATAATGTCTTTTGGAATATCAATACTAAGATTTACTGATCTGGGGTTAATATCTAATGACCGTATTTGGAAAAGTACCTTTGAGGCACCATCAGCACTTAATATGGTGATTTTTCGTGGCAAAGTGTAGCCGTCAATCTTTCCATAGCTTTCATATTCAATCGATGAATACGGAGAATCACTTGTCTGGGGCTGGGTAATCTTTGTAATAACCTGCTCCTTGAGATCGACCTGAGCTGTACCCCCATTGGTTAGTATTAGCATATAATGTGTTTCTGAAGCAAAAACCTTAGTAACCTGTTCTGGCTGAATTTTGAAATTCAACACATTGAGCAGATTTACCGAAGCCAGTTCATTTAAACTGGTAAGCTTTCCATCATTTACCGACATCCTTTGAGCAAGCTTATCAACTTTACTATAAATGGTAATGGAATCCTCATCCACCAACATTTTTCCTCCTTCAATACCAATTCTGTTTTTAATGGTTAGAAGGCTTAGTGAGGTATCCGTTTCAAAATCTATAGTTAAACGATCACTGTTTCCGGGTTCGCTTACAATAGCTCTTCCTTTGCCTTTTGCAGATAAAATTTCACCCTCATAATTGGGTAGCAGGTGAACAACAGAATCGGCTGGAATGGCCGAGGGATTATAATTGGCGTCTACAAAGGGCTGGGATGATCTACAAGAAATGAAGAATAGGCTAAGTATGAATAAAGAAGTAAGCGTAGAATTGCGGAACATCACGAGTTAATCTTTTCCTGTAGATGAACCCTTGTACTATCATTTTCAAAGGCTTGTTTCCACCATTTTTTTGCTTCCTGGAGATTATCCAGTTTTTCATATACATCACCCAGGTGTTCTAAAACCTCAGCATCATTTGCGCCAGTGTCGATAGAGGCTTTTATAAACCGGCGGGCACGGTCATAATCTCCAAGCTTAAAATAGACCCATCCTACAGTATCAAGGTAAGCGGGGTTTTCTGCGTCCATTTCAATAGCCTTAAGGGCTAATTCTTTGGCTCGTTCTAACTCGACCTCTCGCACTGAAAGGCTGTAGGCGTAGTTATTCATCGCATTATGATTTTCAGAATCATAGCGGATTGCGAGCTCATACACCCGATCCGATTCTTCAAAATTCTCTAAAGCCGAGTAGGCATCCCCAAGAGAAGAATAAATCACAGATTTAAAAGGGCGTCGCGCAGGTGCCCTGGAAGCCTGTTCAAGCCAGGCTGCAGCTTCCGAATAATTTCCATCTAATAAATAGGCGCTGCCCAGGAAAAACTGAATAAAAGCATCTTCAGGAGCATGTTTGTCCGCTTCCAAACCAACTGCAATGGCTTCTTGATTGCGTTGTTCACCAAGTAAAAGCTGTAGTCGCTGCCTCCATGCTATATCATCTTCCGGAAGAAGTTCATTTGCTTTGGCAAGATTCTCCAGTGCTTTTTCAGTATCACCAGATAGCGAATAAAACTGACCAGCAAGTGTAAAAGCGGGCCCATATTGAGGGGCAGCTTCTGTATAAAGATCAAGAATCCTGGCTGTCTCGATACGGAGTTGAGCATTCAAAGGACTGTTCTGCTGTTTGGCGTACATGAACTGGGCAATCGTCAATTTTTGATCTGCCTCAATTATGGGGTCAGAGACAAAGTTGCCAAGCATCGTACCGGCGCTATCCCATCTTTGCTCATCAATATAGATTCCAGCCAGATTTATTAGCGTCTGTGGATCCCGACTATTTCGGTATAATGCGTCGTTTAAATATTTCTTGGCTTCACTACTTCTACCCGAGCGGATAAGGTATTCCCCTAACAAATTCAGCGTATTCAGATTCTCAGGTTCGGTTTCATTCAGAAGCTCGAGTTGTTCCAGAGCAGACTCAGTATTACCCAGAGCTTCATAGTTCTGAAATTTCCTCAATAAGACGACAGGATTTGGACCTGTCAGGTTTGAAATTTTATCCAGAGTCTTATTGGATTGAATGAACTCTCCGTATTCCTTTTGAGTATCAGCCAGCATGAATAGCGTGGTATAATCATTGGGATGATATTCCAGGAGAGTAGTTAATTCGTCAAGTGTTGCCTGGTTTTGTCCGGCACTTCGATAAATCTCTGCAAGCTTTAGTCGATACCATTTATTCGCTGGTTCCATCCCAACGGCTTCTTTCCCATATAAAGCAGCATTTGCCAGATCATCTTGCAGGAAATAGACATCGGCCAGGGCATAAGAAAGACCGGATTGTCCTCTGAGGTGTTCATAAGCCTGAAGAAGAAGGGTTGTGGCCATGTCGTACTCTTCATTTTCAAAAGCCTCTAGCCCCTGGATATATGCAGTCTTGGCTTCCCGTTCCTCAACAGATTGAACCTGAGCTATCCCTTGTATTGGAAGCACTGCAAAAATGATAAGAATAGATATGTAAATCCCTTTTTTCATCATGATACCTAACGCCAATGATACCCATAAAGTGCCGCAGATGCCTAGTTAAAACTTTTGAAAAGAACTTTGTTCCTTTTTATCTCTCGTCACCCCGGACTTGATCCCGTATCGGGGTGTGGGATGACTAATAAGAACACAATAAATCCACTCCAAAAACTTTTATAGAGGGTTATTGGATTTAAAAAATCAATTCCGTTTCTTTGTCGCATGCAATTCACTCTTGCACATAACATTGTTCGAATCCCGACCCCACGTTTTCCGCGGCGGCGGTAATAGCTTACATAAGTCATATCCAGGTATGGCGCCTACCCAATCCGAACGAACAATGTTAACTGCTGTGTACCATACAGCCCATTCACTCATTCACAATCATGTCTACAATCAAAATTCAATACGCAAATTCATCGCATACCAGCTATGCCCAGGCTATTTGTGACCTGATCGAGTCAGCCGCAAAGCAACGGGGAACAGGAATAGCGAAAAGGGAGCCGGAGTACATCAAAACCAAGATGGAGAATGGAAATGCGGTCATTGCTCTGGATGGAGAGAAGCTGGCAGGATTTTGCTATATCGAGATTTGGGAAAACAAGAAGTATGTGGCTAATTCCGGGTTGATTGTGCATTGGGATTATCGTGGGCATGGATTAGCCAAGAAAATTAAAGCTAAGGCCTTTGAGCTTTCCAGAGAAAAGTACCCAAACTCCAAACTGTTCGGGATTACCACTAGTCTGCCGGTAATGAAGATCAATTCAGATCTGGGCTATCGCCCGGTTACTTTTTCAGAGCTAACACAGGATGAAACCTTTTGGAATGGCTGTAAAAGCTGTCCAAATTATGATATTCTTACTCGCAACGAACGTAAGAACTGTCTATGCACCGGGATGCTCTTCGATCCCTCTCAACCAAACCAAAACCCAAAACCAGTAAGAGAACAAAACATCAAGAAGTTCTACCGCTGGGTTAAACTAAAGAAACAAGCATTCGGAAAAGCATTTTCCAATGCAAAAACACTATTACTACCATGAAGAAAGTTGTACTCGCCTTTAGTGGCGGACTCGACACCAGTTATTGCGCCATACACCTGGCTAAAGATTTGGGATACGATGTTTATACCGCAGCAGTAAATACCGGCGGGTTTGATGAAATGGAGCAAAAGGAGTTGGCTCAAAAAGCAGAAGGTCTCGGTATCAAAAATCATGTGTGTATTGATGTGGAAGAAGAGTTCTATCAAAAAGGAATTAAGTATTTGATAGCCGGGAATGTGCTTAAAAATCACACCTATCCGCTTTCGGTTAGTGCAGAGCGAGTATTTCAGGCGATCGCTATTGCTGAATACGCTAAAGAAATTGGAGCGGAAGCTATTGCTCACGGGAGTACTGGTGCAGGGAATGACCAGGTTCGTTTCGATTTAGTCTTCAATGTGTTGGCTCCCGAAATGGAAATCATAACTCCCATCCGCGATCAAAAACTAAGTCGTGAAGAAGAGGTAGCCTATCTCGAAAAGCATGGCATCAGTAAAGAATGGACAAAAGCGAAATACTCCATTAACCAGGGACTTTGGGGAACATCGGTTGGAGGTGCAGAAACCTTAACCTCGCATAAATATCTGCCAGAAGAAGCCTGGCCAACTTCTGTAGTTAATAGTGATGAGCTAGTGGTTGAGATAGGTTTTGAGAATGGAGAACCTACAGCCATTAACGGTGAGCCACTAACTCCTGTTGATGCAATTAAGAAGCTAAATGAAATCGCAGCTCCCTACGGAATCGGAAGGGATATTCATGTGGGAGATACGATTATAGGAATTAAGGGAAGAGTAGGATTTGAAGCGGCTGCTCCGCTGATTCTCATTAAAGCGCATCAGTTATTAGAAAAGCATGTATTAGGCAAATGGCAGTTATACTGGAAAGATCAGTTGGGAGAATGGTATGGGATGCTGATGCACGAGGGGCAGTTTTTGGATCCGGTCATGCGAGATATTGAAGCTTTTTTGGATCATACCCAGCATACAGTAACCGGAAAAGTATTTGTGAAACTGGAGTCCAAAAAGTTTGAGCTTCAGGGAATTGAATCGAAGTTTGATTTAATGACTTCTGAATTTGGTCAGTATGGCGAAATGAACCAGGGCTGGAGCGGAGAAGATGTGAAGGGCTTCACCAAAATCCTGAGTAATGCTACCCTCATACAGCAAGGAGTACGGGGCAATGATTAAAGTTGGCATCATAGGAGGAGCTGGGTATACCGCCGGAGAATTATTGAGGTTGTTGGTTCATCATCCAGAAGCAGATGTAATTTCAGTGGTGAGCGGGAGTCATGCCGGAGAACCTATTTCTAAGGCACATCCTGATTTGGAAGGAGACATTGAGCTGACCTTTTCGGATAGGCTGGATCAAAACGTGGAAGTAGTTTTTCTATGTTCGGGTCACGGGAAGTCAAAAGGAATTGTTGAAGAAGGGATGATCCCTGCTTCTGCAAAAATCATAGATCTGAGTTCTGATTTCAGGTTAAATGGCGATCATGATTTTGTATATGGATTGCCTGAGTTAAATCGCGAAGCCATAGAATCAGCTCAATATCTGGCAAATCCAGGTTGTTTTGCTACCTGCATCCAGTTGAGTGTGCTGCCACTAGCAGCAAGCGATCTGATCAAAAATTCTATACATGTTTCTGCAATTACTGGGAGTACCGGCGCAGGACAAAATCCAACGTCTACTACTCATTTTAGCTGGAGAAGTAATAATGCCTCCGTGTATAAAGCGTTTATTCATCAGCATCTTGGGGAAATCAAACAAAGTCTGGGGCAACTTCAGCAGGATTTTAACCAGGAAGTTCTGTTTATTCCAATGCGCGGAGCTTTTACGCGTGGGATTTTGGCCGCCTGCTATACAGTTACGGATGCTTCGGAGCAGGAATTAAAAGCACTCTATGAAGACTACTACAGCAGCCATCCTTTTGTGCAGGTTTCTGATTCGGAGCCTGATGTAAAAAGAGTAGTAAATACCAATAAAGCGATCGTGCATGTGAGAAAGGAAGGAAACCAGGCCTTCGTAATTGGTGTAATTGACAACTTACTGAAAGGAGCTTCAGGACAGGCAGTACAGAATATGAATTTGATGTTCGGTTTTGAGGAAACTACCGGGCTACAACTTAAATCTTCGGCTTTTTAACTATGTGTACAAACAATCATATCGCCATTTTGGGTGCCGGTAACCTCGGAGTTGCTGTAGCCAAGGGACTAGCCAAGGAACATGGCGAAGGATGCATTATTCTTACTCGCCGTCATAGCTCTAAACTCAATGAGTTAAAAGAGCAGGGGTTCCAGGTTACTTCTGATAACATCCAGGCAGTCCAAAGTTCGAAATATCTCATTCTATGTGTTCAGCCCAAGCAATTGGAAGGCTTGTTGAAAGAGATTGAGCCTGTTTTAGATCCGAGTCAACATGTGCTGGTTTCTACCATAACCGGGGTTTCCCTGGAAACTATTCAATCCTATGTAGAAGGAGACTTTGCCATTATCAGAACGATGCCAAATACCGCAGCTGCTATTGCCGAATCAATGACGTGTATTTGTGCCAATGAACCTGGTGAAGAGCATCTCGAAGTGATTGAGACGATGTTTAAGTCATTGGGGGAAACGCTCATTATTGAAGAACGCCTGATGAAAGCAGCGACGGTGTTAGCGGCAAGTGGAATAGCTTTCTTTTTGAGATATATTCGCGCTGCAACGCAAGGAGGAATTGAGTTGGGATTTGAAGCAGAAGAAGCACAAAAACTGGCTATGCAAACCGCGCGTGGAGCAGCCTCATTATTAGTAGAAGGAAGTGCCCATCCGGAACGAGAAATTGACAAGGTAACTACTCCCCAGGGCTGTACAATAGCGGGATTGAATGAAATGGAACACCAGGGATTAAGCTCGGCCCTAATCAAAGGGATTGTAGCTTCTTTCGAAAAAATAAATCGAATTACTGAGTGAAATATCAATAACACTAGATTTTGATACACACACGATTATACATATCTGGGTTAGATAAATTCCCCTCTTGGGAGGGGAGTAAGGGGTGGGTCAAAAAATGACTAGCAAGCCAGACATAATTCCATATAAAAAAGAGTTGGTCAAAAAGGCGCGATATCTACGAAAGAACTCAACCCCTGGAGAAATTGAACTCTGGATAGGTTTAAAAGGAAAACAAGTACTTGGTTTTGATTTTGACAGACAGAAGCCTGTTCATGCCTACATCGTCGATTTCTTTTGTAAGGAATTAAGACTTGCGATCGAAATTGATGGGGATAGTCATAGTTTTAAGATTGAGTATGATAAAAAGCGCGAGCAAATCTTAAACAATCTCGGAGTGAATATTCTTAGATTTTCAGAAACAGATGCTAAGAATAACACAGATCATTGTTTGCTTGAAATCCGAAGCTGGATTAAAAGGAACCCACCCCTGTCCCCTCCGAAGGAGGGGAACTCATATATGAGAAAGGGGACAACGAAAAGATTCTATTGAAATGAAAATAAGCGAATGAAATTATTTGATGTGTATCCTCTTTTTGAGATAGAACCGGTAGAAGCAGATGGGTGCCTGGTTTTTGATCGTCAGCACAATGCATACCTTGATTTTTACGGAGGCCACGCTGTGATTTCTATTGGTCATGGGCATCCCCATTACGTGGAGCGAATTACCAAGCAACTAGGCAAGCTTGGGTTTTATTCTAACTCTGTTCCCATCTCCATTCAAAAAGAGCTCGCCCATAAACTGGGAGAAGCTTCAGGCTATGCAAACTGGAATTTATTCCTGGTAAACTCGGGTGCTGAAGCCATAGAAAATGCCTTCAAAGTAGCGTCAGCATATAATCAAAGGAAGAAAATCCTGGCCTTTGATGCAGCCTTTCATGGAAGAACTTCGTTAGCTGTTGCGGCTACTGATAATCCAAACATCTTGTTTCCGGTTAATGAAGGTGCAGAAGTAACTCGTTTGGCATTTGAAGACTTCGACGGAACCAAAGCAGAGTTATCAAAAGGAGATTACTGTAGTGTGATTATTGAGGGACTTCAGGGAGTAGGAGGAATTGTAGAACCCAGCGCAGAATTCCTTAGACATCTTCGAAACTTATGTGATGCTACAAATACAGTGCTCATATTAGATGAAGTACAATCAGGTTTTGGAAGAACCGGTCGTTTCTTTGCTCATCAGCATGCGTTTGTTCAGCCTGATATCATTACCATGGCTAAAGGAATGGGAAACGGATTTCCTGTAGGTGGGATTTTGGTCGATCCAAAATTTGAAGCTAAATATGGTATGCTAGGGACCACTTTCGGAGGCAATCATGTTGCATGCGCAGCTACACTGGCTGTTCTGGAAGTGCTAGAGAATGAAAAGCTGATTCAAAATGCCAAAGAGGTTGGGAACTATCTCATTGAGCAATTGAGCCAGATTCCTCAAATAAAAGAAATACGAGGACGAGGGTTGATGATAGGAATCGAATTTGATGAACCAGTAGCTGAAATGAGGAAAAGGCTGTTATATGAGCAAAAAGTGTTCACGGGTTCTTCTTCAAATAAGAATACCATAAGATTACTTCCACCACTTAATATCTCCACAAAAGAAGCGGACCAGTTTGTGAAAAGCCTGAAGGAGGTACTTAAGTGAAACAGTTTTTAACCAGTACAGATCTTCCAAATCTTTCGGAAGCTTTATTGGAAGCAAAAGAGGTTAAAGCCAATCCCTTTGCCTGGAAAGAACTGGGAAAGAACAAATCTGTTTGTCTGTTATTCCTGAACCCAAGTCTTAGAACAAGATTAAGTTCGCAACGAGCTGCCCTGAATCTTGGATTGGATACCGTAGTGTTAGATATCAACTCAGGGGGATGGAAGCTTGAGTTCGGAGATGGCACTATTATGGACGGGGATAGTGCCGAACATATTAAGGAAGCGGCCGCTGTTATTGGGTCCTATTTTGATATCGTAGCTATTCGGGCATTTGCCAGCTTAAAAGATAAAGAGGCTGACTACTCTGAGCAGACACTAAACGCTTTTGTGAAGTACTGCGGAGTTCCGGTAGTGAATATGGAATCTTCTACTGGTCATCCTCTGCAGGCTTTCGCTGATTTAATTACTATTGAAGAATTCAAGCAAACAGAGCGACCGAAAGTAGTATTGACCTGGGCCCCTCACCCGAGGGCGCTTCCACAGGCGGTTGCAAATTCTTTTGTAGAATGGATGAGCGTAGCGGATGTAGATCTTACCGTTACTCACCCAAAAGGATATGAACTAGCGCCTGAGTTTATGCATGGGTTAACGCCAGAGTATGACCAAAGCAAAGCCTTTGAGGGAGCCGATTTTATTTATGCCAAAAACTGGAGCAGTTTTTCTGAATATGGGCAGGTCTTGTCAACAGATTCTTCCTGGATGGTTACTCCGGAAAAGATGAATCTTACCAATAAAGCTAAATTCATGCATTGTCTTCCCGTTCGAAGAAATGTTGTGGTACACGATGAAGTGTTGGATAGCAATCAGAGCATTGTGATTGATGAAGCAGCCAACAGGATTGTATCTATGCAAACTGTGCTTAAAAAAATCCTGGAGGCAATGTAATCATGCAATCCATAAAGGTGATTAAAATCGGGGGGAAAATAGCTGAAGACGATGCCAGTCTTGAACGCTTTCTTCACCAAATTTCTCTTATGGCAGGGAAAAAAGTGATCGTACATGGAGGAGGGGTAACTGCTACAAGGATAGGAGAAAAGCTTGGCATAAAGTCAGAGATGATAGAAGGTCGTAGAGTAACAGACGCTAAAATGCTCGAAGTAGCTACCATGGTATACGGTGGATTAGTCAACAAGAAGATTGTGGCAAAACTACAGCAAAAGCGTGTTTATGCGGTGGGACTTACAGGCGCCGATCTTAACATTATTCAGTCCATAAAAAGAAGTCCAGAGCCTATCGATTTTGGCTGGGTTGGAGACATTTCTTCCGTTAATGATCGTGTGCTAAGCAGCCTGCTGGATTTAGATTGGGTTCCGGTACTGGCTCCTCTCACCCATGACGGTAACGGGAATATGCTCAATACAAATGCGGATTCCATTGCTTCCTATGTAGCCAGGGCATTGTCAAGTAAGTATCATGTTGAACTTATCCTTTGTTTTGATATGCCTGGCGTAATGAATGATGATAAAGTCATTACAGAAATGAACCTGTATTTATATCGACATCTGAAAGGTATTGAAGTGATTAAAGATGGAATGATCCCGAAACTGGATCTGGGTTTCAAGGCCCTTAATGCAGGAGTAAACAGGGTAACCATTAAGCATGCTGATGACATTAAAGACAGCACTAAGGGAACGAGGTTAGTGAAATGAGAGGATCAGAGAGCGCAAAGTTAGCCATTGAGTTTTTAAAGAAGCTCATTGCTATTCAGTCTTATAGTGGAGAAGAGCATGAAACTGCAGAATTGATTGAAGAGTACTTGAATTCGAATGGTTATAAAGCCCAGCGAAAGAAAAATAATGTATGGGCCTGGGCCGGTGAAAAAGATTCAACGAAACCCACGGTACTTCTCAATTCACATCACGATACCGTAAAAGCGACTTCAAAGTGGACCTATAATCCTTTTTCTCCCACTATCGAAGATGGAAAGTTGATTGGCTTAGGAAGTAATGACGCCGGAGGACCGCTAACGAGTTTACTTCATGTATTTCTTGAACTCGCCAAGCAGGATCAATCCTATAACCTCGTGTTTTTGGCTTCCGCGGAAGAGGAATCATCCGGAAAGAATGGAGTGCCCATTGTATTGGAAGAGCTAGGCCAAATTGATGTTGGGGTAGTTGGAGAACCCACTTCTATGGATATGGCTATTGCGGAACGAGGACTGGTGGTTTTAGACGGACTTGCTCATGGTAAAAGTGGTCATGCCGCAAGAGGAGAAGGTGAGAATGCTATCTATAAAGCGATGCGTGATATTGACTGGTTTAAAAGCTTTGAGTTCGAAAAGAAGTCAGATGTACTTGGAAAGATCAATATGACGGTTACCCAAATTGAGGCTGGAACTCAGCACAATGTAGTTCCTGATGAGTGCCGTTTTGTAGTGGATGTGCGTCCTAATGAGCACTATTCCAACGAAGAAGTGGTCGAGATCATTAGAAAGCATGTGAAAAGTGAGGTAACACCTCGATCATTGAATTTAAACGCTTCCGGAATTGACCCTGATCATCCCATTGTGCAGAAGGGAAAGGAGATGGATATTTGTAGCTATGGTTCACAAACAATGTCAGACCAGGTGCATATGCCTTTCCCATGTATTAAAATTGGGCCGGGAGATACCCACCGATCGCATACAGCGGATGAATTCATTTACCTGAATGAGATTGAAGACGGGATTGAGATTTACCTGGAGCTATTAGATGGATTGGAAATTAAATAGAGTTAAAAAGTCCCCTCTTGGGAGGGGATTTAGGGGTGGGTCTTGTTGATTCTTCGCTCCGCTCAGAATGACAATTAAAAGTTATGAGTAGTAAAAAACTGTGGGAAAAAGGAATTGAAACAGACGCTCTCATCGAGCGATTTACGGTAGGAATGGATCGTGAATTAGACCTTGAGCTGGCCAAATATGATGTTGAGGGCACAATCGCTCATATAACCATGCTTGAGTCTGTTGGATTGCTTGAAAAAGAGGAGTTGGAAATACTAGTCAAAGAACTGAACAGAATCCAGGACGAAGTTATTGAGCAAGGAGCGTTTGAGATAGAAGAAGGAGTGGAGGACGTTCATTCTCAGATAGAATTAATGCTTGTTAGAGCGCTGGGAGATGTTGGAAAAAAGGTGCACTCCGGAAGATCAAGGAATGATCAGGTATTACTTGATATAAAACTTTTTTTGCGCGCAGAGCTTATTCAGATTGCATCTTTAACAAAAAAATTGTTTATAACAATGTTGAAACAGAGTGAGGCGACCAAAGAAACCTTACTTCCTGGATACACCCATACCCAAGCCGCGATGCCGTCCAGTTTCGGATTGTGGTTCGGAGCGTTTGCCGAAAACCTGGTAGATGACCTCGTATTAGTTCAGGCTACGCATACCATTGTAAATCAAAATCCTTTAGGGTCAGCGGCAGGGTATGGTTCTTCTTTCCCCCTCGACCGATCACTGACCACCCGCCTCCTTGGTTTTGAAGGAATGAACGTAAATGTTGTATATGCCCAGATGGGGCGTGGAAAAGTGGAACAAACCATGGCTTTTGCTATGGCTTCATTAGCAGGAACGCTCAATAAGCTTGCTTCGGATGTATGTTTATATAACAGTCAGAATTTTGGTTTCCTGGAATTGCCTGATGAGCTTACTACAGGTTCCAGTATCATGCCTCATAAGAAGAATCCGGATGTATTTGAACTTATTCGGGCGAAAACAAACCTAATTAAAACTCTTCCAGCCACTATTAACTCCGTTACTTCGAATCTGACATCCGGGTACCACAGAGATTTCCAGATACTTAAAGAAGTTCTATTTCCAGCGATTAAGGAATTGAAAGAGTGCTTGTTTATCACCGAATATGCAGTCGATAAGATTCGGGTAAACCAACACATTCTTGATGATCCTAAATACCGACTTATTTTTTCAGTTGAAGCCGTAAATGAACTGGTACTTCAGGGTATTCCATTTAGAGAAGCTTACCAACTAGTAGGTAAGCAAATAGCAGATGGAACTTTTGAACCCCCGACAGAAATTAAACACACCCACGAAGGGAGCATAGGGAATCTGGGTAATGAGTTAATCAAAGAGAGAATGGAGAAGGTGTATGCTGGTTTTAATTCCATTTAGTAATCCTGAGTATACCTGCGAAGGATCATAGAGGTTTTAAATCCAGTTAGATCCTTCGGCTGTAGCCTCAGGATGACTTAGGAAGTAAAATTAATTAAAGAGAGAGGCTTTCGATTTTCTTTTAAAATTCAAATCGACACTTTATAGGCTCAAACATTATTAAAGGTATGTCTATGAAGTATTTAAACCATTTTACTATTGCAATTTCATCATTAGCCATTCTTCTTTCGGCCTATTCAGTGTATGATCACTCTGACAAAGAGAAAAAGAGTTACGAGTATTTAAATCAACAGCTTGAAAATGCTAAGAGCTTCACGATTGAAGTGATGGAATCGATGCCCGAAGAGAATTATGGGTACAAGCCCGGAGAAGAGATGAGGACATTTAGAGCTCAGGCTTATCATATCGCATACACTTTTGAATGGTCTAATGCTCGAATAAAGGGTGAACCAATTGCCTGGGAACCTGGAGATGAAAATCGTATGGGGAAGGAAGAGCTAATTTCTTACACCACAAAACAGATCGATGAGTTCATAAGCCTTATCAAGGATACTGAGGAAAGTGGCCAGCTTACAGCTACTATATTAGGAACCTTGCGTCATAATTCTCATCATCGAGGGCAAATGGTGGCATATTACCGCGCAAACGGTATGGCGCCTCCGGCTTATAAATAATTCCAAATTCCGAAAAAATTTATTTCTAATTAACAGCGGAAAAGGGATAAATATTCATTCGCTCAGTACGATGTAGAGTTATAATGAAGAAAGGGGTTGGAGGCGTAATAGTAGCTTCAAAAAGAACTTCTTTTGTGCTGTAATCAACCTCTATAACTTTACCATAAGGAGCTATTCCATCCAGCGATATCGCACCAGGAGAAAAGAATACATGGTTTTCTTGCGGGAAATAATCGATATCGGATACAATTTTTGAATAGGTTTCTTCACCTCGCTCTTTCCCATATTGCCAAACTTGTTTAATGGTCATGTTGGCTTCGTCAATTTGATATTCTACGGCGCGGCTATACAATTCGGTACCGCTAAAATTCCGATTGTCTCCATTATCAAATAGCATAATGTTACCATTTGGCAAGATCTGAGGAGCATGCTGGTACCAGTTCCATTCAAAATCAGGGTGATTTTGAGTTCCATTTAGTACTTCTGGATCGGTTATTGGCTGATTATTAGCATCTAAGGGCTTAAGAAGAAAATTATTCAGGTCTTCTCCACTGCCTGATGTCTCCCAACCTGAGTGGTTACCCATTATCCAGACCACTTCATTGTTGTTATTAACTTTAACCAAAGCCTGTGTTCTTCCCGAAACAATGATGGAATTATCATCCCGGCTATATTCAATAGCATTACCCTGAAACCAGTCTGTATCATTGTCGGTTAAGGTTCTGCGGGAGTATTGAAGAGACTCGTTAAGGTTCCAGGTATTAACTATTGTTCCGGTACTTCGATCAATTTCAATTACATAATCTTCGACAGTAGCTTCATCCAGTTTGCTGACTGTTAGCAAAAAATTTCCATTGGGTTTTTCCAGCACCTGATGATGAAAGCCAAACCCAGGCATGTTCCAGGAATTCAGAATGTTGCCCAGCATATCCATTTCATAGATAGTATTGGTACTTACATCTCCAAAATAAAGGTTACCATTAAAGAGACGCTCCATACCATTATCATAAAACAAATTTTCTAAAACAGGATGGCTGCCTAATTCCAGATACCATCTAATCTCTCCATTAGAATCGAAGATGAAAGGCTGTTGGGGGAGCTGGTCTCCACCTTCTCTATATCCAAAGTAGCTCACAAACGTCCAGCCTTGCGCCATCTGAGAGGTATTCGCTGTATTGATTACAATTTCGGGCATGTCAGGTATGAGTGGCCCTGTTTGAATTCGATACTCCCTGGTTCCCAATAGAATGTCATCCTCTGAAAGAAAGGTGAGTTCAACGGTGTTATTAAAATCGGGGTAAAGCCCTAATACAGGAATGCTATGTACGCTATCCAGATCAATGAACGAATGTGATAAGTTCCCCTCTTCAGTTTTTCCTCTTACCAGTAAACTAACTTTGGAAAGACCTAAAGTGCTTATTTCAATAGTGGCAGTAAGGGGTGCATACCCTGAGGGATTTAGTGTGGTTTCGACACTTAGTATGGTCAGGTTTTGTGTCGGAATGTCATCGTCTTTGGGAGGGAATTCTTTACAAGATGAAAGAAGCGCCAGAGCAAAAAAGAAAATAAGGATGGATTTAGCCTGGATCATGATGATACTAGTTACTATGAATTTACAAGAGTCTTTCTCGCCATTCATTTAGTCCCTTAAATGCAGGCAACATTCGACTTCCATACCAGCTAAACCATTCTCCATCTACAAGCATAATGTTACTATTAGGAAGTCTGGACTGAAGTTCCTGGATATGCTTCTCTTTAAAAGGGAAAGGCTCGCTACTCAATAACACAATCTCAGGGGATAATTCAACTAACTCTTCAATAGTTGTGGTTGGATATCTTGTTTGTTCCTCGAAAACATTTCTAAGCCCATAATGAACCATCACATCATGAATGTAGGTATCGTTTCCTATGGTCATCCACGGGTCCTTCCAGATAAAGTACGCCGTATCTACTGAACTCTTTGTGGGACGTTGATTAAATGCTTCCAGAATCCTGACGGTCAAAGCAGTCGATGGATCCTGAACCTCTAATTTTTCTCCTACCTGCTGAATAAATTCTATTGCCTGTTCAACAGTACTTATATCTGAAACTACTACTTCTACATCATCACTTAGTGCTTCAACGTCGGCTTTTCGGTTTTCTTCCTTATTAGCAATGATGAGATCGGGATTCAGAGAAAGGATTTTCTCGGTATTAGGGTTCTTTGTTCCACCGCATACTGGAATGGTATTTACTCTATCTTCAGGATGAATACAAAACCGGGTACGGCCAACAATTTGTTGTTCAAGTCCGAGGTCAAAAAGCAACTCGGTAAGGCTTGGAACCAGGCTGATAATTCTTTCAAAAGGCATGAGATAAGATACAATTGATAGAACTCCTATCAATAGAGCTTAAAGCTTTTCCTGTTTCCCGTCGTATCGTTCTCTGGCCTCTCCATCCTGATTCCAATCAAGTATTCCTACAAATCTCCCTACGTTTTCTTCAAGACTGAACTCGTAGGGAGTGATTATTCCTTCCGATTCAAGGAATAAGCTATCGTTTTTGAAGTGCCATGTTCCGGAAGAAGTAAATACAAGCGCTCCATCCAGGTCGTAATATTCTGAGGTATAGGTAGAATCAGCGGTGTATGTAGTTTTTATTGGTTTGATATTCAACATATCCTCCCAATTTCCTTCAGCAACTACATAAACCGAGTCAATGTCCAGATAAGTAACTGTCAAACTCAAACTACTCCAGGTTCCAAGAATATCCTGCTCAGAGTATTGGTACTCAGGGCTCGCCTTAGAAGTACATGCGGAAAAGAGGAGTGCAATTATTGAAAATTTGATAAGGTCTTTCATGATGAATGTCATAAATAATCTAAAGAGGATGATACTATCTCCAGGCACCGATTATTAATCCTGCCAGTGTAAAATAAGTAAGCATGAATCCCCCGTTAATGAACATATATTTCCAGCTTTTTTGCTCGAAAAGAGAAACTACCCAAAAGATTGCTGCCGCCCAAAATCCGGTTAAAAACCCTGCTGTGGCTCCCCATGCTAAATCAGTAGCAGGATCAGCTAAAAAGAAGGCAAGATTATAGCACATGAGCAACGCCAGAACGAAAGTTATGCTGTATATCTTTGCAGAATTTTGATTTCCTAAATCTTCTTCTGAAAAATGGTTCTCGTTTAACCATGCTTTATAGAATAACAGGGGGGAGTACCAGAGAGCTCCTACAATAAGAATTAGTAGTGAAGCTGCGATTACAGCGATATGATTGATTCCATCCATAACTTTTGATTTTTAAATTAAAGATGGTCACTGGAAAAATTTTCTTATTGTAAAAAATTGACCTAAGGAAAAGATCATCTAAGTCTCGAAGCCACTTACGGGGACGTAGTTAGCATACTCTCCTTTTTCATACAGATATTCTTTTGGGTTCAAACCAGAAAACTCCTTGAACTCCTTTATGAAATGAGCCTGATCATAATATCCACAGCTTAATGAAAGTTGGGGCCAGCTAATATTCTCCCCATTATTTATAGATTCCAGCACTTTATTAAACCGAACAATTCGCTGATACTGTTTCGGTGATAGCCCTACATGCTTTTTAAAAAGCTGGATAAAATGACGATGTGAATACCCAATTTTATTTTTGATCTCGCTTATACTTAATTCTGAAGGATATTGAATCGTAAGAGCTACTGCATATTGTATTACCGATTCAGGAGTGGATTGATCCTTGAGTCGTTGAAGAAGCCAATTCTCTACTAACTGAATTTTCTTATCGATATGATGCTCTTCCATTAATTGCTCCCTCAATTCGTATATGCTATTTCCTAAAACGATATCCGCATCAACGACCTGGTTTTGTAGCTCATTTATTGGAAGATGCAAAATGGGAAAAGCTCCGGAAGGATGAAATTGAACCACAAGCATTCCATTATTTGCTGAGCTTATCGAAATAAACTCAGTCTGCATACCTGAGACCCATGCACCCTTATATGTGCTTTTCCTGGTCAGGTTTTTATTATCAAAGATGTATTGGGGTACATCCCCTAATTCTATAATGAGATTTGCAGTTCCATCAGGAATAAGCCGGTCTATCTCATGGCCAGGATTGTAATTGGAGTACACAATGCACTGTATGTACATTCCGAGAACGCCTTTCGGTATATGAAATCGAACCATAGACGAAAGTACAGGTTCTGGTTTTTTTATCCGCGTTGAATTAGTGCCATTTTGAAAAAGATTGTTAGCGCGTATTCAGAGTCTGGAACCGGTTAGGCAATTCTTTTGTAAAGCTTAATTGAATATTTTTCACGAAATAAAATCGTCGATGGAATTAGGAATCTATACTTTTGTTGAGAATACTCCCGATCCGGGAACCGGTAATACATTACATCCTGCTGAGCGCCTGGCGAATCTTATGGAAGAGATAAAGGTGGCAGACGAGGCAGGCTTAGATGTTTATGCTATTGGAGAGCACCACCGGGAAGAATTTGTTGCTTCCTCGCCAACTACTTTGTTAGCCGCTGCTGCAACTAACACTAAAAATATCAAACTGAGTAGCTCGGTTACCGTGCTCGGCTCAGAAGATCCTGTTCGGGTATTTCAGCAATTTTCGACCATCGATTTACTTTCTAAAGGAAGAGTTGAGATCATTGTTGGAAGGGGATCATTTATCGAATCCTTTCCACTATTCGGTTACGACTTGAATGACTATGAAGAGTTATTTGAGGAAAAACTTCAGCTTCTGCTTGAATTAAGAGAAAAGGAGAAAATAACCTGGAACGGCAAGTTTAGAGCATCTATTGAAGATCGGGGAATTTATCCCCAGCCTTTTCAGGAAGAGATTCCAATTTGGCGAGCAGTAGGTGGTACTCCGAAGTCAGCATATGTTACCGGTGCACTTGGCTTGCCTATGGCTCTGGCCATTATTGGGGGCTACCCGGCTCAGTTCAAGCAAATAGCCGATTTACATCAACGAGGAGCTTCTGAAAATAATCAAGCCAGGCAAAGGCTTAGTATCAATTCACATGGTTTTATTGCTGATTCCTCACAAGGAGCTGGAGACATTTCATTCCCTTCTTTCAAACAGGTAATGGATAAGATTGGAAGAGAACGGGGGTGGTCACCAATGAGCAGAGGGCAGTTTGATGCTTCTACCACTCTAGAGGGTGCAAACTTTGTTGGAAGTCCTCAGCAGGTAATCGACAAGATTATGTATCAGCATGAGATATTTGGGCATGATCGTTTTTTAATGCAAATGACGGTAGGTTCGATAGAACACTCAAAAGTGCTGAAGTCGATTGAACTCTTTGCTACAGAAGTAGCTCCTGTGATTAAGAAAGAGCTGGCGCTATCAAAGTAGTACTAATCACAGTTTATTCTACATAAAATACGGTTAAGCCTCCGTGCCCCTGACCATCTTTAGCAAGTTCATGTTCGGGTGTTTCCGGATCGTTAGTCCAATATCCATCAACGATAAATTTATAGAAGTACTTCCCTTTGGGAAGATCAATGCTCATTTCCCAGCCATCATCAGTTTTAAACATAGGAAGGTTGAACATATCCCAATTGTTGAAATTACCAACTACTGAAACTGCTTTTGCATCATGATACCCTTTCAACCTGAAGGCAGTATTTCCCTCGGTACTGGGCGTAATAAAATTGTAGGGTTTTCTGGGTAATAAATATTGTTCGCTGGCAATCTGAAGTACTAAATAGGCTAGTAAGTCAGCATTATATTCCTGGTCTTGAGGAGGTACATATTCATACAAATCCGCATTTGTATGATGTATGGCCGAGATATAGTCCAGTGGATCTTGTATGAATTGAAACGCCGGAATATTTTGATAATCAAAGAGCCAGTGATCAGTCTGATTAGCGTTTTGGATAGTCAACGTCTTGCTTTCCGGAAAAGGCTGTAAATATTCAGCGAAGTAGGGTTTGATTTTTTGATTACCCATCAGGTAAATACCGCGAATTTTCCCTGCTCCGTTATCGAGATTTAAATAGGCAGAGATTTTTGGCTTTTCTTGCCTTGGTTCTCCCGTTTCCATATCTCCAACCCGGGTATCTACATAAAAAGCAGAACCAGCAAATACGTGCTCTTCTCCTCCCCAAAGAATCATACGGATGGTTCGTTTAGGCTTTATATCGATTTCACTTAAAATGCGCATCACTTCAATCATTACGGCATTATTTGATGCATTATCAACAGCCCCAGTTCCTGCATGCCAGCTGTCCAGATGAGATCCAATGATTACTAATTCTTCTTTTAGTTCCGGATCAGTACCAGGTATCTCAGCAATAAGGTTTTTATGATACTCCGGATTCTCAAAATACTGTGAACTTAGCTCAACATTAAGCTTAGGGGTTAACCCAAGATTCTGTAAGCGCAGTAGCCTTCCGAAATGTTCATTTGAGATCGTAAATGTTGCGAGGGGTTTATGATCTTGTATCAATCTGAATGAAGGCATAGCCCTGTTCCCATCTACTTTCAGCAAACCGTATGGGTAGTTACTTGGTTCGATCGCTGCAAGTACTCCTTCTTCTTCCAGAAATTGATAAAAATTGGCTAAGCGAGCTTTATAGTTTTCGCGATAATCAAAAAGCTCTGGTACAGAAACTCTACTGTGATATCCAATTATGACATCATTCGGATCCTGGTTAGCTGCAGCACGTGTGAGTGTTTCGTCCGATAAACGTTCAGACATGGGCCGCGTTATACTGCCCACTTGAGAATACAAGCTCTGAAACATTATAATCTTATTCTTCAACTTTCCTTCCAGGGAATAAGCTTCTTGCAATGAATTAATAAATATCAATTCACCCTGTTGCTCTCCTTTTGTTGATTTTGCAAATGCAAGCGGATATGCTGAGATAGGGGCATATCCCGGTTCTGTCATTTCTACTTTGAAGGAAGAAAAACTCCAGCCCCGATACCCTTCGTCAAAGCTCTGCAATCTGGTTGGAATCCCATATCCCCTCAACTTCTCCTGGGCATAGAGTACCGAATTATAATAGTTGGGCGTGCCCATTAAACGTGGGCCATATACATCTGAAAGATAACTGACTACCTCCATGATGTTTTTTTTAGAGGACGTTACTTTTATTGAATCTAATAGAGAATTCTGGGCGTTAGTCGGAACAGAAATTGATAGGAATAAAAAAGTGAGCGAGGCGATTAAAGTGTTCCTTGTCATCTAAAATGTGGTTAGGTATTCGGGGTTCATCCTTTTTTCTATCCAGTTTTGGGATATTTTTTTAGATCGGTTTGGCTCTCTTAATTCCCGTAGGGCCTTCACTAAAATGTCGATATCGTCCTTGGTATTATAACATCCAAAGCTAATTCTGACTAGCCCCGGCATTGCAGATTTATCACCGTTTAGAAGGTGGTTTCTCCAGCTAGCTATTTGCTTGTTAGATAACCCTAGAAGTTTTACTACATATGGATGGGCACAGAAGCACCCATTACGAACACCGATTCCAAATTCAGTGCTTAAATAAGTAGCTACTTCCTCATGGCTAAAGCCTTCCATGTTGAATGAAATAACACCGACACGATCTACCTTCAGATCTCCGTAAAGTATGAGGCCTGGAATCTTTTGCAGTTGTTCAAGTGCATACTCACAAAGTTGATGCTCATGATCTGAAATTTGTTTCATGCCAATAGCTAGCAGTTCTTTCAGCGCTTTAGCCATCGAAACAGCTCCAATCACATTTGGGCTACCCGCTTCTTCTCGATCTGGTAAGCCTGCCCAGACTACATCATCAAGGGTAACGGATGCTACTGTTCCTCCACCTGAGTACTTCGGAGGGGTATTCAGAAAAAATTCTTTGGGTCCGATTAACACCCCGGAGCCAAACGGAGCATACATTTTATGCCCCGAGAAGGCGATAAAGTCGATATGACGCGGGTCATCATCAGGCAGCATCTCAATCTTTCTATGTGGAGCTAATTGAGCTGCATCAACAAACAATTTAGCACCTACCTTATGAGCCATTTCTGCTATTTCATGGATGGGTTGCACGATCCCGGTTACATTAGACGCTCCCGAAACACATACCAAAACTATCCTTGAGTGATAAAGCCGAAGCTTCAACTTAAGGTCATCCAAATCGAGGCTTCCTGAATGGTTTGTCTTTATGTGTATGGTCCGGGCTTTATTTCTCCATGGTAAGTCATTGGAGTGATGTTCCATTTCCGTAGTCAGGACGATGTCATTCTTTTCGAAGGAATATTGCTGAGCCAGTTTATTAATAGCTTCTGTAGTGTTCTTCGTGAAGATTACCGTATTGGTTGAAAGGTTTGCTCCTACAAACTCGCCTACAATTTCATGGGCCCGATCGTATAAGTCGGTACTTATTTTTGATTTGACTCCTGCACCTCTGTGAACGCTGGAATAGTGAGGCATAAATGCCTGGATGAATTGAAATACAGTTTCCAAAGCAGGGGTACTGGCTGCATTATCTAAATTAATGTAGCGCTGATGCAATCCGTTTTTTGTAGGGAAGAGCTCATCTTCACCAACTATTTTGGCAAGTGATTTCAGCATCCCATTCTTACTAGTTCAGTATCAATAGTTTGTATAGGTGCTTTTTTCGGATTGCGATAATAATCCAATACACGCTTATCCTCGACAAACTTCGGCTGTCCTCCATAATATGCTGATAGTTCCTTGACGGAATCTGCCAGCCCCTTATACTCAGGATCAATTTCTAAGGGAATTTCGGGATATAAAATATAATGGTACCAATCATGAGCCCCTCCTTCCAATATGTACAGGTTGTTAACTCCTTTCTTCTTCATGATGAAAGCAGCTTCAAGCGATGAGCGCCGGTCAGAAGAATAAAGTATAGTCTTCAGACTATTTTCCGAGGCAGTAGTTAGGAGCTCATTCAGTGTTAAATTTTTAGCGGTAGGAATATGGAATAGATCGAAGTCATCCGGGGATCGGAGATCAACAAGCATCAACTCCTGATACGATCTGATCTGCTCAGCAAGCTCCAAAACAGTAATGGATGGAATCTTTTTATGATTCGTATGGGGTTCCACCAGTGAGTTCACCATAGCTCCGAAAGAAAGTGCCAAAGCGACAAAAGCCAATTTTAGGTTTATGGATTTGCTCATACTTATTTCTCTGGGGTAAATCTTCTTTCTATTCTCTCTGAAGCCCAGAAACCTGCCAGTGCTACAAGAACCAGTATGAATACCATCACACCGGATGGAATGTTGAAATGATCAACAAAGGTAAGTTCGCCCATTGGAGTTGAGTGGTAAAAACTCTCCAGGAATGGATATAACTCTCCAAATAGAAGGATACCTCCAAGTAGGCCAAGAATATTCATCCATCCATCTAAACTGCCGGTTGCGCCAGCTACGCATGATGTACCAGGGCAATAACCACCTACAATAAATCCGACTCCAAATACCAATCCGCCTATGATTTGAGGAGCGATATAGGTTGGAGTTAAATAAACGAGCTCAAGGTCAAGTAGTCCAAAGGTGTTGAGCCAGAAAAGCCCAATCATAGCAGTAATTATGGCGGTGAACATCATTTTAAACACAGTCATATCTCGGCCATAAAATTGTGCGGCTAATTTTTTCGCACTACCCAACCCAGCTCGTTCAAGGAAAAACCCAAACGCAATTCCAATTAGCAGAGCGAAGATTAAGCTGGTTTCTTCACCAATCCATCCGTTTATATAAAAAGGACCATTCATTGCCACGCCCTCCTTACAAACCATGCCATCGCATAGGCGCCAGCAAATAATGAGATCATAAATAGCCAGCTCCCCACATTCATTAGAGCACCTCCGGTTAAAGCCTGGCCGCTGGTACATCCCCTGGCGAGTTTGGTGCCAAAAGCCATAATCATTCCGCCTATGAATGCATATTGGAATCTTCTGTTTAAAGAAATGCCTGCTCCTTTTTCTACTCTTGTTTTTACTCTACCGGCAAGTAAGCCTGAGAGAAGTCCACCGAGAAGTACGCCAATTACTTCAAAAACCAGCCAATCTTTTAAAGGACTAACAGTTCCATCACCGAGGTATCCTTCATAAAATCTGCTAGCCTCAGTACGGTCAGGAGCTATTGCATGAGAAGCAGTTGCTACAACAGATGTCATTGCTCCTGAAGCTCCAATACCTCTACCCATTACCACAAAAGTTAGAAGGAGCACAATGCCTAATCCAATACCTGACAAGTATGGATTCCAATAAGGCTGAGGTTCTTTATGGGAAGGAAACATGATTAAGAGATTGGACTATTTTCTGTTTTTCTCAGTTGGGTTACTTTCACCATGAGACCATGCATGAAATGATCCGTCAAACAATACCGGCTTATAGCCAAGCATTTTGGCTGCTGTGTATACGAGCGTTGCTTGTTGGCCTATATGACAATAGACAATTACCGGTTTGTCACGGTCCAATTCCTGCCCATCGAAAATTTCCTGAAGCTGTTCTTTGGTTTTAATTACATAAGAACCATTGGGGCCTTCGTTAAGAAGGGAGGAATACGGAATGGTTTTAGCGCCGGGAATATGACCGGAAGCTCCCATCGATTCTCTCACACCTTCATAAAAAGCAGAAGCACGAGCATCAACGATTTGAATAGCAGTATTCCCAAGATTCTCTTTTACGTAATCGATTGAAACTACAAGTTCTGAGTTTACTCTGGGAGTTAAACTGCCATCTACTTCACTTGGTGAACCAGAAGAGATTTCTCCACCCTCATGCTCCCAAAGAGTCAGGCCGCCATCGAGGATGAAAACATCTCCTGTGTATCCCAAATAGTCAAAGGTATAGTATAAGCGGGTAGTTGGGGTAACCCAGGTAGTACCTACATACAGAATAATGGTGTCTCCATTGGTAACCCCTTTGGATTCCATGAAGGAAGTAAGTTCTTCTGCTGTTGGTAAATCGTACACGGAAGATTCATCTTCTGAACTGAATACGTAATCGTTCCTTTGTACAAGCTGAGCTCCTGGGATATGCTTTTCATAGTACTCTTTTTCAGGACCGACATGTAAGATAACTAGGTCTTCTCGATCAAGATTTTCCTTGAGCCAATCAACCGATACAAAAGGAGTTAAATACTGTGCCTGTGCTTGTATAGCAAAAAGTATCATGAATAAGGTAAAAGGTAGTTTTTTTGTCATTACTAGAGTTTTTGATTAAAAGTCTTTGTAGCTGATAAGCATTGAATGCTTCTGTGTATTTATATCGAATAGAAAAATTTCTCCGCCTTTTTCCGTCGATATTCCATAGGCGATTTTTTGACCCGAAGGATGCCAGCTTGCATTACCACTATCCGAAGTGCTAATAATAGTTTTCTGATTAGAGCCATCAACATTGATCAGGCGAAGCTCAAATGTGTTAGTTTCCCAATCTCCATAGGTAAAAAGGATTTCTTTTCCATCAGGAGACCATTGTGGATACCAATCGCTTAATTCATTATCGGTTAGCTGAATGGGTTCCATATCTTTTATACTCATCAGGTAGATATCGTCATCGCCATCCATATCAGAAACAAAAGCAATTAGGTTGCCATCGGGACTCCAAACAGCTCCGGATTCGGAAAAAGAGTTCTTAGTTAGGCGAGTGATTTCCTTTGAGTTCAGATCGTAAGCATATAATTCGCCTTTTTTGTGATCACGATCTGACTGGAAGTAAATACTATTCGATTCTCTACTCCAAAATGGGCTGCTATCTCTTCCAGCGTGATTGGAAATATTTGTTTGCTTACCTGATTTCAGGTCAATCATATAAATCTCATCATTTCCATCCCGATAAGATTTAATGGCTAAGTGTGTTCCATTCGGAGACCATGCTACATCGGCATCGAAAGAGGTATTTGCAGTGTGTCGCACTATTTCATTTTCCTTTAATAGCACGGTATATATCTCGAAATTGATTGGATTATCATTTTCATCACCAATGCTGTTATTCATAAAAGCGATGGAGGTACCATCGGGAGACCAAACAGGATGCGTACTTTGCGGCTGCGCGCTAATAACGGTAGAGATGACCAGGTTCATCATCATGAAAACTAATGTCTCACGTAAGTTATCTAACATGTGAAAACGACTATTTTTATTTCGCCACTAGTTACGAATCCCGAAATTATTATGTTCTTTTTTAGAAGTACGAATGCGTCTATACGAACATCTAGTGCTTCATTGTATCCAACATATGGTGATATTAAGCGTAGATTGTTCGCGATAACGTGATATTGAATAAAGTGTGAGTTTGATAAAGAAATCATCGATCAAAATGTTGACCAGGGTTTTGCCGGCTCTGGTGTTTTTTTTCATTTCGCTTTCAATAGCAGGATACATTTATGATGTTAACAAAGAAGGAAGTGGAGTGTATTATTGCCCACCTTGCGGGTGCTCAGGCGATGATCATGAGCATGAAGAAGGAGAGTCTTGCGAGTTTTGCAATATGCCGGTTATAGAAGGGAACTCGGGCTTCTTGGCACCTTTGGAAAATATACTGGCTGAAAAATATAGAGGAGGAGGGAAGCACGCCGAGGTTTATTCCCGAATCATTTACCCAACTCTTTTTGGAGGCATTTTTCTGGGAGTGATCTCAGTTTTCTTTTTCAGGAAAAAGTCGATAGAACTTTTTCTTGCCCTATTTATCCTGGTTTGGTCTCTCTTTGGATTGAAGTTTCAAATGTATGGGACTGGGTACGGGCTTTCGATGGACATAGGTACTGCTTTTGTTCCTATTTCATTTCTACTCTTCCTTGGGCCACTTTTATACTTTCACTCCAGAAACCTAATTCACGATAATTTCTCGTTTCAAAGGAAAGACTGGCTTCATTTTCTTCCCGGCACAATTCTATTTGTATACTATTTGGTGATGTACCTAATGCCCCCTGAAATTCGATCTGGGCATTTACATACCGATTTCGATCCTTATCTGGTGATCCTGGAACAATTTCTAGGCGTAGTTTCTATTGTTGGTTATTTGCTGTTTTCTGTAAAAGAAATCAAGGAGCTAAACGGAAATTCAGAACGAAAAAAAGCAGAAGTTAAATGGCTGACAAAGTTCTACTACTTGACCTATGCACTCATTTTTATGTGGTTGATAAACCTAACCGTTAATGGAGTTTTCTTTGAATTCAAATCAGCAACGATAACTTATTTTTCGTTGTGGGTAGCTTTATGCGTTTATATGTATTGGATAGGAGTGGAAGTATTTCGAAATGAGAAAGTACTGATCCTCAAAAACTTCAATGCCAGGAAGGTAGATAACTCAGAGTTAAGTGACTTTAAGCAGAAGATTCATGAAATAATGGAGAGCAAAAAACCTTTTACTGATCCCAATCTTACGTTAAGAAAATTAGCAGAGCACCTGGAGATGAAGCCTAAACAGTTAAGTGGATTAATAAACGCCTCATTTCAGAAAAATTTCTATGCCTATGTAAATGAATATCGGCTAGAAGAAGTAAAACAATTACTGATCGATAAAGATATGGGGCATTTAACCATAGTGGCTATAGCCGAAAAAGCCGGGTTCAATTCAAAGTCTACGTTCAATTCTTTATTCAAGAAAGAAGTAGGGATGACTCCCAAAGAGTACAAATCACAAAAGGAAAAAAGTAATGGAAGACCATAGGCCGTTACAATCTCCAGACATAACCTGCTTTAAAGAAAAATGTTCTATCCGTCTGGGTTAAATCGTAATTGGTAAAATCCTGTTCTTCAAAACCGAAGTAATTATCCGAGTATCCAAGGAAGAGGACCGATTGAGGGTTTAATTTGTAGGATAACAACCACTGGGTAAACAGGTTTTTATTATTTCGGTTCACCGTGCTTGTATAAAGATTTGGGTCTCTTGACGTATCCCGGAATTGAATGATCGATCGTATAAAAAATCTTGGAGTGAAATTATATCTGATTTTAGCATCCAGAACATTAGCTCTGAATAGGCGTGAATTATCTTTGTCGAAGGTTACACTGGTAAAGTCGTACTCCATTTCTAAGCGTTTGCCTACTCTGAAATCAATCCAGGGCGAAAAGCGCTGTTGCAAACCTGTTCCGCCATTTGAGAAATCAACTTGGTCGCGAATGTCATAATTCATACCAAACTGAACAGTGCCGCTGGGTGTCATCTCCAGATAAGTGCCTAGCAATGAGCCAAGGTCATAGGTAGTATCTCCGGATCTTGCATTCCGACCAATACCCGGGTAATAAATGATGTATCCATTTATCTGATGAGGCCCGAGGTAGGAAACCACTCCGTAGGTGCCGGAATTATTGATATTCCCATCAAAATCTTCAAACTGGAATGCCCCAACAGTAAAATAAAATCGGGTAAACCAGTTTTGCCCGTCAGACCAGATTTTTCTCCTGAACCATCCATCCAGCCCCCTAATATTTACCTGGGGCATAAACCCTGCATCGGCCCTGAAATTTCTGTTTCTATTGAAGTAGGAGAAGCCTCCCTGCCAGTTCCGTGTGTTATAGTCTCCGAAAATGACCAGGGATTGCCCTGAAAAACTTTCCGTTGGCTGATTAAATGATTGAGCTATTGAGTCTGGGTAATCAGTTTGAGAATATAAATACTGGGTTCTGATATTCAGTGCCGGTATTGGTCGGAAAGTAGCATCTATCCCATTCACGAAGTTTCCATAATCCTCCGTAAACCGTGCGGTCGAAACGCCTCCTACATTAACGTTGTCATTAATATTGATTTTGTACCGGCCGGCCAGGGTATAGGGATTTCCTGAAAAAGACCCAGATGAAGATCCTTCATTTCTTGGAAAGATCAGGTTATTTACATCATCCTGAGCTGCCAGGAACCCAATCTCATTCTTGCCAATTTTACCCGTGATTTTAGAGCCAAAGTTTGGGTTGCTTATCGATCGCGTAAAAACCACTTCCTGGGGAGAGCGGAATATTTCAGATCCTTCCAGAAAGAAAGGTCGTTTTTCCTGGAACCTGAGTGTGAATTGATTATTAATTGCCAGCTGAGCCGCATCAGCTTCCACCTGAGAGAAATCAGGATTGATGGTACTGTTCAAAATGATAGTATTAGTTAATCCAACTTTTACATCCAGGCCTAAATCAGGAGAAACGGTACCATTTGATAACTCTGGATCGGATATGGATTCTCTTACATCAACCCTGTTTCCAGTTATTGTAGGAAGTATTTCGATATTTCTGGATGGTTTGATATCCTCAAAACCCGTTATCTCTTCAAACTGGCAAAGCTGACAATTCAAATCCTGATCAATTTGATGTGACCTGACCTCAACCCTGTTTTTGCGTGGAATTATTCGCCAGGGGCTTATCCGCCATGTTTGTGCTTGTTGAGAAGCAGGGAATCGAATAGACTTAAAGGGTATGCTTGCTTCTACAACAAAACCGTTTTCTGTTATTCTAGCAGAGGCATTCCAGATAGCATCCCAGCCTCTGTCATATCCGTTTCCACCATTTAATACGAGGCCGTCTTCTTGTATTCCAGCCGCAGTAATTGTGAAATCATAAGCTGTTACATTGGTATTAAATGGGTCGAGGTAAATACCTACCCGATCATTTCCAAAAGCATTATCACGATCCGTTATGTATGCTCTGATATTTTCCGGGTTTTCATCCATAGCGTGAAATGAGAAATAGATATTCTCGTCATCATACATCATATAGAAGTAGGTTTTAACAGGAGCAGGGAGGTTGTTACCGGGGTTCACTTCATAAGTTAACTCCATCCTGGTAGCATCAGCCCATTCACTGTCTTCAAAAATCCCATCAATCCGAATCGCTTTTTGGGTTTCCTTAATAATTGGCTTTTTCTCAACCTCAAATGAACTTTGCGCGACCTCGTTTTGGTACGAAGTTCCCTGGGAAAAGGAGGGGTTTGTTGACAGAAATGTAAGGGCTGCAATTAAATAGAAGTTTCTCATGGCGATGATTTTTTCCGAAAATCAACCACGCTCTGGAGAAAAGAAAAAAAAGCAGGTTCAGCTAGAAGGATATGAACAAGTGGTACTTTTTAGGGATGTGCAACTGGAAGGAAATGGACGGTTGTTAATCAAAAAAACTGCTTCAACAAAGCTTCTGCTTTGCCAATATATCCTCCTCCAAAAAGGTTCACGTGTACAAGTACCGGATACAGGTTGCAAAGTTTGAGTCGATCTTCATACCCTTTTTTTAAAGGGTATTCCTCATTGTACCCATTATAGAAATCCTGAGAAAAGCCTCCGAATAATTTAGTCATGGCAATGTCCATCTCACGATGACCAAAATAGACCGCTGGATCATAAATGCTGATTCTTCCATCAACGGTGAACATATAATTACCAGCCCATAAATCACCATGAAGTAAAGCAGGCGGTTCATCCGGAAATACCACATAGGTGTAGTTCATCACACGTTCAAAAATGGAGGAGTATCGTTTAGGTAGTTTTCCAGAGTCGATGGCAGTTTTTATCTGAGGTTCTAATCGCTCGCGCATAAAAAACTCCAGCCAGTCCGCATGGTATTTATTGGATTGTGGAAGTCTCCCGATATAGTTCGAATCATCCAGTCCAAAAAGCTCGTTCGATTTGCGATGCATTTTAGCCAGCTGAACACCGAATTCGAAAGAGTTGCCCGTATTCGATTCCTCAATATACTCGAGGAGCAGAAAGGTATCCCCGAAGCCAATTACCTCAGGGATTTGAAGTTCTGAACCAGCTGAAGCCAGAAGCTCAAGTCCCAGAGCTTCTTTTTCAAACATATCGGCTGGAGTGTAAGTATTCCATTTCAGGAAATACCTTTCACCAGAATCCATTTCCAGTTTAACTGCCTGGTTTATATCTCCTCCATGCAAGGCTTCTTGTTCAACTACTTTCGAACCAGTAGCCTCTTGAATGGAAAACTGGATGGACTCAGGGATCACTTACTTGAACTTAGACCTTCCCAAAAACAACAATGGCGTTATGTCCGCCGAATCCAAAGGTGTTACTCATGGCATAGTTCACTTCCGCTTCTACAGGGTCTCCCGTTACAATATCCAGTCCTTCTGTTTCGGGATCCATATTGTCTACGTTAATGGTAGGAGGGATAATGCCGTGCTGAATAGCCTTAATACTCGCAATGGCTTCCGCTGCGCCCGCTGCTCCAAGGAGGTGACCGGTCATTGATTTCGTGGAACTGATTTTAGGACTTGCCCCACTATCACCAATAACGGCTTTAATTGCTTTTAATTCGCTGATATCTCCAACCGGGGTAGAAGTAGCGTGTGCATTTATATATCCAACATCTGAGATCGAAATGCCAGCTTCTTCAAGGGCAAGTTTCATCGCTGTTTTAGCACCCAACCCTTCTGGGTGAGTAGCAGATAAATGATAAGCATCAGCGGTGCTAGCTGCTCCAAGAACTTCAGCAAGAATTGGAGCGCCTCTTTTTACAGCGTGATCATAGTCCTCAAGGATTAATGCCCCAGCACCTTCACCCATTACAAAACCATCACGATCTACATCAAATGGTCTTGATGCAGCTTGCGGGTCATCATTCCTGGAAGAAAGAGCCCGCATAATGGAAAAACCTCCCATAGCAGCCTGAGTGATTGCAGCTTCAGAGCCGCCCGAAACAATTACATCTGCTTTTCCTAAGCGGATGTAATTGAATGCATCCATCATCGCTGAGTTTGAAGTGGCACATGCAGAAATCACAGTTTGATTAATCCCCATCAGTCCATGCTTAATTGAGATTATTCCAGACGCCATATTAGGAATGGTTTTTACGATGAAATAAGGATTGAAACGGGGTTCACCACTGCCACGAGCATAATCGATTACTTCATTTTCGAAAGAGTCGAAGCCACCAACCCCAGTCCCCCAGATTACTCCAACACGGGTGCGATCCATTCCTTCAAAATCTAGGCCGGATTCATTAATTGCTTGTTGAGCAGCAGTTAGTGCATAAATAACATATGGGTCGTTTTTTCGGACTTCATTTCTATGAAGGAACTCCTGGGGATCAAAATCTTTTAGCTCACACGCAAAACGGGTTTTAAACTTTGAGGCATCCCATTTTGTAATAGGTCCTGCGCCACTTTTTCCGCTTTTCAGTGCTTCCCAGTAATCGTTTACATTATTTCCGATCGGAGTGACAGCTCCGAGACCTGTGATAACAACTCGTTTCATAAATACTTATTAGTAGGTAAGTTTAATTGATTATTTCTTTCAGGATAGAATTCTTGATGGCAGTGAAATCATTACTACCCGTTACCCGGGCAAGTTGAGTTCCTGCGCACATATTGGTTAGTATTTTTAATGCTTCAATGTTTGCTGGAGCACTAAAGGATAATGAGCCCTCTTCTTTACCCGTATCCAGGGTATTTGTGATCCATTCAAGTACTCCATTTGTGAAATTAGTTACTCGCTGCTGGATTCGTTCATCCATTGAGTTCCAGTCTGTTGCGAATGTTCCAATAACACATAGTTTTCCACTAACCTGGATGGAAGCGTAGAAGTTCAAAAACATCTTTATTTGATCAGAGGCACTTCTGGGGGCAGCTTTTTCAGTAAATCTCTGGAAGCTGTCTTCATGCCACTCTACAACTGCTTCAGCCAAATCCGATTTGGAAGGGAAATGATAATGGACAGCTGCATTCTTTACGTTTAATTGTTTGGAGATATCAGCATAGCTAAATGCATTATAGCCGTTGCTTCTAATTAATTCGTCTCCAAGCTGGACGATAGTTTCTTTTGTTGAGCGCATATCTACTTATTAATCGGTAAGAAGATACTTATTAACTAATAAGTATTCAATCTTGTATTTCTGCCTTCAACTCATCAAGCAAGGCGACGCTGCTTCGTTCTAAGATTTGAAAAACATCCTCGAAACCTTGTGGGCCTCCGTAATAAGGATCGGGTACTTCCTTATTCCCAGGTTCTGGGTCAAAGTCTCTCATTAGAAACACCTTTTCGGTGAACCTATTCCTTCTATCCAGTTCCTTAATGTTTCGCAGGTTGGAAGAATCCATGGCCAGTATTAAATCAAATTCTTCAAGGTCTGCGTATTCAAACCTTCGTGCAATGGAAGGAAGGTTTACTCCATGGCTTGATGCAGTAGCACGACTTCTTGAATCTGCTCTTTCACCGGTATGATAGGCAGCGGTACCAGCAGAGTCGATATAGAAATATAATTCTAGTCCTGCTTCTTTCACCTTGTGTATGAAAATTCCTTCCGCAGTAGGGCTTCTACATATATTTCCAAGACACACAAAACTGACTTTGTAGGGATTTTCTTTGGTAATAGGGCGTAGGTATGAACTCATAAATCGTAATTCGAAAGGAGAATTTAACTTGTGGAGTCTAAGTTAAGAAGCATTTTTTTAAAATTTGAAATCAGAAGCTTTTCTTGAAGATTTCCTATATTTGGGGCTTACAATGATTCGCTTGATTTAAGCACTCTATGACCAAAAAGTTTAAGGAAATAAAACAGCTGAACTATTCTCAGGCAGAGATTGAGATTCAGAAGTGGTGGAAGGAACATCAGATTTTCAAAAAAAGTCTCGAGAGTAGGGAAGATGGAATCCCATTCACTTTTTTTGAAGGCCCCCCAACGGCTAATGGTAAGCCTGGTATTCATCATGTAATGGGAAGGACGGTTAAGGATTTATTTTGCCGCTACAAAACATTGAAAGGGTTCAAGGTAGAACGTAAAGCAGGTTGGGATACACATGGACTTCCTGTTGAAATCGAAGTAGAGAAAGCGCTTGGACTAGAAGGCCGTTCGCAAGTAGAAGAATATGGTATAGCCGAATACAATGCGAAATGCCGGGAAAGTGTATTGAAGTACAAAGATCTTTGGGATGATCTGACTTCGCGGATGGGATATTGGGTGGACCAGGAAAACCCATACATCACGTTTGAAAATGAATACATCGAATCGGTATGGTGGGCTGTTTCCAAGCTGTTTGATAAAGGCCTGATCTATAAAGGATATAAGATTCAATGGTATTCTCCAGGAAGTGGGACCGTACTTTCTTCTCATGAGGTTAGTCTTGGATACAAGGAAGCCCAGGATCCATCTATTTATGTGAAGTTTAAAGCACATGGAGAAGACAATACCTATTTCCTGGCATGGACTACCACTCCATGGACTACGATTTCCAACATGGCGCTCACGATCAATCCAAATTTGGAATATGTGAAAGTTGGCCATAATGGAGAGAACTACATTGTAGCTAAAGGTTGCGTTGAACGAGTTTTCGGGGAAGAATTTGTACATATCGAAGACATTAACGGTTTTCATTTATTGGGGCGGACTTACGAACCAATTTTTGAGTACGCCCAAAAGAATATTGAGCCTTCGCAAGCCTGGAAGGTAATTGCTGCTGATTATGTGACGGTTGACGATGGTACCGGGGTAGTACATACTGCTCCTGCTTATGGGGCTGATGATTATGATTCTTGCCAAAAGGCTGGTATCCCAATGTTTAATCCAATTGACAGGGAAGGAAGATTTACTGAGCAGGTTCCGGATTTTTCCGGTCAATGGTTTAAAGATGCTGATAAAGAAATCGCGAGGGCTATCAAAGAGAAGGGCTTAATGTTTCGCCACGAAACCTATCTCCACAATTACCCATTCGACTGGAGAAAAGGGACGCCGTTGATGAGTTATCCGGTTGAATCCTGGTTCATCAAAACCACGGATGTAAAGAAGAGAATGGTTGAGCTAAATAAAACCATTAACTGGAAGCCCGAAAATACGGGTTCAGGAAGATTTGGCACCTGGCTTGAAAATAATGTGGACTGGGCTATTTCCCGTCAACGCTATTGGGGAACTCCGATTCCAATTTGGCAAAGCGACAAAGACCCGGAGTATGTAGAATGTATTTCGAGTATGAGGATGCTACGAGAAAAAGCAGGCATCCCGGAGGATCAGGAATTAGATTTACACCGTCCTTATATCGATGAAATTACCTGGGAAGCTCCGGATGGTGGTACCATGCGTCGGGTTCCTGACTTAATGGATGTTTGGTTCGATTCAGGTTCCATGCCTTTTGCTCAGTGGCACTATCCATATGATAATGACCATGAATTCAGCTATAACTATCCGGCCGATTTTATTGCTGAGGGAGTTGATCAAACTCGTGGTTGGTTCTACACGTTGCATGCGCTAGGCACTATGCTCTTTAATGAAGTAGCCTTTAAGAATGTAGTTTCGAACGGTCTTGTACTTGACGAGAAAGGCGAGAAAATGAGTAAATCGAAAGGAAATACAGTGGATCCTTTCGAAGTGATAGAAAAGTATGGGGCTGATTCTGTTCGATGGTATATGATGAGTAATTCGTCGCCATGGGATAACCTGAAGTTCAGTATCTCCGGTTTGGAAGAGGTTCAGAGAAAATTCTTTGGTACCCTTGTAAATACCTATTCCTTCTTTGCACTATATGCCAATATCGATGGCTTTAACTATTCAGGAAATCAGATTCCTGTGCCTGACCGACCAGAAATTGATCAGTGGGTTATTTCTCGCTTGAACACCGTCGTTAAAAAGGTAGAAGAGTTTTTCGAAGATTATGAGCCTACGAAGGCAGCTCGTGAGATGGAAACCTTTGTAGAAGAACTGAGTAACTGGTATGTGCGGCGTAATCGGAGACGGTTTTGGAAGTCCGGAACTACTCTCGATAAAACAGCTGCGTACCAAACCTTACATGAGTGTCTCAAGACAATCAGCCAGTTAATTAGTCCTATCGCTCCGTTTATGGGTGAGTGGCTATATCAAAGGTTGAATGAGGTTTCGAACCTGGATGAAGAATCTGTGCATGTTTCATTCTTCCCTACTGTGGAAGAGACAGCTATTTTCAAAAATCTTGAGCACAAGATGGATATGGCCCGGTTGATTTCTTCCATTGTACTAAGGATTCGAAATCAAATTGAGGTCAATGTAAGGCAGCCTCTAGCGAGAATTATCCTTCCTATTAAGGATGAGATGGAGAGACATGCTATTCTTTCCGTAAAGGATATTATCCTCGAAGAGGTAAATGTGAAGGAAATTCAATTTGTTGATGATGATTCGGGTATCGTTCATAAAAGTGCGAAACCTAATTATCCGGTTCTGGGTAAACGTCTCGGTCCTAAAATGAAAGCTGTTGCTGCAAAAGTGTCTCAACTTTCGACGGAAGAGATCACCAGATTTGAGAAAGAAGGATTCATAGACATTGAATTAGAAAATGATGAAGTTATCCGCATTGATGGAGAAGGTCTTGATATCGTTCGAACAGGTCTTGAAGGATGGCAGGTAGAAACAGAGCGAGGCTTAAGCGTTGCTGTTGATACGGAAATGACGGTTGAGCTCGTTCAGGAAGGTATTGCGCGCGAATTTGTGAATCGTGTTCAAAACATGCGGAAAGAAGCGGACTTTGAAGTGACAGATCGAATCGCTGTCGGAATTAACGCTAAAGATGAGTTAAAAGAAGCAGTAGTTTCGATGAGCGAGTACATCAAACAGGAGATTTTGGCTGAAGAACTTCAGCTCGAAAACCTAAAAGTGGCAGACTTCACAAAAAATTGGGAAATTGGTGATAGTGAATGCACCATTTCGATTAGAAGAACAGTTAATTCTTAATTGATAACGACATGGCTAATAAAGCGGAACAAACAGAAAGAGTATCTCCCTATAACGACAAAGAACTTGAATACTTCAAGCAGATCATTCTGAAGAAGAGAGCAGATGCAGACGAGGAGCTTCAAACGCTGCAGCGTACGTTGAGAGAAAGCATGGAAAATTCATCCGATGAATCCGCTTATTCATTCCATATGGCTGATGCCGGTACCGATGCACAGGAACGGGAAAAGACTTATATGCTATTCAACCGTACCAAGAAGTTTGTAAAGTATCTTGATGACGCTCTAAAAAGGATCGAAAACAAAACTTATGGGGTTTGTAAAGTAACTGGTAAAAAGATTTCCAAAGGAAGACTTGAAGCTGTGCCTCATACCCAGTTAAGTATCGAAGCGAAATTAAAACGCCGATAACCCCTAAAATTTGACTCCCAAAAAACTCGCTGCTTTATTTGTTCCGGCAGTTCTAGTTGTTGCAATTGATCAGCTTACAAAGTGGATCATACGCACAACACCGGAATTACACCGCTATGATGTAATCGATGGCTGGCTTGCTTTCTATTATACACAGAATGATGGTATGGCCATGGGTATCGATATTTTTTCAACACCAGTGGTTAGTTCAATTTCGATTATAGCGACAATAGGTATTTTGTCGTATCTGCTATACACGATGGATAAATCCCCCGTGAAATACCTGATCTTTATGGGGCTTGTACTCGGGGGAGCAATGGGAAATATCACAGACCGTCTCATCATGGGGTATATTGAAGGTTATGGAGGATTACTAGATGGTCATGTAGTAGACTTCATTCACTTTAACCTCGAGATCAGAGATTGGCCAGTGTTTCCCTATATCTTTAATATGGCCGATGTAGCCATTTCTGTATCTATTATCACTCTTCTTATTTTTAACAAACAGTTGATTCCCCATCCAGAAGAAGAGGTTGTAGAGGAATCTACCAGTGATGAAGAGACTATTTCTTCGGAAGAAGCTTCAGCTGACAACCTATCTACCCAGCCAGTTTCAGAAGAGAGTAAACCAGACTAGTTTCAAAATTACGCCCGTCTAAACAAGTAGTATCCAGATCAGGTATTTGTGGCTGTATAAAGATGCTATGAAATACTCTCCTGTCTAAAATGAACTTTTAGACAAAGGCCTCCGTCTCTACCATGCACGTTGAAAAGTAGATGCATAATCGATGAGCGAAATAAAAAATACAGATCAGGACTTAAGGCAACACTTGCTGGTGCTTCGGTGCCAGGTGGGAGATGAAGCCGCTTTTTTTGAACTGTATAATCTATTTAGCGAACGAACCCTGAGATATCTTCAAGGATTGTTGGATTATCAAAGTGCTGAAGATGTGCACCAGGAAGTTTGGTTGAGTGTTTATCAAAAAGTATCTGCACTTGTAAATCCTAAAGGATTCCGAACGTGGTTATACCAGATAACAAGGAACCGCGCTATTGATTACTTAAGAAGATCGAAGAGGCACCCCGAGTTGCTGGATAGTGTGAAAGAGGTTGTAGAAGAATACACCAATGAGGCTGCTGGTGAGGATCTCACTGATGCAGAAGTGAAGAGTTTGGAAAAGGCCATGGAGCAATTAAATACAAAACACCGAGATGTCCTGATTTTAAAATATTGGGAAGAGATGAGTTATGAAGAAATCTCATTGATTCTTGGTTGCTCGATAGGAACCGTCCGGTCTCGAATTTATAACGCTAAAGAAAATCTTAAAAAAATCCTGAGCACAGATTCTCGAGTGCCAGGCAATAACAAGGAGTAAATCATGAATGATTCACATCAAAGCATGCAAAATGCACTTAGAGAAAAAATTGAAATGGAAAAGAAAACAGATCATTTGATTAGACGAATTAGCAAGATAGCATGGGGAGGAACCATCTTTTTCATTATCGTATTTATCGGATTCACTGGTTACGAAATATTTAATTTATGGGGGTTATATAAAGCCGGTTTTGTGCCTGCTAGTAGTATATTCAATGAGCTAACTCCATTTCTGATATCATTAGGAGGGGCCAGTTTTGTTGTCTCTATTGTTAGTACGATAGGTGTTTTCCTGCGGCTTCGAACCTCTACACTAAGTGAAATACAGGTGCGCCTCGCTGCCCTGGAGAATATTCTGCTCGATAGAGCAGAAGGGTAGTTGCTATTCCTCTAAAGAGGTCTTTTTAGAGCTGAAAATATCCAGATCATCTTCGAAGGTGATCTGGTCTACAATCTCAAGTCCAAAACTCTTTATCCCAATTCTTTTGACTGGGTTATTGGTGAGTAACGTAAGTTTGCGCACACCTAATGAGCGCAGAATCTGGGCTCCAACTCCATAGTCTTTGGAGTCTCCCTTTTTGGGATTGTTATTAATTTCTTCTTCCTGACGGGGAAGCTTTCCTTCTTGCATGGCCTTCAACGTCCTAAGTTGATTAACCAGCACGGAGCCTCTCTGATTGCGGTTCATATAGAGCACAATACCTTTCCCCATTCGTTCTACCTGCAGCATCGCCTGGTGGAGCAGTTCGCTGGTATCGGCATTTCTTGCTCCAAAAATATCACCGATCAAATCGGAGGAGTGGACACGGGTTAAAACCGGTTCTTCTTTTGTCCAGCTTCCCTTGGTTAGGGCCAGGTGAATATCCCCGGTAAGTGTTTCTTCAAAAGCATGAAGGGTAAAGTCGCCATACATAGTAGGCATACTTACTTCCATCACCTCTTTTACCAAACTCTCATTTTCATTCCTGTAGGCAATAAGATCTTTGATAGTGACAAACTTCATATCAAATTCTTTCGCCATTTTGGCAAGGTCCGGAACCCTGGCCATCTCGCCATTTTCAAGCATGATTTCACAAATCACACCCACAGGCTGAAGTCCGGCCAGTCTTGCAAGATCTAGTGCAGCTTCAGTATGACCCGCTCTGCGGAGGACGCCACCTTCGGCACCAATGAGGGGAAAGATATGTCCTGGTCTTCGGAAATCTCCAGGTTTGGATTCTTCTTTAGTTAACTCCAGGATGGTGTTAGCACGATCAGCGGCAGAAATACCTGTTGTGGTAAGTCGCTTATGGTCAATTGAAATAGTGAAATTCGCTTCATCGGGGTCAGCACCTTCAACAACCATATTATTGAGGCGGAACTTTTCGGCTACTTTTTTCGTGACCGGAACACAAACAAGTCCCCGTCCGTGAGTGACCATGAAGTTAATGGCCTCAGTAGTGGCCATTTCTCCTGCCATCAAAAAATCACCTTCGTTTTCCCGATCCTCATCGTCAACAACGATGATCATTTTACCAGCCTTGATATCCTCAATAGCCTCGGGAATGGTATGGAAGCGAATCTCGTCCAATTTACTTGCTGTCCTTTTCTTTCTTTTCTGGTTTATTTGGGTTTACATCAGTGATCGCATTTTTTAGGAAGCGGATTTTCACATTACTTCCAACTTCTACTAATACAGAATCGTCTTCGATTGCATTTAATACACCAATGATCCCAGATGATGTAACCACTTTATCCCCCTTTTTCATTTCAGAAACTTTGCGCTGAATCTCTTTTTGGCGCTGACTTTGTGGACGGATGATGAAGAAATAGAATACCAGGAAAATACCCCCAAGAAAAACCAGGTTGATGAATCCACTATTTGGATCGTTAGGGTTTCCCATGAATAGAAATGCTAGTGTATGCATATGAGACCGTAATTATGTGGTGTTAATTTAGCCTCGGAAGATAGGTGTTTTTGGTTTGATTATTGACACAAAAAAAGGGGCATTTAATAGTGAATGCCCCTTTCAGATGATTAATTACGGCTAAAGTGCGCTTTTTTGGGAGAGATATTTCGTAGGGAGTGTACGTACGCTCTGAAGATCTTATCGACCTCATCAGCAATGATATCCTTCGATTCCTTATCGAAATCATCATTTTCAAAAACACGTTTCTCAATTTCCGTTTTTGAAATAGATAAGTTCTCAAGTTCTCTCATTAAGTGTAAGGCTTTATCCTTATGTGAATTAATGATCGTTTCGAGTTCTTTCTTTTCAATGTCGTGTATGATCTTTAGGTTTTTGAGGTTTTCCGTTTTGATATTAACTCGCCTACGATCATCACTGGTTTCCAGCTGTACCGAAAGAGCCTCCTCATTAAGCTCATCAACCATTCGATGATACATATTATCCGAAGATAGACTCAGCTTAAGCAGGAAAGGGATTAACTCAACGAGGAAAAAGAAAACCCGTAAGCTCCAGGTCGCAGCTTGCACCGCTGCATCATCTATATTGTTAAGGGTTTTTATTTTACCCAGTAATCCTGTGGCAGAGGCACCTTCAATAGAATTGAGTTCCTGTTCACGCTGACGATTAAATGCATCGATTTGTTGATCAGCATTGCCTTTTGAGGCTAAGTATCGTTCATATTCATCTTGATAATCGGAGAACTTTTGCTCAAAGATTGGCCCCTTGTTTTTGACTCCGCTTCCTCCGGTACCATCCATTTCTTCGGTATATGATTTTTGAAGCGTAGCTAATCGCGTTTCTCTGGATGATAACTTGCTTTCTACTTCTTCAATTTTAGTATCATATTTGTCGTTAATGGATTCGATTTCTACCATTCTGTTTTGAACCTCTTGCTTCACTATAGCATCATCAAATGCTTTAAGAATAATTGGCTCAGGAACGATAATACTGATAGAAATCGCTAGCAGCAGCCTCCCAAAAAAGGCAAGGTTCCACTCACCGGGCTTACCAAAACCCATTATGGTTCTGTCTATGAGCAGAATTACTGTAAACCAAACACTCCCCCCCACAATGGAGAGGAGCTTGTTATCAGTAATTAAGTACGTCGCATACCCGAATGAGAAAAATCCAATAAGAGCAGGAATTAGTACCATACTACCCAAAAGGGTCAGGTTTTTTACCTCATGAGAGGTAAGTCTGTCTGCGGTATCGTAATCAAAACCGCCAATCCAAATAAAGAGTTTTTGGAACTGATTGATTTTGTTCATGGCTTCTCCTGTTTAGGGTTAGTGGTATTTTCTTATTTCTTCGTCAACTATGGACTCAAATTTCACGAGTTGTGAATCAAGGAATTTCAAGTACCGCTCTTCTTCATTAAGTACCTGATCCAGGTACTTCTTATGAATTGAGGGGATATTGACAAGGGTCTCAGCATATAGGTGCTTCTCCTTGATCATTTCGATAAAAGTGAATTGCCTGTCCTTGACCTCAGCAGACATCTCTTCCATTTTGGCCATTAAAAAGGAAGAAACCTCTTTTCGGTAATTTGCCTTGATCATCTTTAACCCGGCATTACACTTTTCATTCAAAGCTTCCAGTCTTGAATCCAGAATGGTTTTGTAAAATGCCAGCCTATAGTGACCTGCTTGCTTTACGAGTTCATTTTTTACAGCGCTTACCTGATCATACATCGAACGGTGAGTCACTTTGCCAAGCCAACTCCATTTTTTGTCGATCTCTCTGCGGTAGAGCTCATCAACTTCCTGGTTATTTCTCTCAATACTTGCGAGCTGTTCAGTTCCCTCTTGAATGGGTCTGTTCAGCTTATTATTTGCGTTCGTGTTAATTGATGAGCTAGTTTTGTGCGAACTAAATATCCCATCAAAGTTATATGGGTTTTGAAGTGGGTTTTTTTCTTTTTCCATATTCTTCACCTATCTGTTTTAGTACCTGTTAATTAATGAAGGGGTGATGTGTACCCAAGTATCCGCCAGAACAATAGAAGAGCTGTTCTTTTTTTCTAGGAATAATAAACTGCTGGAAGCTCATGTAAGCAGAAGCTAGCTCACCTAAGAAAGCTTCATAAGTACTATTCTTGACTGAATGTTAGGGAGAGATTTTGAGTTTCAGAAAAACAGAATTTTTTTAATTTCTAGAATTCTAAAATCTATAATTCTATAAAAAGGGTACATGGGGAAAAAAGCATCTCAACTATTTATTTCTCTGTCGGAATTGGACCGAATAAGAATTGCTATTGAAGAGAAATACGTTTCTACCACTGATAAATCTTCCGTTGAAGAATTAATACAAGAATTGGGTAAAACAACATTCAGGAATGAGATTAGTGAAGCAGTATGCGGAGCGAGGTCTTACTTAGAACACAATATTTATTCGAAATTAAGAAATGAGGATTTGGAGAAGAATGGAAAAAAACGAATCACAATTACCAAGCCTTTTCAAAAACGAATAAACGATTATTTAGGAAATGATCTGCTGAAAAATTTTCTAAAAAGTAGAAAACCGGTTAATAATTCTAAAAAAGATCTTCTAAACGGACTAGCCTACAAGATTTTTTACTACGATGAAGTAAATGAGCAAGAAGGTATCGCAACTGGTCTATTATCATTTGAAAGGGGGGAAAGAGTGAAGATAAAGGCTAAAAACCACCAAGATGACCAGGAGACTAATTATAAGGGGTCGGTTCAGCTAGTATTTGATAAAACCATGCTAATTCTGAACCTTCGAATCATCAATACAAAAGAAAGAGATTTACATGTAGCACTACACATTTCAAATAATGGTGAAATTCCAGAAGTACTTGTTGGGCAATATCATAACATTACAAATACCAAATCCATTATCTCTGGGAGTATTATCGCGGTGTTGGCTAAAGATCAGGAGGAATACAAAACCTTTACCCCAGTTTTTTATCAGAAAGGAACAGAAATATACAATAATGATGCGTTGATCCCCCCCGAAATTAGAGACTTTCTGTACAAGAAAGATCAAAACAGGATAAAGATTCCTGAAGGATTGTATTCGCTTGGCTCACTAGGTAATTGGATCGACAGAAAAAAAACTCAGCAACAGTTAAAAAGTAAGGTCGATGAATACCCTAACGTGGAGGAAGAAGGGTTAAAAGTATTTATCTCGGCACCTGCTACTTCAGTCCAGGACCCAAAGAATTTTGAGAAGATTAAGCAAGGGGTAGAAGAAATAGAGCAGAAGCTGAAAGAGAAGTTCAAATGGGATTGCTATAGTGCAGTTACGGCATATGAAAAATTGGAAGATTTCAGAGCGAGTAACATCGTTTTCAATAGAGTCATTAACCAGCTTAAAGTTTGTGATATCTTTATCATGATTCTTCCAAATTATGAGGTTACCAGGTCAACCAGTTCGTTCATTGAGTTCGGTTTTATTTTGCATAAGCGACTTGCAGAAAATCAGGGGAAGAGTCCTCTGGTAGTAGTTTTTATAAATAAAACCCTGGAAGAAAAGGAAAGAGTACCGAACCATTTAAATGGTGCTAAGAATTCACCTAAATACGGGATAATCCCGCACAGTTTTTTCGAGTTCTCTGACATCATAGACCAAATTGATAAATTTGGAGTTGATGTATTTCATCAAAAATGATCGGCTTCTACCAAAAAAATGAGCTACTCCTCATCCACTATCACCAGTGTAGCTCTTGGCTGATGCGCTGAAAAATAACCTACCCCATTTTCTACATTGGATGGATGATTTACCGGCTCATTAGCTAGTGAAGAAAGTAAGCCTCCTGAGCGCTGACGCGCTTCCAGAAAATTGTAATAGCCCTCACTGATATTAGTAATCACAACCAGGGCAGAATCGGTTGCCGATGAAAACTCGATAATTTCCTCTCGTTCAATAATATTGTTTTCATCAGCACTTCGATCAGTGAGTATTTGTTCATACACAAGGAAAGAGCCGTTATCAAAGAACGGACTGCTTCCAGTAGTGTCGATCGTTGTCGAATCTCCATCCGAGAATTGGTAAGCCTGAATTACATAGTAGTTCTCTTCTGGTCGGTCCAGGATTTGATAGGTTAATCTTGCTGCATTTTCAAAACTATCATCGTCCCTGGTTACAGAGATAGAACCTACTTCAATCTGGGGAAGCAATACACTTTGCGCGGAAACAGACTCTGAGGAAGTTGAGTCGAAAACCGAAAGCTCGAGCACGGTAAAGTCAATAAGTGTATCCAGTTGAGTTCCGAATAAGCCATTTATATCGAAGAAGGTTTCTAAGGTATCTGTGATACCATCATAGCTTAACAGGACAAGGGCCCGGTCTAATAATATTCGTTCCAAAAAGTCATCAGAGAGATCATTTGCATCGTCAGCCGAGAGGGCCGAGAAACTTCTGGATAGAGCAACAAAGAATGTTTCTCCAGGACCAATTAACGAAGACACAGCAATTTGAGGCTCAGCTGGTTCTACAGAAATCGGAAGGTTTTCAATGGTACAAGAAGTAGCAGTAAAACAAAGAACTAAAAAGAAGAGTCTTTGCGAGCGGAGTGAAGCAATCTCAGATTGTGCGAATCGTGCCCATAACGATTGAGATCGCTTCGTCGAAAAAACCCTGTTTCTTTTAATCATTAAAAGGTTCCTTGCGAATAGAGATACTATGTTTTTGTAGCCCTTCATTTCGATGAAAAGTTATAAGCTATGGAGGGAATGAATCCGAACAATCCCTGCTGCACATATTCATAAGTGACGCCATTGTTCTCAATATCAACCCTGAATGGAGCTGCGCGGTTATAGAAGTTATAGGCTCCGATATGCCACTCTCCACCAAATCGACGCTTGCCTCTGGGCTTGAGAATGAAGTTAATATCCATTCGGTGTGTGCCACCTAACTGGGTGCTGTTACGATCTCCGTAAATTGGGATAAGCTCGACCTGAGTAAGTGATGCATTCGGCATCAAAAACTGGCCAGTTTGAGGAGTAAACCATGCCCCTGATTGGTAGGTCCATACCGCAGAAAAGGAAACCCGGTCATTTAGTTCAACCATGGAAACCAGGGTAGCCACATGGTGCCGATCGAATTTTGAGGGATAGGTCTTCCCGTTATTTAGTTCATTAAAATTCCGGGAGGTCTTTGACAAGGAATAAGACATCCAGCCTGTAAACGAACCATATTTTTTGCGGAGAAGGAATTCAACACCGAAGGAATCTCCATCTCCTGAAATCAGCTCCCGCTCAAAATTGTCATTTAAGATAAGGCTGGCTCCCTCTCGATATTCGATGAGCCTTGCCATTGTTTTGTAGTAGGTCTCAACTGAGAAACTGAGCTGACTTTTGGGGAATATCCTGGAATAACCCACTGCGAATTGATGCGCACGTTGTGGTCGTACATTTTCTGTAACCGGGTACCATAAATCTGTAGGTAAGGCAATGGATGAAGAAGAAACCCGGTGCATATATTGGCGCATTAAACTGTAGCTAGCTTTTACCGAGTTCTCATCATTGATTTTATATCGTGCAGCAAATCTAGGCTCAGGCCCAGAGTACACTTTTCCTTCGGTAACTGTCATTGAGTATCTCAGGCCAACATTTAGCTTAAGCTGTTTAGATAAGTCTCTTTCATTTCCTCCATAAATAGCCCACTCCGTATTCTGAATGAGGCTACCTTCCCGGTTATCAACGAAATCAGAAATATCTCCACTGGTACTTATCACATTGGGCCGGAAAAAATGAGTGACCGTTTGAGCGCCAAAAATGAATTTGTTCTCAGGAGACTTAAAATATTGCCAGTCTGCTTTAACGCCCACATCCTGTATTTGAGATCGGATCAACAGGGAGTTGTCAACAAAATCACCCTGGATGTCATACTTAAACCGGGTTTGATGCAGCGTAACATTCGAAAAAAGTTTTTGGCTATCGTAAATGTGGTTCCAACGTAACGTAGTTGTGAAATTTCCCAGCTGGAATCCAAAATCCAGATCTTCATCACCTTCATCTTCTTCGGCAGTCTCATTAAAGGCTAATACGTCATTTCCGAAATAGGAGCTGAGATATATCCGGTCATTATTACTGATTTTATAATTCAGCTTGGCGTTGTAATCATAGAAATAGTAGGGCAGATTACTACCAACCAACTGGAAAACGCGATCGATATAGGTCCTACGAGCTGCTAACATAAAACTCATTCGATCTTTGATGATTGGCCCGTCTACGGTAAGCCGGGAGGTTAGTAGACCTATTCCTCCTCGAGCATTATATCGCTGAAGGCTACCATCGTTCATTCGAACATCCATTACTGATGAAAGCCTCCCCCCAAAATCAGAAGTGAATCCTCCTTTTATAACCTCTACATCTTTGATAGCATCAGAATTGAAGACGGAAAAGAAACCAAATAAATGTCCGAGGTTATATACTACGGCATCATCCAGGACTACCAGGTTTTGGTCATCAGTTCCGCCACGCACAAACATTCCCGTTGACCCTTCATTACCCGAAGTGACTCCCGGTAATAACTGGGCAACTTTAATCAGGTCTGCTTCTCCTGCTAATGTTGGAATATTTGTGATCTCCTGAGGCCGAAGGCTAACCGCACTCATTTTCGTTGAATTGATCTGTTCTTGCAGCTCAAGCCGGGTAGCAGAAACCTCAACTTCACCTAATTCACCCACCTGTTCACTTAAATAAAAATCAAGGACCTGGTTCTGTGATAAAATGATCAGGGTATCAATAGGCTGGTATCCTAAATAGGAAACGGTAATTCGGAAATTTGATTCACCAGGAGTTAGTGAATAAAAGCCATATACATTAGTAGCGGTACCTGTTTCTAACTGAGAGATATACAAGGTAGCTCCGGGAAGTGCTTCTCCATCACTTTTGTCATAGATATGCCCACTCAAGGTGAATTGAGCCCATGCGCTTATAGAGATAAATGAAAACATCAGAACCAGAACTATTCTTTTCATTCCTAGTTCTCCCTGATTCTAAAATGAAAGCCCAGATTAACTCCCTGGAATCTAGAGTATAGAGGGGTACCATCTACTCTGTGATACTGAAAGCTTTGTCGGGAGACTAATGAAAAAGAAATATTCCGAAGCACCTTCAGGCGAATTCCTATTGGGATAGTAAGTCCGAGAGAGGGAGCCTGCTTTCCAAAAAAATCAAAGGTACGTTCGCCAAATTCATTAATCAGGATTACCTCATCGGTTTTTGCAGAAACGGGAATACCAAAATTCAGAATCCCACCTACGAGGAAAGTGAATTTCTTATCAGGAGTATGAACGTAGTTGTATCCAGCTTTTAAAAAGAAATACTCGTTTCTGGATTCATATCGGGTGGTAGCACTGAGTGTATCCTGGAAAAATCCATTTAAAGAGTAAAGCTCATAAGAGATGGATGAGGTTTCAATTCCACCTACAAACTGATGCTTTGGGTTCTGGGTGCTTTTAAAGAGGAAGTCGATTCGAAAACCTGTTCTTGTAATGCTGTTATCCCTGGAAAGCTCATTGGAAATCGTCGTTCTAAAGAGAGCGGGGTTGCGGGTAGAGTTTAAAAAGGAGGAAGAAGAAGGGAGGCTGCTTTCTCCGGTCTGTCCAACCACTCCTACCTCAATGGCTTCAATGACAATATTCTGGGCAAAGCTTTGAGAGAAGCTTCCGAAAAGAAGAAAAAGCAAGATATAAACTAAGCGATACAACAAGCCTGAAATATTGAGGCACTAAACTAACCAAGGGAAAGGGAAGAGGAAAGCGTAAATATTTTTATCTACCTGGAAATTCTTGTTTGCAATTCATGAGAAATAGCTCTTCTTTACTCATGTAATTTTAAGAGTATAGGTCTAGATAAAGATGGGTTATAAGAGAGTAGTTTTTCTTTTCGTTTGTGTGTCAATTTCCATTGGAGTATTTGCCAGTGAAAGTAATATTCCACCGGTAGCTGTGGTTAGCTCTACCCCTAACCAAACCTGGTTTTATAATCTGGAAGATGTGTTGTTTTCTTCTGGCTCCAGTTATGACCCTGATGGCTATGTGAACTACACCCAGTTTTATATTAATGGAGTCCTGCAGGCCGGGTCTTCCTACACCGCTTCCTTTACCCGGTGCTTTGCCCTGGATGGAAGTCCTTCCAGTGGCTGTTACCAGTTAGCCAGCGGGGTTACTACAGTAACAGTTGGCTTTAAAGTGAGAGATAACTCCGGGGACTGGAGTAGCCTGGTAACCAAAACCTATACCATCCAGGAACACAAAGGACGTAAATACTTTGTGAAAGATCATATTGGCAACGTACGAGCTACCATAAACCGGGATGGAAACGTTCTGGGCTATGATGATTATTACCCTTTTGGTTTAGAAATGCCTGGTCGTTCTAACAATACAGCCAACCCAAATAACCTGTACAAGTTTACAGGCCACGAGCGGGATGATGAAGCAGACCTTACCATAGATTTCATGAACGCAAGAACCTATGATCCGATATTAGGCCGGATGATGCAGGTAGATCCTAAATACGAGTTATATCATGGTTGGAGTCCTTACCACTATACTTTAAATAACCCGCTCTTGTATACAGACCCTACAGGCGAGTGCGTTACTCCAGAAACGGCACCAATATGTATAGCAATAGCAAAATCTACTGCTGGTGCTATTGCTACTAGCGCTACTTCTGTGGCGGTTACTGCACCCACTGCAGTAGCAGGAGGATTAGAAACTGCAGCAGCCGTTACAGGAGCTGCGATCGGGCATACATTGCGGTCGATATTTCAAGGTAAGTCTACAGATACTCAAGTAGAAAAAGAGCCAGATTTACAAGAAGCATTATCAGGAAAAACAGTAGTAATTGGTAAGGTAGAAGATTTATCGAAAGAAGGCGCAATACAGGATGGAGAAGTTACACTACTTGATTTCTTGCCTGATCAAGGAGGTCCAAGAGAGAATTGGGAGCAAAATTCAAGTGTTTTAAGAACTGCGATAAAGATGGGAAGTCCAATCAGAGACGCTACAACTGATCCCGATACTGGTGAATTAGCAAATAATTCTGGATTTTTAAGAGCAGAACGAAATCTTCTCGAGAATCAAGGTTATACATATAACGAAGAAACAAGAATGTGGAAGCCTCCAGTTGAGTAATTGATTAAAGATGAACTTAAAAAAAGAATTTGAATCGGTTATTCTAGATGAGTTTAGGTTTCTAAAAGAGGAGTTTGATTTTCTAAGAATTCCGATAAAGAGAGATTTTTTTGTTAGATATGAATCGAATTTAGTTTATATCACTATTTCATATGATGAATATTCGTACGAAATAGGTTTTAGCATAGGCCTCTTAGGGTTGGGTAAATCAGAATATTATTTAAATGAGATACTACAGCTTTATTCGAACCAGATGAATATAAATGACATAGGTATTCAAGCTTCAAATCTCAAAGACCTTACAGCTGTATTGAATAGGATGAGTGCCTTTTTGAAAAAGAATTCAGAAAAAATACTAAGGGGAGATATAGAAGAATTTTCAAAGCTTAGAACTATAAGGTCGAGTAACTTTAAGAGGCAAAAAGATTCTTGGAACCGTTCAAAGCTCAACGAATATTGGGAAATCCGGGATTATGAAGGAGTAATAAAATACGGTAAGGAAGTTAATAGCCTTACCGAAGCTGAAAAAAAGAAACTAGAATATTCAAAAAAGAAAGTTACTGGTAATAAAAGTTGAGCTAAAGTCGAGAGAATAAAGCAAAAGTTTCTTATGAACGAGCTGCTCCAACTAGCGCAAGCGATTACATGCACCACGATTGACTTATTAGACTCTTCATTGAGTGACAAAGAACTTGGTGCAATTGGAAATACTCTTAAAGATATTTATGAAAATGGACAAACTGAGTATGAATAGATTTACAATTCTAACAGCGATATTTATCGGTTTTACTTTTAGTTGTTCAAGTCAAAAAATGGTTGATGTGCAGCCTGATCTTTTAGATAGGTTAAAAGAAGAAGTTGAAAGCTATAACATTAGTGAAGATAGTTCAGGTTTTACTATTAACATCAGTGATATAACAACATTTGAATGGGAAGAAATGCACATTTTTGGACCATACACTCCGATCGATGAAATACAAAAAAGTTTGGGTTTTGACTGGAGTCGAGCTCAGAATCTCATATATCAAATAAGTGATACACATAGTTTATTAGTTTTTACCAGTAATGAAAGTGTTGTGAAATACTTAAAGTACCCGAATGGTTATGGAGATTTTAAAGAAATAGATAATACAGGGCCTTATAAAAAAACAGATGCTAGTTTTATTCTGAAGAAAGAGATTTACGGAGGTCAACCCTGGCTCTTTTTTTATAGGTAGAGATATTGTGACCTCTCCGCAGCTTGTGCAGTTAAAAGGGAGAGATTCAAATGATTTTTAACAATGACAGAACTTGAAGGATTAATTTACATATTCACGATTTTAATACTTCTCGTTACATATCTGCATAGAGATAATTATAAAGATTGGTCAAACCAAAACTGGTTAATGAAAATGATATTAATAAATTTAGTGGCCGGTTCTATTGGTTTTATAATAATGACAATAATTATGATTACAGGTTAGTCCCAATTAGCGTAAGCATCAGCTTAAAATGACTACATGGAAGGAAAAATTTAGTGACTTTTTAGTTAGTATTTCTGAAAGCTTAGGGATTCATATTATTGATTTTTTTGCTTTCATATTTATTCCCCTGCTTTATTTTAGTTTAAAAAAGTACTTCGAAGATGAGAAAGAAATTAGCTTTACGGACAAAATGTATGATGCCTCATTGGTTTTGGTTGCACTAATCATCTACATAATTTTTTTTCTGGGACTTTTCGGAATAGTAAACTATTAATAGTGCATCCTCACCATGACACTCTAAAATATGCTAGATGGTTTTGTAAAGAAAAATCTAGGAAAGAGGAATGAAGCAGATCTATGAAAGATGATATTGTTCAAGGCTTTCTATCCTTCACTGATAAATATGGATTGAATGCATATTTATTAGCATCTATCATTGTATTGATTATTCTTCTTTTGAAATTGAGAGGGCTATTAAGGCAGAAGGAACAAGAAGGGAAAATTAATACCTATGAATACCCTACTCTAATCCTAGGTATACTAGTTTTTATTATTCTATTAATTATTTCTTTTTAGCTATAGAATCTCTTCCCACTCTTAGCACAGTCCTCCAAAATTGGAGCGGGCTTAAATCGTGGTCCGAATTTCTGCACGAATCTATTCAAATGGTTAACTATTGCTTGCGCTCCCAACTGATCAATATATCGGAAAGGCCCACCTGTAAAAGGAGGGAAGCCTAGTCCAAGAATAGCACCCAGATCTCCATCAGTAGGGGATTTGAGGATTTCTTCCTGCAAACAATAAGCGGCTTCATTCACCATCATCAAAGCCATGCGGAGTTGCGCAGTTTCTGCGTCTGTATTGTTTCTGGAGCTTCCTCCAAAGAAAGAGTAAATAGCATCATTGGGAGACTTTTTCTTTCCATCATAGCTGTACAAGCCTTTCTTGTTTTTCCGGCCCAGGTATCCTGCATTCATTAGCTCTTTAGCTTTAGTGGATGATCTACCTCCCCGGGCATTAAAAACCGAGGCCATAGTTTCGCCCACATGGGCTCCCACATCAAAACCGACTTCGTCCAGTAAAGCCATTGGTCCCACCGGGTAGCCAAATTTCTTCATAACTTTATCCAGGAATTCAATGGAAGTTCCTTCTTCGAGCAGGAGCAGTGCTTCATTCATATATGGAGCCAAAATTCGCGTGGTGTAAAATCCAGGACCATCATTCACAACGATCACGGTTTTTCCCTGCTTAACCCCAACCTCATAGGCAGTAGCGGTCACCCAATCCGCAGTTTGAGGAGTGGTGATAATCTCAAGCAACGGCATTTTCTGAACCGGTGAGAAGTAATGCATGCCAATAATATTCTCAGGCCGTTTTGCACCTTCTGCTATATCAGTAATAGGAAGGGAAGAGGTATTTGAAGCAAAGATGCATTTGTCAGAAGTGGCTGCTTCTACCTCAGCAACAATTTTCCTTTTCAAATTCAGGTCTTCGAATACCGCTTCGATAACCAGGTCAGCTTTTTCGAATGCATCGTAGGAGTCGGTGCCGGTTACTCTGCTTGCAATTTGGTCTCGTTCAAACTTCGTAATGACTTTTTTTGAAGCCTTTTTATTGAGGCCATCCCAAATCACTTTTTCTCCCCTGGCGGCAGCTTCCTGGTTTTGATCCTTCAACAATACCGAGTAGGGGCCTTTGTTTACACTAACATCAGCTATACCTGAACCCATAAGTCCGGCGCCCAGCACTCCAATTGTTTTGACCGGGACTTGTTTCCCTTCCAGTGGATTCTTTTTAGCATCAGTCATGCCAAAGAAGAGATTGACCAGAGCTTTTGATTCGGGAGTTGCTCCGGCTTCACCAAATAATTTGGTTTCGTTTTGCAATCCTCTTTTCAGCCCTTTTTGGTAGCCATATTTAACAGCATCAATGATGAGCAATGGAGCCGGGTAATTACCCTTGGTCTGTGCCAGCGTTTTCTTTTTGGCTTGAGAGAAGATGATGTTCCTGCCAATGGGAGTGCCCTCTAATACCTTCTCTACAAACGACCTCCGATCTTTTCGGATTACTGCGCCGTCCGCATCAGAAATCTTATGAACAGCTTTAATTGCGGCTTCTTCCAGGGCATCCTTATGAGTAAGCTCATCAACCAGGCCGATTCTTTTAGCAGTTCTTGCATAGATATTGCCCCCGGTCAGCATATACCCGAGTGCCTTTTGGATGCCAATAGTTCTGGGGAGCCGTTGTGTGCCTCCGGTTCCAGGAATAACCCCCAATTTAACTTCCGGAAGAGCCAGCACAGTTTTGGAGTGGTTAGTAGCAATCCGATAATGGCAAGCCAATGAAAGCTCAAGTCCACCACCCATGCAACTTCCATGAATGGCAACTACAAAAGGTTTTTTAGAAGCCTCAATCTTATTTAAAATGGCATGCCCATCCATGCTGAGTTGCTGCATAGCTTCGGCTGTATCTCGGGCTTTAAACATCTCAATATCTGCGCCAGCAATGAAATTATTCTCTTTACCACTTATAAGGACGGCACCTTTTAACTCATCATTTTGCTGAAGCTCATCCATAAAAACATCGAATTGCTCCATCATGGATTCGTCAAGCGTATTGACCTTCTCCCCTGGTTTGTCCAGGCTAAGAATAGCAACAGAGTTTTTATGAGTAATCGTTAAATAGCTCATGTTATTTTAAGTCATCCTGAACTTGTTTCAGGATCTGTTGTGGTTGTAAAGTTAAGCCAGACGAATTACTAATCTGGCTCATTAGTTTCTGACACACCCCTAAATCCCCTCTTTAGAGGGGACTTTCGACTATATTTGATTTCGGTTTATCCATCATACCTCTCAATAATCATAGCATGACCTTGTCCGCCAGCAGCACAAGCCGATACCATGGCGTATTTACCATCTTCTCTATGTAAGCGATTTACGGCAGTAGTAACCAGGCGAACCCCAGTGGCTCCAAATGGATGCCCTAAAGAAAGCGAGCCTCCCATTGTGTTGAGTTTATACATAGGGATCCGCCCGATTGTGTTATCCCTTCTAAGAGAAGATCTGTTAAAGTCATTCGATTCAAGAGCATTCAGTACCGATAAAACCTGTCCTGCAAAAGCCTCATGCAGTTCAAATACGTCAATGTCATCCAGACTCATTTCCATAGCATCTAGCGCCTTTGGAATGGCATAAGCTGGTCCAAGCAGTAATTCCTCTCCGGGATCTTGAGATACAAAATTATATTCTCGTAAATAAGCTTTGGGAGTAATACCCATTGATAGTGCGGTTTGCTCCTCCATGATAAAACAAGCCGAGGCCCCGTCGGTAAGGAAAGAAGCATTACCTGCCGTAATGGTACCATGAGGTTTAATAAATGCTGGTCTGAGTTTGGATAGTTTCTCCATCGAGGTATCTCCCCGGAATCCATTGTCATGAGAAACTACTGCAAACTTTGGAGGTACTTTTGCAGGGATGAGCTCATTATCAAGTAAGCCTTCTTCAGTTGCTTTAGCTGCCAGGTGATGGGAGCGCATCGCATATTCGTCCTGGTCATTTCTGCTTACCCCAAATCGTGCAGCCATTCGATCAGCACTTTGACCCATTGTTTCTCCAGTCGAAAATTCGGCAATGGCTGGGAGTTCGGGCATTAAGTCTTTGATCCTCAACCCTTTTAAAAACTTCAGAAACTCCACAGGAGATTTATACTTCCTTGCTTCCAGTACTTTCTGCCGGAATTTCTTTTTAAACCGAACCGGGATATCTGACATGGTTTCGGTACCTGAGGCCAAAATAATCTTTGCCTGTCCGGATCGAATTAAATCCACACCACTTGTAATTGCCTGATTAGAAGAGATACAGGCCATAGAAGCTGTGAAAGCTGGTACGGTATTAGGTATTCCGGCACCCATAGCACTTTCCCGTGCAACATTACTCGTTTTTACTTCCTGGATTACCGTACCCATAATCACCCGGTCTATGGAAGCGGGGTCGATAGGGTTTCTTGCTAATAACCCGGTTATGGCCATTCTTCCCAGGTCGTAAGCCATAAGATCATTATAGTCGGTACTAGACTTCAAGAAAGGGATTCGTACTCCATCTACAAAAACGGGAGTGAATGGGTATTGACTTGTTTTGACCATGATGCTTGAAGTATAGTTAAGAATAAGTTAACAGTGTTAACTAAATAATCAACAATTGAATGTAATTTTCTTTGCCTCAAGTTGAAATAGTGGTATATTTGTCGCCCTTCTGAGGGCGATTAGCTCAGTTGGTTTAGAGCACCTCGTTTACACCGAGGGGGTCGGGGGTTCGAGTCCCTCATCGCCCACATTAAAAAAGGCTTCTCAAATTAATTTTTGGGAAGCCTTCTTTGTTTAGGAAAAGCTCGAATCACTCCTTCAGCATCAACTGCATTTGGTCTTCGTCGAAGTAGCGACCATTCCACTTGATAGCCTTCTTCTCTGAACCATAGCTAACGAACCCAAACTTCTCATACAGCTTCTTTGCATGTTCATTGGGGGAATAACGGTGAGGTTAATTTGTTCGATATCTTCAATACGCTTTGCGCGATCAATCACTTCCTGGATCATCTGTCCGGCCAACCCTTGTTTACGATAATTGGGGTCAACATAAATTCGAAAGAGGAGACCCTTATGTCGTAGCTTTCTTCGATTCTCTCCTTCTCTTCTAAAACTAGCCACACCGATAAGCTGATCTCCGTCATATGCTCCAACCGTAAAACTATCCTCCCTGTCCTTAGTGGGGAAACCTTCAGGTTTATCATCTTCCGGGGTAATCCTGAAACTATCCGCAGCTTCTACAAATCCTTTTTGAACAAGGCTTTTATAGGCATTTAATTCGTCCGAAAGTACTTCTTTGATTTCAGGCATGAATATTCGGCTTAAAAACTCTTCAACATCTTTGATACATCAACAAGTTAACCGGCGTTTTCATAGGCTGATTTTAGCCAGCTAAAAATCTCGTCATCAATCTCATTAATATCTGCCAATTTGATAATATGTGAGCACATTGAATTTGGTTTTTCCGCTTCTAGTTTACCAGCAGGTTCTTGTCCTTTGAGATTAATTCCTATTTCAAACCGGGTTTTGGTAGCTGGTTTCAGGGTTGCAAACTGCTTTTTCCTCCTGAGACTTACATATGCGTTTTTTGGAGCTACTTCAACATTGCTACCGAAGGTAAGGATTGTAGAAAGTAATTTATCGTAGATGGGTTTTAAGTGTTCTTTATTTTTGTATTGGCCTACTATTAGCTCGTCTTTGTTTGCAACTGAACCTGCATCAGAACCCTTGGATTTGTGAGCAATAAGATTGGCATAACCATGTGTTAATCCATGCTCTCCTTTCAAAAACTTCATGATCTCCCCATGTTTTGAGAAGTTCTCCTTACGAACAATTTTGATCCATTCCTCCAGGCTAACTCCTGTTTTCTTGTACAGGTTCTCGATCATGGTTTTTGCTGCGTCATCCATTTTTATCGCTCCATCTACCGTTAAGATTTTTATGTTACTTGCTGTTTGAAGACTGCCATATACTACTGAGAATGAAACTATGTATTCAAAAATTATCTGGTTTTAGTCACATCATTTTCGTCTTCAATAAATCCAAATACTTGTATCAGTCCAAAAGTTAGAACCAGACCAATAATAGAAGCAATTAAATCATTAGGGTCATAAATATTATTTCCACCCAGATTGTGAATCTTGAGTTCCTGAGTAATGACATACAGAGCCGCGGTACTTACAGCAAGGATATGAATGTACACATCTTTCACCGAAGCAATCTTATCACTTAAAGAGTTACGAATTCGAAGAAAAATTCCGGTTAGTACCACTGTACCTACAATTGCTTCTACAAAATTTGGAATAGAAAAGGTGAGAATGAGAAAGAAGTTGGGTGCATCATGTTCTAATAACCATGGCCTTAGAATAAATTTGTTCAAGCCAAAAACAAGAAGAGCAATTCCGAATAAATAGCGGATATATTTTTTGACCCTTAATTCCATTAAGGGGATAGTAGAAAAGCTGGGATACTTTTTCTACCCCATAAATTCGTGAGGATATACTACCGTACCACTTACTCCTTTGAGACCATCTTCTGTTAACGAAAATGCCATGCAATTTTCTTTTGGGGCATCAAAGGGTAATACGATACCAAATGTATGAGCTTGCTGGTATCCAAATTTGGGATAGTACTGCTCATGTCCTAAAAGAACTACGGATTCATAGCCAAGTTCTTTGGCTTTAGTATGGCCATGCAAAATTAAGGCTCCTCCAATCCCTTTTCTCTGGTGCTCAGGGAGTACGGAAACCTGAGCTAATGCCAATGAATGAAAGCTGCGTGCTGAGTTGGTAATAAATGTCTTTGTGAGAAGGATATGCCCAACGATCTCTGCTCCAATCTCCGCAACCAAAGAAAGCTCTGGAATAAAAGCAGAGGAGGTCCTCATCCGTTCAACCAGGAATTGAACGTTATATTTATCCAGTTCCGCATCAGCAAATGCTTTCTTAATTACTTTAAACACCGAGGGATGGTCCATCGGTTGTTCTTGTCGAATAGTTAAATCTTTTGGTGCCATGGCGAGAAGAAAAGGCATGAAAAAAGGAATTCCTAGCTGAGCTGGGTCTACATTTGGTATATGGAAAAGCAATAGACCTCATATAGATGAGATGAAGTTCTGGGCACTATCCCGTGAACTCTTTGGGGTACACAACAGTACCGCTTACCCCCTCTAATCCGTTTTCAGTAAGTGCAATGGCCATACAATTTTCCTTGGGTGCTTCAAATGGGAGTACAATACCGAAGGTATGAGCTTGTCGGTATCCAAAACGTGGATAGTAATTTTCGTGGCCCAACAGAACGATCGACTGAAAATCCAATTCTCTAGCTTTCGAATGCGCGGCCTGGATAAGTGCTCCTCCAATTCCTTTGCCCTGGTATTCAGGTAATACTGAAACAGGAGCCAGGGCTAATGAATTGTATGTTCGTTGTGAGCTTTTTATGAATATCCGGGTCAAAAGAATATGCCCGACAATAGTTGGGCCAACTTCTGCTACCAGGGAAAGTTCTGGAACAAAGGTTGCTGATTGTCTCAATCGCTCAACTAGAAACTGTTCCGTATGATCACTTAGTTCTTCCTTAGCAAAAGCCTGTTCAATTACCTTAAAAACTGCTGAATGGTCCCCAGTTTCTTCCTGTCGTATTCTTAAATCCATTAACCGATATCCGTCGTATTCCAATATTATAAAACAAGGAGAACCCGACGACGGATTTGTGACAAATGCGGATTAAGTCTATGTATGCAGGCCGGGTTACATATTATTCGGACTTATAGGCGCTGGAACTAAATTCTCTACGGGTTCTATACTTTTCAAGTACACAAAAACAGCATGTACATCTTCGTCCGTCATTTCAGCATAATTAATCCATGGCATAGGAGGTAGTAGCATTCGCCCATTATCCTGCCCTTTAAATTTGCCTTCTGTTAACGCTTTTTTGAATTGTTCTTCTGTCCAGTTTCCAATTCCTGTTTCATGCGGAGTTAGGTTTCCGGCAAAAGAAATGCCCCATGGCCCTGCAGCTGCAGTTAGATCCGGGTAAAACATGGCAAATCCTTCCTGAATCATATCGCTATCGAAGTTTACAACGGGTCTATCGGAAGGGTACCCAGAAAGCATTAATTCTGGGATAATCTCTGGTCCATTTGGCCCTAATTTTTTTGGAGAATGGCAATCATTACACCCCATGATATTTACCAGGTATTTCCCTTGTTCAATAACGTTTTCAACTTTTGCATGCTCATCCGAGTTATCTATTCGATGGTCCCCATTCTCGCATGATAGTATAGATAGTGATAGCACAATTGTAAGAGCTACAACCGGCAAGTGATAGTTAGTTTTCATTTTTCCCTTTATGATTTGAACCTAATACCCAGAAGGAGCAAAGTTAATTGCCCCATAGCTTTAATGTAACTAATCGATAAGTATCAAGCGTTATAAAAAAGATATTTTTCTATACTTAAAAGCTAGTCGAGCTCTTATTCTGGCAGATCGTCAAAACTTCCATCAACTCTACTATCACAAGTTTCAAAGCTTAGAATATCTTCTTTCTCAAGTTCATCAAGCTTGTCAAAAGCCTCCTGATAGTTTCCTTTGGGTTACATTATCCGGGTTGATAGGCGCTGGCACTAAATTCTCCACAGCTTCGATGCTTTTCAAATAAGCATGTTAGAAATGTTAATAATCTAGAAAGCAGGTCACATTAGAACAGATTTTGGATTTAAACTATTCGTTTAAAATGATCTGGATAAAAGATTTGAAAATCTTTTTCGTAAATATAGTAAATGCGAAGTTGTTGGCTTTTACTTAATGAAATCTCAGTACGTCGGCTTTTATTTAAGTGCTTAATTTCAGAATTATCGATTCCCAGACGGTTCAATACAAATCTAAAATCATTACTGAAATTCTCAAATCTTCCCAAGAAATCTATATTATTTAAATCAATAGATGAGCATTGACTTTTCAAATGCTCATCACAATTATCGATATCTAAACTTTCTACCCATGAAATAAAATGGTTTAGGTCTTTCATTTTTTCATGTTCTACTTCATCAAAATCAAAGTAGTTCTGCTCAATGACTTTATTCGACCAGGCACTGATCAATCGGGATTCCGGGTTTCGAACAAAAGAGAATTTGAAATATTTATCGTGTAAAAAGGAAAGGTAAGCAATTTGCGATCCATAGATATATTTGTCCTCTTTACTGGTTTGTTTTAATGTCTGGTTAACTGTTCTTGAAGCTACTTTATAAGTTCTAAACCATAACGCTTTATGCTGGTAATCATAACTTATATGGTACTTTTTGCGACTGAAAAGAGAGATAATGTATTTGTTTAGATAGAAGTGTTTTAGCTTGGTTATAATGAGTTTTAAAGAGGTCATGAGTTAATTAAGACTACAGCATAGTCCTCGAATCTGAGACTCGAAATACTGGCTAAAGAAATCTGACCTTGACTCGCCAATCCAAAGCAATAAAAAAACCTGTAGAATTTAGAGATGTGTATGCCCTATGTCGTCGGCTTAAGCATTCAGGAATAAAAGAATCGTAAATTAGCTCTCAATTTTATATAAATACTTCTGTAAATCTTTTAATACTACAATTCTCCATCTCGATGATGTTAAGAACGCTGCCTTTTTAAAAATTCTATTGACTCAAATTCTTAAGATCGATTAAGAGTATTCAGTTTTTAAAATTCATCAAATAAAACCTATTTCTTAAATAAAATAATATATTGTCGTTTGTATATAATGTTTAAGGGTAGATATATAAATGGAAATAAAATTCGTCAAACGGTCAGTAGTAAAATCCTCCAAAAAAAGAGCGTCAAAATTCCGTCCATTATTTGAAGCTATCGAAAAGCTAAAGCCAGGTGGACAAGCAGTAGAAGTATCTTTCACATCCGAAAAAGATCTCAACTCAATGCGCACGGCAGTGTATCAATTTTGCAGGCAAAAGAGCTTCAATGTGAGAAGTAAAAAAGACGCAGTGAATAAAAAAATTTACTACTACCGCGATAAGTAAAGCCAAAGAGGTACAAGAGGGAATAATTTGTTGTAAATAGGATTTTTCCTTTCCATGTCATTCGGTACATTCTGAAAAAAATAAACATCGAATGAGTGTTACCGAAGTAGATCTTCCCCAGAGATTAGAAAAAGCGCGAGTATTAGAACATTTCAAAGCAATTAGAGCTTTTTCGCATTTTCTTACTGAGCCACTTGAGCCCGAAGATTTTGTGATTCAGTCGATGGAGAACGCAAGCCCAACCAAATGGCATCTTGCACATACAAGCTGGTTTTATGAGACCTTTGTGTTGGGCAAGTATAAAGCTGGTTTTGAGAGCCTTCATCCTCAGTATGCTTACTTCTTCAACTCATATTACTTGCAAACTGGTGTCCCATTTTCCCGAGCAAATCGTGGAATGCTTTCGCGACCCACGGTAAAAGAGGTATTTGAGTACCGAGCTTATGTTAATGAGCAGATGGAAACATTTATTCAGCAATGTGATGAAGAAACCTGGTTACAGGTTGCTCCTGTAATTGAAATTGGTAACCATCACGAACAACAACATCAGGAGCTCATTTTAACAGATCTGAAATACTTACTGGCCCAAAACCCATTATTGCCGATTTACAGAGAACGAGTGGTCTCTGAATCTGTTCCTGCGAGTGAATTAACATGGACAGAATTTGAAGAAGGCCTGGTAGAAATTGGGAATAAAGGAAATGAGTTCACTTACGATAATGAGCATCCTCATCACCGAACATTTGTTCAGGATTTTGAACTGGCCAATCGCCTGGTTACTAATGGAGAGTTCCTGGAGTTTATGAACGATGGAGGGTACCAGAAATCTCCCTTCTGGTTAGATGAAGGATGGTCCAGTGTAGGCCGCGAAAGCTGGGAAGCTCCTCTCTACTGGTTTAAAAGAGATGGAGAATGGATGCAGTTCACTCTTTCCGGAGCTCGACCGGTAGACCCTAATGAGCCGGTAACGCACATCAGTTATTTTGAAGCTGATGCTTTTGCCAGGTGGAAGGGAGTTCGTTTACCAACGGAACAGGAGTGGGAGCATGCTTGTAACGGGCAAAGCATCGGAGGGAATTTTGTTGATGAAAAACACTTTCATCCCGTACCAATTAATTCAGCTAACCAGGGACTAAGCCAAATGTATGGAGATGTTTGGGAGTGGACGATGAGCAGTTATTCTCCTTATCCAAATTATAAGCCACTACCAGGTGCTTTAGGAGAGTATAATGGTAAGTTTATGGCCAATCAGTATGTGCTAAGAGGAGGATCTTGCGCTACCTCAAAATCTCATATCCGAAAAACCTATCGCAATTTCTTCCATACTAACGCTCGATGGCAATTCAGTGGGATAAGATTAGCACGTTAAAGAGTACTAAAAAGAATATGTCTACAAATAAGAAAACCATGCTTAAAGAAATTATGCATGGTATGAACCAAACACCCAAAGCCCTGCCTAGTAAATATTTTTATGATGAAGCTGGGTCGCGTTTGTTTGATGAGATTACAGAACTGGAAGAATATTATCCTACAAGAACAGAGCGATTAATCCTGGAAGAGAATGTAGATAGCATTTCTTCTGAGCTTGGTGAAAAAGTGTTGTTGATAGAACCAGGAAGTGGTAGCAGTGAGAAGACAAAAATACTGCTCTCAAGGATGGATTCGATTTGTTGCTATATCCCAATTGATATTTCGGGGGATTATCTCGGTCAGGTAGCAGAAGGTCTTAGAGAAGAGTTCCCTGAAATTGATATACAGCCACTGGCAGCTGATTACACGCACCCATTTGAATTGCCAAATATTTATTCCTCTTCAAGGAAAGTTGTCTTTTTCCCGGGTTCAACCATTGGGAATTTCAAGAAGGAAACAGTAGTACGATTTTTTGAAGTGATCGCAGATATTCTGGGAGAAGATGGAGCGATGCTTATCGGTGTAGATCTAAAAAAAGACGTGAAGGTACTTGAAGATGCTTATAACGATGCCAGGGAAGTAACCGCCGCTTTTAACAAGAATATGCTTCGCCACTTGAACAGAGAAATTGGCACCGATTTTGATCTGGATTCATTTGACCACAAAGCAATATGGAATGCCGAAGCAGGTCGGATTGAGATGAGACTATACGCTAATAAGGAACACCGGGTGAAAGTAAATGGTGATAGTTTTGTCTTAGAAGAAGGAGAGTTTATTCATACCGAGAACTCACACAAATACTCTTTGGAAGAATTTGAAAACCTGGTATCTCCTTGGTTTAAGGTGAAGAAAGTTTGGACGGATGAAAACGACCTGTTCAGTGTTCAGTATCTTGAACCTGTATAGTTATTGGTTAATGGTTCTTTCTCCCAAGTTAACCTACCCCTCAACACCTGCCCACTTCAAGTATAGAGCCCTTACCTCATCAATATGTTCATCAATGGTATCAAGTTCCCAATTTGAAGTATCTATTGGTGGATGAAAATGGGTAGTTAAAGTGCCACTTTTAGACATGATAGAACCACCGATACTAAGCTCATTATTTCCCTCAAAATAGATCGGGATAATAGGGTAGCCCAAATCAATAGCCATTCTGAAAGCTCCTTTCTTGAACGGACCAATCACTCCTTCGTGCTTTCGGGAACCTTCCGGGGCGATCATTACTGAACGTTTATTCTTTTTTAAATGGTCATAGGTTTTTTGAAGGGTGGCTACAGCTTTTTCACTATCCTGGCGTTTAATAAATACCTGCCCGGTTAGCCTCCCCATAATGAAAAAAATGGGGAAGTATTGAAGCTCCCATTTAGCAACGAATCGTAACTTTGGAATACCGAGAGCCATCAAAGTAAGTATATCAAGAGTAGAACTGTGGTTGATGATATACATGGCGGGCTGAGTAAATCTTGGGCCATGATATTCTCTTTTATAGTCTATCCCAATCACTTTCATTACGGGAATAGCAATAGCAGGAGCAAAGCGTTGTACAGCTAAATCCCCAAGTCTTCCTCCCATAAATAACACGAGTATAAATGAGATAGGAATGACGAGAATAAAAAGTAGCGTAAAGAAAATTATTCCAACTATGCTCCGAACGTATTCAATAAACCTGATAGACATACCCATTAAAAGAAGGTGTACATATCACGAACAAAAGCCAAGTTTTTTTACCGAAAGGCATCCGGAATATGCTCGATAATCACAGGCTGATTTTTTTGTTTAAGTATGCTGATTATATCGAAACGGAGAGGTGATTCATGTAACTCTTTTTCCGAAATCCAGGCTTCTGCCGCTTTAAACACATGTTCAACTTTTGCTTGTGTCACCTGTTCAATTGGATGGCCAAACCTGGTTGAAGAGCGCATTTTAACTTCCAGAAATACAATACTGGAGCCGTCACGAGCAATGATATCAATCTCTGAATGACCCGAATAATAATTCCTTTCCAGGATTTCCCACCCTTTATTTTGTAGATATTCGCAAGCTAAGTCTTCTGCCTTATTTCCAATATGGCGGTGGGAATCAGTCACCCGGGTTAATTTTCTCTTTTATTGACTCTTTAACCTCTACCAGTTTGACCAGCTGTTTGAGGAACCCAAGGTTTTTCTTGTTGATATAAGGGAGTAGAGCGCTAGTGAATCGTTCAAACATTTCAAGGAAGTCGTTGTAGTTCTCTATTCGCTGTTTGAACTCACGGCTTTCCTCGTCATTTAAGCCACCAGCTTCCAGGGTTTTAATACATTCCTTAAGTTCAGCTCTGATAGGGGCGATTTCTTGTTGCTGTCTTTCTCTAATGATTGTGGAAACGATCTTCCAAACATCTGTTTCTGCTGAGTAGTAATCTTTTCGATCTCCCTCTACTTTTACTTTATGGATAAGCTCCCAATCCAAAAGTCGGCGCAGATTCATATTTGCATTACCACGACTGATATCCAATATCTCCATAATAGTATCGGTATCAAGTGGGTTCGATTCAGCATAAAGCAGTGCATGAATCTGGGACATTGTTTTATTGATACCCCAGGCCGAAGCCATATCGCCCCAAAGCTTAACAAATTGGTTAAGTGCTTCCTGGTAAGATGGAGAATGTGATGGATTCATGACGGTTACAAATTAATCAATAACTAGTAAGCTAGCGTTGAACCCTCCTTCAATCACTTCAAACTTAAGCGTATACGTACCTTCCTCAAAATCATGAGATCCTACAGGTGTTTGCTGCCAGTTTTGAAAGCCACCTGTATTTTGAACGTCTACATCATTACCTATAGGCAATCCATTTAAACGAAGTCGAAATTTGCCATTACTATTCGAGGAGGCTATTCGCGCAAAAATCTCATAAGTGCCAGCAGTAGTAACATTTACTGTGTATTCCATCCATTCGCCGGTATCAATCCATCCCACATTATATTCGGCTGCCGGGTCATTACTTGACTGAATGTCTACTCCATCATTTCGGTATTCCCAGCCAACGTTCCCTTCATTCTGCATGGCATCGCTATTTACCCTTTTATATCCATTGTCAAAATGAGAAACGCCATTCATTCCAATGTCATAATTAACCAGCTCAATATTTCCGGGGATATTCAATTCGGTATAAGGAACACTTTCTGATCCAAATGATGGGGAAAAAAGAGAAGCAACAACATCTGGACGGAAGGTATTATTTTCAATTTTAAGATCTTCGGCCATTTGGAATAGTCCCTGACGGGCCTCTTCCTGCGTTGGTCTGGGGCCTTCATTTTTCCAATAAGCCACTACTTTGTCGTAGTTGTCATTGGTAGGTGATGAAAGAGGAGAAGTTATCGTTTCGAGTTTTTTATGTGTCCACCAGTTCCATCCAATATTATTGCTTTCAGCAAGCTGTACCGTTTCATAAAACCATCCATTAGAGTTTTCTCCGGTTTCACCTAACCAAAGCGGAGTATTATGATCTACTCGAATATTAAGCAGGTATTGGATAGTGCCCTGATCGGTTTCATTCCAGTATTTATGGAACGCATATACCATGTTGTCATCGAATGGAGGGAAAAGAAAATCGAAAGTAGTGGCAAAATAATTACCCTCAATAAAAAGAATATGGTTTGTATCGATAGCTCGAATGGCGGGTACTACCTGTCCGTAAAATCGGGCTAAGTCCTGGCTTCCATAGGGTTCTGGAGTAACAGGCTCATTCAAGATGTCGTAGCCGATAATGATGTTCTCATCTTTGTATCGGCGTGCTATTTCCTCCCAAATCTCAATGGCAATGGGCCAATACGTTTCGCTTTCTGTCCAGAATCTCGCTGTACCATCACTATCTGCAATAGCGCCATCACTTTGAGCTCCCGGAGCTGCATGCATATCCAGGATCACATCTACTCTGTGGCGTTTACACCAAACAAGCAGTTCATCAATGCGCTCAAATCCTTCATCAACAAAACTGCCGGCGTCAATATCATAAAAGAGATTATAGTGGAAAGGAATTCGAACGTGATCAACTCCCCATGATTTCATTTCTTCTATGTCTTTCTCAGTTACATAGTTGTCGCGGAAAAGCTGACTCCATTCTTCTGCACCACTTTCACCAATCAGATCAGCTACCTGTTCAAAGATTTCCGTTGCTCCCTCACCCGCCGGGTGAGTAATTCTAAACATATAACCTTCAGGGAGCAACCATCCTCCAAGGCCAAACCCCCGGATTACTACTGCTTCTCCTTGCCGATTTAGTATTTGCTGACCATTTGTTCTAAAAAAACCCGTTTCATCAAATCCAGTGTCATCATCATCACCAGAAGCCCCAGTGCTGGACTTACAGTTACCCAGAGTAAATGCAATTAATAATAGAAAAAGCGAATAGTGTAATGCTCTCATTTCAAATAGATTTCGCTCAAAATAACAAAGAGGGGGGTAAATACCACCAGTTTGATCAATCTGAGCTGTCCTTTTTAGTGGTTTTTTCAGGAGAAGATGAAGAGGTATTTTTGGGAGCTTTGGTCGTTTTTTCTTCAGATGTTTTTTCCGAAGACTTTTTCTTTCCACCGTTCTTATAGTCGGTTACATACCAGCCTTCTCCTTTATAAACTACTCCACCGCCGCCGGTAACAATGCGTCTCACATTCTGTCCGGTTGTGGGGCAGATAGTTAAGGGATCATCACTCATTTTTTGGATGATCTCAAAAGTAGTACCGTCTTCTCTTTTGTACTCGTAAGTAGGCATGCTGATGTGCTGATTTGAATAGTCTAAGTTTACTAAATCTAACTAAAGCTTAGATGCGAGTGCAAATTCTTCTTACGGCTGAAGTTTTTTTGCGCTCCACTGTTGCCCATTCTTTTCAAAAAGAGTCCGGTCATGAAATCGGGATTCATTGAACTCAAGGAATTCTATTCTGATTGGATTGATTCTAAAACCACCCCAATTTTCAGGTGTTGGAATGTTTGCTCCCCTTAGTTCATCTTTTTTTAACTCAATATTTTGAATAAGGGCATCCATATTTGTGACGGGCAGACTTTGTGAAGAGACCAGGCTCACAATTTTGGAATCAAAGTTTCTTTCGGCGAAAAACTGTCTTGCCAACCTGGCTTCCAGCGTTTCTACATCTCCCTGAATTCTTACTTGCCGTTCTGTTTCCGTCCACCAAAAAGTGAGTGCTGCTTTTGGGTTAGTTTTAAGTTCTATTCCTTTATTAGAAGTTGTTGGGCCAGTGATAATGAAGGATCCTTCAGTCACAGCTTTAAGCGACAAAAAACGAGCATTTGGATATCCATCCACTCCTACGGTGGAGAGGCAACATGCGGAAGGAATTTTGACAGAACTTTTATAGAGCTCTTCCTTGTACCACTCTTCAAACTTTGAGATTGGGTTCATGAGAGAGTAGCAAGACCTTCTTTAAACCTTTTTATAGCCTCTTTCAGTTCTTCCATAGAAGTAGCGTAGCTCATTCTCAAACCATTAGGCTCTCCAAATGCATCTCCCGGAACGCACGCCAAACCATAATCATCCAAAAGGTAGAGGCATAAATCAGTAGAGCTTTCAATTGTATCTCCATTAGGTTTTGTGGTGCCTAAGAAAGAAGAGATATCCGGGAATACGTAAAAAGCTCCACCAGGAGTAAAACAACTAACGCCCTCAATAGCATTTAGTGAGTCTACCATAAAGTCCCGACGCTGCTTGAATTGATCACGCATTGCGTACACTTCGCTAAGGTCGGTAGTGTAGGCCGCTAAGCCAGCTGCCTGGGAAATGGAGGAAGGAGCAGAAGTTTCCTGGCTCTGAATTTTTGATACGGCTTTCACTATATCCGGATGAGCAGCAAGATATCCTAGTCTCCAGCCTGTCATCGCAAAACCTTTAGAAAAGCCATTAACAAGGATCACGCGATCTTTTAAATCAGGAGCTACATTTAAAATACTTACATGTTCTCCTTCAAAAACGATGTATTCATAAATCTCATCAGATAATACCTGTACATCAGGATATTTACGAAGGACATCAGCGAGCTCTTCTAAATCTTCTTTGCTGTAGCAAGAACCCGTAGGGTTTGAAGGCGAGCAGAGAATAAGCAGTCTGGTTTTTTCGGTGATTGCCTCTTCTAATTGCTCAGGAGTAAGTCTAAAATCATTCTCGAAAGAAGTACGTACGGCAACGGGAGTACCTTCAGCCAGCCTGACCATCTCCGGATAAGAAACCCAATATGGAGCAGGTATTACCACCTCATCACCGCTATTTATGGTAGCAAGTATTGCAAACCCAACCGATTGTTTGGCACCATTGGAACAAATTATCTGCGAGGGGTCATAATCCAATCCATTATCTCTTTTAAGTTTGGCAGAAATGGCTTCGCGGAGTTCAGGTGTGCCAGGGTTCATCGTATATCCATGCTGGCCATCATGAATAGCTTTTATAGCGGCGTCACAGATATAGGAAGGTGTTTTAAAATCGGGTTCTCCTGCACTTAGAGATACAATAGATTTACCTTCTCTACGAAGTTCCTTGGCTCTTCCTGTAACCTTTAGAGTAGCTGAAGGCTGAACATTTTGCGCTCGTTGTGAGATCATTTAATTAGAAATGGAGTTGAAGTGAATGAGAGGAAGAAAATAGACAAAAAGGAAATAAGTGAATAGAAGCTTATTTATTTCCGAATTTATTTTTTAATGCCTCAGCTACATTTTCAGGTACAAACGAAGATAAGTCTCCTCCCCAGTAAGCCACTTCCTTCACTAAAGATGCTGAGATAAAGGTGAAGTGCTCATCTGGCATCAGGAACACGGTGTCTACATTTGGTGCGAGGCGTTTGTTAGTAAGCGCCATTCTAAATTCATATTCAAAATCCGAAATTTGCCGAACGCCACGAATAAGTGTATTAGCTTTTAGTTTTTGAGCATGATTAACTAAGAGTCCGGTAAACTTATCTACTTCAATATTTTTAGCCCACTCTTTTTCAGCTAAACACTCATGGATTAAAGCCAATCGTTCATCACCAGAAAAAACCGCACTTTTCTCCTTATTCACTGCTACCGTTACAATGACCTTATCAAAAAGATTGGTTGCCCTTTCGAGTATATCTAAGTGGCCAAAAGTAATAGGATCAAAAGATCCGGGATATAAAGCGATGTGTTGCATGGCTACTTTTTTCCTAAATCTACCGGATGCTTTTCAAAAATACTAACCGTAGTGCGACCATAAGCTTTACTAAAAAAACAGTGCGGATGTTCTTTGTAGTTGTGGTATTTATCATGCTCAAGGATAAACCATCCATCTTCTTTCAACCAGTTCTGTTCAAGAATCTGACTTATCATCTCATCCATCCAGGCATAATTATAGGGTGGATCGCAAAAGATGAAATCAAAAGGAATAGGATTCCCATTCAGGTATCGCTGCACATCGGCAACGTTGGTTCTAACCTGGTGCTCTATGTCAAATTCGGAGGCCGTTTTTTCAATTAATTGAATATTTCGGGATTCAATGTCTACAAAAGTGACACTTTTGGCACCTCTGGAAATAGCTTCAAAACCAAGATTCCCGGATCCTCCGAATAAGTCCAAAACTACAGCTCCATCAATGTATTTGTAAGCATCGATTTTGTTGAAAATGCTTTCCTTGGTACGATCGGTGGTAGGTCGTACATCCATCCCTTTTGGAATTTCGAATCTTCTCCCTTTAAGTTTTCCGGTAATTATTCGCATCTGCTGGAATTGTTTTGAATGCTGTTATTTCGACGACAAGATTTTGGAGGAGAAATCTAGGGTTTTTTCTTTGTTCACACTGTACAGATTTCTCATTTCATTCGAAATGGCAATATATAAATTAAAGGTCGAGGGAAAGTAATATCGCAGGGAAAGCTGCAGCGAGATCAAAGCCATAGGTTTCTTCTTCAGCAACTACTCCAATTTCGTTAAGTGAATTAAGGTTTACTATATCAGAGCTTTTATCCCATAGCCCATGAAGAGTTTGTTCTACTTCATGAGTTTGATGTCCAAATAAAAAGATATGCTCATGGAGTCCTTTCATCCAGTTATTATGCGAAGTGTGTTGAAGCCAGTGGTAGGCAAGATCCTCAGTTTGATCAAACTTAATGAAAGTAGAAGCCCTGAATTTCCCGAGTAGATAGGAAGTAATTGAAATCACATTTTTATGACAGCCAATCATTAAAAATGATCCTCCAGGTTTATTAAATGCGGACCATTTTGAGGCGAGTTCGAAATCACTAGCAAATTCAGAAGTAGCTACTTTTTCCGTCAGTTCATCAAAGCCGCGCATCACATTTCTACGTCTAATACTCAGAAATTTGTATTCTGGCTTGCTTACCGTATGCCATGTGGGTTCTATATCTTTTCTCTCAATCCCTTTCATAAGTATGGCAAGGTGGTCTTCTCGCTCATCAGCGTTATCATACACTACTTTTGGGAGAGAAGTCCAGCATTCATAAGACGGATTTGTAGCTGCCCTCACCGATCCTATTGAGTACTCTTCCTGAAGTTTCTCGAATGTAGTTTTTACGTGAGGAAATTGATCGCGATGTCTTACACTAATCGCATCAGCTACATCAAAATTGAAATCAAAACATCCGATCCGAAGAAGGTGTTTGTCATTCTTCGGGTCATTAACAGCATAAAAAAGCCGATCAGAAAAAAAGCAAACACCTAAATTTGCGGAAGTGTCATCCATTAATTCCAGTTAGGAGCGTTTCGCATCGTTGTTCTGGAAAGGCTACCTATTAGATCATCAGAGTCAGGATCTTCAAGAAGATATAAAGGAGGACGCAGCGTATCGTTAAGGGTATAGCTAAATCGCTCTCCCGAACGAGGTGCAATGATCATGCTTTCAGGCGAATAGGTAAGCGGTGGAATTTGACGGAATAAAGTGTCACCCATAGCAACCATTAAAGAATCAGTTTGTAAGTAGGTAACAATGCTATCCAATCCACCATCGGTTGGAGGAAAGTGTCCATATCGTGATTCGTACTGAACAAGGGCGTCTTTCAGGGAAAGCATTCTAGCCCGAACTCGTTCAGTTTCTGCTCTGCGTTCTTCAACAACTTTATAAGGAGTTACGATAGAATCATATAAAAGCCACGACAAAGCAATAATAATAACTCCAAGTACTACACTTAAAATTTTATTACGAGTATCAATATTCATTTGAAAGAGAGATAATTAGTTAGTGTATTTGCGAAAAACGAATGAAGAAAATACATGCACCCCTCTATAGATGCAACCTAGATGAATAAACCAAAAAATAACACAACAATAATTTAACTTATACATATCCTTTAAGCCGAAATACTAAAATCACAAAAAACTGTTGGATTGAACAAGCAGGTTTTAAGACTGGCGATTCCTAATGTTATTAGCAATCTGTCGGTTCCACTTCTCGGCGTTATTGATACGGCAGTGGTTGGCCACTTAGAACATGTCTATTACTTAGGTGCAATCGCAGTTGGAAGTATTATTTTTGATTTTATTTTTTGGGGCTTCGGCTTCCTTAGAATGGGAACCACAGGTTTGGTCGCTCAGGCATATGGCGCCGGAAACGAACGAGAAGCACGATTGCTTCTTATCCGGGTTTTGGCTGTTGCAGGAATCGCAAGTGCGTTTATACTATTACTTCAATACCCATTGATCGAACTTTCACTTTTGATCGTAAATGCTAGCCCAGAAGTGGAGGAATATACCAGGCTGTATTATCACATAAGGATTTTTGCGGCTCCTGCGACCCTCGCTCTATTTGGAATAAATGGCTGGTTTTTAGGGATGCAGAATTCTACCTACCCAATGGTGATTACTATTTTGCTTAACCTGTTTAATATTGGATTGAATCTCTTATTCGTGTTCTATTATGGCATGAATGTGGACGGTGTAGCCTGGGGAAGTATGATAGCAAGCTATATTGGTTTAGCCACGGCCATACTTTTGTACAAGAAGAAGTATTCCGGTATTAAATTGAGAGCAAGTATTTCAGAGATTCTAAATGCCGAAGAGCTTGTGAAATTCTTCTCAGTGAACAGGGATATATTTATTCGAACACTTTGCCTAATCTTCTCCTATGCCTTTTTTACTGCAAAGTCAGCTGAATCAGGGGATATCATACTTGCTGCAAATGCTATCCTACTTCAATTGTGGTATATCAGCGCCTACGGTATCGATGGGTTTGCTTTTGCCGCCGAAAGCCTTGTTGGAAGATTTACCGGCGCTAAAGACTCTGTGAAATTAAATCAGGCGATTAAGTTTAGTCTTGCGTGGGGTTTGGGTATTGGCATTCTCTCAACGTTGGCTTATGCTTTATTTGGGAATGGTATTATTGCTCTTTTTACCGATAAATCGGAAGTAATCAATGCAGCAATGATTGTACTCACCTGGACTATTGTAGCACCACTAATTAATAGCATATGTTTCATATGGGATGGCATATACATTGGAGCTACCGAAACAGTCACTATGAGAAACTCAATGCTAATAGCTACTATTTTCTTCTTTCTGCCTGTGTATTACCTGTCAGAGTCCTGGTTGGGAGTTCATGCTTTGTGGCTTTCTATGACGGTTTTTATGGTAGTGAGAGGAATTACATTAACGGCTTGGGCTCCTAGCCGGATTTTCTTACCATCAATTCAAAACCCTTCAACAAAGCTATGAAATTCATCCTTTTACTCAGGCATGCCAAATCCAGTTGGAGCGATCCAGGTCTCAGTGATTTCGATCGACCATTAGCTGGCAGGGGAATTAAAGATGCCCCCAGAATGGGCAAGTACCTCAAAAAGATTGGGTATAAACCGAATTATATAGTTTCATCACCAGCAGCACGAGCGATGCAAACCACTCAGTTATGTACTGAGGCGATGAAGTTAGATGAGAGCATCGTTAAATGGGATGAAAGCCTCTATTTTGAATCAGCTATCAAATATGTTAAGGCTATTCAGGAAGCGCCAGATCATGCTGAAATTATGATGGTAGTAGGGCATAACCCATTAATGGAAGCAACGGCTACCGCTCTTAGTGGTGGTCGGGATACAACTGCTTTTCGAATTCCGACAGCCGGCTTAGTTTGTTTAGAGAGTTATGCAGTTCGTTGGCAGGATATCAAGCCTGGAACTTGTCAGGTAAAATGGATGATGATCCCAAAAGTACTCAAAGAGATTATTGACTAGTCTTCGAGTCAATTGATAGCTCTGATAAGATTGCCTGAGACTCAGTTCCAGCTTCTAATTGCTTAATTATATAAGAACTCTTCAAAGCAAGTAAGTAAGAAGCATCTCTAGAATAGACATAGTGGCCTATTACCGATTCAGAGATTTCTTCTGTCACCATTCCTATGAATTTACCTTCCGAATCAAGAATTACAGCGCCAGGAGCTTTTCCGGAAAAATCATTGGTTGTGTAAAAAAGGGACTCATCGTTCACTCTCTTCTTTTTATTGAAGCTTCCCAAATTATAAGACAATGTTGTATTGGCATCTGGTTGCAAGCTGTTTTCACTTCTTTCTATTTGAGCCTTGATAAATATTTGTTGGGCGGGGAATAAATAGGCGTAATGTCTAATGAAATTTTGTTGAGCTGTTTCATTAGAAAAGGCAATCTCTTCCAAAAGCATATAAAGAGGGTCGGAAACAAACTGATAATTTCTAAGAACGGAAGCTGCTTTTTCCGGATCGAATAAAAATGAAGACAAAAATTCATTGTCAACATATTCATCAATCAAAGCAGGGATCTGATCTGGTTCGGCATCATAAAAAAGATCAAATATTATCAGGGGTTGCTGGTCTTCCGGTAAACTTTTCATTTGGACCAGAAATTTTTTCAACATCTCAAGTTCTGCGTTCACATCAATCTGTGAAAGAAGCTGTTGATGATTTTGAAGTACTGCTGACTCAGTAATTCTGGAGTTTTCAGTTCGGTTTAAAAATTGCTGATAACCAATTATGAGATTATCGAGGAGGCTAAAATTGCTGAAGTATCTGGTTATATAAAGTAGATTACTTGTCTGCTCTGCAATATCATAAGCCTGATTGATATAACCGAATACTTCTCCATAAGCTGGAGGAAGAGTCGTGTCAGAAACCACCCAGTCCAGATAACTCTGGTCTTGTGTATTGATAATTTGCAGAAGATCATTCTCAAGAATTCCCGACTGAACCTGGTTGTAGAAAACGAGGTTTTGTGCAACAGAATAACGATTAGCAATTGAAGCTAAAGACCGGGTTGGGTCAAGTGCAGATAGAGAATCTTCTTTTTCAAGGTAAATATCGAGCGAAGAAACGATGTATGGGTTTACACTTCTGTAATAAAACTGGATTGCCCGGGCCGTTTCGAGGCGATAGGTAGCATTGGGAAAGCCAAATGCCGTTAATGATGTCGTTGATTTTGGTTCTTTTCCAGAGATTTGAAAATGATAGGAAGGCGTATATGGGATATTATCTTCTCTGAAGCCGATTAAAGAACCATCTTCTGCCGAATAAGCACGGAGAATAGCAAACTCGCTTTGAATAGCTGAGAGAAGGTAATCACTATCTTTAGCATTTTCTGAATTGATGGAAAGCGAAGGTGCAAATACCAGTCTTACATCTCTGATAATTGAATAGACAGTCATTATTTGTCTATTTCCAGAAAATGAATCCTTTATTTCAACCAGTATATCAGTTCGGCTACCTCTTTTCTCATTTATGAGTTGAGCTTTTTCATTTCGAATCGACTCATAAATTTCAGTGTTTGAGCTAAGCTCGGTTATATTTCTCTGAACCTGTTCGGTAACATCAATTTGCTCGATTTCAACAAGGAGAGCTAGTCCATTGATAGGAATTTCATTTTCCTTTGAGCCAGCCGTAAAACCTTCTTCAAATATATTTTCATTTTGCTGGCTCCCGGTTGCAGATAAATACTCTAAGACAGCCGAGTAGTTGGTTAGAAAGAGACCTTCCTCAGAAATGAAAAGACCATTATTAGTATGGGAATTACCTTTATAAAGCTTTGCAACTCCTCCAACGGTTGCTTCATCAAAAGGAAACCCATTTTGATAAATAGGTGCGATGCCCTCATTATAAGTTCCGGCAGTTCTGTTACAACCAGCAAACAGGATGCTAGCTACTGCTATATAAAGTAAAAAACGCATAGAAGATGTTACTCAAAAGTAGTCTGGGATTCACTATATTTAAAATATTCTAAGTTAAGAACTAAATCATATTGATTATCTATTTATGAACTACACACAAAATTTTTTCTATCTCTGCAAAACTCCACTAAGCGCAGAAGGTCCCTCAGATGTAGAAATCATTACCAAGGCAGAAAAAAATGAGGATTTTCCACGTGTTTTTAAAGAGTTTGAAGAACTCAGATCACATGCTTTCAATAAAGATAATATTTACAGTGTAGTTCGTGCCGACGATATTTTTGAGCTTATTAGAACTTCCAGTGAAAAAGCTGCTAAGCAGGAAGCATATGAGAAAGCTCAGCCTGAAATCATTACCAATTTGCAGCATAGAGTGATGCAGGGAAAAGATGCTAATGCTAAAGCAATACTTAAAGAAGTATATGATATAGAAGCATAGGTATTTTCACTTAGTCATGGCTCCTTGGAGTGAGATTAATTTAATAAACCGCCTTTGATGGCGGTTTTTTTTTGTCATTATGTTATTATAGCATATTGGAATTCTTATAAACACGAATAACTAATTGAGGAGAAATGGAAGAATTTAATATTGATATAGATACGGTAATGGGCTTTGTTACCGAATATGGGATAGCTCTTGTTAAAGCGATTGTAGTACTGGTCATTGGTTTGTGGGTAGTTAATATGATCACAAAGCTGGTGAAGAGAATACTCGCAAAAAGCAATGTTGATGAATCGCTTAGTTCTTTCTTAAGTAGCCTGGTGTCAATTTTGTTGAAGGTAATGGTGTACATAACTGCAATAGGATTGCTCGGTGTACCTATGACTTCATTTGTAGCTATTCTTGGTGCGGCTGGTTTGGCAGTAGGTCTGGCATTATCTGGTACGCTTCAGAATTTTGCAGGCGGAGTAATGATCCTTCTTTTTAAACCCTTCAAAGTAGGAGACTTTATTGATGCCCAGGGTTATACTGGAACAGTGAGTGCTATTCAAATCTTTGTAACTGTTTTAAACACTCCTGATAACAAAACAATCATCATTCCGAATGGCCCTCTGGCTACAGGATCATTGACAAATTTCTCAACACAGCCAACGCGCAGGGTAGACTGGACCTTTGGAATTGGTTATGGGGATGATGTTGATAAAGCATATGAAGTTTTGAAGCGTCTTATCTCTCAGGATGAACGCATACATTCAGATCCAGAACCATTTATGGCAGTCTCAGAATTAGCGGATAGTTCTGTGAATATCGCAGTGCGGGTTTGGGTAAACGCAGAAGATTATTGGGGAGTGTTCTTTAGAATGAATGAAGAAGTATATAAAACCTTTGATAAAGAAGGACTTAGTATACCATTCCCTCAAACTGATGTGCATTTGCATAAAGTTGACTAACACGATAGAAGAAAGCCGGTTACAGTCCGGCTTTTTTTATTTTAGGAAACCGCGTGAAGGTTGCTTAAGCAGTCATAGTTATATTATCTTTTAATTCTTTCAAAAAAGTAGGCATAGGCCGATAATCAAGAACAATTGGAAAGGAAGGTAGTCGTGACTAACCTGGAGCAAGAAAACCCTGATAACGAAAAACTCGAAGAAGAGACGGCAGACTCAATGGCCGGAAACGAGGATGTAACAGAAGAATCCTCCGAAGAAATTATCTCTGAAGAAGTAAGCGCTGAAGAGAGCGTAGAAGAAAAAGAAACAGAAGAAGAGGAGACGACTTCAGAAGAAACAGTTCAGGAAGTAGAGGAAGAAGAAAAATCAGATACTGAAGCTGTTGAAGAACCGGTAGCTGAAGTTGAAACGGAAGAAGCAGCCGAAGCGTCAGAAGAGACAGCCACTGAAGATCTTCAAGAGTCTGAAGAATCAGAGCACAATGAAGAAGAAGGTTCTGAACAGGAAGTAGACGCGACAGAATTTTATACGGGTATTGCAAAAAAGGTTGAAGAATTTATAACTCAGGATGACTGGGCTTTTGTTTCAAATGAACTGGCGAACCTTGCTTTACATATAGAAGATGGACCAGAGCCGAACACAGATGATGCTAAAGAAGCGCTTAAAAAATTCGGTGAATTAAGAGAGGATTTTGAAGTTCGTAGAAAAGCCCACTACGAAGAGTTGAATAAAAAGAAGGCTGAGAATCTGGATAAGAAAAAGGCTCTTATCAAGGAATTTTCGGATTTAATAAATGAAGAGAAATGGACAGCCACAAAGGAGGTTAGCCAGATAAGAGGTAAATGGGAATCAATTAAGCTTGTTCCTCAAGGTGAACTAGAGACTCTAAATGAACGATTTGATTCGTTAATGGAAGAGTTTGAAAGTCATAAAGTAGATCGGCTTGTTAAGAAACTTCAAAAGGAAGAAGAAAATCTCACACTAAAGTTGGTGATCCTCGAAAAAATGGATGCACTCAATGCTAAAGTTGATGATAAAGCTGATTTTGATTCTTTGAATAAAGAGTTTCATGATTTACTTCTTCAGTGGAGAAAAGTCGGCCGTGTTCCTGTTGAAAAAAATCAGCATATCTGGGATCACTTTAATGAAGCTCAGGATGGATTTAGTCAGCTCAGACTAAAGCATGACAAGGAGTATCGAAAAACGGTTGAGAAGGCCCTCGAGAAAAAACAAAAACTCATCAAAGAAGCAGTGGCTTTAATTGATGAGGAAGATCTTGCTATCGCCGCTCGGAGAGTGAATAAGCTTCACAACCAATGGAAGAAAACAGGGAATCTGCCTCAGAAAGAAGAAAATGAGCTTTGGGATCAGTTTAAAAGTGCTACGGATGCTTTTAATGAAAAGAAATCGGACAACATTGAGGTTCTAAGAGGCCAGGAACAAGAGAACCTTGACAAGAAACTCAAGCTTATTGACAAAGCAATTGCTGTTCAGGATGCAGAAAGTTTTGAAGAAGGTCATCAGGCTATGCAGCAGCTGATGGATCAGTGGAAAGCAATTGGTCCGGTTCCACGAAAAAAATCTTCTAAAATATGGAAGCAGTTCAAAAGCGCTATGGATGCTTTCTACGATAAAAGGAGAGAGCACTTTAAAGATGTAAGGAAGGATCAAAAAGATAACCTTACCAGGAAGAATGAATTACTAGCCAAGCTTAAAGAGCTTTCGGAAAGTGAAGATGCTACTCTGGCTGTAGAAGAAGCAAAGAAAATTCAGGCAGAGTTTAAAACAATTGGACATGTACCCTTAAAGTTCAAAAATAAAATCTGGAAACAATATCGTGAAGTGTGTGATATCATATATGAACGATATCGATCGTCTGGATCAGATCTGGGAATGGATCGCAGATTAGCATCCGAAGGAATTGATCCAGCAAACAGGAAAGAAATAATAAAACTCCAAAAGCAGTTGGAGCCACTTAGCAAGGAAATATCAAAGCTAGAGGCTGAGACCATCCAATACCAGGAGGCAACTACCTACTTTAAGCCTACCAATAAGCCCAATAAGTTACTTGAAGATCTTCATGTGAAAATTGAAAAAGCAGAAAAGGAAATTTCTGAAAAGAAAGCACATGCATCCCAGCTTAAAGCAAAAATTAGGGAGCTAAAGACTTCAGGTTCAGGTGAATAACATAGAGGAGGTTTTTAAGTGTGCTATTTTTTTTCAATCTTAATGCATAGGGACGAGCTGCAAAACAGGCTAACTAAACTCTCTGTAGAGCGGAAACAATTGTGATTTTTTGAGCGCGAGTATAAACATAAAGTTTTGGGGAGTACGGGGGTCTACCCCATGTGCGAACGCCGAGAATATGAAGTACGGTGGTAATACTACCTGCCTTCAAATTGAATCGGATATAATTCCAGATCTTTTAATTGTTGATTGCGGTACGGGTTTAAGAAACCTGGGAAATAAATTAGTTGAAAATGGGAATGGGAGTAAAGGAAGAATATTTATTACCCACCCCCATTGGGATCATCTACAAGGCTTTCCTTTTTTCAAGCCCTTCTATGAATTAAATAATTGGTTCAGAGTATATCTCCCTCCTCAAGATGGTGTGGGATGTAAGGAAATACTTCAGGGCCATATGTCGAATACTTTCTTTCCTGTAACTATCGACATGCTTGAAGCTGATATGGACTGTGAGACTTTTTACCCTGGTAAAATAGAGCTTGAAGGCTACACCGTTGATTATATGTGGGCCAAACATACCGTTAGCGCTGCGATGTTCAAGTTTGAAATAGGAGGAAAAGTAATTGTTTTTGCTCCGGATAATGAGCTCCCACTAGATTCTTCACCCGAATCCCTGTCTTTTATAAATGCATTTAAGGAATTTGTGCAAGGAGTAGATGTTCTAATACATGATGCTCAGTTTAACTTGGAGCAACATAAAGAGCGTGAAGGATGGGGGCATTCCTGTTGGGAGAATGTGATCGATATTACCAAAGAGCTAGCTATTGGAAAGCTGATACTCACTCACCATGATCCAGATAGTACCGACGACTATTTATCAAAGCTTGAGGGAAAAATCGAAGCTGAGTACGGCTCATACTACAATGAAATCAGTCTGGCAAAAGAAGGTCAAACTGTGACCCTGTAGCTATACATTTTGTAATTCATTTGTGATACTTCTGGTTTTAGGCTCCAATATTTTAAGTATCAAATTTTCTACCAGATACTGTAAATGAATAAAAAGCTGATCCTGTTTGTAAAAAATCCGGCGCTGGGTAAAGTAAAAACAAGACTTGCACAATCAATCGGAGACCAGGGCGCACTTAAAGCATATCTAAAGCTGCTACATTATACCAGAAAAATAGTAGCTCCATTAAAAGTAGAAAAGGAAGTAAGGTACTCGGATTTTATTGATGTAGAAGACCTGTGGAACCAAAGCGAATTCAACAAAGAGTTACAGTTTGGGGGAGACTTAGGGCTTCGAATGAAAACTGCTTTTCAAGAGAGTTTCTCTAAAAGCCAAAATAATGCAGTAGTTCTTATTGGAAGTGATTGCGCTGAGCTTGATACCTCGACGTTAGAGTGTGCTTTCGAATTGTTAAAAGAAAACTCCTTAGTCATTGGGCCAGCAAAAGACGGCGGATATTATCTTATAGGAATGAATACATGTTATCCTCAACTCTTCGATGAAATAGAGTGGAGTACAGATAAAGTATTAGATCAGACGCTGGCCAGGGCAAGGGGACATAAAATCGATTATGCACTTTTACAGGAATTGAACGATGTGGATACTGTAGAAGAATGGAATCTTGTAAAAGATAGATTATGATTAGTGTAATCATTCCAGCTTATAATGAAGAAGAATCTCTTCCGGAACTGCTAAAGTACTTATTAGGGTGTAGCGAAAGAGTTAGTGGTACGGCAATTGAAATCATTGTGGTAGATGGCGGAAGTACTGATCAGACCAGGGAAAAGTGCATGGAACTGGGAGTGAAAGTCGTTGAGAGCAGGAAGAAAGGAAGAGCATTACAAATGAACGCTGGAGCAGAAGAAGCAAAAGGGGACACCCTTTATTTTTTACATGCAGATTCTTATCCGCCTGAAACATTCATTGATGATATAATGCAGTCAGTAAAATCTGGGAATATAGCGGGGTGTTACCGGTTGGCCTTTGACGATAACCATCCCGCCTTAGCATTTTATAGCTGGTTTACCCGGTTTGATTTCGATTTCTTCCGTTTTGGAGATCAAAGCCTTTTCGTAAAAAAGAAAGTTTTTACGGAGCTGGGAGGTTTTGATGAAAGCCTTATAGTAATGGAAGATCAGGAGATTGTGCGAAGGCTTAAATCGATGGGAAAATTCAATATCATTTCTAAAAATGTAAAAACTTCTGCCAGAAAATATCGAGATGTAGGCGTCTTTAAACTACAATTAATTTTCACCGCAATCTTATCTGGTTATTACTTAGGAGTTTCGCAGGAAAGACTGGTAAAATTTTATAAGAGTATTATCGAAAGATGAGCAATGTTACGGAAGTGTAAAAAATGAAAGAGAAAGTGTGAGGTTGTTTTTAGAGATGAGTATCTTAGGGAAAATTAATGTTAGAATTTGAAATACGTACTGACTCTATTAACGACCTTTTTGTTAGCAACGTCGTTATCAGCACAAGCAACTTTTGAAAGAGCGGAAGCTAATATTGGCACTCTGAGTCTTTCCCTTACTAATTACGGAACCATTGGAAAACCGGATGTAAGAAATAACCCGGAAGGGGGCGCAAGTATGCGCTTTCCAAATGATACCGGAACCGAGCACCTCTTTGAAGCAGGTATATGGATCGGAGCTGACTACAATAACTCAGGAATCAGGGTTTCCACTGCTTCTGTAACTACAAGTGGGGGGTACTCTCGAGGTGCTGCGGGCTTTGAGTTTACGGCAGATTTACCGCTCTCAAGAAGAAGTACTAATCCGAATGATGAATTTTTCTCGCCATTTTCGGTAGGTGAACAAGACATCATTGCCCAGTTTACTGACCAAAGACGAACAATTAATGGTACCCCCATAAATGGGCATGATACTCCGCTTTATGCTGATGTAGTACTTGAAAGCTATAATTGGGCATTCCCGTTTACTGAGAACTTTAGCATTGTCCGTTATGACATAACCAACAATAGTGGGTTATATGCCGCTGCTGTTCCTTGGGATAGTGTTTTTGTTGGGATGTATGCTGACATTGTGGTAAGAAATGTGAATACCGCTACTGAAACAGGAGGAGCCTTCTTTAATAAGAATGGGATCGGCTATCTTGACTCGCTCTATACTTCCTACGCTTTTGATGCTGGTTCACCAGACAATCCTGCGATAAACACCTATGGTGCGATGTCTATTATCGGAGCAGAATATAGAGGTGATTTTTATCACCCAGCTAACCGGGAGTATTTAGAAGAGCAGGGCAAAAAAGTCCCTTTTGTTGACCCAAGTTATTGGTTGTTTAGCGCTGGTACTGGTGTTTACGATAGTCCTAACAACGACCTTCAAAGGTATGAAAGGATGTCTACTGTGTTTCCTATGGATTCTACAATAGGTGGGACAAGTGTAAGAGAGCAATTACGAACGGATGGGCAAACTGCTAATGGAAATTATATTTCCTTTATGTCTATAGGTCCATTTCCTGAAGTGTTACCTGGAGAGACATTTACTGTTTACTTCGTTTTTTCTGCTGCTCTAAAACCGGATGAATTTCAGGGGCAGGCATTTAAAAAGACTGACAATGAAGCCTCAAGAGTTGAGCTGGTTCAAACCATCAACTCAGCAAATCGAGTGTTTCAGGGAGAAGACAAGAACAATAACGGAGTGCTTGATCCTGGTGAAGATACCGACGGTAATGGAGAGCTCACTCGCTACCTGTTTCCTACGCCACCTGATAATCCTAAAGTGCGTGTCGAGCTTGAGGCTGGAAAAGTGACTTTATACTGGGATAAAACTTCAGAGCGTTCTGTAGATCGAGTATCTGGTGAGATGGATTTTGAGGGGTATAAAGTTTACAGTTCCGATCTGGGAGAAGACCTCAACCCAAATGCACGTCCGATTCGAGAATTTGATCTTCCCGGAAATGAGAATGGTTTTAACACCGGCTTTGACGAAATTTTATTAGACCAGCCGGTAACATTCGACGATGGAGATACGACCACTTATTATTATTCATATGAAATTGATGGCCTCTTGAGTGGCTGGCAGTATGAATTATCCGTTACTGCCTTTGATAGAGGTAGCGAAGTTTTTGAAGTAGAAAGTCTCGAAAGTAGCCCGAATGTAAATGCAGTGAGAGTATTTCCTGGCACCCCAGTGAACACTAATTTTGGAAGAGATGGGGTCGAATATGAAGTAGGAGTATATCCTAATCCGTATCGGGTAAACGCTGCATGGGATGGAAGTCTTGAAGGGGAAAGAAAACTCTATTTTTATAATCTACCGGCCAAAGCAGAGGTTAGAATTTACACCGTGGCTGGTGATATTATTTCAGAATTTACTCACGATTCAGAATCCTATACAGGTGATATTGGATGGTTTTCCAGTTTTAGCGATGACCCTCGGGTATTATCTGGTGGGGAGCACGCCTGGGATATCCAGTCGAATGCTAATCAAATCTTAACCACGGGTTTATACCTGTATACCGTGAAAGATATGGACTCAGGAGAGGTTCAAACAGGTAAAATAGTAATCATTAAATAATCTAGTAAACTATGAAAAGACTGATACAAAGTATCTTAATTTTAACAGTACTTCTGGTTCCTGCCCTTGCTCAGGCACAGCAGGACATTACTATCAGTGAGTTAAATACATACGCTGATCTTACAGAATTCTCAGTTGCCGGAATCGAGGCGCACCCTCTTGCTGGGGTTAATGTTCGATTTACTGCCGTAGTTGTTTCTTATCCAAAAAGTAGTGGGCTTTCAAATCCGCAGGATAATGACAACGATGGTACAATTGACGGTATTAGCAGGATTCACATTTTCGTTACCGATACCTCTGCTACAGCTATGGGGCGTGCTGGGATGTCCATTCAACTTGTTGAAACCAATATTGCTTTGCTTGACTTCCTGACTCGAGGAGATGTGGTAACATTAACGGGGTCACTTGGGTACTTCAATGCTACAGCTCAATTTGATGTTGAGACTGTTGATTTATTAGGTAGTGTGAATTCAGAATTCCCTCAGCATGCGAATCTATTAAACCCGTGGGAGATTAGCGTATCTGATATCAATAATTTCGACAACGGCGCACTTTCCATGAATATCGCAAACTACCAGGTGTATAACGGTTCTTATGTGAAATTCTCTGGTGCAACAGTGAGTAACGTAACTGTAGGTGACAGAACTGGTTCTGGTCGTTCTGATTGGGCGCTAAACGAAGATGGTTCTAGAATCTATATTTATGATACTTCTCTTCGTTTAAGAAATGATCACGCTATTGGTAACGAAGGATATTTGATTGACTACAATGCACGACGATTAGATAGCCTTGATGGAGAATTTGTTCCTCCAGTAGCAGGTGCTAATGTAGACGTAAGTGGATTCATTACTTATAATGGTGATGATCCGGATGGACTTGTTCCAAGTGGTAATGGAGCATTAGGTATTAACCCATTCGAAGATGGAGTAGTTTGGTTAAATAACTCTCGCTTTGTTGACGGTCAAGATTTAGGAGGTGGAAACATCTTTAACTGGCCAAATGACATTGTTCTTAATGGTCTTCCTCCAGTATTCTCAAACGTATTCTTATCTGATTCAACAGTTACTAAGGATGATGCAGTTACTGTTACCGCTACTATTGTGGGTGTGGACGGAAAAACTGTAACAGGTGCCGAATTGATTTACACCGCAGGTACTGAGACTGATACTCTTACTATGGCTGCTAATGGTGATGAATATACAGCTACTCTTCCTACTTTTGACGGCGGTACTGCTGTAAACTTTGTTATCGAAGCAACTGATAGCGATGGATTAGTTGGTGTTTCTCCATTATCTGGAACACATTCCTTCTTTGTTGAAGGTGACGCAGTAACATCAATCGCTGCAATTCAGGAAACAGCTGACGGTCTTCCTGGAGATAGCCCTCTTGCAGATGTTGGAACAGTTCCAGCAGCAATCACAGCAACAGTTACTACAAGTGCACTTGATGATGGGTACATCACTATTCAGGATCGTGCAGCTGCATGGTCAGGTGTATTCGTTGACGCTTCAAACGGTATGGAAGCTCTTGAGTACGGAGATGTGGTATCTATCACTTCACTATCTGTTTCTGAGGCATTTGGTGTAACTACTGTTACTGTAGAAGCTTTCACCACGCTCTCACCAAACACTATGGTAGACACTTTAGCTGTTACAGGCGTGCTTACGCAAGATGTTCTTGCTAATTTCGAAGCTTACGAAGGTGTTCTTATCACTTTTGATGATGTAAAAGTGACTACTAATCAAGCTGATGGTGGTGCTGACTTTGGTGAGTGGGAGTTTGGTTCCAGACAAGGTGGCGGAGCTGCTGATACTTTGGAAGCAGGAGAAGGACTTAGATTTGATGACCGTTCTTCTAGATTCAGCTCAAGTGTAAATGAGAATATCAAAACAGGTGCTGTTCTTGAGTCATTAACAGGAACACTCTACTTCTCATTTGGTAATCCAAAAATGGTTGGTGGAAATCCTAACTGGTTCGTAAGTGATGACTTCACATTCCCGTTCAGAACCTTTGCTCTTGAAGCGCCAACTGATGGAGCTACAGTAGTCGTGAACTCTGATATCGCTCCAACCTGGTCTGCTACTACTGACTTTGATGGAAATGATGTTAGCTACCAGTGGGTACTATACTCAGCAGATACTACTACAGTACTAGCTGCACTTCCTTCTGATAATGATGGAGCTGATACTACGGTAACACTTTCTTTCGCTACTGTAGATGGACTACTAGCTAGTTTAGGTGTAGAAGTTGGACAAACTGCAGATGTAGTTTGGAATGTACGAGTAACCGACGGTTCAGCTGATACAGTGGAAGTTTCTACATTCAGCAATGGTGAATTTACTCCGGTATACTACGACTTAACTCTTGAGCGTGCTGTTCAAACTTCAAATGAAGATGAATTAGGTACTCCGAGAGAGTTCAGTCTGGAGCAAAACTATCCGAACCCATTCAACCCAAGCACAAATATCAACTTTAGCCTACCTGAAGCTTCAAAAGTAAGCCTGGTAGTTTATGATATGCTTGGACGTAAAATTGCTACTCTTATTGACGGTGAGCAACTAAATGCGGCTAATCATTCTGTACGATTTGATGCCTCTGCTCTTGCCAGTGGTATGTATATTTATAGAATCGAAGCAGGTTCGTTTGCTAGCACCAGAAAAATGATGCTTATTAAATAATTCAACTCAATCACCAGCTGCTATAAATGCAGCTGGTGATTCATTTTTTACTTTTGAAAAAATACGCTTACATATTCTTCCTAATCCTTCTGAGTTTTTCTATTAATTCATGTGAAGATTCTATTTCCGGTGATTTTGATGAAAACCAGGCTCCTTCTACTTTTTTGACTATCGAGCAAATCAATCGTGAAGGAGATTTCAGACTTTCGAGCCAGATTGAGATTACCTGGTGGGGATTAGATAAAGACGGTTTTATTACTGGTTACGAATACGCCATCAATGACACCTCTGAAGGTAGTTGGACATTTACGACCAGGACGGATAGTACGTTCATTCTTCCTATAACTGAAGGCCTGTCTGAAGATGATGTGCTCTTTAAAGTAAGAGCAATTGATAATGATAATGAGAGAGACCCAGTCGGAGCACGATTAGTTTTTCCAATCGTAAACACGTCACCTCGTGTTTCACTAAACCTTACTGAAACTCCACCCGATAGCCTATTCTCTATAGCAAGTTTTGGCTGGACGGTAAGTGACTTAGATGGACTGGGAAATATATCAAGAACAGAAATTGCAATTAACGACACTTTGAATGGTTGGGTAGATGTACCATTCTCAGAAGAAGATGAAGGTCGTTTATTTATATCCCTTGAATTTGATAACACCTCCCCTGGGACAAAAGATGCAGATCTTTTCATTGGTAGAGGATTCTCAAGAGGATTAGATGAAGGCGGAGCTCCGATTTCAGTCCCAAATATAGAAATTGATGCAGAGAACACATTTTATGTTCGAGCTATTGATGCGGCGGGGGCTAAAAGTAATGTGGAGGAATTATCTTGGTATGTAAAACCACAGAACTCTAGCGTTCTATTTATTAATGATGATGGTTCGTCTAATTCGCTAACCAAACAAGCGGCACATTTAGCCTTTCTGGATGAGCTAGGTATTGCACCAGATTTATGGCTTATAAATACTGGGGAAGTAACACAAGACAAGATCGCCTTGTCAGACCAATTTCCTACCGTAATCGATCCTACGCTAAAAAATACGTTAGCAAAATGGGATCATATTTACTGGATCTCTGATGATATTGACAGAAATATCACGTACGCTTTAGATATTACTTCCGAGTTTTTTGCTGAAGGAGGAAGTATGTTTGTGAATATTCCAATGAAAGGAATTAGCCAGCAAGATGTGATATTCAACTTCCTTCCCGTGGATTCTATTGGATACTTTGATGAAGGAAGTATTCAAACTGGGTTCGTAATTAATGCAAATTCGGATGTTACCCCTGAAGCCGGAATCTCTGATGTGGTTGCAAGAACTCAGAGTCGGCAAGTTGGAATATTCCCAATAAAACCAGTTCCGGGAAGTACTGCATTGTACTCTACAGATTTTCGTACTACTACTCTAATCGGTACTACGCTTGATTATACTCGATTTGAAAATATTGGAGTAGAGAATCAGGAAGGCAATTTGATTTATTTTAGCATGGACTTAACGCTGCTAAATCAAAATGGAAATCTGCCGGACTTACTGCAAGATTTGTTAATCGACAGACTGAATTTTAAACAATAATGGGTATGAAGAATACAAAATTACTTTTCACCCTACTTTTGGGTCTGACAACTGTAATTCCTTCGTTGGCTCAGAATACCGGGAATATTTCCGGGGTGGTAACAGAAGAAGGAACCAACGAGACGTTACCTGGAGTAAACGTAAGAATTGTTGGTACAAACTTTGGTGCCGCTACAGATGTAGATGGAGAATACGTTATCAGGAGTATTCGACCAGGTGAATATACCCTAGAGTTCACATATATAGGTTTCCAGATCGTGCAGGTTACGGGTGTTAAAGTAGTTGCGGGAGAAACTACTGAGATCAACCAGGCCATGAAGGAGCAGGTACTGGAGTCGGGCGAAGAGATTTTGGTAATTGGTGAAAAGCCAATTTTTGATGTAGAGAAATCGAACACCTCTGTTACTATTTCCAAGGCAGATCTTGAAGCTGCACCCATTCAACGAGTTGAAGACGCTGTTTCGCTCCAATCTGGCGTGGTAAAAGATCCAACCGGGTTGTATATCAAAGGGGGTAGAGCTTACGAAACAGGATTTGTGGTGGATGGTGTTTCAGCACAAGACCCATTAGCCGGAACAGGATTTGGATTAGATCTTGGCTCCAATTCATTTAGTAATGTGGAAGTAATCACCGGTGGAGTAGGTGCAGAATATGGTGATGTAACATCTGGAGTAGTTGCAGTTCAAACCCAAAATGGTGGAGAGAAATACGAAGGAAATTTCACCCACAAAAGGGATAATACCGGTTCTAATAATCTGGATAACCAGGCTAATTTCTTCACTGATATCTACGAGTTTAATTTAGGTGGCCCGGGAATTATAATGGAGAAACTTCTTCCGGCATTAGGATTAGACCTTCCAGGTACCTTTACATTTTTTGCTACGGGCCAGATCAGTTTGACAGACGGATATACAAAGCTCTCAGCCGACCAAATATCTTCCTCAATTTCTAACAGCGATTTTTGGTCGCCCAGACAAGGGAACCGCTGGAATGGGATGTTGAAATTGACCTACAATATTAAGCCTGGTATGAGATTACAGGGTGCATACCAGCGTTCACTAACGATTAATCAGAACACCCGAATGCTTCAGATTACCGGCGCTGATACTCAAATCAGACCTGGTTTTCAATTCGCGTTTTCAAATGGATTCTTAGACAACGCGAATACATACACTCATGATAGTAACCTGTCCTATTTGAAGTGGACTCAGACATTATCTCAAACGGCATTTTATGAGGTACAGGTAAGCCGTCTCTTTACAAGACTAAGAGCGGATGCGAATGGTAGAGATTGGAGACCGGATAATGTAGATAGTGAATTTGATCCTGAGAGTATTGTTACAAATCCAGCTCAGGAGTTTGAGGGAACAGATGATTTTACCTATGTATTGGCGGGTCCCGGATACTTTAACAACGGTGGTATAGCAACACTTTGGCATGATCATTTCGCTGAAGAACTAACACTGAAAACAACCTTCACCAAGTTTTTTGCTGATAGAAAAAATCAGATTGTGGCTGGTTTTGAATTCAAATTCAATGATTATCAATGGATTGATATCACGCGTCCATGGATTGGAGCTCCAATTGAGATTAGCCCAGGAGTTGTTTCAGAGACATTCAGGGTAGGAGAGACCTTTGATGCCTGGAGAGTAAAGCCCAAGCGTGGTGCTTTCTTTATTACAGATAAGGTTCGTTATAACGGCTTGATCGCAAATATTGGTGCTCGTATCGAATACTGGGCCCCAGGAAGATATGTGGATGATGCTGTAAATGATGCTCTGGATGAGAATACTGTTTCCACTATTCCTGACTTTGTTGCACAAGATTATATTGACAGTAGCACTGAGATTTTAGGGCTGAGATATAAATTCAGATTCTTACCTAAAGTGAATGTCTCGTTCCCTGTTCGTGAAAACCAGGTGCTTTTCTTCAACTATGGCCACTCAACCAGACTTCCTCACCCAAGCTTTGTGTATGCTGGTCTTGATCCATTCTTCCAGGATCAATCAGACCTACCTGATTTAGGTAATCCAAACCTGGATCCTGAAGTAGATATTTCTTATGAAATCGGGTTGAGAAACCAGATCACTGCAAATGATGCATTCAATATCTCTGCGTTCTGGAGAGACAAGTATGATTTTGTGACTTCGCAGTCTATCAGGGTAGCTGACGTAGATGGAAGGGATGTAACTAAGGCATTCCGAATCAATGGAGATTATGCTCGTTCTCGCGGAATAGAGATGTCTTATATCAAGAGATATAGAGACCTCCTTCGTGGGCAACTTTCATTTACCTATTCAAGAGCTGAAGGACTTAGTTCAACAAATGACGAGAATTTCAGTTCTATCAATGCGACCCAGAATATTGGTGCAAACATTGAGACTCCATTAGCCTGGGATCGTCCATTCGATATCAAAGGAAATGTTACATTTACCTATGATCGTGATCAGCCTCTATTTGACGTAGGCCCGCTCAATCAATTTCAAATGTTTCTATCCGCTGTTTGGCGAAGTGGTACTCGGTATACACCAATGGAACTAGTGGGATTTGAAAGAAATCCGGTTACCGGAGAGCAAAACTGGAGACCAATTTATGAGCGTGTAGACGATCCGGCACAAAGATTTAGTAGAGTAGGACCAGCATGGTTCTATATGGATTTCAACCTTCAAAAATGGTTTGAGATTAATGGAACTAGGGTTTCAGCGTTTTTGGAGATTACTAATCTGTTGAATAATAGAAGTTCAGTAATTGTGAACCCTGTAACAGGAGAAGGCTACAAAGATTACCCTGTTACTCAGGCTGAATTGGTAGCATTAAGAAATGACCGCAGCTTTGATGTGCCAAGCAATGTTCGTGATCCAAGGTACATCGATCCAACAGATAACAATTTACCGGCATATGATAACCCGGCGAACTTCATAGAACAAAGACACATAATGTTAGGCTTCTCGGTGCGATTCTAGTATGAGATTAATGACAAGACATATCACTATTTGCCTGGCAGTTTTTTGCATTCTGCTTTCCGGTAAAGTAAAAGCTCAAAGCTTTGGTGAGGATAGAGCAGGAACAGAAAGTTTTCAGTTCACAAAAATAGCAGTTGATCCCCGGAGTGCTGCAATGGGTAATTCCAATATGGCAGATGCCATGGATGGTTCGAGCTTATACTGGAATCCAGCTTTATCTGCCCGGCTTAATGGCCCAAGTTTAATGGTTAACCATACGGCTTATTTTGCAGGCATCAATGTAGATTACATAAGCTATATACATAGAGTAGGTGATTTTGCGATTGGCGGTGCTCTTCAGTATTTGGGTTCCGGAGAAATTAGAGAGACTACAGAATTCCAGCCATTTGGTACGGGCAGATTTTTTAGTACTCAACATATTTCATTGGGATTGTCTGGTGCGCACCAGGTAACCGAATTATTTAGCTACGGAATTACGCTAAAGCTTTTAACTGAGAGAATTGAAGAAGTAAGCTACAATACTGGAGCGATCGATTTTGGCTTCCATTATCTGGTAGGTACAACAGGATTAAGATTTGCAGTAGGAATAAACAACTTCGGTTTTGATGCAATGCCTACAGGTTCAACCACCCGGGAAAGTCTCGAAGGAGTTGAGGAGATTGAACCAGATGTAGAATCATCTCTTCCTACACGTTTTCATATTGGAGCAGCATATGATTTGTATGAAAGCGAAAATTCAAAGCTAGTGATAACTGGACAGGTTACTAATCCCAGTGATAACTCAGAGCGCTTTAATCTGGGAGCTGAGTATGGATTCATGAATCAGTTCTTTGTGCGTTCTGGCTATGAGTTTGGAATTGAAGAGCGAAAAATCCCGAGTGTAGGCGGAGGGATAAAAATGGATTTTATGGGCCGTATTCTTAAAGCTGATTATGGATATACCCTTTATGAGCGCCTCGGTGCAATTCACAGAATAGGAGTAAGCTTCGAACTATGAGAACTTCTGTATTAACATATTTACTTCTGCTGGTAGTAGCAGCGGGCTCAATATCAGGATGTGACGCCATTTTCAGTTCTAAATCGAACTCAGATACTGACGAGATTTTTGATGAAGGTAGGATTGATCCTACACTTGAAAATATAGATGGATATGCACCTGTTCTTCCATTCTGGGGAGGTTTTGATGCTCCTACGGATGTGCATGTAGGCTTTGATGAATTTGTATACGTGACAGATAATACCGGTATCCATTTACTGGACAGAGCAGATTTATCTCCAAGAGTTACTATTCCTTTGCGTGGTGCAGTTGCGGTTACACAAGATCGACTTCTAAATGTTTATGTAGCTGCAAGGATCGACACTGTGGTTGAGTCCATCGATCCCAATATAACCTGGGATTTGCCGGCTGTTTTTAAAATAAAGAACATGAATGGAGTAGGGCCGATTGAGTTTGTTGATACGCTCATTTTCCCATTTGATGATGCAAGTTTAAGTACAACAGCTGCTCAGAACTCCAGACTTAACAGAAATCTCCAGACGAACTATGAAAATGTTGAAGTAACGGGTATTACCGTACTTGGAGATAATACACTTTACGTTACAAGAAGAGGTCCTTTTGTAGAGGCCACCCAAGTTGCAGCACCAGATAATACGGTACTGGAATTTCAACGAATTTCATCCAATGGTGTGCTCACGGACAAAATGAGAAATGTTCGGCAAATTCGAGCATTGAGTCCAAGTATTCCGTCATTAAGAAGCGGGATAGGGATTAGTTCGATCACTGGTTTTGTGTCACCTCCTCAAAGAGATAGTTTTACGGATGATAGAAGCTTCATGATCACTCAGGCTGACCAAAGTAGAGACATACCATTCAGAGTATTATGGATAAATGCTGTTGAAACCGTTGATGGTCTAGTTTTTCAGCAGAATTCTGAGCTACTTCAACAAGACACTACTCAAGCTGATGGGTTTTTGTATCGACCAAATAAATTCATCCTTCCGGAAGACATTACCTTTGGAGGAGATGATGACAGTTATATTTTTGTGGTGGATGCACTCACTGATTCACTGTATCAGTTCCAATTAAATGGACAGGAAGGAGTACCACCTCCGGCCGGGGCAGAAGATCAGACCCGTCAAATCCTGGTTTCTTTTGGAGGTAACGGAGCAGGCCCAAAACAGTTTAATATGCCAAGTGGAGTTGCCTACTTTAACCGGATAGTTTATGTGGCTGATAAGGGCAATAATCGTATTTCTCGATTCAAGCTCACTTCTGATTTCGAATAATTTGGATTGCATCTAATCTGAGAGCACTAGATATTCACAAAAATCTCAGACGAATAACTCACTCACAAGATTATGGCGTACGTTGTTACCGAGCCTTGCATTCAATGTAAATACACAAACTGTGCTTCTGTTTGCCCGGTTGATGCTTTTAGAGAAGGCCCAAATTTTTTAACCATCGATCCCAATGAATGCATCGATTGTGATGCATGCGTTTCAGAATGTCCAGTTGAAGCTATCTTTCCTGATGACGAAGTGCCTGATAAGTGGGAACACTACATCGAGCTTAACGAGCGCCTTGCTGAAGCATGGGAAGATAATATCATCAACGAGACGAAAGATGCTCTTCCTGATGCGGATGAATGGGCAGAAAAAGAAGATAAGCTTGGTGATCTGATCGAAGAGTGGTAGTTCGTTTACTTCTTCGAATTTAAACCCGTTTAGTCTATGTCGCGGCCCCAAATTATGGGCATACTTAACGCTACTCCTGATTCCTTCAGTGACGGAGGAATGTATACCAGAGTAGACGTAGCAAAGCAGCATATCACAACAATGCTGGAAGAAGGGGCTAATATCATTGACATAGGAGGAGAATCGACCCGTCCGGGTTCAAGCCCTGTTTCAGAAACGGAAGAGCTTCAGCGCGTAATTCCAATTATTGAGGCTACGATTCCTGAATTTAAGAAGGCCACCTTTTCCATTGATACCACAAAGTATGAAGTGGCAAAGCAGGCATTAGGTCTTGGGGCATCCATAATAAATGATGTTAGTGGATTAGAAAAGGAGCCAAGGTTTGCTGAACTAGCCGCAGAATATGAAGCTTCATATATACTTATGCATGCACAGGGCGATCCTAAGACCATGCAGGAAAATCCAACCTATGTTGATGTGGTCGATCAGGTGATGGAGTTTTTTGACAAGAAGATCAAAGATCTTACCACAAAAGGAGTATCTAAAATCATTTTAGATCCCGGAATTGGTTTCGGAAAAAAGCTCTATCATAATCTTTCTTTGATCGCACACCTTGACAAATTCAAAAAATTTGGCTTCCCTGTATTAGTTGGAGCTTCCCGGAAGTCAATGATCGGACAGATTCTCGATAACAGGCCGGCTGATGATCGCTTAATTGGAACCATTGCTGTTCACTACCATTCGTTAATGAATGGAGCAGATATCTTAAGAGTTCATGATGTGAAGGAAGCCTCCGATTCAATTCGTATATTCGAGGCGATTCAATCACAATCTTAGACGGAGCACCCCTTTGATACCCATTGGGTTTTTAGATTTCGGTATTATGGATTTTATCGAAACCCTGCTTATTGCAGGGATTCTGGTATATCTGTATCAATGGATTAGGGGAACCTTTGCTATTCAGGCTGGAATTGGAATTGTGCTCCTCGTGATTGTAAACCTGGTGATTCGGGTACTCGGCTTCACCACGCTCGACTTTATCATGAGCGGGATTATGAACGTGGGTATTCTAGCGGTGTTTATCATCTTTCAGCCTGAGATTCGAAAACTCCTGTACCGATTAGGTACCAACACTAGCCTGGATCGCTTTTTTGCTCGTTCCAGCTCTGTTGAGATGATCGATGAAATCATCAATGCCACTAAAATTATGTCTAAAGAAAAGATTGGAGCGCTTATTGTATTCGCTCGCACCTCATCTTTACAGGACATTATAGATGGTGGGGTAGAAGTGGATTCCAAGATCAAAAGCGAGTTGATCGTAACCATTTTTAGAAAGGAAACTCCTCTTCATGATGGAGCTATTGTTATTCGGAATAACAGGATCGTTGCGGCGAGTGCTTATCTACCGATTTCTCAAAATCAAAACATTGCTCAGTCATTTGGAACCCGACACCGTGCGGCGGTAGGTGTTTCGGAAACCAATAATGTATTCGTGCTGGTCATCTCAGAAGAAACCGGTCGTATTTCTATATCCCGAAACGGTTCTTTAACCAGTGGTCTCACCATTCAAAAACTCCGCGCCGAAATGGAAGAAACCTTTGGCTCTCAAAAATTCGAAGAAGAAGTGGGTTTTAGCTCTGTTCAGGCTGAGACGAATTTGAAGTAATTGCTCATTAATTCTTTAAGAGGTCTCTGAAAGAATGTCTGCACTCAAAAAACGAAAATCGTACCTTCTGGGTTAGAAAACCGTTTCCACGAAAGAAATTGCCTCCCATGTCAGACAGTAACGAACTACGAAAACAAGGTCGGACCAGTCCCGAAGGAATACATATTCAGACACTATATGATCAGCAAGATGTTGATGATCGAAAGGTAAATGCAGGGGAAGCCGGGACTTTTCCATTTACCCGCGGACCTTATCCGACCATGTATACCCAACGCCCCTGGACTATTCGCCAGTATGCTGGGTTTTCAACGGCAGAAGAATCCAACCAATTCTATCGTAAGGCTCTCCAAAAAGGACAAAAGGGATTGAGCGTAGCTTTTGATCTGGCAACACATAGGGGGTACGATTCTGATCACCCTCGGGTAGTTGGAGATGTGGGTAAAGCTGGTGTTGCTATCGATTCTGTAGAAGACATGAAAATTCTTTTTGATGGTATTCCATTGGATAAAATGTCCGTTTCAATGACGATGAATGGAGCAGTGATTCCTGTGCTTGCTGCTTATATCGTTGCTGCAGAAGAACAGGGAGTTTCGTTAGAGCAGTTAAGTGGTACTATTCAGAATGATATTCTCAAAGAGTTCATGGTGCGGAATACCTATATCTATCCTCCGCAGCAATCCATGAGATTGGTTTCTGATATCATCGCATTTACCAGCGAGTTTATGCCTCGCTTTAACTCTATTTCTATCTCGGGATATCATATGCAGGAGGCCGGTGCCGATTCCGCATTAGAATTGGCTTTTACCCTGGCAGATGGATTAGAGTATGTAAAAACCGCTGTGGAAAGTGGTTTGGATGTCGACGCCTTTGCTCCCCGACTTTCTTTCTTCTTTGCTATCGGAATGAACTTTTTGATGGAAGTAAGTAAGCTGAGAGCGGCACGTACTCTTTGGGCCGAGTTGATGAAAGAATATTTCTCTCCAAAGAACCCGAAGTCTATGATGCTTCGAACGCATTGCCAAACTTCTGGCTGGTCATTAACCGCACAAGATCCTTTGAATAATGTGATTCGAACTACCATTGAAGCAATGGCAGCGGTTTTAGGTGGAACACAGTCGTTGCATACCAACAGCTATGATGAAGCTATTTCTCTCCCAACAGAAACTTCGTCCAGAATTGCCAGGAATACGCAAACCATTATTCAGGAAGAAACAGATATTACTCATACGGTAGACCCCTTAGGCGGTTCTTATGCCATTGAGTCAATGACGCATGACTTAAAAGAAAGGGCCCGATCAATCATCAATGAGGTGATGGAAATGGGAGGGATGGCCAAAGCTATTGAAGAAGGATATCCAAAACGAAAGATCGAAGAGTCAGCTGCTCTGAAACAAGCCGGGATCGATAAAGGAGATATCACCATTGTTGGGGTGAATAAGTACATAAACGAGAAAGAAGATCCGGTTGAGATCCTGGATATAGACAATGCTGAAGTTAGAGACAAGCAGATTGCACTTCTCGATGAGATCAAGGCCAAACGGGACAACCAGCAAACCAAGCAGGCATTAGTAGCTCTTACAGAAGCTGCCAAATCAGGGGAAGGAAATATACTGGCACTTGCCATCGAAGCTACCCGAAAACGAGCTACAGTAGGAGAGATATCAACGGCTCTGGAATTAGCCTGGGGAAGACATACAGCTACCAATCAAACGATTAAAGGAGTTTACGAAAGCGTGTATCAAGCAGATGAAGGTTACCAGGAAATCAAAAAGAAGATTGAAGATTTTGCCGAAGAAGAAGGCAGGCGCCCTAGAATTCTGGTAGTTAAAATGGGACAGGATGGTCATGATCGAGGAGCTAAAGTAGTGGCCACTGCCTTTGCCGATATGGGCTTTGATGTTGATGTGGGCCCACTATTTTCAACTCCAGACGAGGCTGCAAAACAAGCCGTTGAGAATGATGTGCATGTGATTGGAGTCTCTACGCTGGCGGCAGGTCACAAAACCTTAATACCAGAGCTTATCAGCATTTTGAGAAAGGAAGGGGCTGAAGATATTGTAATAGTAGCCGGTGGAGTAATTCCTGTTCAGGACTATGACTTCCTCCATGAAAACGGGGTGTCAGCTATTTTTGGACCTGGTACGAATATCCCGAAAGCAGCTTCTAAAGTAGTTGATGAAATTAGAGCGAAACGTTCATGACCGTACAGGAGCTCGGGAAAGGGATCAGGTCAGGAAAACGAAGGCACCTGGCAAAAGCGATTACACTAATCGAGAGTACCAGACAATCTGATCAAAAAAAATCGAGAGAACTATTAAACTCACTCACTGGAAAGTATGATACCATACGGGTGGGAATCTCGGGAGTGCCCGGAGTTGGTAAAAGCACCTTTATCGAAGCTCTTGGGAATGAATTAATTGAAAAAGGATTAAAAGTAGCCGTTCTGGCTGTTGATCCCAGTAGTCCAAGTTCTGGGGGAAGTATTCTTGGAGATAAAACTCGAATGGAAACTCTTTCAAATAAAGAGCACGCATTTATTCGCCCATCACCGACTTCCGGAACCTTAGGTGGGGTAGCTCAAAAAACAAGAGAAGCAATGCACCTTTGCGAGGCAGCTGGTTATGATGTGATCCTCGTAGAAACTGTAGGAGTAGGGCAGAGTGAATTTGAAGTGGCTTCCATGGTAGACTGTTTTTTGGTAATGATGCTGCCTGGAGCTGGTGATTCGTTACAAGGAATAAAACGCGGTATTCTCGAAATAACAGATGTACTGGTCATAAATAAAGCAGATGGAGATCAAAAGAAATTAGCTAAACGAGCAAGAGGGGAATATGAACACAGTTTTCATCTACTCAGGCAAAAGTACGAAGGTATTGATGTAAAAATTGCTTCTACCAGTTCTCTCGAAAAAAAAGGTATCTCTGAAGTATGGGAGTTGATCGAAATATTCATAAGTGAGCTAAAAGAGAAAAGCATATTCGATCATAATAGAAACAAGCAAAATATCGCCTGGTTTAAACGTCTGGTAGAAGACGAATTACTGAGACACCTTTGGAGCACATCAAAAAGAAAGGAAGAAGCTAAAGAGTTGGAACAAAGAATCATCAAGAATGAAATTTCTCCTTCTTCCGCTGCGTTCGAGATGATTTCAAAAGCTCTAAGTCATCTTAAATAAAGAAGCCCACCTCTTGTTTGAGATGGGCTCCGTTTTTTGGTCAGGATAAGTAACTACTTAATTAGGGTCATTCTCTTATTTATAGTCTGACCATTATACGTTAGCGTATAGATATAAATACCACTTGCAACGTTCGATGCATCCCATGCTAAGGTATGCTCTCCAGCATTAAACACTCGGTTAGCAAGGCTGGATACTAGTTGGCCCGTCGAGTTGTATATGTTAAGAGATACCATTCCGTTTTCAGGGATACTGAATGAGATGTTTGTGCTTGGGTTAAATGGATTTGGATAGTTGTCATATAGAATAACTGATTCCGGCGCATCATTATCCTCTGGTTCATTCCCAACCCTAACAGCTCCTTTGCTTTTTGGAAGGCTGGTAGTGAATTCACTGGCTGGGACATAAACCGCGTAATCCCGGGCTCCTGCTTCAACATATACACGACCATCAGAATACACATAGGTACTATCGTCGGTTTCGACATTTACCAGGTATGAATCAGCCCAGATATCAGTTCCGGTAGTATGATCAACCCAGAGTCCTTTGGTTGAAGAGCTGTTATCGTTAATCACAATAATTGCTCCCGTCTTGGTGCCATTACCGTTTCTTCGCGCTACATAAACGTCGGCTGCATCCGCTGATGGGTATGGGTTCCCATCCGCACTGAGGACCTCAGTTGTTCCACCGAGATAGTTTTTTCGAATATGGATCAGGTTATCTATGTCATCTCTTAGGCTAGATGGTGCCTGAGTGGTATAAGAACTGCTATGTGCATCTTCTTGTAATGTTCCATAATAATGGGAATAAAAGACGGTCGGGCGACCTTCATGAGTTAAGGTGTAGGCATAGGCCATATCCCAATCACTGAATACCCACTTATCGTGCTCTTTCCCGGTATCATGGTTATCCACGAAAGTAACTACACTGGTTCCCGAGAGTGAGTAGCCTCCTGAGTTTCTGATCATTCCTGCATGATCGAGAGTAGCAGTGATATCGGCTGTTCCGGCAGTATTATTTACTATTTCATTCAAAGAGAATTTTAGCGGGAAGTCGAAAGCGTCAACATCTGCTCCGGTTGTGGTTGCAGTTGTAACCGTAGATGTACCATTAGTTACATTAGTAACCCAGGAATGTATGGATGAAGCATTTCCCCAGTATTCACCTACAATAAATCGCTGGCTGCCACTGAGAAGAGGAAGGTTATTGACCCAGTCTGCTACAAAAGTCTCCTGGAATCCACGAACGAAATCTAGTCGAAAGCCATCGAATCCGATTTCATCGGCCATCCAGTAGCCCCAGTCTTCAAGACGAGTTACTACAGTGGCGTCATAGGTATTCAGGTCGTTACCAAAAAACTTGGTATTGGTAATGATCTCATCATTTCCGGGGTATCCCAGCCAGTCATTACTGTCTACAGGATGAAAATGATTGTGATTCCATGAGTAATTAGCCTCACCCGTTCCGGTATGAGTAACATAAGAAACTCCGGTAGCGGTATGGGCTTCTAGGGTTGTACTGGCAAGGTTTGATCCACTAAACCAGATTGCTGAAGGGTAGTACCCATTGTTTTGATCAGCCCATTGCCATTCCCAGCTTCCCCCTGAATCGGTTCCTTCCTTTCTGGCAGTTAGCTGAATGACAATATCCGCAGAGCTTGATAAGGTGATTTCATACTCGTCAATATCTCCCGACGAATTAATATGTCCACGTACTGTGGTACCGGAAGAAGAAACGGTATTGTAATTACCACCTCCATTATTGTTTTCGGATTCCCAAACCGTGGTAGTGGAAGCACCTCCTCCTGTCCAGTCAATCATTACATCGTAACCTCGCTGTGTATAGCTCGCTCCGAAATCCAGATTATAACCCGATATCTGAATGTAGTAAGTACCAGCAGCGGCACTGGGGATAACCCAGGTTATTTCATTGGTTGGATAGGATTGGTATTGAGTTCCGTTTATATAGGCTTCATCAAATACATACTGTTTTACATCAGGATTCGACTCCATATCATTCGAAGAACCATAATAGTCTCCATCAGTGTACATATGATTCAGAACCATATCCGCATAAACCTCAATGCCATTATTATGCATTGAATCGATCATGGCTTCCAGCTCAGCTCGGCTGCCAAATCTGGTTTCAGTGGTTCCCTTTTGATTATAGTTACCAAGATCATAGTGGTCGTAAATCCCGTAACCCATATCATATATTCCAAAATTACCCTTAGAAGGGGAGGGGATCCACATTCCTGTAAATCCGGCATCCGAAAGGCTCTTGGATTTGCTCGCCAGTGAGTCCCACCAGCTTCCATTAAAGTTAGATGCATCTACAGGAACATCCCAGTAAAACGCCTGCATCATTACATCATCTTGTGCTTGGCTAAAATTTGAGAAGCTTAACATAATTACTAATAGCATTCCCAGTTTTATCTCTTTCATTTTTTCTCCTTGTTTTGTGACTCTTTTATTATGTAAGCGCTTTCATTTTTAGTTAAAAAAAACGCTATCTACATGAGTACGCCCAGAGCAAAATGTTTCAAAATTTATAGTTTTATGGATTTACACTTAAGATTTTAGGGGAAAATTGTTTGACAAATACCCTCCGACAAAAAAATAGAAGCAGATAATTTTAACAGATAAGGTATATCTAGTTCCCTAACTTTCAGATCGAAACTGCGGATCATTCAAGGAGAGCTTTCCATTTCAAAAGCAGTAGATGAGATGTTAGAAAGAGACTAAATGATTTTTGGAAAATCTAACTTTTTAGTAGTAAAAAAGCGCTTACAGTTGTATATTTTCCTTCCGCTGAAATCCCGAACATAGATATAGAATGAATCAAGTAGAACAATTTCTTCCCCCTTTAACTCAGCTCACCGAAGATGAACAAATGCTCAAGGAAGCAGCGGCCGATTTTGCAAAGAGCTCTATAGCACCATTAGTGCATGAAATGGATGAACAGGCAAAATTGGATCCAGGCCTAATTAAAGAATTTTTTGAAATGGGTCTCATGGGAATTGAAATTCCAGAAAGGTACTCAGGAGCTGGTGGTACTTTTATGATGTCGATTGTGGCCATTGAACAAATTTCTCGAGTTGATGGATCGGCAGGTGTATTTATGGATGTACAGAATACACTCGTTAACAATGCATTTATTCGATATGGATCTGACGATATCAAAGAACGTTATCTTCCACAGTTAGCCACGGAAAAAGTTGGGGCTTACTGTTTGTCTGAAGCTGGATCAGGGAGCGATGCCTTTGCACTTAAAACCACAGCTAAAGAAACAGATAGCCACTTTATTCTAAATGGCTCCAAGCTTTGGATTACCAATGCCAATGAAGCAGATATCTTCCTGGTATTTGCCAATGTTAATCCTGAGCTAGGGTACAAAGGTATCACTGCTTTTGTTGTTGAACGTGGCATGGAGGGCTTCTCCGTTTCTAAGAAAGAGAATAAGCTAGGTATCCGGGCCAGTTCTACCTGCGAAATTTTGTTAGAAGACTGTAAAGTGCCCAAAGAAAACATTCTTGGTGAGTATGGAAAAGGGTATAAAGTAGCCATCGAGACATTAAATGAAGGTCGTATTGGTATTGGCGCTCAAATGATTGGAATTGCTCAGGGAGCCTTTGATGCTACCATTGATTATGTGAAGGAAAGAAAGCAATTCGGAAAAGCTATTTCTGATTTCCAGGGAGTTCAATTCCAGCTATCACGAATGGCAACGGATATTGAGACCGCTCGTTTGTTGGTTTACAACGCAGGAAGAATTAAAGAAGCAGGTCAGCCTTTCCTTAAAGAAGCAGCCATGGCCAAGTTCTATTCTTCTGAGGTTGCCGAAAGAGTTTCATCTATGGCTATCGATCTCTTTGGAGGCTATGGATACGTTAAAGAATATCCTGTCGAAAAATTTTACCGTGATGCAAAGATCGGTAAGATTTACGAAGGTACAACGAACATGCAGCTGAGCACTATTGCGAAGTTGCTACTTCGATGAGTGAGTGAGGAAGGGGGAGTTTCGGCTCCCCCTTTTTTATTTCGACCTGGCACATCGGAAGCCTAAATCCGAAGCTCTTACATCGTGAAGAGTACCCGTTCGCCAGTAAGTTCTGGTAGTCGAAGTTTGTTCCCCAAAACTGCCACCCCTAATAATCCTGATTCCATCGATTTTATGGTTGTGTAGCTGTTCAGGCATACTATAGAACTGGTAAAACTCATCTACCCACTCAAATACATTTCCGCTCATATCATAAATACCCAAATCATTCGGAATACGAGTTCCAACCTTAAATGAGAAATTTATATTTGAATCGCGGGTAATTGCATACTGCTTTAAAGAATCAACATTATTGGTACCCGCATATATTTGTTGCTTACCTGCTGAACGTGCTGCATACTCCCACTCTATTTCTGAAGGTAATCGATATCCCAGGCTTTCACAGAATGCCAGAGCTTCATCCCATGTAATATTTACAACTGCTCGATTTGCCCTCCCATATCCTCCGTCATCAGGTAATGGAAAACCTTTCGCTTTCGCAAATTGATCATACTTCTCAAAGGTGGTTTCATATCGACTCAAATAGAATGGCTCTACTTTTACCTCATGAGTAGGTAGTGCATCTGTATTTTGTTCTTCAAAAATATCTCCCAGAATAAAAGTACCTCCGGGAATAAAAACCATTTCAGGTTGATAGGGTTTCGGAGTTTTTAGGAACAATGAACATCCTGAAGTAAGCACTAAAAAAATGATGAATGGGTAGCTTCTCAAAATTTAATACTAATTAGATAGTATTAGGATAAGATTTTTTTCCGTAAGATGGAATGAAAGCTAAGTTCTCACAGTTTATAATTGCATGTGTATATCAACTTAGATAAGCTAAGTAATTGATAAGTATGAGTATTTTAAACAAAGAAATTTTAGAACAAATAAGAGCTTACTCTAAAGATGAAAGCTCTTTTAATTCTTTACACGAATTATTTTCCGAGCTTGAGGAAAAAGCAGTTGGCTTCAAGTTCCAACTCGAGCTCCTGGAAAATGCTATTCGGAATGATTACGATTCGATTCTAATCACAGAATTAAATCTCGAAAAGCCAGGGCCAAAGATCGTTTATGTAAATGATGGTTTTACAGAAATGACTGGTTATCTGCCAGAGGAAGTAATTGGGAAAACACCTAGAATTCTTCAAGGTCCAAAAACAGATCGAGCTATTCTAGACCGGTTGAAAAGAAGGTTGATCGAAGGCCAGGCATTCTTTGGTCATAGTATTAATTACCGTAAAGATGGCACCGAATTTATAAATCAATGGGATATCCATCCTTTATTTAATAAAGATGGAGAAGTAACTCATTGGGTTTCTTACCAACGTGATGTTACTGAGAAGAAGGAGACAGCTAAAGCAATTTTCAATACTGATTTTGATGAGCTATTGAGAAGAGCTGAGGAGTTTACGCTCAAGTTCTCATACGGTGAAGATGGACTTTCTATAGTATGTAAATACATCACTGAAGGTTTTGAGGATTTAACCGGGCTCGATAAAGAAGTCATTTTTAATGAAGGTTTAAGCTCAGTTCTTCACGATGAAGACGCAGAGAAAATAACTTCAGCACTCAAAAGAGCTTTTGAGGGTGAATCACTTACTGAGTATTGCCGTTACAGAACCTCCGAAGGTGAATATTTATCAGTACTTCAATCATTCAAGCCAATCATGGACGACGATATTGGTGAAGTAGGATCGGTAAAATCAGTAGCCAAGCTTGAACTAAAAGAAAGCTAATTGATTTCACTTTGAAATTTTAAGCCCTGACTTCCAAGTTGGGGCTTTTTTATTTCCGTATATTTCGCGCATGGATATTATTCAAAAGCAGGATCGCATTATAAGGGAATTCAATCTTTTTGAGGATTGGACGGAGCGATATAAGCACATCATTAAGTTAGGAACAAAACTTGATCCTCTCCCAGAAGAAGAACACAAAGACGAAAACCTTGTAAAGGGCTGCCAAAGCAAAGTATGGCTTACTGCCTCACTAGAAGAAGACAAAATAATTTTCCGAGCAGATAGCGATGCAGCAATTACAAAGGGGCTTGTTTCGCTTATGGTGCGTTTTTATTCGGGGCATACACCTGATGAAATCATTCAAACTAATCCTGATTTCATCAGCAAGATTGGAATGGCTCAGCATTTATCTCCAACCCGGGCGAATGGTTTAGCGTCTATGGTGAAACAGATGAAGATTTACGCGATGGCTTTCAAATCAAAGTTGTCTGCTTAAGAATCGTTTGAAGAAAGGTTTTTCTTCATAATTTCTTTTACTCCCGGGGCAACTGATTCATCAATATGATTGATTACCCCTTGTTGATCTTCTTTAGACCGATTCTGATTGAATTTGAATTTCCCTTCGATCTTTGTGACTTCGACTTTGATTCCAACAATTGCCTTAAGAAGAGCATCAAACTTTTGTTCTCCCTCTTTCATCGACCAGTCTGTTTTGATCTGCGACTCATGGTAATGAGTCAACTCGGTAACCATTTTCGCTAATTCATCAGTATCCTCTATGATAGTTGGCACCCCATAGATATGAACTGCTGAGTAATTCCAGGTTGGAACAGTATCTCTTTTTTCATACCAGGATGGACTTATATATCCATGAGGTCCATGGAAAACGCAAAGTACTTCTTTTGTTTCAGAAATCTCTTCCCAATGTCCGTTAGCTCTTGCAAAGTGAGCGATTAAAGTACCATGCTCTCCCATGTTTTTATTCAAAATAAATGGCAGGTGAGTTGCTTGAGCTTTTTCTTCATGATTACTGAATAAGATTCCGAAGTTATTTTTCTCAATAAATTCGTAAAGGAGATCTTTGTTTTCTTCTTTAAATGAAGAGGGGATGTACATGGCGAATCTTCAGTTTTCTTTTTAAAGTGATCTTCGTTTAATTTTTATTCGAAAAAAATGTCCCGGTGTGAAAAGGGTCGTTGTTATTTAGATGAACATTAACACATAACCAAGGAGATACCATGAACAAATATATGCTAATTCTATTCGAAAGCGACAATGCTTACGACGATTTTTCACCAGAAGACATGCAAAAGGAAATTGAAGTACACGGGCAGTGGATACAAGAACTTGGAGATCGATATGACTCAGGAGAGCCTCTTCATCCTGAAGCCAAAACTATCATAGGAAAAGATAAGGTAGTTACCGATGGTCCTTTTATTGAGGCCAAAGAACTGGTGGGAGGTTTTTACCTAATAAATGCCGAAAGCCTGGATGAGGCTACTGAGATAGCAAAAGGCTGTCCAATATTGAGATTGGGTGGGAAAGTAGAAGTTCGAGAAATCATGAAGTTCTAGTGGATACCGCAGAACCACATACCACTTCAAATATAGTAGAGCATCTTTTCCGGCACCAATCGGGGAAGATGTCTGCTATACTTACCCGGATTTTTGGGTTTAAAAATGCGGACCTGATTGAGGACATCATCCAGGAGACTTTTCTGTCTGCTATTAAGACCTGGAGTCTGAAAGGAGAGCCTGAAAACCCGGAAGCCTGGCTCATGCTTGTTGCAAAAAATAAGATCATAAATGAGTTAAATAAGCAAAAAAGGCATGCTGAGAAACGAGAGAAAGTACACTTCGAGCAGGCTGAGGAAGAAATCGATGAGCTATTTCTCGATCATGAGATTAAAGACAGTCAGTTGAGATTGCTATTCGCGTGTTGTCATCCTGACTTAAAACCTAAAGCCCAAATCATGCTTACACTAAAAGTGCTGTCTGGGTTTGGGGATAAGGAAATAGCCAATGCACTGCTTATGCAACCAGAAGCAGTGAAGAAAACCATTTTCAGGGCCAAGCAGCAGTTGAAGGAAAAACATGAAGTAATTGGAATTCCATTTTTATCGGCAGTAGCTGATCGTCTGGATATTGTACTTACTATTATTTACCTGATGTTTAACGAGGGGTATAAAACTACCCGAGGAGAGAAAATAATCAATGAGGAGCTTTGCTATGAAGCTATTCGATTATGCCTGCTTTTAGCTGAAATGGAAGATATAGATCAGGGAAAAATTTATGCCTTACTCTCGCTTATGTATTTCAGTTTGGCTCGATTCCCTTCCCGGGTAAATCAACTCGGTGAGATTATAGAAATAGGAGAGCAAGACCGGACTAAATGGGATCAGTCCTTGATTGAAATGGGTTTTCACTTTTTGAAGAAATCGAGGCAAAGTACCGAGTTAAGTCGCTTCCATTTAGAATCTACCATAGCTTCTATCCATTGCAGTAGCGACTCAATAGAAGAGACGGACTGGAGTATTATTTTGTACTGTTATCAAAAACTCCTTGAGCTGAACGATTCTTTTGTAGTGAGATTAAATCACGCCATAGCACTGAGCAGGGTCTACGGTTTTGAGGAGGGAATTGAAATGCTCAAAAAGCTGGAGGAGGAATCAAAATCTTCAAAACGCCCGATGTTATATGCTGCCATTGCAGAAATGAATATGCAGCTAGGTAAGTATGATATTGCTAAATCTTACTACCAGGTGGCTCTTGACCAGTCAGACATAAATGCTGATCAGGCTTTTATTGGAAAAAAAATTCTGGAGTGTGATAAGAAAAACATCCAGAATAATTAAGTTCCATAAAAAAAGAGAGCCACCCCTTTCACAGGGCAGCCCTCGCCAATAAACCTAACCAACTTTTCTGGGTATTATTAAGGGTATTACAAGATGGCGCTGTGAGCGCCTTTTTTGTCTCTCTTTCTAAACGATATGGTTATGCAAGTTTTGTCTCCCTCAAATACTTCAATCTCTCCATGTAATTGACGCAATAGAACAGCGATCAATTCAGAAGCCAACCGATCTTCATTATTATCGATGAAGTCGAATCGGTTAGAGCCTTGAGCTCCACAAATCATAATTATAAACTGCTCCTTCTCAACACTTAGGCTGAAGGTAATTTGGTTATTTGAGTACAAATCAGGATTCGCTTTTGAAGCTATTCTGTTTGCTATCTCATTGAGGAGCATGCCACAAGGAACAGCCTGATTCACATTTAGTAGAACAGGGTGTTTAGTTTCGGTAACAAATTCCAATCCGGAAGATTTAGAAAAAGAAGTGGTTAAGTCTTCCACATACTTCTGGAAGTTTATCCGGGTGAAATCTTCGTTGTTGTAAAGCAGCTCATGAATTTTGGCAATGGAATGAATCCTTGATTGAGTAGTTGTAAGCTGCTTCTTTGCGACTTCATCTGTTGAGTAAATATTCTCTAGACTTATAAGTCCGGATATGATAGCAAGATTGTTCTTTACTCTGTGGTGAATCTCCTGGAGAAGGATCTCATTTTCCTTCAGTTGATTCTCTATAGTTTTTCGAGCTTTATGCTGTTCCGAATGATCCACATAAATGCAAAAGATGGATACGATCTCTGTTTCAGCGTCATTCCATATTGGGAATACACTCATGATTACTGGAACAGCTTTCCCGGATTTAGTATATCGGAAGCTCTCTAAACTGACTTCTTCCCCTTCGATAACCTTTTGAATTATTTGCTCAGCTTCAGTTTGTTCCGCTTCACCAACAATAAGATTAGGAAGAAATTGGCCTTTAATTTCAAATTCATCATAGCCAAAAACAGATTCAAAGCTATGATTAGTTTCCTGGATATTTCCCTCTATATCTACAAGTGCAATTGCATTTGGGCTGGAATTAAAGAGTTTCCTAAAGAACCGCTCTTGTTGACGAATTGAGGTTAAGTCACGAAAACTAAGTATAGAGTGATTTGTTCCATCCTCACTAGGTACAAGTCGGTTTTTGAGTTCTACTAATACCTTCTTGTTAGATTTAGTCACAAACTCAAACTCGCCATGGTAAAAGTTATGCTGATCTCTCTTGCTAATGATTTCTATAATCTTTGGGTCATTCGCATCGATAAGAAATTCCCTTCTTTGGCCAACAAGTTCGGATAATTCATAACCCAGGATTTCGCATGCCATTGGATTGGCATCAAAAATTTTGCCATCCTGCTCAGCAATGATGATACCATCCAGGCTATTTTTGAACTGCTCTTTATATCTCTCCTGGCTTAAATGGAGGCGAATACTTCGGTCTGTAAGGTTACTTTTCGCCTCCATTTCATGGCTTATATCTTCATTCATTACCAGGAAATGCTTTTTGTCCTCTAAAGCCGAAATTGTGAGGCAGTACCACTTCTTTGATTCCAGAACAAGTGGATAGAGAACTTTTTCAGAATCCGACTCCCCTGTTAATACAGATTTATAAGCAATCATGAAGCGAAGAGCGAAGTCGTTGCTTCTGCTAAGCGGGTCCTGAAGTTTATTGAGAACATTCTCACCCATAAGAGGAAATGCCCACGTTTCTTCTACTAGATTACCAAGGCTTTGCCATTTCGCATTATGAGCAACCAGGTCTCCATACTCATTCAATACAGCAACCTGTGCTGGCAATGCGGATAATACCTGCTGGCTTATCGCATTCAGCTCAATAGATGTATAAAAATGGTTGGAGCGTATCATTGTTGTACCAATTATTTTTTCTGGTACAAAATTACCCCTCTCTTTACTTATGGGTAAGACGTGAAAGACCTAATTTTAAAATTAGGCGTTTTCACCTAGATATATAAAAAGCCTTTAATACAGAGCATTGAATGATTAAAGAACGATAATCAAATAGGGGGTCATTTACTCTCCAAATAGGTTGTTCTCCAATGCAAACTTAACGAGCCCAGCAGTATTCTTAGCTCCTATTTTTTGAAGTAAGTTTCTTCGATGTGCATCAACGGTTCTGACACTTATGAAAAGTTCTTCAGCAATTTCCTGGTTGGTGTATTCATCAACAATTAAACGTAATACATCTTTCTCCCGGTCGGTGATTTGAACATGTAAATCACCAGCTTTTTTACTTAACTCAGGATTTACCATATCCTGGAGAATAGACTGAGCAGCTTCTTCACTGAAATAATGGCTCCCTTCCATTATTTTTTGAATTGCCAGATTTAATTCCTGTTGGCTGGAGCTTTTGAGGATATATCCAGACGCTCCTACTTCAATCATCTTTCGGATATGTTGTTGCTCATTAACCATGGTTAAAGCAAGTACCTTAATATCCGGATTACTTTTTTTCACCTGCTGGGTAGCTTCAATACCGTCTAGAACAGGCATATTAATATCCATGATGATAAGATCGATTTTTTGCTCCGGAGAATTAATTAGGTCTACAGCTTCCTGACCATTTCCTGCTTCACCAACGATAACCAAATTAGCTTCGCTCTTGAGGAGGGATTTTATTCCATCCCGAACAATTTTATGATCATCGACAATAAGTATCTGGACTTTTTCCATAGGGCTATTTCAGTCTTGATCATTATTTAATGGAATACTTACAGAAATCAAAGTACCTCGATCTTTCCTGGTTTCGATATCAAAAATTCCCCCCATTATAAAAACCCTGGTTTTAATACTTCGAAGTCCAAGCCCAGCATTGAAATCAGAATTTGAGCCGTCGAAACCTACCCCATTATCTTCGATGGTAAGCATCAGGTCAACTTTATCCTTTATTAGTTGGATAGATACTTTGGTAGCGTCGGAGTGCTTTATGATATTGTTCAGGCATTCCTGGATAATTCGGTAAATATTGATCCGCTTTTTTCGGGACAGATCTTCTTTCTCAATATTATAGTAGTAGCTGAACGTAATTTTTTTATTCTTCTCCACATTAGCGATTAATTCCTGTACAGCAATTGCCAATCCATAATTCTCAATAACCTGCGGCATCAGATTATGGGAGAGGTTGCGCGTTTCAACCATAGCCTGTTTTAGATAAGAAACTGCTTTATTGAATTGTTCCAGGCTTTCTTCGCTAAAGGCTTCGGTCTCTTTTTTTAATGAGTCGAGGTTCATATAAGAGGCGGCTAAATACTGACCGATGCCATCATGGAGCTCTTGAGCAAGTCTGGTTCTTTCCCTGTTTTCTCCCTCCACTAATGCAGAAAATACTTTTTCCTCGGCTTTTCGCTGAGCGGTGATGTCTTTAATAGTAGCCATTCGATATTCTTTACCAAAGTAACTTATCTGTGCCGTAGTTACCTCTACATAAATCTCTTCACCCGATTTGGTAAGGTTCTTCCATTCTGCGGTAGGAGCAGGTTTTCCATGGTACTTTTTAGCTCGTTCGATTACGCGTTCCATTTCTTCAGGAGGATGGATGTCGAACATAGAGATGCCGGTTATTTCGTTTCTGTCATAACCATAAAGCTTTAAGGCGGCATCATTCGCTTCTACAAACTGCAGAGTGACTGGATCAAAAATTGATTTAGGCATCGGGCTTTCATGAAAAAGTATCCGGTATTTTTCTTCTGAATCCCGGAGAGCCTGCCGCTGTTTTTTATCATCGCTGATATTTACCAGTGCCCCAACAAGCTCTATTGCCTTACCAGCTTCGTCTCTAATGAAATACCCTTTATCTAACACATGAATAATTTCGCCATTGGGGTGAAGAAACCTGTATTGATAATTCCAGTGTGTATGGGAGGAGTTTTTTATTTTTTCGAAGTGGACGTTTAATGATTCTATGTCTTCAGGATGGATGAGAGTTTTTAGCCATGAGAAGCTATGACCTATTTCTTCGGGTTTAAATCCGAAATGAGTTTCCCAGCCCCGACTCCACCAAACGTTATCGCGAAGTAAATCCCATTCATATAGAACATCATTAGTAGCTTTGGAAATGAGTTCAAACCGTTTCTGCTCTTTCGAAAGGGTATTCTCCATTTGTCGTTGCTTTTCAACATCAATGCCAATGCCAATACTTATTTCTTCATTTAAAGCGACTCTGGCCCAGCGCTGAATTCGTATATCCCCTTTTTTAGTTGTTACCGGGAATTCCCCCCAGGTGCCATCAAACCTGCTCGCAATTTCTTCAGCTCTTTTGCGGTCTTGTTCGTTTTTAATAAAAGCTTCGAGTATAGATAATGCCCTCACCTCTTCATTAGTCCATCCCAGCACCCTTTCAAATTCCTTATTTATTTGAATAGACTTATCGGTACGGTTATACATAATCATGAGCACAGGAATAGAATTAAATATCCTGGAAAGGAGTGGGTTGGCTTCATCCACGTTAGACTCGATCATAATTACTGTTAATTGACTCTAGCCTACAAATAAACCGCTACTGTTGCAAGAATATATGTACTAATATCTTGCTCTTATTTACATGCCCTTGTCTTAATTAGGGTGTCTTGGGGTAGATTTTCCGCAGAAGTAAGTGTCGATTCCAAAAATAGTCGACACTACAACATTAGAGTATTTGTGGATAATTGAACGGGCATTTGTCTAAAAAGGGGTTGTAGGAGCATTTAAAGTGCAAAAATAAGTGTTTTTGGGTGGTAAGAAGGTGGTAGAATTATGTAGTTTTTTTAAATAATAATGTGGAAAACTTGTTTTTTTTCCGGATACTTGGTGTCCGAATTTAAAATCTTCTACAAAAAAGACGATTAAACTAATCCTATTGGGGTTTGAAATATGAATGGGATAACAAAAAAATGGCTGCTCACCATTTGGATTGCTATCTATGGAGTAGTAGCATATGCACAAACCTTACCGGGGCAATCGGTTGCACCTGATATTCAGGAAGAGGCAACCAAGTACGAACGGTATTATGAGGTAGTACTCGATAATGCTTTATCAGATTATTATAAAGCAGGTACCTTTATAGTAGATGTGAAAGCAACCTTAGAGCGCGTTTTAGTTCCAACCGGTTATGAAGTGGTGGAAGGTGAGGAAGCTATTCAAATTGAGAACCTGCCTGGATTACCAGTTATCCCACCAAACTTAAGAGCCTCCACGGAACCTACAAGAGATAGTCTTAAAGCTTCAGGCTTTGATACACGGTTTCGCCTTACCAATCTCAATATTAAAGTACTGGTTGATACTTCTTATAGTGATGAAGACGTAGATTTCGTAGAGGAAGCGGCTTCACTAATATCCAATGCGGATCGGTTCAGAGGAGATATTGTAACGGTTGAAAAGAAGGTATTTCCAAGAAGTGCACGAGCAATTGAGCAAGATGATCAAAGAGCTCAGCAAACCAGCCCTGCACAGGACGATCAAATTGAACGTATTCAGCCTCCTCAAAATGAAATAGCCGAAGAAAGGATGTTTCTGGGTATCGATTGGAATAATCCTCAACACCTCATGTATGTTATAGCAGGATTGGGTGTGCTCCTATTAATAGCGCTGCTATATGCGATTATGAAAAATCCCAAAAGAGAAGAGCAGCCTCCGTATCCATATCCTTTATTCGACCAAATGAATGGTCCTCAAGCAATCCCTACAGAAAAAGAAGCTCCTTCCGGGCCAGATGCCAAAACATTAGCAGCTTTTGAAGAAGACAAAACCTATCTAACTAATGCAGTAATCAGTAGCCCAAGGTTAGTCGCAGATTTGGTTCAACAATGGATAGCCAGTGATGATGAACAAGGAGTGATTCGTGCTGTACGAGGTTTTTCAAGTGTTGACGAGAAGCTTTTAAATGTATTAGAACCACATTTGGATGCACAGACTTTTGAGACCATACGCTTTGGTATGGCAAATATGGATGCCATTCCGGTTGACGAACGTATTGAGGAGGCCAAAAACTTTAGAAGAAGTGTACAACAGATACAGACTTCTAAAGATGCTTCTGACTCAGGATCTAATTTATTTGACTTCGTGTACCAGCTTACTGATCAGCAGCTTCTTCATCTAATGAAAGAAGAGTCAGACGAAATGGTAGCTATTTTACTTGCTCAGGTAGCCGGTGAAAGAGCAGGGGTTATTCTCCAAAAGCTCGATGATCAAAAACGAATCTCTATTCTTCTGAAGATGGGTAAGATTAATAATATTCCCATCTCGGTATATAAAAAGGTGGCATCACACTTCTCCAATAAGGCCCTTTCCGTTTCTGACATGAAATACGTGGCTGCAGATGGGGTTGATAGTATTCTTACAACCATCGAGACTCTTCCACTTTCAGAGCAGGACAACTATGTCCGTTCAATTGCAGAACAGGATCTTAATCTTGCTAAGAAAATCAAGAAATTCTTCATTGGTTTTGATGATCTGCCAAAAGTTAAGGATGAGTTCGTCCAGGCAGCGCTTGAGGAAATCCCTACAGAAACTATGATTCTTGCTTTAAGAACCGCTCCTGCCGCTGTAAGAGAAAAAGTATTACGTGTGCGACCTAAACGAGAGCAGCAGCTAATTCTTTCAGAAATCCAGAATCCAAGCGAAGCTAGTACGAAAGAGATTGAGGATGCTCAAAAAGTAGTGCTCTACGCGGTTCGAAGAAAAATGAAAACTGAGGGATAGGTCAATGAAGAAGCGTTTTAGTGTAGTACTTCTGGGGCTCACCTGTTTTTTTCTAAACTCGTCAGATATTCTATATGCGCAGTCCTTTGAATCTGGTGATCCTTACCTGATGGATCAGATTATGGAGGATATGGAACAGGAACTAAATGATGTTCCTGCAAATATCAGACGTGTTGCAGTATATAAAATCAATTATAGCTCACTTCGGTTTACCAACGAAGAGATTGAGTATATACGCTCTGAAATAGAATACGCCTTTCGTCAGTATGCGGGGCTAATCGTTTTATCGCCGCCAGAATTAGAGCCCAATGACAAAATGAAGATCGTTGGGAGTGATAGTACTCTTCAGATACTAAATATCAGAGGGAGGTCATTAGCGGATGTTTCTCCTGAGTTATTGTTAGAGATTACAGAAAAGTATGGGGTACAGGGATTAATTGAGTTATCAGTTCAGCGAAGAACTCCAGAAGGGCTGGTAGTAGCTCTTCGGATGATGAACCCTCAATCCAGGGAGATTGTATGGACTAAAAGTTTTGTCTCCAACGAAAAGCCGGTAGTGGAAGAGTTTGATAAGGGGAAAACACATGTAATAAAATTTGGCGTTGGAAGCCGAACCGGGAATAACATTTTTACTCCTGATAGCTTAGTTGCCAGAGATAGTAGCTTTGTTGCGGGAGATAGTACCCTTTCTGATATAATCGTAGATATAGGAGCTACCTATACATACCGGCAGCCCTTAAATAAAGAAAATAGTGCCTACCTTGGATTTACAGGTGGATTTCATGTGCTTCGTCCTCGTGAAGCTGATGAGTTTAAAATGACCCTGCTTGAGTTTGGTGTAACCTATTACCAGGCAATAGGGCAAAAAATAGAGGATATAGATGCCTATAGAGTGGCATTTTACCTTAATGGAAATGTTCAGTTTCCACTTGGGAAAGAAGACGGACAAATGTTCTCTGCAAGCCCCGGATTACTTCTCAATTTGACAGAGAATTTAGGCATAGCAGTGTATAGCAATATTACCCTTTCGGGCGAAACAATTACACTGGAAAACACACAACAAGTAACCTTTGATAAACTAAGCTATGGTATCCAGGGAATTATTCGATTCTAAATGGTTGGTCCTGCTTTTAATTGCCGGGCTACTTGTTACAGGAGGCTGTAAGTCTTCTGAAAATCTTCCAGCAGACACAGGAGTAAATTCCAATACTTCTTCTCCGCAGCAAGGAAATACTACATCACAAGCTTCAGGAGGAGAAGAGACTTCCGATGGAGAAGGTATAGTAGTTACCTATACCAATCGCAGTTCAAATATTCAGATTAAGCTGGATCCTACAAAAGACCAGTTCTATATGGATTTGAGCGGCATGACTCCTCAAGAAAAAGACTCGGTGGTAGTTAAAGATTCGTCATTGATTCAAAACCGTGCAATAGACATTCAAAGCCTGTTATCCAGCTATAGAAAAGCACAGGACTTATTCTATTTGGGGGAATATCGACAGGCACTGGAAGAGGTAGATAAAACTATAGAAATACAGGAAACAGCAGACGCTTACGCGCTTAAAGGAACCATTTTCTTTATGCTGGAAAATATTACAGCAGCCCGGGCTAACTGGAATAGAGCCGTTCAGATGGATCCGAATATTCCGGTACCCAGTATTCCGGAGCTGGAAACACTAATTGACGAAATACGGGGGGAAGGTAATTAATATGAGGCTTTCACTAACTAATCTATTAGGGGTAATATTTAGTGTTGGGATGTTGGTCTTCGGTGTAACAGAAATTACTGGAACAACCAATGTGATTGACTCTATTCCAGGATTATCCAACTATCGGTTTTTAAATTTACCAAGTTTGTTCATCGTTTTAGGTGGGGTATTAAATGCGGTATTCATTACCTATCAACCCAGGTATGTGGGAAAGGCGTTTGGAAGCATTTTCTTACTGTTTAGCCAGTCTAAAACCTCAGCAAAAACATTGACCACTGACTTAGAAAGTATTTTAGACTGGAATGATCAAATAAAAGCAAATAGAGTCCAGGCATTATCCAAGCTAGAGGATGAGCATGCTTCTGACGTTTCGGGTTATTTATTTTCACTGCTTAGCACAAATTACACCAACGAAGACATCCAGGAGTTTGGAGCAAACCACGTGGAAGAGCAATATTTCAGGAAGATGGTTGTGGTCGACGTACTGCGAGCTATGGGCGGTGCGGCACCATCATTTGGTATGTTTGGAACTTTATTCGGGCTGATTGTGATGCTTGGGCAATTAGAGAATCCATCAGGAATGGGCCCAGGCCTGGCCGCTGCTTTGATTACTACTTTATATGGTATTTCTTTAGCACGATTTATTTTTTACCCAATCGCTGAAAAAATCAAGAATGTTGCTCAGATGAATAAATTCCGGGAGTATTTTATTCTGGAAGGGATTTTGATGATTAATGATAAAAAGTCATCCTTCTATATCCAGGATAAGATGAGCACATATCTTCAAAGGGATTTCAAAAAGACTAAAGGCGAAGACTAGCTTTTCTTAAATGCTCTCACGTAAAAACATATCGACTTTACGCGATCAGGAAGAGCACACTGAAGATCAGGATTGGTTGCTCACCTATAGTGATATGATCACCTTGCTTCTTGCCTTCTTTGCCATGCTCATCGCAGTTTCATATGTAGATCTGAATCTTTGGGAACAAATGAAACAAGGATTGAGGTCTGAGATCAGTAAGGAGGAGAATGTTCGTACCCCTCTGGCGGAGGTAAAACAAGACTTGGATTCTTTATTAGCGGTAGAAAAGCAACAAGGTCTGGTAGATATCACATTAGACCGGGATGGGATCAAGTTATTTTTTAACAGTAGTTCGTTCTACAATTCAGGAGAAGCAGATTTGCTGCCTACCGGGGAGGGTATTATTGATAAGGTTACCCAGGCAATGAATGAACTGGATTTCTACAAGTTTAATGTAGATGTGGAAGGACATACGGATAATGTTCCTATCAATACACCAGTTTACCCTTCAAATTGGGAGTTATCGGTGGCCAGGGCTTCCGGGGTAGTTAAATATTTTATTGAGGAAGGAATAGAAGGAGAGCGATTAAAAGCTTCCGGCTACGCCGATACAAAACCGGTTGTACCTCACCGGGATGGAGAAGGGAGAGATATTGTAGAGAACCGGCCCCTTAACCGACGCATAGTAATCCGAATTTACTACCAGTTAAGTCAGCTGTAGCGATGGCAGAAAAGAACCTGTCTCACTTTGCGGTAATTTTTGGTGTAGCTAATCCGGAAGAAGCCGCTACCTGGTACCAGGATAAACTGGGTTTTGAGATCACATTCAGATGGGGCGATCCCGTGGAGTATGTGGTAACAAACAGGGAAGAAAGAGTTTCTATCCATTTTTCTAAAACAGATAAAGGGATGACAAGCTCCATTTATATTTTTTGCCATGACGTAGATGCTGTTTATGAAGAGCTGAAGGCAAAAGGGGTAGAGAAGATGGGTATTCCAGAAGACCAGGAATATAAAATGAGAGATTTTGAAGTAAGAGACCCTTATGGAAACCAAATCGTTTTTGGAACAGGGATAGAATAGCTGTAACTATTTTCATTTCCTCCGGTATTACTTGCGCGGAACTAATCCTTGGGAATGGGCAAACAAAACATCAAATCAGGAAAACAATCCTTCGATCTGGATGATTATCTAGAAGAACAGGCACAGGATAGCCTGGAGGAAGAATTTGAAGAATCAGCAGAACTCCCCCGCAAAACGCTTCGTTGGTATGTTTTCGGAGTGTTTCTTGTCCTTGCAGCAGTTGTTTACGCAACCAATCCATTTTCCAGGGTAATAGATTCAGTAACAGGCTTCGTATCAAATGAACTTGCCCAAAATGAAGCCGGTGCCACAGCGATAGGACAGGGTACTGCGGATGCTGCTACTGCGCCAGTAACTCCTATTTCAAGTCCTTTCCTGCAATACATTGGTGAATTGAAAGCTATTGATGTGAGCGATGATGTTTCCGTTAATGGATTTGAGCTACTTTACGATGCAGGGGTACCTGTAGAATTTGTGCAACTAATAGATGACTCTGACCTTTTCGATGACTTGTCTGCCAATGCAATATTGGGTTTATATCAAGAACAGATACCGAATGAATATTACCAGAGAGCTGGTCAGGCAGATATTTTTGATGATTTATCTGCGAATGCTTTGCTGACAATTTACAATTCCGTTGTTCCTTTGGACTACATCGTCAGTCTCGGAAATTCAGATGCATTTGATGATCTATCCGTGAATGGGATGATTAGGTTATATGAAGCAGATTTCCCGGCCGAGTATGCTAAACAAATAGGAGATGCAGATTTATTCGATGATTTCTCGGCTACCGGAATACTAGCATTGTATAATTCAGGCGTTCCACTTAGCTATATCCAAAGTCTTTCCGCTACTGATTTATTCGATGAAATCTCTGTCAATAATTTGATTGCGCTCTACAATTCAGATGTTCCAATCGATTACATGAACGCGATGGGGAATTCAAGTGTGTTTGATGATCTCTCTACAAATTCAGTACTCTCTTTATTCAATGAAGGAATACCTGCTTCTTTCTATGGAGAACTAGGTCAGCTTAACTTAGATGATTTGAGTGCAAACCAGGTTATTCAGTTATACAAGAGAAGTGGTACTGAGTAAGGAGCCCTCTTCTTTTAAACAATTAAAAAGCTAAAGTTATGATACTCCGCTTATTATTTTTAGCCCTTGGAATCGGAACCGCAAAGCTATTACTGGACCTTCTTTCAGAAGACATAGAACTGGAAGACTTAGATCATGAGCAGGTAAGTCAGGATTTCCTCATAAACCAGGATGAAGAAAACCTTGGGTTATCTGTATTGAAAGGCAAAATTACCAAAGCCATAAATAGCATTAAAAAGGATTCGACGGCATTTAAAATTGGCAAAACGGGAGACTCTGGACAACGTCAGGATGTTCATGCTAACTTCGACCAAATGTATCTCCTGTGCAGTACCTCCGATGAAGAATTAGTTGACGAATTAGAGAGCTATTACACGGCAAAATATATCGACGACCCCAAGAATCTAAATGAAAAAGTTGGGAGCGCAGGTGATGCAAAAGCCTTAGATGGCCAGTATTTTTTGTACGTAGTAGTTCAGTCCTAATTCTACTAAATCTTGACCTTCTATCTACGAAGTACTAACCAGGTAATTCAGCTATCCAAAAGAAGTGATCTGGACTAGAAGTCCAAAATTGCTACAGCCATTGTCGAGCAGTATATTTGCGCTAAAGTTTTAGCATGAGAATCAGAGCGGAAGTATCCAGCCCATATATAGTTGAAAAAGATCACAAGATAGCCGAGCTAGCAAATGCTCTATCGCACCCCCTCAGAGTCGCCCTGGTTAGATACTTGGACGAAAAAGATAAAGGAGAGGGACTGGATAATGTGACTTGCAACAAGGATCTGGTTCAGATGTTCGACTACTCCCAATCTACCATGTCTCAACACGTAAAGGTATTACGTGAATGCGGACTGTTTCTAACCGAGAGCAAGGACAAGTTCACATTATACTACCTAAACCGGGATATGATGAGCCAATTCTCGGAGTTTATCTCATCCTTTACTGCAGATAAGTAACCTATTTACTGAGGTTTCTGAGCGAATCTTATAAATCGTAATTAGACGATTTATAATTTGCATTTGATTCTGTGCGCTTTCTATATTCGTCTATCGTAAATAGACGATATATAAATGAGTTCAATAGATACACTTCCTGTAGCGATTATCGGAGCCGGACCAATAGGGTTGGCCACTGCTGCACATCTTAGCCAAAGAAACCAGCCATTCATCATCCTCGAATCAGGGATGGAGATTGCAGATAATGTGAGAAGTTGGGGACATGTTCCAATGTTCTCTCCATGGAAACTTAACATTGATGAAGCCTCAAGAGAGCTACTAGCAAGGCATCATTGGAAAGAGCCGGGATTAAACCGCATCCCAACGGGAAAAGAGCTAATAGAAGAATACTTGTTTCCTCTTTCTCAAACCAAGGAGATCAAACCTTTCATCCGACTTGGTTCAAAAGTTATTTCTATAACAAGAAAAAGGATAAGTAAGCTTAGAAATCCTGGTAGGGAATCAGCTCCGTTCATTCTGAGAATAGAAGTGGAAAATGGGATCGAGGTGGTTGAGGCACGCGCAGTAATAGATGCTTCGGGGACCTGGAAAACTCCAAAGCCTTCAGGAGCAGATGGTCTGCCTGCGATCGGAGAGGAGTTGCTGGCGGATAGAATATTCTATGGTATTCCGGATGTTCTTGGAAAAGAGAAAATAAGGTATGCTGGTAAAGATGTAGCTGTAATTGGTGGAGGCCATTCAGCGATCAATGCATTGCTGGAACTTGCTGATTTAAAGAGGGAGAACCAGGAAATGAGCCTAACCTGGATACTTACCAAGGCCAGAGTTGAAGATACCTATGGAGGTCTGGATAATGATGAGCTTCCCGGGAGAGGAAAAGTAGGTCAGCGGGTGAAAGAACTGGTAGACTCAAATGAAGTAAATGTTCTAACCCCATTCTTTGTAGAAGAGATGGAAAGGACGGGCAATAAAGTAGCCATTCATGGTGATTCATTAGGCTCGTACAATTCCATTCTGGTTGATGAAGTGATCACTGCAACTGGTTTAAAACCTGAAATAAGCATATTCAGGGAGCTACGTATAGACCTAGATCAAGCAACAGAAAGCCCCGTCAAGCTTGCTCCTCTGATAGACCCAAATATTCATAGCTGCGGATCTGTAAGTCCTCATGGTGAGGCTGAGTTAAGTCACCCGGAAAAAGGTTTTTATATAGTAGGAATGAAAAGCTATGGAAGAGCTCCAACCTTTTTACTAGCCACAGGATATGAACAAGTTAGATCAGTAGTAGCAGGCCTTGCAGGAGATTGGGAAGCAGCAAGACAAGTTCACCTGGAATTACCAGAGACAGGTGTTTGTGGAGTACCTGCAGGTGTTGATCCCAATACTATTAAAGAGGTTGAGGCTACCGAATCTTGCTGCAGCTAAGTGCATTAAGTGATGAGTACTAAATACAAAGGTCAGAATCATAGTTTTGCTACTCGTTCAGTTCATTCAGGCAGTGAGCTGAATAATCATTTCGGGGCTATATCCACTCCGATCTACAACGCATCAACATTTAGCTTTCCTGATGCCGAACAAGGTGCAGCTATTCACGAAGGGGAAATTAGCGGTTATTTCTACAGCAGGATAAACAACCCTACCCAGGAGGCGTTGGAAAGAGCTTTAGCTGAATTAGAAGGAGGGGAGTCAGCCATTGTCTTCTCATCTGGAATGGCTGCTATATCAAATACCATACTTACATTTTTGAAAAAGGGAGATCACCTAGTGGCTCCACGTTCGATATATGCTTCCTCAAGAGGACTAATGGACTATCTAAAATCAAATTTTAATATCGATGTAAGCTACGTTGATGCTACCGATTCATCTTCGTATGAACTAGCAATCAAAGCCAATACAAGGCTTTTATATCTCGAATCTCCTTCCAATCCAACACTCGATATAACCGATATCTCCAGGGTGGTTAAAATTGCAAAAAGTTTTGGATTATCAACTGTAATGGACAATACCTTTGCTACTCCATTCAATCAAAACCCGCTGAATTTTGGGGTGGATGTAGTTGTTCATAGCATGACCAAATACATTGGAGGTCATGGAGACCTGCTTGGGGGAGCTGCAATAGGCAGTAATGAATTCGTGAGAAAATGCCGGTGGAAGGTGAACAAATTTTTTGGGGCAGTTCCATCACCTCATACAAGTTGGATTGCCCTTCGAGGGATCAAAACATTAGCACTAAGGATGGAAAGGCATAATGAAAATGCTGCTATCGTAGCTGAGTTTTTAGAACGACATCCTAAAGTTTTAAAAGTATATTATCCAGGGTTAGAGTCACATCCCCAGCATGCCCAGGCAAAAAAGCAGATGAAAGGATTTGGAGGGATGATAGCGTTTGAAGTTGCCGGAATAGAAGAAGGAAGAACTCTGGTAAATAATGTGGAGCTATGTACTCTTGCTGTTTCACTTGGGGATGTTAGTACGCTGATTCAGCATTCGGCTTCTATGACCCATGCATCTGTAGACCCCGAAACCAGAAGGAAAACAGGGATAAGCGATGGGTTAATACGTCTTTCAGTAGGGATAGAGGACAAGGATGATATAATCATGGATTTAAAAAAAGCCCTTGAGGAGGTGTGAGATGAACATTGAAATACAAAAAATGATCGTCGCTCTTTCTTACACTCCTGACATTCTGTTCGATTTTATCAAAGACATTCCTAAACCGGAAAGAAAAAAGAAAAGAAGACCAGGGAAATGGTCCATTCATGAGAATGCCTGTCATTTGGCCCAGGCAGAAAAGATGATAAACCAACGGTTTGTGTTGTTCACTGAGGAAGAGCAGCCCCAATTCGATCCATATTTACCGGGAGACACCGTAAGTGATGATGGTCTGATGGACCTGGATTTACAGGCAGAATTGAATTCATTCAGGGAGCTCAGAAAATACACGGTAGCCATGCTACGGTTTTTTAATCCGGAAGACTGGGAGAAAGAGGCTAGCCATCCTGAATACTATCGGTATAATCCAAAAATCTTGTTGAGGCATACCTTGATGCATGATCATTTCCATATGTACAGAATTGAGGAGTTATGGTTGACCAAGACTGAATTCTTATGAGAACTGTAGGGGTACTCAAAAACCCTGCCGAACCCTTAACATGGGTTTTGGGAAATTGGAAGGGCAAAGGGAATGGTGGTTTTCCAACACTTCGTCCCTTTGAGTATATGGATCATATGCGTTTTAAGGTTATCGATGAAGCATTTGAAATCGAGCCTCTCATTCACTTTGAAGAAATAGCCTGGGTAATCGAAGGAACAAAGACAATCTTCAAACACTGGGAAACCGGGTATTTCAAACCAACTCCGGATGGAAGGCTTCAGCTATATATCTGCCACAATACAGGTAGAATTGAAATCACTTATGGCTTTTATTTAGAGTTGGACCTGGAAAAAAGGTCTTTCAAATTAGAATTCGAAAGTGATTTTATTAGGAATGATGAAGGAACAATAGCTACTATGGCCAGCAAACGAATACTAATGTATGATGGAAGCAAGCTTAAGTATAACCTGGAAATGTCAACTTCGGATGTGCGAGGCTTACGCAGCCATCTAACTTCTGTATTAGAATCAGTTGAAGAATTATAGCAACTCTAATGATTCCGGTATATCCATCACAACGTAAATAACCATGACATGAAATATTACCTGCTAATTTTTATCGTCCTAATTACCACTTCAGTCACGCTGGCTCAATCAAATAACGTGCTAACTACTCTTGAAGACCAGGTAGCCGCCTTTAATGACAGGGATGTAGAGCGACTAGCCAATAATGTTTCCGAGGACTTCAAATGGTACTATTTAGGTGCTGACACACTTATGCTTGAGGTGGAAGGCAGGGAAAATTTTCAGAATGCAATGGAAGGGTATTTTGGTGCATTTTCCTGGGTTGAATCAAGCATCACAAAGTATGTTGTGATAGGTAATCGGATTAGCTTCGAGGAAGAAGTGAAATACAAGACACGATCTGGTGATATTGCCACATCTTCATCCATGGGCATTTATGAAATAAAGGATGGAGTGATTACGAGAGTCTGGTATTTCTTTGATTAGCTAATCTTGTAAGGAACTTCTCAGTTAGCGACTTCCATATTACCCCCCTCATTAATGGTAATAAAGCTATTTGACGGTATAGAATTATATCGGTCAATTACTCCTGAAGGCCAATAAACGATCAAGGAGTCAACAATAGACGTCGTATTCAGCCCAAAGTGGATTCGATAGTCATTCTGGCTTGCATAGCCGGTAACAGGATATACCCATCTTCGTTGAGCCAGGCCATTAGCATACAATTCTACTTTTGCTCCAATGCCAAAGGAGTTACTCTCCTGACCAACCAGGCTAATTTGAATCCAATTTTTTCCTGATGTCGTATTTTCCAGGAATTGATTTGGTTCGTCCCCAGCTCCCCAATTTGCTACATACAAATCCAGATCTCCATCCCCGTCAAAATCAGAGTGGGCTACCCCAGCTGAAGTGTCCGAAGCTAAGGTCGAGAAATCGAGCGTATCTCTTACATAACCTCCTTCTCGATCATTTATATAAAGGAAATTCCTCATCTCAGGTCGGTATGTACCATTCGCAATAAAAAAGTCTAAATATCCATCATTATTGAAATCTCCCCAGGTATTTCCTTTCGAAGCACCACCTAGTTGGAAGGAGATAGGACCTTCTTCCTCCAGGCTGAAATTTCCACTCCCATCATTGTTGTAGAGATAATTTTCCTTATCAAAGTTGGCAATAAAGATGTCCATGTCCCCATCATTGTCATAATCTGCCCAGCTTGAACCATAGGAATATCCTACATCGGTAGTAAGGTGATCTGTTTCTTCCCTTTCAAAAATCCAATCTCCTTTATTAATAATAAGAGCATTGGGTTGGCGGGCATTAATAAGGATGAAATCAGGTAACTGGTCATTATTGGCATCACTTGTGGAACATGCTCTTCCCGGATCAGCATCGTCACTAATCGGGTTATTTCGAATTTCTACAAAGGAGTCATCCAGATCATTTCGGAATACACGATTTCTATTATTTGCATCATAGCCTATAGTCATTACATCCAGATCTCCATCCAGGTCAAAATCAGCCCAGCACGCCATTCCCGAACTTACACCATTTACAAGAGGGTGCTCCTCAATCCTTTGAAAATTACCATCGCCTATATTTTCAAATAAGAAATTGTCCTGTGATCCCCGGTTTGAGATATATACATCCAGGTCCCGATCATTATCAATATCCACCCAATTTATTCCCTGCGAGTCCCCTCCAATAGAAGCAATTAACCCCGGAGCGGAATTATAACTTTCTGATAGCTTCCTAAATTGACCATTCCCTTGGTTCATATAAAAGCTATTCCATTGCCCACCTGAATTGCTTACATACAAATCCGGATCCCCGTCGTTGTCGAAATCTCCCCAGGCAACTCCCCTGGATTGACCTGCATCAATTCCGATTCTACCGTCAGTATTAGGAACAAAAATGCCGCTATTATTTTCGGTGTTAGTGCAACTGGTACATATGATTACGAAGAGAGATAGTAGTACGAGTAAATTTTTCATATCGCCAATTTACGATAAACGAATAATAATCCAAATGCTTCAATAATTACTGATGTTAAATAATTTTTCGAGCTGAGTAAGGACAAAAATGTGACGATAGCTCATTAGTTCGGATATGGAATTGCAGGGAACCATTCTTTTTTCTTTTTTAGTAGGTGAAACTAACAGGGTACTATTGAATTCCTTCTTCGAAACGACGAACAGTTTTACGGCTTACTCTATAGAGCATTGGATACTTTTGATAAGCTTCTTTCTGTTTGTGGTGATGTTCATTCGTTCAGTGGGGAAGAAGCTAGAGGAAGAACAACGAAAGATCTTATTGAGCATAGCCATCATCCTCACCGTTGCTCAATTAGCAAAAATACCTTTGAATCTCTATACCGGGATATTTGAAGTTACGAGAGACGTCCCTCTCCACATGTGTAATTTTCTGCCCTTTATTATGATTTGGGTATATGCCACAAAAAGCAGGGTGGTTTGGGCCACCACGTTCTTTTGGGTAATCCTGGGAGTTTCCCAGGCCAATTTTACTCCTTCTGTTGAATACTCTCTTTTCTATTATGATGCCATTCGGTACTGGCTGGTTCATCTGTTTCCTATACTGCTTGCTTTATATCCAGCTATAGTCTGGAAATGGACCCTGGAATTAAAGGATGTGCTAAGAACAGTACTAGCACTAAATGGAGTGGTTATTGTTATTTATCTCATCAACCTGGTTCTGGGGAGCAATTACCTGTATATCATGGAAAAACCGCCAGGTACTACCTTCTTCAGTATTCTCCCACCCTGGCCTACTTATATCCTCGTTCTGGAAGTAATCATTGTGGTATGGTCCCTAATGCTATGGGGAGTTTTTTGGGTGATTGGAAAGGTGAGAGGTTCTGAAGAAAAGCTAAGTTAATGGTTAACTTTTCAGAATCTTCAATATCTATTGGCCGTCTCGTTTATATGCTTCAATTATTGAATCTGTAGAAAGATTTTCAAGAAGCTTTCGACTTTCGAGTTGGTTCAAAAAGGAAACTGGAACATTATTAGCCCAGAATTTAGAAATTGAAGTAGCCCCGAAATCATCGACAAATCCGGCTCTATATATTTCACCGACATATTCTGCTGGAACATTGTTGCTATATAATTCACTTAATGGAGCACCATTGAAATTTGGTAGAGCTCCAGTTTTAGCTACTTCATCAATATAGCTGAACGGTACGTTACCTTTGTAAAGTGCAGAAATTGTTGGGCCGCCAAGAATATTTGTGTACCCTGCCTTGGCGATATCATTGATATAGTCTATTTGGACATTATTGCTGTATAACGTAGCAATGGAAGACCCACTGAAACTATTTAATGCGCCGGTTTGAGCTAATTGTTGCACATATTCAATAGGTACACTTTTTTGATACATCTCAATGATTGATCCGCCATTAAAATTATTAAGTAGCCCAATATCTCTGAAGCTTCTGATATAATCTACTGGAACACCGACCTCATAGAGTACTTCCTGGGCACCACCGCTAAAATTACTGAGCAGCCCTTCATTATTTAAGGATTCTAAATATTCAATAAATGAGACGTCTAATGATGAGTTATTTATTGGCGTAGGAGGTGTTATCACTGCAATTGACGGAGTTTCTGCGACAGTATTTGTTTCGAGAACGGTAACCGTCTCGCCTGAGCCAAATAGGTCATTGTACAAATCAAACGCTAGATTCTTGACCGAGCTAAGCTGAACCATATTTATAGCCACAATTGAAAGCACAATAAAGATTGCCGTTCTAAGAAACCTTGATGGTCCTTGATTAGGTTTAGCTTTGCTTTTACTAGATGAAGGAACATCCTCAAACTCATCATCTAAATTGAAATCCTTTGAATTCCAGTCAGTTTTGTTTCGCGGGCGATTTTTCTCAGACATAGTTTCGAATTGGTGTAGATCAAAAAAAATTGTTTACTCCGGAGAGCAGCAATGAATAAATAACTAAAAACTAGTTCTGATCATTTCACCATTCAAATCAACAAGATTTAAATCCTTATCACCGTAGCATTGCTGCTTTATTCTTTTTTCAAATAGGAATAACTAGACTGAAGGAAGTATTCTCCATTTGGTAACAGGAGATACAACTCCTCAAGGATGGAGCCATCTTCATTAAACTGGAATTCAAGCCGCATTTTTAACTCCGGATTGACACCCCATTGAGCTAATCCAGGAATTCCTGAGAAATTCAGGCGGTCTTTTTCGGGGTCATATTCTCCATATAGTAGTACAGAACTCCTGGATGAACTATCAATTTGGTAATACTCATAGCGACTATGTATTTCGCTGTAGGAAATGAATACCAGTCCCTCAGCCCCTGCCATATCGAAACCTCCGGAAAGCTTGCTTCCATCATATAAAGGGTTAAAAAACGCTGTTCCTGTCTCTTCAATGCTATCATAACCCGGTGCAGGTGTTATTGTCACTTCTATATCCCATTCACCTTGCAATTTTTTGAAAAGAGCATCCGGACTGGTCTGTGCAAAAGCTGAAACTCCCGAAAAAAGAAGTAGGTATATAAGAATTGATTTCATGATTTAGTTTTCCTTGGTTGATATTTCCCATTCACCCTGGGCATTTAAGACGTGAAGTTCTGTTACCTCTCGCTGTTCGTTTCTGCCGAATTTTATTTTGGCAGTGGGAATCACTTCCAGGTGAAAGTGATCGATTTTATCCTGAACCATTAATAGCTTAGGAGTGCTTACCCGCTCATTTAGGCTCGTTGCGATGGTATTCCCGTCATTACGTTGCATGAAAAGATTCCCATTCTCGAAAAAGATATTTCGATTACTATAAGTGCCCTCATATTCCTTCCAGTCGGAGCTCAGGTTTGAGTCTCGATTCAGTCCTCTTTTTTCAGGAACCTTAATGGTTTTACTTCCGGACTTGAGTAGCTGGATTCGGTCGTTCTTTTGGTCGAGGGTAATAGCGAATTGGGTTAAAAAATCCGAGCCGATGACCACTCCTGGTTTATCTCTGAAGTCGATAATAGGATTTACAACGGTATAGCCACCAATAAACAGTGTGTCTGTTACCTGGGCCCGAAGAAGTGTCATTTGCCCAAGCGTGGGCCCCATAGCGGCAATGGTATCAATGGCACCAACAATATTGTAATTCGACATCAGGGAATTAGGCAATTTCAACCAGCCTGACCCCTGAGTATCCAGAACGGCCGGCCCTTTGAAATCCCCAATCGATACCATGATATCAGGCCTTCTGCCTATATCGTCGCCAATCCATCGTACAATACGATCATTATCAACTTCCGGGAGTTCTCCCGACTGTAGAATTAGTTTCTCATTAGGGAAGTCGAAGGAAACGAGGATATCGTTAAAGGTTGGATATCCGATTAAACCATCTCCAAAATCTCCCAAAAAACCGACAACCCCTGCCGACATTCCCAGAAAGGAGCTTTCTCCAATTTTAATTTCCTCAACTTCAACAACTTGAAAGTTCTGCTCCCCAATTTCAAAATTTACTATTGGTAAAGACAGCTCTTTAACCGCATCTTCTGAAAGCACAAAGGCATTAGCTCCCAGGTCAACCCGTATCGACAGATCCTTTCCGTTTATGCTGGCTATTACCGAGGGACGCCCTTTAGCATCGAGTTGTAAATCGATTTCTGAAACCTGGGACAACAATGTGCGTGTTGGAGGGCTGGTAAAGTCCTGTGCAGAAATAGGGGCACTGCCAAAAAAGAGTAAACTGAAAACGATGAATATAATTCGAACAAGCTTCATATTGATGATCTATAAGTTGTTTGTTATTTGATGCCTAAATAGTACATCTTGAAGCTCTGCAAAAACCTGAAGGAAATATGAAGATTCATCAAATTCCCTGATCTATGACTCATTCAAATCTTGACCCAGCTGCTAATTTCCGAATCGACAATAGTGTAGAAGTCTTTCCCGGCGAGAATAAAATTGTTGTAGCGGGTGAGCTGAAAAAAGTAGAACCTAGGCTAATGAAGGTGCTCCTCTTCCTGGTGAGAAATAAGGGCAGGGTTGTTTCCAGGGAAAAAATCCTTAAAGAGATTTGGGAAGATGTGATTGTAAATGATGAAGCGGTAACACAAAGTATTTACCAACTCAGGAAGGTTCTTAGCAATGGATCAGGAGATAAGAAGTACATAGAGACCATTCCAAAGAAGGGATATCGGTTTTTAGATGCCAATGACACCCTCGAGTTACCCAGGAAAAAGATTTCGTTTAGGATTTCACTGTCTAAAGAAACATTCTTAAGGCTCAGAGTGGCTTTACCAATGCTAATGCTGGTCGGGCTCATCATCCTTTCCAAAGTATTAATGCCTGGAAATACCGTAGAGGTAGAGCAACCACTTATTGAATCTACCCGGCAAGTCCAGTTCGCCATGATTGATGACAGAGTCATTCCTTTGGACTCACTGCGAGGAGACTATCACTTCAAAGACAGCGTCTCCATTCGCCTTACTACTCACCAAAACCTGGACAGTCTGGATATTGATATGCAAGAGCTGGGAAGGATATTATCAGGGATTAATGTGGATTCGTTGGGAGCTGTGTTGGGGAATAAGCTGGATTAAGTAGAGAAATTCCGGATTAGTTCATCATATACATGTTTTCCTAATTTGGAATTTTCCTCACCTAAAAGCTTTAGAAGTTTCTTTACAGATGAATACCCTGCCTTGTTTAGGATTAGATCGTTAATTGTTGAACGAATTCCTACTTTATTTTTGAGTTTATTAATTGGTGCACCAATTGAGATACTTGGACTTAAACTTAATAAGTCAAAGCTTAAGTCAAGTTTTCCATACTTATTGGGATTGTATTTGTCTTCAATATATTTCTGAACTGATTGAAGAGTTTTAGTATGATTTGAAATTTCCCGAGTGTTTTCAGTATCCAAGGCTTCTTGAGATTGTTTTAGCCAAATCCTCAAATCCGAATATTGTTCTCTTAATTGCAGGGCTACTTTAAATAGATCATCGAAGTTATTCGATTCTTCAATTATAGTTGGTATCAAAGGAGGAAGCAGAAATTTAGCCTGAATTGCTTCAGATTCGCCATAATCAAAGTATAGGAGTTTCATCTGATTTGAAGCTATCACACTCAATGTTTCCGTGAGAGCATCTCTTTTAGCGATCGGAGATTGCTTAAAAGCATATCCACGAAGTGGATGTGGTAAATAGAATGTCTCGTATACATGTCCTCTGGCCAACATCCCTGCTCCGCCCCAAATAATCTGAGACATAAAAGGATCAATAACTGTTTTATTCCTTTCCCATTCTTGTTCATTAAGCTTTTGTATTTCTCGAATACTGGAGGTGGTACAAAGCTGTTCAACAATAGCCTTTCGAACTTCAATAAATTTTTCCTCTTGGAAAGTATGAATCTTGATCAACCCTTCTGTTTCAATTCGCTTTAAAGAATTACTGTCATTCCAAACTCGTACAAACCTATCATCCGTTATTATAACTTCTCGTAAAACGAGGTTTTGTAGAAAACTGAATAGAGATTGTAGCTGAATAAAACCATGAGAGATTTTTTTAAAATCGTGAGTGTCTTCTTGATGATTTACTACTAGTTTACCCGTAATCTCACTTGAAAGTCCTAATTGACCTAAATGGGCAACCTCTTGTAACGTCCAATTATCTAGTATGATTTGATTGGGCATAAAAGCAAAACCGGTAATGAAGATTTAGATATAAAACTTGAAGTTTGGTCTGGCTTGGGTATTAGGTGAAGAATTTACCAGAATTTCCCCAACACTTGCCGAATACCCAATTGTAATGGGCATACTATCCGAAAGATGACAAGCATTATAATTTAATTTCGTTAGTGACAAAATATCTTTTGCAACCTGTAATATCTCGTGTTCTCCATGCTGAATATCTACTAGCAATGGTAGAGGGGTTTCCCAGCCATCATAGGCTGCTATTCTTGGCTTAAAGCCGTTAGCCCAGAGTAAACAAGAATGATCATTTTTCTGTATTACTGTACCCCTCAAAACCGGATATTTACCTTCTCTATATAACCTCCTACCACTACTATATTCTTTCCTGATTCTTATTGCGGTAAGCTTTACACCATTTGGTGTGGCTTCTTTAAAGCCTTCAAATTCTTCACTATTTATCCCTGAATGAGAATGAAGAAATATTTCTTTTAATTCCTTTCCTTCTAATTCAAAATATGTTCTTAATGTGCCCTGAAGTAATTCTTTAGCACTTGACTTGGACAGATGGAACTGCTTGTTAACATGGGAATACCAAGGGCCATATTCACCTAAAAATACAACTCCATCACCTGAATCCAGAAACATTTGTGCTGCACAGCAAGCGGTATTTCCTTGGTCTGCTCTTTTATAGGATATCCCTATATAGCATACATTTTCTCGAATTGTCCCCAACTTCCAAGGTTTACCACCACTTTTGTAGAATAGGGCATTGGAAATATTCCATAATCTATCCGATAAGGGTGTTAATTGCCTTTCTCCAAATTTAAATTCATCGCTAGGCTTTAAACTTGATTCACGGATAATTTGAATAGGAATACCATATTCCAAAGCTCTCGCTTTAAGTTGCCTTCTAAAATCTACAGAATGATCATATACGGAAAAATTGGTTTTTGTCAATAAATCGAACTGTCTATCTTTAGCCGCTTTTTTCATTTTACCGGATATTTTTTCCCCAACCTTGTCATAAACCTTAGATTCCGGTCTGCAATTATCGTTAACTATATCGGGGACAATACAAATTGCGACCCCTATTTGTTCGTCAAGCTTCTGTGTCAGTTTAATCTTATCGAGGTATTGAAGAACTACATTATTAGATCTTACATACTCATCAAATTGGCGAGATTCATGTTCAAGAGTTCGCTTATCTAAGTAATACTTTTTTATTGGTTGGTTTAACTTACTTTGATAAGCCTCTTCGAATCCAATAAAAGGAACCCAAAGTCGATGGTCTTTTTGATCAGTAGAATAGACACTCCTATTTAGTTTTATGCTAAACTCGTTGAACTTATTTATTCCTTCAACAGTACCTATTAGTATATAGTTAATAGATTCAGGATGGGTAGGAGAGCCTAAATCAGTAGGCCCATATAAACTTAAACCATCTCTTGGGTCAATCATTCTTTGATTGTTCCCAAATATTAATTCAGGTTCTTCAAGAATTATTGTCTTCTTCATCCTCAATCTCTTCTTTTTTCATTTTGGAGATGATTTCATCACAAATCGAAATATCAACATCAAAATCTGTAAGGGTACCATCTATGTTCAACTGATTATCAGGAAGTATTTCGATCAAATCGGACTCTTCTTTTAGAAATTCTACCAATGCCAAGAACCTTGCAAACCAATGTCTATTGAACCAAGTTTTAGTAAGGTGTTTTCTTCTCGAAACATATGTTCTTTTTGGAAGAACTTTGTTTTCAATATCACATAGCCTATACCTAGGTCTGATTATGAGTTCAAATCCATCATCACTTTGAACTACTTTGTACTGTATTGCTAAAAAATATAGATAAGGAACGCTCCCATTCGGTGAGTAATACGATCTTTGCCCGACAGGAGAGACCCAAGAATCTTGTCCACTTGGAAACTTGAAGGAAATCCTATTTCTATCTGTAGAATCCGTATCTAAGTATAAAAATCTACTCTCTTGACAGTATTTAAAACCCTTTTTTATACAGAAAACGTGGATTTCTTTACGAATTAGTTCTTTCTGTAAGTTTACTTTGTCTATTCCGTCAATTGTATTTAAACCTTTAATCAGTGAAACATTGAATTGTCCATTAGCAAAAGATTGAGGTGGATGAGAAAAACTTAAAAAAGTTGTGTTGTTAATTCTTCGATAAGCCCAAGTTTCTTTTATTTTATACTGTTCATCGCTAAATACGCCCTTGCCGGTTTCAATCTTAAAGAAGTTTTCTGGAACAGATTTTATGTGGAGCGTATTCAAAAAATATTTTTCTTCTTGATGGTCTGTGACACTTTCAGTGTTCAGAATTTCTTGAAGCAGGATTTTTGATCGACTTTCTTCTCTTTGATGTGCCTCAATTTTTAGTCGTTCAAGAATCTTGTTCAACCCTATATTCCATCCTTTTTCAAAAGGGATTACCAGTTTTGTCTCTTTCAGAGTAATATTTTCCTGCATAGTACAGGTGTATAAAAAGTTGGGTTTTTCCTCATTAATACTGTTTGCAATTATAAGAACCTCCTTCAACTCTTCATTTATTAGTCCCGAAGAGCCTTTCAAGTAGATTACTTTATTGATATGATTTCTTAATAGGTCACTTACACTTGGTTTTTTAAAGTGAACTAAATCTACTTTTTCAAATGAATAGCAGTAATAACCAAGATTGAGCAATTTCTTAGTTAACCATTCACTTAATACTTTACACTCATCTTCGAATACAACTAAAATAGAAGACTCTTTACTAAGAGTTCTATTCTGGAAAAACTCAGGATTGAAAATATTTGGGTGTGAGCGTATTAGGCGTTCATATGTTGTTTCTAGAAGAGATCTTATTCTTTTTAGATCATAGATTTCTAAATCCCATCCATATCTTTTTTTTGCTTCCTCTTTAGTTCTGTCAAACTCAGTAGCGGTAAGGTTTGAGGTAGTACAGAAGACTTGTTTATCAACAGCTATTTCATTCTTAATAAGGCTATTACTGTCTTCTATAAGTTTTGGATACCAGTCTTCTCTGACACTATAGCAAAAGACAATATTTTTATTATCTGAAGTAGTTGTGATAGCATCTCTTCCTTTATCCTTATATCCACCCAAAGGAATTATTGAAGATTGAAACTCTATATTCATCAAGTCATTCATTAATGACTCAAATCCCAAGTAGTCCGTAACTTCTTTTAGGCAATACTCTGTTACATTAGCAGCCATGCTATAACTATAAAATTATTGATCTAAATATAATCTTATCAAAAAACTGTGGACAAAATAATGTCTATAATATTTTCTAAAGATCACAGAGCATATTTGTCAATAAGTGACAAATAAAAAAGCCTCCAGAATTGGAGGCTTTGAAAGATTAGATAAGTAAGTACACCCGAGAAGATTCGAACTTCTAACCGCCTGATTCGTAGTCAGGTACTCTATCCAGTTGAGCTACGGGTGCATTTTGGAAAGACTCCAAAGATAAAGACTTCTGAATCTTTGAACAATATCAAAATGGTTTTTTCAATCCGGTCTCAATTGCTAGATTAACCAGCGCTTTCACAAAACCGGATTCTTTTGGCAAGTTTTGATTTATGGTCGGCATTGATAGTAGTAGGGGTTCTACAAGGAATCTTTGTATTGGGCCTTTTCTTCATCAGGCAGGAGTTCAAATCAAATACTCAATGGTATTTACTGGGAATGGTGCTGGTATTCCTCTGGCTTCAGCTGGAATTCCTGTCTATCCGGTGGCCCTATACCATTGACAGTATGCTGTTCTACGGGACACGATTGGGCTCATGGTTCATTATTGGGCCTTTGCTGTTTTTATACACCGATTCATTGATCAATAAAGAGAGAACGAAGTTTGGAAGCATCCTTCATTTTATCCCGTTCATCTTCTTTGTACTCATTCTCCCCGTATTCTATGCTGATTTCTTCAGCTTCCGGCAGGTTCATTATGGCATGCTTACCGTCTTCGACAGTTTTAACCGGGAGCCAATAAGCGTAATCCAGTATGTGTACTCGGTAGTATTCGTAGCCCAGTTCATTCACTTGTTTATTTACCTGATCATAAGTTTGAAGAAAGTGAAGAAGTATGAATCAGAATTAGGGAATGCATACTCCTCCTACCAGGAATCCGAACTCAGGTGGTTGAGAATTACCATTTACTCCTTGTTAAGCATTCTCATGTTAGCATCCGTCTTTTTGGTGATCTTTTTCCTCACGTTGGTATATCGCCGGCACCTGGATTATATCTATGTGTTGCCCATGAGCTTTTTGATGTATGTCATAGCTTATAAACTGATGGGAGCAAATTTCACCATTATTGAATCGAGTTCTAAGTACCAGACTTCTTCTTTGAAAGAAGAAGATGCCAGCAAGTATGCAGAGCAACTAAAAGAGTATATGGTTTCCCAAAAGCCTTATTTAAAAAATGGACTGAAGCTGGTTGATTTAAGCCAGGAGTTGGATATACCTGCCCATCATATATCAAGAGTGATTAATGAAAAGTATGGTCAGAATTTCCATGACTTTGTGAATAGCTACCGGGTGGAGGAAGCAAAATCATTAATGAAAGAATCGGAAAAACCGACGCTGCTTGAGATCGCCTTTTCTGCAGGCTTCAATAATAAAACCTCCTTCAATAACGCCTTTAAGAAATTCAGCAATTCAACTCCTTTTGCCTACCGCAGAAATTTGCGCTAATCGCAGTTTTGTAGGTAAGAATTATAAAGGTTGACGATTTTACCCCCTGTTGTAGGGATCATGATGCATCAATTAATTCAAAATTTAGATCATTATGAAAAAAACATCACTCATACTTTTACTCCTTGCACTACTCATACCCGACTTAGCATATAGTCAAAGCTATACGGTAGATGCCGGGCATACAGCAATTACTTCAAAAGTAATGCGATTTGGGGTTATACCGGTTCTTGGAAGGTTTAATGATGTGACCGGGTCCATCACTTATGATTCAAACTCACCAGAAAACACTTCCGCTACCATCACGATTAAAACGGGAAGCTACGTGGCCAATAATGTGGATGGCGAAGAAGCGGCAATGAGTGATGCTTTTTTAAATGTAGCAGCTCATCCGGAAATGATATTTGAAGTAACCAAGCTGGTTGAAAAAGGAGAGGAATTAATGGCCACAGGCACCCTGACTCTCCATGGCACAACAAAGGAAGTAAGTATGCCAGTATCCATTACAGGACCAATGATGGATTTACCTACCAGGAAACAATCTATTGGCATAGTAGGCAGCCTAACTATAAACCGGCTGGACTATGGGGTGGGTCAGGAAATGAAGCTGCCTACTGGATTAGAAGTAATTGGCAATGATGTGGTGATAGAGTTTTATGTACTTGCATTGGCTGACTAAGCTCCTCTGTAGGTTTAGTCTCTGTGTATTCCTGGGTGGGCAGGTGTTCGCCCAGGAAATTCTATTATCACCCGCTAATACCACGATTGAGTTTGAGATCAAGCATCTCAGCGTGCTGACGGTAAAGGGAAGCTTCGATGAGTTTAGTGGGAGCCTGGTTAAAAAGGACGACTCCTGGATGATATCCGGTCTTATAGCTTCCACATCCATCAATACCAGGAATACAAAGAGAGATGAGACCTTGCGCTCAGAAGCTTATTTTGATGTAGAACAGTATCCTGAGATAAGCTTTGGGGGAAGCGGTGAGCAAATAGAAGAAGGTCTCGAAATTACAGGTCTGCTTATTCTAAAGAATCTTAGTGCTGAACTATCTTTTCAATTGCTTGAAAAGGATCGACAACTCATCTCAGACCGAATAAAGCTCTCGCGAACAGAAATAGGTTTGAGCTTCGACTCCATGGATATGCTCATCGGGGATGAGGTCATTATCCAGATAACGGTTAATGAAAGCTTGAGATAAAGCGTATATGTCACCGGGCCCTCTTTCACAAGTTCAGGATGACCACTTGGTTTCACAATTGTGAAAATTTGTATTTCGGGATGGTTTAGTACCTTCAGGATAATACATTCCAAGTATTAGATTTCGGTTAACTAAAAACGAGGTAGAATGAAAAAAACAGTGATGTTGCTATTAGGGATTCTCCTGATAGCCCCTGGGAGCCTATGGGCTCAAAAAGATAAATCGGATGAAGACGGAGAAAAGGACAAGTTTACGGAACTCACAGAGGATGCCGAACACTTTGAAGGTTTCTTTGATCTATACAAGAAAGATGGCAAGCTCTATATGGCCATTACCGAAGAGGACTTGAACAAAGATTTCCTCATGAACTTCGAAATTTCACAAGGAATCGGTGCTTCAGGAGTATTTGGAGGTACAATGCTCAATATTTTTGAAGGACTTCTTGTTGCCTTAGAAATGCATGAAGGGAAAATCTTCTTAGTTAAGAAACCGCATCGTTATACAGCTGAAGAAGGTACGCCTCAAGCCAGAGCGGTAGAGCTTACTTTTGGAAACTCGGTGATGCAAACCGCAAAAGTGGAGACCAAAAATGATGATGGCGTAATGCTCATCGATGTGTATTCATGGTTTGTATCCGATATGTCTCAGGTAAGCAATCGAATTAAGAATGCAGTTTCTTCGAGACCAGGTACTCCTGGAAGAGCTTCGTTAGACAAAAATAAAAGCTACCTGTCTGAGGTAAAATCATTTCCAAAGAACACAAATATAGAAGTGAACCTTACTTTTAATAACCAGGAAAGAGGGGCACCTCGAACGGTACCTGATCCAAGGTACATCCCGGTGGGTGTTCATTATAGTCTTGTTGAGCTCCCAGAAGTTCCAATGAAGCCCAGAATGGCAGATGACAGAACTGGGTACTTCATGACAGTACACAAAGATTATACAGATGATGAAACGGAATTTTTCCGTAGGTTTATCAACAAATGGAGACTTGAATGTGATGGCCCTGCCGGCCCGGACGGACTCTGTGATCCAGTAAAGCCAATTACCTACTACATCGATCATACCGTACCTGAAGAGTATGTGGATGTGATGATTGAAGGGGTAGAGGAATTCCAGCGTGCGTTTGAAGCAGCAGGTTTCAGAAATGGTATTGTTGCGAAACGACTTCCTGAAGGTGCTGATGCCGAAGATATTCGCTACGCAACTCTAAGATGGAATGTATCCGATCAGTCTGGGTATGGAGCCATTGGCCCGTCTGTGGTTGATCCTCGAACCGGAGAGATCCTTGATGCAGATATGCTTTATGAAGCAAACATGGTTCAGAATTGGAAGAACTTTTACCGAAGTAATGTAAGCCCGGTAGCAGCTGTTAACGAGATGTTCGAAGTTTCTGAAGAAGAGCAAAACGCCCTTATTAATGGTGGCGAAATGGCGTCATTAGTAGACGAGATTTCATCGCATGGAACATTGCTTCGTTCTGCTCTGATAGCCCGGGGTGAAATCGAAGCTGGAGAGGCAGTTCCTGAGAATTATATCTATGAAGCTATGAAAAGAGTAACCATGCATGAAGTAGGTCATACTCTTGGCTTGAGACATAACTTCCGTTCTTCTGCAGACACTCCATACGATCGTCTTCACGACAAAGCCTTTACCGAAGAAAATGGATTGGCTAGTTCTGTAATGGAATACCCGGGTATCAATATTGCAGCTAGTGGGCCACAGGGTTATTACTATTCTCCTTCTGTAGGATCTTATGACCTTTGGGTGATTTCTTATGGTTATACTCCTAGTGATGCACGTGCAAAAGAAATAGCTCGCCAGGGAGCAACTCCTGGTCATGCTTACGGACCTGATGAAGATGCCCGTGGATTTGGTGCTCTTGATCCGGATGTAAATGTATACGACTTAAGTAGTGATCCTCTGGCATGGGGTAAAGAGCGTACTCAGCTTATTAAAGACATTTGGGCAGAATTGCCGGATCATGTGCTTTCTGATAATACTGCTTACTATAAGGTGACGGATGCTTTCCAGACACTTGTTAACCAGTATGCCCGGGCTCTTTCCACAGGTGTTAAGTACATTGGTGGTCAGTACCAGTATCGAGACCATATGGGAGATCCAAATCAAAGGGAACCTTTTGTGAACGTAGACAAAGCCCGACAACAAGAGGCGCTAGATTTTATCATCGAATCAGGATTCGACAAAGATGCTTTTGAGCTTCCAGTAGAAGTGTATCAAAAATTTGGTGCTGACCGATGGAGCCACTGGGGCAATAACAATACCTATGCGGGTCGTATCGACTATCCGCTGCATCAGTCTCTTTTAGGACTTCAGGGAGCAATGCTTTCTCAAATTACCAGTCCTGCTAAATTCGCCAGAATCCGCGATGCTGAAGTTAAATTCGGATCTGAGAATGTAGTTACTATTCCAGAACTATTAGGCCGGATTTCTGAAGCAGTTTGGAGTGAGGTTTGGGCTGCACCAGGTACTAATGTAAGCAGCTTGCGTCGTGACCTACAGCGAGCTTATATCGACAGAATGGCGACATTAGTAACCGATGCACCTAATGGTACACCTGCTGATGCACGTTCGGTTGCACGTCTTGAGCTTATCAATCTGAAATCAAGAATTGATAGAAGGCTGAGTCCTCCATACAGTTTTGATGGATATACTGAAGCTCATTTACGTGAAGTGCAGGCCAGGATAGATCGAATCCTACAAGCAGATATGGACTTGGAGAACTAATACTCCAATTGTCATTTCGAACGAAGTGAGAAATCTAAATATCGAAAACAACGACTAATTTTAGATTTCTCGCTCTGCTTGTCTGGCGACCTAAGCAGGCTCGAAATGACAAAATCGATAGTATCTTTATATAACAAAAAAAGCCCCTTCGCTTAGCGTAGAGGCTTTTTTAATAAAAGGCTGATACTAATTAATTATTAGTATCGGTATTCATCTGATTTATAAGGTCCTGTAATAGGAACTCCGATGTACTCAGCTTGCTCTTCAGTCAGTACCTCAAGCTCAACACCAATTTTAGCCAGGTGCAAACGAGCTACTTTCTCGTCAAGAGATTTTGGAAGTACATGAACTTTACCAGATTCAAACTCTTCTGGACGATTCCATAATGCAATTTGAGCAATAGTCTGGTTTGTGAAACTGTTGCTCATCACAAATGAAGGATGACCAGTAGCATTGCCAAGGTTCATTAAACGTCCCTGGGAAAGAAGGATTAACTGGTTTCCATTTTCAAGAGTGAAAATATCAACCTGAGGCTTGATGTTTTCTTCCTGGGAATTTGCTTTCAGCCAGGCTACATCAATCTCATTATCAAAGTGACCGATATTTCCGATAATCACTTTATCCTTCATACTTTCGAAGTGTGCTCCGGTCAGGATGTCTTTATTACCAGTAGCGGTAACAACAATATCAGCTCGTGGCGCAGCCTGATCCATTCTCTTTACTTCGAAACCGTCCATCGCAGCCTGAAGGGCGCAAATTGGGTCAATCTCGGTAACAATAACTCTTGCTCCGGCGCCTCTTAGAGAAGCAGCAGTACCTTTACCTACGTCACCGTAACCAGCAACCACAGCTACTTTCCCGGCCATCATTACATCAGTCGCACGACGAATCGCATCTACTGCAGATTCTTTACATCCGTATTTATTGTCAAATTTTGACTTGGTCACAGAGTCGTTCACATTGATCGCAGGAAGAGGAAGAGTTCCGTTTCTTTCACGCTCGATGAGGCGAAGAACACCAGTAGTGGTCTCTTCAGAAATTCCTTTGATTCCAGATACCAATTCAGGGTATTTATCCAGTACCATGTTGGTAAGATCACCACCATCGTCAAGAATCATATTCAGTGGCTGTCCATCCTGGAAGAAAATAGTTTGCTCAATACACCAGTCAAACTCTTCTTCATTCATACCTTTCCAGGCATAAACAGGAATTCCTGCATCAGCGATAGCTGCAGCGGCATGATCCTGAGTTGAATAAATATTGCATGATGACCAGGTAACTTCAGCGCCAAGTTCAACCAGTGTTTCAATCAAAACAGCGGTTTGAATGGTCATATGAAGGCAGCCTGCAATGCGGGCACCTTTTAGAGGCTGTTCAGCTTTGTATTCTTCGCGAATAGCCATTAAACCTGGCATTTCCGCTTCAGCTAGTTCAATTTCCTGACGTCCAAATTTAGCCAGGCTTATGTCTTTTACCTTGTAGGCCAATTTTTCTTCTACTTGTTGCATATTGTTTTTTCTATGAGTCTTTATTGTCTTCTATAATCGTCTTGGCTTTTAAATAATCGCCTTCAGTACCGGCTGAGCCTAGCTCAGCTTTTATAAAAAATCCTTGGGGGTCGAAAAATACCTTAAAAGGAATTCCGAGTGAAATAACTTCTGATCCTACATCATAAGAGTCTAAAGCGAATTCAAAATCGTAACCTGTTTTTTCAATAAACTCTTTGATTTCCGCTTCTTCATCAGAAACTAAAGTATTAACAGCCAATACCTCAAAATCATTTCCATATTCTGCTTTCAGAGAGTCTAGTGCCGGGAAAACCATAAGACAAGGGCTACACCAGGTTTCCCAGAAATCAATCATCACAACTTTGCCTTTATAGTCGGCTAAATAGACATCATTTCCTTCCATGTCTTTGAATTTAGCGCGTTGCAGAACAGCTTCCATACGTGCTTCTTCCTCGCTTAGCTGTCGAGGATTTTGTGACTTATTCTCGGCACAAGCCGAAAAAACAAACAGAGCTAATAAAAATAATATTGAGAGGTTTTTCTTATTCATAATGATTTTTAAAAATGGAGCCAAAGATACAGCTTATTCCTTAGAAAAGTGTAATTGGCATTGGTTAATGGGCCAATAGTCAATCTCTTTTAACAAGCTTTTTATAGATGTCCTTTTTTGGAAGGAACCGTATCTTTGGCGATGCAAAATTCTACAACGGCTAGTACCATTTACGATTTTACAATTGTTGGGGCGGGTATTGTCGGCTTATCTACAGCCTACAAGTTATCATTATCATTTCCGGAAGCTAAAATTCTGGTGTTGGAAAAAGAGCACAAAGTAGCAGCTCACCAGACAGGAAAGAACTCAGGGGTTATTCACTCTGGTATTTATTATAAGCCTGGAAGCTATAAAGCTAGAAATTGTAAGGACGGACGCCATCAGCTTGTCGAATTTTGTTCTGAGCATGAGGTAGCCATGGACATTTGCGGAAAAGTAATTGTGGCTACAGAGGAAGAAGAAAAGGGTCGTTTGGAAAAAATCTATGCTCGCGGGGTTGAGAACGAGATTGAAGGCATTAAAAAGATTGGTCCTAAAGAGTTGGCTGAAATAGAACCCTATGTTTCGGGCGTTGAAGCCATTCATGTTCCTTGTGCTGGTATTGTCGATTTTGCAGGAATGTGCGTAAAAATGAAAGGACTGATCGAAGCTAAAAATGGTGAAATCAAGTTTGGTCAGAAAGTTGAGCACATACTTCCAACAAATGGAGTAACCCAGGTAATTACGAGCAGCGATAAGTTTACTACTAAGTATGTCATTAATTGTGCTGGACTTTATTCCGATCGTGTGGCTAAATCCGCTGGGATTTCATCTCCGGTTCAAATTGTTCCATTTAAAGGAGAGTATTACGAATTAAAAGAAGATTCGGAATACCTGGTAAATCATCTCATTTATCCTTTACCTAATCCGGAGTTTCCTTTTTTAGGAGTTCATTTCACACGAATGGCCCTTGGAGGTATTGAATGCGGCCCAAATGCAGTTTTTGTGTTTAAAAGAGAGGGGTATGATAAGCTGGCTTTTAACCTTGAAGAAGCTTTTGAGTCCTTAACTTTTCCGGGATTTTGGAAGATGGCATCTAAGCACTGGCTTATGGGTCTGGATGAGTATAAACGGTCCTTTTCAAAAGCAGCTTTTGTGAAAGGTTTACAGAAATTAATTCCGTCGGTTAGAGAAGAACATCTTAAAGATGCACCTCCCGGCGTACGTGCAATGGCACTATTGCCTAATGGCGAAATCCTGGATGACTTTCATTTTGAAGTGGCTAACAATCAAATTCATGTGCTAAATGCACCTAGCCCTGCTGCTACAGCTGGTTTAGCTATTGGTGATGAGATTGTATCCAGGGCTACTGCGGAATTTGGACTATAGCTCTAGAATCGCATCCCAAAGCTGCATATTCCTATCCTTATTTTTGATAAGAATAAGTGGCAAATATTGATCTCTGTCTATAAGAGCTTCTGTGGTACTTCCCAAAACAAAGGCAGAAAGGGTATTTCTTCCACGCGATCCCATTACAACAGCATCAATCTGATTTGAAAAAGAAAAGCGATTAATCATATAAGGAATACTGTCGCTTTTCTTAAGCTTGTAATGCATTTCAAAAGAAGCAGGGTCGATGCCATTTTCCTTTAAGAAAACTAAAAGTTCCTGCTCGGCATTTTTTTGAAGTTCATTAGCAAATTCATCGTAACTAAGTCCCGTTTTAAAATACCCGCTGGGCATTTTCATGATATGAAGTCCAACAACTTTCATATCAGGCTGATCTTTAATCACTTCAAGAGCAAATTTTAAAGACATATAGCTATTCTTTGAAAAGTCGATGGGCACTAACAAAGAACAAATATTTTCAGGAATAGTAGGTGGGATAAGGGCAATGGAACAGGTTATTGATCGGGCTACCTTTTGGAGGAATGCAATCTCAGAGTCATGTACATCGCTGCGATTGATAACTAACAGGTCGATATCGTTCTCTCTTACAAATTTCCCAATAGTTTGCAGTTTTACTCCGTCGGAGATTTTGATATCAATAGATGGAGCTTTTTGGATTTGATCGTACTTGCTGATTTTATTTTCGATCGCTTCTTTCAGGGATTCATCAACAGGGGTGATAAGCCCGGGGTATTTTTCAACCAATTTCTTTGGAACATCGAGGCTATCCGTAATATGCAGAAATGTGATAGACTCAAATGAAACCACCGTGCTCATTCGGTTTACATATTCGCAAACCACATCGTCGTGGTGATTAAGTTCCATTAACACCAGTAAATTTTTAATCGAGTACATAATTATTTGAACTGTAAAGAATTTTGGGAGTCTTTAAAATAGACTGGTAACACTAACAAACAAGTAAGTAAAGTTACGGGTATATCAAATTTTAAACACTTAAATGTTTCTCACGGAAATGATTCCAGGGCAAAATGGCTGCCAATGTCGGAAAAATACACAGGTTTACCGGAATTTTACTATCACTTCCAGAGTGAGATTAGTTATCTACCTAACATGCTAAGAGTGTTTAATTGTAACATGTGAACATTATTAAAATCCTGTAAGAAAATTGGATAGCTAAATGTGTTCAATTACATTAATCAATATTTAAAACTGTTATTAGAATTATGAAGAGAAGCTACTATTTGTTATTTGTTTTATTACTCAGTTCGTCGCCACTATTTGCTCAGGTCGACTATGAAGAATCCATAGAGCCTATATTTACAGCAAGATGTAATAGCTGCCACAGTATGGGCCAAAATACCTTCAATTCCAGCTCTTATGCGGCAGTAATAGCCAGTACGAGTGCAGCCGATAAGTATAATAAAAGGCATGTAATCCCTAATGACGCGAATGGAAGCCCGCTTGTCGACAAAATTGAAGCTAATCCTGATTTCGGTACAAGAATGCCACAAGGTGGAACTCTTACAGCTGATCAAATTAACTTAATTCGACAGTGGATTACTGAAGGAGCTAATGAAGTAGCTACAAACACAGAAGGAGAGGGTGGTCTTCCTAATGAGTTTAAACTGGTAGGGAATTTTCCTAACCCGTTTAACCCTGGAACACAAATTAGGTTTGATGTACCGGTAGCTTCTCAATACACGATTTCTATTTATAGTGTACATGGTCAACTGGTAACCGAACTTGTTGGAAATGTATCGGCTGGAAGGGCTCAAATTCCAGTGAATCTTTCAAGTGCCCCAACAGGAATATATCTGTATAAAGTCACTGCGCTTTCAAACGGTTCTTCTACTTTGGTTGGATCCGGAAGAATGACACTGATCAAATAATTCAAAATGAAAAATGAAGGATTTAAGATGGGTTTAGAACCCTTAAATCCTTCATCTTAAATTTTTCATTTTTAATTATTAAATGTGCTTCTTTCAATTAGCTCACGAGCACTATTTAATGCTGATTCGGAAATATCAGCGCCACTCATCAAGCTGGCTACTTCTCGGATATGCTCTTCTTGAGTAAGCTTTATAATAGTTGAGGTAGTACGCTCCTCTCCTTCACTTTTAGCCACTTTGTAATGATGATGCGCCTGGCTGGCAATTTGTGGCTGATGCGTAATAGCTACGATCTGGCAAACATTTGAAAGCTTTCTCATTGATTGCCCCACCTTTTCTGAAATCTCACCACTGATTCCAGTATCTATTTCATCAAAAATCATCACAGGTAAGCTCTGTTCCTGGGCGAGTATAGTTTTAAGAGCAAGCATCACCCGGCTGATTTCTCCTCCAGAAGCAATTTTAGCAAGCGGTTTAGGCTCTTCACCTTTATTGGTTGATATAAAGATTCTGACTTCATCACATCCGGTTTCCAGACACTCTACCAGTGCACCTTCAATTTCGACCCATCCTGAAGGAGAACGTAACCAGTCTACTCTTATATCTAGTGTGGAGTTTGAAATCCCAAGAGTGGAAAGTTCATACTCAATAGAAGCACCGAGTTTTTGTGCGACCTGTACTCGTTGTTGATGGAGCTTCAAAGCCGAATCGGCCAACTTTTCAGATCGTTCGGCAATTTTATGTTCCAGTTTTTCTATTTCGATATCAAAATTATCTGCGATAGAAAGCTCGTGCTGAATTTCATTGAGGTAGCTGATTAATCCGGGAATATCACGTTGATACTTTTTTTGAAGTCGGTTGAGTTCAGCTTGTCGCTGACGGAGCTCTTCTAATCGCAAAGGATTGAATTCGATATTATTTCGATATCTCTCCGCAAATTGAACGGCTTCATTAATACTGACTCGCGCTGCATTTATTTCTTCGAGATAGCTTTCAAACTCGGGTTCTATTCGCGCAAGGTCTTCGAGGTTCAGCTTTAGATGGTTTAATACCTGCAGGATATTAGCATCGTCACTCTCAGTTAATTCAGAAATAGCCGCAGCTTTTTGATCCAGAACTTCAGCATTATCCAGGAGGTTCATCTCAGTGGAAAGTTCTTCCTCTTCATCCACCGAAAGTCGGGCTTCTTCCAGTTCTTTTACCTGGAAGCGATAGAGTTCAGTTTTCTCCTGAAGATCGTGTTCTCTTTTCTTGAGAGATGAAAGCTCCTGCTTGAGCCGTTTCATCGTTTCATAATCAGTCTTATAGGTAGTTAAATAGGGAGTGATGTCCCCAAAACTATCCACCATTCCCAGATGATTTTCTTCTTTCAGCAAAAGCTGGTGGTCATGCTGTCCATGTAAATCTACCAGTAGATCGCCTACTTCCTTCAAGAGCTTGATGCTTACCGGTGTATCGTTGATAAATGCACGACTCCCGGTTTCTCTGATCTCACGCCTCAATATCTGGTACACTCCGAATTCTATTTCATTGGCATCCAAAAGGTGTTTGAGATCAATATTGTCACCTGATTTAATAGTAGCCTCAACAATGGCTTTTGGAGCTCCCCGTCGAATTACCTCGGTATCAGCACGTTCCCCAAGAATCATATTCAGCGCCCCGATAATAATCGATTTCCCTGCTCCGGTCTGACCAGTTAAAATATTAAGTCCCTCTCCGAGCGAAATTTCAAGCTCGTCGATGAGTGCAAAGTCTTTGATGTACAATGATTGGATCATTGAAATGAAAAATGAAGGATGAAAAATTTAAGATAGTCCAAGCCTATACCGTGTTGTTTTGACAATAGAAGAAAGGATGTTGATAATTTCTAAGATTTCTTTTTGATATCCAGATACATCGATTTGGGTAAGATCACTTTCAGCTAACAATCGCAACCAATATGCGGTTTCTCTGGCTTCTTTTAAAGAGATGGATAGTTTGGAAAGGAAATCTTTTTTGGATTGACCAGCAATCGCTTCTTCAACATTTGCTCCAATACTTGTGGCAGATCTTAATACCTGTTTGGAAATTATATACTCATGCTCCTTCATCAAATCTTGGTATAAAACTATAATCGAAAGTGAGAACCGAAAGCTCTTATCTTGAATCAAATTCTGTTTCATTTAGATGCTATCTTAAATTTTTCATTTTAAATCTTTAATTACTTTAGTTAGATAGAGTAGAAATCAATTCCTTACAAAAGTTTTGAGCGACGAGAATAAAACCATTTATAATTTCAAAGTACCGACAGGACAGCAGGAGTCGATTAGACTGGACGCCTACATCACCAGTTTTGTTGAAAATGCCACCCGAAATAAAGTACAAAAGGCCATCAAGGATGGATATGTATCAGTAAATGGAAAGCAGGAAAAAGCTTCCTACAAAATGCTTCCAGGAGATGAAATCTATATCGAGCTGCCAATAGCCCCTCCGCCTGAAGCCAAAGCTGAGGAAATTGAACTGGATATAGTATTCGAAGACGATGATTTAATTCTGGTAAATAAGAAAGCCGGAATGGTGGTTCATCCGGCTTATGGGAACTGGTCAGGAACTCTGGTTAACGGACTTATGCATCATGTTGAAGAACTGGGTGGGGAAGAGGAAGAAGAAAATCTGAGGCCGGGTATTGTCCACCGTTTAGATAAAGATACCAGCGGATTATTGGTAGTGGCCAAGAACGATGAGACGCTGGCCGCTCTTTCATCCAAGTTTGCTGAAAAAGATGTTGAACGTACCTATTGGGCTATTGTGTGGGGAACTCCTGCTGAAGAAGGAACCATCGAAGGCGATATTGGCCGCTCCAAACACGACCGGAAACTAATGACGGTATTGCCAGAGGGAAGAGGAAAACATGCGGTAACCCATTATAAAGTGCTGGAATATTTTGATTATCTCAGCCTGATAGAAGTGAAACTGGAAACGGGAAGGACCCACCAGATTCGGGTACACTGTGCACATATTGGTCACCATGTATTTGCCGATCCAACTTATGGAGGGACATCCGTTCGATATGGACCAAATACTGGTCAGCGGAAAGTGATGTTCCATAAACTCATTACCGGGCTAGGCCGGCAAGCACTTCACGCTAAAACGCTTGGCTTTGAGCACCCCAAAACAGGAGAGATGGTTCAATTTGAATCAGAACTCCCCGAAGACTTCCAACATGTATTGGATACGTTAAGAGAGAAATGCAGAGCGGAGTATTAGGAGTATTGAGTAAAGAATATTCATTGAAGAAGGAAGAAGGGTTACTTCCCTAATTTCTTTTTCATAATCACCGTATCGAAGCCCTTGTATTCTACCCGACGATATTCCTCCCATCCGCAGTTGATATAAAGTGATTCTGCACTAAAGGTGTATAGATAGATATCAGGAATTCCAAGCAACCGGGCCCTATCTTCGATCTCTTTCATAAGTCGCGTTCCAATTCCCTGCCCACGATGATCTTTTACTGTGTAGATTAATCCAACCCATGGCTTAATGGACTTGAATTGCGGAAAAGTATTCGTAAAGCGGACCAGTTTATAAAGGCCTCCCGCGGCAACAATGTTATCTTCTTTCTTTACAATAAGGTGAAAGATCAGGTCTTCTCCAGACCGATCTGTTAATCTTCTATATGTTCTCTTGACAGGCGTTTCAAACTCTTCCAGGTACCATTGAGCAAGAAGCTCAATGATCTCTTTATCATTAGGGTTAACATCATGGAAGGTTATGACAGGCTGAATTTTCATTCAATGAATTTTCCCATTAAGAGGATATTATCATATTGGCCATCAAGCTTGCGGGCTTTAACTCGTTCGCCTTCAATAACGAATCCATACTTTTTATATAGTTCAACTGCAGAAGTATTGGAGCTGAATACCTCTAGTTCTACTTTCTCAATGCTATTCTTAGTATGAGCGTGGTGAATTGCTGTTTGCAATAACTGCTTACCAATACCTTTTCCCCGGTATTTGGATAGGACTCCCATTCCCAAAGTTCCTACATGGTTCAATCCTTCGAATGGTTTCGGAAGTACATCACACCACCCTACTACGTTGCCATTCTGTATTGCGAAATACTGAGCGAAATTATTGTCTATAATAGATTCGACAAATGATTTGGTGGTTTCCAGCGGAAAGCCAGAAGTAGAAGCCAGGTATTTTCGTTCTTTGGCAACCAGGTCTACGGCTGCACAAAAGGATTCAGCATAAGATAAATCGGTGTAGACTATATTCAGAGAATTCTCCATTACTTCTTCTTTCTGGATTGGTACTTGTCATGCATACCCTCTCCATTCAGGATATTTGGGACAAATTTCTCGATTCTAGATATCCGAGTCTTGGACTGCTTGGGTTGGGAAAAGTGAATGATATAACCTCGCTGCCTTCCAGGTGTTAACGACTCAAATGCATTTTTAAACATTGGATCTCCATCCATTTTAGACTGAAGTTCTTCCGGGATCGGTTCCGGGTTCTTCTTGAACTCAACTTGCAGTCCGGCTTTTTCTATCTCAATAGCGTTATAAATAATCTCCTTCAAAAATTGCTCCACCTCAATGATTTGATCAACACTGGTGAACTTTAAATATCGTGCGGATTGGGAATTTGGGCCGGGTTTGGTAAGCAGGTTATGAAGGTCTTCAATTAATGCCCCTTTAAAAAAACTTATAACAGCGGCGTCCTTAAGCGCGCTTACCATCAGCACATTCTTATTATCAATAGTGTAGCAAGGGGCTCCCCATTTTAACTCTTCGGTAAGACCACATTCCAGCACAATCATTCGAAGAGTTTTCAATTCCTCCTGCCAGTCATTCACCTTGCAATCCGGCGTACCTCCAAATTCGCATCGCATGCATCCGTCAACGAGGTATTTATCGATTTTGGGGTTCATATTTCCAGATTACAATGAGATCAGTGTAGTTAGTTCTTCTTTGATGTTCAAGTAATCTGTCATTTCATTGGTTGAATTTTGAACAATCAATAATCAATTGAAATTTATTTCTTTCTAAAAAGTAGAGGTTATCGTTTTTTGACATATATTTGTTCTACAAATTAAAAAGATATGAAAGAAACAAAACTCGGAGATTTTGAAGAAACCTTGCTACTCATCGTGGGAATCCTCGATAAGGAAGCATATGCCTTCAAGATTGCAGAAGAATTTGAAGACCAACTTAAGCGCTCTGTTTCTATTGGAGCGGTGCACTCAACCCTGAACCGTTTAGGAGATAAGGGATTCCTTACTTCTAAAATGGGAGAGCCAACTGCAGAACGAGGAGGGAGGAGAAAGCGCATTTATGAAATCACTGCAGCGGGACATCGTGCCTTAAAGAACTCTCGTGAAATCAAGCTTTCGTTGTGGAATCAGTTTCCTGCCTTCGCCAATTTAAAGTTTAAGGTATGATAGTGGTAATCACCTCTAACCAAATACCTTTTTTGTCATTCCGCGGCGTATGCCCGGAATCTAGATCAAACCTAGAGACAACGATTCTGTGTTCTAATAAGGAACTAGATTCCTGCTTTCGCAGGAATGACTCATTGGATAAGTGTTGGTTAACTCTTCCTACAATACAAGGAGTAAACTAGATGTCATCCAGGCCTCCAGCATCAGCCGAACGTTTTTTATGCTTCTTTCTCAAGCAAGAGCTTCAGGAAGAAGTACTCGGTGATTTAGAGGAGGCCTATTTTGCTGCATTAAGAAAGCATTCCCTACGAAAAGCCGCTCTCCTGTATTGGTTCCAGGTTTTCAATTATCTCCGTCCGTTTGCCATCAAAAATGTTCAATCCCCTGAAATCTATCCTGCCATGTTTTCTCACAACGTCAAAATCAGTTATCGCACCATTCTTAAGAACAAAAGCTTCTCTATCATCAATATTGGAGGCTTAGCCCTTGGGATGACCGTGTTCATTTTTATCGCATTATGGATCTATGATGAATACTCATACAATAAAAATCACGAGCACTATGATCGGATTGTCCAGATAATGCGCAAAGACATTTCGCCTGAAGGAGTACGGATTAACAGTTCATTGACAGGAGGAATAGCGGTCGAGTTAGAAGAAAATTATAGCAATTACTTTGAGTACATAGCTACGACTTTTTTCCGTCCTTCACCTGGGTTGCTTTTTTATGATGGTGAACACTACCGGCAAATGGGATATTATTTCCAGGAAGATATTCCTCATATCCTCTCTCTCAATATGATACAGGGGACAAGGGACGCACTCGAAAACCCCAGTAACTTACTACTGTCTGAAAGCCTTGCTCAAAAAATATTCAAGGATGAAGACCCAATGGGCAAGACGGTTTCTTTGATTTCGGGAACGGACCTGATTGTTCAGGGCATTTATGAGGATTTACCAGAAAACTCAACCTTTGGAGTGGTTGAGTTCATTGGTTCCATGGGACTAATCTATAATGAAAATAGGCCCTACGTCTGGAATAATTATAATATGAAGGGCTATGCAAAGCTTAAAGACAATGTCAGTTTATCGGATGCCTCTCTTGCCATTAAAGACTTAATGAAACCTTATCGGGATGTTGAGGATAATCCAAGAGAATTATTTCTGCTGCCAATGAAAGATTGGCATTTTTATGCTACGAATCAGTTTGGGGAGCAAGTGACAGGCAAACGACTCCAGTTCATTAGAATGTATGGTCTCATTGGGATATTCATTTTGCTCATAGCGTGTATCAACTTTATGAACCTGAATACTTCGCGTTTTCAAAATCGTGGAAAGGAAGTAGGGGTTAGAAAAGCGGTGGGTTCTTCCAGGCCTGAAGTAATGACTCAGTTTTTTACGGAATCCTTTTTATACGCTTTTGGGGCACTCGTCATTTCTTTAGCCCTGGTATTTATCTTGCTACCATCGTTCAACAATTTTGCAGCAAAAGAACTCGCTTTCGAATGGGGCAATCCTCTTTTTTGGGCATTGAATATAGGTTTCTGCTTATTAGTTGCATTGATTGCAGGAAGTTACCCCGCGGTTTTCCTGTCATCATTTAAACCTGTTAAAGCGCTGAAAGGAAATCTTAGGCAAGGGACGAAAAGCAAAAGGTTCCGCGAAGTCTTGGTGGTATTTCAGTTTGCTATTTCAATCATCCTAATCATTGGTACTATTACCATATACGAACAAATCCAGTTCGCAAAAGAAAGACCAATGGGCTACCAGTCAGAGGGCCTGATTACCATGACTGGTAGCAGTTTAGTATCTCAGAACTTCGAAGTATTACGTTCTGAGTTAAAGAATACGGGTTCCGTTAAAGAGATAGCAACGTCCAATTATCCGCTGACTAATACTTTAGGGAATAACGGAGGATTTAGATTGCCCGGTTCTTCAAATGAATTTCCAATTTCATTTAACACCATCTATGTAAACCCGGAGTATGGCGAAGCTACTCAATGGGAGTTGATCGCCGGGCGTAATTTTTCAAGGGATCTGGATAATGGCTCTTCAAATATAATCATCAGCGAATCAGCTGCAGAAGCAATGGGGCTTGAGAATCCAATTGGCCAACAGCTTGATGCCAAATGGGAATTTAATGGACACTCTAGTTTTACGATCGTCGGTGTAGTGAGGGATATGATTAAAGGATCTCCTTTTGATGAGCCTGTACCGTTAATGCTATTCGCTTCAGAAAGACCTATGTATCATATGTTTATAAGAACGAGTCCGGAAGTTCCATTTGGAGAGGCACTCTCTGATATTGAAGATACCTTTGAGAAGGTGATTCCAGCGCATCCGTTTGAATATGCATTTGCGGATGACCAATATCTTACAAAATTCAAAGCGGAAGAGCAGATAGGTGGTTTGGCGACTCTTTTTAGTGCCTTAGCCATTATCATAAGTTGTCTGGGACTTTTTGGATTATCAGCATTTATGGTTACCCAAAGAGTAAAAGAGATTGGTATCCGGAAAGTACTTGGTGCCTCCGTTGCCAACTTATGGCTGTTGCTATCTAAAGATTTTGGCCTGCTGGTGATAATTGCCTGCTTTATTGCGCTACCAGCAGCTTTTTATGTGATGAATGCCTGGCTACAAGGCTACGAGTTCAGAATACCTATGTATTGGTGGATGTTTGCCGTTGGGGCTGTCGCCTGCTTGCTGGTAACTATGCTAACAGTGAGTTACCATTCTATTCGGGCATCATTAGCCAACCCGGTTGAGTCGCTTAGATCGGAATAGCCATTCAAGTCATCCTGAGCGATAGCGAAGGATCAGCCTGATATAAGAAAAGCTGATCCTTCGGTAGTAACCTCAGGATGACCCTAAAAAGGAAAAGATGTTAGCACCCAACTCCTCATACTCTTCACCTGAGGTCGAAAACACGACAGCATAAAATACAGCCCAGCCCTTTGCCCGGGCTATGGTTGAAGCTGTAGCTCCATACTCAAGGAGCAAGCGCTCTCGAAGAGTTTTATCCATGGGGAGCATCCAAAAAATTGCCAGGTCGGTTGCGGGATCAGCCATAGTGATATCTCCCCAATCTATAACAGCTTGTATAGCTCCTTCCTTAACAATGATGTTTTCGGGGTGTAAATCTCCGTGTATCAAACAAGCTTTGGTATCTAAATCTTCTGAAAGTGCATCTTCCCAAAGCGTTAAAATGGATGGAGGAAGTGAGAGTTTTTTCTTTTGAATTTTTTCTTCAATAGTATCTGCTTTGTCCATTAGGGGTACATCCCTAAAAGGATTTTTGGGTGCATCTTCAGGATTAATAGTGCGAAGTACCTTTAAAAATTGAACGAGTCGAAAAAGCTCGGATTCAGAAAGAGTTGCATTTCGAGCGGTATTACCCTCAAACCAGGGAAGAATACTCCATTGCCAGGGATAAGTAGTATCAGGACTTCCAGTTCTTAACGGAGTAGGTATTGGTAAAGGAAGCTGTTTCTCCAGCTTTTGTGTCCATTCGATTTCATGACTGATTAGCTTTGCTCCCAATTCTCTTCGTGGGATTCTAACTAAATACTCTGTGCCAAGTTGATAGTTCTGATTATCCCAGCCACTGCCTACTAACTTTAAAGGTAGTTCAGAGAATTCCGGGAATTGGGTATCAATTAGATGCCGAACAAGTTGTTCATCAATGTGAAATTCTGCCTCAGGATAACTCATCATTAACCGAGGCTTACGCTCCCCATTTCTTGAGGATTTTGACTGCTCTTCCTGATACCGATTTTCTTGAATCTCTACTCAATCGGGTTAAATGGGGAATGACCCACTCTCTTAAGCTATCGTTTTTCTCTGCCCAGGTCGATAAGGTTCTCATCACTTCATTCAATACAATCCAGTCATTATGGAACTCGAGATTTCTCTTCACAATCGCTAATGCCTGCTCGTATTGTTCATCGTTCATTTGCTTTTCAAGCTGGAGAAAGAGCTGGCACAAAGTCCATTGAGTTGAAGCCTGATCAATATCAGCGATCTCAGTTAAAAAACGATCAATATAGGGGACGAGCAATTGCTTTTCTTCTGCACATACTCGTTTCATGGCATTTGATACTCTTAGGCGTACTACTTCATCTTCACTGAAGTAACAATTAAAGAGCTCATCAAAATTGGCGTGATTGGCTAATACTTCTTCCACTACCTCAACGGTATTTCCTAGTGAGTTTGGGTGTCCTCCGGTGAGACGTTGTTCAAAATTATTCATTGCTGGTTTTAGACTTTGTAAGATGCCAGATTGTTATTCCACACATTACAAGATAAGGTAAGCTTGAGCTTAGAATTTTCATATTTGTGACCAGGATACCGATAAAGAAAAGGAAGACCATTAGTACTCCTATGCCTGCCATTCCTATATAGATCAGGTATTTCCGTGGTTCTTTTTGAAATAGAGTTACGAGAAGTAAAATCTGTCCCAGTAATGGCAAGAGTATAAAGGGATGAAGGAGGGAGGCGGGGTTAGAAAAAGCATCGGAAAGCAGTTGTCCTTCCAGTTGGAAAAGAAAAGAATGATTGTCTCCCCATTCCAGATACCCCAACAAAGAGGTAAGTATGAGCAGGAGAGCAAATAGTTTAGTTTTCATGCTATTTATGACTACACCAGTTTTGAATAACTAAACAATAAAAAATGAATTGGAAATGAAGAGTTCAAGTCTAATTAGTTGCAGTTCAGTGCACTATGAGTAAACATCTATGTCATTCCGCAGCGGAATCCGGAATCTAGGTTCTTGTAAAAGAGTAACGCTCTGTTTATTAAGTTAAATCTAGATTCCCGCCTGCGCGGGAATGACCTAGGGTTTTTTATAGGTATTTTTAAACGCTAACCAATAACTACTTAGATTCTTCGATCTTCTGAACGGCTTTAAGGATACTCTTTCTAATCCCAGGAGACAGAGCGTTGATGTATTGAGGTTGGGCCAATACCAGGATTTCATGATTCAACTCTGGATATTTCTCCGCAAACTGGACCATACATCGAAAAGCGAAATGTCGGACGGAAGGTTTTTTTTGAACCTGCTCCCATAACGTAGCACTCAAGTCATACAATCGGCTTTCTTCTTCTTCATCCATATCCATCCTCAAGAGAATCTTGATAAGTTCTCGTTGATGGCCATCATCCAAATCAGGTAAAGCATCTACAATTCTCGAAATGTAAGGAGTGATGCGCTGATCGTTTTTCTTCATATATCCACCGATCATCCAGGCCGCTCTCCAGTTGAGAGGTTTTTCATCAGAAAGAGCAATATCCATGGCTTCGTCAAAGAACTCAGGATGCTCATCCAGAAAGCAATCCTTTTTGGTCTTATCCCTCTCCATTAATACTATTTCTAAAGGAGAAGCCATTGCCTAATCGTAGATTCGGATTATTTCTCCGTGACCATTTCCCATAATGCTACGGACATAGGCATTAACTACTTTTGGAGTAGGGATGGGATTGTGCCCAGGAAAGTAGTCCTTATACTTTTCATAGGCATCTTCTACCACACCCAAAGCAACGGCATTTAACCGGAATTGAGACCGTGTTTCCAAAGCAGCTGCCTGAACAAAACTGTGAATGGCCCCATTAACCATAGCAGCACTGGTGGTATTCATTACGGGATCGTCAGCAAGAATCCCGGTTGATAGGGTGATGGACCCATGTTCAGAAAGATAGTGCTGACCGATTCGGACAAGATTAACCTGTCCCATGAGTTTGCTTTGAATTCCAATGTAAAAGTCTTCTTCACTGAGCTCATTGAACGGAGCCCATTTAGCTTCTCCAGCTATACAAACAATGGCATCCACTTCCCCGATTTGCTCAAAGGTCTTCTTAATTGATTCTGAATCGGCAATATCAATAAGAACATCTCCAGTATTTCTACCGCCTATGAGTACTTCATGATCTTGAGAGAAATGATCGACTACTCTTTTCCCAATGGTTCCGTTACCGCCAATGATTAATAGCTTCATGTATTCGTTGTTTTTAATACATCAAGCTAATTGGAAAAAACCTTGATCCAAAACAGAAAGTTTGGAACAAGGTTTTAAGATGTTACTTATTTAGTTTGAGCATTCCCTCTATTCCAAAGGCTGAATAAATGCCTTCAGTAATCTGATGAAGTACCTGGTTATATTGTTCAACCGGTTCTCCCATTCCCATATGATCGACTACTGTACGGAATGGTTTTTTACCAAATGGAATGGTTATTAACGAACCGATAGCATCAGCTACGATTTGAGGACGTTGAAGTGGGTTGTTTTGTAATGCCTCACCAAAAGCCTGGCCTAATGCTAGAGGAGCATTCATAAAATCTCCATAACTCTCAGTTCTGCTATTATCGCTAGGCTGAATCAGGTTTTCCATAAAAGTAGTAGGGAACCCTCCTGGTTCAATAATACATGATTCAATCCCAAATCCGGAAAGCTCTGTACGATAGTTTTCAGCTAGCGCCTCCAATGCCCATTTTGATGCCTGGTAAGGTCCGTAGAAAGGAAGGGTTAGACGCCCTATACAGCTTGATATTTGTATGATAGTACCTCGGCCTTGTTCTCGAAGAAAGGGTAGGACAGCTCTCATTACTCGTTGCACTCCAAATACATTTACGTCAAACACGCGCTGCATATCTTCGGGGGTAAAGTGCTCTGTCATCCCAGAGACGCCTACACCAGCGTTGTTAATCACAACATCCAGGCCTTCCATTTTTGAGATGGCTTGCTCTATTCCTGAGTTTACACTCTCATCGATAGTAACGTCCATCTCTACCAGGTGAACGCCTAAGGAAGAAAGTTCTTTGGCAACGTCTTCATTTTTTCCTGACGCAGATCGCATGGTTCCAACAACAGTATGTCCTTGTTCTGTCAGCAATTTTGCAGTTAAGAATCCAAAACCGCCACTTGCACCGGTAAGTAAAATTTTCTTGCTCATGATTCCTGTTTTAAAGGGTTAAGTAATTTGACAGGACTAAGATCAGAACCAAGAGCAAGACTCTAGAACACGGAATAGGGAAAGGAGCACACAAATTACGGATGTGCAAAGAAGAGGTCTCTTTAGTCATTCTGAACACTTTCACAACCGTCATCCCAAGCGAAGACCTGGGATCTGTAGGGGACCCAGACCTTGATAGAGTAATAGCCACATCAACGAATCAAGCTACACAGATCCCGGATCAAGCCCGCCTTCCAAAGTATTGTACGGCGGACAGGTCCGGGATGACAAGTAAGGATATTGGAAAGCTAACACCGGGTAGTTTTATAAACCCGACTAGTTTACCTCACGATATTCGTTTGGAGTCATTCCAGTTTTGTTTTTAAACAGGCGACTAAAATAATGAGGGTAATTGAATCCCAATTCATAAGCGATGCCACTAACCGAGTCATCCGAGCCGAGAAGCATATTTTTAGCCTTGTTAATCAGGAAGTCGTTGATGTGATCTTTTGCAGATCTTCCCGTTTCCTTTTTAAGGAGATCACTCAGGTAATTAGGAGAGAGGTGACAATGTTCGGCCAGGTATTGAATAGTGAGAGGCCCTGATTGTAGCAGTAAACCTTGATTGAAATAGTCTTTCATCAACGATTCCACTTTCGAAACAATGTCTTTATTGTGAGCTGATCGGGTATTAAACTGGCGCTCATAAAATCTCAGGCTATAATTAAGCAGCAGTTCAATATTAGAAACCAATACCTGCTGGCTGTGATTATCAATACGCTCACTAATCTCTGTCTGAATCATATCTTTACAGTTTAGAAAGACCTTTTCTTCTTGTTCAGATAGATGAAGAGCCTCATATACCTCATAAGAGAAGAAAGAGTAATTATCGATCTTGGAACCAAGAGCGGTTTTTCTAATCAAATCCGGATGAAAGTAAAGTAGCCAACCTTGTACTTCGTTGAGCTCTTGCGTTCTCGTTATTGTAAAAACCTGCCCAGGAGCAGAAAATAAAAGCACACCTTCAGCAAAATCATAAGAGTTTCGCCCGTAATCTAAACCACAATTGGAATCCTTAAGGGCAATGCAATACATATCCGAAGTTAGCCGTGTGCCAATCTGATCCTCTGTATGCTCAAGCTTTGCTACATCAATCACTGTAATCAAAGGATGAGTTGGTTTCTCAAAACCCAGGTGCTTGTGGAGTTCGCTAACAGAATGATGATGTATCAGAGGGCTGGACATATCTAATTTTTGTACTGAAAGTAGCAGGTTAGAATGATTCGGACTAACACAAATTCCGGTTCTATGTACACATGTTCATTATTCTCCTTTCAATGCTTCTACCGGGTTAATGCGAGTGGCTTTAAAGGTTTGGTATGAAATAGTCAGAAATGCTATTACAAAAGTGAAAAGAGCTGCCAGTAAATAGATATCTGCGCCAATGTTGATTCTAAATGGGAAATCTGAAAGCCAGTTGGTCGCCGCATAATAAGCTAAAGGCATACCGATGATGAAAGAGACGAATACCAGAATCGCAAAGCTTTTCAGGTAATCATACAATATCTCTCCAGTATCGGCACCCAGTACTTTTCGAATCCCAATTTCTTTGGTTCTCTGTTGAGTCATAAAGGTAGCAAGACCGAATAAACCAAGGCTGGTTATAAAAATGGCAAGGAATGAGATATAAGAAAACACTTCACTGGTTCTCTGTTCTTCTTCATATTGCTGTTCCAGGTTTTGGTCAAGAAATGTGTAATCGAATACGCTATTAGGAACAAACTGTGAGGTTATGCCCTCAACAAAACTTATTGCATTTTGCATATCGTTCGGGACAATTTTTACGGCTATAAACCGATAATTAGGGCGCGCTACAATTCCTAAAGGTTCAATAGAGTTGTGTAATGACTGGTAATTGAAATTTCTAACTACACCTACTACCGTAGCAGTAAAATCATTTGAATTTGGGTCTCTTATTATTTGGCCTCCAATTGCCTCTTCCGGACTATCCCATCCAAATCGAGCTACGGCTTCTTCATTTAGAATAACTGCGACTTCCCTCACCCGTCCGCTTTCGTCTGGGATTCCCTGATCCAGGGCCATATCTTCCGAGAAATTTCTTCCGGCTATCAGTTCCAGACCCATAACATCAATGAAATTCATTTTTACATAGGCTTCAGACATAGAGAAGCCATCGTCGGCAGAGTTTCCTTCTCTTACATATAAATCGCCTCCACCTCCAAAACCGGGGAAAGCAGAGGAGCTTGTAACTTCTCGCACTAGCGGATTTTCAAGAAGGGTAGTTCTATAAGCATCATACTCTCCAGCAAGCGACTGACTCAAAGAAGAGTCCAGAATAAGCAATTGTTCTTCCTCAAAGCCAAGCTCATAACTTTTCATGTAATTGAGCTGATTATAAACTACAAGAGTTGCAACAAATAGAAATACAGAGATAGAAAACTGGAATACTACGAGCCCTTTTCGAAGGACATTCTTTTTCTTTTTAGACGAAAAAGAGCTCTTCAGAATAAGCAAAGGTTTAAAACCAGAAAGGAACATGGCTGGGTAAATTCCCGAGATGAATCCAGTTAATAGTCCAATTATTCCAATACTAGAAATCAGAAATAAGGCATCATTAGTATTCAGGAAGAAAGGCTTGCCGAGGTAGTGGTAGAAATAGGGTAGTATAAGCCAGGCTAGAGCTACTGCGATAAGGAGTGAGATAAAACTGGTCAATAAAGATTCACCGAGAAACTGAGCAATAAGCTGTTTTCGATAAGCTCCCAGTACTTTTCTCATTCCAACTTCATGTGCTCTCCGGGTGCTATGAGCCGTGGTATAATTCATGAAATTGATACAGGCAATGAGCAGAATAAAAATCGCAATAATAGCAAACATCGTAATCTGAGTGCGATCACCAACGGGTTGGAGTTGGCCTTCGATATTACCGTCAAGGTAGATGTCAGGCAAGGCTTGTAGATAGGGATCGTAGGTATATCCACGGGCTCTTGTCTCGCTATCTATGGGATAGTTTGTAATAAATTCTCCCAGCTTTGTATCCATTGCTACAAGGTCAGCTTCTTCATCAAGAAGTAAGTAAGTATATCCGACAGGTCCTCTCCAAAACCAGGTATCGAGATTATCTCCGGTATTTATATCTCCTCCGAAAATGTTTTTAAGATTTTCAGTAGGCAGGAGGAAGTCGAAGGTGAAATGCGAATTATCTGGTACATCTCTTATAACCCCAACTACGGTATAGTCATAAGTTTCTGTAAGTAAATTCCCATTTTCATCACGTTGGAGAGGATCTATAGCTATGGTTTTACCTATAGCATTTTCACTCCCAAAATATTTTCTAGACATAGATTGGGTAATTACCATTGTACTAGGCTCGGAGAGGGCGGTTCCAGGATCGCCTTGAATTAGATCCCAACTGAAAACACTAAAAACAGATGGATCGGTATAAAGAATTTCGTACTCCGAAAAGCTATTGTCTTGATGTGTAAAGACCCACGGGTTACTTTCATTTGTTAGCGGAATAAATCGTACAAAGTCCTGTACTTCTGGATAGTCTTTTTTTAACGTCGGGCCCCAAAGAATGGAAGTTACTGCCTGAGCGTCGCCAGAACCGCTTGATATTACTTCAGTCTCAATAGATACACGATAAATACTGTCCTTATTCTCATGGTAGTTATCAAAGGTGTTTTCTGATCGAACGAATACCAGCACAGCAATACTACAGGCAAGGCCAATTGCAAGTCCCGAGATATTGATTGCTGTATAACCCTTATGCTTTTTCAGGTTTCTAAATGCGATAAGTAGATAGTTTCTTAACATGGCGAGGCTCCAGTAGGTGGTGTCTTTTAGAAATGAAGGGATGGATTGAAAGAGTTGGATCCAATACCATCGTTTTGCGGCTTTTAAACCCTCAGTATTGGCGATAGAGACGAAGATTTCTTCGAAGTCTCCCATAGCGTGGTAACGAACATCGAAGCTGACAAAAAGTTTGAGCAACAAAGAGGCTAGTTTAGGAGGGGTGGGCATTTTGTTTTCCATCAGGCGATTCCAAGATTAGGAAGACCAACCCATAGCGTTTCGTTGATCGTTTTAATTTGCATCAAAGCTTCTTTCCCAAGGTTGGTAAGCTGGTAATACACTTTGCTTCTTCCTCCACGTTCTGGAAGGGGCTCACTCAGATGGGTTTTCACATAGCCCTTTTTTTCTAGCCGATGAAGGGGAGCATAAATAGCTCCGATACTTACATTTTCTCCTGTTACTTCTGTTACATATTCACGGATGGCTACCCCATAAGCATCATGCTGTAGTCTCCAGATGGTTAGTAGGATGATTTCTTCGTAGCGAGAAAGTAGTTTCATAGGGTTATTTTTTTGATCAAAACAGATATGTATTCGAAAATAGAATAAATAAGTTTCGGAATGAAAACTTTCTATAAAGCAGTATCTTTGGTGCCAACTTAAAAGCCCTATACATGCACAAGAAACACATTCATATCACGGTAGAACTTGACGAGCAACATATCCCAACAAACATACTTTGGAATGCGGATGACATGCAGGGAAAAAGTGAGGCTCAGTGCCGGGCAATGCTGCTTTCTCTTTGGGATTCTCGCAACAAAGACACGTTAAAACTTGATCTATGGACGAAAGATATGACGGTTGATGAAATGAAAATCTTCTTTCATCAAACCTTAGTTTCTATGGCTGATACATTACAGCGTTCTACTACTGATGAACGAATCGCAGGGGATATGATGGATTTTTGCGATTACTTCGCTGAGAAGATGGAGATTAAAGAGTAAGCAATTATTTAATTAGGAATAGGTGAATTAGGAATAAGGGAAACAGTATTCCTAATTCACCTATTCCTAATTAAATATTATCGATCCAAAACTAACTGCGCTTTCCTGTTCTCGTTCATCCCATAGATCATAGGATAGAATCTCACCTTTTAAATTCGGAAAAGTCTTTAGGAAAGTAAGCAGGGGAGGGAATCCACAAATTCGATAGGGGTCGTATTCTTCTTTCATTAAGCCAAGCAGTTTATCTGGGTTGCCAGTAGCTCCAATTTCAAGGAAGCGTTCATCATTTAGTTTTACCTCATCAAATAGTTGTGACGCTGCTTTTTGATCACCGAATTTATACCCGATGTGAGAAAGGTCTCCACTAATCAGGAAGAAGGTGTCTTCATCATCAGTAAATTCCTTTCTCAGTAACTCCGAGAAGGCTTCTACTTGCTTTTCTCTGTGGCTATTTGTGGAATAGAACAGTTCATCAAGTCCCCCTACAAGGATTGGAATAATTTCGAACTCATGTTTCCAGATATGATTCAGGAAAAGAAGGTGAAGTTCGATGCTGTGCTCAATGCGATGGGCTCTGTCTTGGAAAGTTATTCCTAGCTTATTGCTCGCCTCAGATCCCGGATCAAGCCCGGGATGACTAAAAAAGGTGTTATTAGTTGGGATTTCCCCATTTGGCAATGCAAACGTTTTCTGGCTGATCACAAAGGGAGTGTCCTGGTAAAGGCTATTGTAAAACCCGGAGTAATGGGAGGTGGCAAGTATCACTACTTTCTTTGGAGTGAGATCTCTTATTGCCGAAAATGCTTTTACGTAGCTACTCAAACCAACTCTTGGATCTATATGAGGGGCGTATAGAGCTTTCGCCTTTTTTACTGAGGCGGATTGTTCATGGGTATTGAATGCTTCTTCCAGCCAGGAGGATACTTCATCAGGGTCTTTTGGGTAAGATATTCCTGCGGTATTGCTAAGATGGGTGGAAGAAGCCTCGTATTCTGTCTCAATAAGTTCAGAATAATTCTCAAAATATTTAGACTGAAGAAGACCATGCTCATCCAGATGGCGCACATAACCCAAAACCTGTTCTTTCGACACTTCACTGGAGCTAAACTTCAATATGTCTTCTACACTTCGATTTCCATCCAGCAAAGAAAGAATAGTTTGGGATTCCAAAGGAAGGGCAAAGTTCGGAGTCATATATCCTAAAGCGTCATAAAAAACGACTAATGAATGCCCATTCTGATGATGCGGAATTTGCTGAATATCAAATCTTACTGGGGGGATAGGATCGGTGTAAGAATTAAATAATAACTCTTCCATTTAGAAGGAGACTTTGATATTCAGGTTTGGAGTGAATCCAAGTAAATACCTTTCTTCTTCTACAATTTCAATTTCTTCATCGCTATCTATTTCATCAGGATAGTAGTAGCGATTTAAGATGTTATCACGACCATATAGATTAAGTATAGAAAGCCCGATTTCTATATTAGTTGATCGGGAAAGTGTCCTGGGTACCTTGTACCATGCAGAAACATCTAAGCGGTGGTAATTTGGCAATCGCTTACTATTCGTTTCCCCCCAGTCTATCACAAAGAAGGTTTCTGTTTCTGTCTCGCCTTCATCCACTTCTACCACCTCAATCACTTCTTCATTTTGAGGTTCGGTATAAGGAGCTCCAGTTTTGAAGGTCCAGCCTGCTGAAAGCTCCAGGTTACCAATTTCAAGACTTTGTACTAGCTGAAGCTGATGCTTTTGATCGAGGAAGGAAGGAAAACGCTCATCCTCAAAATCGGGGAAAAAGCTCTCAGCATCTACCAGGGAATAGCTAACCCATACTCTATAGTCGTTGATTCGTTTCCTTAACAATACATCCAGGCCATGAACAATATCTTCGCCTCTTGATTCTTCATTCTCCAGTCCTCCGAAATTGTAATTCAAGGATATCAGGCCGTTCAGTCTTCTTGAGTAAGCTTCTACATCGAGTAGCCAGCCATCATGTTGAACCACAAAACCTCCTGATATTTGCTCACTTCTGAGTATCGGGAAATCATCTTTATCCGACATATACCAGATTTCTTCCGTTCTGCTGGAGATAGAGTTATCAAAGTTTTTAAGGGTTCGAATGTATTGATGATATCGGCCGGTAGAAGCTTTAAACTGAAGCCAGTTTGTTGGTGAATAGGAGAGATTCAATTGGGGATCAACGGTATAAATATCAACAAAACCGAACCGGCTTGCCCTAACTCCGGCGTCAATCCGAAAAGGTTGCCCAACTCCGAAAATATAGTTCCCAAATACAGAATAGCCGATCCCGGAATTTTTGGTCTTGTCGTTATAATCATCTTCAAAAGCAGATACCTGAGAAAGGGTGAAGTCGACATCAAGGATATTTAGCTGCCCTCCGAATTTAAGCTGACTATTACCAAGGGTAAGGGAATTCACCATTCTGATTTCTGTATTTAGAATGCTGTTAGTTCGAATGATGCGATCGCTAAGAGAGTCTACTCCACTTGTAAAGCCCCCATCAAATGGATCTTCGTCTTCCTCATCCTCTTCCTCTTCTTCGTCTTCCTCATCTTCATCATGATCATCAAGTTTTGACACTTGTTCCTGGGCTTCCAGGAATTCATTGGGATCTACTTCTCTCTGATTCAGGAAGTTATAATTCAAATCATAAGATGAAACAGAAGCGCTTAAATTGGACTCAAACCGATTGCTCCAGAAACGGTCCCAGGAAAGGTTGACTCCAGTAGTGTTTACCTTGTGAAATTGGAATTTCGCATTGGCTTCAGAAGCATTGGTAGTTCTATAATCTAATTGATTCCCATTCGAGAACGCGCTAATAGACAGCTGGTTCCTGTAATTGGGTTGCCAAATCCATTTTCCGTTGAAATCCCAGAACACCAACTCTTGCTTTTCTATTTCATCCTCATCCTCTTCATTTTCGGCAACGGGTTCTCCATCCCGGGTAAATTCAGACGAATTGAAAAGTTTGTCCTGGAAGGCATCAAAAGTGAGAGATTGATAGATATCGGTAAAAGAACGTCTTCCTGAAAATATAAATCCGTGCTTTTTAAAAGGTATAGCGATTGAGCCACTTGCATGGGTAAGATTAGAGTTAATATCACCGGAAGCTTTTCGAGGCAAAAAAGAAGGACCTCTCATTTCTAATAAGCCTGAAGTTGCGCCACCAAATTGGGTTGGTATAGCGCTGCGGTATACATTTACCGAGTTAATACTGGATGGTATAAGAGCACTCACCAATCCAAAATAATGGCCGGTATGATACATCGGGATATTATCCCAATACATCGACACCTGATCATTTGAACCCCCGCGAACATTAATTCCTGAAGCAGACTCATCCTGAGAATTAATTCCGGGAAGAGCATGTAACGAATACAAAGCATCGGGCTCAGAAAGCCCCGGAAGTACATTCATATTTTGAGGGCGGATCGTTACCGTGGAAGCATCTTCTTTTACAATAATCCCGGTATTGAGATATTCGGTAACGGTAATACTCCCCAGCTCAGAGCTTTTCGGGATTAGCGAAATGGTAGCATTAGCTGATGTGTAAAGCTCTAATGCCTGGAAAATCTGGCTTTCATATCCCAGGTGAGTGAGCTCCAATTCATACTGTGAAGGTTTGTTGATATAGAGCTCAATATATCCGTCCAGGTCAGAATAGGTTCCTTTATAACTATTTAATTGCCGGGCTAATACCAGCTCAATGGGATCGCCCGTATCTGAATCTATAACATTGAATGAGAGCAGGGCACCAATTTCTTCAGCCGGTTTGATAGCAATGAAATTTCCTTCTACTACTTCGAAGCTCAACCCATATGGGCTTAAAATTTTTACCAAAAAAATAGATAGCGAAGTTTCTTCAACCTGAATACTGACTAAATCATCAGGTAGTTCCGTAACCGAATAAGAGAAGAAGAGGGAGTAATCGTCTGAGATATCTTCCAGTATTTCAGTCAAAGGCTTCTCAGTAGCAGAATAGCTGATACTCTGCCCAAACAGGGGAGTGGCTAAGCCTATCCACAACAAAACGAATCCAAGAAACTTCATTTTTAATCCTGAATAGTAACCGTTTTCGTATCAGAAGTATAAGTATAGTTAAATCCGAAAGGCTCTAAAACAAGTGTTAGAGCGGCGTCTATATTAGAAGCAGGGAAACTACCTGTAAATCTCAATTCCTGGTCATCAGGAATATTAACGAAGGAAATACCAAATTGAGCGGTTAGCTCATCAAGGGCAACTTCTAAAGGAACATTTTCTAAGGTAATGATGCCATCCATCCATGAGGGTTGAGCCTGGTTCTCAAACGATGACTCGGAAACAATAGCGCCAACCTCAAATTGAATTTGAGAACCAGCTTCTAGAATGCGCTCAATATTTGCTGCTTTTACAGCAACTCTTCCTTCAAAACAGGTAGCTGAAAACAAGCCCTTCCGGTTCTTTACGTTGAACTCGGTTCCTAATACCTCAACCGCTCCCAGAGGAGTATTTACTTCGAAGGTATTTCCGGAAGTGACATCAAAAAAAGCTTCGCCATCTAGTGTTATTAAACGAGCAGTTTCCCACTGCTCTTCATCAAAAGAAAGGGTTGAGTTCGCATTCAATACTACCGTAGAGCCATCCGGAAGGGTGATGGTTTCGGTTTCTCCAAATGCTGTTTGATATGAGTTCAATCCTGAACTTTGGAAAAATGCGAAATAAATACCGGTAAAGGCAGCAATAAGGATGGTAGCGGCAATAGAGATAAACCGTGTACGGGGCAGAGAATAAATAGTAGCTTGCTTTGGCTTTTCAATCCGATCTTTCAGTCGGGCTAATTCATTATCAACCTCAAACTCCGGGACAGAAAGTGAATCTGAAACAGAAGCTATTTTTTCGAAGGCTCCGAATTCCTCGAGATTCTCAAATGCTTTCTTTTCTTCTTCGCTAAGTTCGCCAGCAAGCCAGCGGGCTAGAAAAGTCTCATCGTTGATATGTGGTTTTTCGTTTGCCACGGTTTAGTAACCTTGTAATACGTCCTTTAATTTTAATAGTGCTTTACTCATTCTTTTTTCAACTGCTTTTTGGGAAACTTCCAATCGTTCGGCGATTTGTTTGTAAGTAAGTTTATCAATTCTGTTCATTAGGAAGACTTCCTTTTGTCCTTCGGGCAGTGCAGCAATGGCTGATTCAAGTTTGTCTTTGTACTCATTCATTTCCATCTCAAACTCAGGATTCTCGCTGTTGAGAGTTTCTCCGTCATAATTGGAGGCATACTCGAAACGCACGTTATCCTTTTTGATCAGGTTGAGCATCAGGTTTTTTGCCACGGTATATAAAAAGGGGAGAGCAGCATCCGGTACCACCGATTTACATTTCTCCCAAAGTTTTGCAAAAGCATCCTGAACCAGGTCATTTGCACGCTCCAGATTACCGCATTTGTAATACAAGTAATTGCGTAACTGAGGAGCGGAATCCCTAAAAATCCTTTCGAATATCTGCTGTTGACACACATTTTCAGCCATTTCCAAGGGTACGGAACACTTGTTAAATGTCCAACTGTTCTAAGAACATCCTTAGCTAAAAATGTGCTGCTTATCATGGTGCTATATGGTTTACACTTTGAGTGTATGTAATAACAGGTCGCAGCTCATTAGCTTCCGGTTCTTTTTCAATGGTTGTACTAATTTCAACTACCGAGCTGTTTTTCTTGCTCAATAACATCAGGTCGAATGCTGTTACTGCAAAAATGAACAGCAGGATCAAGATGTATGGGGTTGATGGTTTTGCGTAATTCATGATTCAATGTTTGTTGTTTATCTATAAAACAACTGTGCTAAAGTTTACCCTACCCTAGAATTCAATTTTTCTTAGTATTTCTTTTTTGAGTCCTTTCTTATTGGCCATTTGAATTCCTAATCCCGGGCGGACATTGATCTCCAGTACTGTCGGGCCTAATTCACGGTCTATTACAATATCTATTCCCAGGTACTCTAGCGGAAACGCTTCGGAGACTTCTTCAGAAAGAGCGATTATTTCATCCCAATAGGGGAGTGTTAATCCTGTAATTTGATTCCCAGAATCCGGATGATGGGTAGAATACTCTTTACCATTATATACATGGGTCAGTACTCCGGTATCCATATTAATCCCTACTCCTAACCCTCCCTGGTGAAGGTTAGCTTTTCCATCCGAAGCTTCAGTAGGAAGCCTGAGCATTCCTAAAACCGGAATTCCCTGTACAGTAATAATCCGTACATCTGGTACCCCCTGAGCATAAATCTCTCCAAAAAAAGGGTGAGGTTGAATGCATTGCTCAATAATAGCCCGGTCTGAATCACCAAATGAGTAGACACCAAAGATGATATTCGCGATATGCGAGAATATCTCCCGATCCTCTATGGGTGAAGATCCTTTATGCCAGATACCGTCTTTCTTATGAAGTACCATTATTCCACCGCCACCACTTCCTTTGGCTGGCTTTATCACCAGTGAACTATAGCTTTTGAGTTCTTTCCATTTGGATTCTATTCCTCCAATATTGGAAATCATGGCATAGGTAGTAGGGCACGATAGCCCTCTTGGTTCAAGCACTAGCTTGGTCTCTGCTTTGTCATCCGCTAGTTTATAATGCTTTCTCTGGTTGTGAGAGAATATCAAATCAACATTTCGCTGGTTGATACCCAGTACATTCTTTTTTAAAGGCTTTGAATTTGAAAAAAGTGAAGCAATCATGATCAAACTCCTTTAAGTGCTGCAAAGCGTGAAAATTCAGTAAACCGCAATCCGATCCATCTTCCAAGCAGAAGATTCAAAGCAGCAATAGTGAACAGGATTTCGGGGAAGGTGATCAGGAAATTCTGAATCAAGGTTGAGGAAAACACCCATACACAAACAAGGGTAACGATGAGCGTTTGCAGGTACACATTAATTGCCTCTTTAGGAGAATCTTCTTCTACTTTGCGGGCAAACTTCTCTGCCATCATGGTTATAATGATGATCGGGAAAACAAGTGCTTTAGTTGGGTCAAGCCAGCCTGTTTTGAAGAAAATAGTTAGTGCAGTAATACTAATAATGGCAACTGCGGTAAGCATCACACTAATTTTTGGGGTGTGCAGAATACGCCATTTTTCAAGCGGGAAGTTAAGAAGTGCAATGGTCAGGATGATCATCGAGAAATAGCCTAAGCCGATTAAAGTCCCCATCTCCATAAAAGCAAAGGCAATGAGTACCGGCAAGAAAACGCCAAAGGTTTTAAGACCCACTACATTTTTAAAAACCGAGACCAAAAAAGCCCCAAGGGGGAGGAGTAACAGAAAAGTAAGAGGCTTTTTAGGAATCCCGGTTTTATCTAACACATCCCAAAGATTTATAGCTGCAAACGTAGGGTAATGGTTGATTCGCTCAGATTCGATGTTGTAGAGGTAATCGAACTCGATATTCTTTGAGCGCGTAATGAGGAACTCATCTCCTTTATATAATTCCAGGTAGTTGGCTGGGATTTCAGCATAGTGCCCGTTCAATGCATCGAAAGGAACCCAGGTGTTTCCCAGCTTTGCTTCTACCCATGCGTGGGAAGTTTTTTTGGTGATGTCCTCCAGTATAATTCCACCCACCATGCGAGCAGGGATTCCTTTAGCACGGAATAAGGCTACCAATAAGCGGCTTTTCCCATTACAGGAAGCTTCATATTGGGTTAGAGCGGTTACAGCATCGGTAAGCTCATCTGTCGAGCTTGAAGGGATTTTATGCACGAACTGATAAAAGGAAGAGCTTATTTCTGATAAGGCACTTATAGAATCCGGCGCAAGTACATTGGAAAGGCGCTGGATCTTAAAATCATTGGATTGGATAAAAGGCGTAGGAGAAATCCACGATATCCCGTCTGGCTGGATATCATTTATTGATAAGTCAGGATCAATATGAACTTTTAGACGCTTTCCTCTAAAGGTAAATGCATAGGAGAGATCTATATTCTCTGTTGATTCTCCTTTCCAGGCCATTTTTTTATTAAGTCCATCTTTCCATATCAGACCAGGAAATTCTTCGGTTATAACTTCCTGTCGGATCGTATTCTCCGGGAAAAAAGTGGTAACGGAGTATGGGGTGCTATCACCTTTTACAGCGAAATCGTATTCCACATTATAAAGAGTTTCAGAATAGAAGTTTTTCTGTGACTCCTTGCTGATTCCAATTCTGAGCAGGATTAACAGAATTGGAACAAAAATTAGTAAGTAGGTGGTAATCTTCATGGGTTGAGTTGGTTGTTTTTACCATAAAACAACCAACTCGTTAGTTACCCTACCCTAAAGAAATCTTTTATACAATCTTACTGTTTGCGGATTTCATTCATGCGAAACAACATATCTGAGGATTGAAGAATCTTCATTCGCAGTTGGTTATTATAGTTTGGTTGGCTATCCAAAAAATCCCTAACTATTGCTACTGCAGTATCCGAATGATGATTTCTAAGTGTTGCACCAATCCAGCCTCCTGGAAAGAAGATGTCTCCCGTTACCTGTATTTCTTCCAATAGTTCAAGGCTGGGTAGAATATATTTTTCAGAATCAGAAGTACGAAGAGGATGGTGAAGGTTCCCTAAAGCACTAAGCACCCACGATTCTGTCTGCCGATTTTCTTCGTATGCCAATGACTCAAAAAAAGTATTCCTGGTTTCCGGATCATTTGACAAACTGGGCGCTATGAATTCAAATCTCCTTTTCCGGTCGGGGTTGTTAATCTGATTTAGTTGTTCAGAAACAATACCATCTGACCGGCCAGGTGACTTAATAGCCAGTATTCCAGCCATCGATATATAATCATTTTCAGATAGTATTAATCCGTTCACTTCCTGTTTTTTATTCCAGACACTGTAGAGGTTGTCAATTCCGGAAGGTGTAAGAACAATGTCTCTGTAGGTGTTAAAGAAGATCTTTTTTTGGCTACTTTCTTGTTGAGCAAGCATGGTTTGCCACATTAGCTGTTCAATTTCTTCTGATCTGGTAAGTCGTTCCTCATCGTCAAATATATTCCAGTAAATAGTTCTGAGATGACCTAAAGCAAGGTTTAAAAGTAACTGATTTTCTTCTTCGGGAATGATTTCAATTAAAGAATCGAGATAGTGACCGGCTTCAAGAGTACCTTCCAGCATATTTTCATAAATATTAATCAGAAGTGAGCCTTTGGCAACATCATCGAGCAACTTCCAATCTTCCAATAGTGCAATATTTGCGAAGAAGAGCCCATATCCGTAGCCGTTCGAGTTATTGTACAGTTTCCCGGAGGATGATCTAAGATCGACAAAAGTGAGATCAGAACTACTGGTAGTAGTGTAGGTGTGTAACTCATCATTGTGGTCTGCCATAAACTCAAAAGTTTGAGGCCAAACCCGGTTCTTTCCATCAGTATCTATCTGTTTTATTTCTATTGAAATATTTTCACCGGTTTGGATATCAAATGTTGGCCTTCCAGGAGTATTTACCCAAACTTGACTCCAGGTTTTCAGATCAGAGGAAGACTTTTGATCCAAAATAGAGATTAAATCAGGCCAGGTTGCATTTGCAAAAGCATAAGTATTAAGATATTCCTGCAATCCTTCTCTAAGGATTTCTTCGCCAAGTAAAAGTTCTAGCTGACGCATCATAATTGGAGCTTTATTATAAATAATGGCTCCATACATAGTTCCAGCTTCATTCAGGTTCGGTAACTCTTGCCGTATCGGGTTCGCTCCGGTAGTACGATCCACAGAGTACGCACTTGGATAGTGTCTCACCAGGAAATTCAGATCATGGTTAATATTCGGGAAGTTTGGATTCACAATTTTGGCAGCCATAAAATTGGCAAACACTTCCTTGGTCCATACATCATTGAACCAATCCATTGTAACAAGATCACCAAACCACATATGTGCTGTTTCATGAGCAATCAAACTGGCTCTTCCCAGTAATCGCGACTCAGAGGGAGCTTCATCCAGAAACAAGCTGGAAGCACGGTACTGAATAGCCCCAACATGTTCCATGCCACCATATTGAAAGGAAGGAATTAATGCGAAATCGAATTTCTTAAAGGGATACTCTATACCTGTATAATCTTCGAGCCATTTAATAGAAGAGGCATGAAGATGGAAAATATCATCCAGGTTTCTCTCAACTTTATCCTCATCTGTTTCACGATGAAGTAAGGACATTTTATATCCATCAACAGTCCTGGTGACGGTTTCAAACTCCCCGGCCACGAACGAAAAAAGGTAAGAGCTTATCAGGTCAGAAGGTTCAAAACTCCAAACAGTTGTACTATCCTTTTTAGTTTTACTCTCTAGAGGAGCATTAGAAATAGCTGTCCAGTTTTGGGGTAATTCGAGTGAAAGGGTATAGTTTGCTTTCAGGTTGGGTTGATCGAATAGAGGGAATGCTGTTCGCGCGCGATCAGGAACAAATAAAGTATACAAGTATTCAGGGTTTCGGTTTAGTGAAGTTTCTCCTGCTTGAAACTCGATGCTTACAGTGTTTGATCCGCTTTTTAGTAAGCTTTTGGGAAGTAAAATATGTTCATTCTCAAATAAAATATTCGTATCGGTTCCATTTATATTGATGGTATACAGTTTTTCTGCCTTCTCCATGAAGTCAAGTGCGAGGTCCCTGGAGTTTTCCGAAAGAGAAAAAGTAATGACGTTTTTTCCTGAAATAGGCGAACCTTTATCTTCAGGAATAGCAAAGTGCAATTCGTATTTAATTTCGCTAACTACTTGCTTTCGAAACTCCGATAATTGAATAGAAACACCAGGTTGTAGTTCTTTACTTGTGTCGCACCCGAACAATGTTCCTGCACTTAAAATGCAGAGTAAAAAGAGCTTTAAGTATTTCATAGTTGACTTATCAACCTAAAGAAGCAATATGAGTTTAAAATAAAAAACCCCTATAACAATGAGGCCATAGAGGTTTAAAAGCTAATAAAAGCCTGTTATTCTGAATCGACAAATTTGTATGCGTAAGCAGCTAAAACACCAGCCAGGATATTAGCTACCAGGTACACCCAGATATTTCCCCATGAAAGAAGACCGGCCATACTGCCTCCTAAAGCTACTGCAGGATTAAATACTCCTCCGGAAATGCTTCCCAAAGTAAATGCAAGGCCTGCAACTGTAAATCCAATAGCCAACCCGAAATAAGAATTCCCAGCTGATTTATCAGATGTAGCAACGTTAAGGATCACAAAGACAAGGGCAAAAGTACCGAGTATTTCAGCAGTAAGTGCTGGTACCATATCAAGATCCATTCCTGAACCAGCAGATATGCCCAAAAGATTACCAGCAACTAGTGCAGCCAAAGCGGCTCCAACAAGTTGGGCAATGATATACGGGAATACATCTTTAGTATCACATTTTCCCCTAATCCAAACAGCTATTGTAACGGCTGGGTTATAATGAGCTCCAGAAATAGGGCCACCAGCATAAACCATTACCATAAGGATGGTCCCGATTGCAAGGGGTGCCAGGATACCGGCGTTAGCAACTGCTGCAATAATTCCCAGCATTAAAAAGAACGTACCGATTACTTCAACAACATATTTTTTCATTACTCCATAATTAGTTAGTTAGATGGAGTGAATATCATGAATTAATCGGTTTCTTTCTTCCTCATCTTTTGGCACTCACATTTTTTTCCATAATGGATGCATAAAGAATGGTCAGGAGCTTTCGAAAAACGTGCTTTACACGGCCCTCTTCCATGATGAATCATAAGATGAGACAAATCGGTCCAGCTTTCCCGAGGAAACAAAGCCATCAGGTCACGCTCTATCTTATCTGTATTGGTTTTGTGTTTTGTAAGTCCATAACGATTGGCAAATCTCTTAACATGAGTATCGACAACCACGCCATGGTTGATGTTAAAGGCATTCCCAAGAACTACATTCGCCGTTTTTCTGGCAGCGCCTCTAAGGGTGAGAAGCTCATCCATCGTTTGTGGGACTTTTCCATCAAACTTCTCTACCAACGTTTTCGACGTCTCTTTTAGAGATTTAGCTTTATTTCTGTAAAAACCGGTAGTGCGGACTAATTCTTCCAGTTCTTCTAAAGGAGCTTCTGCCATCAACTCAGGAGTAGGATAGGTCTCGAAAAGTTTTGGAGTAACCATGTTTACTCTGACATCGGTACACTGGGCGCTTAAAATAGTAGCTATCAGTAGCTCAAAAGGATTGCGATGGTCAAGTTCACAAACAGGATTCGGATAGTACTGATACAACTCATTCAGAATGTCCAGCGCTCGTTCTTTTTGTTGTTTGGTTTTGCGAGGCAGCTTCATTTAGAAATATGCTACTGTTTTTTGTTTTGTTTTAGAAAATAGCGACTCTTGCCTAAAATCGTGTTATAGAGAATTACATAGTTTATGGGTTTAAGATCATCTGATAAAAAATATTCAAATACACTCAATTATACTCTTTTTGGGATCTTTTTTGGTTTCCTGTTTCCAATAATAGCCACCATATTTGATGTTAATTTACAAGGGCTAGAGCTATCGTTTAACTCTGCAATAGTAGTTCAGGCTGGAAATCCATTGCACTGGATTATTGATACAGCTCCTTTTTTTCTTGGGAGTCTGTCGGCATTAGCTGGGTTTAGAAAAGATCAAAGTGTTCATGTTAATCTGGGGCTTGAAGAAACGGTAAAAGAGAGAACAAAAAGTCTTGAGGCTAAGAATGAACAGCTGGAGCAGGAAATCTTTCAGAGGATAAGAACAGAGAAGGAGCTATTTGAAGCAAAAGAAGCTGCTGAGGCTGGAGCTAGAGCAAAAACACAATTTCTCTCAACAATGAGTCATGAAATAAGAACGCCTCTTAATGCAGTCATTGGCATTACAGGATTATTAAGAGACACTCCGCTTAATGATGAACAGAGAGATTTTGTGAAAACGATCAACAAAAGCGGAGATAACTTACTTGGCATCATAAACAACATACTGGATTATGCTAAAATTGAATCGGGTAAGTTTGATCTGGAAGAGGTAGAATTTTCAGTAGCGTACTTAGTGGAGGATGTGCTGGATTTAGTTTCAGCAACCGATATCGGTAAAAAAATAGAGCTTTTGTACTACATAGAGGATTCAGTTCCCGATTATGTGATTGGCGATTCTACCAGGATACAACAAGTATTGGTGAACCTTACTCGTAATGCACTTAAGTTTACTGAAGAGGGAGAAGTGCTGATTAAAATAGCAGCAGCTGAAATACCTGGAAAAGGGTTAAGGTTAAATTTCAAAGTCATGGATACTGGAATAGGGATCGAAAAAGCTAAACAAGAGAGGTTATTTAAATCCTTTTCACAAATAGATGCGAGTACAACCAGGAAATTTGGAGGAACCGGGTTGGGGCTTGCTATAAGTAAGCGATTGGTAGATTTGATGGGAGGAGAAATATCTGTAGAGAGTAAGTTGGGAGCTGGAAGCACCTTTGCTTTTACACTTCCATTGAAAAGAAGTAAAAAAGAATTCGATCCTTTTCAGTCTGCAAACCTTGAAGGAAAAAAAGTATTCATCCTCGACGATACGGATACCAACCTGACCATCTTAAAGAAACAATGTGAGAAGGTTGGAATGATGGTTACCACCTTTGGTGACAGTGAGGATTTCACGGCTTCGTTTGCTTCCTTACCTGACTTCGATCTTGGAATTATTGATATGCATATGCCTAATAAAAACGGGCTTCAGGTAGCTGAAGAAATAAGGAAGATGCATTCGAAACAGAGCCTGCCCCTTGTTCTGCTAAGCTCTATTATGGACTTAAAAAGTAACGAGCAAAAGGCTTTTTTCAACCTGTACCTTACCAAGCCTATTAAGCAGACCCTATTATTTCACAAACTGGAGCGGGTATTTGTAGATCAAACGAGAAGTGAAAGTTCTGACGAAAAGGATCCGAAGAACACATTTAAAATATCCGGAGAGTTAAAAATTCTGCTGGCTGAAGATAACCCGATTAATCAAAAGGTAGCTAGTAAAATGCTTAATCGATTTGGCTTGTCGAGCGATGTAGCAGGCAATGGAGTAGAAGCAGTGCAGATGTGCAAAATGATTGCCTATGACCTGGTATTAATGGATATGGAAATGCCTGAGATGGATGGAGTAGAAGCCACAAAAATGATTCATAAGATTGAAGCGGATCTACCCAAATTACCCATTATAATAGCCATGACTGCTAATGCAATGGAAGAAGATCGAAAACGATGTCTAGATGCTGGAATGAAGGATTTTCTTGCCAAACCAGTGAAACTGACTGATATGCAGGAAGTACTTACAAAGTGGTTTTCAACAAGCTGATTCGGAGCTAGTCCACAGCAAATAGTAATACTTCGAAGTAGAGATTAGCATCTGCCGGTACTCCAACATTTCCAGTAGATCCATAAGCTAATACCGAAGGGATATATAAACTAATTCGTCCACCTTCCTTGATAAGTGGAATCCCGATTCGCCATCCAGGAATCACATTATCCAGGTCCAGAAAAGTAGGGCTGGTTCTAACATCAATTACATTCCCATTAGAGATAAGTCTCCCCTCATAAGTAACAGAAACCCGGTCACAGGAATTAGGACGATCTCCATCTCCGCTTCGTTTAATTATATATCTAATACCTGATGGGTGTTCTTGTATTTCTCCTTCAAGATCTTCTTGCTGAGCCAGGTAAGCGTCGATAGCAGCTATATCTTCAGCCAGTTGGGTTTCATCTACAGATATGTTGGGTTCGGAACAATCGTCTCTACAACCAGAAAGAAAAATTAAAAGAACTAAGAGAGTGAGAAAAAGTGAATTATGTTTCATAAATAGTGTTATACCTCATTTAACGCTTCATTCAACGCCTGAAGACTCTTTTTCGCATCCCCAAAGAACATTTGATTTTTTTGTTCATAAAAAAGAGGGTTATCGATGCCGGCATAGCCAACACTTAAACTTCTTTTAAATACAACGGTTCTTTTAGCTTCATCCACATTGAGAATAGGCATGCCATAAATAGGGCTCCCGGGTGAAGTTTTAGCCATTGGGTTTACTACATCATTGGCTCCAATAATCAATACTACATCTGTAGTGGCAAATTCTGGATTTATTTGATCCATATCATATAACAGGTCGTAAGGCACATCTGCTTCGGCAAGTAATACATTCATATGTCCCGGCATTCTACCAGCCACTGGATGGATTCCATATTTAACCTGGACACCTCTGGATTCAAGCTTTGTAGCAACTTCTTTGATAATATGCTGTGCCTGGGCTACAGCTAATCCATATCCTGGTACAATAACAACTTTACCAGCATATGCTACCTGAATCGCCAGGTCTTCAGCAGAAGTTTCATTTACTGACTTATCACCGCCAGCTCCTCCGGTTCCGCCAGCTCCGCCGTCACCTCCAAATGATCCAAAAATCACATTAGCTAATGAGCGATTCATCGCCTTACACATGATATTGGTAAGGATGAGACCCGCTGCACCTACCAATGCTCCGGATACAATGAGGAGGTTATTTCCAAGCACAAAGCCCGCCATCGATGCGGCTATTCCTGAATAGGAATTTAGAAGTGAGATCACCACTGGCATATCTGCTCCACCAATAGGAATCACCGAGGTGATACCAATTAATAGAGATACACCAATGATCACCCAAAAAATAGTGGTGTTAGAGGCATCAAAAGTAAATACCCCAATCAATACCAGCACACCTAGCATCGAAGCGATATTGATGACATTCAGTCCCGGGAAAGTAATTGCATTGCCAGAAATGAAGCCTTTGAGTTTTCCAAAAGCGATAAAGCTACCGGTAAAAGTAAGGGCGCCGATAAAGATACTTAGCCCGATAGTTACCAGGCTTGTTGTATCAAAAACCGAAATGTCTGTAGTTCTTGCAAACTCACCCCAGGCAACAAGAGCAGAAGCAGCGCCTCCAAATCCATTAAAAACGGCAACAAGTTCGGGCATAGCAGTCATAGCTACTTTTTTGGCCAGAATAACTCCTATAAGGCTACCTATTACTATCCCGGCAATAATGAGTTCAAAGGAAATAATTTGCTGATCAAACAGAGTGACAACAACTCCAATCAGCATTCCTGTTGCCGCAAGTTGGTTCCCTTTTCGGGCCGTAGCAGGTGAGTTCAGAAGTTTTAACCCACGAATAAAAAAAGCAGTAGCAACGAGGTAAATAAGCTGGATTGAGTCGGGAAGCCATGCTGCTATGGCTTCAGGTAAGAGTTGACTAATCATTTGTCATCCTCCTTTTTCTTGAACATCTCCAACATGCGGTCTGTTACCATAAACCCACCAACTACATTTATTGTAGCAAGTATAATAGCTGCAAAACCGATCCATTTGCCAAGTTCTTCACCCAGGGATCCTGCAACTATTAGAGCTCCAACAATGGTAATACCCGAAATAGCATTGGCACCGCTCATTAAAGGAGTGTGAAGGGTAGGGGGAACTTTTGAAATGAGCTCAAACCCAATGAAACAGGCGAGTACAAAAATAAAGAGAGAGAAAATTAAAGCAGACATAGTTAATTAATTCCTTATTCAGTTATTCTTAATTGATGGAGATATAACCTCACCTTGATGGGTAATGGTGGTATTCAAAAGAATTTCATCCTCAAAATTGAACTCTGTGGCTCCTTCTTTTATAAGAAGATTCAACAGGTTCAGCATGTTTTTAGCATATAACATACTTGCATGGTTAGATAGCTGGCTTGGCAGATTAATCGGTCCTACAATATTAACTCCGTCTTTATTAACGGTCTTTCCAGCTTCGGTTAGTTCACAATTCCCACCATTTTCTGCAGCAAGGTCTACAATTACGGAGCCGGGTTTCATATCCGCTACCATTTCTTTGGTAACAAGTAAAGGGGCTGGTCTCCCTGGAATTAGAGCAGTAGTAATTACAATATCAGATTTCTTTACGTGCTCATGAATAACCTGTTTTTGACGTTCCTGGCTATCCTGAGAAAGTTCTTTTGCGTATCCGCCTTTTGTTTCAGTGTTTTCCTCTTCCAAAGGAATTTCTACGAACTTAGCTCCAAGACTTTCTACCTGTTCTTTTACTACCGGACGAACATCATACGCTTCGACTACTGCGCCAAGTTTTCGGCAAGTAGCTATTGCCTGTAACCCTGCTACTCCGGCACCTAAAATGAGAGCTTTTGATGGAGGGATGGTACCAGCCGCAGTCATCATCATCGGGAAGTATTTATCCAGGGTATCGGCAGCAATCAGTGATGCCTTATAACCGGCAATTGAACTCATTGAAGAAAGAGCGTCCATATTTTGCGCCCTGGATATTCTCGGGATGGCATCCATACCAAGGGCAGAGACGCCTTGGCTTTTCATAAGCTCAACAAGTTCCGGGTGCTGTAAAGCCCATAGAAAACATATCAATACAGCATCAGCTTTAAGTTGTTTTAGGTCTTCTTCAGGAGGTGTTTGAACGGCAAGAACGATATCCGAGTCAGTGAGAATAGTTGTTCTATTATCAACAATTTTTGCCCCAGCTTCGATGTAGTGTGAGTCGGGAAAGTTAGCGTTTACCCCTGCGTCTTTTTCAACCCAAACCTGTAGTTCTTTTTTAACCAGCTGAGAGACAACATCGGGAGTAAGTGCAACTCTGCGTTCGAATTCCGCGGTTTCTTTTAAAACTGCAATAGTCAATGGAACCTCCAACTTTAATTTTGACCAACATAATGAAATACATCATTTAGATAAACAAAAGTGGGAGCGCTTTTTTTGTTCATTTAAGAAAATTAGAGAATAATCGGAGCGAGGAGTTAACTTTGAAGAGTGAATTGGGAGACGCTCTAATACCTTGCAAAAAAATAAATTAAGGTATTTCTGCTTTGGAAAATGTATAATTAGGGTCAACATTAGAAGTTAGGGGTAGTGCCATGAGGTATTTGAATAATTATGCGAAGTATGCCGCACTTCTACTCTTCGGAGTTTTTTTAACAACAACTGCCTGTGAAGAAATAAGTCTGGATAACGATGAGGCAGGTGAAGTGCAGGGGTTCTGGCAACTGAACTCTGGGATCGGAGATAATACTTTCCTTTTAGTATCGACATCTGAAGTCATTTTCTATTTTTATGATCGTTCAGAGAATTGCATTACTGTAGATGCTTATCAGGTTGTTAGTATCGATGGAAAAGGGTTTTACTTATTGACGCAGGAGGGGAGAGAAGAAAACCGGGGACTAACATTTTCAAGAAATGGTGATGGACTTCATGTCCGGGATATTGACAAAACCCAGTCTGAGCTGGATAAATATGAACCAAGTGAAGTAGACATTAATAATCTAGCTCCAATTTGTGTTGACCCTACCGATGTATTTGGGATTTGGGAATATATAGATGAAGCACGGGGAGATAGTATATATGTTTCTATTGAAATGGATACGGTGAGAGTAGCTAGCAAAGATTCGGGAAGGGACTGTTATTTCACCTCAGTTATGGAAGTTTTTGAAATAGATGGCAATATCTTCACCATTATGGATAACGATCCATCCTCACCAACCGGACAACAAGACGTAATACTTACCAGAACCAATCAAGGTCTGAGGATTCAAAGAATGGAAGATGGTGTTCTAGTTGATGAACTATATACCCAAAGCCAGTTCGATTTTTCAACTGCAGAACCAGAATGTATTCTCAATCCTATAGAATTGTATCAAGGTATTTGGCAATTCAATGCTCCTTCAGCTGATCCGATTGTTTTCTATTTGAGTATAACCCAGGAATCAATGAATTATCATTTTCCACTCACTGGGACAATTGATAATCAAGGACAAACCTGCTATCAAGTGGAAAGATTACCCATCGTTGAAGCAGGTGAAGGGTTTCTTACAGTCACACTACCTCCGGAACAAACTGAACAGATTAAGTTTTTCTTTGAGTTTAACACGGATGAAGAACTTCTGTATGTCGATGATGGATTTAACAAGGAGTCTTTTTTCTCATCCGATATAACTCGTGCCGAAATAACCAATAATTGTGTCCTCCGGCAAACTCCTTAACGCCTATCGGTTTAATAGAGATATTCAACTCATAATGATTCTTGATTTTCTTATCATTGACAGATAAAAATTTTAAGATATTATTATGGAAGATATTGCAGGAAAAACCTTTAAGGTTGTTATTATTGGAAGTGGCCCTGCCGGGCTAACTGCGGCACTTTATGCTGCAAGAGCGGACCTTAACCCAATTGTTTTTGAAGGTCCCGAACCAGGCGGTCAACTTATGACTACCACGGATGTAGAAAACTTTCCTGGTTACCCTGATGGGGTAATGGGTCCTCAAATGATGCAGGACTTCAGGGAACAAGCTTCAAAATTTGGAGCCGATTGCAGGTACGGATATGTTACCAATATCGAATTCGGAGGCTGTCCGTACAAGCTTACTGTTGATGAGAAAACCGAGATTTATGCAGACACTATTATTATTTCAACCGGTGCATCTGCTATGTGGCTTGGTATCGAAAGCGAAACTCGATTAAGAGGAAAAGGTGTATCGGCTTGTGCTACTTGTGATGGTGCTTTCTTCAGAAATCAGCATGTTGTGATTGTTGGTGGAGGAGATACAGCTATGGAAGAAGCTACCTTTCTTACCAAGTTTGCGAGTAAAGTAACGGTTATTCACCGCAGAGAAGAGTTACGTGCTTCTAAAGCGATGCAGGCTCGTGCTTTTGCAAACGAAAAAATCGAGTTCATGTGGAATAGCGAGCTAGAAGAAGTGCTGGGCGATCAGGTGGTTGAAGGAGCAAAGATCAAAAACAACCAAACAGGCGAGTCCACGGTACTTGAAGACGTAACAGGTGTATTTGTAGCTATTGGCCATAAACCTAATACCGATTTATTTAAAGGCGTGCTGACTATGGATGATGTAGGCTACATCCAAACAAAGGGACAGTCTACCAAAACAGATCTACCTGGAGTTTTCGCCTGTGGTGATGCGATGGATTCTTTTTACCGACAAGCGGTTACAGCAGCTGGAACAGGATGTAAAGCAGCATTAGATGCAGAGCATTATATAAGTAATGAGCTCACTGCCTGATAGAAAGGGTGTATAAAAAGAAAGGTGATCAGGATTAGCTCCTGTCACCTTTTCTTTTTAACTAAATAATTACTTCTTCTTTTTCTTGCCTACCGTTTTTTCCTCAGGCTCCTCTTTAGCCTCTTCCTCTTCTTCGGCAGCCGTCTCTTTTGATTCTTCTTCTTCGTCCTCAGTGATTTCGATGATTTCAGCATCTACTGAGAATTCATCTTCTTCTCCTTCTACTTCTCTCTCTACCAGGATTTGGTAATCGTTGATAAACATTGCAAACATCCCTATCGCTGAAATTACCGGGGCCATGGCGCCAACTAATGCAGCTCCACCCACGCCTACAGCAAGTTGAGTCTGGAAAACGACTTCTCCACTTTTATTCTTGATGATCAATCGCCGGGCGCTGCCTTCCTTGATAAATTCTCGGATCGTTGAAATCACTTCATTTACCCCGCCCTGAACTTCTTCATAGATGCGTTTCGCTTTTGATTTTGCCTCGTCTTTATTCATGATATGTGCGATTTATGAAATTTTTTGTAAGGAGTCTCCTCCTGCGCGGTCTAACTACGCAAAGAAAAATAAAAAGATTCGGAGTTCCAATGTTAGCAAGAGTTTATTGTGCCGCTACCGTTGGTGTTGATGCGAGAATCATTGATGTAGAGACTCATCACACCAATGGAATGGTGAAATTTTTTTTAGTCGGATTACCTGATCGGGCAGTTTCAGAGTCAAGAGATCGGGTTGAAGCAGCCATAAGAAATACAGGTTCCTATTACCCATTAGGGAGAATAACTGTCAATCTGGCTCCGGCCGATCTTCCCAAAGAAGGAAATGCCTTCGACCTTCCTATAGCAATAGGTCTTCTCAATATGTCCGGGCAATTGCATACTTCTAAACTGGATGATACGGTGGTAGTTGGAGAATTATCTTTGGATGGAAAAATTCGTCCAGTTAAGGGAGTACTTCCAGTTGCAGTAGAAGCGAAAAATCAGGGGTTTAAACACCTAATAGTTCCTAAAGAAAACGGTTCAGAAGCAGCGGTAGTTGAAGGGCTGGAAATATTTCCGTTTGAGCATTTAAACCAGGTAAAAGATTGGCTTGAAGATAGAAGCCCGGTTCGTCCTCATTCAGCCAATGTAGATTTAATCTTTGGTAAAAATGGAATTTCCGAAGTTCTTGATTTCAGCGATGTACGAGGCCAGGAAAACGTAAAGAGAGCTCTTGAGATAGCTGCTGCAGGAGGACATAATGTAATTATGGTAGGGCCACCGGGATCAGGCAAAACGATGATGGCTCGTAGAATCCCAACGATTCTTCCACCTTTAACTCTTGATGAAGCTTTAGAAACTACCAAAATACATTCAGTTTCCGGCTTGCTGCAATCAGGAAAGGCATTAATTACTTCTCGACCATTTAGAGCACCGCACCATACAGTTTCTGACGTTGCTTTGGTCGGAGGTGGCGGAATTCCAATGCCGGGTGAAATTTCCATGGCTCATAACGGAGTACTTTTTCTGGATGAGCTCCCCGAATTCAAACGAAGTGCCCTCGAAGTAATGCGTCAGCCTCTGGAAGATGGTTTCGTCTCTATTTCCCGGGCGAGGATGAGTGTTACTTATCCAAGCAGAGTAATGTTAGTAGCGTCCATGAACCCATCACCTTCCGGTGACTGGTATAACCCAAACAAAGGAGGAGGGGTTAGTTCGCTACAAATGCAGCGGTATTTAAGTAAGATTAGTGGCCCACTGCTAGATAGGATTGATCTGCATATTGAAGTAAATAAAGTGAGTTATGATGAGCTCTCCGGGCGAGCAAAAGGGGAATCTTCCAAAGGAATACGAAAAAGAGTAATTGAAGCCAGGAAAATTCAGTCAAAACGGTTCTTTGGAGTAAAAGGAGTGTATAGTAATGCTCAGATGAATACTCGTCAGGTAAGAAAAGTATGCAAGCTTGATAGTACAGGCTCAGAAATATTGAAAGGAGCGATTATTTCATTAGGTCTGTCCGCAAGAGCATATGATCGAATTTTAAAAGTAGGAAGAACGATCGCCGATTTGGCTAAATCAGAAAACATTCAGGCAAATCATATAGCCGAGGCTATTCAATATCGAAGTTTAGACAGAGATGGGTGGTTGGGGTGAATATTGAATCAAGAGTAAAGAACAGGGAATGAAGAATAACGAACATAAATGCGGAAGTGTAAATGAAAAAAGAAAGAGGTTTGATTTAGAAGATCGACTTATCAAATTTTCTCTAATGGCAATCGAATTGGCTGAAAAGTTACCTAAATCATATGCAGGCCAGCATTTTTCTAAACAGTTAATAAGGTCAGGAAGCTCTCCAGCCTTTCAATATGCAGAAGCTCAGGCAGCAGAATCTCGAAAAGATTTTGTTCATAAGCTTAAAATTGGATTAAAAGAACTGAGAGAAACACATGTCTGTTTGAAAATGATCGATCAAAAACCCTTACTGGAAAATGAAACCATTGAAAAAGCTATTTCAGAATGCGATCAACTAATTGCAATTTTTACTACAAGCATAAATACAGCAAGGAAAAACAGCAGGACGAAACCTCTTAATTCTTAATTCCTTGCTGAATATTCTTACTTGAAATACGTTTGTTCTAACATGATCATGTAATGCCCTGGAAAGAATTACAAAACTATAATCCGAAAGACGAAACAAAGCAGAAACATTAAAGTTAAATCCCAAGAAATATGGTGACAGTTATGAGAGACAAGACAACATATTGGCAAGGTAGTTTGGTATTTACTTTACCCATCATCATTATCCTTTTATACATTTTACTTTTTCTTTAAGGTTGATTTGAGTGTTTGAATTGGAGTAGCTTACTATTTCACAATCAAACACAAATTATTGGGCATATACGCTGATATAGCATTTCCTACTGCGGTACGAAGATTATTTACCTATCAGGTTTCAGAGACGCTTGAAGGGCAGTTGAAGACTGGAATGAGGGTTTGGGCACCGTTTCGAACTTACAATGCCATTGGGGTAGTTGTTAGGATTCATGATCAAACACCGGATTTTGAGGTAAAGCCAATTCGGGAAATTCTTGATGAAAATCCGGTACTAGATCGTTCTTTACTTAAACTTACGGAGTGGGTGCATCAGTTTTATTTTACCAGTTGGGGAGAGGCGATCCAGGCAGCACTTCCTGCTGGACTTAATTTTGTGTCCAAGGAATTTGTGAGGATAAACCCCATTCAACTCAACCAAAAGCTAAGTGAAGCAGAGCGAAAGGTTGTGGACGAGGTAGCATCACACGAGAAACTTGCACTCACAGATGCAAATAATCGTTGGCGTAGTTCTGGGGTCTCAGTTTCGAAGCTCATTAAAAAACGAGTACTGGAAGTTTGGGAAGAGCCATTTATGAAAGTGGATCCCAAAACTGAAAAAGAATGGGATTGGATAGAAGGGAAGTCGGCACAAATAGCCGAGGAGTTTTTGGAGAGTTCAGCGGGAAGACCATCGAAATGGAAAACGGCATTGTCAGCTCTTGCTCAAACTGATCTTCCCAAGAGGGATGCTCAACTTTTAGAAATACCAGGATTCGATAGTAGTACTAAAAGAAGACTACAGGATGATGGATGGATTCATTTTAAGAAGGTCGAAAAGGAGTTTAATCTGAATCTGGAATACGAGCCTGGCTTAATAAAAAAGTTAAACAAGGAGCAACAGGAAGCCTTTCATACCATTCAAGAATCCATTCAAAAAGAACAATTTGATAACTATTTGTTGTATGGAATCACTGGCAGTGGCAAAACCGAGGTTTATATTCATGCCCTGAATGAAATTCTTTTAAAAGGTAAAGGAGGGATAATTCTGGTTCCGGAAATTTCCCTGACTCCACAAACGGTTTCCCGGTTCTATAAGGTTTTTGGGGATGAGATTGCAGTACTTCATAGTAGAATGAGTGACCGAGAGCGGTTACAGGCCTGGAATGCTCTAAAAAATGGCAAGAAAAAAATAGCTATCGGAGCACGATCTGCGGTATTCGCCCCAGTGCAAAATCTGGGATTGATCGTAATTGATGAAGAACATGATGGGTCTTATAAACAAGAAGATCCTTCTCCCCGATACCATGCTCGCGAAGTAGCCATTGTTCGTGCTAACTCAGAGAAAGCGGTGGTGGTAATGGGGTCTGCGACGCCCAGCATGCAGGCCTTACATATGGCAGCAAAAGGAAAATGTAAGCTATTGACCTTGAAAACCAGGCACGCTGAAGCCCGGCTTCCGGAGGTGAATATCATTGATCTGAAGCAATATACCGGCGCTATGAAACAGAGCCTTGCTGCTCCATTATACGATGCGATTAAGCAAGCTTTGTCCAGGAAAGAGCAGGTAATCTTGTTATTTAACCGAAGAGGTTTCGCTAACTACTTGCAATGTGCAACCTGTGGTCATATTCCTCAAAGTCCGGAATGCTCAGTAAGTCTTACTTATCACAAACGAAGAAACCTGTTACTCTGCCACTACTCCGGATATTCCAGGCGGGCAGATACCCATTGTGAGAAGTGTGGATCTGCTAACCTGTTAATCCGAGGTTCGGGAACACAACAAGTGGAAGAAAATCTGGAGGAGCTATTCCCAGAGGCCAGTATTCTCCGGTTTGATAAAGACTCAACGAGCAATAAAGGCGCTCATGAAAAAATTCTGGCAAAATTTGGGAATCAAGAGGCAGATATTCTAATTGGAACCCAATTGGTAGCCAAAGGCCTTGATTTTCCAAATGTAACGGTAGTTGGTGTAATTGATGCGGATACCGAATACGCATTTCCTTCTTTTCAATCACACGAGCGAATGTATCAGTTGCTGAGCCAGGTATCTGGTAGGTCTGGAAGGGGAGAAAAACCAGGTCACGTATTTATTCAAACCCGGCAGCCGGAGAATCCAGCCATCCAGTTTGCAAAACTCCATGATCATGAGGGATTTGCTAAAGAAGAAATGGGCTTCCGCAAACCATTGAATTACCCTCCTTATTCAAGGCTTATCAAATTTGTATTTAAAGGCAGGCAGGAGCATGAAGTAGTTCAGGCTTCAGAAAATCTGAAAAGAGTAGCGTCGAAGGTAGTACCCGACATGGAAGTACTAGGTCCTTCATCTTCTTCAATCGGATGGATGAACAAAAATTACATATGGGAGATGTTACTTAAGCTGGATACGGAAAAAGGCGCTCAGTATATCGAAGCGGTACTAACAAAAATAATGGAAGTTTATACCGCAGAATCAGGCATAAGCAATTCGAGGGTCAGGATAAATATAAATGTGGATGCAATGCGCTAAAAACTTGCAATAGGTTTCAGAAAGTAAGTATTTACGCCCGAACTCATAAACATCACACATGGGCGAGCAAAGAGTAAAACTAGCTAAGACTAACGAAGAAGTTCAGAACTTCATGAAGAATGTTCTAAAGGATGTTAGAGCATTAGAAAAAATGTTAGAGGAAGAGTGGTTTGAGACAGATATAATTCGAATTGGTGCAGAACAGGAGCTTTGCTTAATCAATCAGCAAGCCAAACCTTTTTTTGAAGCCCCGGATGTATTGGAAAAGCTCGGTGGAGATAGTGATAATTTTACTACTGAGTTTGCAAAGTTTAATCTGGAGATCAATGTAAATCCACCGCTCGAGTTTAAAGGGAACTGCCTCTCACAAATGGAGCATAATCTCCAAAAGAATGTGGAGCAAGTACGAGCAGCGGCGGATGAATTTGGTGCAGAGGTATTACTAACTGGAATCCTTCCTACGATTAGAAAGGCGGATGTAAGTATGGATAGCCTAACTCCAATCCCAAGATATAAAGCTCTTTGTGAAGCCATCGATAATTTGCGGGGAAAAGAATACGAGCTTCGAATCCAGGGTATGGATGAACTACTCATGAAGTTCGATACCCCAATGCTGGAAGGATGTAATACGGGTTTTCAAATTCATCTACAGATAAAACCCAATGAGTTTGTTTCGAAGTATAATGTAGCTCAGGCTATTACTGCCCCGGTTCTTGCCAGCGCAGTAAACTCTCCATTATTCCTCGGAAAACGATTATGGGCAGAAACTCGAATAGCTTTATTTCATCAGTCCGTGGATACACGTGGAGTGGGTGACCATATTCGGGAAAGCAGTCCGCGGGTTATGTTCGGAACCGACTGGCTAAGAAATTCTATTCTGGATATCTATAAAGAAGACATATCAAGGTTCAGGGTATTGCTTAGTTCCGATGTAGAGGAAAATGCCGAGCAACTGATTAAGGAAGGCATCGTGCCACAGTTAATGGCCTTAAAAGTTCATAATGGGACTGTTTATCGATGGAACCGACCTTGCTATGGTGTTGGTGGAGGAAAACCCCATTTAAGAATTGAGAACAGAGTGCTTCCTTCAGGTCCTACTGTGATTGATGAAATGGCCAATACAGCGTTTTGGCTCGGGCTTTTAAATGGTTTTGAAGATGAGCATCCGGATATCACTAAAGAGCTTGAGTTTGATGATGCACGAATGAATTTCTTTGCTGCTTCAAAAATGGGTATGGATACCAAGTTTGAGTGGACAGGTGGAAGAAAGGTTACTGCAAAGGATTTAATTCAAGATGAGCTTTTACCAATAGCCCGATCAGGATTAGAAAAAGCCGAGGTTGATAAATCGGATATTGATACCTACCTGGGAGTATTGGAAGATCGGATTGAATCTTCACAGACAGGAGCTTACTGGGTAGTGAAGTCATATTCGAATCTTATCAAAGAGAATAACAAGGAACATGCGGTCTCTGCTATCACTACGTCCATGCTCAAAAACCAGAAGAAAGGTGAGCCGGTACATAAATGGGGATTGGCCAGAGTTGAAGATATGGATCACTGGAAACCATCCAGTTTGATTGTAGAAGAGTTTATGACTACCGATTTGTTTACAGCTCGTAAAGAGGATTTAATCGAGTTTACAGGGAACTTGATGGACTGGAGAAAAATCAGGTATGTGCCTATCGAAGATGATCAAAAGCACCTTATTGGGCTGGTATCAATGAGGATGATGATTCGGGAATATGCGAAAGCAGCCGTAGAAGGAGAGGAAATCACAAATCGACCAATTAGTGATTTCATGATTCATAACCCGATAACCATCCACCCTGAAGCGTCAATACTGGAAGCAATGAACATCATGCAGACTCAAAAAATAGGATGTCTTCCGGTAGTGAAGAATAGTCGTTTAGTTGGTATTATTACCGAAGGTAATTTCATGGATATCACGCGGAGGTTATTATTAGCTCTTGCGGATGAAAAGGACGGCAAATAGTAGATGCAACTTATTGAAGAAGAACAACGGTTGAAACCTGGTTCAAGGGCAGACCATTACATTGGAGATTTAACAGGATTAAATCCCGGGCCTACAATTATAGCAATGGCAGGGATTCACGGAAACGAAGCTACAGGTGTTTCTGCGGTTGCCCGAATCATAGAACTTTTGGAGCCTTACGAGGAGAAGTTAAATGGGCGGGTTTTAGGATTAAAAGGAAATATAGCTGCCTTAAAAACTGGCCGTCGTTTTATTGATGAGGATATGAATCGGCTTTGGAGAACTTCGCTTCTAGATAAAATTAGAAGGACCGGGTCTCGACAGCTGCCAAGCATAGATCGCGTAGAAGTAAAAAAAGTATTACAGATCTTAGACCCGATTATGCTTTCTGATCAGGAAGTCATTTATGTCGACTTACATACATTCTCTGGTTCTGGAGGGATGTTTTTAATCGCAGCTGGAACAGATAACGAATCCGAAGTTCTTTCGGCACTGGAAATACCCCAGGTTTTTGGTATTGATAAGTCTTTGCAGGGAACTTCCATGGATTATGCTGAGCATGCAGGGAAATTCGGCTTTGCTTTTGAGGCTGGGTCTCATGGTTCGGATGATGCTGAGGAAAATGCCTTTATAGGGTTATCCATTTTGCTGGTGAATCTTGGAGTTATCTCGAAAGAGATCATCCCCGGCTTTGATGAACAAGTGGCTTCTTTGAAGGAAAAAGTAAAAGACTTCCCCAGGAAGGTTGAATACCTGTATAAGCATATTGTAGAAGAAGGTGACAACTTTGTGATGAATGCAGGATTCAAAAATTTTGATAAAGTACAGGAAGGAGATTGGCTGGCCTCTGATATTAATGGAAAGATATCAGCTCTTTCTGATGGGTATCTATTAATGCCTCTATACCAGGAGCAGGGAAATGATGGCTTTTTTATTGTGAGGGAATGTGAGTAAGAAAGAATTAAACGATTATCAATTTATAGATGGAAGTAGACTTTCATCCGTAATTGAAGCACTCATTTTTGCTAGTGATGAGCCAATATCTGGCGAAAAGATCAGGAATATTATTGTCGAGAATGAAGATCAGATCGAGATCAGTGAGGAAACCGTAGCTGAGTTTGTTGATAAGCTAAACGATCGATATGATGAAAATGGGCTGAGCTTCAGAATTGAGAAATTGGCTGGAGGATATACCTTTGTTACACAGTCGAAATACCATTATTGGCTCAGCATCTTTCAACACGAAAATGCTTTTCGAAAACTTTCCCAGTCTGCCATAGAAAGCCTTGCTATTGTAGCGTATCGCCAGCCGATTACTAAACCGGAGATTGATCAGATTCGGGGAGTGGATTCCGGGTACATCATCAGGCAGCTAATGGAGAAAGCTCTTGTTGAAGTAGCTGGAAGGGCAGATGGCCCGGGCAAGCCCCTTCTTTATAGAACAACCCGTCATTTTCTGCGCCATTTTGGATTGAATTCAGTAGCTGATCTCCCCAAGCCAAGAGAAATCGAAGAAATCCTTAAGGATGATGATATGGCAGAACATCGCCAGCTATTACTCGAACGTCAGCTTATGATGGAAGTTGAAGAGCAGCATTCTGAAGTAGAGGAAGAAGAAACGAGTGTGAAGCCTGAAGTTGAAGAAGAGAATTCAGGATTAGACGGAGAAGAGAACTCCGAGGAAGGTTCCGATGAAGAAGAATAATTCGAGAAATAGCGGTAAGAAGTTTAAAAGTAAGAGCAATAAGAAAGCTAACGAGGTTGACCAGGACTACTCCCAGTCAGAAGAAATTAGATTAAACAAATTCATTGCCCACGCAGGACTTTGCTCCAGGAGAGAGGCAGACAAGCTCATTGTTGATGGCAAAGTACAGGTGAATGGTAAGACAATTACTGAGATGGGCTTCAAAGTTCGAAGAAAAGACACGGTAGTTGTTGAGGGACAAAAGATATCTTTGGAGCCTTTTGTATATATCCTTCTCAATAAACCCAGAAATACCATCACTACGACGGATGATGAAAAGGGAAGAAATACAGTGATGGATGAAGTTGAAGACGCTACTGGCTATCGTGTATATCCCGTAGGTAGATTAGATCGAAATACCACCGGTTTATTATTACTAACCAACGATGGTGACTTAGCTCATCGTCTTATGCATCCGAGCTATAAAGTGAGAAAAACCTATGAAGTAGAAACAGATCGTGAGCTTCAGGAAAAAGAGTTGGCTGAGTTTGCAGGAGGAATTAAACTTGAGGATGGCATTGTAAAAGGCTACAATATTAAAGTGTTCGGAGATGTGAAGAACACATTTATTATTTCTGTTTTTGAAGGTCGTAATCGACTAATTCGTAGAATGGTCGAATATCACGGAACGGAAGTTACCAAGTTGAAACGAGTAGAATATGCAGGGTTAAATCTAAAGAATGTAGCGATGGGTAGATGGAGGTATCTCAAGCAGAAAGAAATCAATGATCTCCGACAACTAGTCAAATTAGATACGCTCGACTTTAGAAAGCAATAACATGGAATTTGAGAATATCTCCATATCGTCAGGGCAAACCCCTTCGTCTGAAGGGCTCCCGATTCGATGGGATTTATACTCGCCAATAAGCGGGACTAATAGACAGTTTCCTGTAATTCTTTTTCTTCATGGTTTCAAAGGCTTCAAGGATTGGGGCCCATTTCCAGATCTTTGTGAGGAGATCGCAAGGAGTGGATTCGGAGTAGTTGCTTTCAATTTTTCACTGAATGGGATAGGTGATAATAAAACCGAATTTGATCGATTGGACCTCTTTGCCAGGGAAACGTTCTCACAAGATATTCAGGATATCGATGCCATCATTAGTGCGCTTCAAAGGGGAGAAATTAAAGACTCTCACTCTCATCTAAATACTGATGTGATTGGAATATTAGGTCATTCAAGGGGCGGTCAAACAGCTATTGTAGCTGCTTCAAAATTTGATTCTATTCAATGTCTTGTGACCTGGTCAGCTGTAGCTAATTATCTCGAAAGATGGTCAGAAGCTCACAAGAAAGACTGGGAAGAAAAGGGGTTTACTGAGTTCAAGAATAGCCGAACAGGCCAGGTAATGAAATTAGACCGGGTAGTATATGAAGATGCACTAGCTAATAAAGAGGATGTATTGGCTATTCATCGAGTTGAAAAGCTTCGAGTTCCATCCTTATTTATTCACGCCCGTCAGGATGAAACGGTCCCTTATACCGATTCAGAAGAACTTCATATCAAGTGTGCTACTAAAGAAAAAGAACTGCGCCTGATCGCAAATACAGGGCATACTTTGGGGGCTGCTCATCCCTTTGAAGAGGAAGATTTTCCTAAGCCATTTATGGAAGCTCTGGAGTGGTCGATTGGTTGGTTTAGAGAATACCTGAGATAAGCTGATTTTAGCTTTTAAAACTTTTACACGAATAACTTGCTAAACAGGGTTGTTTGTTAGACTTTGTTGGACTTTTTATTAAAACTAACAACCAACTATTCTATTTATGCATATCGGTATATTTAAGAAGGGGCGAATCCTAGCCTATCTTCTTTGCAGTTTTTTAGTCATTTCGGGATGTAAGACGACTCAGCCAGCTTCGTCGTCATCGTCTCAATCGAGACCTTCAGCCAGCCGACCTGGACCAGGTGGCGGCGACCTCAAGAAATTCAGTGAAATAGTCACTAAAGATGCTGAATCTGATGAAGGTTTATTTAATGTGCACAAAGTAAAGGACAAGTATTACTTTGAAGTGCCAAATGAACTACTCGAAAGAGAAATGTTACTGGTTACTCGTGTGGCTGGTTCTACTCAAAACCTAAGTTTTGGTGGAGCAGGTCAAAAGGCTCGTGGCCAGCAAGTGGTAAGATGGCAGCGAAAAGAAAATTCTATTCTTCTACGCCACGTATCATATTCCAGTGTTGCTAATGAGGAAGATCCTATTTACGAATCAGTACGTAACAATAATTTTGAGCCGGTAATCTATACCTTCAAAATCGAAGCAGACGCAACAGATAGTACGGGATTGGTTTTTGAAGCCACTAAGCTTTTTACTTCTGATGTAGCATTGTTAAGTGGTATGAGTAGCTTCCAAAGAAGAAACTTCCAGGTTCGTCGTTTAGATGGAAGCAGAAGTTTCGTGGAGCGTATGGCGAGTTACCCAAAAAATCTTGAAGTACGCCATGTATTAACTTACGATGCTGGTTCTCCTCCGGATGATGGTGTTACTAATACGATTTCTCTGGAAGTAAATCAGTCTATGTTACTTCTTCCAGAAGAGCAGTGGATGCCAAGAAACTGGGACCAGAGAGTAGGTTATTTCTCAATTCAACAGTACGATTATAGCTCAGAAGAGCATAAGGCCCAACGAAACAGATTTATTACCCGTTATAAACTGGTTCCAAAAGAGGAAGACAAAGCAGCTTATCTAAGAGGTGAACTTGTTGAGCCAGAAGAACCAATTATCTACTATTTAGATCCTGCGACTCCTACAAAATGGATTCCATATCTAATACAAGGTATTAATGATTGGCAGGTAGCGTTCGAAGCAGCGGGCTTCAAAAATGCCATTATTGGTAAGGCTGCTCCAACTCCCGAAGAAGATCCTGAGTTTTCTCCGGAAGATGCGCGCTATTCTGTAATGCGTTATATCACTAACCCAATTCAGAATGCACAGGGACCTCATGTGCACGATCCTAGAACTGGTCAAATCCTGGAGAGTGATATTCTTTGGTATCACAACATCCAGAACCTTCTAAGAAACTGGTTCTTCATTCAAACAGCTGCTTCTAACCCTGATGCCCGAAACGTGAAAATGTCGGAAGATATCATGGGCGAGATGCTTCGATTTGTAATGGCTCACGAAGTTGGGCATACACTTGGTCTTCCACATAACATGGGTTCAAGTGTTGGATATACAGTTGATCAGTTACGTGACCCTGAGTTTACTTCTACGCATGGAACGGCTCCATCTATTATGGATTATGCTCGTTTCAACTACATTGCTCAACCAGGTGATGGAGTAACACATTACTATCCGAAAATTGGTGAGTATGACATCTGGTCTATCAAATGGGGTTATACATGGTTACCAGATATCGATGAGCCAAATGATGAGAATGAAACTCTGAATGATTGGATTGTAGCAAATGGTGATGATCCGCTATACTGGTTCGGTTACGCAAACGGTATTGATCCTCGTTCACAAACAGAAGCAATTGGTGATGATGCAATGAGAGCTAGTGAGCTTGGTCTCGCTAACCTTCAGGTTATTACTGATAATCTAATCGACTGGATCGAAGAACCAGGTGAAGAATACAGTGACCTGAATGAGATTTATAATAATGTTATTGGTCAGTGGAGACGTTACATGGGCCACGTTACTACTTATGTAGGTGGTGTGTATCAGACGTACAAAACTTATGACCAGGGCGGTGAAGTGTACGAAATCGTATCTAAAGCAGATCAGCGACGTGCATTAGCTTTCCTAAACCGTCATGCATTTACCGCTCCAACCTGGGCATTTAACCAGGATATCCTTGATCGCGTGAATTCATCAACTGCTGTTGAGGCTTTCCGTGGTGCACAAGCAGGAGTACTTAATAATGTGATGAGCCCGGATCGAATTGCTAGGCTAGCAGATAACGAGCGTCGTGCTGAAGGCGAAACGTATACTGCGTTCGAAATGATGGATGAACTTCGTGGCGGAGTATTCAGTGAGCTTAGAGCAAACAGAAATATCGATGTACACCGTCGACATCTTCAAAGAGCTTATATCGAGCGTGCTGATTACCTCATGAATCAGGAGCCTCCAAGAGGTGGATTCTTTGGTTCTCGATACGACATCAGCCAGTCTGATGTACGTCCAATCGTACGCAACCAGCTTGTGATACTCAGAAGAGATATCAATAATCGAATTAATGCAGGAAATATCAATCGTGCTTCGAGAACTCACCTTGAGGACGCTCGTGCCCGAATTGATGATATTCTGGACGGAGACGACTAAGCAATTATCAAAAAGACAAAGGATGGTACGGTACTCTGTGCCATCCTTTTTTTATTTAAAAAAGGAGATAACATGAAAAAAGCCTATTGGTGCATACCAATTCTCAGTTTGTTGATGATGATTCCAAGCGCATCAGCTCAGCAGCTGGATATGGAGTTAATGAAAGGGATTGAGCCACGGAATATCGGGCCTGCTGGTATGAGTGGTCGTATCACTGCGATTGATGTGGTAGAAATGAACCCTGATATTATTTACGCAGGGTCTGCTTCCGGTGGTATCTGGAAATCTGAAAGTGGCGGAATTGCCTGGGAGCCTATTTTTGATGAGTATGATGCCGCATCTATTGGTGCGATCGACATCCATCAAAAAAGCCCTGACATTATCTGGGTTGGAACCGGTGAAGGGAATCCGAGAAACAGTGCCAGCGCAGGAGCAGGGGTATATCGCAGTTTAGATGGCGGTCGATCCTGGGAACTAATGGGGCTTGAAGGAACTCGAAACATTCATCGGGTAATTATTCATCCGGATGATCCAAATACTGTTTATGTAGGCGCACAAGGGAATGCATGGGCTGATACTGAAGATCGCGGTGTATACAAAACCACAGATGGTGGTAAAACCTGGGAAAAGATTTTATATGTAAACAATAGAACCGGTATTGCTGATATGGTGATGGATCCCATCAACCCAAACAAGATGTTTGCAGCAATGTGGGAGTACCGCAGATGGCCATGGTTCTTTGAATCAGGCGGAGAAGGCTCAGGACTATATATGACCGTTGATGGTGGTGATACCTGGACCGAGCTTACTCATGAAGATGGTCTTCCAAAAGGAGAGCTTGGAAAAATGGGGATTGCCATAGCTCCGGGTAAAACCAATGTGGTATATGCTCTTATTGAATCCAAGAAAAACGGAATTTATCGAAGTGATGATGGTGGATTTACCTGGGAGCTTCGGCAAACGGTAGAAAAAGATGGCGATGTAGGAAACCGTCCATTTTATTATGCCGAGATTTATGTAGATCCGTTTAATGAAAACCGGGTTTATAGTATCTACACGTATATCTCGAAGAGTGAAGATGGAGCTAAATCATTTGAAAGCCTGTATCCATATTACAACTGGGTACATCCTGATCACCATGCTTTTTGGTTAAGCAAAGAAAGTCCTGGCTTTATGATTGACGGAAACGATGGTGGGTTAAATATCACCTATGATGGTGGTGATACGTGGAGATTCATCGATAATATTCCGGTAGGTCAGTACTACCACGTGAACGTAGATATGGATATCCCATACAATGTATACGGCGGTATGCAGGATAATGGATCATGGGAAGGTCCTGCGTATGTGTGGAGGTCTGGAGGAATTCGTAATTCTTATTGGGATGAGTTGTTCTTCGGTGATGGATTTGATGTACTCGTAGACCCAAGTGATTCACGCTATGTATATGCGATGTCTCAGCAGGGTAATATTGGAAGAGTTGATCGAGTTAGTGGTAGTGCGAGATTCGTGAAGCCAACCCATCCAGATGGAGATGTTCTACGATTCAACTGGAATGCCGCTCTAAATTTCGATCCTTTTGATGTAGAGACTATTTATTTCGGAAGCCAGTATGTACATAAGAGTACCGATCGAGGTGAAACCTGGGAGATTATCTCGCCAGACCTTACAACCAACGATACTACCAAGCAAAAGCAGCATGAAAGTGGTGGTCTTACCATGGATGCTACCGGCGCTGAAAACTACACTACCATTCTAGCCATAGAGCCAAGTCCAGTGGAAGAAGGTGTGATTTGGGTTGGTACAGATGACGGCAAAGTACAAGTCACTCGCGATGGCGGTGAAAACTGGACCGATGTATCAAGAAACCTGCGAGGTGTTCCTGAAGGCAGTTATGTAGCTCAGGTTAAAGCATCCAAATTTAATGCTGGAGAAGCATTCGCGGTTATTAACGATTACCGACGTGGGAACTGGGCTCCTTATGTACTTCATACTTCTGACTATGGACGACGATGGACTAACATCGTTGAAGACAAAGGAGTGAAAGGCTATGCTCTTTCTTTTGTTCAGGATTTAGAAGAGCAAAACCTGATGTTCGTTGGAACAGAGTTTGGGCTGTATGTAAGTATCGATGCAGGAGACAACTGGACAAAATGGACGCACGAGTATCCAACCGTATCAACTTATGATATGGTGATGCATCCACGTGAGCATGACCTTGTGATTGGAACATTTGGTCGTTCATTCTGGGTGTTTGATGACATGCGTCCACTTAGAGAGCTTGCCAAAAATGGCGCTGATGAGCTAAACAAAACCATTAAAGCGTTCCCTTCTCCGGATGCTTACCTCGCAGAATGGAGACAGGCTACCGGAAGTCGTTTTGCTGCTGATGGTATGTTTTTTGGTGACAACCGTGGAAGCGGAGCGATGTTAACCTACTCCGTAAATATTCCTGAGCCTGAAGAAGGTGAAAAGAAGAAAGACGAAAAGGTGAAAATCGAAGTATTCGATCGTTCTGGCGATAAAATCAGAACATATGAAGTTACTCCTGATGGAAACGGGTTAAACCGAACCAGCTGGTCGCTAAACCGAAAAGGAGTTCGATTCCCAAGCAGGAATGCTCCTAGACCAAATGCACCAGAACCCGGTGGACCAAGTGTACTTCCAGGAATGTACAAAGTGAAATATACCTTCATGGGTGAATCTGATTCGACCAGGGTAAGAGTTCATCCTGATCCGCGTATTGAGATGCCAATGAGAGCTCTTCAAGCTACTTCTGACTTTTATGACAGAGTATATGAAGTAGTAGACAAAATGAGTGATGCGGTAGCTAAGCTTCGCGATGCCAAGGGAATTGTTGAAGTGAATGAGCAGCTTCTAAAATCAGATACTCGTCCAAAAGATGAATTGAAAGAAGTAAGTGACCTCAGCAAGGAAACGAAAGAGCGCATTGATGAATTGATGAATCATGTATTTGGTAAACCAGATGATCGTCAAGGTATCACTCGTAATCCTGCAGTTACGGTAATGAGCCGTCTGTTTGGTCCAAATCGTTACTTAAATAATGATTGGGATGGCCCGGGATCTCACGAAGAAAACCTTCTTCGTTTAGCGACTGAAGCAGTAGACGAGGCAGTTGCTCAAATTGAAGACTTCGTAGCTACCGATTGGGTGGCTTACCAGGTTGCAATTGAGTCAGCTGATTTAAGTCCATTCAAAACCCTTGGTGGAGACGACTAGGACTTAGCCTTTTATTAAAGGATGTGCTAAAGCCCCGGCTATTCGTCGGGGCTTTTTTATTTGTCATTGCGAGGGAGCCTATCTATCGATAGACAGACTCGTCCCTAAAACTCTACAAGTCATTCTGAGGCTACTGCCGAAGAATCTAATTGGTTTTGAATCATGTTGATTCTTCGCTTCCGCTCAGAATGACAGCAATGAGAAGGAATGTAAGATTACAGATGGAAATGGAGGTCAGCCTTATTTAAGCTTATCAGCTATTCTTCTTCCGCTTCAGGAAGAATCGAAAACTCTTTTGGGACCCAGGTTGTAACCTGGCCACTTGGCTGAGTGAACTGAACTTTTACAATATATGGAGCAGACTCAGAAAGCCAGTACAGGCTTTTAGTATTACTGTTGAGTATGGAAAATTTCCTAGCGTCTACCATACCAATTTGAGGAATATCTAGCTGTTCTGATTCTAAAAATTCTAAGAGCTGAGTACCAGGTACGGGTAGGTGGGGTAATCCATTTACGGTAATTAATCGCAATACATTTGAAGACTTGCCTATTGCGCTAATTAATGTAAAGCCATCTGATGACCATGTGAACCCGGGATCTTCAAGAGTAGTAACTGAAACTTCAGAATCAGAAAAGGAATTATCCAGAGAAGTGCTTATCACTGTCCCATCTTTGAAATCAGTATGCTGAACATAATTAGGACTCCACCTGATATCTATTGAAACAGGGGCGAGGCTATTCTTGTTTAAAACATCTGCTTTTTCATACCAACTGCCATCGGTTGACTCCCACCTCAATGAACGATGAATATTCGCTCCATGAACCTGAGCTTTATCAATGATGATATTGACACCCTTTCTTTTAGTACCAGAAGGCTCAATAACTTCTTGTTCCCATGTTAATGAATAACTGGTGAAGTCGTTTAAACTAACCGTAGATGGAGTAATAGTGAGCGTATCCGTTTCCTGTGCAATGATAAAGAAAGGAAGCATAGAGAAAATGGCGAGTAAGAGAGAATTTTTCATTTTTAGAGAAAAATAGCTCCATTAAAATCAGACACTCAACGTTGATGCAGTCAGGGCTCAAGTAAATGCAGTAAGTAAACAGGTTTGCAGTGAAGCAGTGACTACGTAAAGGGAATGCAAGATTACAAGCTAAAGTTATATATTCGACCGAGGGTAACCGGTAAACAAGCATAGATCAGCATGGAGTCATTCATCGATTTTTTTGAAAACATCCCGTCCGCATTCAGAGCCGGGATTCTGATTGGAGGTATTTTCCTCTTCTGGATAATTGAAGGGGTTTTCCCATTGTTCGAATTTGGGTACCGAAAAGTGCGTCATGCTGGAATTAACGGGTTGCTTACCCTCTTCTTCTTAGTCATAGGTCTTGCTTTTGCAGGAGTGCTATTAGCAGCTTCAGATTGGGTCACTGCAAATGATTTTGGACTGTTAAACTGGATTGAGATGCCCATCTGGCTGCAAATGGTTATTGGAATAATGCTTCTGGATTTTTTCGGAGCCTGGCTCGTTCACTGGGTCGAACATAAAGTCCGCTTTATGTGGAAATTCCATCTGGTACATCATAGTGATACTACCGTTGATGTAACAACAGGATTAAGACATCACCCAGGAGAAGCTGTATTTAGAATGCTCTTCACCATTTTAGGAGTAGTAGTAGTGGGGGCACCCATCTGGATTGTATTTCTTTACCAAACCTGTTCTGCTGCTTTTACTCACTTCAACCACGCCAATATCCAGATGCCTAAGAAATTGGATCGGACGCTATCATGGGTATTTGTAACGCCGTACATGCACAAAGTGCATCATCACTACACTCAGCCCTTAACCGATACCAATTACGGGAACATCTTTGCGATTTGGGATCGGGTATTTGGCACCTTCGCCCAGGTGGAGGATACCAAAGAGTTGATCTATGGAATCGATACACATATGGATCCCAAAGAGCACGATGATGTCGTAAACCTGCTTAAAATTCCGTTTCAGAGATATCGACCGCCAGTAGGTTCTAAGTTTGGGGAAGATGCAGAAACAGATGTCAATGAGTGATCATTATCACAATCCAAGCAGGTAAGAAAACTTAATCAGGAATACATTTTCGGGCTTCACTGAAAATAACTCATCAAAACCTGAACCATAATTAAAACTTCCGGTTGAATCATCAAAGTCGGTTCGGCCTTGCGTCCAAACCAGGAATACTAATGATCCCGGACGATATTCCCATCTGAGTACTAAATTAGATCGGAATTGACGGAAGTTAAAGTCGTAGTCATTCACATAATCCTCAGATGAAAATGAAACATCCCTGCTAAATCGATCATCAAAATTAGCAGCACTTGGATTTGTGACGACTTTAGGGTCGGAATAATCTACCGCACTAATAAAGGGTGACCCGTAATACTGAATGGTAAATTCAGGTGAGATTACATAATCCAGTCGCATGGTAATGCTTGTTGTTACCTGGTCAATATCTCCGAATATGTATGCATCATTACCACTAAGATCACTCGTTGTGGTCATGTATTGAAGTTCTCCATCAAAAATATTGAGGCTTGGGCGAACAAAAATTCGGAACGCGTCTGTAGGTAAGTATCTAACAGATAAACCGAAGTTTTTTCGATTGGCAGATTCATCAAATCCGAAAAATTGGCTATGGTTAGCACCAAATGAAAGTTGCTTCCTACGATCTGTATTTACACTAGAGAAGTAGCTATATCCACCAGGTACCTTCATGGATGGCCCGCCTCTTAAGAAGGTATTTGAAACTTCTTCTCCTTCTATATCCATTCCGGCATTTACAAACCAGTAATTCTTGAGCTCACCATTAATATTGAAATTTCCACCTTTGAAATTATTGGTGCCACCAAAATCCCAACCTGTCCACTGATTTAGATTTATATTCGCATTTCTGAATACTCCTATGGGATTCGCAAAGCGATAGCCGGCCCAAAGTACCTGGAAAATAGAATCACCACGTCGCAAGAAGCCTATATCGTTCAATTCCAATTCAGGAGATCGCCAGGTTACCCATCCCAGGTATCGCCAGCCACTGCTGGCTTGTTTCCCAACTTGAATATTTCCACCTGTTCCGGTTAGAGACGTTCTGGTTGGGTCATAAGTGGTATAATCATTATCCGGGCGTTGAAAGAACCTTCGGGATGATTCCTGCTGACGTAGAATAGCTTCCTCGCTACCGGTTATATGACTGGCGATCATATTTGCACGAACATAATATGTTCTGTCATTCCAATAGTGCTCAAAATTTAATCCACCGGTGTAAGCACCGGTATTTAGATTTTCGAGAGAAGCATTATTGATATCCCGATTTGTGGCCGTGAACATTCCGCCAAAAACAGTATTACTCTCATTTGTTTCCTGTTGTACACTTGCTAAGAAATAATTCGTAAGTGGCTCAACGATTTCCTCACTGGAAACACCATTTCGACTTACATCCGCGTATTCAGCAGAAGTCAGACTTTCCACAATCCCAATGGATAGACCATTTTGAGTTTTTCCTGTTAGTTTTACCGCACCTAAAATAGTTGTGTTTTGTTGTACATCTGCATATTCGTTCAAACTACTATTAACATCCGGGAAATTTTGCGGGCTTCTACCAATTCGGCGAGAGTAAAATAAATTGTCAGATGAGTACGGATTACCTCCGCCTGTAATTTGAAAACTGGTGATGCTTCTACCTTCGATAAAAAATGGTCGTCGTTCCTGGAAAAAGGATTCGAAAGCAGTAAGGTTTACCTCAGAAGGATCGGCTTCGACCTGACCAAAATCGGGGTTGATCGTGAAGTCGACTGTGAAATCGTTAGTAATACCGATTTTACCATCTAATCCGAGACTTAACGACTCATCGCTACCATCTCTGAATGGGTTTCCTGCCTGGGCTTCATATCGTTCTGCCTTAGCCACGGTGTATGGTGCGATTTCAATTTGTCGCTTTGGTTTGATTCCCCGGATACCCTGTAGTTTTCCGAAGTTACTTACCCAGCCAGCATCTTCCTGCGAGAAATACTGCCAGGTAGAACGCTCTTGATTTCTAAAAAACCTGCGGGTGAATTGCATTCCCCATTCCTGATTTTCATTCGCATCGAAACGAAGTTGAGTAAACGGAATTCTCATTTCAGCAATCCAGCCTTCACTATCAATACTGGTTTCAAAATCCCAGAGTGGATCCCAGGAAGAATCCCAGTTATTACCATCATTGCTAACCGCTTCGTCTCCTTTTACACCCGAAACGGATGCTGTAAAAGAAAAAGCAGTTCTATTATCGTTATAACTATCGATGTTAATCTCTACCCAATCTCCTTCAAAGCCATCCCTGCGCGAAAGTCGTTTAACGATTTTATCCGGTTCATCATCAAAGGCCCGTATGGCTACATACAGGTAATTATTATCATATAACACTTTAATTGCTGTAGGTTGAGATGGCTCAGCTCCATGATCCGGACTAATTTGTGTGAACCCACCTGACCATTCTACCATCTTCCAGCTGTCTTCATCAATAAGACCGTCAATCCGGGGAGATTCCCCTGTAATTTTTTGAGTGAGGTAACTCTTTTGTGGAATTTCTGTTTGTTCTTGTGCGGATAAGAATGGTTGTATGCACAAGCTAGCAATGAGAAGCGTGCTGAATTTGATGTTCATAGAGTTGTTTTCTGGATTTTGTACCTATAACCGTAAAATGATTTCCCCATACACGTTCATAAGCTTGAGAAGTTACCAACGAAATGTAAAAGAATAGGAGAGGGGGTAAACGCGGGTATTCTCTATCTATACCTCACTTTTTAAAATAAATATAGGCTTAAGCAGGCTTTTTAATGGTTTTTTAGAGCTAATTGAGCCAATACATCCATGGCTTTTTGGGCATCTTTTGTATTCACAAAAAGATGATCGTGATAATAACCCGCCACCACATTGCAGCTGATATTATGCTGAGCCAGCTCGGTAGAAAATGCGGCAGTTAAGCCAACTGCTTCCAGGGAAGAATGAACGGTGAGGGTAATCCAGGCCGCCACGAACTCATAAGATAATTCAAGTTTATCTGCTTTTTCTTTCTTTAAGATGAGGGTAGTTCCTTCTTCTTCTTTGAATTGAGCAATGATACCATCTCGGTCTATTCCATCTAAACTGATCACGGAGACAAATACATATTCTCCTTCATTGAGTTTTGGGGAAAGGTTTTTGAGGAGGATGTCCAAGTTTTTTCGGTAAGCATTTAACATTTATCCAACTACTTGATAATTGTTTTGACAAACAGACTTTTGCTACCATGGCTATGAATTCCGTCAAAGTTTCTTATCAAACCTGATCTAGATTCAATGAAATGTTCGGGATCAAAAATCACAAAAATCAAATTATCACATTCTTCATCATGCTTGTATTCCCCAATATCATCATTGAGTTCCTTTTTAATAGTTTTTCCGTGACTTTTATTTCTAATCTTTTTTGCTTCAATAACGGTTCTTAAACTTTTTGATCTAAAGTCTTGTATTGAATATTGCCTTGTCTCGTTACTTACTGGTTGCTCAGGTACTAAATCGAAAATATATGGCTTCAACATAAAGTAGAGTAAATCCTGAACCCCGTCCTCTGCTGAGGTGTCTAAGATAACTTCACTCCTCCTATTATTTGAATACCCAACACAATCTTCAAAAGCGTCTATCAAGTCAATGACATTGTCCAAATTAATTGAACCACTGGCGCTTTCTGTATGACCAGTTATACCCTTCATCAAAGATTGAATCTGGTCTCGCTGCTGGGCTACTTTAATTAACTTTTTAATACTCATTCAATATCGTTCTTAATACCCAGAACATATTTTCCTAGATTTTTAAAAATAGACTCATAAGTTTCGGGTGATTGTTCACCGGGGATATGAACTTGAATATTAAAGTGGATCTGAGAAGAACCAGGAATCATATTTGTGTTATTAGGATCATTTTTTGGGTTTATGATCTTAGTCTGATCAGGTTCAGGTATTCTGATTGAAGAATTTTCTTGCGGAACTGAGCCAAAGTCAGCTATTTCGCATAGTGTTTGGAATGTTTTGATGATATTTTTTAACGCTGCCTCTCCAACGTCAGTAACACTTGCAAAGTAATCCTTAAGTTTCTGCTCATCTATTGCTTCAGCATTTGGGTATATCTCAAATAGTCCGGGATAGGTTTTTTTTATAAGTTGACCGAGTGTAGTTTTTTTTGAAGCCGACCTTAATTTAGAATATTCAGAAGTAGGTACTCCATCGGAGCCAACTAATCCCAATGATTTAATAACTGATACAATTGATCTATCATTTGTTGATTTATATCCCAAACCTTCTAAGTATTTGATAGTAAGTTTTTTTGGAACGCCTCTAGCAGGTATTTTTTCAATAAAATCTTTAAGATTCTTTACGTTTTGTGTTGAAGAAAAGCTCATGGCAAAATATTTGATTGTAACCTATTAAAATTAATTTGTAATAGGTTACATTTTATTTTTTTTATAGTTCAACCTATAACATAAAAATCATAGAGATATAAGCAAGTAAAAAATAGATTTACTTCTTCGTCGGAAAAGCCATACTAACCCCTAAACCAACAATCACTACAACAAACGCGCCGAGGGGATTTAACCACAAGAACTCAATGGCTTTGGTATAGCCTTCGGGAGTTTGTACCCAGGGGAAAAAGAAGGAGTAATCAGCAAGAGCCTCAGAATAGAAGAGGCGGTCGAAAGTGAATACAGAAAGCATTCCAGCTGCGAGACCAGCTAAAGCTCCGTTACCGTTGGCTTTCTTAGCCCAAAGTAACAAGATGAACACCCCAAGAATGGAGCCATAAAAATAACTACCAATCTGGTTAACCAGCTCAATGATAGAACGAGTCTCTCCCAGAGCGAGGGCAGAAAGGGTGGCAAATACTCCCCAACCTAAGGTAGTCCATCGAGAATACTTGAGGTAATGCTTGTCCCCATGTTTGTTGTTATCCAGCCGTTGGTACCAGTCTACAATAGAAACGGCACTTAAAGCATTAAGCTGGGAATCGATGGAGCTCATGGCTGCCGCGAATATCCCGGCTATAATGAGGCCTATTAAGCCAATGGGAATATAGTTCAGGATGAAATAGGGGAAGATGTAATTGGTATCATTGACATCAGCATCTAAAATCTCGGCCTGTAAATCGAGTTCGGCCTGGCGTGCTTTGTTTAAATCGTTGTCAGCATCAATAAATGCTTGCTGAAGGGCGTAGTCTCGAGTCTCGGCGGCTCTAAGCGCCAAGGCTCTTCGGTTACCTTCTGCTTTTTGATATTCATGCATGATGATTTCTTCTCGATTCAATTGCTCTTCGGTCTGAGCAACTGGATCAGAAGCGCGGAAAGAGATAGGGGCGTCGTTAAAAATGAAAAAGATATAGAGCATCACCCCAAGCAACAGGATGAAGAATTGCATAGGCACTTTGGCATAAGCCGACATCAACAAAGAATTACGGGCTGCTTTAACTGAAGGAGTAGTTAGGTAGCGTTGCACCTGAGTCTGATCGGTTCCGAAATAAGAAAGCATCAGGAATAAAGCGGCGATAACCCCGCTCCACACATTGTACTTCTCGCTCAAGTCAAAGCTGAGGTCAAGTGCTGTGAGTTTATCCAAAGAACCAGCCAGATAGAGTGCATCTCCAAAGGAAACGTCTTCCGGGAAGTGATAGAGAATCATCCCAAAACAGAAAATGAGGCCGAACATCATCACCGCCATCTGCTTCACGTCGGTGGATATTACGCCAGCCATTCCGCCAATCATGGTATAGCCGGTAGCAATTACACCAATTATAAGAATGGTGATCCACAGTGGTAATCCAAGTAAAAGGGCTAATACATAAGAAGGTGCGGCGATTACAGTACCTAAGGCCAATCCGCGGGAAATAAGGAAGAGTCCACTGGTAGTGAGGCGTGTTTTTAAACCAAAACGCTCTTCCAGTACCTCATAAGCAGTAAAAGCTTTCTTTTTGGCGAAAAAGGGCACCAGGAACATACAGATGATGATCATAGAAAATGGAATGGCCAGGTACACCATCACAAAGCGCATGTCTTCTACATAGGCTATTCCTGTTGTTCCAATAAAAGTGATCGCAGAAGCCTGGGTAGCCATAATGGAAAGTCCGGCGGCCCACCAGGGCATACCTCTTCCTGCAAGTAAGTAGCCTTCGATATTTTCGGCGTCTTTTCCTTTCCGGGTACCGTCCCAAATAGTGTAAGCTAAAAAGGCGAACAACACCGCCCAATCAATCCAATGCATAAACTAGGGCTGGTTGAAGATTGCGGTGAATATCCAGAAAAGAATCACACACACTATTCCCCAGATGAATACGATCCAGTAAGTCCGGTTCCAGTTGGTGTTGTCCGTGTTTTCTTCCATCACTGATGATAGGAAATGATGCCTTAGGAAAAAAGGGCTGAGAGCACCTTATAGCTCTCTTTTCCCTCATTTAATAGCAAATCGAGGATAGAGCAACCTTCAATAAAACCGGGATGGGCCTGACGGTATTTGGGATGTCTTTGCAAAGCAACAAGAGCTTTATCGCTCTGCCACAGATAGTTTTTGGATTGATGCTCTATATAGAACTCATCAGCTCCAAGATTTACTGCAGCTTGCTCGGGGTTAGAATCATACGTAGGCAGCTTACTCGCAAGAGTCATATTGATATCTAATTCCATGTACGTGCAAAGCCGCTGAAAGAAGTAAGCGTTGAATTCAAAGAGGAATTCACACTCCCTGGCGTACTGAATATCTGAAAACAGTTCGTCTTCAAAGAAATCAAACCAGGTGGCATGCTGGTAATTATGCAGGATGCCATTCCAGAAAGCTTCCAGCCAGGGCTCCGAATGATCAATACGAACTTCCTGAATGGGCTTTTTCTTGTCCTCGCTAAGAATTGGGATGTTAATCCATTGAGTTCCTTCGGCATTTCTAAGCTCCGCCCGATGAGTTCTCCCTTTTCTTGACCAGGGTTCTATATCCAGCCAAATTACCTGCTCAGCTTTTAGCATAGAAGCCAGATCATACAGGTTCGGTGCGAATTGAGGAGTTATTAAACTAACAGACAATTGGAAATTAGGAATTAGGAATAGTTGAATAGCAAAATCTAATTCCTAATTCCTAATTCCTAATCATCACCAAATGAAGTCAAGCTTAAAAATACGTACCTTTGGTGCTTCTCAAATTTGTAATCAAGATTAGATCATATTTATGAGCGTTAGAGTACGTTTCGCACCATCACCAACCGGATTTTTACATATCGGTGGATTGAGAACCGCATTATATAATTACCTGTTCGCCCGGCATCATGGAGGAACATTTGTATTAAGAATAGAGGATACCGATCAGGCGAGATTTGTAGATGGGGCAGAAGAAGATATCATTCAATCATTGGAATGGGCGGGAATGACCATTGATGAAGGTCCGCACAAACCAGGAGAAGTTGGCCCATATCGTCAGAGCGAGCGAAAGGAATTGTACCATACATACGCTAAAGAATTAGTAGAAAACGGACACGCTTATTACGCCTTTGATACCCAGGCAGAAATCGAGGAAATGCGGGAGCGCTTGAAGAAATCAGGGAATCCTTCTCCGAGCTATGATTCTATCACGCGTCAGTCGATGAAAAACAGTTTAACACTTCCCCAGGATGAAGTGGAAAAGAGGTTGGCAAATGGAGATGAGCATGTAATTCGCTTGAAGGTCCCTCGAAGAGAGACGGTTAAGTTTGAAGATTTGATTCGAGGTATTGTTTCCTTTGAAACAGCTGGCTTGGATGATCAGGTGTTGATGAAGTCAGACGGAATGCCAACCTACCACTTGGCCAATGTAGTAGACGATCATACTATGGGGATTACGCATGTAATTCGTGGAGAGGAGTGGTTGAGTTCTGCACCAAAGCATATGCTTTTGTACCAGGCGTTTGGATGGGAACCTCCAACAATGGCACACCTACCGCTAATCATGAGTCCTAGCGGAGGAAAGCTTTCAAAAAGAAAAGCTGAAAGCGAAGGAATTCCTGTTAACACCAAAGATTACATCGCTGGAAATTATGAGCCGGATGCACTGGTGAATTTTCTCGCTTATTTAGGATGGAGTCCTGGAGATGATTCAGAAGTACACTCACTTACCGAATTATGTGAATTGTTTACCCACGACCGTGTGAGTAAAAGTGGGGCTGTATTCAATCACAAAAAATTGATGTGGTATAATGAGCACTACATCAGAGAAACGTCGATTGAGGCATTAATTCCTAGAGTAAAAGCGTTGGCTGAGCAACAAGGTTTTGATACCAAAGACGAAGGATATCTTTCCAAAGTAGTTGGATTGCTGCACGAACGAGTTTCTAAAGTAGATGAATTTGTAGCCATGGGCTCATTTTTCTTTGAAGCTCCTGCGGAGTATGACGAAAACGCCCTCAAGAAGTGGAAAGACGACAGTGCTGGCCTGGTTAAAGCCTACCAGTCAAAAGTAGAAGCTTTATCAGAGGATGAGTTCAAGGCGGCCAAAATAAAATCTTTACTTGAAGAAGTAATTGCAGAACATGCAGTTGGTTTCGGAAAGCTGATGATGCCCCTTCGAATTGCAGTTACCGGACAAGGTTTTGGCCCAGATTTATTTGAATCCTTTGAGCTCCTTACGAAAGAGGAAGTACTGAATCGAATTAATACTGCTTTAGAAAAACTGTCCTGATTAGGGATTTTTCTGATCGTCTAGTACTACTTCTTCCCCTTTAGCGTCGGCAAGTTTACGGATCTTAAGCCCGGCATAGGCATAGAACATCGTCATAAACGGACTGATGATATTGAAGAATGCAAAAGGAAGGTAGGCAAGTGTTCCAACTCCAAGTACTCCTGCATGATAAGCGCCACAGGTATTCCATGGGATAAGCACTGAAGTAACGGTTCCTGAATCTTCCAGCGTACGGCTCAGATTTTCAGGGGCGAGTCCTTTTTCTTTATAAGTATCCGTGTACATCCTTCCAGGGACTACAATAGCAAGGTATTGATCAGAAGCTGTAATGTTGAAGAACACACAGGTTCCTACGGTAGAGGCGACCAATGAACCGGTAGAATTAACTGTTGAAATTACGGCCTCAGCAATACGCTTCAGCATTCCGCTTTTCTCCATCACCCCACCGAAAATCATAGCAGAAAGGATAAGCCAGACGGTTCCCAGCATTCCATACATCCCACCAGAGCTCAGTAGATCATCTACAATAGCATTACCGGTAACGATGGCGATATCTCCATAGAGCGAAAGTAAAACGCCCACATACATCGACTCAAAACCTCTGGCTTCATAACCAGAAACAGAATGCACTACATCCGGTTGAAAGATTAAGGCGAAGATAGCTCCTAAAAGCGCACCAGCTAAAATAGCAGGGATTGCAGGCACTCTTTTCACGATTAAAGCAATTACAGCAACGGGAACAAGGAACAACCACCCATTGATATTGAACTGACTGGCAATCGCATCCTGAATTTCCTGAACATCTACTCCTCCGGTTCCTCCGTTTTGTGTAAAGCCAATGATGATAAAAAGAACAAGCGCAATACTTATTGAGGGTACCGTGGTGTAAGCCATATACCGGATATGTGTAAATAAATCCGTTCCGGCCATTGCCGGTGCCAGGTTGGTGGTATCAGAAAGTGGAGACATTTTATCTCCAAAATATGCCCCGGAGATAATAGCTCCAGCTACCATTCCAGGATTTAAACCCAAGGCTGTACCAATTCCTACAAGAGCAATACCAACCGTCGCAGAAGTGGTCCATGAAGAACCAGTAGCTACAGAAACTACCGCACATACCACACAGGCAGCAAACAAGAAGATGGTAGGATTAAGAATTTCAAGACCGTAGTAGATCATGGCTGGAACAATTCCACTCAATAACCAGGTACCTGCTAAAGATCCTATTAGCAATAGAATAAGAATGGAGGCCATAGCAGAACTGATACTCTTTACAATTCCGGTACGAATTTCTGTCCAGTCAAAACCAAGTCTTAACGCTACCAAACTTGCTACTCCGGCTGCCAGGATAAGAATCATCTGGTTTGATCCATCTAAAGAAGCATCCCCATAAATGCGAACATTCACAAAAAGAGCAATGATCAGGAAGATGATAGGTATAAATGCCTGTAGAAGAGTCGGCTTTTCGTATTTATAAGTCATGAAATTGGATCACATTAATAGTAAGAGCGGAATGAATAAACGCTGTTTTCTAACCAAAAACCAGTTTAAAAGCATTCTCCTCAATAACTTCAGAGGTTTTGAAATCGTATCTGCGCTCCACAAATTCGGCATGACCTTGCTTATCTATTAAGAGGAGGGTAGAACAGCGGGTACCATAATTTTCCGTTTTTATGAATACCGAAGAAATCGCTCGTTCCCATTCTAAAGGTATGCCAGTCTCCGGAAGTTTATCATCGGGAGTACGCTGATCATTTTTTAAAAGAGAAAACAGTTGTTCGTAGTCAATGGTCTCATCAGAAATAGCATTTGCCAGATCGCTTTTCGCTTGTTCCAGTTTCGGCCAGGGAGTATCCATTAATGCATTACTTAATCCGTGTACACCTGGATTAATTTCTGTCTTCTGCTGACTTATGTTCGAGAAATGGAAAACTCCATTTGCATCCCCAAGCAAAAGATTAAAACCATGATAGCGTGTTGATCCTGATTCTATTTGATCCAAATAATCCGAAGAGCCATCGTTATTTTTTAGATAGTTCAGCACCAATTCTCCGCGACTTGGTGGATTTTCTCTTTTGATAGATGGGTCTCTATAATTGGTTAAGGCTCCCCATTTTCCGGAACGCTCAACCCCCATCCAGGTACCGCCTGCTTCCAGGTCTTTTCCTGCAAGAATTGCTGGTGAATCTTCTTCATTCCAGAATTGTGCTTTTCGGGTAGGTCTGGCATAGAATTCGTCACGGTTTGCCGCAAGAACTAAGTCGTAAACAGGGTGGGTCTTGTAGGCAAAAGTGATAAGGCACATAAACAGGATAAACAAGGGTTTTAAAAACGGAGGAATCTAAGCATATTCCCGAAACCAATTATCAGTTTTCCGTATAGATTTCTTATGTTTTCTATCTACGATCAGCGCTTTAGGGATATTTTGCTTCTCATGTTGGGGTTTTTTGGGGCACTTTGGTTCTTCTATGATTTGAAGAATCATCACCCTCTCGAAACTCTCGAGCTATCACACTCAAATGAAGAGATGATAGAGAAGGCAGATTCCATTTTTCTAAGCTGGCAATACCAACCTGTAAATTTAAAAAAACGAGCCAGAGTAGGGTCAAAAGCTAATCTTATTGACCATCTGCAAAGAAAATATGGTCGTGGCGAATTCATCAATTCCAGGAGATCGAACAAAGAAAATAAACTGCCTTTATTTCACTGGAGGGTTGAAGAGTTTTCGATAAGAGAAGGGGAGATTGAAAATGCTTTTACCATGTCGCTTAACAGTACTGGTGAACTTATTGAGTTTGAAGCCTCCGATGATCTAATTGCAAACCAGACTCCATTTCATAGGGGCATGGTCCGTTTTGGCTTTTTCAAAGGAAAGGAAATGTCTAAGTCTCTTGAGGATTCTATTATCACGGATTTAGTGAACTTCCAGCACATTCGCAGTAACCAGGCAACTACTTTTGAAACGGTTATGATGCGTTTAGCCGAAGAAGGCGAAACGATGAATGATTTTGCCTGGAGAGGTCTCGAGGAGTACATAAGCAATACTTACTGGAAAAGATTTGAGTTCACCAGGGATTCATTAACCTATAAGGAGAATGGTAACTACCGCTATGCAACGGCATTTATGACCTCGAGAGATACCCTGATGGGTGTTGTGCCGAAACTGGAAATCGATCTTCTGCCCGCCGGAGTATTGAAGCGTTTTTCAGTAAATATGGAAGAAAACATAGACACTGTTAGTGGCCCATCAACGGTAAAGGTGAATATTATTTTGGGATTCGGTCTATTCTTTGCTGTTTGGCTATTGGTTTCTTTTTACCTCAGGATTAAAGCTCGAGCGGTAGATACCCGACCAGCTCTGGTAGTGGCAATCATAAGTGGTTTCCTGATTCCAGTACTCATGGTACTTTCATTCATTCGCGAATTTGCCATTGGATTTGAGACGGAACAGCTTTCAGGGCTTATCAATCAAATGTTCTTTTTTGGGGTTTCAGGTGCAATAACGGCAACGGGCTTTTTTGTACTTACTGCGGTAAGTGATTCTGTGACTCGTCAATACTGGCCTGAAAAACTAAGTACCTGGGATCTGGTTCGACGTGGGATGTTTAAGAACAAGCCTATTGGCTGGGCAGTAGCCAGATCTATTTCAATCGGAGCGGTTTTAGCAGGGAGCTTTGTCTTCCTGATAAATTTCTTCCCGGAAGTGTATATACGGGGTAATGTATTATTCCAGGGAGGTAATTATATACTTCCTACTGTAGCAAATATTATTGTTACTCTGCTTATTGGATTGGGTTTTGTACTTGTATGCTTCATGATTTTAGGTAACCAGGTGTATTCTACAACCTCAAAAAAATGGGTTATACCCATTTTAAGTGGGGTAATACTGGGAATAGTAGACCCTTTGTTAATTGGTATGGATCCGCCGACGATAGAGTTTTTCCTGAATTTTATTTTGGGTTTCCTCCTGGGAGTATTCTATATCAATTTTGATTTCCTGACCACAGCCCTAGGCTTTTTCATCTTCCTAAACTTCCTTAGTACTTCAAATGGATGGTTAGTTTCCGGGTCTCCTGATGGCCCCATTTTTTACGGGTTTATTATCACATTAGGTGTGCTATCAGTTGTGGCTCTATACTTCTTGTTGATGGGGGAGGAACAGGATCAACTTCCGGAATATATACCCGATTACATCGAGGATTTAGCCAAAGAACAGCGGGTGAAGCAGGAGCTTGATATTGCCCGGGTAGTACAGCGTACTTTTCTTCCCAACACCACACCCGATCTGGGCGAGTTCGATTCTGCAGCTGTCTGCTATCCTGCTCAGGAAACAGGTGGTGATTATTATGACATCATCTGTGTCGACGATGATCACGCCGCTGTGGCCATTGGTGATGTAAGTGGGAAAGGGATAAAAGCTGCATTCTACATGACCTTTGCAAAAGGAGTGATCCATAGCTTATGCAGCATTTTCCCGTCACCGAAAACCATGTTATACAGGGTAAACAAACTGTTTAACCAGCATGCTACACGTGGTACGTTTATCTCGATGATATATGGGGTACTGGATTTCAAAAAGAGAACCTTTACGTTCATTAGAGCGGGTCACAATCCATTGCTTTATAAGCAGTCTAATGGTGAGGTTTCGTGGTTACAACCAAAAGGAGTGGCCATAGGAATGGTGAAAGGGGAAGCCTTCAACAAAGTAATGGATGAAGAGACCATCACACTCGAAAAAGGAGAGACTATTATCTTGTATACAGACGGTATCACAGAAGCGCAGAATGAGGCAGAGGAGTTTTATGGAGAGGAGCGATTATTCAATCTCCTGAAAAGAGAGAAAACAGGTTCAGCGGCAGAACTTCGCAAATTAATTATTGAAGATGTTCGTACATTTATAGGCAATGCGCGCCAATATGACGACATGACGCTCGTTATATTAAGAGCTTAAAAAAAGGGCATTTTTATGAAACGAACCCGAATTTATTTACTAGGCTTCATGCTTAGTTTTTTTCTTGTGCAGCAAGTATCAGCACAAGACCAATCTGACTATAATTCAGGCTTTGAATGGTATACGCTTGATGAAGCTCAAACAAAAGCAAAGGAAACCGGAAAGAGTATTCTTCTTTTTGGCTATGCCGAATGGTGTACCTACTGTCTAAAAATGAGGAAAGAATCATTTCCTGATTCTACAGTACTCAAATCAATTTCGGAATACTATTATCCCGTACAGTTAAATGGAGAATCGGAAGAACGAGTGGTTTATAATGGGCAAACGATGCCTGCTAAAGAATTAGCTCGATATCTCAGATTGAGTTCTTTTCCAACACATTACTTCATCAATTCGGAAGGCGAAATATTAGGAGCTCAGCCCGGATACATTGAGCCGTTTATTTATGCTCCGCTTCTTAAATATGTGGGTTCAGGTGCATATGGAAAAATGGGCTTTGAAGATTTCTTAGAGAAGGAAGACGAGTCGGGAAAAAAATAAACCCATGAGCCTCAGCCAGTCAGTTGAAGATTATTTGAAAGCAATATATGTCCTCGAAACAGAAGGGGAGGGGGCTACCACTACTAATATTGCCGAAACACTGGGTGTATCATCTGCTTCTGTAACAAATATGCTCAAGAGACTGGCTGGAATGAATTTTATAGAGCATAAATCTTATAAAGGGGCTACTCTAACAGAAGCTGGAAGGAAAATAGCTCTGGAGATACTTCGTCATCACCGGCTACTAGAACTATACCTGAAGGAAATAATGGGGTATTCATGGGATGAAGTCCATGAAGAAGCAGAAAAGCTTGAACATCATATTTCAGAACAGTTCGAGGATAAAATAGCAGAACTGCTTGATCATCCTACTCATGATCCGCATGGTGATCCAATTCCTTCCAAAGATGGTGTGGTTCCCGAAATGGCGTCTCTTTCGGTATGTGATGCCGAATTGGAAACTTCATATATCATTGGGCGAGTAAAAGATCAGGATCCTGAATTACTGCGCTATTTAGAACAGACCGGAGTGATCCCTGGGGTTAAACTCACCGTCTTAGATAAAGCCCCTTTCGATGGACCTATTAGAGTATTACTTGAGGAAGAGGAAAAAACTCTCGGTTTCGCGGTGGCCAGGCATGTGTACCTTGTTGAGTGACTTTTAGTTAGTCCAAGGAGAATTTAACGCCCATCATAAAGCGCCTTCCTTGTAAAGGGCCATACAAATAGTCAGTAGCAAAATCATCGCTAAATGGGCGATCAGCAGCTATGATCGGTTCGTCCTGTATGTAATTGAAGATATTCTTCGCATTGAAAAAGCCTTCAAATCGGTCTGAGAAGATTTTAGTGACTTTAAGATTGTGCTCACTGAAAAGTTTTGAATCTAAATCTCTGCCAGGGTATTCTGGCAATCTCATTTTCCCCACAACACGGCTCGTATAGTCGAAATTGATACCTTGACCAGGTAAGCGATAAGTAAGGCTGAATGTTGAATTAAAATCAGGAGAAAAAGGAAGATCTTCTTTAACACCATCCTCAACCGAAAATACATCCTGGAAAGTAATCCCTATGGTGTAGGTTAGCGGAGCAATGAAATTATGCGCCATACTAATAGCTATTCCCTGGGATATAGCATGTCCATCTAAATTAGCGTAAATGATTCTGCCGGGAGTATCATAATCCGGGATGATTTGATTTGAGAATCGAGTGTGATAGACATCGAAATCAACATTTAGCACTGAAGGGCCAATATCAATAATCTGATTCCAGTTTAGAGCCACATTTATGGATCGCTCTGGTTCTAATGCTTCTGCAACTTCCACCTGCCTTGAGCCAGTTAATGATTCATGTTCCTCTGTAAATAGATTTACAATCCGGAAACCGGTTCCCACATTTAATCGAACCGTAGAATGAGAGAAAGGGTCAGCTTTAATATTGAATCGTGGAGAAAAAATCAGTCCATGATCTTCGTGATGATCAGCTCTCATTCCAACAAGGCCACGTATTTTATCATTGAAACGGTGGTCATACTGGGAAAATATTCCGGGTACAAAACGTTGATCTTTTGAACCACCGTCCAATCGTGTACCATTAAAAAGCTGGGTTAGATCATCATATCGAGCGGTTAATCCGGTTACGAATCCACGATCGGTTGAAAGCGGTTTATCCCAAATCAGATTAGCAAACGCAGTCTGCTGATCAGCTACATAATGATAATCTCCATAATAGCTGTCCTGATCATGGTAACTGTAAGAGGCATCAATTCGAAACATTTCCTTTTCAAAAGGAAGCTCGTAGCTGCCAAATAACTCAAAACGATTTGTATAAATGGACTCCCCATAAATAGAGGAGCTTCCTCTTAGGTCACGATTAAAGTCTTGGGTTCCTCCTATTCTATCTTCGAAATAATACTTACCAGCCAATGAGAACTTCTTCCCTTCTGGTCGATAGATTTCCCACTTATTAAACAAGGATATGCGGACATTCTGAGTGATATCAGCAAAGCCATCACTGTTTTCATCAATAAAACGATCCTGAACATATACACTTCCACTAAGCATAGTAGGAGATTTTCCTATTTGAGGAACATAAGAGAAGTCAAAATTGTGCTCACTATGAGTCGAAGTAGTAGCAGAGAAATCAAAGAGAGGAGAAATTGCCGGATTTTCGGTAATGATATTAATCACCCCACCCATGGCCTGACTACCGTATAAGGTTGAGTTTGGTCCTTTAATTACTTCAAGGTTTCGGATAATGGCAGGATTAATTCCATTCAATCCATACACAGAAGCAAGGGCACCCATCACAGGCATGCCATCAATTAGGACCGAAGTATATGGGCCTTCCATCCCATTAATTCGAATGTTATTAGTTCCACAAACCGCACAATCAACCTGGGTATATAATCCATTTACATATTGAATGGCATCCATAATATTACTGCTTCCCGATTTGCTCAAGAAGCTTTGTGAAATCAGGTTCACCTTAACCGGTGAGTCTTTGATCGACATCTCTTTCATGGTTCCGGTTACTACCATTTCATCCAGTTGGAGACTGGATTCTTCCAGATCAATAGTAAAATAAAGAGTATCTGAATCAGTAATAGAAATTGGGATCCGCTTTTCAAGGTACCCTATAGCTCGAATAGTGAGCAGATGTTCTCCTAGCGGTATTCGTTTTAGAATGAAGCTTCCATCTGATTGAGTAAAACTACCCAAGCCAATCTCTTTAATTCCGATGGTAGCATCAGCAACAGGATTTGAATTGGAAGTGACTACTCCTTTTAGCACACCAGCTTCTTGTGCATAGGAATTGCTGAAGAATAAAAGGAATAATGTAAATAGGAGAACTCTCTTCATGTAACCTGATTTTAAAACTCTCTAAAGATCAGGTTAATTTAAAATTTAGTCAAGGCTAAATTTTAAATTTGCTCTCATGAATTTATTTCATTGTCATTGCGAGGAGGATAGAAGAGGTTTATAGTAGTCTGGTCATCATCGACGAAGCAATCTGCTTAAATCAAATCTTATTCAGAGATTGCTTCGTTATTATCGCTTATTTAATAAGCATCATTCTTCTGGAAAGTTGAGTGTTCCCGGAAGTAAGTCGGTACATATAAACCCCGGAAGGTACACTTTCAGCATTCCAAACTATCGAATGACTTCCAGAAGCCTGGGCGCCATTTACCAGTGTAGCTACTTCTTTTCCAAGGAGGTTATACACTTTCAAAGAAACTTCGCCCGGACTATCAATACTATAAGATATAGTAGTAGAGGGGTTAAAAGGATTTGGATAGTTTTGGTTCAATTGAATAGCAGTTGGAGTAAATGCTTCTTCTTCAGAGTTTGTGGCAATTTTTGCCAGTTCTTCTTCGAGTACATCCTGTACATCCTCGAAGTCACCATTTACAAATACACTTCCTCTGTAACGTAGTACTCCATCTGCTCCTACCACCACTGATCGATCATATGCCCCAGCATTTCCGTAGTAAGAGACCAATACATCTCTTCCATTCAGCAATAGGGGATACGTAATCCCGGTTACATTTTTAAAACTATTATTAGAACTGGAAGACTCATTCCAGGTATCTATTCCAAGGGCCACAAAGTTGGTGTCGTCTTCGAATACTTCAAAGATTTCAGTTTGAGTGACCGGTCCATTGGATCGGCAATGAGGGCAGCCAGCACCATAAAAGAAAATGTAGACCACTTTCCCTTCTTGATCTTCGAGAGAAATTCGATCTGCCTGAGATCCTCCCAAAAAAGGGAGAGAGAATTCAGGTGCATCCTGCCCGACAGAAACCTGAGCTGACACAAAAGAGGATGAAATAAAAACAGTAAATAGTATGGTAGCGAGTTTTTTCATAGCTAGTACCTTATTGAGTAAGAGTATTAAGTTCTTCCTGAATTACGGATATAACCCGATCCGAATCAGTATTTACAAAACCAGATCCCTGGTAAGCAATTCTTCCCTCTGCATTAATTACCACAGATCGATCGTAAGCACCTGCATTACCATAATAATCGACAAGGCTTTGCCTTGCATTTAAAAGTAACGGGTAGGTAATTCCTGTAGCGCTTCTAAAAGAAATGTTTTGAGAGGTAGAAAGATTCCAGGTATCGAGACCAAGTGCCACAAAATCAGGATTGGAAATAAATCGTTGATGTATAGTTTCGGTAACCGGTCCATTGGAACGGCAATGAGGGCAGCCAGCACCATAGAAAAAGATATAGACTACTTTTCCCCTGAATTCGGATAAAGTGATTTCCTGGCCATCGAGACTACTGTAGGAAAAGTTTGGAGCCGCTCTTCCTACGGCTTCATCAATTCCGCCACTATCGGTAGAAGATGAAGCACATGCCATAAATAATGTTGTTGCTGTAAGTAAAATGAATAATGTAGTACGTCTCATAATCTAAGTATTCAAGTTAAAACCGAGTTGAAAAACGGAGCTCTACTCCTTCAAAATCTAAAATCTCATAACAAATTCCCGAGGTACAGGCAGGACCTCCTCGTCTTTTTCCTGCAAACACATCCACTCTATGTTTGGAATTAAATTTGTAGGATAGATTCCCACCTAACCAGGTTCTGGTATCAGTTTCGGCTTCAAAAGTTGTGGGATTATCGGTTAGCTGAGGATCGGTTGATGCTTCAAAAACAACACCAGCTGAAAAATCAGGCAAATAAGAGAAAGCCAGTGACCCGTAGAAATTTGTGCTTTTGTCCGGATCAAATTGTCTGTCAAAAGTCTGGTATTGAAGATCTAATACAAAGCCCCAGATATAATCGAAGGATTTATCAGTGATGAAGCCGATGGAGATACGGTCTTCTTCTCCTTTTAAGTCATCATTGGCATAATCAAAAAAGGCTTTTAATGAGAGGTAATCATCCACTTCATAGTAGCCCTCTACAAAATATTCGCGGTAATCGAATTCTGTGAAAAGATCATTCTTTGCAGTGGTAACATTTGCTGTTACAGAATGTCCTCCTTCGAAATTATAATATACTTCTGCCTGGATACCTGTCTCATCTGAGGTTTCAAGAACATGAGTACTTCTGTTAAGAACCGGATAAGTATGCTCTTTGATAAGGGATGGAGGATCGTTATATCCTTGCCCAAGACGAAACTGGTTATAGTTTTTGTATTCGAAGCTGCCTCCAAAAGAGCCAAGGTAGAAATTCATTCCAGCATATAATGCGTACGAATCATCTTCATTGAAAGCAGTCAGCGATGCATCAGATTGAAAAGCATATTCACTGAATACCTGCAGATTCGGAAGAGGATTTAAATCCAACAAAAAGGATCCGTATTCGGTGTAGTTATTCGAGAAACTAGGGTGAGACCGCATATAAGCTCCACCAACACTCACGATATCATTGACGAAGAACTTAGCTTCTAAAGCTTCTACAAGATCTGGTCTACGGGACGAATCAGGTTCAAAATTAGGAGGGAGTAAATTAAATAGAGGCTCTGCTCTAAGAGCTTTTACTTCCAATCGATCGGTATAAAAGTCGACGCCGATTCCCTCTAAATCACGATAAAACCCATAACGGGTACGTTCAAAAGCATCTTCATACACCGAGCCAGGAATATCATAACTTCTAAGTAACAAGCCCCGGCCAATGGTTTCATAAAAGTTTCCGACCCGAACTCGAAACATCTCATCCCGGTACTGTACCAATTTCTGAGTTAGATCCAGGTAATTTCGGTCTTCAAATGGAGTGATGAACTGTTCAACTTTCCCAAAGAAGCTGAGTTCGTCAGCATCATAGAATAGATTTAGCTGATTATAAGAGGTGGTTAAATCCCGATCACCTTCATAAGGAAGGTTTCCATATTGAAACTCAAAAGTATTAGAGCCATAGATTTGTGCAGACGCAGGAGCAACTACAACCAGGGCTATAAGGAAAAGAAGGATGGAAGGGATGGTCAGTTTCATTCTTCCAGCAGGCTTAGAATCTTTTCTCTTATTTCTACCTCTTCACCAGGTTTGTATCCTTCATGGAAGTATACAATTTCATCATCCTGGTTAATGATGAGCAATGAAGGTACCGCCTGAACGCCTAAACGCCCCATCACTTCGCTGTTAGTATCAAGGAGAACAGGATAATCTACTCCGAGTGAGCGAACAAATGGTTTAACCTTAGCCTGGTTTCGAGGACTATCGATACTTATTCCAACAAAATTTACTCCCTCTGATTCAAATTCTTTCGACATTTCAACCAGTTTAGGAATGGACTTTATACAGGGTTTACACCAGGTAGCCCAAAAATCGATAACAGTGTAAGCATCACCCTTTACATCTTTATATGTAGTGGTTTTGTTATCCAGGTTCTTTAAGCGAAAATTATTCACTTTGGGAGGAGCAGCTGTAATGCTACCCGCTAAAATGAGTATGGCTAATAGGAACTTCATAGTGTTTGATTATTTCTAAGCTAATAATCATCAATAAAGTTCAGCCAAGTATCACAAAAAGATAAAATCGAAGAATTCGGCATTGCGAGGAGCTTAGGATAGCTAGCTCTGAAGCAATCTCTTTTCTAAAGCTTGTTACGTAGAGATTGCTTCGTCGATAAATATCTCAATCGTCTCAAAAATTTCCATTCTCCTCGCAATGACTGTAGGATGTACTAATCCACCCAATCAGCAATGAATATATTGGTAGACCGATCACCACCATTGAAGCGGTTAGAACCGAATACTACTTTTTTACCATCGTACGAAAACATGGGAAATGAATCGAAAGTTGGATCGAAAGAAACTTGTTTTAACCCTGTACCATCCACATTAATCATAAAAAGATTGAATGGGAATCCTCTTTCAGATTTGTGATTAGACGAAAAAAGAATTTTTTCCCCAGATGGATGGAAATAAGGCGCCCAATTTGCTCTTCCCAGATTGGTGATTTGACGTAACCCAGTACCGTCTACATTTACCACATAGAGCTCCATATCGGTAGGCTCAACAAGTCCCTCAGCTAAGAGAGATGTATACTTCTCAATTTCCTCGTCTGTTTTAGGTCGGGAAGATCTAAAAACCAACTGGGTTCCATCTGGTGAAAAGAAAGCTCCTCCATCATACCCTAATTCGTCAGTGATTTGAACCACATTCGAGCCATCAGTATCCATTATGAAGAGTTCTAAATCGCCGGTACGCATTGAAGTGAATACAATTTTTGTACCATCTGGAGATAAGGTTGCTTCAGCATCATAGCCTGGAGAATCTGGCGTAAGATTGGCGATGATTTCGCCTTTTAGATTTGCTTTGAAGATGTCATAGCCTTCATAAATTGGCCATACGTATGCTCCACCAGGTCCTCTTTCAGGTACCTCAGGGCAGGCTTTATCTGCAAGGTGTGTGGATCCATATACAAAAGTAGTGTCACCAGGGAGGAAGAATGAACAAGTAGTTCTACCCATGCCGGTACTGATCATAGTAGGTTCGAAATCAGCGTCTTTAGGCGAAGTATCCATGTAATAAATCTGATCACAATCAGCACCCCATGCTGGATTATCCGATTGGAAGATTAACTTGGTATCCTCGAATCCCCAGTATGCTTCTGCATTATCTTCTCCAAAAGTAAGCTGGCGAACATTCTGGAAATGTACTTCCTGCTCATACTTTAACGTATCTGTTGTGGGGTCATAAGGTGTTTCTGCTGGCTGGTTTGAGCAAGCAGTGAATAAAATGAAGAAAGCTAGTACAGATAAGTATTTCATGGATTCCAAGAGAATTAAAAATTTGGTGATAATCTGGTTTGAATGTGAAGATAATATGAAGGGAGGGAGACCGTCAATTATTGTTCGAGCTGAATAAATCTATAACCTGAGAAATCAAGCCTTTACCCATTTTGACGATACGCTCCTGGCTGCCCATTGCTAAATATCGAAGGACTAACTTCAATTCGGCAAGCAAAATAGGTGGCTGAGTAACCAGGGAATCCTCCCGGATAATGTAATCCCAGTCCATAGGTTTTTGGAATTTCACTCCTGCTTTTCTCATTACTTCACGGTACACGTTAGCCATTAAGCCATAGCCAATGGTAGTGGGATGGAGGCCATCGAGACTGAAAACCCCTCCCTTATAAATTTTCCCGGTTTCTTTCTTGAGACGGATGAAATCAGTAGAGATTAATGCTTCATTATGTTCATCAACTAAGTGTTCGGTATTCGGATTTCGTTTTAATGCAGCCACAAAATCATCGGGATAACTCCGAAGCAGTTCTCCTCCTAAACGTCTCCTTGCCATACTGGCCACATTTTTAGCCATAGGAACTACATGCCATCCATATTCTCGTGCGACTTTTCGGATGATGGAATTAAATTCATCAACAGTAAAATCGATTTGGATAGCTTCATCTTTGGTAAGATGGGGGTGTTTTTCAGGATCAAAGTCCTCATCCCAAATCCAGAAGCGGGTGTAATAGTCGAAATAGCCGAGGTGGTTGCTTGAGAATTCAGAGTTTACTCCCCGGCACACAGGAGGGATTGTCGGATAGGGGATAGTTGGGACAAAGACCCGTTCAGCTCCAATTTTCTTTACTCGTTCTGCAAGCCTTCGATAATCCAGTTCAAAGTGTTCGGGGCGGTAAATAGAGTGCTTCCTAAAAGCCATGAATGAATCAAGATCTTCAGGCTCTGACCAGGTAAGGTTTAAATTCACCACAGAGCCCAACGCATTATTATGACCAATGCACACAATCAGGTTTTCTATTCCGCCATCTTCGGCCAGCACCTCTACATTCGAAAGTTGAGATTCTGTTTCATACTCCGCTTTTAACTGAGGATTCAATACCAGGCGCGAGGTAACATATTTCGCATGCTCAGGAAGGAAACCAAAGACTGAAAACACTTCCTTGTTTTGCTCAATAAACTCACGGCTGTTTTTTTCATTGATCATCCAGGTATCATTGATGGATAATCCCCAAATAGCCTGGTTATGAAATGGAGTTAGTTGATCGACACTTAGATCCTTGAAACCACCTTCCCAGTATTTTTTGATTCGCTTTAAGGTTTTAATGGTATGGGAAGCAACTCCACCATACTCGTTCCAGTCAATTTCCGAACCAAATTCATCCGATAAACCTCTGAGTAATACCTCAAGATTGAGTGGTATACCTGCCTGTGCGAGGAATTTGGGTTGATCAAAAGTTGGAAGAGGGTCGAAGCATCGGCGAATGAAAGATGGAAAGTTGATATCGGTCCGGTAAATACCTCCGTTTTGGAATCCTTGAGCGAGGGAATCTCCAACAACTACCAGCTTATGTTTCGATTGCTTCTTTTGGAACATGAATTATACTGTTGAGAGCTATTTTCAAGCTCAGTACTTTCATCAAAATTTAAAACGTCAGAATATGTCAAATTCAACAGATAAAAACAGGCTGGAGCTATTCCGTGAACGCAGAGCTGAACAAAATGAGAAAGTATTGGGCTTAGACCATTTAGGCATCAAGCGTTTCTTCAATATGGATACCAACACCTACCGGGATGGGGCCCTGGATACCAAAACAAAAGAACTGTTGGGATTGGTCGCTTCAGCCGTGTTACGTTGCAATGACTGTATCGACTATCACCTGGAGCAAAGTGCAAAAACAGGTTCAACCAAAGCAGAGATTATTGACGCACTGAATGTTGCCTTGATAGTGGGAGGAAGCATTGTGATCCCTCATTTACGTCATGCTGTGGATACCATTGAGATGCTGGAAGAAGAGGGGAGTCTTTAATAAAGAATATTCAATAAAGAATTACGAATATTCATCTTCCGAACTATCCCTAGATTTTTCCTTACTTTTTAATTTTGGGAAAAATAAGCCCATCATTTTAAAGGAAAGCATAAAACATGGGTACAGAATAGAGGCAATAAGAAAAGTAAATAGTGCAGAATCTTTAAGTATATTTTTTGGTAACTGCCTACCTGTTATTTGTGTTTCTAGAAATGCTAAACAACACAATACTACCGAAACCAATATGGTCCAGCTAAAGAACTTAAACCAATTTCTGAAAAAGCTTTCTTTCTTCATTGGTGATTGAATATTCTTTATTGAAAATTCACTACCGTAACTCCTGCACCGCCATGATCTTCATGAGCTAGCTCAAACTGCTTTACCTCAGTTCGGTCTTTCAGATACTTATGAATCTGCTCCTTTAAAATTCCGTCTCCTTTGCCGTGAACAATCTCTACCTGATTAAGCCCTCTAAATACGGCTTTGTCCAGATAATGAGTTACTTCATTCAAAGCTTCATCAGCTCGTTTTCCTCTTAAATCAAGACGAGGGGAAACCATTTCTTTTAATGAAGCTGCATCTCCAACTAAAACGGATGTCCTTGCTTTCTTTTCCTTTTTCTTTTTGGGAGGTTCAACCTTAATCAGGTTTTTGTATTTGGTACGAAGCCGCAATCCATCAGCCTGTACCGTCGCATTATTTCCTTTATGCTCTACTAATTGCCCGGTTGTATTTCCATCCAGAAAACGGACGAAGTCACCCACTTTAGGGGGTTGGTTACTCTTACGGAATTTCGCTTCCCGTTTTTCTTTTACCTCGTCAAGCTTTCCTTCAATCTTCTGCTTCTCCTGGTCGATATCTTCCCGGATATTCTTGATTTCCTTTTTATCGGCTTTCCGCTGCTCAATAATCCGTTCGACCGCTTTTTCCACTTTTTGATTGGCCTTATCCATGATGGATTTTGCTTCAATAAGGGCTTTCTCACGGATTTTCTCTTTTTCTCTGTTTAAGCCGTCCAGCTTATTTAAATATCGGTTTCGATCGGTCTCCGCTTTAGATTTAAGATGTTCAAAAGTCGATTTAAGTTCTTCAGCATCCTGTGTTTTGGCTTCAAGCTCAGAGATCAGGGATTCCATCTTATTTTTCTGTTCCCCAAGTAATTCCCTGGACCGCGATAAGATATCATCATCTAATTGCATGCGTTCTGCAATTTCGAATGCATAGCTACTGCCCGGAATCCCCTTCTTGAATTTGTAAGTAGGAGAAAGAGAAGCCTGATCAAACTCCATAGACCCATTAACTGCAAGAGGATGCTCATGAGCAAATACCTTCAACGAACCGTGATGAGTGGTAACCAAAACAGTGCACTCTTTTTGGAGCAGGTATTCAATAAAAGACTGGAAGAGAGCTCCTCCTTCTTCAGGATCTGTTCCCGCTGCAGCTTCGTCTATCAGGATCAAACTTCCGGGCGTAAGGTTTCTCTGAGTTTCTCTCATCCATTGAAGCCGACTTGAAAAGGTACTTAAATCATTTTCTATGGATTGATCATCTCCCAAGTCCACAAATATTCCTGAAAAGATGGGAAGTTCAGAAGTAGGGTCAGCAGGGATAGCGTATCCACTTTGCTGCATAAGAGCGAAAATACCGACAGTTTTCATCGCGACTGATTTACCACCTGCATTAGGGCCGGTAATCATCAAACAGCGCTCATTCTCATCCAGTTGAAGGTCTAAAGGGATGATATCTGTTCGCTCATCTTTCTTTAAGCTGTTGTTCTTGAGAAGGAGGTTCGCATTAAATCCCTGCTTGATCGATAACCTTCGAGATTTTGAAGTAATCGGGATTTCCGCTTCAAGAGATATAGAGACCTTCGCTTTTGAAGCAATCACATCCAGGATGGCTAAAGCATCCATGTCCTGTTGTAAGTACTCACGATTAATCCGAACGTGATTGGTGAGCTCCCTGAGAATACGCTCGATCTCTCGTTGTTCTTCTGCTTCAAATTGACGGATTTCATTATTGAGATGCAGGGCTTCTGCTGGTTCCAGATACACCGTTTGTCCTGTGGAAGAAACATCGTGAATAAAGCCTTGAATCTTTCGCTTGTATTCCGCCAAAATGGGAATCACCATCCTTCCATTTCGAATAGTGGCTCCTTCATCGGATGTCATACCATCCTTGGTAGCATTCCTCATGAGTTTATTAACGGTACTGCGAAGCTCATTTTTTTTAGAGTTGAGTCGCTTGCGAATAGACTTCAGTTCCGGGCTGGCATCATCTTTTAGTTCTCCTCCATCGGTTACCTTTTGCTTGATAGAAGCTTCCAGATCTTTGAGGGGGATGATGGTCTCAGAGATAGCATAGAGCCTGGGCTTGTGTTCAATCCTGGACTTGAAGTATTTCTTTACCAGACGAGCGCTTACACAAACAGATAGGATTTCAGGAAAAGCATGCAGCGAAAGTATGCTACCTTGTGGTTTAGCAATGGACATGTAATCCCTGATATCAGGCACTTCTCCAAGAGGAAAAGGATCAGGGTCTCTGAGTACATCCAACATCTCTCCAGTTTGTGAGAGTAAGGTTTCCACAAAATCCGGGTGATTTGATGGAGACAGACGGGCAATGGTTTCCCGGGCTAGCTCAGATTGAGATGCTTTTAACGTAGCTTCTCGTAGCTGTTCAAAGCCTAGCTTTTCTACTATGGATGGAGGATATAACTTCATTTTCTTGAATAAGCCGAAAAGATAAATCTATTTAAGCTGGATGTCGATCTTGTTTTAACAACAAATAGTCATTGCGAGGAGGCTCGATTTCAATGAGGTTCGAATAACTACTCGACGAAGCAATCTCCTATAATAAGGTAACTACTGTGAGATTGCTTCGCTCCGCTCGCAATGACGACTCATTACCTGATTCTTTTTTACCATAAATCGGTACATTCATCAAAAAAGTCATGAACATACCCATCTATCAGGTTGACGCCTTCACCGACTCCTTATTTGGAGGTAACCCTGCTGCTGTATGCCCTCTGGATTCCTGGATTCCGGAAGATAAAATGCAAGATATAGCAGCCGAAAATAATTTATCTGAAACTGCCTTTTTTGTTGCTCAAGGAGAGGCTTTTGGGCTAAGGTGGTTTACTCCAGAAAGCGAAGTTGACTTATGTGGTCATGCAACCTTGGCTACTGCTCATGCACTTTTCCAGGAAATGGGTTATTCAAAAGAAGAGATTTTATTTGATACCAAGAGTGGAAGACTAGTTGTTTCAAAAGAAGGGGATCGGCTAAAAATGGATTTTCCTTCCGATCCAATGCCACAGGTAGAAGCTCCGCCGATATTGTTCCAGGCTTTAGGAATACAACCTACCTCTAATGTGTTCAAAACGGATGATTATATGGTAGTGCTTGATTCCGAGGCAGATGTAGCTGCTTTAAATCCTAACTTCCGAATGCTGAATGAGGTAAATGCTCGGGGAGTCATAGTAAGCGCTCCTGGAGATGAAGTGGATTTCGTGTCCCGGTTTTTTGCACCTCAGGTAGGAATAGATGAAGATCCGGTTACGGGTTCAGCACATACCAAATTAACTCCCTATTGGTCGAATAGATTAGGGAAGAAGGAAATGGAAGCACGCCAAATTTCGAAAAGGGTAGGAGTACTTAGCGTAAGAGATAGAGGAGAACGAGTGGAGATTTTAGGAAAGGCGCTTACGTATCTAAAAGGTGAAATCACCATTTAGTGGAAGTCTTTTTTCTCATACTAATTGGCTTAGTTGGTGGATTGATAGCCGGACTTATGGGTGTAGGCGGAGGAATCATCTTTACCCCGGTTCTTTTCTTTTTGTTTGATGAAGCAGGTATAGAGCATCCTGTTCAATGGTCAGTGGCTTCCGGCCTCCTATGCACTTTTGTAGCTGCTGGAAGTAGTACCATTCGTCAGTCCATCCAGAAGAATATGTTTTGGAAGGAAGGGCTTTATTTAGGACTAATGGGCGTAATTGGAGTTACGCTGGGTAAATGGATTCTGACTTCGGAGTTTTATGATCGTCAGCAATTTGCAGTCTTTTTCAGTGCAATTCTGCTTTATGCTTCTTTTATGATGTTCAGAAGAGGGAAAGATACATCCAAAGAATCGGAACGAGCATTCTCTGAGCTCAAAGTTAAGGAGCTTTTTGTGACAGGAGGAGTAGGTGGCTTTATTGCTTCGCTGGCAGGAGTAGGGGGTGGAGGGATCATGGTTCCCATTATGAACCTTCTTTATCGACAGCCTTTTCGAAAAGCTGTCAGTGTTTCCCAGCTAGGAATGGTTGTTTTGATCTTTTCGGGCCTGGTTCAACTAGCCCTTGTTAATGTTGAAACTGCCGGGCTTTCCAATACTACTATTGGCTATATCGATATAGGAACAGCACTTCCATTGGCTTTTGGAGGATTGGTAGGAGGTTTTGGAGGGGTATTCCTTAATCACAGAATTAAAAGAAAATATCTGCAATGGGGCTTTGCCATATTAGCCTTTGTAATGGCAGCCCGATTGCTTTGGAGTGTTTTCAATTAAGAATGACTCAATTATCAATTAGGAATAAATACTTGTCATTTCGAGCGGAGCGAGAAATCTAAAAATTGGCCTTTGTTTACGATGAATAGATTTCTCGCTCCGCTCGAAATGACAAAAAGAAAATTGGTAATTGAGTCATTCTTAATTGGACTATTTCTCCTTTAGCTCAAATTCCTTGATTTCAGCCATCTCTTTGAGGTATGCTTTCAGGCCTGAAAGCTGCTCATCAGTATAAACCGGAAGTTTGATCTTTTCGGAAGCTCCAACCTTATTTTTAATCACAATCTTATTTTTTCGTACAGAAAGTTCCTTGATGTTTTCCCACTCGAATTCATTTTTCTCGCCCCAATAAGTATTGTAGTTATGTCTCAAGATTCCTTCCTCATTAAAGGTGAGAGACTGCTTTCTCAATATTTCAGGGAAAAACAAAAAAAATGACGCATAAATATAACTGCTAATAGTATTCAGCCAGTTAATTTCATTGCCTTTATATAAGTCTATAACTAGGAAGGTTGTAAATAGTAAGAGGCCGATTACACCAATAGCCCGAAATATTTTCATGTAAGAGGTACTGGCGTCTACTTCAAGATTGAACTCTTTCATAACTCTTTAATTTATTTCGAATTAAAAACCCCAATTTCTGTCTTAATTTCAATCCCCGTTTTTTGTCATTTCGAAGAAGCGGAGCGAATGAGAAATCTGCATATCGTAAACAAAGTTCAATTTTTAGATTTCTCGTTCCACTCGAAATGACAGAGTTCAAGTAGTTTTTCTTCTGGAATTGATATTTCGGTCGTCTTTATAGTCTCCGAAAGGATATAACCCATGTTCTTGATTAAGAAATCTCCATTCTGGGTTAATAGACTCGATTAACTGTTCCTTCTTTTCTCTTCTCCATTTCTTGATTTCTTTTTCTCGTTGGATGGCATCATCAACATATTGGTATTCTTCAAAGTAAATAAGGTTGTGGCAATGATACCTTCCTGCAAAGGTTTTCTTGTTTCCCTTGTTTAATCCATGTTCAAGTATTCTTGATGGAAGATCATTCGTCATTCCTGTGTATAAGGTGTTCTTTGAATTATTAGTGGTGATGTAGATATAATAGGGCATTGTCTCTTGTTCCTTTTTGTCATTTCGAAGGAGAGGAACGACTGAGAAATCTAAAGATTTACGTGGTGCTTAAGAGAATTTTAGATTTCTCGTTCCACTCGAAATGACAAAGTATTGTAATAAAATCAAAAGCATTAAAAAAGGAAGCCCCGTTCAAAGGGCTTCCTTTATTGTTAGCAATCTATAGCCTGCCGTCTGTAGGGCCATCCCGACTCAGTCGGGATTACGGCTATATTCATCCAGTAAACGGTTCCGGCTTAGAGATACCATTCCCATGGCACCCTGGGGAAAAGCCGGGTTTTCTTGGAGAATTAATCCATGATCTTTCGCAGAAAAGCGGGTTGATCAGAATCATCTTTCCTAATACGCTCCGCTCTGCTTTGGAACGGAGCTACGTTATTCTGCTCTTCAGAAGAAGACTCTTCCTGGGCAGTTGCAGGTTCCTCTTCTTTTCTCACGTTGAGGTCACGACGTAAGTAAGAAGGGGTATCTAAGCGTTTTAGATTTCCTTCGCCTTTGTAGAAATCTCCGGTAGTTCGTGTAAACCGGGTAGCGATTTCCTTTTTAGGTTGTGCCTGGTTTTTGATTGCGTTTTCCGCAGCAACTCCCATAGGTTGTTTAGGAGCTACTTTAGCAGCAGTTCGATCTTCCGCTAAATCAAAACCGGTAGCAATAACGGTTACTCTGATTTCATCACCGAAATCTTCGTCAAGTACCGTACCTAAGATGATTTCCGCGTTATCTCCAGCTTCCTGCTGGATGATGCTGGTAGCTGTAGTAGTTTCTCTCATACCCAGATTTGATCCGGCAGAGATATTAACCAGTACATTTCTTGCTCCTCGAATGCTTACTCCGTCAAGAAGTGGAGAATTGATAGCTTCGCGAGCTGCAAGTTCAGCTCTGTCAGAACCAGATGCAGTAGATGAACCCATAATTGCAGCGCCACCATCTGTCATTGTGGTGCGTACATCTGCAAAGTCAAGGTTAATCAGACCTGGCATAAGGATGAGGTCGCTGATTCCGCGGGTTGCATTGTAGAGCACTTCGTTTGCTAAAGCAAAAGCTTCCATCAACGAGGTGTTTTCGTCAGCAATGTCTAATAGTCGTTCATTTGGAATCACTATTACTGTATCACAGTTTTTCTTTAACTCATTGATTCCTTCTAGGGCATATTTCTTACGAATCTTACCTTCACATTCGAAAGGGGTAGTGATGATTCCTACAGTAAGAATGCCTTTTCTTTTGGCCATACCTGCAACTACAGGTGCACCTCCGGTTCCGGTTCCACCGCCCATTCCTGCAGTCACGAAAACCATGTCCGCACTCTCAATCGATTCCTCGATTTCATGCCGGTTTTCCTCAACCGCCTCGCGGCCGATCTCAGGGCGAGCCCCTGCACCAAGTCCGCTGGTTAGGGCAGAACCAACCTGGATCTTAAGGTCAGCCATGCTGTTTTTTAATGCCTGGGCATCGGTATTAAGCGCGATGTATTCAACGCTATCGAGACCCATGTTAATCATATTATTAATGGCGTTACCGCCACCGCCACCAACGCCGATGACTTTAATCTTAGCGTTTTCCTGGCTTTGTTCGTCAAAAAAGAAAGTAGCCATGATAACTCCTTTTTTATGTTTTATTTACTGGATTATTCTGTTGTAGATGATTGTTCTAAAGTTCTTTGAACCAGCTTTTCATGCGATCTGCAATCTTTGCCATAACCTGCTCCACACTGGTAGCTTTGCCAGAGGATTGGATCATGGTTTTGCTGGTATTGTTACCGGTTTTAAGGGCGTGAATAACCAATCCAACGCCAGTAGCGTAAATAGGACTGTTTACTTCTTGTATTAACCCACCGGTAATGCCTAATGGAATGCCAACTTTGGCATCCATACCTAAAATTTCTGAACCAAGCGCTGTGATATTCTTAATTAATGAACCACCACCGGTAAGTACTACACCAGCGCTAAGTGATTCTGAATAGCCACTTCGTTTGATTTCAATGCTTACGATTTCAAGTATCTCTTCCATCCTTGCCTGGATGATTTTTGCGAGAATACTCTTAGTAATTTCTTTTGGAGGACGACCTGCGATGCCGGGTACTGTAATTACCTCATCAGCCTGGATAAGGTCGGCATAGCTTTCGCCGTGGTTTCGCTTGAGTGTTTCTGCCTGATCATCAAGCACACTTAAACCAAGACGGATATCGTCAGTAACCTTTTGACCAGCAATAGCTATTACTGCTGTATGCCGAATGGTATTATCCTGGAAGATGGCTACATCAGTAGTTCCACCTCCAATATCAACTAGTACAACTCCAGCTTCTTTTTCTTCCTGGTCAAGTACTGCATAAGAAGAAGCGAGAGGCTCTAGAATTATATCAGCTACCTGGTATCCGGCGCGCTCCACACATCGGTAAATGTTTTTAGCAGCAGAAACTAACCCGGTGATGATGTGTACTTCTGCTTCCATCCGCATTCCGCTCATACCAACAGGGTCATTAATCCCATCCTGCCCATCCACTACAAACTCCTGTGGAATTACATGCAGAATTTGCTGATCGGTTGGAAGCATGATACGCTGACAGTCTTCAAGAAGTCGTTCTACATCCTGCCCGGTAATTTCATTGTCCTTATTGTTGATGGTAATTACCCCTTTGCTTCTCATACTTCGAATGTGATCTCCTGCAATCCCCACATTCACAGAATTAACCTGGATTCCTGAAGCAAGCTCAGCCTGGGCTATAGCATCTTTTATGGCCGTAACTGTTTTATCGATGTTAACAACCACACCCCGATTCAATCCTTCGCTTGGAGCCTTCCCAACGCCAAGGATATTGATGCGCTCCTGGTCATCGATAGATGCAACAATAGCACAGATTTTTGTCGTCCCGATATCGAGACCTACCATGATATTTTCTTGTTCTGACATTTCTTAATCCGCTGTTTTTTTGATTGCTACGTTTCTCGGGTAACCACCTGGTTTTTAAACCTCAGGTCAACCTGTTGTATATGTTGAATACCTTTCGTTCGGATAACCTCCACATAAAAGGCCTTCCAGTTTCTAAGCTTCGTTTCGAAATCATTGTCCCCGAAAATCAGCTTGACTCCATTTTCGTGACTTAATGCTACCACACCTTGATCAGCACTATATGTCACTTCGCTGATGGTTACCCATCCAAATTCATTTGCCCTGGCTCCGAGCAGGAAGTTTCTAATCTGTTCAAATTCCTCTGACCGTAACGTATCCGAGGTAGAAGAGGCATCAAATCCATAAACCAGGGGTAAATCAAGAGTTTTCCCTTCCAGGATTGGAAGCTTAACCCCATAAGCATCTACATAAATTCGGTCTTTCCCGTCTACAAGTAGTCCTAAAGGTGATCGCTCAGTAACGGTGAGTAATAGATCTCCATTAGGCTCGATATAAGGAGATACTGAATAGATATAATCCAATACCTCTACCTTGGTTATGAGTTCATCCAGATCAAGACTATCCGGTTTAATTCCAACTGGTACATCAGCGGCCAGGATTATTTCCTCAGGCTGAGTGAAATAGGTTTGGGATACTTCCACTCCAGTAACCGACACATTCCTTGTCCAATACATCGCCGCAAGCACAGAGATGCCCAGAACAAGAAGAACAGCAGTCACCCAGGGTAGCAGGGTGCTCTTTTTACGTTCGATATGTGGTTTTTTTTCACTCAATTAGTTGGATTCGACCTTAAAGTTTCCTGATTCAATTTCCTGAACGAAGTCTTCGCCAGAGCGGTAGATATCTCCCGCTCCCATAGTGATAATGATATCTCCGGGCTGGATTACCTCTTTGAGCCTATCACTTACATCATTCTTGTCTTCGATATACAATACATTCTTGTGCCCGTACTGCTCTGCCGTTTCTGCAATAAGTTTTCCTGTTACTCCTTCAATAGGCTTCTCCCGGGATGGATACACATCGGTTACAACAAGTACTTCTGCATCAAAGAAGGAGAGACCAAATTCCTTATAGAGCTCCTGCGTTCTGGAATACAAATGCGGCTGGAATACCGCAACCACTCTTCGGTCTGGCCATCCTTTATTGGCTGCATTAAGGGTGGCCTGAACTTCGGTGGGATGATGAGCATAGTCATCAATCACCATAATTCCATTATTGTACTTCAACTGGAAGCGGCGATACACACCCTGGAAGCTTTCAATACCTGCTTTGATGAGCTTGAAATCTATTCCCAGCTCTAAGCCAGTGGCAATGGAAGCCAATGCATTTTTCACATTATGCTCGCCTGGAGCTTTCAATGTGACCACACCAAGCTTTTCATCATTATAAACCACGGTAAAGGTTGCAGTGAACTCAGAAAGTCTAATATCAGTGGCTCGAAGCTGTGCCTGGGGAGTCATTCCATAAGAAACGACTCTGCGCTCGAGCAATGGAAGAATACTCCGAACATTAGGATCATCAAGACATACGATTACGGATCCGTAAAAAGGAACCTTGTTCGCATAATCCACGAAAGCCTGCTTTACATCTTCTAAATCATCGTAGATGTCCAGGTGTTCCGCTTCAATATTTGTAATAATGGCGATGGAAGGTGTTAGTCGAAGGAAGGTTCGGTCGAATTCATCCGCTTCAACAACAATTACATCTCCCTTTCCAACAACGGCATTGGTTTTATCAAAACTGTGCACTTTACCACCTACAATGATGGTAGGATCGTAATTACCTTCGCGAGTGACCAGCCCAACCATGGTAGTAGTGGTAGTTTTTCCATGAGTTCCCGCTACACCAATACCGTACTTCATTTTCATGAGCTCGGCCAACATCTCAGCACGTTTAATGGTAGGGATGCGTTTTTCCAGGGCAGCTTTGGTTTCCTCATTCTCAGTAGCTTTTACCGCACTGGTATACACCACCACATCGGCACCCTCGATATTTTCTGCCTTGTGACCTTCATATATAGTCGCCCCTAATTCCTCAAGGCGCTTTGTAGTTTCACTAAGCATACCGTCAGAACCAGACACTTTATATCCGCGATGGATAAGGATCTCAGCCATACCGCTCATACCAATACCACCGATCCCAACCATATGTATATGTCGGGTTCTACCAAAAACGGGTTGTGTTTCGATTCTTTTATCCATCAATTCAATCGGGAACTTGCAAGGGTTAAAATTTCTTTGGCGATCTGTTTGGCTGCATCTGGTTTGGCCAGTTTTAGCGCAGCCTGGTTCATTTTTTTGAGAGCTTCCTGGTCCGAAATTAGTCGTTCAACTAAACCAGGAAGGGCATCTACAGCTTCATCGTCTTTAATTAATTCCGAAGCTCCGGCATCACGCATGGCTTTAGCGTTTGCTGTTTGATGATCCCCAGCCACATTGGGGGAAGGGATGAGCACGCTAGGCATTCCGGTGAGCATAAACTCTGAACAGGAACTGGCGCCCGCCCTGCTAATTACTAAATCAGAAGCAGCATAAGCTTCAGGCATATTGTCGATGAAAGCAGTAAGCCTGAGGTTTGGATAGCTTTCGAGATCAATTTCATCAGAAAGAGCATCAAAATATCTTGATCCACATTGCCAGATGATTTGAAGTCCGGCTTTATTGTGTAGATGCTCCAGGTTTTGCTTCATGGCCTGGTTGATCGTGAGAGCACCTCCGCTTCCACCCATAATTAATAACACGGGCTTAGAACTATCAAAATCAAAGGCAGCCAATCCAACTTCCTTTTCAACAGCGGTTAGTGTATTTCTCGTTGGGTTTCCAACCACTTCCGTTTTCTCTTCAGGAAGGAAGCGATCAGCTTCTTTGAAAGCAGTAAATATCTTTGAGGCAAATTTAGCCAGTAGCCGGTTAGTTACTCCCGGGAAGCTATTCTGCTCTTGAATAATGACTGGAATACCTTGTTTACCAGCTACCCAGCCAACCGGTCCTGCAACATAACCTCCACATGAAATCACTACCTGAGGTTTAAATTTAGCCAGGATGGATACACTTTGAGTAAGTGCAGTAATTAGCTTAACAGGAAAGAGCAGATTCTTCAAAGTCAGTCTTCGATGAAACCCGCTGATCCATACATTCATGATCTCATAGCCTGCTTTTGGTACTGCTTTCCACTCCATATGATTTCGGGTACCCACAAAGAGTACTTCAGTAGAAGCATTTTCGGATTTCAACGCGTCAGCAATTGCGATAGCAGGATACACGTGGCCTCCCGTACCACCGGCGGCGATTAACACTTTCGGATTAGCCATAGTAGAAGGCCCCCCGGTCCCGATCGTGTTTAGAAATATTAAGCAGAATGCCCACCATTAGGCCAGCAAACATCATACTTGTACCACCATAACTCACAAAAGGCATCGGCAAGCCAGTAACAGGCAGTAAGCCACTAGCAACGCTGGCATTCACAAACCCATAGAGGACAATGGTTAGGGTGCATCCAACAGCTAATAAGGAACCAAGTGTATCCTCTGCTTTCCTTGCAATGAATACAACTCCCCTAATTAGAATCAGGCTGAACAGAACAATGAGGGCCATAGCACCCATAATTCCATATTCTTCCGCGATGATTGCGAAAATAAAATCATTATAAGGAGCAGGCAGAAAGTCTCGTTGTGAACTTTTACCAATACCAACTCCGATCAACTCACCTTTAGCAATGGCAATATGAGCTTGTTGAGCCTGGTATCCACTCCCTGTTAGAAATTCTTGTGTCTCGATCTGTTTAATTTGCTGTAAATACTGATCGATCCTGCTTTGACGGTTTTCTGATTGACTCAGTAACAGCATTCCGCCAAGTCCGGCAATAGCAATCATAGTTCCAAGCTGAAGCACGCTTACGCGACCTATGAACATCATGATCAGACAAATACCCATTAGGATACCGGCACTACTAAAATCCTCTACTCCAATAAGCCCGCAGGTAACGGTTACCCAAACCATGATGGGTATAAACGATTTCTTGAAATCTTTTACATAATCCTGCTTTTCGCTCAACAAAACACTGACGTGCAGGATAAGCGCCACACTGGCAATAGTAGATGGCTGAAAGCTAAAGCCAGCCAGATTGAGCCAGCGCTTTGCTCCGAATTGTTCTGTTCCAAAAATTAATACAGCTACCAAAAGAAGGAGGCTCACGACCATGCCTAATCGACTGAACTTAGCTAAGGTGTGATAATTGATTTTGGAAGCAATCAGCATCACAAAGAAGGCGATTCCCAGTTTTACCACATGGCGGATCACTAAAGAGAAGGCCGAAGTTTCATTGGATGCTGCAAAAAAGGCAATGGATGAATACACCGCTAGCACGCCAAACATCATGAGCATGATGATGGCCATAAGCAGAATCCTATCACTACCTTGTTTCCTGGTATCGATATCCTCAGGAGTAGTGCCTAGGACGCTTGAAAAATTGCTATGTGGTGAGGTATAAATCATTTTAGTTAGTGGCAGAGTAACTATGAGACTTTGTTACTTTGCTGGTATTCATAGTTTGTACACTTCTTCTTTAAATACTTTTCCTCGATGTTCATAACTGTCGAACATGTCGAAGGAGGAGCAGGCTGGGCTTAGCAGAACCACTTCTCCGCGTTTAGCTCCTTTTTTTGCCAGTCGAACAGCATCGTGCATGGTTTCTACCATTTCAAAATGCGGGGGCACGGTTCCGAGTTGTTCTTTTACTCGTTCTTTTGACTCTCCAATGGCGATAATGGTGTGCACTTTATCGCGAATCTGATCAACCAGTTCAGAGTAGTCATTTCCTTTATCCCTGCCGCCGAGAATTAAGGTTAAAGGAACGTTATAGCTGTCTAGAGCGAACCATACTGCATTTACATTAGTAGCCTTACTATCGTTGACGTACTTAACTCCCTGTACTTCGCGTACGACTTCAAGTCGGTGCTCAACTCCAGTAAAAGTTTTGAGGCTCTCTCGGATCGCCTCGTTCTTTATTTCCGCAGCCCGGGCAGCTAATGCCGCCGCCAATCCATTTTGTAGGTTGTGTTGACCTTTAAGGCCGATTTCGTACACTGGCATAAGGGTTTCTTCCTTATTATTTAGTCTGAAGATGATATGTTCGTTTCTTACGAAGGCACCCTGAGGGACTTCTTCGGTATTTGAAAAGCCCCACAATCTTGGGGAGCTTTCCTTTTTTTGAAGGCTCTCAACGTGCTCTTTTATGAGTGGGTCATCGTAATTGAAGATGAACCAGTTTTCCGTAGTCTGATTTTCTGTAATCCTGAATTTTGAAGCGGCATAGGCTTCCAGGCTGTTTCCGTACCTGTCCAGATGATCTGGGGTAATATTTAATAGCACACTTATTTCCGGGTGGAAACTCTGGATATGATCCAGCTGGAAACTGCTTACTTCTAAAATGTGTGTTCCTCCGACTACATCAACCTTATCAGAGAAGGCAAAGCCGATATTACCAGCCATGCTGAAATCTTTGGCGGCAGTTTCCCAAATGTGAGCTAACCAGGTTGTAACCGTAGTCTTTCCGTTACTACCAGTAATAGCAATGATGTCTTCATCAGTAAACCAGCTAGCTGCTTCTATTTCGGAGAATACCTCGAGATCTGAATTCAAATAAAACTGTACCAGAGGTGCTTCAGTTGGTACTCCAGGGCTTACTATGGCAAATGCTCCTTGCTCAGCCAGCTCGGTATGTCCTGATTCTTCGAAGGCAATAGCATTAGCTTCTAATTTCTTCTTTGAAGCTTCAGAAATAGCTCTGGCATCGGTAACAAAGACATCCGCTCCTTTTTTCTTCAAAAGAAGAGCAACAGCTAGACCGCTTCTGGCGGCTCCGATAATTACGATATGTTTGCCTGCTACATTCATTATCGGAATTTTAGGGTTAGCAAGCTGATGAGCGCCAAAAGGATGGTAATAATCCAAAAACGCACAACGATTTTCTGTTCCGACCAGCCTTTCTTTTCAAAGTGATGGTGGATAGGGGTCATGAGGAATACCCTTCGACCTTCTCCATACTTCTTTTTGGTGTATTTGAAATAGGTAGTCTGGATAATCACCGACAATGTCTCGAAAAAGAATACACCGCAGATAAAAGGAAGGAGGAGTTCTTTATGAAGCATTAAAGCCAGGGCTCCAAATGCTCCACCTAAAGCTAAAGAGCCAGTGTCGCCCATAAATACGGATGCAGGATTGGTATTGTACCACAAGAAGCCCATACAGGCTCCAACTAGGGCGGCACAGAAGATGGTTAGTTCACCTGCTCCAGGGAGATACATGATATCAAGGAAGCCAGAGAAGTCAACACGACCTGATACGTAGGCAAAAATGGCAAATACAAACCCGCAGATTGCCGAGGTTCCGGATGCAAGACCGTCGAGTCCATCGGTTAAGTTGGTAGCGTTACTTACTGCGGTAATAATGAATACAGAAACCGGGAGATAAATGGCCCAACCCCATTGCTCTCCAAAGAAGGCGTAATCGATGTTTAAGTCTTTGGCAAATGGAACAGTTGATAGTGTATTGAACAGTTCAAAATCTGGGTGGAAATAAAGAACAGAGCCCAGTACCAATCCCACGGTTACCTGCCCAGCTACTTTAAATCTTCCTGCCAGACCCGTTTTGTCTTTCTTAACTACTTTAATGTAATCATCAATAAAGCCTACAATTCCCAAAGACAGCATCACAAAAAAGATCAACCAGCCATAAATACTGTCCATTCTAACAAACAATAGGGTTGGGATGAGAGTAGCCAGAAGAATGATAACCCCACCCATGGAAGGAGTTCCTCGTTTGCTAGCATGATGCTCAAGGCCTACATCCTCACGAATTACTTCTCCCAGCTGCATTTTTTCCAGCCATTTAATAATTCGTCGACCAATGATTAGGCTGATTACCAAAGAAGTAACGGCAGCTAAACCCGTTCTCGTTGAGATAAACTCCATAGCTGAAGCGCCGGGGAATTCATAGGTAATTTCAAGCCAGGCGAATAGTTCGTATAACATCAGCTCGCCTCCTTTGTATAGTTCCGGAGTGCGTCCCAGGCAATAATCCGATCATCAAAAGGGTGTTTAGTGCCCTGGATATCCTGATAATCTTCATGCCCTTTACCAGCGATAAGGATAATATCGTTGATAGCAGCGCCGGAAATAGTTTCTTCGATGGCTTCTTTCCGATCTGTGATCCTGGTCACATTTCCAGCTTCATCAAACCCTGTCATGATATCCTCAATAATTTCTTCAGGATCTTCGAATCGGGGGTTATCACTGGTCACAACAACGGAGTCAGCATATCTTTGAGCCGCTTTGGCCATCTCGGGGCGTTTGCTTCGATCTCTGTCACCACCAGCTCCAAATACTATGATGAGTTTTTGAACTGCCTCTTTGATTTGAGAAAGAGTAGAACTTACGTTTTCAAGAGCATCAGGAGTATGAGCATAATCCACAATTACGAGAGGAGTATTTCCTTCCTTCAGCTTAACGGCCTGCATTCTTCCAGCAGCTCCGGTAGCATTGCTTAAAGCTCTGGCTATTTCCCGCTCATTAAAACCTATGGAAGCACAAGCAAGGAAAGCCTGGGCTACATTGTAAGCATTAAACTCACCGACAAGAGGGCTCTTAACGTTTATGCCATCCAGAACCAGGGTAATCCCATCAGGGGTATTCGACAAAATGTGGTTCTTAATTCCCTTAAAGCCGATTGAGGAGGTGTTGGCTTTTGTAGCCGATACCATGAATTCACCATATTCATCATCTTCATTGAAAATGGCTGTGGCATTAGCATTCAAGCCATCAAAAAGAATCTTTTTAGCCCTGGCATATTCTTCTATAGTGACATGGTAGTCGAGGTGATCTTGACTCAGATTTGTGAATACAGCAATCTTAAAGTCAAAGCCTGTTGCTCTTTCCTGTACCAAAGCATGAGAAGAAACTTCCATCACAAGGTACTTTGAACCCGCATCCACCATCATTTTCATGTCATTAGCAAGCTCGATGGGATCAGAGGTAGTTAGAGAACTACTAAACTCTTCCTCTAGAATCTTTTTGGAAACCGTACCTAATAGCGAAGCCTTTTCACCCAATGAGCAAAGTACCTGGTGAATTAATGTAGCTGTCGTGGTTTTTCCATTAGTACCTGTAATACCAATTATAGTGAGGTCTTTTGCTGGATTACCAGCAAAAGCCTGAGCAAGTTTGCCCAGTATAGTTCTGGTATTTTCAACCTCCATCACACATACACCTTCCGCATCGGTGTAATAGCTCTCTTCGGTGATTAACACCTTGGCTCCACGTTGAATCGCGTCTTCTAAAAACATGTGTCCATCCACTTCGTGTCCACGAACTGCAATAAAGACAGAATCCTCCGTTACCTTTCGCGAATCCTGCTCAATGGCAGGCAAATCCTGCGTTGGCTTCGTCCTGGAAACGTGTAGTGGATTTACCAATTCTATGAGTTCTTTTATATACAACTTAGTCGTCCCTTCCTGCTTTTGAGATTAATTCCAACGACTTTGCTTTACCTCTAATGGTAATCTCGCTACCGGGGCGCATTAGCTCTCCTGCTCTTGGAAATTGTGCGAACACTGTTCCTGATCCAACCATAGATGATTTTAAACCCAATGAGCTGAGTAAATTGGATGCATTTCTCATACTCATTCCCTTTAGGTTGGGAATTTCAACAAGGCCGTTGTTCAGGCTTGCACTATCAACCTGCGCATAAGTTTCCGAAAGGGTAAGAGAAAGTTTGTTTTCTATAGATAAGGTGTCTCCAGCTGTCGGATATTGACTTGTAATAAAGCCATGACTTCCGATAAAGGAATACTCAATATTCATGCTCTCAAGCAGTTCCTCGGCCTGGCTTTTTGATAAACCCTGAACGTTAGGAGTCATTGCAATGAGGTTCGTTGCTCCTGATTCTAAGCCTTGATCATATTGTAGATCACTATCTAACCCAGCAATTCTGGAAGCTACCTGGCGGAAAATAGGTCCGGCAGTATATCCGCCATATCCAATAGGTTTTGGCTCATCAAGTAAAATCAGGCATACATACTTTGGATCATCTACAGGGAAGAAACCAGCAAAAGAACCTCTGTATCTATTAGTGTACCGTCCATCCACTACCTTTTTTGCAGTTCCGGTTTTACCGGCGATTCGAAGTCCATTTACTTGTGCATATTCACCAGTTCCAGAATCAGAAACTACACTCTCAAAAATAGGAAGGAGTAGATCCAGGGTTTGTTGCTTGGCGATTTTTCTGATCTTAACAGGCTCGTGTTCTTTAATCACATTGCCATTTTTGTCCTCAATACGCTCTACGACATAAGGACGCATCATCACACCATTGTTTGCAAAAGCAGCATAAGCCTGAGCTACCTGCATCGGAGTGGCTAATAGTTCGTATCCATGAGACATCCAGGGCAGGCTTACCAAACTCCAGTCGTAAGGCTTTGCCATTCTTCCGCTTTCTTCTCCGGCAATATCTACATAGCTAGGAGTACCAAAGCCCATATTTCTGGCATATTGGTAGAATTTATCCTTATTTAGTCTCATTGCTATTTCCGCAGTAGCAATGTTTGAGGATTGACGAATCACTTCTTCAAAATCAATATTTCCAAGGGGGTCATGATCTCTTAGCGTAAGTCCATGAATCACCACTTCTCCGTCTTCCGGAGTTTCAAAAATCTCTTCGAAGTCTACTTTTTTCTGTTCAACTGCCGCAACAGCAGTAACTAATTTGAAAGTAGATCCTGGTTCAATCATATCAGAAATCGCGAAATTCCTTCTATTGATGTCATCATCATTCCCAGGGAAGTTTGGATCAAAGGTTGGATAATTAGCCAAAGCTATAATAGCCCCTGTTTTTGGGTCTATAATGATTCCGGCTCCATAGTTGGCCTTGTTCCGCTCTACTCCAGCTTTTAATTCGTCTTCCAGTATTGCCTGGATGTAAGCATCAATAGTTGTGTGAAGCGAATATCCATCCTGAGGGAGCTTTCTCGGAGCGCCTACATATTCAAATACTCTGTTAAATGGATCTTTTCGAACCTGGCGGGCTCCATCTTCACCCTTCAATTCCACATTATAGAAGGCTTCGATTCCAGTCCGCCCATCCATATTATGGTTCACGAAACCAAGAGAATGCGCTGCGAGAGAGCCAAAAGTATATTTCCTTCTGAAATTCTCTTCAATAATGACTCCTCGAATCCCAAGTTCCTTAATTTCATCTTTTACAACTCCCGGGAGGTTCTTGGCCAGCACGATATATCTGGATCGGGTAGGAGCCTGATCGATTCTCTCCCTGTAATAGCTTTCAGATTGGGTAGTTAGTTCACCAAGCCTGTTGGTAAGCTGAGTAATTTGTTCCTGGGTTAAACCTTCTACTTTAGGATCGAGCGCGATTTGGTAGTCTATTGCATTAGTAGCTAGAAGAGTACCATTTGCATCATAGATGTTTCCTCGTTGAGCAGGGATGGATATGAGGTCTATGGCTTGTTTGCTCCATAAATCCCGAAGTCCTTCTCCTTCCACATAATTGATGCGCACCAACTGGAAAACCAATGCACAGGGGATGAGGAATAATAATCCCAGTACAAGGAATAAACGGCTTAATATGGCAGTCCTGTATTCACTCATTCTTTTATGATGATTACTTTATCTGCCGGGCCACCATTTTCGAAACCTTGTTCTTTGGCCTTTTCATAGATTTCAGCCGGACCAATCATACGGTCATACTGAAGTTTCAGCTCGTCATGGATTTGGCGGGTTTTGTTGTACTCACTTTCCAGTTGTTGAACTTCCTGAAGAAGTTTTTGGGTAGCGAATACATGAGTCAGGTACGCAAAACCAAAAGCTCCAAGCAGGAGTGTGATGAGGATGATATTTCCTGGTTTTAGCTTAGGTAATGAGCCAGTACCTGATGGTGTCTTTTTCCTGACTGGTTGTTTCTTAAGCTTTTTTGCTTGAGAGGGAGAGGGTGTTATGTCAGGTTTAGGGACTTTTCGGAGGTTTGGCTTCACTTCTTGCCGCTTAAGCGGGGATTGTACCATCATGAGCCTCCTCCCTTGGTCTTTTCGGCTATCCGAAGCTTAGCACTTCGCGCCGCGGGGTTTGAGGATACCTCAGCATCAGTGGGGGTGATGACCTGTCTATTGACAGGATTTAGAGGGGAAATCACGTTACCGTAAAAATCTTTCTCGACCTTGCCTTCTAAATTGCCAGCTTTAAAGAAACGCTTAACAATTCGATCTTCGAGAGAATGGTAGCTCATTACTACCAGTCTTCCGCCAGGCTTAAGTATTTCCAGTGATTGAGTTAGAACATCTTTCAATACATCTAGCTCTCTATTCACTTCAATTCTAATTCCCTGGAACACTCTAGCCAGTGTTTTAACCTGGAATTTTCCTTTAACTACTTCTGAAATAGCGGCTTTCAGCTCGCTGGTAGTTTCAATAGGTCGTGCATCAATAATTGCTCGTGCAATTTGTCGACTGGCATGTTCTTCGCCATAATGGAAAATCACATCGCGAAGCTGTTCATACTCGTATCCGTTAACCACCTGGTAAGCCGATAATCCGGTTAGGTTACCCATTCTCATATCGAGTGGACCATCTTCCTGGAAGCTGAATCCTCGTTCGCCTTCCTTAATTTGATGGGTAGAAACTCCAAGATCTAAAAGGATTCCGGCTACCTGCCCATGAATCTGGGGAGGTAGAAGAGTGGACAGGTAGCCAAAGTTTCCTTTTAAAATGGTAAATCGATCATCAGAGCCAATTCTTTCACTGGCAGCCGCAATAGCCTCATCATCCTGATCGATAGAAAAAAGTTGTCCTTGTTCTCCAAGGTTATTTAGAATCTCCAGAGAGTGGCCACCACCGCCAAGAGTACCATCTATATAAATGCCATCTTTATCAGTGATGAGGGCATCCATACATTCCTGAAGCATCACAGGGATATGCTCATAATATGTAGCCATCTTAACCAGCATCGGTTTGAGCACCGCCTCCCATTACTTGTTCAAAAATTTCTTCGAAGGCATCAGCATCCAGATTTTCATCAGCCTCTTTAAGAGCTTCAGGAGACCAAACCTCTATATATTGGCCCATACCAAGGAAAATAGCTTTAGAACTAATACCGGCATAAGTCATATGGTCAGTGGGGATAGCAATCCGGTTTTGTTTATCAAGGGCAACATCCTCGGCATAACGGAGGAAGTTTCGCTTAGCAATTCGTCCAGAACGTGTGAAATTATTGGCTTGAAGGAGGGCTTGTTCTACATTTTGCCATTCATTTTCGGGGTATAAATAGAGACAGTCTTCTAATCCTCGAACTATAACAAATCGATCCTGTGCGGACGGAGAGAGTACCTTACGCATTTTGGCTGGTAAGGAAATACGACCTTTCTCGTCTATACTATGCTCGTATTGGCCCTTAAAACTATGCACGGGTATTTCTGAGTGAATTTAGATTGCTAAGTTGTTCTGAGAAGAGAAAGTCCCCACTATCTCCCACATCACCCCACAATGTACCCTAATTTGCCACAATAGTGCAAATTAAATCCACTTCACCCATTAAAAATTAATTTGAGACTAAAAAAGTGGAGCTTAGCTAAAACAGGTAGAAAGGGAGATTTTACCAGTTAATCTTTTTTCCATCTCTGAAAAACCCGCCGGTAGGCCCTTCATCTTTTAAGGTAGCAGCCCAAACAATTCCGGAAGCTCCTTCTTCCACAGATCGGGGCGCAGCTTGTCCACCCATATCAGTTCGCACCCATCCGGGACAAACCGAGTTAACCAGAATACCTTCGCTTTTTAGCTCAGCTGCAAGTTGTTTGGTGAGAACATTCATAGCGGCTTTACTGGCTGAATAGGCCGGAGTACCGGTAGACATATCCAGCAGGGAGCCAGCGCCACTGCTTACGTTTACAATTCGACCATGGTCGCTTTTTCGAATGAGATCAAGCAGGCCAACAGCTACTTTCCATGCTCCAATGAAATTGGTATTGGTAGCTTCATTCACGATATCCCAATTCGGGTTGGTAGCTTTATGCCCCATGTCGTAATGGATACCTGCATTGTTAACCAGCACATCTAACCGACCATATTTATCTGAGATAAATTGGTTTAAGCTAGCGATACTTTCCAGATTGTTCACATCTAAAGACTGGAAGTGTACATCATTTCCTCTCGACCTAAATTGAGAAGCGGCTGCTTCTCCTTTTTCGAGATTACGTCCGGTTAGGACTACGCTATATCCAAGATTCGCGAGTTGATTTACGGTTTCCAGTCCTAATCCACGGTAAGCTCCGGTTACTACAGCTACAGGTTGTGATGACATAATTCCTCTTGGTTGGTTTTTCGATCTGCTACTTGAATTAATCTGGCATAAATATAATTCCTGGGGAGAATCAGAATTGAGACTCTATCCTAAACACTGACCAAAGGATTAACAGACAAATTCTTTTTCATCATATACCCATTACTTACTCCGCGAACAAAGTTGGCTATTATTAGCGCAATAATAGCTCCAGGCATACCATAGAGTAGGATCAGTATTGGTGTAAGAATGAGGTTTAGAATTAATGAGATGGTAGTATTCCTTTTCGCAATATTTTGATGTCCTGAAAACCTCAGGAAAAAGGAGGAAAGTTCAAGACAGCTATTTATACAGGCGCCTGCTACTATTACATAAAGCCAGAATTCGTATGCTAACATCTCCGGGCTGAAAGACAGTAATATCTCTTTTGAAAAGAACCATATTAACATCCCAACTACAATATTAGAGCCTATAATGATTGAGAGGGCTTTGTTATAGATTTGCTGTATGAGTATCGAATCTTTTCCTGCCTCTGAAATCCGGGGGGTAAATACATTGCATACAGAAACAAAATTCAGCCAGATAATTGATGCGATAAAAATAAGTAAGCTAAATACCCCGATTTCAGCTTCACTGGTATGCAGAATCTCTAAAGACAGAATATCTATCCGGATGAGGAATGAGGTAGCCATGGCCGTGTAAAGAATGGGAAGCCCTACTTTATTCCATTCTGCTCTGGACAGGGTAGGTACAACAGAAGTTAGGTCGAACGGAATAGTTCTTTTGACGAGATAAATTTCAATAAGTAGAGTTGCCAGGAGCACAAAAAAAGCAATGAGAATAACCTGCGATAAATCTGGAGAACCATAAATGAATAACCAGACAAAGCAAACCAGCCAAAACAGCCCGGGCTTAATCAACTTATCAGGAATTATAGCCAGCTTGTCTTTGTGGAGCGCCTGAAGAGTGGAGCCAAACAACATGCCGAAAGCAAGAAGAGGAGCGAGCAATACTATTTCCAGGGCTTCATGTCGTAAGGATTCAAGCTCATAGAAGGAAAATCCAAAATCAGCAAAGAAGTAAAACAAAATCAGCAAGCCACTGAGACCAAGTATTGTTTTCGAATAATATTTCAGGCATCCAACGATGGCTCCAAAATTTTTATCCTGTATATAAATGGGGATGAATTTTTTGATGCTGGCATTTCCTCCGTAGGTAAGGATTCCGGCAAAAATTCCGGCCAGGCTCAATCCAATGTTGAAATCTCCCAGACCTTCCAACTCTAAATGAGTAACCAGGTATTTATTCAATGCATAGGTGACAAAGAATCCGGCATAAGTAATAGCTAATACGGGGAGTATTTTTTTTATCTCGTTTAGCATCAGTTCAATCGAGAAGCTTCTCATTAATCATACTCACCAATTGCATGACTTTCAATCCTTCCATATAACCTATAGGAATTTGGGATTCACCCAAAATAGCTTTGAAAAAAGCCTTTTGCTCTATATCAAGATGATCAGCCCTTTCATAGACAATAGTTGCATCAGCATCTTTTTGATACTCGTCATTTTCATTAGTAAAAGATCGTACATATCGGGTATTCAAAAGGTCAATGAAAAAGGTCCCTTCTTTGCAGGAGATCTCAATCACCCTCTCTTTCCTCGTGAAATTCCTATTGGCAGTAATTTTCACTGAACTCGAATCAGAAAAAGAAAACCGCACTTCCACGTTGTCAAAGTGACGGGACTTTTCTTTACTTCCTTTAGCATATACTTCATCAATGGAAAGATCAGGGAATAAGAACAGCAATAAATCCAGGTCATGGGTCATAAAATCTTCCACAACTCCAACATCTGTATTTCTGTTAGTAAATGGAGCAAGACGGTCAAAACTAATCGAATAAGGCCCGGTAGTATAAGTGAGGTCTCTCTTTACGGTTTCCCATATAGGATGAAACCTCTCAGAATATCCAATCTGCAAAACCGTATCAGAGTTTAAGTAACTCTCAATTTTTTTGGTCTCTTTGAGAGTTGAACAAAAGGGTTTTTCACACAAAACGTGAATGTTATTATCTAGAAAAAAACTTGCCAACTCATAATGCGTTGTAGCAGGGGTAGCTATTATAGCAGCATTAATGTTATGAAAAGGCAGTTCTCTGTAGCTTGTATATAAACTGGTATTGGGATATTTCTTTTTTGCACATTCAAGTGAAATCGTATCTATGTCTACAATGCTATGAAGATGTACAGAGGAATTGTTGGCTACTTTTTCCGCATGCCATTTTCCCCATGAACCATATCCTATTACGACGATATTTAGCATGCTTTTAAGAAATAAAAGGAGGGATTCCCGTTTTGCTATTCTTAATAAAATCGATGATATCGGTTATAAGAAAGTTTTCCTCATAATCTTTGTCGATCGATATATCTCTCACAAAAACTGCTGGAGAACTGGGAGCAGATTTCATGGCATTGAAAAAATCAACAGCTTCTGAAATCAGCCTTCTATCTATGTTTTGTCTTTTGAGGCCAGTGATGTTTATTCCTTTAAGTTTAACTCTGTTTCCATAAGCAATGAAGTATGGAGGTATGTCTTTGTCAAGGACTGAAGCGCCTCCTATGAAAGCAGATTTACCCACCTTAATGAATTGTACAGCTCCACCATAACCACCTAAAATGGCTGAGTCTTCTACGCTTACATGCCCCGAAAGGCCGCAGTAGGAAGCCATAGTTACATGATTTCCGATTATACAATCGTGAGCAATGTGAACATTGGTCATAAAAAGGTTATCAGAGCCGATTTGGGTTTTGCCTCTGCCTTCGGTAGTCCCTCGATGAACCTGTGTCATCTCTCTGAAGGTATTATTGTTACCTATGACGGTAGTGGTAGCTTCTCCATTATACTTTTTATCCTGGGGTGGCGCTCCGATTGATGTAAACGGAAAAAACTCATTATTCTTTCCAATGGTTGTATGTCCATCAATAACCACATGGGAATGGAGTATGCATCCTTCTTCTAGTGTTACATGATCGCCAATGGTACAAAAGGGTCCTATTTCTACATCACTAGCGATATTGGCTTTATCACTAATAATGCTTTGTGGGTGAATTCGATCTCTCTGCATATAACTGAATATTGATTAACCGAATGATCGGTTATTTACTTGGTGATTAATTATTTGATACTGATTTTACTCCTATTGTTATTTCACAACCATGAACTTTTTTGTTAAGGTAGTATGATTTCCAACTACCCGAATGAAATACATTCCTGATGATAGACTAGATGTATTAATTTGAAGGACTGAATTTCGAATGACTTTCCTGGAGATCACTTTTTGGCCAAGGATATTATAGACCTGAATTTCTTCTGTTCCGGAAAGTCCATTTAGATTTATTCTCAACGGAGTTCCTCGTTGAACAGGGTTAGGATAACTCTGAATTTGGTCAGTGTTTTCAGCCCGTGGGGTAACTTCATTATTCACGGATATCCCATTAAAGAAATTCACTGCATAATTGAAGGCATCAATTCCAACCTGTTCTCCAATAATACGACCAGGAATATCATCGGCAGGAGGATGGATACCTCCCCAAATCCTGGACAAACTAGTTTGATCGGAAGCATCCCTGTACGTCGCCCATTGTAAGGTTACATCCACACTTGGACCGTCTTCGAAAACCAGGAATTCATTTTTTGGTGCATGGAACTCTCCTACCCCTCCCGGAAAGAATTCATCTCCCGTAAGGAGGGTCATAACTTCTGCGGCAGCTCGCGAAAATGTGGAATGACCGGAAACATATCCCGCGAAAGGAGGGGTTACAAAAGTTGGCCGCTGATAGCTCCACCATTCACCGGCAGGTATCCAGGAAACCCCGGCAGTGGAAGTGTCGGGATCAATGATGTATCCGGTATTATGGCCTCTCCATGCTTTTACTTTTATGGTACCTATTAACTCAAGGCTGTCTCGAACAGTAATCAAAGAATCTCCTTCTTCAATCAACTCAATGAAGCCTTCAATAAGGGGAATTCCAGTTGGGCTATAGTTTGGAAGTTCAGGGTCAGAGCTTTGCCCCTGGTCGGCCATATATCTTAAGGCGGAAATAGGGCGGATGTAATCATACCATCCCTTAATTCCCCAGGCAGCAATGGCTGCATCGTGCATGGAACCACCCAAAAGGAAGTAGGATTTTATATCCCATTCCAAATCACTAAGTGTTTCTCCGGTTCCTTCGAACTTCTTTTCAAGAAGGGGGTGATCGTTCACATAGTTTAGAATAGTGAACCAGTGTCCGGGGGGAGTCTCAGAGTCGGGGCCGTCCGCCCAAAATTCAGCTAGTACTCTGGCATAATCTGCTCGAGGTACAAGTTGCGGTTCATAAGGCTGTCCAGTAGAAGGATTAATATCCCAACCCGTTCCGGGATCACCACCGTCTATTAAATTATAGTATTGCTGGTATTCTTCAAAGGTTTCTGGAAAGGTTGGATTGTTACCTATAGCTCCGGGAGAAATATCCCACATCACCCCATCAGAAGGATCAAGGTGAGAAGACCAAACGGAGACCAAAGAAAAGGTCCACTTATATCGCTCTGAGTCATCCACACCACTTACATCTAATAATGGGGCAGGACCTGGATCATGATATACCCAATAATCAAATCCGTCTCGCTCATAAATAATGACATCTTCTTGTTGTAGCGAAAATGGAACCACTTGTCCCCATTCTGCTCCCAAAAACCTGGGGGTTTCCGTTGGGATGGGATTTCCTGATTGATCAATGAAAGAACCAAAAGTGAGCGGCTGCCACCGGTTTGGGTCAATAATGTCAGGGTTTCCAGGAAATACAGGATCTAGATTGTTATCGCGATAGGTATTTACTGGCTCATAAAAAATGTTGTTGTAGCCGAATTCCTCATTCGAACCATCCTGCATTCCAAAAGCGATGATCTGTTCAGCAATAAAATTTCCCAGGGCCGCCGGATCATTTGTGTTCAAATCGGTAGAGGTGAAATCTTTGTCGTAACCGAGCTCGGTCATTAAGGAATCAAAAGAAGGGAGGGAGGTTTCGGCTCCAGGAGAAAATTCAAATCGATGAGAAAGTATCCGATACACAGCATAGCTGATAACTTCTTCCAACTCTTCTTCAGTATCAATGGCGAAATTAGCTGGATAATCGAAGTCAAAATCTCTGAAGCTGTTTCCCAGAAAAAAAGGAGTGGCGGTTTCATCATACAGAGCCCAGGCGTCGTACATTGCCGCGGAAACATGGAATAAATTTCGTGCATGCACCGTTGGCCTGGCGAAGTCATTTCGTATGGCTTCAAGCAATACTTCGTTCCATTGTCGCGGTACACTATGCTGCGCTCGACTTTCTCCAAAGAGGAAGAGAGCCATTAGTAAGAATAGAGTGAGGGTTCTTTTCAAGATTCAGGGTTGAGATGATTGCTTTGAAAAGTAGTACGTGGATGATTAAGCGTCAACTACTTGAGGTACAACAATCTGGAAGTTTGTGTGTGACCTTGTTGATTTGAAATTTTGTAGAAATATACGCCGGAAGGCATAGCGCCAGGTTGCCAGCTTATCTGTTGTCTTCCTGAACTGAATGTGGAGGCTTGTCGAAAAACGATCTGGCCCAGTGTATTGAATACTTCAAATTGAATAGTCTGTGTCCTGGCCAGTTCGAATACAATATTGGTTCCACTATTAAATGGGTTCGGATAGTTACCGAGCAGTTCAAATTCTCGAATGCGTTTGGTTTCATTATCCGGATTTACAGAAGTGAAGAAAGTTCCTCCTTCTATAATCTTGATCCGTTGATTAACTCCTACATCAACAAAGGTATCCGTATAGCCACCAGGCCAGATGACCTTTAAACTATCTAGCGATTCAAACTCAGCCAGTCCAAAATGAACAGGTAAAATATTCTGACCATAAAACTGAGCTCCATGATGAAATTTGGTTTGAGATTCTTCTCCATAAAAAGCGATGACTTTAGAACCGAATCCATTTCTATTAGACTCTACACCTTCAAGTTCTACGCTCAGCCAGTTACCTATTGAATGAGTATTTCGGTACAGAATAGGATCATCGAAAAAGTTGGAGACCAGGATATCGAGGAAGCCATCATTATTTTGGTCGAATATAACATGAGTTCTTGAAACCATAGAGTCGGCTACCCCAGCTTCTTCGGCTCTGTTTTCGAATAGAATTTGATCCTCCGCAGATGTGTTGATGTACAGGAAATTATCATCATCGTCATCGAAATAGCCATTTGAAATAAAAAGATCTTCCCAGGTATTGTTGTTGAAATCGGCAAAGCTTGCTCCCCACCCCCATTCTGCCAGCATAGTTCCGGATTGCTGGGCAATGTTTTCAAAAGAATTATTTCCTAAGTGTAGAAAAAGAGGATTTCTTCTCAATTCGACACTTCCATCTTCGGTCACATTGGTTACATAAATATCGGGTAGTCCATTTTTGTCGATATCAGCTATGGCAATTCCCATTCCTTCCCCACGGTCATTTAACCCATATACATCAGCTGTGTCTTTAGAAAAGGTTTTATCTCCATTGTTGAGGTATAGTGAATTGGCTCCGAAATCGTTAGCAACATATAAATCGGGAAGGGAATCGTTATTTACATCAAGTGGAATGGCCATGTAAGAGAGCCCATTATCATTCAAAAAACTCTCTTCCGAGACGTCAATGAATATATCTTCTCCCGTATTCTCGTACATCCTGTTCGTGCGATCTTTGTTTTCTACTGCTCGATCTCGTCGCACAGTAACATATAAATCTAAATCCCCATCAAGGTCGTAATCCCACCATAAACCATGTGAGCTAAGCTGAGTTTCAATTCCGACTATTTGAGAAGATTCCGAAACGTCGGTAAAGGTTCCATCTCCATTATTCTTAAATAGCTGATCTTCTCCTGAATAGTAGAGGAATATGTCAGGGTAACCATCATTATTGTAATCACCCCATGAAGCGCCAATATTGTACCCCATTTCGCTCCATAGGATCTGGCTGATTCCTTTTAGATCAGATGAGATAGTTCTATTGGTATATTCGCCATCTTCAAAAGAGAACAATCGATTCCAGGTTCGTGCGTCTCCTCCCCAGGCCGAATCTCTAACTACAAAGTAGATATCCAAGGAGCCGTCAAGGTTATAATCCGCAACCGAAATGCCATTCGTTCCAATGTCTGCATCCATAATCAAGCCAATAGGATTCGAATAGGGGATATCAACCCTCTCGAATACTTGTGCTAGCGATGGGGGATTCGAGAGCATTCCAATCAAGATTAAAAGCAGATAGGTATGCAGTTTTTGGCTCATGAATTCAAAATACCAATAAATACTGATGTAGACACTGTGTAGACCTACTGTAGCTTACAGTTTAATTGATGAATTTCAATATTGGCTGCGGTGAATTAATCGTGTAGTATGTCACAAACTTTTCTCTCATTAGGCGCAGTTGCTATTTTCATGTTCCTGTCGGTGAATATCCACAGGAGTTTCGTGAATGCAGGGTCTCAAACCTTAGATCAACAACAGTTAAAGAACGCCTATAACTATGGAGTTTCATTAACTGAAGAACTCTCTTCCCAATCTTTTAGCTATGATTCTCTGGATGTGAATTTCGGAGGACTTGATGATATATATAATGAGCTTAAACGGAGGAGTTTTGTTACCGCTACCAATGATACGCTAGCAGCAACCATTGAGCTTTCTTCTGAGCAGAATATTGTAGTGGGTGCCATTGGGAGAATTGCTACCGTAACCATATATAGAGTAGAGGACGGAGAGCCGGAACAAGTAGCTGAGTTATTTACAACCATAGTTCCATTTAGTACAAACTAACGATATGAATGTGAGTATCGACCTGATAATACCTCCGGTTATTTTTGGAATCTTAATCACCATGATTGTTTCAGTAAATGTAATGATGATGGAATCATCCATCGAAAATGGTGCCATTCACAGACTACAAACTTCGGCAAATAATGCGGTATTAGTGGTACAGGAAGAGACTAAATATCTAAAAGGCGTAACCAGTGTTGGGAATGGTCGGCTAGAATTTGTAGAACAATTAACCGAAGTCTCTGATACAATCTACGTCCAAATCTACAGGGATGGTGAATACTTATCAGTTTCCCGAACAGCGACCGGCCGCCCAATTGCAACAGAACAGTATTATCTGAAATTAGATTCTCTTGGATTTCAATATGCTGTTCATGCCGCTACTTCTACCCCATTTCTTGAAGTTACAGTAGTAACAGCAAGTTCGGCCTCAGAACAAACAAATTCGGATAGGCAATTTAAAGCGTCGGCCGAAAGAAGTATTTACTTAAAGAATCTACATATCTCTAGCAGCTTATAGTTAAACAGGAGTAAAAGTATGGGTAATTACGCATTATGGATTGTACTTATAATGACACTGGCTCTTACCTTTTTTGGTAACCAGACAAGACGCAATTTATATCAGGCAGAGCTGGAAGGTTTAGAAGCCTTCAATGTCAATCAAGCAAAAAATATATCCCAGGCAGTAATGCTGGCGATTAGTAATCAGCTAAATGATTCGGTCTTTGTTTCTTCAACTAATGATTATCAGGACTGGGACGCCATGGGGGGAAGTTATAGATATGGGATTACTGCAATTGGTGATACATTACTAGTAGAAAGCTGGGGGAAGGTCGGTAGTTCTGAATATAAACAAGAATTGAAGTTACTAGGAGAAACCGGAAGTACGGTATGGAGTCCGATTATTCCATACGCAGTATTTAGTGGCAGCAGTATTACTCTAACCGGAAGTGCCAAAATTAAGGGAGATGCAGGTACCAATGCCTCCGGGGCCGGCGATGTAAATCTGAGTTGGTCTACATCTATTGATAGTTCTCTGATGATTGGCCCTGGTGCTGATCCTTCTACTACTGTTTTTCAGGCATCAGGTAAGAACGTTGGACAGGGAATTCTGAATCTCCCTTATGAGACAAAATATACCCTACCTAAGTTTATCGAATATCCAGCAAAAACTAAGGTGTTATCTTCAATCACTACAACATGGAAAAATAATAACCTTGTCCTGAACCCCTCCGATTATGATGGGTCATATATCCCTAGCATAACTGTTGCAAGCGGTTATACTATCAATATCGATACAGGGTCAGAGGATCGGGTTCTTCATGTGGGAGATTTTCTTTTAAAGCAGGGTAGAGTCAATATATTGGGAACAGGAAATCTAACATTAATCGTAGAAAACGAACTTACTGTATCCGGCAGTAGTGTAATGAACCCAAGTGAGAATTATGAGCAATTATTTACCTATTACGAAGGAGCAAATGAGCTAAGCTTTGCTGGTTCAACAAAGTTCTACGGTAATTTATATGCGAAAACAGCTGATATTACAATAGGTGGCTCTGGAGGAATAAAAGGTCATATTATTACAGGTGGGAGCAATGTCAAAGTTACTGGAGGATCTTCTGCGAATACCAGAATTTTATTCGCTCCAAATGCTCACGTTTCTTTAACCGGAAGTGGAGCAATAAAGGGGGCAGTTGTTGCCAATAGTTTTTCTGCCGTAGGTGGCACTAAGGTAGAATTCTCATCTTCATACAACTCAAGTATTCCGGAGCTAGAAGTAGAATCTGCTGCTAATGGTTACTCTATACTGTACTGGTATTAGATGCCTGATTCAATCTTCTATATGTAAGCTATCTACATCAGAAGTTAGAAAAGAACTAAGAAATTCATTGATTTGATCGAATTCAATTAAGAAAGCATCGTGTCCAAACTCTGAAGCAATTTCCTTATAGATCGCATTAGGAATAAGGCGTACAAGTTCTTTCTGCTCGAGGGTAGGATACAGTCGATCGGAATCTACTCCAATAACTAAGGTAGGGGTAGTCAATCTCTCAAGTACTTCTTCAAATGTTCCACGTCCGCGGGAGACATCATGAGTATCCATAGATTTGGTAAGTCGATCATAAGATAGGGCGTCAAATCTGCTCACTAATTTTTGCCCCTGATATTCGAGGTATGATTCGACCTCAAAAAGATCTTTGCTAGTATTTCTATCCCTGGAGAATTTATGCTCATAGTTAGCTGGTGCTCTGTAGGTAATCATAGCCATAGCTCGTGCTGCTGCCAGCCCCTTTGTTGGCGGATCATTTCTATCATATGCTCCATTATTCCATTTTGGGTCAGCGTATAATGCCATACGTTGCGCGTGGCTGATTCCAATTGCCCAGGGTGAATGCTTTTTCCCCATAACCATAAGGCACAACTTTTTGACCCTGTCATCCATCAATGCAAACTCAAGGGCAATCATGCCTCCCATTGATCCACCTATCGCAAGCTCGATATTCTGGATGCCGAGTTCATTTAATAGTTTCTGCTGGAATCTCACGATGTCACGAATAGAGAAAACTGGAAACTCGTTTTGATAGGGTTTTCCCGTTTTCGGATTAGTTGACCAGGGTCCAAGTGAACCGTAGCAACTCCCGGGGATGTTCACGCATAACACGAAATGCTTCGTTAAGTCGATTGGACTTTTATCCTGAAACAAACCCGGAAACCATTCTTCCAGATTGGAATTACCAGTCAGAGCATGGATAACCAGCACTACGTTGGATTTATCTTGATTAAGAGTACCCCAGCTATGGTATGCTATCTCGGGGTTATCAAACGAAAAGCCTGATTCGGTGGTAAATGTATCTTCAAAAATATGTGTATTTAGTTCGCTCATTGATGACTAATGTATGTTGATTTTAAGTCATCAGGATGACTTAAAAATTGGCTTGGAAGGATCGATGACCCTCCCAAGCCTTTCATCCATCAAACTGCTTCGATGAATGGGTGAGTGTTAATTAACATATACTACTTCTCCTTGTACAGGGACCGGGTTAGCAATTATATCCAATACCGGACACCGTTCAGAAGAAAAGTTCTTTAAAAGCTGGAGTTTTGCCGGGTCTGTTTCATCGGTCGAAATAACGGTTTTGTACTTCACCTGATTGAAGCCCGGGCGTTCGTCAGAAAGATTGAAAAATCCTTGGAGGTCAAGGTCACCAGAAGCAGTTACCTTAACTGATTTAAGATGAACTCCGAGTTGTCCTGCATATGCTTTGATTACAATTTCCTGGCAAGAAGCTAATGCGCCAAGTACATACTCAACGGGATTAGGAGCTTCGTTTTCCCCTCCCAGGCTTTCAGGTTCATCAACGATAAACTGGAAATCCCGAACGTTGATTTCTGATCGAAAACCTTGTTCCAGGACAGAATCCACAGAAAAAGTGACGTCCTTCGCTGAAGGGTTTTCTTTTACATGATTGATAACGTTGCTGATCGTCTCATTCAGCCGTTCATCCACTTCATTAGTTGTTAAAGTGCTCATAGTGTTTATATTTTAGAGTTGTTGGATCATTTGCAGGTTTCTGCAAGTGGTTTTAATAGGATGCGGAGTGCCTACTTCGCATCCTTTTTTGTTTTAAGCTTAAATCAAAACAGCCGCTGTTTGAAAGGCGTTTTCAAAATCCTCGATGATATCATCGATATGCTCAATTCCTACTGAAACTCGGATCAAATCAGGCTTAACTCCACTTGCAGCTTGTTCAGTTTCAGAAAGTTGCTGGTGAGTAGTAGATGCTGGATGAATAAGCAGGGTTTTTGCGTCACCAACATTAGCTAGATGACTTCCAAGCTTTACACTATTGATGAAAGATTTTGCAGTGTCATAACCGCCTTTAACACCAAAGGTTAGTACCGAGCCAAAGTGACCGGGGGTGAGGTATTTCTTTGCTTCATCATGGTATTCATGATCAGGAAGCCCGGTAAAATTCACCCATTCAACTGCCTCATGCTTGTTCAGCCATTCCGCTAGTTTAAGCGCGTTCTCATTATGGCGCTCAACTCTTAGGGATAAGGTTTCCAGCCCCTGCAGAAGAAGGAAGCTATTGAATGGAGATTGAGAGGAGCCAAAATCGCGAAGTCCTTCTACCCTTGCCCGAATGGCAAAAGCGATATTTCCAAATGGGCCATCAGTACCAAATACTTCCCAGAAATTTAATCCATGGTATCCTGGAGATGGTTCTGTAAATAATGGATATCTCCCATTACCCCAGTTGAAATTTCCTCCGTCAACAATGACACCTCCAATAGAGGTTCCATGACCACCAATCCATTTTGTAGCAGAAGCTGTTACCACATTCGCTCCATACTTGATGGGCTGTACTACTGCTCCACCGGCGCCAAAGGTATTATCAACTACCAGGGCTATACCATATTTCTCACCAAGAGCGGCAAGACCTTCGAAATCTGCAATATTTCCTCTTGGATTGCCTATAGATTCAACATAAAGCGCTTTGGTATTGTCGTCGATTAGCTTTTCGAATTCTTCAACAGTATCCTCGGCTGCAAATCGTACATCAATGCCTAATCTTGGGATAGTCACTTTGAACTGGTTATAAGTTCCACCATACAGGTTTCGCGTTGAGATGATATTGTCACCAGCCTGAGCCAGGTTAGAGATGGCCAGAAATTGGGCCGCTTGTCCTGAAGAAGTAGCCAATGCAGCTACACCACCTTCCAAAGCCGCAATACGTTGCTCGAACACATCGGTCGTTGGGTTCATGATTCGGGTATAAATATTACCGAATTCTCTTAAAGCAAAGAGGTTAGCCGCGTGCTCGGAGTCATTAAAATTATAAGAAGTGGTTTGATAGATCGGTACGGCTCTTGAGCCTGTTGTTGGATCTGGTTGCTGCCCTGCATGAAGCTGTAGGGTTTCAAATCGGAGTGATCGTTCGTTTAGTTCGTTGCTCATGGTTCTATTGGTTTGTGAGTGATTGTGTTATTTCGTTTTTAAATTTTTTCCATAAAAAAAGCCTCATTCGAGATGAATCCGAATGAGGCTTATGAACCAGTATCTTTCGAACTCATCTTTCCCAGTGTGGCTTACATACACTGAGCAGGATGTAGCACCTTTCCTCGATTTGCATCGAGACGGTTGCCAAGGCTTCGTAGGACCTGATCCCTCCACCTTTCTTAATGAGAATGCAATATGTGTTAAAGAACGCCTGAGATTAACTCCCAACAAAAAAGCCCTTTTGATATTGCATTCAAAAGGGCTTTTTCGTGTTTATCTAAACTTGTATACCAAAACCCTTATGTATGCGATTTACACATACACATGCTACAGCATGCAGGTTTTTTTGTGGTATGTCGGAATGAAAATTTCATTACATAAAGCTTACGGGAAGTTTTAATGCAAAACAATACATCACAGAAAAAATTTTCTTTTGTGGATGTAAAATTTCTTGATGCCTCAGGTAAGCTATTGATTTAATTTATTCTATAAAATTGAAAATCATCTAAGTCTAATCTTCCATTTGTTCAAGAATGAAGTCGATAGCCTGGTTTAATTGAGGGTCTTCGTTCATCAAGCGGTGCTTGAAATTATTATGTACCTCAATATCAGGAGCAACGCCCGTACTCTCCAGGTTATCACCATTCAAGCTATAAACTCCCCAGGAGGGAAGGCGATAAAAAGAGCCATCCACCAAACCTTTCCCGGAAGTGAAAATAATCCAGCGGTAGGTTTCAGTTCCCATCACTGTTCCAAGTCCAAGCTCTTTGAACCCTGCAGTGGTTGCTTCTGCATCACTTAGCGATTGCTCATTGATAAGTAACACTATGGGTTTAGAAGCGGGATTAAAATTAGATTGAGAAGTTGCTACTCCTTCTCTGTACTTCCATTCCGCATACTTTCTTTGAGATAAGAATCGGAGTACATCATCATGAACATTTCCTCCGGTATTATATCTCAAGTCAAAGATTAACGCCTCTCTGTTATGCCATTCAGAGGTCATTTCAAACAAGAAATTGTTTAGTTCGCCACCTCCCATATTTTTCATGTGAACGTATGCAACGGTGTTGTTGGTTCTTGAATCTACGAGCTGCTGGTTTGTATCTACCCATTCATCATAAAGGTTCACACGACTGCTAAAGTAAGAGACCGGATGAATTTTTGTAGAGTACGTTGTGCGGTCTCTCCTGAAAGTAAGGGTAAGTTCTTCTTGCATTTCAGGTCTTGTGAAATAAGACTCTCTATTCATTGAGTTGTCAACCGATTCTCCATCCACTGCAACTAAAACATCTCCTGGCTGAATGTCTTTACCAGCTACATCAGAGGGACCATCGGTAACGATAGAGGACACGGTATATGGATTAGCTTTTTCAAAGATAATCCCGGTAGAAAGAGATACGGTTTCGTAGAATTCACTTTCATCACTTCCAAAAGTATTAAAACCCATGTGCGAGGAGTTTAATTCACCAAGCATATCATTATTCATTCTGCGGAGATCTGCCCGGTTATTTACATATGGGAGGTAGTCTTCATATCGATCACGAATAGCTTCCCAGTCAATGCTGTGAAAGGTTTCGTTATAGAAGTTTTCCTCAATGTTTGCCCATAGTTCATAAAACATCTGATAAAACTCATTTTTGAGTTCACGCTGAAAAGCATAGTCAATATCAATTTTGCTAGCTTTTGCTGAACCAGGATTCAGGCTATAAATTTCTCCGCCGAAGGAGGTATAAAGCTTTCCATTTGATTTATAAATGGTTCCTCCACTAGTAATTCCATCAAATTTTTTGGTAGAGGGTGACTTGAAAGGTTCAAAGGTTGTCACATACAAATGATATCTGCCCTCAGCGTGATTACTGGTAAATAGTAAGTAGGTCTTGTCGCCATCTTGATGAACATAACTTACGAATTGACTGCCAAAAGTAGGGCCAACCCGTTCAGCTCTTTCCATTAGTCCATCCAGGTTAATGGATATTTTTAATGTTTCTTCTTCATCCTTTTCCTCTTCATCATCGTCCTCTTTTTCCTTTTCGGCAAAAAGTTCATCAAACTTGTCGGATTTAAATGGGTCTTCAAAACGGTCTAATGCAATCCGGTATAAATCAGTTGCTCCAGCGCCTCTTGGGTACGATGGCTGTACTCTTGTTGAGGCAAAATAAATGTACTTACCATCTGGCGACCACATTGGATTCCACTCAGAAACTCCTGTATTGGTAAGACTTTGGATTTCTTCTTTTTCTATGTGATAGGTGAATACATCAGGCTCGAAATTACGACGAGCTGTATAGAGTATATATTCATCATTAGATGAAAAGTATGCAGGTTGATTCTGGAATCCCCAAAACTCGTCTTCCACTATGGTTTCACTTCTGAAGTTCTCCATATCAATCAATTTGAGCTCATTTCTTCCACTTAAGTACACCCCTTTACTTCGATCTGAGTTCAGCTGTAGTAATCGATTGTTTTGGGAATCAGAAGTATGACGTGTTGCAGTTCCAGAGCCATCAGCAGCAATAGAAAACCAATTTTGATACCCTTCATAAGTTTGACTGAAGAACAAGGTTTTATTATCCGAAAGCCATTTCACTTCCAGGGCCCGGCCCAAAAAATCTGTTTCAATTTGGCGGACAAACTTCCCATCAATATCAGAAACGAAAAGTTCGCCTCGGGAAATGAATGCAATCTTTTTACCATCTTCAGATACGTCAAAGGCAGAGATATTTCCTTTTACATCAAAATTCTGGTCTTTGGCTAGTGTAAAGTTTCGGGAAATAGAAATTGGAATCTTTTGACTTCGCCCACTCGCCACATTGTACGTGTACAGTTGATATTCCATTTCAAAAACAATCACTTCGCCATTGGCACTTACTTGTGGTTGTTTTACAGAGGTTCGAAATCTGGTCAACTGTTGTGGGGAACCGTTTTCAAGCTTGTATAAATTATATTCATTATTGAATTCATCAGAGGTGAAATAGAGATTCCCATTTTGATCCATAGTTGGTTGGAAATCTTTCCCCTCCCAGCTTGTATGAGCTGTATATGTTTCAGTGTCGAGGTTGTAGGACTTTATATCAGGATTAAATGAGCCCTTATATCGTTTTCTTTGAGGAAAAATGAAGCTTTCCCAGGATTCATTAAAAAAGTATTCATTCCTATCAGGATGCTTTAACAGGTTATGTACGTTGTTATGATAGTGCTCGAATAAACGGGCTGGCGTGCCTCCGGAAATAGAAACCTCGAAAGCGGAGATTCGATTGTATCGACTAGAGTTAAAGTACAGGCTCTGTGAATCCCAGTTCCATGATTCAACAACATCACTGCCCTGGTGGTAAGTTAGTCGTTGGATTTCTCCTCCATCAACAGGCATTAAAAATACATCGTTATTGCCGTATTGGTTTGAGCTAAATGCAATCCAATTACCATCGGGTGAAATGTGCGCAGCACGTTCAAAGCCATCCATAGCTGTAAGCCTGACTGCTACACCACCTTCAGTAGGTACCTTCCAGAGATCGCTTTCATAGGAAAAAACGACATAGCTACCATCAGGTGATATAGTAGGTTCAGTAGCAAAGAAAACTTCAGAATCTTGTGCTACTAATAAACCTGGAAGAAAAAGCGCGGTAAGGAGACCGGATAGAAAAGTGTTTTTTAATTTCATGACTACCTTAGAATGTAAATTTACCGAGGGTAGTCAAAACCGATGCAGAAAGCTAAACCAGAGCTAATGTTTTACAGTTATTTATATCCCAGATTTCTAACCATATGTTCATTCTCGCGCCATTTCTCTCTTACTTTTACGTGGAGGTCCAGGAAGATTTTTCTATCTACAAATTCCTCAATTGACTTCCTTGCCTCGGTACCAAGTTGCTTAATTGCTTTTCCACCTTTGCCGATAATCATTCCCTTTTGAGATTTTCGGTTCACTATGATTTCCGCATTGATGTAATCTAAATCTTCTCGTTCCTCATATTGGATAACCTCAACAGTAGCTGAATAGGGGAGTTCCTCATGGTATTGCAGGAAGAGCTGCTCGCGGATTAATTCAGAGGCAAAAAACCTTAGGGGTTGTTCACTGAGTTCATCTTTTGGGTAGAATGGAGGTCCGGGTTGCAGAACTTCTTTAATAGAAGCTTTGAGATTATCGACTCCAAAACCTGTTAAGGCCGATACGAAAATAGTATCAGTAAATTCATAACGACTTTGAAGCTCTTGTGCTAATGAATCAGCTTGTTCCTGTTCATGGAGATCAATTTTGTTGATTACCAAAAGAATAGGTTTCCTCAGGTTCTTCAACTCTGAAAAAGCATGTTCAGGGAATTTGGAATCTCCAGCATCGACAATAAACAAAACTACATCAGCATCTTTTTCCGCTTTTTCTACAAAGCGCATCATAGCTTTTTGAAGCTCATATTTTGGGTTGATGATTCCCGGTGTGTCTAGGAAAATAATTTGAGTGTCTTCCTCAGAAAAAATTCCAATAATCTGATGACGGGTAGTCTGTGCTTTATGTGTGGCTATAGAAAGCTTAGTTCCTATAACGTTATTCATTAGGGTTGATTTGCCCGCATTAGGCTTTCCTACAATGGCAACATAACCGGATTTATGAACGGCGTTTTGAGTCACTACTTTTTAGTTAGTTTTTCACATCTGCGTAAATGCTCATTATCTCTAAATAAGCTTTTACAGTTTTAGGAAGGCCCCAAAAAAGAGATTTGCTAACCAATGCATGTCCTATGCTCACTTCATTCAAATGCGGAACTACATCAAGGAAAACTGGAAGATTATCAAGATTTAAACCGTGCCCTGCATTTACTTTTATTCCCAGTTCATGGGCTTGTATTGCAGCTACCTTTAGTCGTTTTAATTCTTCGATCTGTTTTTCCTGGCTTGGGGCGTTTGCAAATGTTCCTGTATGTAATTCTATTGCGTCAGTTCCAAGCTTATGAGCGAGTTCAATATCTCCCGGGTTTGGATCAAGGAAAAGTGAGATCTCTATTTCAGTTTCTCTTATGGAAGGAAATACTCTACTTTGAAAGTCGTCAAAAACGGTTTCCATATTTAAACCGCCTTCCGTAGTGAGTTCTTCTCTTCCTTCCGGCACTAAGGTGCAAAGGTGAGGATTGGTTCTCTTTAGAATAGTAAGCATTTCATCTGTAGCGGCCATTTCAAAATCGAGAATCCCAACTACCTTTTCTTTGAGGGTCTTAACATCTTCATCTTTGATATGCCTGCGATCACCTCGTAAGTGAAATACTATACCTGCGGCTCCAGCTTCTTCACATATTCTTGCTGCTTCTGAGGGATCTGGGTATCCTTCACCTCGGGCATTTCTTAATGTGGCAACGTGATCAATATTTACAAGTAACTTCATAGTTAGAATTTAAAAAAAAACGACTAGGCTTTTTGAAAAAACGGATTCATGGTTTTATTTTTTACCTCCAAAGTGATGCTATGAAAATTCATTTCCTACTAGTACTCATTGTTGGACTACTTACCAGCTCATGCGGAATGGTAAAAAGGGGGACTATCCCCTGGGAAGAAAGAGCAAAAAAAGAAGCTGAACGTCCCTTAGTTGTGTCTTCAAATACTCCTGAAGAAACAACAGAGCCACCACGAAACCTTTCAAAAGGGGAGAAGGCTATCAAGAGCTCCCTTGATGTAGCATTTAAAGACTGGAAAGGGGTTCCGTATATATTAGGAGGTACCGGCTACAATGGAGTAGATTGCTCATCGTTCATGCAGATCGTTTTTGAAGATTATTTTGAGATTGAACTTCCTCGAACTACAAGAGAACAAATGAAGGTTGGGAAATCAGTTAAAAAGAATAAGATCAAATTGGGGGATATGGTCTTCTTCAAAACTGGAAGAGATACCTATCATGTTGGTGTGATGGTTAATAATGAGCAATTTATGCACGCCTCAACAAGTTCAGGTGTTATGATTTCCGGGCTTCAGGAAAGGTATTGGTCGAATGCTTATCTAACTACCCGGCGTATATTATAAATCTCTCCCTTCAAAGAGTTTTGACATCATCTCTTGATATTCAGACGTCAAATCTATTCCTCTTCGTTTCATCATAGCTGACATAGCTTCAATCGCCTTTTCAAATTTGTAAGTTTGGAGACCTTCTTTTCCACCCCAGCTAAATGAGGGAATGTATTTTGGAGGGAAACCAGAGTGAAAAATATTTGAACATACTCCTACCATCGTGCCAGTATTCAACTGCGTATTTATGGCTGTTTTCGAATGATCTCCCATGATTGTACCTAAGAATTGCACACCATCTTCATAAGGCTTTTTGGTACTCCAGTTTGTAATAGAGACCCTCGAGTAATTGTTTTTAAGGTTAGAAGTATTTGTGTCCGCCCCAAGGTTACACCATTGCCCTAGAATAGAATTTCCAACAAAGCCTTCGTGAGCTTTATTTGAGTAAGAATGGAAAATAGAATTATGAATCTCTCCGGCTACTTTACATACAGGGCCAATAGTAGTTCCTCCATAGACTCTTGCTTTCATTTTAACTGTTGCTTTTTCGCAAATAGCGCTTGGGCCTTTAATAATAGATCCAGCTTCGATAACAGCATTATCTCCTATAAATACCGGGCCTTCATCAGCAATCATAATACAACCCGGTTCGATAGTAGCTGAGTCAGAGATATGAATTTGTGCTTGATTCGAGTAGCTCAGAAGCTTTTCCAGTTGCGAATCTTTAGTGGTAGAGACTTGTAACCGCTTTATATCCTCTTCAATCTGGGCAGCATTTAGTGACAGCAAATCCCATAAGAACTCGATGGTGGATGGTTCAAAGTCTATGTTAACAGAAATGAGTTCTTCAAAATCTGGGGAATTGTTTTCAATCCATTTTGAAGTTCTATTTTCATCAAGCCTTGCTACAATCGGATTTTCACCGTTCGTCAGAAAACTTCCAGATTCCAGTTTCAAAATTTCAGTAACCAATTCCGGAGTAGGTAGATACCTGCTGTTTATCCAAATACTATTTCCACTTAATGAAGTAGAGTCATACTCAAAAACATTAGAGAGAAAGTCTGGAATCAGGGCATATTCAGTCTTTGCATTTAGTTCGATCTCCCACTTTTCTTGAATGGTTGAAATACCAACCCTTAAATCATGAATAGGACGGGTTAAGGTTAATGGCAAGAAGTGATCTGCACGATTATCTGAAAAAAAACACAGCTGCATGAAAAGGATATTTATGGAACTTTTAATCAGGGTTTAGTTTTAAAATACATTAATTTAGGCCATCAACTAAGTAAAAAAAGAAGTTTATGTGTGGAATTGTAGGCTATATCGGTGATAAAGAGGCCAAAGATGTAGTAATTAAAGGGTTAAAGAGGCTTGAATACAGGGGCTATGACTCGGCAGGTGTAGCTATTCTTAATGGGAGCTTGCAGGTGAAGAAATGCAAAGGGAAAGTTGTTGCATTAGAAAATCTTCTCAGTGAAAATGATAATGGCTCAATAGGAATTGGTCACACTCGATGGGCAACCCATGGAGAACCTAATGATATCAATTCTCATCCTCATACAAGTTCATCTGGTAAAATTGCGCTTGTTCACAACGGGATTATTGAAAACTACAATGTATTAAAGCAAAAACTCCAAAAGGATGGGTATGAATTCTATTCCGATACGGACACGGAGGTTGTAGCAAAACTGATTGAAAGTATAATGAGCCTTGATACTAGCCTGGACTTCGTTAAGGCTGTTCAACTCGCTCTTGCGCAAATAAGAGGGACGTATGGCCTGGCAATCTTGCATGCCGATCATCCGAAAAAAATTATAGTAGCAAGGAAAGGTTCTCCTTTATTAATTGGGGTTGGAGATGGAGAGATGTTGATCGCTTCAGATGCTTCAGCAGTTGCGGAATACACAGACAAAGTTGTGTATTTAGATGATGGAGAATTAGCTGTAATTACAAAAGATGATTATCAGGTCATAGATTCTGATGATGTAGAGTTGACAAAAGAAATTCATGAGCTTGCACTTACCCTGGATGAGATTGAAAAAGGGGGGTTTCCATTCTTTATGCTCAAGGAGATTTTTGAACAACCTAAGACTATATCGGATACTCTTCGAGGAAGAATAAATGTAGAAGAGGGGACCATAACGCTTGGCGGACTAGCCAAGGTTATGGATAAGCTCGTTAATGCTAATCGAATTATAATAGCGGCTTGTGGAACTAGCTGGCATTCGGCATTAGTTGGCGAGTACTTATTCGAATGGCTAGCTAAAACAAATGTAGAAGTAGAATACGCTTCAGAATTTAGATATAGAGATCCCCTTATAGGCGCTGGAGATGTACTGTTTGTGATTTCTCAGAGTGGTGAAACGGCAGATACACTGGCAGCTTTAAGAGAAGCCAGAGAAAAAGGTGCTACTGTATTGGGAATTGTGAATGTAGTTGGCTCTACCATTGCGAGAGAAACAGATGGAGGTGTGTATTTACATGCCGGGCCTGAGATAGGGGTAGCTTCTACCAAAGCTTTTACTGGCCAGGTAACTGTACTTACGTTAATTGCATTACTTTTAGCTCAGCATAAAGGAGTAATTGAAGAGGAATATTCCAGAAGAATAATTACCGCTCTTTCGAAAATACCAGAGCAAATACAAGAAATACTCGAAAATAGCTCTGAGATAGAGAGAATAAGTAATTTGTTTACTTACGCACCTAACTTCTTATACCTGGGAAGATCATACAGTTTTCCGGTAGCATTAGAAGGAGCTCTTAAGCTTAAAGAGATTTCCTACATCCATGCTGAGGGATACCCAGCTGCAGAAATGAAGCACGGCCCGATAGCTTTAATTGACGAAATGATGCCCGTAGTTGTAATTGCATCTACAAAGCATACCAATGATAAAATGGTAAGTAATGTAGAGGAAGTTAAAGCCAGGAAAGGAAGAATTATTTCTATTACAACTCCATCTAATGAAGAAGTAAAAGAAATCGCAGAATTCAATGTTCCAATTCCTGAAACAGAGGATGTACTTTCCCCAATATTAAGTGTAATACCGTTACAGCTTCTCTCATACTATGTAGCAGTTAATCGGGGATGCGATGTGGATCAGCCACGGAATCTGGCAAAAAGTGTAACAGTGGAATAAAAAAGTTTAAATAACTCATTCTCCCTTAGTTATTTAAAAATAAAATCTTAGTCTCTTTCAAGGGGCAAAAAGCGCTTTTCGGACTTAATAAAAGCCTGTGGATAACTTGTTTTTGGCTAAAAAAATTAGTTTCATCGCGCTATCCCTAATTCTCTATGAAGGACACATGAAAGACTGGAAGAAAGTAATCTTCAAGATTGTAGTACTAGTGCTTGTTGGCATTGTGATATTTACAGGGTAAACAAGCATATTATTTATTATCATCCGATCCGGTTTATGACCGTAGGTGTAGTACGAAAATCTTAAAGTGCACTAAGAGTTATTTACCTTTTTCAAAATTCAATTAAGTCAAGAATGTTGAAACTCGATTTATCTTATTTAGAGGATATTACTGGTGGAGATGGGGATGTCATGCTAGAAATGATTAATCTATTCATCGATGATATTCCTCAGCAAATTCTGGAGATTAAGAAAGCAGTAGAAGACAATGATCTAAAAGCTGTTGCTGCTAATGCCCACAAGTTAAAACCCACACTACAATATGTAGGTCTAAGCGATGCTCATGAGATTGTAAAAGAACTTGAGCATATTGGGAAAACAGGAGAAAATGTCAGCGAAATGAATTCCCTGTTCACTAAGTTAGAGTGTAAGGGTGACGAATTTATTCCAGCGCTCAAAGCTTATGCTGATACTTTAGGCTAAAAGCTTAACACCATCTGAATGTGGTCTATTTCATCAACATCATAGACCTCGCCCTCTTCTTTAAATCCAAATGTCTTATAGTATTGCAAAAGTGCAGCTTGCGCTTCTATCCTTATTGAAGTTTGGTATGTCTCTAAAGCAACGCGTATTCCCTCTTCAATAAGTTTTCTTCCAAAATCTTTACCTCTGTAAGTAGGATTGACTACGATTCGGCCGAGAGAAGATTCCTCAAATTTAATTCCTGGCTTAAAGATTCTCATGTATCCAATAAGTGATTCTCCTTCGTAGCAAAACAAATGATCTGCCTTAGTATCCTCCCCATCAATATCATTATATAGACATTGCTGTTCGATCATAAAAACCTGTTGACGCAAGTGAAGGGCATCATAAAGATGTTTAACAGAGAGTTCGGGAAAGCTTGAAAGAATAAATTTGATCATCAGACAATTAAGCTAAACAAAAAGGAAAATGCCCCGTAGGAGCACCCCGAATGTTAATAAAATTCTAAATTATGATTTGGGCCTGGTTAATAAACAGTGTATCAGTTTTTATAACAGCAAAAGTTTTAAGTGGTGTAGAAATCAAGAATTTTTGGAGTGCAGTTTGGGTAGCAGCCGCTCTCTCTATAGTTACACTATTTGTTAAGCCTATCCTGGTCTTTTTAAGCATACCGTTCATTGCGATCACCTTTGGCTTATTTATGCTTGTCATCAATACGTTATTGATTATGCTTGTTGATAAGTTTGTAGATGGCTTTAAAATCAAAAACTTTTGGTGGGCACTGGCTTTCAGTATAATCCTTTCGATTATAAGCTCAGTCCTAATGTCGGTATTTAACTAAGTCAGATTTCTTTTTGGGCAAGAGAGAAAAGAGAGCCAATTGGCTCTCTTTTTTTGTTTAGCGAATTAAATATTATCGCAAACGGCCTGTGTAAATGTTGAAGTAGTTCCCTCACCACCGATATCTGGTGTGCAATACACTTTCTTCTCAACAAGTGTTTTATACACTGCTTTTCTGATGTCTTCGGCTACTTGTTTTTGCCCAATATATTCAAGCATCATTAATGATGAGAAAAGTAGTGCAAGAGGATTAGCTTTATTTTGACCTGCAATATCCGGAGCCGAGCCATGAACGGCTTCAAACATAGCGGCATTTTCGCCAATATTAGCGGCACCGGTTACTCCAAGTCCTCCAACCAACCCTGAAGCAAGGTCAGATAAAATGTCTCCAAATAAGTTGGTGGTAACTACTACATCAAAGCGTTGAGGGCGCATTACCATCTGCATGGCCATGTTATCTACAATTAAGTCTTCAAACTCGATATCAGAGTAGTCTTCAGAAACTTTTCTACCTACTTCCAGGAAGAGTCCGGTAGTTAGTTTTAGGATATTAGCTTTATGAACCAGAGTTACTTTCTTTCTTCCATTTTCTCTTGCGTACTCGAAAGCTGCGGTGATTATTTTCCTACTCGCTTCTTCCGTCACAACAGCAATACTTTCCGCGTGATCTTGCTGATCTTCATCAGCCCATTGCTCTTTTCCGATGTAAAGACCCTGGGTATTCTCTCGAAAGATTACCATATCCACATTTTTGAACGGGCTATCGATGCTTGGGAGTGTACGTGCGGGCCGGATATTGCTGAATAGATTAAATTTTTGTCTCAATCCTACATTCACAGATCTGAAGCCGGTACCTACAGGTGTGGTAAGAGGCCCTTTCAAGGCCACTCTATGTTCTTCAATAGCATCGATTACTTCTTCAGGCAATGGATTTCCTTTATCCTGATAAGCGCCAAGCCCTGCGCTTCGGTGTACCCATTCAATTTCTGCACCGGCTTTTTCTAAAATAGTGGTTACGGAAGTGGTTATCTCCGTTCCAATCCCATCTCCGGGAATCAATACAACTTTCTTCATGAAGAACTAACTGTTAAAATTTCGAGCCGAATATAAGCAAATCAACCGCCTATATCAGTTAAGGTAAAATAAACGATGGCTCTATCCCGAATAAGTAACTCTGTAAATTTTTCCTGAATGGTCATCTGATATTAACAAAGAACCATCTTCCAATTGGACAATAGAAACTGGCCGACCCCTAACATCTTCCTCTCCTTGTAACCAGCCCGTAATGAAGGGTTCGTAAGAAAGAGCTTCTCCATTCTCATCAAATGTAACGAGAGTGATTCGGTAGCCAATTTTTTGGCTTCTGTTCCAGCTTCCGTGTTCTGCTATAAAAGCCTGGTTTCTATATGTAGAAGGGAACATATCTCCGGTATAAAAAATAATTCCAAGAGGGGCCACATGAGGACCAAGTTCCTGAACAGGTGTTTTAAACTCCGACATTCTATCTTCACCTTCTACTCCAAAATCGGGATCTATGATTGAATTGCCATGAAGAAAAGGGAACCCAAAATGTTGACCTTCTTCAGTTATCTCATTGAGCTCACAGGGGGGAATATCGTCACCCATCCAATCACGTCCGTTATCAGTAAACCAAATATTTTCGGTTTCAGGATGCCAGGTGAAGCCAACCGTATTCCTTATACCGTGTGCTACGATTTCACGATCAGATCCATCTGTATTGATTCGGGTAAGAGTCGCAAAAATCGGATTATCCTCTTCATGATTACAGATATTACATGGAGCACCTACGGGAACATATAACTTTCCATCAGGACCAAAGGCAATATATTTCCAGCCATGACTGGTTTCAGTTGGGTATTCATCATTGATAAGAATTGGGGAAGGAGGGTTTGAAAGGTCCGATTCTATATCTTCGAACTTCCAGATTTTACTTACTTCCGCTACATATAAGTCTCCATCCTTGAACGCCACACCATTTGGCATTCTTAGACCGGAAATAATGGTATATACCGTATCTGCTTTAAAGTCATTGTCGGTGTCTACTACAGCATAAACTTTACCCTTGTCTCCCGTTCTCCTGGTTCCAACGTACACTACGCCAGAAGGACTAACAGCTAATTGCCGGGCCCCGGGAACCTGGTCGGAGAATTCTTCAATTGTGAATCCTGCCGGGGCCTCCAGGTATCCAAGAGATATTGAAGTTTCATTCTGTGATAGAGCATCTTCCTGATTCGAAGAAGTACAGGAGATGAAGAGTAGTACAAAGCTAATTACACCTAAATATTTCATCGTAAATCTAATTTTTAAACAAGATGAGATTTAAAGAACTAATATTCTGTTAAAGTTTGAGAAGTGTTATTCAAATAATCAGGTCTCGTTTCCGAAGTAACAATTTATTGACAAAACGAAACAGCATTCATTTGCGACCGTTGAATGCTTTCATGTGCTTTTGGATTTATTCATAGGTCTACACAATACCGATAAAGTCTCAAAAGTTATATGAATTAGAAATTGGAATTGATTATCCTAAACCAATGATCGATTTGGAGCATAGCTATGAAGAAATCAAAGCCAGAGCCTAACACCAACATTTTACACCTGACCCAAAAGAAAGCGGTCAAGAAGTCGAAAGAGGCTTCCGAAGTTGCGCGCTCCCTTTTTTCTGAGACCTGGAGAGTTTATATGGATGGAGTAAACATGGTTTCAGTTAAGATGACCAAAAAAGAAAAAGGGAAAACCAATATAGATCGCTCTAAAAAACCTGTTCGTTTATCACTGGTAGATTAAGAGACGTTAGGCATGGGCAGGATGAAGAAGAAAGCGGATCTTCCAACAAAGACCTGCCCGGTCTGCAATCGTACTTTTACCTGGAGAAAAAAATGGGAGCGTGATTGGGAAAACGTAAAGTACTGTAGCGAACGTTGCCGGAGAAGTTCTTAGAACTTTAAGCGGTCCCATACAAATTGAGGGGCAAGTTTTGCCACCCAGGCGATTAACCTCCATCGTTTAGTGATATAAGCATGTCTTTTTCTGGTCTCTACAGCTCTTACCATCTGCTTAACAGCTTTTTCAGTAGTGGCAACCCAAAACATATTTTTATTATTCTCCGTCATTTCTGACTCTACATACCCAGGCTTAATATCCGTAACAGCAATATCAAGCTCCATTTTATTGGCTTTTTGCCGGAAGCCGGTCATGTAGTTAGAGATAAAATGCTTTGATGCGGTATAAGCAGCAGCTCTTCCTGAAGCCAGGGTAGAAGCAATGGAAGACATACCAACTATGTGTCCTTTTTTTTGCTTCATGAAATATTGAAATGCAAAATTAGCTCCGTGTACAAAGGCGGTGACATTTACATCAATCGTTTGCTTGTCAGAATCCCAGTTCAGTTTCAAATGATCTCTTCCTACTCCGGCATTTAAAATCATGATATCCAATCCACCCATCTTTTCAATCAAAGATTGGTAAGTTTCTTCAGCCTTTTCAAAATCAGTTACATCAAGAGCTTCGATAAAAACGGAATCTCCAATAGACTCTTTCAATTCAAGTAAACGCTCTTTTCTTCTTCCAATTAATCCGACAACATATCCCTTTTGAGATAACTGAATTGCGAGTTCTCGACCAATTCCGGAAGTAGCTCCGGTAATAATGACTTTTTTCATTCAATCAGACTTAAATCTATAGCTAAATAATTTTGTAATGGTAGTTGTTGAAGAGCATCGAAAGCAAACAAGAAATCTAAATAATGCTGCAATAATCGTTCATTCGATCTGATTACGAGCTCTTCTAATCTAAGTTTTCCCTCTTCAAGTTCTAAGAGAGCTATTGGGTTAAAATCTTCTGACGCTGCGAGATTTGACGTTAACAAATCAATATTCAGTTTATCTATTTCTGTTAAGAGCTGATTATGATGCTCCAGATAGTCGGTCAAAAAATTAGATTCGAGGGTTTTGTTAATTGAGTCCCGATAAGCCAATGCGTGGAATTCGCTTTCTTGTTCGATTTCACCCAATATCCGTTCTGCAATTTGATCTTTATTATTTCTGAAGATTGGTATAGTGAAACCAAATGAAAATCCCAGCTCATTATCTCCATTATTTTTGAAAGGAGCGTACTCCGTTTGAACAAATCCTAAGTCGAAATCAGCTCTTTCCATTGATGTTTCAAGTTGAGCTACTTCCACCTGTTGCTTAAGATAAGCCAGCTCAGCTGCATCAAAAGTAGATGTAATGATGGTATTCATTACTTCCTGAATCTGAAGTTGAGTTATTAATTCGAAGCTTTCCCAATTAATATTATCAGAAACCAAGATTAACCTAATTCTTTGTGAAGCTTGATTAACCTCAACACGATGTTCATCATACTCTTCTAAGAACTCAATGGATTCTAGTTTTGCATCTACATAATCACGAGCATCAAAAAGATCGCTCTGTACCGATTGCTCAAAAAGATCAACTTTCCGTTGTGAGAGTTCGAGTTGTTTTCTGCTTAGCTCCCATTTCTGACTTGATATTAAATACTCAAGCATCAACGTATATCTTTCAAAAAGCGCCTCCTTGAACTCCAGGGACTGCCGTAACGAAATAGCCTCTTTACGTGCATTAAACAAAGCATTATTTCGACGAATTCTCCATGGGTTGGTAGGTCGAAATCGAAGTTGATAGCGAAGACTTTCAAATGTTCGTTCATCATTCGAATACCTAAACTCAATCTCCTCACCTATAGGCAGCCGAAAATTTCGGGTTTTGAGAAAACTAAGTTGAGCCTGGTACTCAACCAGGTTCGGATCTTCAAAAGCTGTAAGCAGAAAATCGTTAGGGCTCGACTGTGCGTACGAGTTAGAAGTAATTAGAAAAGCAGTACAAATAACGCATAGTATTCGAAGAGTGATGTTCATTTGATCATCACTTTTTCACCCACGGGCAGATCATGGTTCTCACTTATTTCGATGAAAACTTCCAGGCCAAAAGCTTGTACTGCCGTCGACTTTTGCAGGATTACAGGCAGATCAGTAACAGAGCCAAAACCTATGATCTTTCCTTCTGTTTCAATATATCCTTGTTCCATGGATCGGATTAGAACGATATCGCCCAGTTCTCTATTTCTATCCTTGCTACCAACCAGGTAACCAACAACGGTAGTTGGGTGTATGGGGTTTATGGATAGCAATGAGGTATAAGAATCAACCTGTTCTCCGGGTTTGATATTCACATTATCAATAATGCCATCAAAAAGAGCGTATTTATTAAGCTTTTCTTTCTCAAGTATTCTCCAATCAAGCTCTTGTTTTGCTAGCTCAATGGTAGCCTGTATTTGAGACTGATCAAATTGGTGATCTTGCTGGATATCTTTTATCCGAATATTAATGGCTTCAATCTCTAAGGCACCTTTTTCAAGAGTAGACCTTCTTTGAAGTTGTAAGGTAGAGAGTGAGTCAGAACGCGGATTGGTGTTTACTAAGTCTTCCGAAAGTGCACGATTTAGAGTGATTCTGGAGTCGATCTGTTGTACTTCACTATCAATATCACTCTGAACTATTCTTTTCTCTGATTCTAAAAGCTGTACCTCTGATTCTAATAGTTTCTGCTTCTCAACCTTTTCTATCTCGAGGTTTTGGATTTCTTTTTCCAGCTTCTTGATGTCGAGTTCCAATTCCGGGCTTTCTAATTCGACCAATAAATCACCTGTCGAAACTGTTTGACCGGGAACCACATAGCTATTTATTACTGTAGCAGATTTTTCCGTATTGATCTGATATTTTTTTGCGTAAGTGACTCCAAGAAATGCGCTGCTTCCTTTAAAATAACGTGTATTGACGGTGAGCAGAGTAACAAAAAGAACTCCAACGATAATATAGAATGAATTTATCCTGGAGCGCATATCAGTTTTCCTCCAGCATATCTTTGACCGTAATACGCGTTCGTGTTACTCCTTCTACCTCAGCAATGGCACTGGTTAATGTTCGTTTGTCCGTATCAACTTTTAATTCGATGGCGTATTCCACTTCTACCTCACCGGACGCTCTACGGATAATCTGGACCTCGTTGAACTCAGAACAAAACTTTTTAAGTACTTCTTCTATGCTCGATGTAATTTCTAAACTAGCCAAACGAATGAGCACTCTTCCACGATCACCAGCTTTAGTACTGAAAGGGGAAAAGTGAAGAACCAATGCTCCGATACAAAAAATCATGGTTCCTACGAATGATATCGTGTATCCAAAAACACCGATGGAAAGACCAACACTAAGTGCGGCAAAAATGAAGATGATATTACGTGCGTCCTGTATTCGGGTTCTGAATCGAATGATCGCAAGGGCACCGAAAGCCCCTAAACCACGTGCTAAGCTATCGCCAATTGCCATCATTACCATTGCAGCTACGATGGAGCCCAAAGCAATGGCCTGAAAGAAATTTCTGGGGTATAGTGGTCCCGTATAGGTGACTTTATGCGTAATTGCTATTAGCGAAGACAAGACGAACGACCAAATCAAAGAATAGAGGACGTTAACCAAAGTAGGGTATTCATATACCGGTTGATCCGGAAAAAGGTCAAACATAGAAACTAGTAAATACTCGAGTGAGAGCTCTGATCACATTTAAGTGAAGAGTATACTATTCTTTTGTTGTAAGGTAAAGATCAAGAATTGACTTCCTGAAGAGCCGGAATCCTGGACTTGGCAAATTCAAAACCACCAAAAAGAACCCCTGAATAGACCAAATCACCCAGGATAGTGTTTTTGAAAAAAGGAATAGCCATCTCGTAGCAAAGGATTAATCCCTGGAATGTAGGGGGGTACTTAACATCTACCATCCAAACTCCAAAGTTGGAAACCAAAAAGAAGATTAATGATGCGGATAAACTACCTGCCAGAACTCTTGGTAACGTCACTTTTTTAAGAAGGAATATCCCGGCAACAACAATTAGTGCAATTGCTCCATAGGTCCACCAGAAATTGGAGGTAAAGAGCGTGAAGCCACCAAAATACTCCGCATATAGAATATTGTTAATAAGCAGATCGCTTAGGAACATGGCAAAGAGTGGCAGAATAAACGAAAACTTTTTATCAGCGAAGTATGCTGCTCCAAATAATGACATTGCGCCAATTGGGGCAAAATTCATTGGATGGGGAATTAGTCGTGAGATTGCGGCTACAATGATTAGCCCTGATAAAATGATAAATCGCTTATTCATAGAGTTTTTCAAATTTCCCTAAAATAAAAAAAGCATCGCCTCAATGAAACGATGCTTTTAAACTTATCGTGATTTAAATCATTTTGAAGCGTTGAGCTCAAGATTAAGCGTCACATCAACTTCATTTCCAATTACTCTGTCAGAAACCCAATCGCCGGTTCCAACGCCAAAATCGTTTCGGAGCAACTGGAATTCAGCAGTAATACCTGCTACCATAGTTCCCTCTCTGAAAGGATTGTCCATTACTCCAAGCAAAGTAAAAGGAAGTTCAAAATCTTTGCTTACGTCCTTAATTGTAAGAGTACCATAAGCTACAAAATTGTTGTCTCCTTTAGACTCGATTCGATCACTTGTGAATGTGATGTTTGGATAAGTTTCTACTTCGAAGAAGTCTCCTGATTGAAGGTGGCCATCTCTTCGCTCATTTTTAGTATTAACACTAGCTACAGAAATGCTTACATCAATACTGCTTTCTCCAAGGTTATCAGGAGAGAATTTTACGTCAGCCGTATAATCTTCAAATGAACCAGCTACATTAGAAAAGAAATGGCGGATTTCGAAGTTAACAGAACTGTGAGATTTGTCTACTGTCCATGGCGTAGACTGCATTTTAACCATTGCAACTGATGCAAAAGAAAGAGCAACAAGGCTAAATAGCGTGAATAATTTTTGAGAGAGTTTCATAATAGTAATTTGTTAGTTTTTTAAAATGACAACCGGATAACCAAATTGTCATAAAAATAATTCGTTTAATGTTAAACTAATTTTCAGTAGGCATGAAATTAGTTTTTGTTATCGGTGCGATAGAAAAAAGTTTATTTAGCTGGACTGGTGAAACCGTTGTCCTTAATCCGGAATCTCCAGGGTAATTTTGCGTCCTCTCCTGCGTAATCAACGCCAACACGAGGGGAGGCTACTATTTCTGAATCTTTAATATTATTGCCTCGATCTTCAATCCAGATCACATTTCCTAATAAGTCGGTACCATAATAGGCAGTGTTTATACCCAGTGCCTGGGATGCTATACCTGGTCCGCCGCCAACCGATCTTTCCAACTTCTTTTTATTTCTTCGCTCTAGGATGGTATCGACTCCATCCAATGGCTCAATTCCCCGGATTAGCACAGCATCTGCGAATCCCTCTTTATTAGTAACAACATTGAACAGGTGATGGATACCATAACAGAGATATACGTAGGCGTGACCTGGTTCTCCATACATTATTTTTGTTCGTTCAGTTTTTCCATGTAGAAAAGAGTGGCATGCCCGGTCAGTCCTTCCGTTGTAGGCTTCGGTTTCAACAATGATACCTGAGCTAAACTCTCCCTCAATTTTTGTGCAAAGTACTTTGCCAAGTAACTCTCTGGCTATTTGTACTACATCGTCTCTCTCATAAAAACTTCTTGATACTTTTTGTTCAGCCATCAATCCAACCCAGCATAAGGGTTCTCTTCATAAGGATCTTTCTCTTCCAGGTAGGTTTCCCGGAAAGCACGGGTAAGAATTACTGAAATCACAAACAGTAAAGAGGTATAGAAGGCCCAGATGCCAATTACTATAAAAATAGCATAGCCTTGGTAAAAATACTGGTAGCTTGAAAAGGCATAACTCATATACAGGCTGACAAGCACTTTAGCGATGGTAAAAAGTAGTGTATAAAAGAGTGCACCTACCAGAGAAGTTCGTACTGAAATCCTGCGCTCACTCACAAAACGATATATGGTGTAGATCAACAAAAAGGTGAAGATGATGGGGAGGGTGAAGTCAAGCAGGTCATAAATCCAGGGTAGGCGAATCTCAATTTCGGTGTATGGCACTTTGATTACACTTAAATCTAGAATTGAAATCACGGAAATAGCCACACTGAAAAACACGAATACAGCACCTATCACCCCAAATCCTAAAAAATTATAGACCATATCCATTACCGGGTGCTTCTTCTCTTTGATGTCAAATACATCAAAGATGACATGCTTGAAGCTGTGTAATAAGCCTTGCGTGAACAGGATTAGAATGATTAAACCGGTAATACCGAAAATAGTACGCGCTCCAACAAGAGGGGTGAGTATGTTCCGTAATGTCTGTTCTCCCTCTATAATATCGGTCTCGGTAGGCTCATAGGTAAAAACAGGGATTAATTCGGTGCCGTATCTCACGATTTCATTAAACGCAGTATCGTAAGAAAGGATATAGCCAATTATCGAAATCAGGATGAGAATGAAAGGGATAGCACAGATGAAGAGGTTGAAAGTGATGGCAGAGGCATTAAAAAAAATGTCTTTTTCCCCGATCAACGAAAACGCCTTTTTCCAGAAATCCTTAATGTTCTGCACAGAGTGATATTATTTCCGTTAAAATACATGATGCGATACTATTTCAAAATAGAGATCGGGTTTAGATTTTGACTTAATTCATTGCTATGTTTGCGTTTAATATCGGTCAGCACCCTGAACCATAGATTAGCAATCGAAAACACTAGATAAGGATCTCTCTTTTACATGGCTGCTCGCAAACAAACACCTTTAATGCGGCAATACAATGAAATCAAGGAACAGCACCCGGGCACCATTTTACTTTTCAGGGTTGGGGATTTTTACGAGACATTTTCTGATGATGCAATTCTGGTTAGTAAAGAACTGGGCATCACGTTAACCAAAAGAAATAATGGGGGCGATCAAACCCCGCTTGCTGGTTTTCCTTTTCACGCACTTGATACCTACTTACCAAAACTAGTTAAGAAGGGGTATAAAGTTGCCGTTTGTGAACAAACCGAAGCTCCTGATGAAGCCAAGAAAGCCGGTAGGAAAATCGTGGAGCGAGAAGTAACGGAGATTACTACTCCGGGAGTCACCATGTCCGAGAAGCTGCTCGAGCATAAGCGGAATAATTATATCATGTCTCTTTCTTGGGCTAAGGACAGAGTAGGAGTTGCTTTTTCTGATATCTCTACGGGAGAGTTTGGGCTAAGCGAAATTCGGGAGCAAGAGCTAGACAGCTTGTTGGCTGGCATACAACCTGCTGAGATTCTGGTTCAAAGCAAAAAGAAGAATACGTTGAATGGTAGCTTTACTCCGTTCAATATTACCTACATAGATGATTGGGTATATGAAGGCGATTATGGATATAAATTACTGACTGAGCATTTTAAAACTCATTCCCTAAAAGGTTTTGGTGTTGAGGAACTAACAACTGCCCATTTTGCTGCGGGCTCGTTGCTTCATTATATGCAGGAAACTCAGAAAGCATATTTGCGGCATTTACGAAGATTGTATGCCTATGAGAGCAATGAGTTCATGTCGTTGGATCCATCTACCAAACGAAACCTTGAGCTTACTGCGAGTTTACAGGAAGGAGGTGTTGAAGGAACACTTATTTCCATTCTTGATAACACTTGTACGGCCATGGGAGGTCGACTCCTGCGTAAGTGGATGATGCGCCCACTAAAACTTCTTAAGCCCATACATCAAAGATTAGATGCTGTCGAGGAACTATATAAGGTTCATACCATTCGAAATACGCTTAGAGAAGAGTTAGAACAGGTAGGCGACTTAGAACGCTTGATTTCCAGAATTTGTGTGGGCCGTTCTAATGCGAGAGACCTGGTTCAGGTGAAGCTATCTTTACTGCAATTGCCTCGGATTAAAAGTCAGTTTGCAGCAATTGATGATCCGTTATTACAAGATATTGGTAAACGGATGCGGTTTTTGATTGAACTGCAAGATCGAATTGGGAGTACGATTGCAGATGAGCCTCCTGCTGGAATTCGTGAAGGGAATATGATTCGGGAAGGCTTTAATGCAGAGTTGGATGAACTTCGTGATATCGCGAAAAATGGAAAATCTTACATAGCAAAAATCAAAGACCAGTTATCTGCTGAAACCGGTATCACTTCGTTAAAAATTGGCTACAACAAAGTATTCGGTTACTACATTGAAGTAACTAATGCTCATAAAGATAAGGTGCCTGAAACCTTCATTCGTAAACAAACTCTGGTAAATGCCGAGCGATACATTACTCCTGAGCTTAAAGAGATTGAGGAGAAAATACTTTCTGCTGAGGATAGGAGTAAGAGTCTCGAGTTTGAGTTATTTGAGGAGATTCGATTGTTTACTGCCGAGTTTGCTGATGATATTCAGCAAATAGCGTATGCACTTTCCCAGCTCGATTGTATTCAAAGTTTCGCGGAAGTGGCATTCAGAAATAATTACGCAAAGCCTGAGGTAAGAGATTCTGAAGAAATCATCATCAAAAAAGGAAGGCACCCCGTAGTTGAGCAATCGCTACCACTTGGAGAACCCTTCATTCCAAACGATATAGAGCTCAATAATTCGGAACAGCAGATCATGATTATTACCGGGCCTAACATGGCGGGTAAGAGTATCATACTAAGACAAACCGGGTTGATTGTGTTGCTTGCTCAAATAGGAAGTTTTGTGCCTGCAGAATCTGCTCATATTGGATTGGTGGATAAGATTTTTACTCGTGTTGGAGCTTCCGACAACCTGGCCGCAGGAGAAAGTACTTTCCTTGTTGAAATGAATGAAGCCGCTAATATTCTGAATAATGCTACACCGAGATCACTCATATTATTGGATGAAGTGGGCCGCGGCACCAGCACTTTTGATGGATTAAGTATTGCCTGGTCATTGGCAGAATATCTGCATAACCAGGCATCGGTAGCAGCTAAGACCTTATTTGCTACACACTACCATGAGTTGAATGAACTCGAACAAATGTATGAGCGAGTTAAGAATTTCAATGTGCAGGTGAAGGAGCATGATGGAAAGGTGATTTTTCTTCGAAAGCTCATTCAGGGAGGCGCAGACCACAGCTATGGTATCCAGGTAGCTAATATGGCAGGATTACCGGAGGTAGTCATCAACCGGGCCAAGGAAATTTTAGGCAATCTTGAAAATCACAGTCTGGACATCACCAACAAAAATGGAAGTATAGAGCAGAAGGCTTCCGAAGGTAAAACAGCTGCGCAAAATCTGTCTCAGAATCTGGAGAAACAGGAGCCCATTGAGCAGATGAGTTTATTTAATACTCACATTGATCCAAGGCTGGAAACGCTTATGAATAAGCTCGAAGCTACCGATCCAAACCGGATGACTCCTATTGAAGCATTGATGCTGGTTAGCGAATTAAAACGGGTGCTGGGTAATTAAAGTGATCCAGATACTGGATTTAGCTAAATACTTTTTTATAGCTAGTTGTATCGTTCTTGTTTTTTATAAGCTGGCTATCTCAATCATTCTTTTTAGTGGAAAAGACCCATTTAACGAAGAAAAAAAAGATTACCTCGATGCTGAAGAAAAAGAACAGTGGTTAAAATATTTTAGAATAGCTGGTTACATCCTTTTCAGTATCTCGGTTTATTTTATGATTTTATACGCTATTCCAGTTTAAAAATTTAATCTGCAATAAGTCCCCTCTTGAGAGGGGATTTAGGGGTGTGTGAAAATGCCACGAAGAAAAATCATACCATACAATCCTCATTTGAAAGAACTAGCCAGAAAACTCCGAAATAATCCTACCAAAGCAGAAACTATTTTGTGGAAATCGCTCAAGGGAAGGCAATGTTTTGGATATGATTTCCATCGTCAAAAACCACTAGGTAATTTTATTGTTGATTTCTTTTGCCAGGAATTGATGCTTGTGATAGAAGTGGATGGGGTGTCTCATAATCTGGAAAAAGTAAGGGCCAGAGATATAGAAAAGGAAAAATTCTTAAATGAATTGGGGATTGTTGTTCTACGATTTCAGGATGATGAGATTTATCCTGAAAACAGGGATGCTTTGATGGAAATAGAACGCTATGTTCTGAGCTATGAGCAAAGGCATGGTATTGAGAATTAATTGTGCACACCCCCAACCCCCTCTCAAGAGGGGGCTTAATAGTTCGGATATCCGAGAATTATTATGAAAACATCCGCCAAACATATCGCTGACCGGATACGGTTGATGATTTCCACCAAGCAATTCCAGGTGGGTGAGGTTTTACCTTCAACCAGAGAACTAGGGCAGCAGTTGGAAGCCAGTTTCCATACCGTTCGTAAAGCCTATCATATTTTAGCCAAAGAAGGTCTAATTACTGGTGAGCAGGGAAGAGGATTTATTGTAAACCGCCAAACCTCATTAATGGATAAAGAAGCTCGTCTGGAGGTAGGAGGGGAGAAGGTACAGTCGCTTATAGAAGAATTAGTAGGTTATGGTCTGGATGAAGCCGAAATTGAATTGCTTTTCCAGGAGCAACTGGATTTCATGGAGTGGCCTAATCGAATACAAAGCTGTGCCAGTGTTGGAGAGAACGAGGAGCTGGCGAGCATGCTTGCTGATGCAATTAAAAAGCAGATTGGTGTTAAGAGTAAGGTGCTTGATGTAGAACAATATGAAAGCGCAGCAACTTTTGATGCTTTATTTGTCCCTATTCAGCTCATGCACAAATTTAAATCTCTAAGTGAATCCATTATGATCATCCCGATTATTTACGGGTATGATCCGGAAGTACTGCTTTCAGTAGCGGATCGATTTGGAATTCAAACCATTGGTTTAGTCACTTCTGACGAGGAAACTATTCCCAAAATTATTAACCAGCTAAAGAATTCTATTCCGTTCGAGGGTTCTTTTGTGGCAGGGAGCATTTATGGGAAGTCGCTACCTTTATTTGTGCGGGAAACAGATTTGATTCTATATACACCGGACAGTGCTCGTTTGGTTGAGCAAAAGGTCCCTCAGAAGAACAGGATCAGGCTCGAGTATAAATTAAGTGATCGAAGTGCGGAGATGATTCGCTCGGAGCTTTGGGATCAGTAGTTGTAATAGTCATTCTGAGGCTACTGCCGAAGAATCATACTATTTTCCTATAATCCTTCGCAAGTATGCTCAGGATGACTTTGGCTTACTTAATCTCAAAATCATAGGTAATCTCAGAAACCTTCTCCAGCGCCTTTGATACCGAGCAATACTTGGTAATAGAAAGATCAAGAGCTCGCTTAACTTTAGCCGGATCCAAATCACCAGAAAGAGTGTATTGCATATGAATGGTCTTAAACTCTGAATACCCACCATCTGTTTTTTGCTTGTCTCCATCTACTTCCACATGAAGACTTTCTACCGTTTGCTTTTGTTTTTTGAGAATGGACAGGACGTCGATGGCGCTACAGCCCGCGGCACCAGCTAATAGTAATTGCATGGGACTTAATCCGCCTTCCAGTCCACCAATACTGTTAGTTCCATCAATACGGATGTTGCCTTCTGTTTCATTTTCTGCGTTAAAGTGGAGGTCTGTGCCAAGCCAGTTTAGGTTGATAATCATAAAGCCAATTTTTAAGAAGAAGGTAGTGGTTTTTAGTTTTCTTTGTTTAAGCTTCTTACCAGTGACATCAGTGATTATTTAAACTAATTCTAAAATAATCCCGAACTGTTGGATTGGAAATTATACCATCGTAAGTTTGTTGCAATTCAAAGATTATGAAACGGTTCGGAACAAATATCCCCCTCGATTTTGGAGGTACTTATTATTTAGTACTTCAGGGAAGGAGTTTATCCGGTTTATAATCGCTTTACAGAAAAAAGATTTTTAAAGCCCGGGTAACCTGTTATCCGGGCTTTTTTTATGGGAGTACGCCAACGTTGGAGAGTTGGGCCAGACTGTAACTCTGGAGCCTGAAAAGGCTTGGCAGGTTCGAATCCTGCTACTCCCACTACTATTAACAAAAAACCTAAGAACCATGTGTATGAATAAAGACATATCAGGGAATAAACCCCTGAATCGGCAATCATTTATTGGGATTGAAGGAAATAAGTTTACCTGAACTGATACCTGAATTCTAAGCAGTCTACTCAGCTTCGATTAAACTGGTTTTCCTCTCCCGCCTCAAATAAAAAAATCAATTTAATCTAGAAAGGAAGCTGTTTTGACACCTTCAGAATATCAATTAATAAAAGAATGCTTGGGCATTCAAAAGAAACCTTATTTCTATTTCAAGGATAAATATGCCCTTGATATCGCGAAGACTTTGTGTGATAAATACCATGAACTAAGGATTAGCGATTTAAAGAAATCGAGGTTTGCCTTTGTATTAAACAAAGAGCCTGTGAAGCAGATTGTTTCTGGAATTGGTCGCGGTACATTACATCGTGATGATTTTCAAAATCTGCCTCAACTGGAAGGAAAGGGGTTTTGGTATACATTATCAGAATGGGGCGAATTCAAACGTCATCGCAACGATAGCTATTATCAAACTTCCCGACCTGGAGTAAATCTTGTATTACAACTAAACTTCGATAGCATACATAACCGGTATTACAACCAGTTAGTAAAGCCCGAAAAAAGTGATCACCCTTTTGCCTTTACCTCTCATCCGGTATCGGTAAAGAAAGTGTACACGATGTGCTGGGCTCGTTTGGATATCTCTCTTGAAGCTGGAGAAGTACTTGTTGAGGAAATCCAAAACGACTGGCTAAGGGAAGTGCGAAGATGCATCAAGGTGCTAGAAAGATGGGAGAAAGATGGTCGCGACATAAGCAATCATTGGATGATTAGACGTACCACATTACAGGCACTAAAATCATATTACTCCGAATTACTCCAGCCTTACTATAAGTTATGGGAAGAAGCGATGCTGAACCTTGTACTTACTTTTAGTAGGGAAGAGCTGGGTATCGAGCAGATATACTATCACACCTATGAAAGTGGTAGATACCTGAAAGGGTATGATAGCTATAGCTTGCCACCTCGTTCGATATATACTCAGCTACCAAAGCGATTTGGATTTTCTGAAACGGATAAAGCTCCTGAGTTAATCAAGAAGGACAATTATCTGAGGAAGAAACTCCGTAGAAAATCGTTAAGCTGGTTCCAGCTTATGCTGTAAAGAAAAGAGGTTTCTGTTCGAAGAACCTCTTTTCTATTTATTCACCAATATCAAACCGAAGGCGCATGGTAATGGTGGCGCTCTTCATTTTGGAGGTGGTATTGAATGTACCGCCCCAGCTGTAATCTTCATTCGAGTGCTGAGCAATAATTTGAAAAATCCCCATTTGAGCGTATTTCAAATTGCCTAAATCTGCTTTTGAACGGGAAGCAATTTGCTCGGCCCTGGTCCGGGCATCTTCAGTAGCTGCAGCTATCATCTCAATTTTGAGCTCAGCTAGTTTCGTGTAATAGTAGCTGGGAGAGTAAGAATAGAATTCTACTCCCTCGTTAATGATCTCAGTAATGTCTCTCGAAATTTGTTCGACATGATCTACTTGCCTGGATTCTATCGTAACCTGTTGGGTTAATCGATACCCAATGAACTCACTCCGAATATATTTTCCATCCTCATTGTAGACGCTCTTACTTTCTTTATTTATGGATACCGAAGAAAAGGAAAATTCCTGCTGAGTTACTCCTTTGTTAGTGAGGTAATCGCTGATGATGTCCCGATCGTTTTTTATAAGATCATAGGCCTCTTCAAGGGTTTTGGCTTGTTTCGAAAAGCTTCCACTCCATACGATTAGATCAGATTTGAAATCTTTGGAGCCTAGCCCGGTAACAAAAATAGTTTCAGAAGATTGATTTCGATTGTGATAGGTGTGTACTCCGATAAGGGTAATGATAATAGCGGTGATACAAAGGATGGAAACGGACAGGATGGTTTTTTTCATGATTAAGTCTCTTGATGAATGGTTTATTTTTCATCCGAAGTGCTTTTTTATGAAAATGTTCCAAGGGAGGGGGTTAATTGTTTTTAATAATGTGATGTACTTGCTCCTTTCAAATTTCCAAGGCCGCTTTTTAAATCCGGCCTTAGATTGGTGGAGGGGTAGCATATAATCCATACCGTGAGTTCAAACCATAAAACCTGCTCGCTTGCGAGCGTTTGGTTTTATGCAGAACGAACTGGATTATATGCCCGGAAGCAATCATAGCCGGTGGTTTTTGCTACTTTTGTCCATACAAAAGTAGAAGGAAGTGTGTTAGGTGTTCTTGTACTTTTGGTCACTCAAAAGGACAAATAAAAAAGATCAGAACTTCTTGCTCGAAGAAGATCCTGAAACAAGTTCAGGATGACTAAAAGAAAAAAACTACTTAATCAACTTCGTATTCGGATACGCCGCTAACCACCCAAACCAAAACGACCGATGATAGGGTAATCGGGAAAGTTCTTCTCCCGAATCAGAAATCAATGCACTTTCTGTAAGCCTCCAGGAAGCACCATGTTCATCAATAGCTGTGTTTCCATCAAAGGAAGAAAAAGAATAAGCACCTTTTTCATACACCCTGTTTGCTCCTGATTCATCGGTAAGCACTACAAAAGACACTCCTCCCAGTTCATTTTCATAAACAGGATTTTTGTTGAGGAAAGAAGAGGAAATAGCCAGCTGTTCATTCGGGGCTTCATTAAAACGAAGGGCCAGCACCTCTTCCTTATTCTTCAGCCTTCGATCTTTGAAGGGAGTGTTAAACATGAGCTGATCGGTAGAGAAATACTGCTCATAGGCTTTGCTTTCCCGGTAATCTCGCACATGACCGGTATTTAAAGAAAGGACCTGGCTGTCCGGATGCCGTTCTTTCCAGGCTCCCCATGTGGTAGTGATCACGCTCAAGTGGTTGAGCTTAATTCCTTTCCCCACCAAAGGACCAAGTACCGGCTCTCCCCAAATGGTATTCCACATTGTTTGTGTGGCTTTATCATACATAAGCTTATTAGAACGATACAAAAAACCGCTGGTTCCCAGTTCATAATTAGTACCGTCCAACTCTGTCTCAAAAAGAATAACTGTTCCACAAAGGGTGCAATACACGCCTGCTACTGGAACGCCTCCCACTTCATCCACAAACATCTCGTGCCAGGCCAGGATACGCTTTGGATAAGCTCTGGCATCTCCATTGATTTCTATTCCAAAAACTACGTGATCACCTTCTAGATAAGAAGCTTCATTAGTCGCAACCATGGCAGGGTTTCTGAGAGGAGGGATGCCATCTTGCAACACCCCTCCCCAACGAATCTCGTCCATCCGAATAGTACGCTGCTCCTGGTGATCCAGGAAATAATCTTCGAAACGGTTATCAATCAATCGATACATCTCTGCTTTAAACTGATGGTAATTGGGAATAAGGTCTTCGTCTTTTTCCCATAACCACTCATAAAGCTCATTCAAATCATAGCTGGAAGGCGCATCGGTTTTGTTATGCAGAATCTCCAGCAAACGGGTAGATACATGAGGGTTTCTTTGCAGCGTAATACTCTCAATCACCATGGTGGAATAACTATCTTCCCACTGCTCTTCAATCTGATCTAATACCTTTTCCAGGGCTTTCTCTTCCTGGAACTGGAACAAAGAAAAGAATAAGTCTTCCGGAGGAGTCTCCTGACCCCAAACCGGAAGACTTGCTATCACCATCATGCAAAAAACAGGTACAACTCTTCTCATCATTCGAATGCTCTTTACTAATATTATCTGAGAGAAAAGTGCTGAATTAGAAAGGAAGGAGTATCACAGATGTGTAATATTTTGGGGCTACTCTTACCCCTCCCTTTTCATTGAAAACACCTCAGTAAAGGTTTCTCCATCACTCTTCCTCATTCGCAAGTGGATTTCCATTTCGGTGTCAGATTTGCGTTCGAAGACGAGGCCTTTGAGTTCTATTTTGTCTTTGGTGTAGCTTATCATTTCAAAGCTCACGAAGTCGTCTTTTTCTTCCCAACTAGTGATATCCGGATTAAAGTGCTTGAGCTTGAGACCGGTTTCGTCTAGCAACAGGAATTCATAGAATACAATCTCTCCGTCTTTGTAATGGCGGAACATGCCCATCATGGTGTCATCTACTGGGGTAGACCAGGTTTCCTCAGATTGCCCGCCAAAGCCATCGCCGGTCCAGGTTCCAACCAGCCAGCTGAAGTCCTCGATATTAAATCCGGAGCTTTCTGGAGTTACAGGTTCGGTCTCTTTGATGGTGTGGAATGAAATCAACAATGAAAGGATAGGGAGTGTTAGTATTGCTTTTAACATGGTACTGATTGTTTAGTGTGTGTTATTTACTTAATAACAATCGCCCAGGGAAAAGGGGACATTATTGATTACTCACAGAAAACTTATAGATCGTAGTGGTTTCATAAACTTCACCAGCGTCTAATTCCACCGATGGAAAGTTTGGCTGGTTGGGTGAATCGGGGAAGTGCTGAGTTTCCAGGCAGAGGCCCATGCGTCTGTTATTTGAGTTGCCTCCCTTACCTGAAGGAGTGTTGGCTAGAGCATTTCCAGAATAGAATTGAATTCCGGGTTCGGTAGTAAAAACTTCCATTACCCGTCCGGATTGTTGGTGGGATAGGATAGCTGCTCGTAGGTTTATATCTCCTGGATCATTAAGTACCCAGGTAACATCAAATCCTCCAGCAAGTTTAACTTGCGGATGATCTTTTTCAATGTCTTTCTCAATTTCTTTGGGAGAGTTAAAGTCAAAAGGAGAATCTGACACTGGAGCCAGTCTTCCAGTTGGAATGGCACCTTCTTTAATTTCTACAAAACGATCAGCATTAATATTCAACCTATGTCCCAGGATATCTTCCTTCATCCCGGCCAAATTGAAGTAACTATGTTGCGTAAGGTTGACGATGGTTTTTTTGTCGGTAGTAGCTTTATACTCTATTTCGAGGGCATTGTCTTCAGTTAGGGTATAAGTGACGGTTATCGATAAGGTGCCTGGAAATCCTTCTTCCCCATCGGGGCTTATATAATTGAGTTCAAGGGTAGTTCCTTTTTCAGAGGGTATTTCTTTTCCTTTCCAAACAGCCGCGTGATATCCTTTATTTCCTCCGTGTAAGTTGTTTTCTCCATCGTTCTTTTCGAGTTGGTAGGTGATTCCATCCAATTCAAAAGAAGCGCCTCCAATTCGGTTTCCGTATCGACCAATTAATGCCCCAAGGAAATAGCTGGAGTTTAGGTAATCTTCAAGGGTGTCGTGTCCCAGAACGATGTCTTCCGTTATTCCATTCTTATCAGGGACAAAGAGGTGCGTGATGATACCTCCGTATTCAATGGCTCTTAATTCAACTCCATTTTTATTGGTCAGGGTGAATTGGTGGATGGGGGTGCCATTGGGGAGGGTGCCGTAGAGGGTTTTTGTGAAGTTTGTACTCAAAAATCTTTTTGGAGAGGAAAGTAATGAATCTAACTGTCACCTTGAGCTCCCTTTCAAATTTCTAAGGCCAGTTTTTTTAATTCCGGCCTTAGATTGGTGGAGGGGTAGCATATAATCCATACCGTGAGTTCAAACCATAAAACCTGCTCACTTGTGAGCAGGTTTTATGTAGAACGAGCAGGATTATATGCCCGGAAGCAATCATAGCCGGGAGTTTTTGCTACTTTTGTCGGTACAAAAGTAGGAGTAAGTGTGTTAAATGGTCTTGTACTTTTGGCTTGACCCAAAAGTACCAAAAGGTCAAGGCTATGAATTCTTGGTGGGTTCACCATGTTCTCGCTGAATAATTCCAAAGGTCTTTGTTCTAATGGAGCATATTTTCAAATCGAGCCTGAGTGGAATTATTCGACCTTTGGTCACGCTCAAACATGAGTTCACTTATTCCACCAACAATTCAAAGGCCGGTTTGGTTAGTCAGTAGTTAAGGTATCCCAATCATCTCCGGGAAACATGGGTATGAAGGATCAAGAGGGAGGAAGAACCGTAAGCAGGTAAGAATTTCAGCGTTCAGTCAAAACGAAATCTACAGGTTTTCCGGCGGTTTTTGGTACTTTTGTCCGCACAAAAGTACATAAGAAAAGAGACCCTACTCGCCGATATGCTTATGATTCCCTTTTTCGTGCCGTTTGCGAAGGGTTTTTACAACTTTGTGGAATGGGATTTGTTTTTGGGCTAATAGTAGCATCAGGTGGAAAAGGAGGTCGGAAGCTTCTTCAATGGTTTCCTTCTTGCCTTTGTTTTTAGAGGCAATCACTGTCTCAACAGCTTCTTCACCTACTTTCTGGGCGATTTTATCCAAGCCCTTGCGAAACATAGTAGTGGTGTAAGAACCTTTCGGCATTTCATCCTTTCGTTCATAGAGCAAATCTTCTAGTTCTCTAAAAAACTCGAGGTCTTTATCAGTAAGTGGTTTTTTTACGCCCATCCGATATGTTAGCTAGCTTAAATTGCGAGGCAAAGTTCTCTATTTTCGAAGTGTGAATCAAAGTTTCTGGGAAATTTAATATTGCCTGGGGCTTTGTCATTTCGAACGAAGAGAGAAATCTTAAAATCATGAACAAAGGATAATCTTTAGATTTCTCTACCGATCCCGAAAGTGTTCGGGACGGTATCGAAATGACAAAATGTTATAACCCGGGCAAAGTTGCTACTGTTTGCACAACAGCAAGGCTCTGCCAGGGCGAGGTCAGCTACGCTAACGCGCTGTTTCCTATAATGATGATCCTTTAACCGCTCCTTTTTTAGGAGCTTTTTCCCCAACAAGGGAAACAGGAACAAATTTCTTGATTTCAGTAGAGGCGTTATCCCAATCTGATAAAAGATAGGTAGCTTTGCTTGATCCCGTTTCTTTTGCATAATCCTCGAGGATTGACTTCAAATGAAATAGATCGGCTTTTGAAATACTGTCCTCGGCGATATAGTCTTTGTTGATTTTAGAACCAGGGTTTTCATACATATATAAGATACCCCCGGTCATACCTGCTCCGATATTATCAGAAGTAGCTCCAAGGATAACTACGGTTCCATTCGTCATATATTCACATGCATGAAGCCCTGTTCCTTCCACCAAGGCAGTGGCTCCACTATTTCGAACAGCGAATCGGTCACCAGCTTGCCCGTGAACATATAGTGTCCCTCCGGTAGCACCGTACAACGCACAGTTACCAATGATGGCATTGTCCTCAGGATTATAATTGGCATTCGCAGGGGGGACAATTACCGTCTTTCCTCCATGCATCGACTTACAAACAGAGTCATTAGCTTCCCCAACCAGGCGGATATCCACTTCTTTAGTTTGGAACACTCCAAAACTTTGGCCCGCACTTCCCTCAAAACCGAGGTTGATCTTACCGGTATAAGGTTTGACTGGAGTCTCTTCTCCATTAATTCCAGCTAATCGTGCTACACTCTGGCGTTTAGCGAGCCGGCCAAATAGTGTTGCCAACGCAGAACGATCGGTGTTAATGATCTTATATTGCCTCTGAGCATCTTTATTCTCTTCTATCGACTCTTCCAGGTCGGAAAGCACTTCCGCATTTAACGCACTAATAGGCTCTGAAAGTCCTTCAAGAGAAACTTCTTTTTTATAAGCCGGAGCATTTAAGAAGAAGCCCAGATCCAGATTCAATGCATTGATGAGCTCCAGGTGAGTTCCATTGATGGTCAACAAGTCGGTATCTCCACAAATCTCATCAAGAGAAGTTTTTCCCATTGAGGCCAGGATTCGCCGCACATCTTCAGCGATATAAGTAAGACCTTTCACGATGTGATCTTTATGCCCTACATATTTGGCTTTGAATTTCGGATCATGTGTTGCAATTCCCCGAGGGCAGGTATTCTTCTCGCAGATTCTTGCCATTACACAACCTTCAGCAATAAGCAGGAATTTTCCGAAGTCAAACTCTTCTGCTCCCAGGATGGATCCAATAACCACATCTTTACCACATGAGATGCCGCCATCGGTACGTAGGATCACGTGATCCCGAAGGTTGTTTTCTACCAGTGCTTGATGGGCTTCCAGTAATCCAATTTCCCACGGAAGTCCGGCGTGCTTCATTGAGCTAAGAGATGCTGCTCCGGTTCCACCCTCACCTCCGGATATCTGGATCGAATCAGCTCCTGCTTTGGCAACTCCAACAGCAATGGTTCCTATGTTTACACCAGCTACCAGTTTAACGCTTACTTTTCCCTCCGGATGGATTTGCTTGAGGTCGTTAATTAACTGCTTTAAATCCTCGATGCTATAAATATCATGTAGAGGAGGAGGAGAGATAAGATCAAACCCGGGATTAGCAAAACGGGCTTTAGCAATGTCTGCATCTACTTTAAGTCCCATCAGCTGTCCGCCTTCTCCGGGCTTTGCTCCCTGGCATACCTTAATCTGGATTTCTTCACCAGAGACCAGGTATTCGGCAGTTACCCCAAATCTACCAGAAGCAATCTGTTTGATAGAGGCTCCAATCCCTTCTTTAAAGTAATATGGATTCTCTCCACCTTCCCCGCTATTGCATCGGCCACCAATTTCTTTCATAGCCAGGAAGATGTCTCGCTGTGACTCTGCGCTTATCGCACCAAACGACATGGCACCTGAACCAAAGGTTTTAAGGATGTGGCCAGCTTCTTTAACCTCGGTCAGTTGAACAGGGTTTTCTGCATTTTTTGTATTAAATAAATGACGAAGCGCCACAGGTTCATCTTCTAAGCCAAGCTTTAAATACTCATCATAAAGCTCCATATCATTAAGCTCTAATCCTTTCTGCTGAACAAGATCGTGGATGATCTTGGAGCGAGTATTGGTCATAGAATGCTTTTCGCCGACCGTACCACGTGTATGTTCTTTGTACTGATAACTTTTAATAGGCTTAAAAGCAGCCAGTGACTTTTCCGTTAACTCACGGGTTCGCTCTAGTACCATCTCAGCAATTTGGTCAATCTCAAGGCCGCCAATAGGGCTCTGAATACCAGGGAAATATTCGTTGATTACACCTTTTCCAAGTCCCAGTGCAGAGAATAGCTTCGCACTTTGATAGCTTCGTACTACTGAAATCCCTGACTTTGCCATCACTTTGAGCAAACCATTCTTCATGGCCTTCAACAGATTACGCTCTTTGGTATCCGGATCCAGATTTTTCAAAGCTCTGGCAGGATCGTTTCTTGCTATATCGAGCGCTAAATAAGGACATACGGCCTGGGCACCAAAGCCAATAAGCGCCGAAGCATGATGGGTACTTTTTATTTCTCCGGTATCAACGATTACAGCAGCATTCAGTTTCAGCCCTTCATCATTCAAAGAGTTAACCACTTTTCGAAGGGTTAATAAACTTGGAAGTGGGGTTTGTTCTAAATTTGCTGAACGATCGCTCAGGATCAGTATGGTGTGGCCATCTCGAACGGCCTGAATGGCTTCTTCACCGATTTTAGTAAGCCGTGCTTTGAAGCCAACGACCCCATGCGTTCTTTTAAAGGTGGTATCAATTACAAAAGGAACGACGCGATCCTGTTCGGTTCTGTTTTTAATACAGGAATACACATGATCCATTTGTGCAAGGCTTAAAAATGGACTTTTTACCTCATAAGCAGGAGCAGGAGGGATCAATTCCTTTGGTTCAAAAATGTTGGGCTTTTTACCAAGGTGTACGGTTAGGTCGGTAACCACTTTTTCCCGGATATAATCGAGAGGAGGGTTGGTAACCTGCGAGAAATTCTGAAAAAAGAAATCAAAGAAGGGGCGAGGCTCGGTTGAAAGTACAGCCAAGCGTGCAGTGTCTCCCATAGAGCCAATAGGTTCTTTGCCTGTTTCGGCCATCGGGTAGATGATCTTTGAAAGCTCCTCATCTGTACATGAGAAAAATGGTTTCTTGGCTTCAAATCGATCTTTGATGTCCCCAACTTTTTCGGGGATTAATTCCACGCGTGCATCGAAAGGAGCATCATGATTTTCCCGGGAGTGACTTGGATCACGGAATAGAACCTTTCCTGAAGCAAGGTCTACGGTTACTCCGCGCCCTGCATACAAAGTTCCTTTGGCTTCGATGATGCTTTCATCTATCTCAAAGGTTCCGGCTTCTGAAGAAAGATAAAAATGATCTGGGGTTCGGCTCCAGCGACAAGGTCGGAATCCATTTCGATCTAACCGAGCCCCAATGGTATATCCGTTTGCATAGGTGATGAGGGCCGGACCATCCCAGGGTTCCATAGCCCGACTCCAAAACTTGTAGAACTTGTTTCCTTCTGTTGCAGGAGGCATACAAATAGCCAAAATATCTTCCACATTTGGGATACTGCTTCTGTACCGCAATGCCTCTACCATTTCATTCAGGCTTCCAGAATCACTAATCCCATTACGGGTGAGTAGCTCATTCTTTTCGGCACCAATCATCTTTTCCCTGGATTTTGCCCAGGATCGGTTTCCGGCGATAGTATTAATTTCTCCATTATGCCCAATGAGGCGGAAAGGCTGAGCTTTATCCCACGAAGTTGTGGTGTTCGTACTAAAGCGACGGTGGAACAGGCAGAATCGGGTAGTGTATTTTGGGTTCTTTAAATCGAGGTAGAACTCCTCCAGGGCATAGGACTGGGTGAGCGCTTTATATATAATAGTCTTTGCAGAAAGAGAGGTGAAATAAAGGGCGTCCTCAAGACTGGTGTTTAACAGTTTTGATTTGGTAAGTTGTTTTGCTGTATATAGCCTTTTATCAAAAGAGAGCATGGTTTTAGCTCGTACAGGTCGCTTTATTACCGCATGCAAAATGTGTGGAACACTTTGAGTAGCGTCTTCTCCCAGAACCTCTCTGTTTATGGGTACATCCCGGTAGTCAAGTACATCGAGACCGAACAAAGCAAAAGTAGTTTCAAAAATCTTAAGGGCCTTTTGCTGGCGAGATCGGTCTCTTGATAAAAATAACGTTGCTACAGCAACGGCATCCTGTTCGTAACCCAGCATATCGAAAGGGATATCGGTCATGATTCCGGCGCCATCTCCGGTAAGTCCATCCGCTGCACAAGCACCGCGATGCTCCACGCATCGGAGGGCATGGAGTCCTTTTAGTAGGTGAGTATTGCTGTATTCCTGGTGTCGGCTTACAACAAAACCTACTCCACAAGCTGATTTCTCCGGGCCGGTATACCTAAATTTTTTCTGATCCTTCATTGCGTGCAAGTTACTTTTTCGAGAGTGAGAACCTTCAAAAAGCATAAAAAAATCGAGTATGTCAAACTCGAGGGATGTGTTGAAATCGCTCTTTAAACTAAATAAGTAAGGATTTTTAGTGGTTTCCTAAGGCTTTTCAGAAAAGAGAGAAAGAGATGGTTTTCAAATGCAATTTGGAAAAGCGCTTTCTACTGAAATGGGGTTTCATTATTTATTTAGGATTATGGTTTATATGACCTAAATAAATAAAAAATCGATTTTTTTAATTAAACCCGGACGGGGATGCCTTTTTCAGCCATTTCTTCTTTGAGGTCAGAGATGTCTATTTCTTTAAAGTGAAAAATACTGGCTGCGAGCACTGCATCGGAGTTGGAAATAGAGATGGCATCAATACAATGCTGGATGGTCCCAGCCCCACCACTTGCAATTACTGGTATTCGCACTACATCATTTACTTTAGATAGTAGTTCCAGGTCAAAGCCCGACTTTGTTCCATCTCTGTCCATACTAGTTAAGAGGATTTCACCTGCGCCTCTGAATTCAACTTCCTGCATCCAGTCCATTGCATCCAGTCCGGTATCCTCCGTCCCTCCCTTTATGAATACATTCCAGCTGTTTCCCATATTTTTTGCATCAACAGCGGCCACAATGGCTTGTGCACCGAATGCTTCCGAAGCTTCATTAATTAATTCAGGATTTTTTACGATGCTGCTGTTCAGGGAAACTTTGTCTGCACCCGCTTTCAGAAGCTCCTCAATTTCATCAACGGTTTTAATCCCTCCACCTACCGTAAAAGGAATGTTAATCTGTTGAGAAATCCTGGTTACAAGCTCAACGAGTGTTTTCCTTTTTTCCAGGGTAGCAGTGATATCCAGGAATACAAGTTCATCAGCTCCTTCTTCCGAATAGCGCTGAGCAAGTTCTACCGGATCACCGGCATCTCTAAGTCCCAGAAAATTTACTCCCTTCACAGTTCTCCCGTCTTTAATATCTAAACAAGGAATGATTCGTTTTGTGAGCATTGTTGGTTTAACAGGTTAAAATTAACACCAAAGTTAACACTTCTTTTACACTGTTTTGAAGAACGAAACGTATTGTTCTATAAATTCACGCGGACATGGACTTTGAAACTACATCGTTGGAAGGGTCTGGTAAGGATATTCTGAGAAGAATCAGGAATTCAAAGAAGTCCCAACTATTGCTCCCCCCTAAATTAAGTGGGATGAACCTGGATATTCCTGCACCGCCGGAGGGAGGGAAGTACATCGGTCTATTTTCGAGTGGAACAACCAGTACCCCCAAGTGTATCTGGAATTCTTTAGAAAACCTGGAAGAAAACGCTCGCTATTCTGCTAAAGCTTTTGAGGTAGAGCCCCAGCACCTGGTATTGCTTATGGCATTACCCTGGCATGTGGCTGGGTTGTCGTGGATGTTAATGTGCGAACATATTGAATGTGAGTATTTCTTTATTACTACCCGGAAGGGAGAGCATGATTTATGGATCAAGACCGTACAGGATATCTCTCCGGATTATTTATTTACAGTTCCTGCAGTTATTCGGGCGCTTTATGATGAAAACTGGTTCGCAACGAATGTTGCCTATGGAGGATACCCCATCAAGTTTGAGGAGTATGCTAAACTCTCTTCTCATTGCAGTTTTATGTACCAGGCTTATGGACAAACGGAAGCCGGAGGGTTGATATCTTGTTACAAAAGAAGAAGTACGGTAGTACCTGATGAAATGGAGAATTTTTGTAGCGGCAAAGCGATTGAAGGAGTGCAGCTCACATGCGGTGGAACAAGAGAGCATCCAACTCCGATTTATATCTATTCAAAAACCTCAAGCTTTTCTCAAACCTATGATACTGGTGATGTAGGTTTTACCGATTCTGAAGGCAATATTTATATAGTAGGCAGATCAAATCAGGCAGGTTCTGCTAAAGCCCCTCACAAAAAAGAATTACTCGGCAGCTAAGCTATTTTTGAAGCAAAAATAGCTTTTAAAAAGAGGCGAAAGGTCTTAACTTTGCAGCCTTTCCAAAAGGGCCCATAGCTCAGTTGGTTAGAGCAGTCGACTCATAATCGATTGGTCGGGGGTTCAAGTCCCTCTGGGCCCACAGGTATTAAAGCCGCTCCATTTCGGAGTGGCTTTTTTTGTTTCGTAAAATGATTTTCGCTGAATTTGCCCTTTGTTGTTTTTTAGCGTTATTGAGATGCTAATTACATTCCTATAAGTGAAATTTATGATGAGCAACAGCTTTCTAGAAAAGATAAACGGATTCCTAACGAAGAATGCTAACTATGGAGAAGTATTTATCCGGTTAGCCATAGGTTTTCACCTGATCTATGGTACCCAGGACAATGTATTTTCCTGGGACAGAATGCTCGAGTTTTCAGACTTCTTAACCCAATTTGGATTTCCTTTTCCGTTGACTTCAGCTGTTCTCTCAGTATATGCCCAATTCATCTGCGGCATATTATTTATTCTCGGGATAGGAGTGCGATGGGCGGCTGCAATCATGATGTTTAATTTCATCATCGCAATTGTGTTCGTCCATATAGTTTCAGGAGATACTTACCCAGGCACCTTCCCAGCCATCATGATGCTGGCTGGATCTATGTACCTGCTATTTAATGGCAGTAAGGTTGCGAACGTCAAGATGCTGTTTAATAGGAAATCAAAGTGATCTGTTCCTTATTTCAACAGCACCATTTTATTTGAAAGCACCTGTCCATCAAACTCTAACTGGTAAAAATACACCCCACTGGATAGTGCAGAAGCATCAAAGGTTATGGAGTGGAATCCCTGGCTCATCGTTTGATCAACGAGCTGGTGCACAGTTTGTCCTGCTATATTGAATACTCTAAGCTTGGCGTAGCCTGCTTCCGGGAGGTTAAATGAAATCTGAGTAGTTGGGTTGAATGGGTTTGGGTAATTCTGGAAAAGTGATAGCCCTGTAGGTATATCCTCTTCGTATTCTTCATTGTTAACCATCAACACTTCCTGGTCTGCTAATAGGTAATTTTCATGAATTACATTAACAGGATCAATGCCTGACCATCTCAGATAAACCCCGGCATCACCGGTAGTATGCACATATTCAACGCGTAGGGTTTGCTGTTCTCCTTCGTCCATGTTAAACCTTCGAGAAGTGACTTCTTCATCACCGGAGATTAGTTCTTCACCATTCAGCCAAACCGTTACGGTTCCATTTATTGGTTCAGCAACGAGGCGGTAACCGGTAGAAGCCGGACTTACAATTTCACCTTCCCATCGTGCGCTAAATCCATTCGCAGGAATTCCTTCCATTGGAGAATCGTTTTCCCAATTCCATGCGATCATTGGTTCTTTCCTGATTTCTGGTTCTCCGGTAAAGTCATTGCTTGGGAAGTAAGAGGCAGCTAGTCCCTTTAAGGAATCGGGGTTTTCTTTGGCTACACCTCCGCCATGAACTTCAAACCAATTCAGGTTTCCTATTCCTTGTTGGCCAGGATTAGAGAACACGACATATACATCATCGTGAGTGCCCTCGGGGGCGTCCAGTTTTGCTGTGAAATAATCATAGGTTTGCCATCCACCGGTAAGTGAAGTTTGAGTACTGGCGATTAACTCACCTGTAGGGCTATCAAGTCGTAGCTCTATTCTGGCCGGGTTTTGCTGTGTGGCATATCTTGCCGTGAAGTATTCGATATTCTCAAAATTCATGGGACCGAACCTGAGGTAAGAACCGTGGTTAACAAAGCCCACATTTAATCCTCCTCCCATGAAGTCTCCGGTACTTTCTGTTTGTAGGTCGAAGAACTCATGAGCATGTTGAGCCTGCTTCAGTTTCTGGTTCAGTATGATTGTCGCACTTCCGGTAATTGGAGATCCTACAGCACCACCTCCGTCTGTGTAATCTGCGCTTAGTACATAGAATACATTGTCAGGGCCATCACCATGGGGTACTGTGAGAAATTCACCAAAACATCCATTTCGCTCTCCTTCACCATGGTCATGATCGTCGTGCCCAATGGAGGGCTCTACAACAACATCATTACACTCGATTCCATCACCAATAGAACCATCTTCAGGGTCGGTCACCGATACTTCATACTCGACATAATCTCCATCTTCGTAGAAACCGCCATTCAGAGGAAGATCAATAGAAACAGTTGGGCCGGTGTTACCAACCACAATATTTACCTGTGCGATGGCAAATGCACTATCAGGATCTGTGACGGTGAGTGTAGCAATAAAAGCTCCTGTATCATTATAAGTGAATGAGGCGTTGGCTGTATTGGCATCTTCCTCACCATCTTCATCAAAGTCCCAGGAGTACGTGAGTACATCATTATCCGGATCACGGGAATCTGAACCAAAGAAATCCACTTCTAACGGAGCTGGGCCGCTGGTAACAGATGCAGAAGCAATCGCAAATGGTGTTCGATTGGCAAGATTCTCCACGTAATCAATTTTGATGATTCGGGCGTCTTCATTTCCCCCGCCAAAGCCGGTTCCCCATTCGATAATATACATGGCTCCATCAGGCCCAAAATCCATATCGATAGGTCGGTTTAAAGTAAGTCCATCCAGGAATGAGTTAATTTGAAGCAGGTCCCCATTTTCATCAAATCGTACTTCTTTGATCCAGTTTCTTGTCCATTCCAAAATGAATAAGGTACTGTCGTAATACTGAGGGAAGCTTCCGGTCTCAACATTGGTCGAATCATAGAAGTAATACGCTCCACCAATAGCTGTCCGGGCATTCTCTGATCCAAGCTCGGGCCACTCATTGGAATCTCCATAAGGATAGTACAACCAGGCTGGTTGAGCAGGGGGGAGGTTAGTAGCTCCAGTATTATTAGGAGAGTCGTTTACAGGGTTCGAACAATCAAAGGCGCTCCCCGAAGTTTCTGTGGCAAAGTTGTAATCAACATAGGCCTGGTTATCAGCAATACAATAAGGCCAGCCAAAATTACCCGCGGTAGATGTGCGGTTGAATTCGTCATATCCTCGTGGACCTCTTGTCCCGCTATCTCCACCTGCATCTGGACCAACATCTCCCCAAACCAGTTCACCAGTTGCTCTATTCACGGCCATTCGGAAAGGGTTTCGGGTACCCATCACATAGATTTCAGGAAGGCCATCTTCTGGGTCAGTAAATAAATTACCGCCTGGAATGGTATACGTTCCATCGTCTTCTGGATGGATTCTTAGAATCTTTCCTCTAAGATCATTAGTGTTTGCAGAAGTTCCCTGGGCATCCCAGGCAGCACGTCCGGCTTGCTCATCAATGGGAGTGTATCCGTTCGATTCAAAAGGATTGACGTTATCGCCGGTAGTGATAAACAGGTTGCCATTATTATCGAATTCCATATCTCCACCAGAGTGGCAGCATTGGTCTCTTTGAACCGGGATAGTGAGCAGAATTTCTTCGGTGGCAAGGTCAATTTCATCATCAGTAAAGTTGAATCTGGAAACACGTTGAACACTTTCTTCCGTAGTTGAATAGAATAGATAGACCCAGGAATTAGTCTCAAAATCAGGATCAAGTACGATTCCGATTAGTCCATCTTCGCGGCCGGAATCCACGCTTAATTGTCCGGCTTCCTGAACGATTCCTGTTTCAACATCTCGAAGCTTTAGTGTTCCTCCACGTTCCACATAGAGCACATCCAGGTTAGGAAGGACAGCAAGAGCCATAGGGTTATTCGGGTTGTTATCAACTACAGTGATTTGAAATTTATCTTCCGAAGAAGCATCAAAGCTGCCACTTACATCTCCACTGGCATATAAGATTCCTCCAAGAATGTGTTCCATGAATAATGGTTCGGAATAGCTTTCTTCCGTATGTCCGCCAGCCGTATACCATGCTCGTCCACCGTCATAATCATGCATCCAGGCAATAGGATGATCAAAGCCCATGGTTCCACCTGAGTAAGTACTCTCATCTAAGGTAGCCAGTACATGAACATCTCCACGGGGATTTTCCTGGAAGTTGTACCACTCATCAGTACGAACCCAGTAATCTGGTAATCCTTCAGTAGAGGGGTGGAGTTTGTCGGCTACTTCTATGGTTGCCGGGGTAGTTCCGGGAGGATGGCTCTCAAAATAAGCTCCCACTAATCCACCATACCAGGGCCAGCTATATTCCGTATCAGAAGCAGCGTGAATACCTACAAAACCACCACCGCTTTGGATGTATTGCTCAAAGGCTTCTTGCTGAGTTTCATTCAAAACATCACCCGTGGTACTTAGGAAAATCACAGCATCATATTGAGACAGATTAGCGAAAGTGAAAGCTGAAGCGTCTTCCGTTGCGTCTACTTCGAAGTCGTTGTCGATGCCTAATTGTTGAATAGCAGCAATACCTTCATCGATAGAGCTGTGCCTAAAGCCTGCTGTTTTTGAAAAAACAAGCACTTTAAAGGTATGGAGCTCAGCAGCTAAGCTGAATGTTGAAATTAGTGCGATGAATAGAAATAGAATAGCCTTTTTTAGCATAGCTGACGATGTTTTTGTTGGCTGAAAGCGGTTTCTTGATAGCACAGAATAACCCATTTATCTTTTTTTCAAAAGTGATAAAAATTCTCACCTTGTAGCGGAGTTTAACCCTTAGTATCATTTGCCCGAACTAATAACAGGTCTGATTTTTTGGGAAAGCAAACGTTTGGCAATGTACAGGAGACAATAAAGGCTAAGGAAGGTGGCCTTGGTACATTCGCAGGAGTATTTACTCCATCCATTTTAACCATACTTGGGGTGATTATGTACCTCAGGTTTGGATGGGTTGTTGGGAATGTCGGTCTCATAAATAGTCTCATTATTGTAACCCTCGCTACTTCAATTACTTTTTTGACAAGCCTTTCGGTAGCAGCAATAGCCACCGATCAACGTGTTAGAATTGGAGGGGCTTATTATATGATAAGCCGGTCGCTGGGAATAGAATCTGGTGGAGCAATTGGGATTCCATTGTATATCGCGTTGGCATTGTCGGTGGCTTTATATGTAGTCGGCTTTGCAGAAAGTGTGGTTGGAGTATTTCCAAACTTCGATATCCGCTGGGTTGGCATAATTACCACTATTGGAGTTACGGCTTTGGCCTTAATTTCGGCGAGAGCGGCGATCAGGGTTCAGTATGTTATCATGCTGGCGATTGTGATTTCACTATTGTCACTGGTTTTTGGGAGTCCGGTTGAAGCCTCCCAGGAATCCTCATCGATACTCTCGGATAAAGAACCTTTTTGGGTGGTGTTTGCAGTCTTCTTTCCAGCGGTAACCGGAATCATGGCCGGAGTGAACATGTCCGGCGATTTGAAGGACCCAACTAAATCGATTCCTAAAGGTACCTTTGCGGCAATAGGGACTGGGTATTTGATTTATGTTGGTCTGGTTCTCATTCTTGCTTTCAGAGCAGTTCCGGAAGATTTAATAGCCGATCCACTGATAATGAGACGAATGGCTTTTTGGGGAGATGCCATTTTGCTTGGTGTTTGGGGAGCCACACTTTCGAGTGCAGTAGGAAGCATATTGGGAGGTCCTCGAGTACTTCAGGCATTGGCAAAGGATAAAATATTACCGGGTTGGCTTTCATGGCTTGGGAAAGGAAGCGGGCAGGATGAGGAACCTCGTTTAGGTACAATTTTTACCATGGTTGTAGCACTGGTAGCTGTATGGTTTGGGGATTTGAATCTTATTGCTCCCGTTTTATCCATGTTTTTTCTTACTACTTATGGTGTGATTAACCTCGCAGCTGGGATCGAGAGGCTACTAGATAGTCCTTCATTCCGACCAACATTCAAAGTACACTGGGCGATATCGCTTCTAGGTGCTGTAGGTTGTTTTTCTGTGATGTTCCTCATCAATCTGACAGCTACTTTAATCGCACTGATTTTTGTTGGGATTATATTCTTCTGGCTGGAAAGGAGAGAGCTTACCTCAGTTTGGGGGAATGTGAAAAGCGGGCTTTTGATGGCGGTAGTTCGGGAAGTACTGCTGAAGATCAGTGACGATTATGAGCCAAAGACCTGGCGACCAAGACCGTTAGTGCTATCTGGTTCTCCACGCAAACGTTGGTATTTAATCGATTTTGCAAATTCACTCACACATAACCGGGGTATTTTGACAGTAGCTACGGTTTTTCCCGACGATAATATTCCACACCATCGTCTTGAGAGAATGGAAGATGAGATTGGGGGCTTTTTAAAGAAACGTGCAATTAGTGCACTGGTTCGGGTAGTTTCTTCAAGTGATCCATTTCTTGGGTCTGTAAAACTGGTTGAGGCCTATGGAATGGGAAAACTAATCCCTAACACCATTATCTTGGGAGGAAGTGAAAATCCGGACATCAGGGAGCAATACTGTGGAATGGTTCGGAAGTTTTATGAGATGAAACGAAATGTAGTGCTAATTCACGGTGGGGAGTTATCCCATAAAACGGAACAAGGGAGACCCAAAAAGAATCAGCGTATCGATGTTTGGTGGGGCGGTTTTAAAGGGAATGGAGGATTGATGATGATCCTTGTTTATATGCTTCAAAATAGTCTTTCATGGAAGAATGCGGATATTAACCTGAAGATTATTGTAGAAAACCAGGATGCAGTTGACGAGATCAGAGCAAATATGAAAAGTATCGTAGATCAAATTCGCTTTGATGCCAGTATTGATGTAATCGTATCAAACGGCGAAAGCTTTCCGGAGATTTTTAAGAAGCAGTCTCAAGGAGCGGATTTAATCATGTTGGGTATGGCTACTCCGGAAAAGGACTTTACTTCCTACTATGAAAATATGCTCAAGCTAACGGAAGATATGCCTACAACAGCATTTGTTTTGGCAGGGCAAGAGATATCATTTGGAGAGGTGTTAATTCCTCAAGATACCATGACTGACAGCTAAGCTACGAAGCTGATGAGCTATTACCGTTGTTGTTATTTTTGATTAGAACATCGGCCTGAGCTGCAAAGAGATCGAACATAGGTAAGGTAGCTGCCCCCAAAGCCGCAGCATCAGACCCTGCAGTACCGCATTGGAAGATTGGGGCCGAAGTTTTGAACTCTTTCCTATGACTTGTTAAGATTTCAGGTAATGCACTGGCAATATCTTCCAGGATGGCCGTAGGAATTCTTCCTCCTAAAATGACAACCTCCATATCAATGAAATATTCAGCGATTAAGAATATTTCAGCCAGGTATTGTTTAGCTAGCTCAAGCCATTTCATGAAATGGATATTCTTTTCCAGGTAAAGGTATCCCAAATCTTCTGGCCGATTTGCTTTCACATCAAACTCCCTCAGCCAGGCATAGAGTTTTTTTAAATCGAAGTGTTCTCCAATATGGGGTTGATTAGAAGTACTGAGTGGACTCTTTTCTCCATAGTAAGGGAGGTATCCAAATTCTCCCGCATTTTGGTTTTGTCCTTCATACATGTTCCCATTCAATACCATACCACCACCAAGTCCAACTCCAAAAAAAGCATATACAAAATTGGAGATATTTTTCCCGGCTCCATACCAACGCTCACCAATAGTTGCAGCCGAAGCGTTGTTATCGATGAAAAGAGGAGCTTTGATATGCTCTTTCAACATTTCTCCGATGGGAACATGTTTCCAGTTAGGGAAAGCTTTAGGGTTGATTGTGTTGCTCACCTCATCGTTCTTGTTGATTTCAAGAGGGCCGGGTAAGCAAATTCCTACTCCGCAGAAGTAAGCTTTCTGTACTTCTTCGGGGTTAGTTAATTGCTGCACGGTGGAAACCATAAGTTTAATTGCTTCCTCCGGACTTGGTGAATCAACCTCATAAAATATTTTTGTGCGTACTGTACCAGCCAGGTCAACAAGGATTCCCGTTAAATGGTCACGGTTGAAATCCAATCCTACTGAATATGCTCCTTCGGGATTTACCTCTAAGGTAGTTGATGGTGCTCCCCGTTGTTTTTGAAGCTTTTTCCCCTCCTGTACAAAATTCTGATCAAGAAGACGGGTAACGATATTTGAAACAGTTTGTGCAGTAAGACTGGTCCTTCGTGCGACATCAGCTCGGGAGATTGGCCCAAACAACCTGATGGTTTCAAATACAATTCTAAAGTTGTACGCCTTGGTATAAGTAAGATTAGTCCCCGTAAGCAAATTACTAAAGTGAGTTTAATAAGTAATGCAAATTTGCTCGATGAGAATAAAAAAGAATCCCTCCAAAAGAAAATGAGAAAAAATCCCGGCTTCTAAATTGCTTCCATTAGGCTAATAATACCGGATTCGAAAATTGGGAAGCGTTTCCACAAAATTTGTTTGATTTAATAAAATGATTTGATTAATCTCTCTTTGTTCAATTTGATTTAGTAATTATTCGATTTCGAAAATCATCTTGAAATAGAACCAGGTTTCAGGAAAAAACTTATTGAATAGTACTCCTAACCCAACTTTTTGATAAGCATGAATAAGACTTCTTTTTTTACACTACTTCTCATCTCAGTTTTAACTATCCAATCCGGGTTCTCAAATTCGCTTGAAAAGCCCCTTTTTAGCACCGAAAAGCTGGAAGCGCTTCGTGGAAATGACACAGATAAGCGCTTTGCGGGGAGTGTAAAAGGGACAGTGGTAGAGGCTGGTACTAATGAACCTCTGATCGGTGCTAGTGTACTTATTAAAGGTACACTTAAAGGAGCTGCAACGGATGTGGATGGTGTGTTTACCATAAGAGGAATTGATGCTGGAGTTCAAACCCTGGTTGTTTCTTATTTAGGATTTAAGACCAGAGAGATAGAACTAGAAATTGAAGATGGGGAAACAGTAGAAATTGACATAGTCATGGAATGGGAGGGAGTACAAGGTGAGGAAGTCACTATCACTGCTCAAGCAAGAGGTCAGGTTGCTGCTATTAATCAGCAGCTTCAGTCAAATACCATTTCCAATATCGTATCCAAAGATCGTATTCAGGATATACCGGATGTAAACGCTGCTGAATCAATCGGTCGGCTTCCAGGAGTTGCCATTCAAAGAAGTGGAGGTGAGGCTAATAAAGTCTTAATCAGGGGACTATCTCCTAAATTCAGTACAGTAACTGTAAACGGAGTGCGAATTCCTTCAACCAGCTCCGACGATCGTAGTGTAGATCTTTCTTTGATATCCTCGAATATGCTGGATGGAATTGAAGTAAAAAAGGCAATCACTCCAGATATGGATGGGGATGCTATTGCTGGTTCTGTGGATTTAAAATTGCGCGAAGCTCCAGAAGGCTTCCAATCCAGTGCTAACTTACAAGGTGGGTATACCGAATTACAAGACTATTATGAGAACTATAAAGTAAATGCATCAATAAGTGATCGTTTACTTGATAGCAGGTTAGGCTATATCGCCACTTTTAGTGCCGACCAATTTGACAGAAGTGCGGATCAGTTAAACGCTGGTTATTCTGGATATCGTAATACCATAACTAATGAAGTAGATGCCGTTGTTATTCAATCGGTAAATGCGCAGGAATTTTTCAACCTGAGAAGTAGGGTAGGAGGAAGCTTGCTGCTTGACTATAAGCTTCCAAATGGGAAAATCACAGGTAACTTTTTCTATAACCGCCAAAAAAATGATGGTCACATACGGACCAATAATATTTTTAATGTAAATGGTAGAGCAGGGAATAACCTGTTTATTAATGAAGGCACTACAGAGATACTTACATCTGGACTAAGTATAGAGCAAGATTTTGGATGGTTAAAGATAGATGGTGGTATTTCGAGAAGCAGTTCTCTAAATAAAAATCCAAGAAACTACTTCGCCCAGTTTAGAATGGAATCTACTGTAGCTGAACTTGTACAAGATGAAAATGGAGTTCCGCTTTGGCCCCTAGATACTCTTGGCGTACAACCTATCGGAGTGTTACCATTCGTACAGCCTAATGATTCCATAACAGTATTAGGTAGTACGTCCATCACCAGCCTAAGACAGGATGAAGTAAACTATACAGGGCAACTAAACTTTACCATGCCATTTGAATTGAATGACCAATTAGGTGGGCATATTAAATTTGGAGGTAAACTGAGATGGCTGGACCGAAGTAATGATCAGAATGGCAGGACCAGAAACTGGGCTTATCTAACCTATGATTATAATGAGCTCACGGGAGAAGCGAATGACGCAGGAGATTTACTACGATGCATTTATGATCAAACCGGATCGCTTAATGGGTTCAATTTATTTGATGTACAGGTAATCGGTAGTGAGACCACAGAATTTCAATACATCCCAATCCATTTCTTTGATACAGACTATGACCGAAGCAACTTTTTAACTGGAGAGGGTGGGAATGGTTTCCCAGTTGGATTTGCAGCTGGTGTATCAGATATGAGGAACTTTTTAAATGCAGCGGATAATTGCCAGTTAGGTAGTTTTGATGCGATGTTGGAAGATCCGTTCACTTCCAGAGCAAACGATTACACGGGTAACGAACGATATGGTGCCGCTTATGTAATGTCCGAAATCGGGATAGGAAGATATGTGACATTTATCCCTGGAGTACGCTGGGAAAATGATTATTCAACATATACTACAGAGCGTTTCAATGTCGTCTTCACTCAAAATGTACCCAGTGTCCAATTTGCAGAAGACATAGAAATCGAAAGGGATTACAACTTCATTCTACCTATGTTTCACTTACAGGTAGACCCTAACGAATGGTTAAAAATCAGATTAGCCTATACTGAGACATTAGCTCGTCCTGACTTTACTCAATACATACCACGTGCTAATCTCAATGTTCAGCAAAATGCAATTACAGCGAATAACTCCGCTCTAAAGCCATCAGAGTCTGTTAACCTTGATATTTCTGCTTCTGTTTATCAGAATCATATTGGGCTGTTCACGGTATCAGGTTTCCAAAAAACCATTTCTGATCTCCCACTTTGGACAAGAAGATTCCTGACTTCTCAGGATACACTTACTGCTGAGCAGGCCAGAGATTTGAACATTCCTTTTGGAGGAGATAATGAATGGGCTGGAAATGGTACTTCCATAACTACTTTTGTTAATGCCCCTTTCGACACGGAAGTTTGGGGTGTGGAGTTTGACTGGCAAACGAATTTCTGGTATCTGCCTTCGGTATTGAAAGGCTTGGTCTTAAACATCAATTACACAAGGATGTTTTCAGAAACAACCTATCAAACCACCTTGCAGACAGGTACAGAATGTGTTTCTGCGTGCGGTACCCCATTCCAGGTCAGCGTACCGGTTTATGGTGATACAACAAGAACTGGTAGAGCTTTTGATCAGCCTGCTCACCTTGTAAATGTGACTATAGGTTACGACTACAAAGGATTCTCTGGAAGACTTTCATATCTATTCCAGGGAGATAGACTGACAGGTGTTCCTAATGTAATTCAGCCTGTAGAAGATAGTTACTCAGATGACTATCAAAGATGGGATGTGACCTTAAAGCAGAGCTTAGGAGAAGCGGTTGAAGTGTATGGGAATTTCAGCAACCTGACGAGTACTCCTGACAGGAATATAATTGGAAATGGAAGTGGAGACAGAAGCAGGGGCTTTGGCAGTACCACTTTTGCACAGTACTACGGATTTACAATGGATTTGGGCGTTAGGCTCAGGTTCTAAGAATTTCTAACAAGATGTTTGCTCTAAAGAAGGAAAAATTTCTATTCGGCCGAAGTAAATATCAAACAGAAAACTAAAAAACCTAATCAAACCTAGATTGGAGAAAACATGAAAAACAATTACAAACTCTTTGCTATCGCACTCTTTACTGTGTTTGGCTTGCTGTCATCAGGAGCAGTTGCTCAGGATTTTACAGTATGTTCAGATTCAGAAGCAGAGTGTATTGTAGCATACCATAACGGAGATTTTGTTCCGATTAATAATGCTCTGAGGAATACTGTAGCGAACGATACCGCGAATGGGGATAGAAAACACCCTGATCGCGTATATGTTCTTGAAACAGGTGGGACTTACTTGAATATAGATCCGATTGTGAACAGCGGATTTCATTTGAGAATTCGAACTCAAACCGAAGCAGAAGTAGGTGCTGAAAATTACTTCGGTCATGCAAAAATTCAGATCAAAACAGACGAACTTGGTGGTTCATCAGCTCGATTAATGACTGTTCAGGGTGATTTAACTCTTGATGGAGTATTCATGACCGGAATGGATGATGGTGGAAGTACAGGAAACTATCTTCCTATCCGAGTTGGTGCTGAAGGTGCCAGAATCATTGTAAAGAACAGTGTTTTTGAGCAAACCGATTTCGCTCTTTTTGGTTTCGATAGTGGTAACAACAAAGTGTACTTCTATGACAACACGTTTAGAAACCAGATCAACAAAACTCAGCAATGGGAAGGTCGTGGTATTCGATTCGAAGCTGGAGCAGATACTCTTGTTATAGAAAATAATACGTACATGAATATTGGTATGACCATTCTTCAATCAGAAGCTGGCCCAATCAATTATACTCGCTTCATGCATAACACCATCATTAATGTTGGTCGTTTATTCAACGCGGGTAACTTCTGGAAAGAAGGATATGTTGCAAACAACCTGTTTGTAAACCATTACTGGCATGGTGAAGGCTTCGCTGACAACATCAACGATCCAAGTAGAGAATTCCCATTCACTGGATTCTTTTCTGTTGGACCAGTTGCACCAGGTGTAGGCTTCCCTGATTTAGGAAGACGTGTTGTTTATACCAACAATGCTCACTGGAGAGATCCTGCATTTGCTGCCTATTATTCGGATAGTATCAATGCGCAGCCGATATTTAACAGCCAGGCTGATTCTATGTTCGACACATTCGATGTAGGAGAAGGATTAGGCGGTTTCTATAGAGCAAATAACTGGGAAGGAACCGATCCTGGTCTTGTTTCATATACTACGGCTCCTGATGTACGAAATTTTGAAGGAGAGTTAGCTTTCCCTTCAACTCAAGTACCACTAGAAGACATCGTTCCTCTGATGATTGATAATATTCGTGACCTTCGCGAAGCACGTCAAAATCCATTTACTTACTGGGGATGGGATCCAGGTAGAGATCCAGCTCCTGCTTCTTTTAGCATACAGAGTATACTTCCTGGAGCAATAAATCCTGGTGATTTCTCTTACTCAGATGAAACGTACAAAACTGCTGGTACTGATGGTCTTCCTTTAGGAAACCTGAATTACCATGATGGTGCACGTGCTGACTGGGAAGCAAACAAAGAAGGCTATATTGCTGAAGTACAGGCACTAGCTGGTGCGGTTATTGAACTAGATGTAGTTGGAAGCTCTGAAGCTGAAGATGGTACTACTGGCGGTACAGCTGATATCTTTTCTTTCGATGGTTTTGCCTTCCTTGATATGGAATCTTCAGGATATATCGAGTGGGAGTTTGAAGTGTCTTCATCTGATGCCGGAGCTACTGACCTTAACGTAATAACAAATCTGAATGGAAATGGTGTTCGCGGTCAGCGAGTTTTCGTTAACGGAACAAGCATCAAAGACTGCTTGAATTATGGCGAATATATTTGGGATGCTGAAGGTGGACAAGGTGGTTGTGCTAACCCTCACCAAGGAATGCCAACTAATGAGTGGACGTCAACCAAGATCGAAAATTCAGCACTTCACGAAACCACTACCGATGGATTAGTACTTCCTGAGGGAACTAACACTATTCGTCTGGAGCCATCCTGGGGATTCCAGGGATTCGCTGGAATAGACGTAGTGCTAGCGGGTACTGAAACTGTAATAGCTGAATTAACTCCATTAAATGCAGATTACTCTCAGGTAATAGCAGGTGGCCAGGATGTAATGAATGGTGAGGATGTAGAAGGTATTCCTTCTCGTTTCAAATCCGTTACTCTAGGCGAAGATGGATCTGTTTCTGTAGACTTTGGTGGTGGAGAATTTGATGCAGGCACATATCGTGTGCAGGTTTTCTTCTCTACAGATACCGATGCTGATGTAACGTACAGTATAAATGGAGAAGAACTACAATCTACTACTCTTCTCTCTTCAGGTTCATCGCATATTTCAGACGCATATATGCACGACGGTGGTACCTTTACTCTTGAAGTTTCAGGTGGTAATGCCAGCATCGACTTTGTTGATCTGATCAAAGAAACTGCAGTAGGTGTTTCTAACGAACCTGCAGAAACTCCGAATGGATTCGCACTTTCTCAGAACTATCCGAATCCATTCAACCCTACTACAAATATTAACTTCACCTTACCTGCAGCATCTGATGTACAACTAACAGTATATAACCTGTTAGGTCAAAAAGTAGCTACACTGATTGACGATGCCAGAACTGCTGGAACTCACACAGTAAGGTTTGATGCAAGATCATTAGCATCAGGAGTGTACTTCTACCAGCTTAAAGCAGGAGAATTCACACTTCAACGAAGAATGACACTTATCAAGTAGCATTATTCTATATCAAATACCGATTGGATAGCGGCTGAACCCGCTATCCACTTTTAATTTGTACCTGGGGTTTATCATCGTTAAATACGGCGGTTTATGTTAACCCTAACAATCCTCTCATGAAACTCCACTTAATCGACGCTCTTATTGTACTTGCCTATCTGCTAATTACGGTAGTAATAGGTTTTGCACTTAAGAAGAAAGCTCAGCAATCAAAAGAATCTTATCTATTAGGGGGTAACCAGCTCCCGTGGTATATGCTTGGCCTTTCAAACGCTTCGGGTATGTTTGATATATCCGGTACGGTATGGCTGGTAACTATTCTTTTTGTTTATGGAATGAATAGTATTTGGCTGCCATGGCTATGGCCTGTATTCAATCAGATCTTTTTAATGGTTTTCCTTTCCATGTGGCTGCGTCGTTCGAACGTGACAACCGGTGCAGAGTGGATAGGTACCCGATTTGGTTTTCAGGGAGGGGCCAGGAAGTCTCATATCATAGTGGTCGTATTTGCCCTCATCATGGGACTTGGATATCTAACCTATGGATTTATCGGGCTAGGTAAATTTGTAGAGATTTTTATCCCATGGGAGTTCTTAAGCAATTATATCCCGCTTGATATTCCTCTCGAATACGTTCCTCATTTCTATGGAATAGTATTTACCTGTTTTGCCATTTTCTACTCATTGTTGGGAGGTATGATGAGTATTGTTTGGGCTGACCTCATTCAGTTCATCATAATGGCAGTTTCAAGTATAGTAATTGGGGTAATAGCCATGATGGCACTTTCAGAAAGCACCCTCGTTGTTCCCGATGGATGGATGAATCCTTTCTTTGGCTGGGAGTTAAATATGGACTGGACAGCCATTATTCCCGAGGTAAACCAGAAGATAAGAGACGATGGATTCTCTCTGTTTTCTGTGCTCTTTATGATGATGATTTTTAAAGGGGTGCTTGTGAGTTTGGCCGGGCCTGCACCTAACTACGATATGCAGAAAATCCTTTCTACTCGTTCAGAGCGAGAGGCTGCTTTAATGAGTGGTTCCGTATCAGTAATTCTGATGCCTATCCGATATTTCATGATCGCAGGTTTTGCTGTATTAGCCCTTTTGTTTTATGAAGAATTAGACTTAATGGTGCCAGGAAGAGGTCTCGATTTTGAACAAATACTACCATCAGCTATCAGTCAGTTTGTTCCAGTTGGATTCTTAGGATTATTACTTGCAGGCTTACTGGCAGCTTTCATGTCAACATTTGCAGGGACTCTTAATGCCGCACAGGCATACCTGGTTAATGATATCTATATAAAGTACATCAACCCTGAAGCTGAGAACGCGAAAATTCAGTCGATGAATTATGTGGCAGGTTTGGGGATGGTGGTCTTTAGCATCGTTTTAGGTTTCTTCGCGAAGGATGTTAATGATGTACTTCAATGGATTGTAGGTGGACTTTACGGAAGTTATGTAGCTGCCAATGTTCTTAAATGGTATTGGTGGCGTTTCAATGGAAATGGCTTCTTTTGGGGAATGGTTGGGGGCTTAATTCCGGCGCTTACTTTCCGCTTCATTTTTGAAGGAGTACTGGATACTTACACGTTTCCACTGATGCTTCTCATTTCGGTGATTGCCTGTTTAATAGGTACCTATACTGCTCCACCTGTTGAAGAAGAAGTGTTGAAAAAATTCTATAAAACAGTTCGGCCCTGGGGTTTCTGGAAACCCATTCACGATAAAGTTGTGGCTGAAGACCCAAGTTTTGTGAAGAACACCGGTTTCAAGTCAGATATGTTTAATGTGGTGATTGGAATCATCTGGCAAACCGCACTTGTGATTTTCCCAGTTTACCTGGTACTGATGGAGGCCGTTCCTCTAGCTATTAGTATTGGGATAGCTGTTATAACCTCATACATCCTCAAGAAAACCTGGTTTGATAAACTTCCAGCTTAAATAAATGTCAGAGATTTTTAATACACGGAAACAGCTTTTACAAGCAGCGCATTCAGAGTTGTTAACCAGAAAGAACGCGCCTGAACCGATAGGGAATGGAATCTACAAACGATACCAGAATCCTATTTTAACTGCTGAACATACTCCTTTGACTTGGAGGTACGATTTCAATCCTGAAACGAATCCTTTCCTAATGGAAAGGTTTGGGATTAATGCTGCATTCAACGCTGGGGCTATTAAGTTTAATGATAAATACGTGTTGGTAGTTCGAGTGGAGGGCAACGATCGTAAGTCGTTTTTTGCAATCGCTGAAAGTGATTCTCCAACCGAAGGTTTTGTATTTCGTGACGAACCTATCACTATGTCCGAAACAGAAAATCCAGATACCAATGTGTATGACATGCGGCTTACAGAACATGAGGACGGATGGATTTACGGTATTTTCTGTACCGAACGGAAAGACACACGTGTTCCTGCAAGTGATACTAGCAGCGCCATTGCTCAGGCTGGGATAGCAAGGACGAAAGACTTAGTGAACTGGGAGCGCCTCCCGGATTTAAAAACAAATTCAGAGCAACAACGCAATGTGGTACTGCATCCAGAATTTGTGGATGGTAAATATGCCTTATATACCCGACCACAGGACGGTTTTATCGATGCTGGTTCTGGTGGAGGAATAGGCTGGGCATTAGCTGACTCAATGGAATCAGCTTCTGTTGATGAAGAGATGGTTATCGATCAAAGAGTGTACCACACCATCAAAGAGGTGAAAAACGGGCAGGGTCCCGCTCCTCTAAAGACGGAGAAAGGCTGGCTTCATTTAGCTCATGGAGTAAGGAATACAGCCGCGGGACTTCGTTATGTGCTTTATGTATTTATGACTTCATTAGATCAACCCTGGAAAGTAATCCATAGTCCGGGAGGCCATTTTATTGCTCCCTTAGGTGGAGAGCGAGTCGGAGACGTATCTAATGTGACTTTTGCCAATGGATGGATAAGAGATGAAGATGATAAAGTATATGTGTACTACGCTTCTTCCGATACTCGCATGCATGTGGCAGAAACAAGTATCTCTCAACTCATCGATTACGCGATCAACACGCCAGAAGATGGATATCGATCAGCCACTAGTGTTGATACGGTCAAGAGTATAATAAGAGCCAATAAAGAGCTAGGGTAACTATGAATGGAGAATCACTTCTTATCAAACTTCAAAAGGAACTGGAACTCGAGTTCAAACAGAACTTGCTGCCCTTTTGGACTGAGTTCGCTATTGATGATAAGAATGGTGGTTTTTTAGGCAGGGTTACCTCCGATAAATCAAAAGTATATAATGCCGATAAAGGAGGCATATTAAATGCTCGTATTCTTTGGTCACTGTCTGCGGCTTACAAGCAATATCCGTCCAAAAAATTAGCAAGTGCTGCCCACAGGGCATATGAATATTTCAATTCATATTTCATGGATAGCAAATATGGAGGCTTCTATTGGATGGTAAACGCCGAAGGCGAACCAGTGGATGCTAAAAAACATATTTACACTCAGGCTTTTGGGATTTACGGATTGGCTGAATATTACTCAGCGTTTAAGAATCACGAAGCATTAAAGCTGGCGTACAATATTTACTCTCTCATCGAAAAGCATTCAGTAGATAAAACGTACGGTGGCTATTTCGAAGCATATAGTCGCGATTGGAAGTTAAATGATGATGTCCGCTTAAGTGAGAAGGATGAAAATGAGCCGAAGAGTATGAATACACACCTTCATATTCTTGAGGCTTATACCAACTTATATCGGCATGCTCCATCCAAAGAGCTGAAGGAGAAGCTCTGTTCTCTCATCAATTACTTTTGCGACTACATTATCAACCCTGGTAAAACCAGTCTCATCAATTTTTTTGGAAGAGACTGGAGTCCAAGATCGAATCATATTTCTTATGGTCATGATATCGAGGCCAGTTGGTTATTGGTAGAAGCAGCGGAAGTCATAGAAGACGAACATCTACTTTCCCTTGCAAGACAAAATGCTGTTTCAATTGCTAATGCTGTGTTGGAGCACGGAGTAGATTCGGATGGTGGTCTGATAAATGAAGCTGATCCTAATGGCTATACTGATTCAGACAAAGACTGGTGGCCTCAGGCAGAAGCTATTGTAGGTTTTTTAAATGTATATGAGATTACTGGTGATCCAAAGTTTCTTGAAACAGCGATAAATTCCTGGATGTTTATAAAACAACATCTAATTGATCGAAAGCACGGAGAGTGGTTCGAGAAAACGACGAGAGAAGGGGTCGCATATGACACTATAGACAAGGTTCGATCCTGGAAAGGCCCTTACCACAATATGAGATTAATCTTCGAAGTGAACAGAAGAGTCAAAGGCATCCTGCAAGAGGAGCCAGTTTTTGTAGAAGAAAAAGTGGGTTAATACCCAAATACAAAGAAAGAATTATGAAAAGGACAGTTTTAGCAATTACTATTTCCATCTTTTTTACCTCCTTAACCTGGTCACAGACTGATGACAGGGTATTTTATAATGATCAGGAGCTTTGGTTGAATGGTGGTAACGTGGCGTGGGTAAACTTTGCCAGTGATGTTGGACCAGGTACTACGGCTCTGGACGACTTTGAAGCAATGTTCCAGCAAGTTCAGGAAAACGGTGGAAATGCGATGCGTTTCTGGGTACACATCACGGGGGGAACTACTCCTACCTGGAGCGGAAACAATGTTACTGGTTTGGGAGATGGAACCCTTGAAGACCTTGAGAATATCCTGGATTTAGCCTGGGAGAATAATGTAGGTATGATTCTCTGCTTGTGGTCATTTGATATGCTTAGAATTGAAAATGGCACTACGATTACCGATCGGGCAAAAGCCATGCTTGAAGATTCTACGCTGACTGAAGTGTATATCGAGAATGCATTGGTACCTATGGTAGAAGCACTTGGTGATCATCCCGCTTTATTGGCCTGGGAAATTTTCAATGAACCAGAAGGGATGAGTAATGAGTTTGGATGGAACTTTAACCGCCATGTACCAATGTCGGCAATTCAACGGTTTGTTAATCAAACGGCTGGTGCTATTCATAGAACCAATCCTGATGCTTTGGTCTCAAATGGTTCGTGGAGTTTCCATTCTTTAGCATTCACGAGTAATGTTAATTCAAAAAATTATTATTCAGATGAGGAGCTTATTGCAGCAGGAGGAGATAGTTTAGGTGTACTGGATTTCTACATGGTGCACTACTATGATTGGGCTGGAACAGCTCTTTCTCCATTTCATCATGATAAAAGCTCATGGGGATTGAATAAACCTGTTGTTGTAGGTGAGTTTGGAGTTCCATCTGACGATCTATTTGGAGTTCCTCAGGAAGACATGTATGAAACCTTGTACGACAGAGGCTATGCGGGCGCTTTAGTCTGGCAATGGGTCGACTGGTACCAAAACCGGGGAAACTATGGGCCAAGCTGGTTGCGAGCTCTTGATCAAATGCATTATATGGACAGTGTGTACACTTCAGATGTTCGCATTGTTAGCGTGATACCATCCATAAGAAGATTCGAAGCATCGCTAGATGAAATCGAGGCAGGAGGCCAGTCTCAATTAAGCTGGGATGTGCTAAATGCCACGGAAGTAACAATAAATGGTGAAGTTGTAGATAGCGTAGGTTCTATGATTGTTGCTCCAACTGAAACTACCGAATACGAATTAATTGGAACGGGTATTGAAGGGGATAAGGACTCCGCTTATGTAACTATCCAGGTACTTCCGGCTGGTCTTATCAACCGGGCATTAAATAAACCTTCGAGGGCATCTACATTTGAAACTTGCTGTGGGACGCCCCTGGTTTCAGCTTTTGCTTTTGATGGAGATGACAATACCCGATGGAGCAGTGCATGGAGCGATGGCACAGGAACTACAGAAGTTGACCCAAATACGGATTCAGATCCTGATAGTGAATGGATAGATGTTGATTTAGAAGCGGCTCATGAAGTTACCTCCGTATTATTTAATTGGGAGGCTGCTTACTCTACAGATTATGACATCCAAACTTCCTTTGATGGAATAAACTGGACAACGGTATACTCCGAAAACAGTTCAGACGGAGGCATCGACTCCGTTGCTTTTGATTCCCCAAAACTTGCTCGTTTTGTTCGAATGCAAGGAAACGATCGTTCTCTCGAGTTTGGCCATTCCATGTGGGAGTTTGAAGTACGTGGGGCGGTGTCTATAACGCAACCGCCAACGGTAGCTATAAGCTCTCCGGAAAATGGTAAAGGTATTCCAGTGGGAGGTTCAGCCACTATCACAGTAGATGCAGAAGACGAAACAGAGGACATCATTCACGTCGCTTTTTTCCTCAATGGTGATTCAGTGGGAGTGGACAATTCTGCTCCTTATTCCTTAGTGATCTCTGATATTGAAGAAGGAGAGCATGAGATTTATGTGAAGGCAAGAGATGAAGAAGGATTTGTAGTTCAATCCGAATCTATCACTATCGAAGGGCGGACGGATATCTTTTTGATGAGGCTTGAAGCTGAAGCTGCAAGTATATCTGGCGAAACCTCAAGACAATTTGATCGACCAGGAGCGAGTAATAATGCTTCTGTTGCTATGACAGGAAGTGGAAGCATTACCTGGAACGGCTTAAATCTCCCTGAAGGAGATGAGTATCAAATGACGGTCCGGTATTATCTACCTTTTGGATATAAGGAACAGAAACTTTCCATCAATGATGAGTTGGTTGATACCCTTATTTTTGAGGAACCGATCAATGTTTGGCAAGATTTAACCACAGTACAGACCTTTGATGAAGTGATACAGTCCATCAGTATCGATCATTTTTGGGGCTGGATGGATTTTGACTATCTAGAAATTGTAATTGAAGGGGTAACAGTTGATACTGAGACTGAACTTGAAATCCCTACTCAAGCTCAGCTTTTCCAAAACTACCCCAATCCGTTCAATCCTACTACCAATATCTCTTACTCTTTACCAGCTTCATCACTGGTAAATCTTAAAATCTACAATGCCCTTGGACAGGAGGTAGCAACGTTAGTAGATGGTCAGCAGTCATCGGGAGGACACACAGTTACCTGGAATGCAGGAGATGCTGCTACAGGGGTTTACTTCTACCAACTAGTGGTTGGGAATGAAATTTTGACAAAAAAGATGATCCTGATTAAGTAAAATTGATGAGTGAGGATGAAATATCTTACGTTTTGTGTATTACTCGTTTTTCTGAATAATTGCTCAAAATCACAATTAGATAATCATCCGAATGTGATCATCATTCTAACTGATGACCAGGGTTGGGGGGATATAGCCAGTCATGGAAATCCTACCATCGACACACCTAACCTTGATGCACTTGCTGAGGCTGGAGCTCGTTTCGATCGATTTTTTGTAAGTCCTGTTTGTGCTCCAACACGCGCCAGTCTCCTAACAGGCCGTGATCATTTGAGAACGGGAACCCAGTGGGTGACTTACGGACTCGAGAATATGCGACCTGAAGAAGAGACCTTTGGCGAAGTATTCAAAAAAGCTGGATATCAAACCGGACTGTTTGGGAAGTGGCATAATGGTTCTCATTATCCGATGGATCCAAACGGACAAGGCTTTGATACTTTTTTTGGGTTTAAAATGGGTCATTGGAATAACTATTTCGATACCGAATTAGAACACAATGGTGAATGGGTTAAGACCGAAGGATTTATTACTGATGTGCTCACTGATTCGGCCTTGTCCTTTATAGAGAGAAATAAAGAAGATCCCTTTCTCGCTTTCATTCCCTACAATGCACCGCATAGCCCTTTCCAGGTACCTGACCAGTATTTCGATAAATACAAAGCAAGAGGATTGGACGATAAAAATGCATCGGTATATGGAATGGTTGAGAATATCGATGACAATATTGGCCGAATAGTAAGGAAGCTGGATGAGCTTAATCTGACTGAAAATACCATTGTCATCTTCATGACCGATAATGGACCAAATGGAGGAGATCGGTTTAACGGAGAGATGAAAGGATGGAAAGCTAAAGTAGATGAAGGAGGGGTTAGAGTACCGCTATTCATCAAGTGGCCTGAAAAGATTCCTCAAGGAAAAGTTGTAAAAGAATTAACGGCCCATATCGATTTTCTTCCTTCCATCGCAGAACTTGCTGGAATTGAATTCGAAGAAGTAAATGAGATAGACGGGAGAAGCTTTGCTCCACTTATTTTTGAAGAAGACGCTGTATGGGAGGATCGGTATCTCTTCACTCATCAGTCAAGATGGGATTCGTTGGAATTATTTCCTGCTTCGGTAAGGAATAACCAATACCGTGCAGTTCGGTATGGGGATTCCTGGGAGGTATACGATATGTTACAAGACCCATCTCAACGAGAGGATATTGCTGAAGAGAATCCTGATCTAGTTGAAGAGTTTAGTGCCATTTATACAAGATGGTTTGATGAAGTAACAAAAGAACTACCTAAAACCAGACCCATTCCAGTTGGATATGAGGAAGCACCAACAGTAATTCTACCGGCGGTAGAAAGTGTATTCTCAGGTGGAATCCAATTTGAAGGAACTTCGGGATGGAGCAACGACTGGCTGGTTAACTGGAATAACCCGAGAGACGAAGTTTGGTGGGATATTGAAGTAGTCCAGTCATCAGTATTTGATATAAGTATAGCTTATACACTTCCAAACGGAGGGGAAGGAATCGAGTTAAAAGCTTCATCTGGTGACAATGAAGTATCGATGGTACTTAACCAGGGTTATGACCCTGAATTAATACCGAGTCCTGATCGAGTTTCCCGGGGTGAGGTATATGAGAAAGAATGGGCTACTGTTTCTATAGGGAAATTAAGCCTTGAGGAAGGAACCCAAAAAATCCAGCTATCTGCAATCCCGATAGATGGTAAACCCGGAATAGAACTAAAATCACTAATTCTAACAAAGAGCGATTAAAGGTTATGAAATCACTTAAAAAATATTCTCTACTTCTTATATCGGCAGTACTGTTTTTAGCCTGTCAGACACAAACAATTGAAGAGGAGGTAGATCTGCCAGTTGATAAAAATGCTACTGAAGAAACAAGAGCATTGTATCAAAACCTGAAGGAACTGGCTAAAACAAAAGTATTATATGGTCATCAGGATGATCTTGCCTATGGATATTCCTGGTGGGCGGAGCCCGGGAGATCAGATGTGAAAGAAGTGACAGGTTCTTATCCGGCAGTATATGGTTGGGATGTAGGTGATATTCGCCAGGAAGATAAAACTACCAACCTCGATAATATCGAATGGGATAACATGAAACGCTGGATTAAAGAAGGGTACGAGCGTGGGGGAATCATCACGATTAGCTGGCATATGAACCATCCAGTTACGGATGGGAGTACCTGGGACAAAACTCCTGCTGTGGCAGCTATTATTCCAGGAGGAGAACAACATGAAAAGTTTACGGCTTGGTTAGACCGATTTGCTGAATTTGTATCTGACCTAAAAGGACAAGGCGGTGAGGCTATACCGGTAATCTTTCGTCCTTACCACGAACATACAGGTTCCTGGTTTTGGTGGGGAGAAGAGCAAACTTCGGTAGAGGATTATATCACACTCTGGAGATTTACAGTTGAATATCTACGTGATGAGAAGGGAATTCACAATCTTCTTTATGCATACTCACCGGACAATCAGGCTGGACGAGAATTCGCGAACTACATGAAAAAATACCCTGGTGATGACTATGTGGATATCCTGGGAATGGATGATTACGGGAGTATGAATGGCAGGGACCCTTCTGAGTTTAGTAACGAATTAGCCTGGCTGGTTGAAGAAGCAGAGAAAAGAGACAAGATTGCAGCACTTTCTGAAACAGGTGTGGAGGCTATTCCTGATCCAATGTGGTGGAGCAATCAGGTAATCCCATCATTCACCAGTAATCCAAAAGCAAAAGGAGTAGCCTATATACTCACCTGGAGAAATGCGAACTATGAGCGAGAGCAAAGAGATCACTTTTATGCGTCTCACCCTGATCATGAAAGTGCACCAGATATGAAAGCATTCAGAGATCACGAATTATTCGTATTTGAAGACGAATTACCAGATTTATATTCATTAAAGTAAACCAATAAGCACCATGGATAGAAAGAGTTTCTTATCAAATACCGCACTGGCATTAGCGGGAGCAAGCATTGGAAAAATCGCCCCGTTGGAATCAACACAATCGGCAAGCAGTGAGTTAAAGTTATCCTTGTCACAATGGGCGCTCAATCGGGCTATCTTTGGTAAATCAAGAGACGATTATAATGAATGGCAGCGGCTACTTCATTCTGATCCCGATAAACTATGGCAGGGAGATTTGCATCCTCTCGATTTCCCAAAACGAGCAAAAGAACTGGGATTTGGAGCTGTGGAATATGTGAATTCATTGATTTTTGGGCATGCTCAGGACAAGAAATTCCTGAACGAATTAAAAAACAGAACAGACTCAGAAGGTGTCAAGAATATCCTCATCATGGTTGATGAAGAGGGTTACATAGGTCACCCTGATTCCAAAGAGAGGACCACCGCCATTGAGAATCATTATAAATGGATGGAAGCTTCTAAGCACATCGGCTGTCCATATATGAGGATAAATGCATTTAGCATGGGGCCTGCCGAAGAGCAAAAGAAGCTCGCAGCAGAAGGCCTGCGACGATTGGCAGAAAAAGCCGAGGAATTCGAACTATATGTTTTGATCGAAAATCATGGAGGTATGTCAAGTCATGCCGACTGGTTAGTGGAAACAATTGAATTGGCTGATCATGAATTACTTGGTACGGTAGTAGATTTCGACAATTTTACCTTTTCGGAAGACTTTATTTGGGGAGATGGGGATGTATATAATCGCTATGAAGGTGTTGAGAAATTAATGCCGTATGCTAAATCGGTAAGTGCAAAGACACATGCGTTTGATATCCAGGGATATGAAACGTCCATAGATTATGAGCGCATGATGCGATTGGTAAAAGACTCAGGCTACAATGAATACATTTGTGTGGAATATGAAGGAAGCCGAATGACAGAAGAAGGGGGAATTATGGCTACGAAAAGACTTATTGAAAAAACATATCCAACCGATTAAGTATTCAATCGAAAGCATTTATAGAAGTCATCCTGAGCATACCTGCGAAGGATCTGATCGGGTAAACCTACCCGTTTAGATTCTTCACTTTTGTTCAGAATGACTAAATAACTCTACAGATTCTATTATGGAATGATTTTTAAATCATTTAAAGATTCTCAATGAAGATTTTTATATCGGATTCGAGTTACATTAGCATTCATTTTTTAGGAGATAAACATGATTAAAACCCCTCAGTACGATCAAATACCATATCGCAAGTGCGGAAACAGTGGTCTCTTTTTACCAATTCTATCCTTAGGCTTGTGGCATAATTTCGGAGGAACTCAATCCGAGGATAAAATAGATGAGATGCTAAGTTTGGCTTTTGAGCGAGGCATCACCCATTTCGATCTGGCTAACAATTATGGTCCTCCTCCGGGTAGTGCTGAGGAGCAATTTGGAAGAGCACTTAAAACTGTGTTTGCCGGGAGAAGAGACGAACTTATCATTTCAAGTAAAGCTGGTTTTGATATGTGGCCCGGACCTTATGGATCAGGAGGTTCCAGAAAGTATTTGGTAGCCAGTTGTGATCAGAGCCTGAAACGAATGGGGCTCGATTATGTGGATATTTTCTATCACCATGTACCTCATCCCAGCACTCCCCTTGAAGAAAGTATGCGTGCCTTAGAATACATTGTACAATCCGGAAGAGCGCTATATGTAGGAATATCAAATTACCCGGGTGAGCTGGCTCAGGAGGCTATTCAAATGTTGAAGTCATGGGGAGTTCCGATTGTAATCCATCAGCCTAAATACAACATGTTTGTTCGTGACCCTGAGGGGAAGCTCTTTGATGTACTCGCAGAAGAAGGCATTGGAAGTATTCCTTTTTCTCCCCTCGCACAAGGCTTGCTAACTAATAAATATATTAATGGTGTTCCGGAAGGTTCGAGATTAGCTGACCCGGATGGCTTTTTACAGCCCGAAGATCTGACTCAAAAACGCCTGGATCAAATAACAAAGCTAAATGCTATTGCAGAACGAAGAGGGCAAAGTCTGGCACAGTTGGCCCTGGTTTGGGTTCTTCGGAAAAAAGAAGTAACTACAGCACTTATTGGTATTAGCAGTGTTAAACAGCTTGAGGATAATCTGGCAGCGCTAGATAATCTTGAACTTAATGCCGATGAAATAGATGAAATAGAAGTAATATTAGCTGAATAAAAAGGCATTAACGTATGCGAAAAGTAGTAGCTCTGTTTGTTTTCCTGGGCTGGGTATTAAGTGTGAATGCCCAGGTTGGAGATGTAATCTGGATGGAAGAATTTGATTCGCTCAATACGGATCAGTGGAATATCATAACTGGGAATGGATGTCCGGAATTATGCTTTTGGGGCAATTTTGAACATCAATATTATTCTGGTGATAATGTATATACGGATACCATTCCGGGTGATCCAACAAATAATGGACTCGTAATTGAGGCAATAAAAGAGAACTTTGGAGGGATGCAATTTACTTCCGCAAGGCTGAACACAGAAGGAAATATCGAAATCCAGTATGGACTCATTGAAGTAAGAATGATGGTCCCGGATTTAGAAACAGGTCTTTGGCCCGCCTTTTGGTTATTGGGAGCAAATCATTCCGAAGTAGGTTGGCCGCAAAGCGGTGAGATCGATATGATGGAGATGGGACATCAACAGCAATACCGGGAATTTCAAGGGCATCCCAATTCTACAGTGAACTCTTTTGTAGGCGCAAATTTGATTTGGTACGCCGATGCTGCATGTAGCGATAATAATCCTACCTGTGCAGCTGCTATAGCTGGAGATGTAAACTATAATCAACCCTATGAATCCGATTCATCAATGGCGAATCGATTCGTTACTTATCGCTTATACTGGGATCAAAATAGTATGAGATTTACTGTAGAGGATGAGGGTGACGAGAATGACCTTTACACCGGTCCTGCTAATATCACTCAAGGTGAACTAGCCTCTACCTTTCGCAACCCATTTCATCTGATCGTAAATTTGGCGGTAGGGGGGAATTTTACGGATTCGGCAGATCCAGAGGATGTAACGGCTCCTCTTCCCGGAAAAATGTACATCGACTACATAAAAGTGAGTGAGTGGAATGGGCAGGGAACCGTGACCATAGATAATGTTCAGGTTTCTAATGAGGAAGTATCTGAAATTCCGGAACAAACCCGATTGCTTCAAAATTATCCGAATCCATTTAACCCATCTACTTTAATTTCTTTTGAGCTACAAGAAACAGCATTTGTTGAGTTGAGCATTTATGATATGAATGGAAGGCTTGTAAACGAGCTAGTCAACACCACCTATAGTGCAGGTACGCACTCGGTGAACTTTAATGCATCGGGTTTGGCAAGTGGAGTTTATTACTATCGACTTAATACCGGTGGGGAAATCTTCACAAAAAAAATGACGCTTATAAAATAGAGGTCCGGCTCTTTTGTGATGACGTAGGAGACGACCTTAAGAAATACATTATCCCGTGTCCGTTTTTTCAGCATTCGTACTGGTAGGCTCTCTACAGGGTGTACTACTCTCTTTTGCGTTGAGTAAAATTAGAGGGAGGGATCTGATTTCTAATCGCTACCTGGTTTACTTTCTACTAGTTGTATCTATTACTTTATTGGGTCGGTTTTTTTACTCAGATACAGAAGTGTCAGCGTTTAAAACGAAAGTTCTTTTCTTTGGTGATAGTATCATTTTCCTATATGGGCCATTGCTTTATTTATGGATGTCCAGATTATTAGGAAGGAAGAACGGATTTGAAAAAAAAGAACTACTGCACTTCTTCCCAGCACTAATTTTTTTCATATCTACTCTACCTGTTTTGATAAGCTCTCCGGAATCTCTTGGAGCTGTTTTCATGAGGATCGGATTTATTTACCCCGTCCTGGAATTGTTAGCCATTATCCATAATGCTGTTTATATCCTTTTAACGATGTCTTTAGTGGCTATATTCGAAAGCAAGTCAAAGGATGCATATTCGTTTGAGCCTCAAACTATCTTTTATAGATCGATACTCTGGGTTTCACTAATTGCAGTTTTGCTTTGGGGAGTTAGCTACTCACTTTCCAAATTTATGGATGGTTATTCATTAAGCTCAATAGGTTATCACATTGTCTGGTTTATTATGTCCACCGCAATTTTTGCGCTGGGCTATTATGCAATCAAGTCTCCGGAATTCTATTACCCGCTCAAAAGAAAAGAAGGAGAGGATCTAAGTAAAAAAGCCTTGGTTGATATAGAAGACTATATAACAACTATAGAAGATGTGATAAAAAAGGAGAAGCCATATTTAAGACCCAGGCTTAAGCTGGCCGAGTTTTCTGAAATGTGCGGTATTCAGCCACATCTAATGTCCAGAATTATTAACGAGCACTATGGGAAAAATTTCTACGATTTCATTAATACTTATCGAACAGAAGAGTTCATAACCAGAATAGATGCAAATGCCCTAAAGCGGTTTACCATTTTGCAATTAGCGTTCGAATCTGGTTTCAACTCAAAAACCACATTTAATACTTCTTTTAAAAAGATTACCGGGCTAACACCAAGAGAATACATAAGAAAAATGTACCAGGAGAGATAAAACAGGTTCGGCTTTATAAGATCGGACTACAGTTGAAGCAGAATTGAATACACTTCCTGAAATAAAACTTATTCAGGAACATATGAACCGCTTATTCTCTGCTTTTTTCTTTTCACTACTACTGCTTACCCCACTTTTTAATAACCCTGTTGCAGCCCAAACGGTCGAAACACTCGTACCGGGACCTTCCACTTTTGATGATGGACTGGCAATCGACAAAGAGGGTAATATTTATGCTTCAAGATATTTTGGAACCACTGTTACCAAAATCACGCTTGAAGGGAATACTTCAACATTTGCATCAGGCTTAACGAACCCAAATGGTATTACTTTTGATAAAGAGGGGAATCTTTATATCCCTAATGCTCAAGGCAATAGAATTGATAAGGTAGATCCCGAAGGGGAGAGAACGACGCTTGTTAATTCGATAGCAAACCCAACCGGGCTATTATTTCTGGAAGATGGAAACTTGCTAATCGCACAATATCAGCCATCTACCATATCTGTAAGAGATACCAGTGGGCAGGTAACTACCTTTCTTACAGGAAATGGTCTTAATGGTCCTGTAGGTCTTCAAAAAGACGAAGAAGGAAACCTGTACATAGGTAATTTTAATGACGGTAAAGTATTTAAACGCACTCCTGATGGAAACATATCAGAAATAGGAGATATCCCTGGATGGCTCGGTTTTATTACCTATTCCAACGGATATATATATGCAACAGGTTATCAGCAGCACAGGATTTACAGGATCAATACAGACGGTACGGAGCAGAAAATTTATGCAGGCACAGGGGTGGCTGGCGGTAATGATGGCTCAATTGAAGAAGCCACATTTAATGGGCCAAATGGAATAGTAGCTTCGGCTACAGGAGATACCCTATTCATCTCAGATTTTGAAACCCGCTCTTTAAGAATGATAATTGGAGTGAATACTGTATCTACACCATCAGAATATGAAAACGAACAGCCAGAAGAGGCTCGTCTTGATCAAAACTATCCCAATCCTTTTAATCCATCCACAGTAATACGCTTTCAACTTGCAAAGCCCTCAAAAGTATCATTAACCGTATTTGATACGATGGGGAGAGAAGTGGAACAGTTAGCTAGTTCTACATTTGGCTCAGGAAATCACACAATTAATTTTAATGCTTATGATCTCTCAAGCGGTATTTATTACTACTCATTAGTGACCGAAGCTTATACCCTGACCAAAAAAATGACATTGATTAAGTAGTAGAGAACCCTTTCTTTCTAAAAAACTAATCTGCTATTATGAAATCTATCGTTCTCGTTTTTCTATTCTCTTTAATTGGCTTTGCACCAGCATCAGCACAATATGAATCTGATGTTGAATCAGTCGACTCAATTATAAAAGCATTGTATGATGTAATCTCCGGAGATGCTGGAGTAGAACGAGATTGGGATCGGTTTCGGAATCTTTTTATTGAAGAGGGCAAGCTAACTCCTACTTTTCAAAACCAGGAGGGTAAAGTAGGGTATGTACAATGGGGGATTGAGGAATACATTGAACGTGTAGACCAATCATTTTTAACTAATGGATTCCATGAAGATGAAATTGGAAGAAGAGTAGAAACATATCGATACGTAACCCATGTATTCAGTACCTACCAGTCAAAAAGAACCGTTGATGGAGATATCATTGCCCGTGGAATAAACAGTATTCAGCTTTTTGATGATGGCGAACGCTGGTGGATTGTCTCAGTTTTTTGGTCATCTGAGAATGATGAGTTTCCTATTCCTGAGGAGTATCTCACTAATTAATTAACAGTCATTCTGAGGCTACCGCCGAAGAATCTAAGCGGATTCTATCCGGCTTGACCCTTCGCCCGCCTTCCGAAGTACTTGTACGGCGGACAGGCAAGTATGCTCAGGATGAACTGGATAGAATTACTGAAACATTTTTTTCCAAAATCTCCTCTTAGTTTTTGGTATAGTGTTGCGCTCACTATTTCAAAACCAATTGAACACCAAAAACTTAGATTATGGAGAAGCATATAACTTCAATATTAGCGGTACTTCTATGTGTAGCATTAATGCCGTCTACTCTTCAGGCTCAGGACGAACCTGATGATCCACGTTATGAAACGGCATGGAATAGCTTAAAATTCAGGAGTATTGGCCCGGCTTTTACTTCTGGAAGAATCTCTGATTTCGCAGTAAACCCAAAAAATACCAGTGAGTTTTATGTAGCCACTTCTTCCGGTGGTGTATGGAAGACTACGAATAGGGGGATCAGTTTTAAACCGGTATTTGATAGTCAGGGATCATACTCGATCGGTTTTGTTGCCATGGATCCAAACAACCATAATGTTGTGTGGGTTGGTACCGGCGAGAACAATAACCAGCGAAGTGTGGCTTATGGTGACGGGATTTATAAGTCGGTTGATGGAGGAAAAAGCTGGAAGCATATGGGGCTAAAAAATTCTGAGCATATCGGGATGATTGAAATTGACCCTCGTGACTCAGATGTAGTTTATGTTGCTGCTGTAGGTCCTGTTTGGAGTGAAGGTGGTGATAGAGGTCTTTTCAAAACCACCGATGGCGGGGAAACCTGGGAGAATATTCTGGAAATAAGTGAACATACAGGGATTAACGAAGTGCATCTGGATCCGAGAAACCCGGATGTTATTTATGCTACTGCACACCAGCGTCGGAGACACGTATTTACCTATATAAGTGGGGGACCGGAATCAGCAGTCTACAAATCTACCGATGGTGGTGCCTCATTCCGAAAAATAATGAAAGGAATGCCAAGTGGTGATATCGGTAGAATAGGGATGGATATTTCTGATGCCAATCCTGATATCATTTATGCAGTGGTGGAAGCCCAGGCTAGAAAGGGCGGATTTTATCGCTCTACAGATCGAGGTGAGTCCTGGGAAAGGAGAAGCAGCTATGTTTCCAGTGGTAACTATTACCAGGAAGTAATAGCCGATCCGGTAGATGTTGATTTAGTGTATGTAATGAACACTTTTGCAGGAGTGTCAGAAGATGGCGGTAAAACATTTGAGAATGTAGGAGAGCGAAACAAGCATATTGATAATCATGCTCTTTGGATTGACCCGGATAATCCGAATTACCTGTTGAATGGAAACGATGGCGGGGTGTATGAATCCTATGATCGGGGTAAAACCTGGAGATTTTATACCAATCTACCAGTTACTCAATTCTATAAAGTGGCCGTAGATAATGACTATCCGTTTTATAATGTATATGGAGGAACCCAGGACAATTTTACGTTTGGAGGACCTTCAAGAAGCACAGAGCCAACCGGACTGACTTTCAATAATTGGGTAATTACTCTTCTGGGTGATGGTTTTGAGCCTCATGTTGACCCAACCAATCCAAACATTGTTTACAGCCAGTATCAATATGGAGGGTTATTCCGATTTGATAAGCAGAGTGGAGAAGGTCAGAATATCATTCCTCAGCCTCCATCAGGAGATTATTCCTATAACTGGAACTGGGACTCTCCATTTTTCGTGAGTGTTCATGACAACGAAAGATTGTACTACGCTTCTGACAGAGTTCATAGAAGTAATGATATGGGACAAAGCTGGGAAGAAATCAGTGGTGATCTCACTCGTCAAATCGATCGTAACCGACTCGAAGTAATGGGCAAAGTATGGCCAATGGATGCAGTGGCGAAAAATGCGTCAACAACTCCATTTGGAAATATTGTCGCTCTGGCTGAATCTCCCCTAAACGAGAATCTGCTTTTCGCAGGTACTGATGATGGTCTCATTCATATTAGCTCGGATGGTGGAGCCAACTGGCAGAGATTTGATGATTTCCCAGGTGTGCCGGAGATGACTTATGTGAATGAAATTGTAGCTTCGGCTCATGATGAAAATACCATCTATGCCGCATTCAACAATCATAAGCGGGGTGACTTCAAGCCATACATTTTAAAGAGTACCAATCTTGGTCGCTCATGGACTTCCATAGCAAATAACCTTCCGGAAAGAGGGTCTATCTATTCTATTGAAGAAGATTACATTGAGCCGAACCTGCTTTTTGTTGGAACAGAATTCAGCTTATTTGCTTCTATTGACGGAGGTGAGTACTGGAAAAAGTTCAGTAGAGGATTGCCTACAGTTGCTGTAAGAGATATTAATATTCAGCAAAGAGAAAACGACCTGGTATTAGCTACTTTCGGGCGTGGATTCTATATCATGGATGATTTTTCTGCATTGCGTGAATTCTCCAAAGAAGTGGAAGAAAAAGAAGCTCACTTGTTTTCGATTCGTGATCCGTTCCAGTACCGCCCTTATAGCCCAATAGCAGCGAGTAATACTGTTAGTTGGTTAGGGCCAAAAGGATTCCAGGGAGAAGACTTTTACCTTGGAGAGAATCCTGAGTTTGGAGCTGCCTTTACCTATTATCTGAAAGATAAGTACAAGACCCTTGAGGATATCAGGAAGGAAGAGGAGAAGGAAAAACGTAAGGATGACGAAGCAGTGTACTATCCAACCTATGAGCAGCTTGAAGCTGAAGCAGAGGAAGAAGGTCCATTCCTAATTTTTACTATCAGAGATTCCCAGGGAGAAGTAATAAATGAAGTAAGAAGCAGTGCCTCGAAAGGGATCAACCGGGTGTACTGGGATTTAACTTATCCGGACGTTGACCAGGTACGAACAAGCACCGGCAATCCTAAAAATAATCTCGAGTCAGGTATAATGGTTCTTCCGGGCAATTATACGGTTCAGATGTCGAAAAGCATTGATGGTGAAGTAACAGTGCTTACTGAGCCCGTTTCATTTGAAGTGAAATCATTGAACAACAGAACGCTTCCTGCGCAGAACCCTGATGATGTGCTGGCTTTCCATAAAGAGCTAACCAGGTTGTCTAAGTCGGCTAATAGTGCAAGGAGTGCTTATAGTGAAATCAATGAGCGCTTGGAGTACTATCAGGCGGCAGCCAGAATTGTTGAAAGTTCTTCCTTAACTACAATGATCACGGAGCTCGAAGAATCACTCGATGAAATTCGAATTGTATTGTTCGGAGATGGAATCAAAAGACAACTTGAAATCGATCAGGCACCTTCTTTGAACAACAGAATTAACATTGCCATTGGTTCGGGGCTTAATTCCCTTTCCGATCCAACAGGAACTTCTAAAATGGTGAAGGAAATCGCTGAGACACAATTGGGGCCAGTAATAGATAGCTTAAAGCAAATGTTGGAGTACTCGATCCCTGCTATTGATGCAGAGCTCACAAGGCTAAACGCACCATGGACTCCGGGAAGAATTATAGACCTGGATGATTAATCTTCGATCTTATTAATAGTCCAACACCGGAGACCTTCTCTGGTTTGGGCTATTAATTCTTTTACCCCATCCCCATTTATATCTTCAATAATAGGATAGCGCATACCTGAAGTAGGTATGTTAAAAATGCGCTCGCCAGTAAGTACTTCCCAGGCGAAAAGCCTTCCAAATTCAGCAAGCATAACCAACTCCTGCCGACCATCAGAGTTAATATCAATAATTTGAGGAGTCATCGTACTAGAAGCGGGTTGCCCGAGGCTATGAGTAACTTCCAGCTCTCCATCAGGATTAAATAAAAAAGCTGATCCATTCGCGCTTTGGGTTACATATAAATCCGATCGGTAAAAGCGTGTGCTGTCTCTCAATAACACGTTTGGTTTAACAGTGAAATTAATCAGAGGACTATTCGTCGCATACAATGACTTGATGGAAATAGAATCCATCTGAATGCTGATTGAAAGTGAATCCTTAAAGCTTGGTTTTTTACCAATTGAGTAGAGATATCCATCCGTAGCTGACCCTAAAATTTGATCCTCAAAGGGAAAAGGCGAATTGGTAAAACTGGCATTAGTGAACGTTGGATATCCGGGTCTAACTCCACCGCTGCGTAACCAGCTATGCAAGATATTCTGAGAATAAGCCCATACTGACCAGGTTCCATCAAGTTGGGTAAAGAGGGGTTGAGTGGTAACAATCGTATTTGTGAACTGAGGCCACCCACGAACATTCTGTCCCCTTCCATCCAGTACATGAATTCTCCTGTTTTCAGTGGCTACAATAATTTCAGGAATTCCATTACGAAGTACATCAGTAACAACTATAGGAGCACTTATTCTTTCTCCTACTTCAATAGGAAATTGAGGAAGTAGGTTGCCTGCTTCATTCCATGCAAATACCTTGGTTCCTGCTGCCAACATTATGATTGGTTGTCCATTTCCATACCAATCATATAGAAGCGGACTTCCCACAGGTATTTCTCCATTAGTAGATGCATTCATAACTACCGTACCATCAAAGGCGAGTGCCTGCACCGTACCCTGTTGGGTTGAGAAAATGATTTCTTCGGTGCTACTTCCAACAATGTCTGCAAGTACAGGTTTGCCGGATAGTTCTTCATCATTGAGAGGGAGCACCCAAAGTTCATCATAAGGCTGTATTGAGCCATCTTCTACGAGGGATCGAAATTCAAAAGAAACCTGGTTCGAGTTTTCGATCCGCGAAAATGCCATAGTTGTGATATCATACTGCCCCATTAGTCCAGGAAGTATATTTCTGGGCATCAGGTAAGGAGAAATAAACTTCAGGAAGTCATCAGAATACGACCAAACAAATCCACTTATTCCGGAAGCATACTTACTTTTCTCTGATGAATAAGTGTCGTCATAATAGATCACTCTTCTTCTGGTTCGGTCAGATTCCACACTTTCCGATAATCCTCTTCTTTTAGAAATCACAGCTACATCTCTTGAGAAAGAAAGATAGAAATCAGAGAAAGGAATAAGTTCTGAACCAATCAATTTAGACAGCGCCTCACTTTGTATGTAGAATGAGTTGTCTCCCAGTTTTGAGGCAAAGCCTTCTTCTGAAAGCTCATCCACTTTGCTCTTGAATGTGCTAAGATTGCTGAGCTTTCTTAGAAACAAAAACTCTCCGGAAGAAAGAAGGCCTGATTCGGGAAAGGTAACTACCGCAAATTCATCATCCACCGCCAGTGCTAAGTCTCTATATAAATCAGAGTCGGAAATTAGTAAGGAATCCATTCTTGATTGAAAGCCATCGGTTGTACGGGTATTAGGTACCAATCTGGGTTGCAGTCTTAACATCGCGAATGCAGAAGCATTACTGGCGATATATCGATCCAGCACAAAAGGCTTATTGGAAGATGAAATTGCATCGACAAGCACTGATCTGGTGGTATCTTTTAGGCTAATAGTCCCGGAAAAATTGAAGGCCGGGGTGGATTCTTCACCAGGGGTATAAGTAAGTGAAAAAGGGCTTAAGCCAGTAAAGCTTTCCATAACGGAAGGTCGATAAGTGACGCCTACAAATTGTTGTACCCAATGATCTAGTCGTTCCGCATTTACGATGAGTTGACCTGGTTCCGGATTAGATGGAAGCAACATGCTCTTGCCAATATTCAGATAGGCTCGAATCGAACTTTCTATGGCATGACTTGAAGGAGATACCACCACCCAATTATTAACCTGTGCGGCAAAAAGCCGATAGTCCTGAATGGAAAGTTTATGAATCAGTATTTCCGAAAACTGGTAATTGTTTTGATCGAAAGGCTGATAGAATCTTGGCGCAACTTCTGCAAGGCTTGAATTAGATTCTCCAATCCAGATGAACTGGGAATTAGTAGATTCAGATGGATAAAGTGCGAGACCTTTTAAACTGAATGAATCTATAAGTAATGAGTCAATACTTAGCACTTGCTGTAGAGCAGAAGGAGTAAGGTCGTCCAGCAGGGGAGCATATTCTTCATTAGAGATAGAGCCTAAAGTAATCTCCTGTTTTGGGATAATAAGAAAGCTCGTTTTCTCAGGAACAAGCTTTGTCCAGCTTTGTTCTTGTATAGAATTACATCCCCAAAAGGCTATGATGCAAAAAAAGGTAATGATTAAATACTGGGTGCGTTGCATAGATGGATTTAAAGAGCGCTTTTTTGAATATTCCTTTTGCGTTAATAGCGGCTAAACCAAAAAGTTCCTGTAAGATTCAAGTTCACAAAATAACATTTTAATCCTTGAAATGAGTTTTCTAAGCCCATTTTTTTTAATAGCTGTGACAGCCATTGGGCTTCCTCTACTGATTCATCTGCTTAATTTGAAGCGGCCTAAGCGAATTAAATTCTCTACGCTCGCTTTTTTTGAGGAACTCCAAAAAACGACAATTCGGAAAATTCGAATAAAAAAATACCTACTTCTTTTGTTTCGACTGCTTGCCATAGCCTGTCTGGCATTAGTATTAGCACGACCGTTCCTTCCCCCAGGAATTACTTCTGTGGGAGATGCGAATGCGCCTACCATTTATGGAATTCTCGTGGATAATAGCATAAGTATGGCTCGGATAGGGCAGCAGGGGCCGCTTATTGAACAGGCTAAAGAAGTTTTGAAAACTATAGAGCAATCATCAAAAGAAAATGATCGCTTCATTTTACAATCGACTAATGGAGAAGAGCTATATGCTACTATAATTGGGCATGGGCAATTTTTGAGAAGAGTGGACGAGCTGGAAATACAATCTTCTGGAAACTACACGGATACCAGGGTGAATGATTTACTGGAAGTAATGCGTAATGCGCCATATGAAAACAAACGCTTTTTCTTAATTACGGACGGGCAGCGTAGTCAATTAACGAGCCTTGGGGAACAAGAATTAGAAAGCGATCTCATTTCGAAAGTAGTCATCAACCTTGATGATGTAGCCGTTCAAAATACAGTAATTAAGTCATTAGAAACCTCAACCAATATGATTGGGCCAGGACTTCCAGTCTCGTTAACAGTAACAGTAGAAAACATAAGTGATGTTCCAGTTGCAAATCAATTCCTGTCACTGGAGTTTACGGGTAGTTTGGTTGGGCAATATTCGTTATCGATGGACGCCAGGTCCAGTTCAACATTTGCATTTCAGGTTACTCCTCCGGCAGCGGGCTCATCTATTGGTAAAGTGGTGATAGAAGGAGATGAGTTTACACTAGATAACGAATACTATTTTACTTTGCAGGTACCAGATCAACGAAAGATCCTTTGGGTAAAGGAAGAAGACTATCAGGTTGAACTGGCTTCTTATACAGAAGTGGTGTTGGAAGCTTCTGGAGATAATGACGCACAAATATCTTACCAGGAATCTGATCCGGAGATTCTGGGAACAGTATCTATTTCAGAATTTGATGCCATTATTCTGGATGGTCTTAAGGAGATCCCTGAGTACTCATTTGGTAATCTCCAGGAATATGTTGAAAGCGGGGGAGGGCTACTCTTCTTTCCTTCGGAACAAGGTAATCTTAGAAACTACAATACCTTCTTCCAGGAATTCAATGCAGGCAGATTTGAAGGTATTTCCGGCGAGTATTCATCTTTTAATGCAATTGCTTCAGGTAATACTATTCAGGAAGATCATCCCATCTTTTCAGGTCTTTTTGACAAAGATGAAGACGAGGATTTAAGAGTTACAGACCCTGATATTTATTATTACTACCGTTTTGCTCCTTCATCTTCTCCTGGCGGGATAGATATTATTTCTTTAAGAAATGGTGATCCTGTATACCGGGAAAAACGATTCGGCTATGGAAGGGTAATAATTTCATCAATCGGCAATGCACCGGGTTGGTCAAATTTTACCGTTAAACCTTTATATGCGCCGTTCTATTACCGAACCTTATTGTATGCTTCTTCATCGAACGAAGGAGGATTTTCTGAGCATATATTGGGTAACTCGTTTGAATGGGTAGGAGATATTGAAGCTAGTGAAGGAACTTTAGAGGTTCAGGGTGAAGAAGTCATTCCTGATGCTCGAGTAAGTCCTGCTGGGGTAGCTCTTTCTTATCCCGCAAAAAACTGGAATCCAGGTTGGATCAATATTTCAGATCAGGAGAAAGAGTATTCGGTAGCTGTAAACTTGGAACGTTCAGAGTCAGAGTTCAGTAAAATAGAGGCATCACAACTTTCTGCTAACTTTACAGTTGTATCAGCAGAAGGAGCTGATACCGGATCTTTAGAAAATAGAATCCGTGAGAGTGGGTTTGGAAAAGAAATCTGGTCATGGTTTATGGTTGCCGGATTGCTTTTCTTAGTAATTGAGTCGTTGATTTCAATCTTTTATAAAGCCGAGACAATTAGTTAATGAAAGAAATACTGCTCATATTTTTTCAGGGGACGATTGTTCTGTTCACGATTGCCTCTACTATTTTAGCAGGATATTCACTCCAGAATAAATTCCGGTTAAGAAACGTGCGTTTGAACTGGAGAGCGGGTAAGATGAAAGGCTATCCACTCTTTGCTACCATATTTCTATTATTGATCGGAGTGTTAAGTTCGGTTGTTTTTCTAATCGAGGATATTTCGAACTATATGATCTTTGGAGCTTATTTTTGGATAGGCGGAATGTGGTTCATATCAAGTTACCTAGCTTCTAAGCATTATATAACCGACCATGGCATTGTAAAGAATCTAAATGAGCCGTCACAGACCATCCCCTGGTTTCAGATCATGGATTTTGTTGAACGGGAACATACACAAGGTTCGGAGTTCACCTTTACCTATTCCGAAATGGATAAATCACTGACCAAAGGGTATAAACAACTGCGATTATTTGTTCCAATGGGCCGACGCAAAGCGTTCAAAAAAGTGCTATCTTTGAAGCTGAAATTGCAATTTGAAGAAGAGACAATTCCCAATATCGATCTCAGGAAAATTCAAGAAGATTGAGGTTCCCTTTTTTTGCTAGACGACGTTAAAAATTCAGACATACAAAAAGAACGGGTACTGCTTGTAGGTTTATACGGAGCAGAAACAACTCGTTTTCAAGCCGAAGAATATCTCGAAGAACTTGAAATGCTTACCGACACAGCTGGTGGCATTACTATTGAAAAAGTTCTCCAAAAAAGATCAAGGCCTGATGGCTCTACCTATGTAGGCAAGGGAAAACTGCAGGAATTAAAAGGGCAGATGAAGGCCCTAAATATCGGCACCATCATTTTCGATGACGATTTATCTCCCACACAAATTAGGAATATAGAAGCCGGGACAGATGCGAAAGTCTTAGACAGAAGTGCATTGATTTTAGATATCTTTGCATCCAGGGCAAAAACAGCTGCTGCAAAAACTCAGGTAGAGCTGGCTCAGTTGCAGTACCTGCTTCCCCGATTAACAAGATATTGGACTCACCTTTCTCGACAGAGTGGGGGTATTGGGACAAAAGGTCCTGGTGAAACCCAGATTGAAACGGATAGAAGGATTATTGGGCAACGGATCGGAGTGCTGAAATCCAAGCTCGAGAAACTGGATCGTCAACGTAGCACCCAGCGTAAGAGCCGGGAAGGGATGACTAAAGTTTCTCTTGTAGGATATACAAATGCTGGCAAGTCAACACTGATGAATACGTTTACGCAAACCAATGTGCTTGCAGAAGATCGATTATTTGCCACGTTGGATTCTACAGTTCGCCGCCATCAGCTAACAAACCACGAGATTCTTCTTTCGGATACTGTTGGTTTTATCAGGAAACTACCTCATAATCTCATTGAGAGTTTTAAGTCTACCCTGGATGAAGTTCGTGAAGCAGATATCTTGCTTCATGTAGTAGATGGTTCGTCTAATATGGCCTTCGAATATATCGATGTGGTAGAGACTACGTTAGAAGAGTTAAAGGCTCTGAATAAAAGAACATTGTTGGTCTTCAATAAAGTGGACCGCATGACAGTTGATCGTATTTCACAACTCAGAGATGAGTATCCGGAGGCATTGCTTATCTCAGCAGAACGAGGGATTGGCCTTTCTGAATTGGAAGAGAAAATTGAACAGCTAATCGAGGATGATTTTATCAAGGAAACGTTGAGAATACCCGTTTCTAAGTATAAAGCAGTGGCTTTTATTCATGAACATGCAATGGTTGAAAAAGAAAGTTATGTAGGGAATGAAGTCGAGTTAACTTTCAGCATGTCTAAAAAAGATTTCAAGCAATTATCCCATTTGTTGGATACTATTGGAGCGTATAAGGAAGTTATCTAACTATGCTTGTTCAGGAAATTCTAAATACCGATATCGCCCCTCTGAAAATCTCAGATACTGTGGCTTTGGCGCTTACCAAACTTGATTTGCTCCACACCACAAAGTTTCCGGTTGTTGAAGGAGGTAAACTGGTAGGTATGGTTGGTTTAGACATGCTTATCGAAGTAGAGAATGAAGAGGTTTTAATCGAACAGGTTCCGCTTCAGGAGAATGTTTTTATTCCCAATGATCAACATTTATTTGAAGCAACTCGCGAAATGCTCGCACACGAGTTATTTATTCTTCCTGTTGTTGATCACGAAATGAATTTTCTTGGCGTTATTAAGAAGAGAGACGTGCTTGAAGCGTTGGGGAATTTATTCAACCTGGAAAGCTTCGGCTCGGTTCTCACTATCGAGATGATGCCTTACGATTTCACCCTGTCTGAACTTGTTCGCATCATTGAAAGCGAAGGAGCGAAGATTTTGGGTGTGGCTGTTCAGCAGCCAGATGATGACAACGAATTTTATCGGGTATCCGTGAAACTTCATCTTGTTGATTCTTCCCCGGTCAGTGCCGCATTAAACCGATATGGTTATGTAGTAACGTCTCAGGTAAGTAGTGCTACGTTAGAAAAAGATTTTTCTGACCGTGCTGATGAACTTATTCGTTATCTTGATATATAAGGAGTAAAATTAACCAATACTGCGACATACATGCCCCTTGTTGCTAAACGCTGCTTCTTTACACTAATTTTATGTATTACCACGGGTGCCCTTAGCTATTCCCAGGACATCCAAAGAGCCGGTACCTCCAACTACGAACTAGGTATCTCCTTATATAAAGATGGTTTTTTTGAGGAATCCGTTTCCAAACTGCAAGAGTTCAGGGGAGACTACCCAAGACACGAACTGAGAATTTCAACCGACTTCTATCTAGCGAGAGCTAAGACTGGAATTGATTCTGCTAATATTGAAGCTCATTACCAGGATTTTATTCTTGAATATCCGGGAAGTGATCTATCGGTGGTTTTACTAAAGGATTTAGGCCATCGCTTTACGGATAATGGCGATTATGATGGGGCCATCACCTACTACAATCAGGCTGTTGATTCATGGATGGGTACCACCAGAGCAGCTGAAACTACTTATTGGGTAGCCGAGGCAGCCGCAGAGAAACGTGATTACAAGCTTTCCAGGCACTACTTTTTAAAGCTGGCAGATGAATATCCCCAATCAGAATGGGCACCAAAAGCTTTGTATGCTCGTGGGCGACTTTATCTTACTGAGAATGAATATGATTCTTCTGCTATCGCCTTCGAATTGTTGAAGGACCGATACCCTAACAACCCGGTTACTCGAAGAGTGGGGACGGCCTTAGGGGAATCTTACTATCAGCAGGGAAGGTTCGATGAGGCAATTGAAGCGCTAGATGCTCAAATGCCTTTTCTGGATGAAGAGTCTAAAATCAAAGCACTCTTCCTTATGGCAGAAGCTCATAACTACTTAGGTAATTATGACGAAGCCACTAAAGATTATCTCCAGTATATCAATCTTACAAAAGGTACAGATCGTGAAGCGGCAGCACACTATGGTTTAGGCTGGTTATACAATCGTCAGGAAGTTTTTCATTGGGCAGCTCAGTCTTTTGAGCGTGCCATTATTGGAGATGATGAACTCTCCAGGAAAGCCATGTACTACGAGGCAGTTAATCATAAGCTTTCAGGAAATTATCAACGCTCTATGGACACCTTCCAGGAATTTGGAGAGCGATATAAATCCGGGTTATGGGTTGAAGAAGCTTATTACGAGTGGTCTATATCTGCATTCGAAGGAGGAAATTACGGAGAGTCTATCGAAACGCTTCTTACTCTCATTCGAAACCAGGAAAATTTAAAAGACCCAGGTAAAATCTATACCATGCTTGGTGAGGCTTACTTTGCAAACAACGAGTTTACAGGGGCATCAAGAGCTTTTGAAGAAGCAGAAAAAGTGGCAGATATTGATCCTGCTCTCAGACGACAGGCTCGCTTTCAAAAGGCATGGATCTTGTTTAGAAACCAGGCTTATGAGCAAGCTCAGCCAATTTTTGAAGCGGTTTATGCAGAAGCACCCAATACAGAGTTAGGAGAAGAAGCTCTATTCTGGAGCGCAGATAGTTACTATAAGTTAGATCAGTTTTCCAATGCTGCTAGAAGGTTTAAATTATTTATCGATAATTATCCTGAAAATGAAATGATTGGAGCTGCCCGATATTCATTAGGCTGGTGCTATTTTAAAACCGGTGAATACGACCTGGCAGTTGGCCCCCTCGAAGACTTCCTCAATAATTACAATCCTCCGCCAATTGCCCTTTTTCCATACGATATTGACACCAGGTTGAGGATAGGAGACGCCTACTACGCGCTGGGCGATTACAGAAATTCAATCAGGTTTTATAACCAGGCTATAGGTGCAGAACCAGGTGGCGACTATGCCATGTTCCAGGTAGCAAATAGTTACTATCGATCAAATCGCACCTTTGAAGCGGTAAGTAATTTCCGGCGCATGCTCAGGATATATCCGTTTAGCAGGCTTCGCGAGCAGGCCCAATACAACATCGCTTACATTTATTTGAATACCTCCAATTATTCGCAGGCGGTTGAGGAATTTCAAACAGTAATTAGTAGGTACCCTGGAACTGATTGGGCAGCACGTTCCCAGTACAATATCGGTGATGCTTATTATAATGCCGGTGAATATGGTCGAGCTATTGATTCCTATAAGAAAGTGTTGGATAACTACCCACGAAGCAGGTACATCATCGAGGCAATAAATGGAATTCAGTACGCCCAGCTTTCGTCCGGAGGTTCAGATTCCAGCTCTGTAATTCTGGAAGAATTTTTGGGTGATAATCCCCAAAGCTCTACGGCCGATCAATTAAGATATCGACAGGCTGAGACCGTATTCCAGACTGGAGATTACGAAGGAGCAATCCGGGAATTTCGGCAGTATTTAAGAGTGACTAATTCGGATGCATTGGCACCCGAAGCTTATATGAATTTAGGTGAGTCGTATCGACAAATTGGTCGAATCGATCAGGCGATTAATTCTTATCAAACAATAATTGATGATTATCCAAGAGACAGCCAGGTTCCTCCAGCTCTTACTGCGCTTGGACTGTTATACTACGAACAAGGAGAGTACGACCGCTCTCATGGGTACTTCGACCAGTTACTAAGAACAGCAAGTCGGTTCTCACAGGAAGCCTATATCGGAATGGGGAATGCAAGTTTAGCTCAGGGTGCTTTTGAAGAGGCACGAGAAGAGTATGAAAGTGCACTTGCGGTAAATGCAGGAAATGAGGCCGCAAGTGTGGGGTTAGGAAAAGTAGCGCTCGCAGAAGAGAATTATGATGAAGCTCGAATTATTCTGGGACCTATTGCAGACCGGAATACAACAGAGATTGGTGCAGAAGCTCAATTCTATTTAGGGAGACTTTATCAGGAACAAGGCAATTATGAAGAGGCGATAGCTGAGTATGCTAAGGTAAAAGTGCTATTTGAAGCTTTTGACAGCTGGGTTTCTTCCGGGATGTTTCATTCAGCAGAGTGCAACATTCTGTTAGGTAATAGGGGAGATGCTATAGCCATTCTCAATGAGATTATTGAAACCTATCCTGGAACCGAAGCCGCTCAAAAAGCACAGGAACTTATCGATAGTTCAGACTCATAAAGAGTCAGAACGTATTCAGATTGTTCTTGAAACATCCTACCTTTAGTTCTTCGTATTAGAACGGATTTGCCAAAGCTATAACTCACAAAAAATGATAAAAACGGTCTCTCCAGCGCATTCTCTTCAGGGAACAATTACTCCTCCTCCAGATAAGTCAATCTCACAGCGAGCTGCTATTTTTGGGTTATTGCATGACGGTAAGTCCGTAATCAAAAACTACTCCCAGGCTAATGATCCACAAAGCACCTTGAATTGTGTTCAGTTATTAGGAGCAGAGGTAACCCAATTGGATAGTGTGGTTACTATTGAAGGTTGTGGGCGATATGGAATACAGCCTGTATCGGATGAACTGGATTGTGGTAATTCCGGAACGGCAATGCGCTTATTGTCTGGGGTCTTAGTTGGAGCTGGAGCCGCTGTTAAACTTATTGGGGACCCATCGCTTTCTTCCAGAACTATGACCCGGATTATTACGCCGCTTGAAAAGATGGGTGCACATATCCTTGCGAGGAACGGTGCTTATGCACCACTTTTTGTGACCCGGGAAGACGCACTAAACCCAATTGAATTTGAGCTTCCTATTCCAAGTGCTCAACTGAAATCATGTATTCTTTTGGCTGGGTTATTTGGTGATACCCCTACCACAGTTATTGAAACTGTTCCAAGTAGAGATCACACTGAACGTCTACTGGACTTGAAGGTGGAAGAAATTGATGGAAAGAAGATTATTTCGGCTTCTAAGGACGATAACATTCCAAACCAGAGCTATACCATCCCCGCTGATTTTTCAGCGGCAGCATTTTGGTTGGTAGCAGGTTCTATTGTGCCTGATTCTGAGATTAGGATGGAAGGAGTTGGACTTAATCCATCCCGAAATGCTTTGCTTGAAATCCTCAAGCGAATGGGAGCGGATATTACCATTGAAAACGAGCATATGGAAGGTACTGAGCCCACAGGGGATATTATCGTGCGTTCGTCAGAGTTACGTTCTATTCATATTGAAGAGGAGCTCATCCCTAATTGCATTGATGAGCTTCCAATCATCGCAGTTGCTATGACTTTTGCCTATGGTACCTCCATCATTTCCGGCGCGGAAGAACTTCGTCACAAAGAAACCGATCGAATTATGGCTATAGCTAAAATGCTTAAAGCCGTTGGTGCGAACTTTGAAGAAATGGATGATGGCCTGGTTATTCGTGGAAATCCGGAGCATACATTCGATTTCGCTTCTTTCAGAAGTTTTCATGATCATCGTATTGCTATGGCATCTGCGGTCCTTTCTCTTAGGGGAGAGCGCGCTTCAGAAATTGAAGATGCTGAAAGCGCTGCTGTAAGTTATCCGGGTTTTTGGGAGGATTTAGATTCTTTAACTTAGCAGTTATTCCTTACCTATATTCTATCCTATGAGAAAAGGGCTACTGTTTATCTTTGTACTTTTTTTACTGCTTACTCCTGCAAAAGAGGTGTATGCTCAGTTAACCATTAATGAACTAATGGCATCCAACTCTAATACTATTGCGGATGCGAATGGAGACTTTGACGACTGGGTGGAAATCTACAATGCAGGTGATCTGTCGGTTAATCTTGCTGGCATGTATGTATCTGATGATCCGGATAATCCTACTAAATGGCAGATTCCAAATACATCAAGTGCTCAAACTACAATAAATGCCAATGGTTATTTAATTCTGTGGCTCGATTCTGATACCGAGGAGGGAGCAGGACATATCGATTTTAAGCTAAGTGCAGATGGAGAGCACTTTTCACTCACTGATACTGACGGCAGTACTATTATTGATTCGGTTTCTTTCGGGGAACAAATGGAGGATATTTCTTTTGGAAGGAGTATTGATGGAGCAGGCAGTTTTGGGTTCTTAAACCCAACCCCCAATGCCAGTAACAATGGAAGTGGGATAGATCAAATCTCGGCTGCTCCGGAATTTTCACTGGCAAGTGGTTTCTATGCTAATGTAGTGACCATTGGGTTAACCGCTGCCAATGGAGCCGAAATCAGATTTGAGATAGGAGGTAAAGCTCCCACCATTTCTTCTCAGTTATATACAATACCTATTCCTTTTGATACTTCTACTGTAGTACGAGCCATTGCTATTGAGAGTGGTAAACAGCCGAGCGCCACTTCTACGAGTACCTATATTTTTGCTGACCCGCATACCGTACCCGTTGTTTCTTTTGTAATGGATCCGGATTCATTATTCGATTTTGACAAAGGGATGTACGTGATTGGAGATTCCAGTGAGACCACGGGGGTATATCCATTTAAGGGAGCTAATTTCTGGGAAGGGTTTCAATATCCCGTAAGTATTGAGTATTTGAACGAATCTGGAAATATAGAATTTGAGTTTGACGCAGAAGCGGAAATAGGGGGTAATTTCAGTAGGGGATTTTTGAAGAAAACTTTCATCATCAATAATAACGATGAGTTTGGTTTATCAGCATTGGAATACCCGTTATTTGAAGAAAATGAATATGAAAGGTATGATGGCTTTACGCTGAGGGCAGGGGCTGAAGAGCGCTCCAGGTTACTTAATGAACTAATGAGAGAAATTAATCTCGAATGGGGACATAAGAATGCCATGCAGGCCTACAGATATTCTGTTTTATACATAAATGGACAGTATTGGGGAATTTATAATATCTATGAGCGTAAGAATGATGATTTTGTAGAGTCGCGATATGGCTTTGAAGATATTGATATGATCAAAGATTACGATGAGGTGAAAGATGGTGATGCTGAAGCATATGAAGCCTTGCTAGTGACTTTTCAGAACGCCTCTCTACAGGGAGATGATTTCTTCCAGTATGCCGACTCTGTTATAGACCTGGAAAGTTTTACAGACCATTGGATCTATCAGGTATATACTTCTCATGGAGATCCGAACAATCTTCGATACTGGAGACCAGAGGAAGAAGGTGGTAAATGGCATTTCATTTCTCACGACTTTGATTGGTGGAGGAACCTTTTCGCAGAACCAGATGCATATTATCCTTCATTAAAAGAATTTCTCAGCAAAGAACCAGATGGGTTTTGGTTGTTTGGTCGAATGATGGCTAACCCAACCTATAAGGAAATCTTTCTAAATCGATTTGCCGATATGATGAACTCGGCTTTTCAACCAGATTATTTACTACCCCTGATCTCAGAACTCAATCAAGAGGTAGCCCCGGAAATCCCACGGGATATTGCAAGATGGAGCGATGGCTGGTATGATATCAGCGGATTTACCGAGTTTGATATGGAATATATTCGAGAAGGAATCGAAAGTTATGTAGTCGAATATCCAGCTCAATTATACAGCGAAATCGCTGATACCTTGGGAAATGATACGCTAAGAGTAACTCTAACATCCACGATGAATGGAGCAGTTACCATCAATTCAATATCACCTGATATTTCTCAAGAAGATTGGTCGGGTCTATACTTTTCTGACACAAATATCTCATTGAATGCTATTCCCGGGTCCGGATACCAGGTTGCCAGCTGGATGGTAAATGGTGAAGCTTTCTCTACCGATAGAAATATAATGGTAGCACTAAATAGTGATCCAGTAGAGATATCCGTTACATTCGAAGAAATCTCAGAACTATTGGTTATCAATGAGATTAATTACAATTCATCAGATGCTTTTGATACCGGAGACTGGATAGAGATATATAATCCGCTTGAAACAGATGTGGATATGTCTGGCTGGGTTTTTAAGGACGAAGATGATAGTCATGAGTACATCATTCCTGACAATACCATTATTGAGGCAGACGGTTATCTCGTAATTGCCAATGATACAACCAGTTTAAAAACAGTAAATGAGGATGCACGCTATTTCATTGGTGACTTCGATTTCGGGTTATCAGGGAATAGCGATGAAGTTCGATTATTTAATAGCAGCAATACATTGGTTGATATTGTTTCCTATGATGATGTATCACCGTGGCCGACAGAACCGGATGCTGATGGGGCAACCCTGGAATTGACTGATCCGGGAACGGATAATGCTCTTCCTGCAAGCTGGGCGGCCTCATCACGTCAGGGTGGAACTCCGGGTTGGGAAAATGGTACTATTCCAACATCAATAGACGAAGAAGGGGACATGGTTGATGGGTTTGCCCTGAATCAGAATTACCCGAACCCTTTTAACCCTACTACTACGATCGGCTTTACCATTCCACAAAGTACCAATGTAGAATTGGTCGTATTCAATATTCTCGGTCAAAAAGTAGAAACGCTGCTGGATGGAAATCTCACAGCAGGCAGCCACACGGTTACTTTTGACGCATCAGCTCTTTCCAGTGGTATCTACCTGTATCAGCTTAAGACTTCGAATATCACGCTTACGCAAAGAATGATGCTTATTAAGTAGCACCATTCCTTTAGATCGTAGCCACGAAAAGCTACTTAGTTTATTTTGATGTAATAATAAACAGCTACGTTTTTAGGTCTTGTCTCATTATCTCCTGAAGGGCTAGTTTCGTCATCTTTTCTATGCCCAGCCCAACGCCCATTACCGTTATTACCCCCGTTTGAATTGAAGTTTCTTGGTGCGTCTTGTTTATGTTGATGACTTTCAAAGGTGTCGACTTGAAAACTTCCAGCTACTCTACCGGTTCCATCAGGGTCTTGAAGCCCGTCTTTCCTCGGTACACTTACTTCAAATTCATTCAAGCCTCTAAGGAACATACCTCTTAAATCCGGAACAGTATTTTGATTAGTAATGGCATGATATCTTGACCCTTGAATTACTCTACCATCTGCTGGGGCCCATTTTGCTGTTTTTTCCGAAGGATTATTTAGTGGCCAGTCCGAATCAGTTGCAGTCATGAATTGAATTGGTTCTAGCATCGATATTATGATTGTACCTACCGGTACTCTATCAGAATTATTTGTAGCTCTGTTACTGACAGAGTCTTGAGCATATATGCATATAGAAGAAGAAAGAAATAGGATAAGTATGAAAGCTTTTTTCATCGATTTGGTTCTTTAATGATTGAGTTAAAAAAAAGTAGCATTTGAAGTATTGTACCGACCTACATAATTGTGCGGTATTTAATGAGCATGTAAACACACCTGTCAATCCGTCCGCCAATACGTCATAATCCTTAAAAGCACTTATTCTTGGTATGGTGCTTGCTTTCTAATCTTCGAATTTAAATAAGAAGGTGAGCATTATGGGAGATTTTACAGAATTCGGAATCGAGATTGAGAAGCATCTTTCTAAGATTGGTAAAGATGTACAGCAGTTCGTGGAAAAGGTAGTACCGCTATCACACGATGATAAAGACTTTGCACCTGATTGTGATATCGTGGAAAGCGAAGAGGAGTACAAGATTTTACTAGATCTCCCTGGGCTGGCCAAAAAAGAAATTGGAATAGCGCTTAAGAACAATGTCCTCACTATTAAAGGTGAGCGTGACATTAAAGTTGGAGAAGGTGAAGAGTTCAAGCGACAAGAAAGAAGGAGAGGGGCTTTTGCTCGTTCCTTTGCTCTTCCTGAGACAGTGAACTCAGCCGAGATCAGCGCAAGTTTTAGAAATGGAGTACTAATCGTGTCTATGCCAAAATCAGATAAGCTGAAGGACACTACTTCCATTCCAGTAAACTAATTCATATCAAAACAAACACAGAACACAAGATTTAAAATAGAGTTAAACCAATGGGAAAAATCATAGGAATTGACTTAGGAACTACAAACTCATGCGTTGCCGTAATGGAGGGTAACGAGCCAGTAGTTATCCAAAATGCAGAAGGTGGCAGAACCACTCCTTCTGTAGTAGCATTCAGTAAAGATGGCGAGCGACTTGTTGGAGCACCAGCAAAGCGTCAGGCTATCACCAATCCTGATAAAACCATTGCTTCCGTAAAACGATTTATGGGGCGAATGTTCACTGAAGTAGGAAGTGAAACCAAGCAGGTTGCCTACAAAGTGGTAAAGGGAGAAGATGGTACTGCCCGTGTGGAAATTGATGACCGCAAATATGCTCCACAAGAAATTTCTGCAATGGTACTTCAAAAAATGAAGCAAACGGCAGAAGAATATTTAGGTGAAAAAGTAACCGATGCAGTAGTTACTGTTCCTGCTTATTTCAATGACGCACAGCGTAAAGCAACTCAGGAAGCTGGGAAAGTAGCCGGTCTTGAAGTAAAGAGAATCATTAACGAGCCGACTGCAGCAGCACTTGCTTACGGGCTTGATAAGAAAGATACCGACCAAACTATTGCAGTATATGACCTTGGTGGTGGTACTTTTGATATTTCTATTCTTGAATTGGGAGATGGAGTATTTGAAGTAAAATCTACTAATGGTGATACACATCTTGGTGGAGATGATTTCGATCAGTTAATCATCGACTTTCTTGCTGGTGAATTCAAAACAGCGGAAGGTATTGATCTGAGAAATGATGCTATGGCTATGCAGCGCTTGAAAGATGCTGCTGAGAAAGCGAAAATTGAGCTTTCAAGTTCACAAAAGACCAATATCAACCTTCCGTTCATTACAGCTACTCAGGAAGGACCAAAGCACTTAAACGTTGATTTAAGTCGTGCAAAGTTTGAGCAATTAGCGGATGAGTTAGTTAAGCGTTCGATTGTTCCTTGTGAAAAAGCATTGAAAGACGCAGGAATGAGTAAGAGTGATATCGATGAGGTAATCCTTGTTGGTGGTTCAACTCGTATTCCAAGAATCCAGGAAGCAGTTAAAGAGTTCTTCGGAAAAGAGCCTAGCAAAGGCGTTAACCCGGATGAGGTAGTTGCTGTTGGTGCTGCTATCCAGGGTGGCGTTCTTTCAGGTGATGTTGAAGATGTGGTTCTTCTTGATGTGACTCCGCTTACATTAGGAATCGAAACCCTTGGCGGAGTAATGACTCCTCTGATTGAATCGAATAGCACTATTCCTACCAGCAAGTCACAGGTATTCTCAACTGCCGCTGACAGCCAAAGCAGTGTGGAAATTCACGTATTGCAAGGTGAGCGAGCTCAGGCAGCTAACAACAGAACTTTGGGCCGTTTCCATCTTGATGGTATTCCTCCAGCGCCACGTGGTATGCCTCAAATCGAAGTAACCTTTGATATGGATGCAAATGGTGTACTCGATATCAAAGCGAAAGACAAAGGAACCGGAAAAGAGCAAAGCATCCGAATCGAAGCTTCTTCAGGATTATCTGATGAGGAAATCGAAAAGATGAAGCAAGCTGCGAAAGAGCACGAAGAAGAAGACAAGAAGATTCGTGAGAAAGTGGAGAAAATGAACCAGGCTGATGGCTTGATCTTCTCTACAAAAAAACAGCTGGAAGAATATGGCGATAAGATTTCTGAAGCTAACAAAACAGCAATCGAAGACGCTGTTGCTAAGCTGGAAGAAGCACACAAAGCTGAAAACATCGAAGAGATTGACGCAGCAATTGAAGCGGTTAATACGGCATGGACCGCTGCTTCTCAGGAAATCTATGCAGCATCACAGGCTGAAGCTGCTGCTGGTGGAGCTGAAGGAGCAGCTGGTGAAGAGGCCGCTTCTGAGGAAGCTTCATCTGATAACGCAGATGCCGTAGAAGCAGACTTCGAAGTTGTAGATGATAACGACGACGAGAAGAAATAAGCCTCTCTGTTAAGGCACATTTTGAAAAGCCCTCGCTTCATTTGATGCGGGGGCTTTTTTTATGGTTGCCCTACCCGAACCCCTTTCCCTAGTCATCCTGAGCATACTTGCGAAGGATCTAAACGGATTAATTATTCAGTTAGACTATTCGAGGGTATGCTCAGAATGACTTGAAATGCGATTAGAAAAGCGCTTTTCCGTGAAGTGAGGAAGTAATACTTATTACCTTAAACTCTCATCTCACATAAAAAAGTAACCCAAAAAAAGTATCCTCAAGAATGAATTAACGCGATCAAGTTTTCTCACCTTGATCTAAAAACCTGTTGGGCTACAATTGTTTAATAGGCTTCTGGAATTTATGTTGTGTAAGTACAAGTAAATAGAAGAGGAGATTACAATGACGGCTGAATCAAAACTCATCATGCAAAAGGTGATCAAGAACAGAGAGAAAATTCTAATCCTGGAATACCTGCTTGAAGAACTGGTCAATAATGGGAGTGTAGATCAGGATGATTATTTACGCATCAAGAAGCAGGTAAAGGCAGAAGTAAAAAGAGACTTTGAGCTCGTTTGATTATAAGGTCGTCCTGAGTGAAAGCGAAGGATCAGCCTAATATGGATAAGCCGGTTCTTCGGTAGCAGCCCTCCTTCCGTAGCATAACTGCGGAGGACAGGTCTCAGAATGATCCACTCCCTATAACACATTCAAATAACTGGTAAGACTTGAATTTGAATTAAGATTCAGCTTTTTGCGGAGTCGATACCTGCCCTGATCGACACTCTTAGGAGTAATACTGAAAATATTGGCAATGTCTTTTGAAGAAAGATTCAGTCTCACCAAAGCTGCTAATCGTTTTTCTTGTCGGGTAAGTCCTGGGAATTTATCATCGAGCCGCTGAAAGAAGCCTTCACATACATGCTCTACATGGGCTTCAAATTCTTCCTTTTCTTTTGCGACTGATACATTTTGATAGATCTTCGAGCCCATCTGGTTGATATGCTTTAGCGCTTCCTGATTTCCAACTTTAGACCTCACTTCGGCCATTTCTCCTTTTATCTGGTTGAGGAATTCATTCTTTTGAGAAAGATGAAGTGCATAATTAGTGAGTTCTTTTTTCAGGTACTCCGTTTCCGTCTTACTGGCTTCGAGATGTTGTTCAGTAATAACCTTATCCTTTTCGAGTAACTCATATTCTTTCTTCTGGGCGTTGCGCTGCTTCATCCACAGTAAAGAAATGATGCCTATGATAGAAAGGAGGGAGAAGCCTATGGCTGCATTTCGTGTATTTTCGAGTTCGCTTTTCTCCGTCAGGAATTCAATTTCCTGCTCTCTCTTTTCTGCTTCATATTCCTCGCGAACTTCTGTCATCGCTCGCCCTTTTTCTTCATTGTATAAAGAGTCTCTTAGAGCATAGGATTTATCTAGCCAGGTCAAGGCTTGTTGATAATTTCCCAAACTACTATCAGCTCTAAAAAGTCGGTAATACATGCTGCGTTGACGACCCAAAGTTCCAATTTCATGAGCAAGCTGGACACCAGTGAGTAAATTTTGACGAGCTAGTCCGTATTGCTCTTTTTTCAAATAAATCTCGCCAAACATTTCATAATTCATGGCGATACCTTTTTTAAAGCCTGCCTCGATATCCATTTCCATTGTTTTCTGGATGTATACTAAAGTAGAGTCATACTCACCCAGTTCTCGAAACGTAACACCTATATTGTTATAGGTATTAGCCATGTATCGTTTATGACCGAGTTCGATCAGCATTTGTAGTGATTCTTTATGAAGCCTTAGCGCTTCCTTGTAATCACCCTCCTCATAGACCATTGATCCCATATTTCCAATCAGTCCTGCAACATGTGCCTGATCTCCGAGTTCCTCAAAAATCTTCATCGACTTTGCATAAAACTCCTTCGCTTTTTCATACTCGGCATCGTGGTCAAAAACATTAGCGAGGTCCTGATAGCTTTCTCCCATCAGATTTTGATCGTTAATCCTTTCCGCCAATTCAACTACCGCAAACATTTGCTCTGTTGCCTTTCGGTAGTCACCTTTTTGATTGCTAATATTAGCAATACGCTTCATAGCAAAGCCTTTTAGAGAATCGGAGTTGGCTTTTTCCGCGTATTTGAGTGCCTCTTCTGCCAGAACCAGAGATTCTTCATAATCACTTTGGAAGTAATCAGCATTAGCCAGCACCATAGTGATGTTACCCTTCAAAAGGTCATTATCTGTTTCTTCAGCTAGAATCTGAGCCTGGAACCCAAAGAAACGAGCAGAGTCATAATTTGCTTTGTTGAGATAAAATTGAGCGAGTTTAAATTTCTCGACACTCTGTACCATCTCCGTATCACTAAAAGCGGATATGGGATTGGAATCAGAATATTCCCCACTTTGTTGACAGGCGGTTAATAATATAGCCAGGCAAAAAAAATACGCTACCCTTTTCATTGCGAATTTGTTCTTGTTGTTAAGCCTGTAAGTGACCCGAATGTGTAAATAAGACCCGGGCATAAAATGATGATAATTTCTGTATTTTTGAACTATGAAAATCCTAGGTATAGAATCTTCTTGTGACGATACTTCTGCGGCAGTTTTAGATGGAAACGAGGTGCTCTCAAATGTAATAGCGTCTCAGTCTATTCACATAAAATTTGGGGGAGTTGTTCCCGAACTGGCCTCCAGGGCTCATCAAACCACGATATCACATACAGTAGAGCAAGCTTTGAAAGAAGCGAGTACTTCTCTATCAGAAATAGAAGCCATTGCTGTTACTCAGGGGCCAGGCTTGATGGGGTCTTTACTGGTAGGTCTTTGCTTTGCTAAAGGACTCGCATTGTCGAGAGGAATATCCCTCGTTGGTGTTAACCATATGGACGCTCATATTTATGCCAACTTTATTGATGGAACGCCATCTTTTCCTTTTGTTTGTCTCACCGTTTCTGGTGGTCATACTCAATTAGTACACGTTAAGGCGCCATTTGATCATGAATTATTGGGGCAAACCAGAGATGACGCCGCTGGTGAAGCATTTGATAAAATTGGAAAGATTTTTGGGTTACCATATCCAGCAGGTCCCGTCATGGATAAACTGGCTCAATCCGGCAATACAGCTTTCCATAAATTTCCACAAGCTTTGGCAAATGAAGGACTAGACTTCAGTTTCTCAGGTCTAAAAACCAGTGCGTTATACTTTGTTCAGGATAAAGAAGAAGGTTGGGTAAAAGAACATATCAATGATTTAAGTGCCAGTGTATCGGAAGCAATCACCGAAGTATTAATCAAAAAACTAAAAAGAGCTGTTCAGGAGACAGGAGTAAAAACTGTAGCGTTGGCAGGTGGTGTATCAGCAAATTCTATGTTGAGAGCCAAAGCTGAGAAATTAGCCGTAGAGTTAGGGCTCGAACTCCATATTCCGAAGCTCAGTTATTGTACCGACAATGCTGCAATGATTGCAATTACAGGGAAGATGAGAGCAGAAATGGGGCTTTATGATGATATTGGAATTAAGCCTTTTGCTTCTGTGTAATCCTACTTCAAATTCCCTACTTTCAAGGCCATGAGTGAATCTATAGACGCGCTGCAGCTTAATTTAGGGGGCGGGGGATTATTGATAATGAATATCTCCCTGTGCTTTATCATGTTTGGGGTAGCTTTGGAACTCACTATCCAGGATTTCAAAGATTTAGCAAAAAACCCTAGATCAACGCTGGGAGGTGTTTTTTCACAATTCCTTTTCCTGCCGGCAATTACTTTTTTAGTTGTGTATTTCCTTGAACCTGCTCCAAGTTTGGCTTTGGGAATGATGATGGTAGCTGCTTGTCCCGGTGGAAATATCTCAAACTTTTTTTCTCAATTAGCAGGCGGAAATACAGCACTTTCTGTGAGTATGACAGCCATCGCTACCTTACTTGCCATCATAGCTACTCCACTCAATTTTACTTTCTGGGCAAGTTTATATGGCCCAACCAACGCGATACTTCAGGAAGTGAGCCTCGACATTTACGAAGTGTTTAAAATTGTAGTGCTTATTTTAGGCCTCCCCTTGATAGTTGGTATGATTGTAAGACACTACAAACCGGAGCTTGCAGCCAGACTTACTAAAGGAATTAAAATTTTCGGGATTGTATTTTTTGGTGCATTTGTATTGATAACCTTTGCTCTGAACTTTGAAAACTTTTTGAACTACGTTCAATATGTGATTGGCTACGTGTTCTTGCATAATCTAATAGCTTTATCTGGAGGCTATTTTATTGGGTATTTTTTGAAGCTTTCCAAGGAAGACAAGAAATCCATTTCTATTGAGACTGGTATTCAAAATTCGGGGCTTGGCTTATTGCTCATATTTAACTTTTTTGATGGACTAGGTGGAATGGCTCTCATTGCTGCCTGGTGGGGCATTTGGCATATAATTATGGGCTTTACTATTGGTTGGTACTGGTCGATCGGAAAAAAGAAGCTTCAAACCATTTTCAATTATGCGTAAGAATTGGGTGTGGTACCAGACATTCAGGTATCCGATTGTAAAATTTGGCTTACATCTTTTTTATAAGCGAATCATCATTCAGGGAAAGGAACGCCTTCCTAAAAAAGCGCCTATTTTGTTTGTCCCCAACCATCAAAACTCGTTTATGGATGCCCTGCTTGTGGTTACCCATGTTAGTCCATTTATCTACTTTCTGACCAGGGCTCAGGCCTTCAATCCGCCTCTGTTGGGTAAGTTTCTGAGAAGCCTGAATATGCTTCCTGTTTACAGGGTTAGAGATGGGTTAAGTTCAGTAACAAAGAACAATGCCATTTTCGATGAATGTATTGAGTACATGAAGCGAAACGACGCCGTTCTTATTTTTCCGGAAGCCAACCATGATTTAAGAAGAAGGGTCCGGCCTTTAAGTAAGGGTTTTACCCGGATCGCTTTTGATGCAGAAGTAAGGGAGGGTTGGAACATGAATTTACATGTGGTCCCGGTTGGCCTGAATTACGAAGAACACCGGAGATCAAGAAATTCCGTTCGGGTTGTATTCGGAGAACCTATTTTGATGATAAAGTATAAAGAGTTGTTCGAGAAAGATGAACGAGAAGCGACTGCAAAACTAAAAGAGGATGTAAGTGAGGGCATGAAAAAGGTGATCATGCATGTCTCGAATTTAGATCACTATCCTGCTCATAAAATTTTGTTAGATGATCTGGAAAAAGAATCAGAAGCGATTATCAATCCAAAAATAGTAAATAAGAGAGTAGAGCAACTGGAATCCCATCTTAACCCCGAAATCGTGGAGACCGCAGCTTCTGTATATGAGATTGCCGAAGAAAACGATTTTAGCATCAAGTCGATATCAGGGAGGAAAAAGCCAGTACTATCCATGATCTTGTTTTTCCCTTTCTACTTAATTAGCTGGGTTAACAACATTATTCCTTATCAGGCGGTGCGTAGAATTATCAAAAAAGTAATTAAGGATCACGCTTTTGACGCGTCGATAAAGTTCATACTTGGTATGATCCTGTTCCCGGTATTCTGGCTGATAGTGAGCTTGATATTATGGATAGTTGGAGTACCTGCAGGTTATATACAAGTCTACATTGGACTGAGCCTGATGACTTCTATCCTTTTTAAAGATGCTAATTTGATGGTTAGAGAATTCAAGGAAAGAAGAAGAGTTAGTGAATTCGAGCAATCAAATCCGGAAAAGCATAAGCAATTTAGGGAAGGGCTAAAAAAGCTGAACGAATTTAGATCAAAAGTGTTTGCTAACACTGAAATCTAACTACTCGATATCATGAAAAAGCTGAGCATACTTATTTTAGGATTATTCATTTTTACAGCATGTGAATCAGATAAAGCTGAGCACCACGACTCAGAAAAGTCAGAAGTGTCAAAACTAGTTGCTGTATTACATCCTATAAATGGAAGTGAAGTATCTGGAGTAGCTTACTTTGAAAAGACGGAGTCGGGGGTTAAGGTGTGGGCCGAGGTAACCGGACTCACCGGAGAAAAACATGGCTTTCATATTCACCAACTTGGGAATTGCACTTCTGAGGATGGCACATCAACGGGCGGGCATTTCAATCCTATGGGCATGGAGCATGGGGCTCCTGAGTCTTCAGACCGACATATGGGTGCAATGGGAAATCTGGTAGTAAACGAAGATGGCATAGGAATTAGAGACTATACCGATCAGGTGATTGTATTAGAGAAGATTATCGGCCGGGGAGTTATTGTGCATGGCGGTGAGGATGATTTGGTTTCCCAGCCTTCAGGAGCTTCGGGGCCTCGCGTTGCTTGTGGAGTTATCGGAGTTGCTGAGTAATCAGTATTTAATTACGCTTTTTAGTCTTTTGATCTCAATCAGCTTACCTTCTCCGATATTTAGGTAATTCCCAAATATCATCACGAATTGAAGCCGAACTCCACTTTTGATCAAATCATAGCTTATCTCGAAAAGGCCCCGGTCCTGTCAGCCTTTCTAATAGCTCTTACATTGCGATGGTTGTTGCTCCTTATTGGCTTCGTCGATTTTTGGGGGGATGCTCATCATAGTTTAATTATGAGCAAACTCACTTTAGAAAACAGTTTTATTTATTCTGATTTCAAAGATCGACACTTGGCATGGCTTCCTTTATATCGGTATTGGGGAAGTGTGATTATGCTGTTGACGGGTTCCTATTCACTAGCAGTGATGAATGTAGTAAATGCTGTACTGGGTTCTGTCGTAGCTGCACTTGCAGCATGGTTTGGCAACGCTTTATTTGATAAAAAAACAGCAATACTAATCGGATTGGGTGTGGCTATAATGCCTTACCTGATTGTTTTCAGTGCTACAAGTATGGCGGAAATGTTGGGTGGATTGTTACTCCTGGCCTGGCTTATAGCTCTTTATCGTGAGAAATATTTTTTAGTATTTCTGTTTGGTTGCCTGGCTGCTCTAACCAGGGAAGAACTTACTTTTTTGATTGGCGTTACTTCTATTCCCCTGTTGTATTTCAGGAACTATAAAGGAGTTCTTTATTCTATTATCGGTTTAATTTTCGGTTTAGGGATTTGGAGCTGGATAGCCTATTACCATTCAGGAGATCCATTAAACTGGCTATTTGAACGATTACAGAGCACATCAAGAAGTACTGATTTTTATGCAGAGGAAGTAAGTGTATGGCGCAAGAACGTATTTATTCCAATTACCACATTACTTCAAGCTTTCCCACTAGTAGTGTTCTTCATTTGGCTAAAAATTTCACCGGAGAAGCAGTCTATTCAGGAAAGAAAATGGTTCTTTTTAATGGGTTTCTTAACGCTGAGTAATTGGATATTCTTTTTTTTGGCACAATTTAAAGTAATAGCCAATTCTGATCCGCGCTTCTTTATACTCACTTTGCCTATTACCATCGTATGGTTCTTTTCACTTTGGAAGAGGGGATATTTTAAAGCATTCGTAACTAGGAATATGGTATTCGGCTTTTTGGCGCTGACCATGTTGCAATTGATTGTTCCATACTATCGGCAGTATAACCTAGAACCAAGAAGAGCAGCTGGGGACTGGATAGAAGAACATACCTCTGATGAAATGATTTGGAGTGATATGGCAGTCTCAATCGTGGAAAGTGGCAGGTACCCCGGTGATTTCTTTTCTACCGAAAAATTACTTCCAGATGATTATATGAGTAAAGAGGTAGAGGCGGCTCAAATCAGGTCTATTATTGTTGGAAAAAATATTGAGTATCTAACCTCTTATAATGCTCCTTTCGATTATACCCAAACACTATGGCCCCAAATAAGAGCTATTCAACCATTCGAATGGGAAGGCTTAACTTTTGTCCCAGTTTTTGAATACAAACCTTATCGGATGGAGACATTCAGCATACATGGGTATCTAAGGCAACAATTTGAGGCCCCATTATATCCGGCAACCGTTTGGAAAATCTATACTAACTAAGATTTTATGGAAATTACTTTAACCACACCTGGTCTATTATTTTCTGCCATCTCTCTTTTGCTATTGGCCTATACGAATCGATTTCTGGCTCTGGCAAATTTGATTAGAACACTGCACAACCAGTACGAAGAAACTGGGGATAAAAGGAAGAGAGCTCAGATTCACACCCTTCAGAAGAGGGTGTCTCTGATCAAAAACATGCAGCTACTTGGAATTGGTTCCTTATTCATTTCCGTGTTTTGTATGGTGGCTCTATTTGCTGGTTTTATAATCGTTGGGAAAATTCTTTTTGGGATAAGTTTGGTTATGCTTCTTATTTCTTTAGGCCTTTCCATTATAGAAATCATAATTAGTGTGGATGCACTCAATATTCAGTTGCATGATCTTGAGTAAAAAATCTTCTTGATCGTCATTGATTTTATATTATATTTAGACAGTTGTCTAAATATCTAAATGAACAATTTATTTAAAGCCCTTAATGATCCAACCAGGAGGAATATCCTTGATCTTCTAAAGGATAAAGATATGACTGCTGGAGAAATTGCTGAGGCTTTTGAGATATCAAAACCAAGTATCTCCCATCATTTGGATTTATTAAAACAAGCAGGATTAGTATCGACAGAAAGGAATGGACAGTTCATAACCTATTCACTCGATACCACAGCATTAGAAGAGGCAACACAATGGCTATTTAATCTATTAAAATCGGAATAAGATGAGTGTTACTGAACAATTAAAGAAAGAATGGTTTGTATGGTTAATTCTATTGGCACCCTTTGTTGTCTCTATCTATTTATGGGATCAACTTCCTGATGAGGTACCAACCCATTTTAATGCGAGGGGGGAAGCAGATGACTGGGGACCAAAATGGGTGAATGCGTTTATGTTGCCTGGAATTTCAGTGGCGGTATACATTTTACTATTGGTTTTACCATTGATTGATCCTAAAAAGAAGATTTCTAATAACCAGAAGCCAATAGCTGCGATTCGAATCTTTACCTCTATTTTCTTTGTAGGCATTTATGCTTTTGTAATGGCGGCCACACTAGGTAATGAAACAAATATTACTCCCTATATATACCTTGTTGTCGGGGCGCTTTTCCTGATACTTGGAAACTATATGAATTCGATAAAGCCTAATTATTTTATAGGGATTAGAACCCCGTGGACCCTGGAGAGTCCAGAAGTTTGGAAAAGGACCCACAGATTGGCCAGTAAAATTTGGATAGTAGGAGGCCTGTTTATGATGGCAGTACCATTTATTACTCCTCTTGAATGGCTGGCAGCTTCAACAACGGTAATGGTTTTGATACTGGCAGGAATACCTCTGATTTACTCCTTTGTCATTTATAAAAAACTAGAAACAGATTCTTAATTCTCAAACCATGAAAAAAATCACTCACACATTTTTAGCATTATTTTTTGGAGCAACAGTGTTATTTGCACAAGATCAGGAGATTATAATTGATCACTGTGACGCAGATATTGCTGGGTCCTATGTTCAGGCCGAAGAGGAGGATGGTTCACCTTTGATCATAATGATTTCCGGAAGTGGAGCTCAGGATAGAGATGAAACCGTAGTTGGGTTTAAACCCTTTAAGGATATTGCCGATCACTTAGCATCAGAAGGGATATCAAGCTTTAGGTTTGATGATAGACAGACAGGTAAATCAACTGGAGTATTTAATGATGCCACACTTGAAATCTTAGTGTCTGACGTGGCAGCAATTATTCGTTTTTTCCAAAATGAGGCCGATACCAGGTACGATAAATTCGTTTTACTTGGGCATAGCCAGGGTGGTATGGTAGGAGCCCGAGTATCAGCACAAATGGAGCAAGTTTCAGGTCTTATTCTAATGGCTTCTCCGACGGTACCTTTAAAGGATGTGATTGATGATCAAATCACTGTTATGCAAACCATGATGGGTAAAACACAGGCAGACATAGCTCCAACGCTTGAATTTCAAAAGGTAGCTTATGAGGCATCCAGAACAAATGAAGGATGGGAAGAGGTGAAGGAGGCGTTTAAAGAATTGCTTAGAAGTGAAATTAGCAAGCTACCTGAAGCGCAACGATCCTTTATTACAGATTTTGATGCCTTTGCAGAAGCTCAGTATACCCAGCAGGTCGGTGCCATTCAAACCCCTCAAATGCGTTCCTTACTTCATTACGATGCAGGTGAGGATCTCGCAAACCTAAGGATTCCAATTTTTGGAATATTTGGAGCACTAGACACCCAGGTAACTCCCGCTCTAAATGCTACAGCGTTGGAATCTATTTGTGAAAGAAATGACCTCAATTGCGAGCTGGAAACTATTCCGGAGGCTAATCACCTCTTTCAAAAAGCAAATAATGGGCTGGTTCAGGAGTATGCTTATCTGGAGAAAAAATTTATCGATGGATTCCTGATAAGTATAAGCGATTGGATGAGAGAGAATTACGATTAATAAGTGTATCTAATCCACTACGCAGCATTTTGAAGGAACGAAATTAGGTAGAGTTTTTATTTCAATGTGTGACTATTCATTAAGAAAGAGGCACATTGAAAGGGAAAAATGTCTTAATTGTTGGAGGAACAGGAGGTATAGGTTCAGCTGTAGCTCGTGAGTTTGCTTCCGCAGGAGCTAAAGTAGTAATCGCGGGAAGGAATAAAACCAGCGCCGAAGAAATAGCTAAGTCGATCAATGAAAAGGGAGGAGACGCTTATGCCATTGATGTCGACGTGACCAGCGAATCTTCGGTTAATCACATGACAGAAGAAGTGATCAATGGACTTGGAAACATTGATGTACTTATAAATGCATTCGGGCAAGGCTTAATTCTTCCATTTAGAGAAATCAGTCCAGGTGATGCCAAAGAAGTAATTGAAGTAAATGTATACGGCACTTTTCTGGTGACACAAACGGTGCTTAAATATTCTTCAAAAGAAAATCCTACCAACGTGATTATGTTTCCCGGAACCATGGGAAAGTATGTAATGAAGAATGCTTCTGTGTACTGCGCATCCAAATTCGCGATTCAGGGATTTACCAAAGCTTTGATAGAAGAGTTACGTCGAGATAATGTGAAGTTCACCCTCTTTTACCTCGGAGGAGTAGACACACCATTTTGGGATGACGACAGGGTGAACATGCGGGTCAAAAAAGAAATGATGCTCAACCCAAAAGATGTAGCACGATCTGTTATGTCAGCAGTTATGGCTCCCGGTGCATCAGTTGTGAATGAACTGGTTATTCAACCCGAGAGCCATCAATTGGTGTAATTTCTTTAGAAGGTACCCTTGTACGCAGCTTCTAGTATCGCAAGTCCTTCATCTAGTTGATCGGTAGTGATCGTTAAAGGTGGGCGGAACCGAACAGTATTGGTACCACATGAAAGAATCATTAGTCCATGTTCAATACACTTTTGGATTACAGCGTCTCTTAAATGGGCATCTGGCAAATCGATTGCGCAAAAGAGTCCTAAGCCTCTTGGGTTGCTCATGTGCTCATACTGATCAGCAAAAGCTTCTAGCCGTGTTTGAAGATAATTCCCAACATTAGCAGCATGCTCAACAAGATTATCTTCTTCAATGACCTCCAGAATCCTGCCAAATCGAACCATGTCTACAAGGTTCCCTCCCCAGGTAGAATTAATTCTGGATGAGATCTTAAAGCAGTTGGTTTCTACTTCGTCAACCCTGGGACCGGCAAGTATTCCGCATACCTGTGCTTTTTTGCCAAAAGAAATGATATCCGGTTCCACAAAATGCTCATGGGCCCAGAATTTTCCGGTCATACCTACACCTGTTTGTACTTCATCATAAATAAGTAGTGCTTCATGTTTGTTAGCAAGCTGACGAAGAGCTTCGTGGAATTGAGGTCTAAAATGTCTGTCACCACCTTCTCCCTGGATAGGCTCTATAAGAATACAGGCAATATCGTCCTTATACATTTTGAAGTATCGCTCAGCCTGAGCAATAGCCAAATGTTCCTGCTTTTTAACGTCAGCAATTCTATCAGGAGTAGAAGGGAATTCCATTGCCGGACTAATTACTCGCGGCCAGTTAAACTTAGGGAAGTACTTTACTTTATTGGGAACCGTATTGGTAACTGAAAGCGTGTAACCAGATCGTCCATGAAACGCTTTTTCGAAGTGCAGAACCATATGTCCTTTCTCTTCTCGGTATCCTTTTTGAAAATTCTTCTGCACTTTCCAGTCGAACGCCACTTTCATTGCATTCTCAACGGCTAATGCTCCACCGGAAATAAAAAAGGAATGGGGAAGATGATCGGGAACAGCTACCCGACTGAAAACCTCCATAAACTCAGCCATCTCTTCGGTGTATATATCAGAATTAGAAGGCTTATTGATAGCAACTTTACCAAGTTTTGCTACAAAGTCTGCATCACCTGCAATTTTGGGATGGTTCATTCCCAGAGGATTTGAAGCAAAAAAAGTGAAAAAGTCCAGGTACTTTCGATTTTGTTTTGAATCGTATAGATAAGCACCCTCACTTTTTTCCAGATCTAGTACTATATCATACCCGTCAGTGAGGAGATGCCTCCCAAGAATTGACCGAACATTTTCAGGAGATACCGACTTGGTTTGTTGCATAAAGTTTGATTTTTTGATTACCGATTTAATAAAATTTAAGCTACCAAATACCTAAAATTGCCTCAACAGCCTTTAAACTTTATAGAGCCAGATTAAACTATTTTTTAAGACACTTTTGTGCGGCAAGCTATAGTTCAAAATCCATGGAAGGGCTTTTTTGATATCCAGAACAATTTTTACACACAAAACACATTTGGACAGAATGAAATACTTACTCACTTACTTAATGCTTCTGCTTCCGGGACTGATATACGCACAAACAGTAAATGATTACTATAGGTCCAGTATCCAGGCTTATGAAGAAGAGAGGTATGAAGACTTTTTGAAGTACGCTTTGAAAGCAGATTCTTTACGGGCCAATCATAGGATACTCGTGTACAATGTGGCAGCAGGTTATGCACTAAATGGAAACCCTGACGAGGCCTTTCAAAAACTGAAATCCAGAATTGGGTTCTATGCTGTTAATGATTTCGAAGAAGACACAGACTTTGAAAGCTTATCCCAATCACAATTAGCAGAACTTAAAAAAGATATCTCGCTATATAATGAGTCAAAGGAGAACAGTGAACTTGCTTTTGAATTAAATGTCCAAAAATTTCACGCAGAAGACATAGCCTATCATGAAGAGTCGGAACGCTTTTTTATATCGGATGTGCACAACGGCTATATATATAGTGTAGGAAAACGGGGAGAAAACCCTAAGAAAGAATTTGATCTCAAAGATCTTGGTTACTGGTCAGCACTGGGAATTGTATTTGACCCCAAAGAAGGGAATACATTATGGGTGTCAAGCTCGATGATGAATGTATTCTCTGGCTATGTTGATTCTTTGGACGGTAGATCGGTTGTTTTAAAATTTGATATATCTGATGGGGAGCTTATCGCTTCATATGATTTGCCTGGAAAACATGTACTAGGAGAACTAGTCATATCAGATAATGGAGACCTTTATATATCAGATAGTATTGAGCCCTATATATATAGTATAAGAAGAGAGGATACTAAGGTCGAAGTATTCCATACTGACCACCGCTGGGTGAACTTGCAGGGATTAGATATTGATCAGGAAAATAATCAGCTATTTATTTCTGATTATATAACGGGTTCTTATAAAGTGGATTTAGGTACTAAAGAAGTAGAGCCTATATATATAAGGAATGAATTACTATTCGGAACAGATGGGGTCTCTCTCTACAATGGTAATTTGATTCTCTTACAAAATGGTACTACTCCTAAACGAATTAGTATGCTTTCACTGCAAAATGGGATTGGTTCATCACTTGAATTTCTAGATCAGGCATTACCTTTCTTGAATGAACCTACAATGGGTACTTTTGTTGGTAGTGAATTCTTCTTTATAGGGAATAGCCCCTGGCCTTATTATGGTTCTGAATCAGAGCCGCTCTACGATGAGTGGCAACCTATACAAATCAGGAAACTAAGGATGGAATGAGGCCACTGTTTTTTTGATGATAGAAATACACTCCAGTAACTGTTCTTCAGTAATTACAAGGGGAGGAGCGAAGCGGATAATATTACCATGAGTAGGTTTGGCAAGCAGCCCGTTATTTTTTAGCTCTACACAAAATCGCCAGGCAGTATCACTGTCTTCAGTATCGTTAATCACTACGGCATTTAATAAACCTTTTCCGCGTACTTTTAAAAATAGATCAAACTCATCCACTAGTTCTTCCATCTTCTTGCGGAATAGCTTCCCTAGCTTCCTTGCATTCTGAGACAGATGTTCATCTCGTACTACTTCTAAAGCTGCAATGGCTACTTTACAGGCAAGGGGATTCCCTCCATAGGTAGAACCGTGTTGTCCTGGTTTAATCACATCCATAATCTCATCATCGGCCAGGATTGCTGAAACAGGATACGCTCCTCCGGAAAGGGCTTTGCCCAGAATAAGGATATCAGGTTTTGTATAAGAAGCTTGTTGTTCGCAATTACCTGCACATGTACAATCTCCACAAATGGCAAGAAGAGATCCTGTTCGTGCTATTCCGGTTTGAATCTCATCAGCAATAAAGAGGATATCCCGCTCCTTGGTCAACCGGCCAATCTCAGATATGAAGTTATCATTGGGAACCATTACTCCAGCCTCTCCTTGAATCGGTTCCACCAGTACTCCTGCAATATTCGATTGCTCCAATGTCTTTGACAAAGTTTCCAGATCATTATAGGGTATCTTTATAAAGCCAGGGGTATAAGGTCCAAAATTCTTTTTGGCATCCGGGTCATTCGAAAAAGAGATAACCGTGGTAGTACGGCCATGAAAATTATTTTCGAATACTATGATCTGTGCTTCGTTCTCCGGAATGCCCTTCTTTTCATAAGCCCATTTGCGACAAAGTTTGATTGCAGTTTCTACTCCCTCTGCACCTGTATTCATCGGAAGTATTCTATCGAAGCCAAAGTAATCAGATAGAAACTCTTCGTACTCACCCAATACATTATTATAGAAAGCTCTTGAGGTAAGAGTAAGTGTATTGGCTTGCTCTACGAGTGCTTCAGTTATTTTCGGATGACAATGCCCTTGATTAACTGCCGAATAAGCTGAAAGAAAATCGAAGTACTTATTTCCCTCGGGATCCCAAACGAAAACTCCTCTTCCTTTTGAAAGTACTACCGGTAGGGGATGGTAGTTATGAGCACCAAATTTGTCTTCTAATTCTATAGCCTCTTTAGATGATATCATGGGTCAGTAAAAATTATTTATGCGAGAGGGTATTTAGGTGCAAAAAGGTATTGAACTTGATAGACTAAAACTCATATATTTGTCGTCCTTAAATCGCGGGGTGGAGCAGCTGGTAGCTCGTCGGGCTCATAACCCGAAGGTCGCAGGTTCGAATCCTGTCCCCGCCACTAAAAGCTCTGATAAAATCAGAGCTTTTTTTATTTATACCTACTGCAGCCTGTCTATATATATAGCATACTTCCTTTCCGAAAAAGATATTTTATGCTTCAACAATCATTTGCTTTATAATTTTTTATTGTTCAATTTACGAATCGTTAAATTTTAGGTTAACAAACCTAAGGTTTATGGTCACTTTTGTGAACATCATTTATTAATTAAACAAAAAGCATATGAGGTCATCTATGTTAAAGAAGTTACTAACTTTGTTAGTTTGTGCTTTTTCGCTTTCCGCAGGTGTTGTTGCTCAGAGTTCCATTTATGGTACTGTGACTGATACCGATGGCGAAATTGTAGCAGGTGCAAACGTTGTAATCGTTGATCTAAATCGTGGTAACGCTAGTGATGCCGACGGTAATTATCGTATCGATAATGTTCCAGCTGGTTCATACACTATTTCAGCCACATTTATCGGCTATACAACTTTTACACAATTAGTTCAGGTTCAATCAGGTCAAGATCTTGAGCTAAATATCGTTTTAGAATTTGGAGCCGTTGGCTTAGATGAACTTGTTGTCTCTGGGTATGCCGTAACCCCCAAAAGAGAGTTAACAGGTTCAATTTCAAGTATCGCCGCTGCCGACATTGAAAACGTGTCTCTGCAAAACGCACAATCAATTCTTCAAGGACGTGCCGCTGGTGTAACCATTTCTACTACTTCTGGTAACCCAGGTGGTGCATTTAATGTACAGATTAGAGGTGTGAATTCTATTAATGCGAATTCTCAACCACTTTATATCATTGATGGTGTACAGATCGAACTATCTAATACTTCTGGTGTAACCAGTACTACTCCATTAAATGCTCTTAACCCTAGCGACATTGAGTCTATCGAGGTTCTTAAAGATGCTGCTGCTTCTGCAATTTACGGAGCGCAGGCTGCTGCTGGTGTAGTTATTATCACTACTAAGCGTGGTAAGAAAGGAACTTCTCAGATCAACGCAAGTTACGAGCGTGGTGTAAGAAGCCTGGCTAGAAACGTAGACTATGTTAATTCTGAGCAATACCTAGATTATATGGGAGAAGCTCTTGCATTGAATAGCGGTGTTTCTTTAGATCAGGACATTTCTTCTTTCAGACAAACTTACTATGACTTCTTCGAGTCATACTACTTCACTTCTCAGGCTCCAGGTTATGATGCTGACAACCCAGCATTAGCAAACACTGACTGGCAAGATTTCATCTTCTCTGATGGTGTTACTGAAAAGTATAACATGTCTGTTTCTGGTGGTACTGAGTCTACTAGCTATTTCCTTTCTGGTGGGTTTGAAAGCACAGAAGGTACAGCGTTTGATTCTGACTTTACTCGAGTAAACTTAAGAACAAACATTGATCATAGAATTAATAGCAAGCTATCTACATCTGTTACTGCGAACATTTCTCGTAGCACTCAGTTTGGTGTTTGTCAGGATGGTAACTTTGTAAACTGCCCGGTTTCTCAGGCGATGTTTACCCCTCCAATGTCATTCCCATTCTTTGCTGACGGTGAATACAACCCAGCTGGTGGTCTTTTCAGACGAATCGACTGGAACCCTGCAGTAATTCGTGACGAAGTAGACAGAAACGCACAATTCAATCAAATTATCGCTGATGCGAGTTTGACTTACCTTGTTAATGACTGGTTAAACGTTAGAGGTTCTCTATCTGTTGACTACAGAAACACTCAGGATGAGCAAATCAGAACTGCTGTTGCAGCTCCTGTTCAAGGTGGTTGGATTACTTACGCTACCAGAAATATTGAAAACGTACAGGCTCGTTTAGTAGCTAACGGTCGTTACACTTTCGATCGAGTACACAATGTTTCAGGTTTAGTTGGTACTGAGTACAAGAATGTATATTCAGAAATCTTCAACACTCGTGGTGATGGTATTTCAAGTTCTTTCTTCAATGTACTTAACGCAACTTCTACTCCTGTAGCAGCTGGTGGTTCTAACACTGAGTATGTTGTAAGCAGTTACTTCACAAACTTGAAGTACAACTTCGACGAAAAATATTTCATTTCTTTCACTGGTCGTTATGATGGACACTCTCGTTTCGGTTCAGACGTACGCTGGGCGTTCTTCCCATCTGTTTCTGGTGCTTGGAATATTGCAGAAGAAGATTTCTTCACAGTTGACGTAATCGATGATCTTAAGCTAAGAGTAGGTTATGGTCAAACTGGTAACTCAGCTATTGGAAACTTCGAATCTCAAGCTCTTTACAGCTTAGCAGGTACTTATAACGGAAGTACTGGTATTACTCCAAGCCAGTTAGCGAATGCAAACCTAACTTGGGAAGAGGCTAACGAAATCAACGTAGGTCTTGACTATGCACTTCTTGACAACAGAATCTCTGGTTCTATTGATGTGTACAGAAAAGACAACGAAGGTCTTCTTTTCAACCGCCCACTTCCTGGTGATAGTGGATTCGGTGGAATTAGAGAAAACATCGGAGCTCTTCGAAATGAAGGTATCGAGTTTGAAATCAACTCTGTAAACCTTGATAACAACGACTTCGTATGGTCTTCAAGATTCAACATCGCATTCCAGCGTAATGAAATTCTTGAACTTCCTAATGACACTGACATTAGCCCTGATGGTGTATTTGGCTCTCGAATCATTGGTGAGACTCTTGGTCTTATCCAGGTTCCAAGATGGGCAGGTGTAAACCCAGCTGATGGACGTCCAATGTGGTACGATGCTAACGGTGAAATCACTTACACTCCAGAAACTACTGATCAAATCAAGTACAAAGATGGTGTTGCTGATGCAGTTGGTGGATTTGGTAACACACTTAGCTACAAAGGAATTACGCTTGATGCATTCTTCCAATTCAGCTTTGGCCAGTGGGCATTCCCACAAACTGATTACTACTTCACAAGAACACCTGATTTCCAGATGAACCTTGCTGAAGAAGTACTTGACAGATGGCAAATGCCAGGTGATGTAACTTATTACCCACGTGCTATGGAAGGTGGAACTGACTTCCCAGAGACTGACAACTACCGTACTCAGTTAAGTACTCAGTCTATCTATAACACAAGTTACATTCGATTAAAGAACATTTCCTTAAGCTACAACCTACCAAGTACTCTACTTGATGGCTTAGGAATAAGAAATGTTAAGCTTTATGCTTCTGCTGTAAACCTTATTACATGGACTGCATGGCCATGGTACGATCCAGAAGTTGCTGCGAATACTACTGACGTAAACGGAAACGTAACTGCCGCTTCTTATCCAACAGAGCGCCAGGTATACGGTGGTATTGATATAGGCTTCTAATCGAAATCAGTAAAAGGATATAAGACAATGAATAAATTAAGATTTATCAAAATCGCTGCGCTTTCTCTCCTTCTTGTAGGGGGAATCGCATGTGATGATATTTTTGACGTACAGCCATCTCAATCTATTTCAACTGCTGATGCATTAGGATCAGAAGCTGGTATTGATGGCTTGAGAACGAATATGTACAGCAAAATTCTTACTAGTTTTGATATGACTACTGAGCATTTTGTTGGAGCGAGTGCACTTGCAGATGAAACTTGTAACCGACAAGGTTCTACAAGATTTCAAGCTCAATGTACTGCAATTGGTACCAGTGGTACTGCTCATTTAGGAAGTTTTGGCGCTTATGAAGTAATTCAGGAAGCCAATCTTTTAATCAATGAAATCCCTGAAGGACTAATTGATGATGCTAAAAGAGATCAGTACAGAGGTGAAGCTCTTGCAATTAGAGCATTAGCTTACCATTTGCTAGTACGTGCTTATGCTTACGATCCAGGTCAATTCAGTAACGGACCTACTGCTAACTGGGATGCAGGTGTAATGCTTAGAACTGATGCTACTACTGACCTATCTGATGCAGAGCCTATTGCTCGTAGCACGGTAGATCAAGTATATACTCAGATACTTGCTGACCTTACTGAAGCAGAGTCGTTACTTTCAGCTAACGCAAACCTGCTTTCTGCAAATGGTTTTGCAACTCTTGAGTTTGCATTAGGATTAAGAGCTCGTGTACTACTTTATCAAGGTCAATGGGCTGCTGCAGCTACTGCTGCTGCTGACGCGATCACAGCTAGTGGACTTTCATTAGTAAGTGATTCAGCTGGTGTTGGAGCTATGTGGTTCCAGGCTAACCCAGAAGCTTTGTTTGAAATTAAAGTAAATGCTAGTACTGAAAACATTGCTGGTAGCAATGCAAACAGCGGTCTTGCAGTATACACTTCTGTACAGTGGGTATCTCAAGTTCCTACTAACTATACAATGGATACTTATTCAGCTGATGACTGGAGACTTCCAGGATGGTATGCACCATGTATCCAGGCTGGTTGTACTGCAACAAATGATGAAGGTGTAGCTGTTATGAAGTGGAATGGTTACAAAGGTAACTTTGTGGATGATATTCCTTTCATGAGAGTTGCTGAACTTTATCTAATTCAGGCTGAAGCAGCTGCTAAAGCAAGTGGTGTTGCTTCTGGTATCGCTCCTTTGAATACTCTTAGAACAGCAAGAGGTCTTGCACCAGTTGCTGCGGGAGATTTTGCTAACATTACAGCATTCGAAGATGAGATACTTCTTGAAAGAACTCGTGAACTAGTCGTAGAAGGTCACAGATTCTGGGATCTAAAGAGATTAGGGCGTGCTATTCCTGATGGTGATGGTGGTGCCGACAAAATGAGAGCAGATTCTTACAGACTTCTAGCTCCATTCGGAACTGGCTATCAGGCAGTAAATCCTCTCGTAGTTGAGAATCCTGACTACGCAGTTCTTGAAGACTAATCATCTACTAACTCGAAATTCTTTTAAGATTATGAAAATTAAAAAACTAGCATATATCCTTCTTTTCCCAGCTTTGCTGGTAGGGTGTGATTCACTCTTTGACAAAGGGGATGTAGAAAACACTTATGACGGACCAGATCAGGTTGGATTGTTCCCTCTTCAGGATACAAACAACCTTGGATGTAATGTTACTTCCACAACTATCCAGGTTCAGTTAATCTCAAGCAATGGTACAGCAGCGTCTAATGTCACTGTAGACTTTAGTGCAGCTGGTGGATCAACTGCAAGAGCAGGTACTGACTATAGTTTTGGAACTACTTCTCCTCTAACTATCGCAGCAGGAGAAACAACAGCTGATATTGATGTTGACTTCGTAGTAACCACAGTAGGTAGTATTACTCAACCTACTTTTGATGGTGCTACTGATGATACACTTCGTACAGCTGGAACATACACTGGTGTAACTGCTGGTGGATCTGGAACAGGTGCTACTTTTGACGTAGCCGTTGATACTACTGGTGCAGCCGCTGTAACTATTGCTTCAGGCGGTACTGGTTATGCTTGTACAGATTCTTTCACTATCACTGATGCAGATCTTGGTGGTGGCGGTGCTCCTAATCTTACTTTTGATGTAGCTGATCTTACTGGTAGCTTTGCTGCTGGTGAAGTTCTTCTTCTACTTCAATTAGACGGATCAAGTGCAACTGTAGCAGCGAATTTAGATTCTACTAATGTGTTTATGGCACAATAAGTAGTTTCCAAAATTGTTAACTTTAAGCTACGCCTATTCATTAGGCGTAGCTTTTTTTATTTAACCAAATCTTAGCTATACTTCATGTCAAGATATACGCTCCTCTTAGGACTGATAACCTTTTACTTATCTAACTGCCTCGATTCTAGCACAAATATTGGAAAGCGTGTAGAGTTCCGCTTTCTTGTAGATAACATAGGAAATGAAGTAGCCTATGGTACTGATACAGTTAGAGTGAGAGAGATCAAGTTTACTTCTACTGCTTTTAAGATTACGAATGAAGATTCAGTCGAAATAGGCAATCCAGAAGACTTTAACGTTTTCCTTTATGCCTATAATGACCTTGGTTCTACAGATGTTATCATTTTATCTACCAATTTAGGCTTCGATCTTAATGATTTCGTTGATTACGAGCTTAATATTGGACCAATAGCTACGCGAGATCCTTTCTTTGACAATGACTTTTACGGAGACAACGATGTGACTTACTCACTTGTCATTGATGGTGTGGTAAATGGCAGGGACTTCTTGTTCCGTGCGTCTCCAAGTTTTATAAAGAGATTCGTAGAAACTAGTCCTGTTTCTATTAGCGATACAGAAGAGACTCTTTTTTTACGAACAAGAATAGATCTGCAGACTCTTTTTCAAAATGATGAAGGTGAGTTTCTAAACCCTTCAGAATCATCTAATTCAACTGCAATAATAAACAACTTTACAGACCTTCTTACTGGAGGTATGTTTGCAGGATCAATTGCCAATTTCAATTAAAGATTATCCTTAAGAATAAGTCCATTTAGCCATAGCTGAACCTGACGGTATTGAACCTGATGATATTGGGGAGTTCTTAAGAGCAAGTAGTTATAAAAGGGGTATTCTTTATTTTTGACTCGTGGAGATCTGAAGAAGAAATTTCTGTCAAACTCATCCAAATTATAAGAATAGGCCCATGACATCTGATCGAGCGAAGGGGTAACATACCATGGAGGACCGAAAAGTATATAGATCATGCCCATGTCCGTTTTCCATCCTTCTTTATACCCTGCAAATTGCTTATTGGCTTCTTCAACTCTTTCGTAATAAAGAGAAATTACATCCTGAGCTTTTTTTGAGTTCTTAATATTCTTCAGCCAAAACCTGTCTAAAGCCTTTTTCAGTTCAGCATCATCATCAATCTCCATTAACTGATCATATTCTTTTCTTTCCATTAGGTAGGCTAAAGGTGCAGCCAGTTCTTTTGGAGTCTTTAAGGAAGGGTAATTAAGACTTTTCACACTAAAGTCCCGAGCTTTAAAAAGATTTTCATCCCCTTCATTATTAGAGCTTACTTCAAAACGATAGTTTCCCCTTTGTAAATTTGGAAAAACGAATTCAATAGACACGCTCCCAGATTGGTTAAGAATTCTTCTTGATGAGCTTACTACATCATACTTACCATACACAATACCTTTGTAGGCGATATGTGATGAAGAGTAGTTTGCCCAACTCATAGGTCTTGCAACAGTAGAATCAGATTGAAACCTAATTAAGCGGCTATCAATAGTAATGGGTTCGTCAGCATTATTATTGGTTACCTGAAAGACAAAGCGAATAGAGTCTGCTTGATTAGATATATCGTAGGTCGTTACAGGATTGAACTCTGTGGTAACCGATTCATCTTTAGAAAAAATCTGAATATTCGTGATGTTTGAAACTGGATCTTCGGGGTTAGGAATGAAGGCACTAGAAACACGAAGAGTCTGCTTGTTTGTACTTACATCGGTAACAGTGAAGTTTATCGTATAATCTCCAGGTTCAACATCATATACCCGGTCAAACAAGTATTCCTCCTGACTGTTTACAACCCGCACATCCTCTTCTGAAATTGTAAGGGGATAGTCCTTTATCTCAATGATATTTGAAGGATTAGTATTATCAAGTATTTGAACCTCTACAATTATTTCAGCCTCAAAAAGATCGCCTACTTTTTTGAAAACAAGGCTTCCGTAAATGATTTCTCCTGTAATGGTAATTTTTGTGCTGTCAGTAAATTGGTCAATAATTCCGGCAGTAACTAACCGTACTTCCGGAAAACCAGGTCTGTACTGATAACCGGCATTTCTATCAATATTATCTACATATGAATTAGAACAATTAAGAAGGAGAACACCTGTAAATAATAATAGAAGTCTGGAAATAAATACTTTCATACTATATTGCTCATATTAGTGTGAATGACTAAGAAACTAGCGATATAATTCCTCAAAATTTTTATAAAATCGTATCACATAGATAACCACAATTAAGCTATCTTTAGTATCAATATATTTAAATAACCTCACTCATAAGATCAACTATTAAATATGATTACTCCACTTCGAAGAACTAAGATAGTTTGTACTATCGGGCCTAGTTGTTATACACAGGAAGGTATAACAAATCTCTTTTTACATGGGATGAATGTAGCCAGAATAAACTTCTCTCATGGCAGCCATGAAGTTCACGAGCGATCGATAAAATACATTCGAAAAACAGCAAGAGAAAACGACTATAGTATCGCAGTTCTAATGGATCTACAGGGCCCTAAGATTCGTGTGGGTCAAATGAAAGATGATGGTCAGGTGCTTAAGGAAGGGGGTATTGTTACAATTACCGGAGAAGAAGTAGAGGGTACATCTACACTTATTCCAATAGATTATAAGAGCCTGGTTAACGAAGCTGAAGTCGGAAATAGGATTTTACTGGACGACGGATTACTTGAGCTCGAAATAACCGCCAAAAAACAGTCCCTATTAGAAGCTAAAGTAATAGTTGGTGGGTTACTTAAACCAAGAAAAGGGGTAAACCTCCCCAATGTAAAAGTCTCAATTCCTGCTTTAACTGAGAAGGATATTAAAGATTTGGAATTTGGTCTTACTCAAAATGTAGATTTTGTCGCATTGTCATTTGTTAGATCTGCAGAAGAGGTATTGGATCTTAAAAGAAGAATTGATGAATCAGACTGCGAGGCGGGAGTAATAGCGAAGATTGAGAAGCCAGAAGCATTAGACGCAATAGATGAAATTATTGATGCTGCTGATGGTATTATGGTAGCGAGGGGAGATCTTGGAATTGAAATTCCAACTGAAGAGGTTCCTTTTATTCAAAAAATGATCATTGAAAAGTGCAGAAAAGTAGGTAAGCCGGTTATAACCGCTACTCAAATGCTTGATTCTATGATCCATAATCCAAGGCCTACGCGAGCGGAGAGCTCCGATGTGGCAAATGCAGTATTAGATGGTACTGATGCAGTAATGCTTTCTGGGGAGACAGCAGCTGGTAAATACCCAATGGAAGCAGTAAATGTAATGAACAGAATTTGCAGGAAAACAGAAGAAAGGCTACTTAAGCTTTATAATAGCCTTCAATACAGAAAGCCAAACTTGAAAGAAAAACAGATTATTGAGTCGATTGCATTTTCAAGTATAACCATGGCCGATAATGTAGATGCCAAAGTAATAAGTACAATTACACATTCTGGAAACACTGCACGAAGAATAGCTAAATTTAGACCAAAGGTCCCAATATTTGCATTCACAGAATCCCAGAAAGTGAGGCGTCAATTGAACCTCGTTTGGGGTGTTCAGTCCGTCCGTTTAGATGAGTTATTTGATACAGATCAAAGTGTAAAGATAATGGAACATTATTTAGAGGACCGGGGCATGGTAAAAAAGGGTGACCGAGTAGTTATAGCTACCGGTATGCCCATTGCAAAAAGAGGAAAAACGAATATGATCAAAGTAAGTACGATTGATTAAAAAGCTTCGTTTGATATGAGGTGATCAAATCATTGTTGATGAGAAAGTTTCTTTTAGTAATACTAATCTTGGCCTTTACTATAGGATGCAAAACGTCCTTTAAATCTGGATTTAAGGATTTTAACGCATACTATAACACGTATTACAATGCCAAAAAGAGTTTTAAATCGGGAGAGGAAAAATCCGAAGAACAGGCAAGAAACTATAATACTCTACAAACTATACGTATTCATGAGACTCCTCTTGGCGCTGGTAGTGGTGATTTTCAGAATGCTATCGACAAAGGAGCAGATATCCTCAGAAAACACGAAGATTCCAAATGGGTTGATAATGCTCTTGAAATAATTGGTAAATCCTATTTTTACAGACAGGAGTATTTTTCTGCGGACCAGAAGTTTGATGAGCTATATATCTCATCAGAAAACCCGGAGATGAAGCAAAGAGCAGTATTTTGGAAGGGTAGAGTGCTCTTAGAATTAGAAGCATACAATCAGGGGGTTCAATATTTAACGGAGCACCTTGCTTTGTTCGAGGGTGAATGGAAAGGAAGTCTTGAAGCCCAGGTAAGGGCTGTTCTTGGTCAACATTATGTGGAACGAGAAAATTGGGTAAATGCGATTGATCAGCTCAATGTCTCAATTAAAGGTCTTCCGAAAAAGGCGTACAAGGAAAGAGGATATTTCCTGATTGGGCAGTTGTATGAAAACCTTGGGAGCAATGAAGAGGCTTATGAGGCTTATGATAAAGTAGGGAAGAACTATACAAACTATGATCTTCAATTCGAGGCCCAAAAGAAAAAGGCAGAAGTAGCCCGAGCATTAGGCAATTCTGAAGATGCGTATAAAGTGTTCTCATCCATGGTTAGGGATGATAAGAATACAGAGTTTGTTTCTGAGTTGAACTTTGAATTAGGAAAGACCGAACAGGATCGTGGAAATTATATGGAAGCGAGGGAAATATATCTTTCTGTGTTAAGAGACAAAAGAAACCGGCCAGATCCAGTTACCCGGGCAAAAACTTATAATGGCTTAGCTGAAATCAGCCGTTTTAATCTAAACGATTTCGAACTAGCTGCTGCTTACTATGATTCCGCAGCATCATCAAACGCCAACAAAGCAGAACTTCCTGAGGAATTTAATGCGGAAGAATTTGCTCAATCATTTGGTGATTATGCCAGAATCAAAAACGAAATATATTTACAAGACAGTTTGCTTTGGCTTGGGGCTCTACCTCAGGCTGAGTTTGATTCTGTTTTGGCAGTAATTGAGCAACAAAAGCGAGAAGAACTAGCAAGGTTACAAAGGGAACAAGAAGCCAGAAGAAATACACTGGTTAATGTGAATGCGAATAATTCACAAACTAATGCTAGCCAAAATCAAGAAAGAAATGGATTCTTAAATTACAAAAACCCGGTCATGCTAGCAGATGCTTCCCAACAGTTTAATGCTATTTGGGGAGGGAGGCAGTTGGCCGATAACTGGAGGGTTTCATCCATCCTGGTAAGTCAGCTAGTTGAAAGTGAAGAGGGAGAAGGTACTAATACTACTCAAAGGACCTCAGGTACTACAGAAGTTTTTGTGAGTATTGACTTAAGTCAGATTCCTTTTACTCCCCAAGATCAGGATTCGGTAAGAGAGGATATATCTGTACTAAAGTATGAGCTAGCGAATTTGTTTTTTCTTTCATTAAATCTTCCTGATAGCGCTGGATATTATTTTGAAAAAGTAATTAAGGAACGACCCGAAGGTAAAGTAGTACCCGTTTCACTTTATTCCTTATCTGAATTAAGCATTCTAAACGGGGACAGCTTAAAAGCAATTGAAAGGGCAGAAGAGCTTATTCAAAACTATCCTACTTCACTTTATGCAGGTAGGATAGCGGATAAGTTTAATCTGGCTCCTCCGGTAATAACTGATATTGTTAAATTATCTCCTGCCGAGCAGTATGTTGCTATTATAAATGATCTAGAGCTTAGCGAAGAAGAAAGGGCAAATTCCTTATCGATTTTTGAAGAGAATAATCGAGGAAAGGTATTGGGTGCGAAGTCACTTCGAACAGCAATAAATAGCTACATCACATTGGGAAAAACTGATTCTCTTTTTTCCGAAAACTTAAGCAAATGGAATGAAGTGAATGAAGACTGGAAAGCAACACGGGAACAGTTCAAGGCTCAACAAGATTCGGCACAGTTAATAGTAACCGATACTTTAGCAACACAGTTGGATGTTGATTTAGCTCAGTCTATTCTCGATTCTACCTTAACTTCACCAGATTTTTCAGAGTACTTTCCCTACGATGGGGTATACTGGGATTCCACTCGTTCAAAAGTGGAACTTTACCTCTCTTCATATTCGACACAAGAAGACGTCGGAATTGTTGAAAGATTACAGACGGAATTTAAACTTCCAGAACTTCTCAACCCCGAATCAGAGACACTTTCGGCAACAAATAATGAAGAAGAGACAACCAGAGAAGGTTATTTGGCTTGTGGCGATGTAGATCAGGAGTTATTTATTCGGGGTGGAATGCAAGAATTCCTTTCTCTAATTGAACTTCCGGATGATGTTGAAGAAAGTGAGATTCAGTTTTTGTTTTATGTTAATACAAGAGGTGTAATCGAAGAGTTTAAATTATCGTCCGATACCCGGAATCAGGAACTAATCGATGAATTTGTTTCAAAAATAGATGAGCACTTAACTTTTGACCCTGTTTTAGTTGACGGATCAGCTGTGAATGTTCAATGTGAACTAGATTTCCCAATTCAGGGCAATTAATAGTCTACCAGTGATTTTTTTAGTTTTTTTATAAGTCCCGGCCCTTCGTACACTAACCCAGTATAAATCTGAAGTAAACTTGCTCCTGCTTCAATTTTATCATGAGCACTTTCAACGCTATCAATTCCACCTACTCCTATAATTGGTTTTTTGCCAGCTAATATTTCAGAAAGCCAGCCAATCATTTTTGTGCTTTTATCAGAGATTGCTTGGCCGCTTAGTCCACCATTTCCAATTTTATCCAGCGTAGTTTGGTTTGTTAATAGCCCATCTCTTAACGAAGAGGTATTAGTTGCCACATAACCAGCAACTCCAAACTTTTCACATAATTCAACCAATCGCTCTAAAGTGGCTTTGTCTGTATCAACCGAGAATTTAACCAAAGAAGGTTTTCTTGCATCATCAGTTATTTTGAGGGCTTCAAGGAGCTGTTGAAGTGCATCGGGATCCTCAAATGTTTTTCCTTCTCCGGTATTAGGGCAGGAGATGTTTATTGTTATGTAATCAGCAACTTTATTGGCTAACTCGTAACTGATAAGATAGTCCTGAACCGCTGCATCTCCATGGATAGAGCTGTCGTTAGTTTTAGCAATATTAACTCCCAAGGGAATTTTTAGATTGAGCTTTGAAAGTGTGTTTACTATTGCTTCAGATCCCTGGTTATTAAGTCCCATTCTATTGATCAATGAATGATCTTTTGGTAGCCGAAATGCTCGCGGTTTAGGGTTTCCAGTAGAAGATTTTGCAGTTATGCTTCCTACTTCTATAAATCCAAATCCCAAAGCTTGAATAGCCAATGGTGTTTCTCCATTTTTGTCGAAACCTGCAGCTAATCCAATTGGGTTAGGGAATCTGAGTCCCCAATATTCTCTTTTTAATGAAGGGTGTTCAAATCCATAAGCTAAGCTAGCTAACGAAGTTAATAAGGGTGAATCACTGGTTTTTCGTGATAGAGAAAGAGCTAATTCATGGGCTTGTTCAGCATCTTTCTTAAAGAGAAATGGTTTGACTAAATTTTTGTAGAGCATTGAAAAGAATTTAAAAATAAAGCTGCGGAAAAGCTCCAAATAATGACTCATAAACCGTATTATTGCAAATTTGAATGAAGCCTGGCGCGGGAAATATTACCACTTTCAAGGAAGCTCTCTCTATAGAAGGGGATGTTGTTTTATTAGAGTCTCAAAAATCAGACCATCCCGAAAGTAAAAAGACGTATTTGGCAGCAAATCCAAAAGCATGGATTAAAGCGTGGGGTAATGACATCGAAATTTTTGAGGATGGTAAAACTCACATTCGGTCCGGAGATATATGGAGTGCGCTAGCAGAATTTAGAGAACGAAATAGAGGCTGGCTTTTTGGGTATCTCGGATACGATCTAAAAAACTCGTTAGAGACACTGAGTTCTAATAATAAAAGGTTAACTGAAAGTCCCGACATGTATTTCATGGTACCTGGGGATGTAAAAGAAGTTTTTGATGGAGATGCCTTAAACAGTGTTGAGGAGTTAGACTTTTATTTAGTGGAAAAAGAGAGAGTAGCGAAAGAAGAATATCTAAGTAAAATAATAGCTGCCCAAAGCAGAATAAAAGAAGGGGATTTCTACGAAGTCAATCTTTCACACGCACTTCAATTTCATTTTTCCGGAAATCCGGCTGAATTATATCAGGCAATGAAATCGAATGGTCCAGTACCTTTCGGTGCTTTTATCCGCTTTGATGATCTATCAATATGTTCTTCTTCTCCTGAACGATTTCTTAGTAGAAGAGGGAACACTGTAATTTCTCAGCCAATAAAAGGAACACTCTCAAGGAACGGTGCTGGAGATGAAGAGAAGTCGTTGCTTTTGCACTCAGAAAAGAACAGAGCCGAAAATTTGATGATTGTAGATTTGGTGCGAAATGATCTAAGCAGGATAGCCGAGAAAGATTCTGTGAAGGTTAGCAATCTATTTGAAATACAAAGTTTCGAAACTGTCCATCAGATGGTATCTACAGTCGAATGTACTGTGTCATCACAGATTGATTCGATAGAAATTATTAAAGCCTGCTTCCCAATGGGTTCTATGACTGGAGCTCCTAAAATTTCGGCTATGAGTGGAATTGAAGAGCTTGAGGATTACAAAAGAGGTATTTATTCTGGGGCGATAGGTTATATAAAACCTGATGGGGACTTTGACTTTAATGTGGTAATCAGAACGGCAATCATTCAAAAAAATGTATTGGTTTTCCCTGTAGGTGGAGCGATTACGAGCGATTCGGACCCTGAGGAAGAGTGGGAAGAAACCCTTGTTAAAGCCAGGGCGTTAACTTCCTTAATTCCCAATTATAAGAATGAATGAAATACCATCGTTAGCAGTTAAGAAAGAAATTTGGAAGAAGTTTTCATGAACGATACACATCAGAAAGTAACTACACTTAAAGAACTTAGAGAAAGTGGATGGCAATCAATTTCGGTTAAAGAAGAAATTCGAAAGAATTTAATTGAGGCTATGCAAAATGGATCTCCTTTTTTTGAAGGAATTCATGGATATGAAAAAACAGTACTGCCTCAAATTCAACACGCTCTACTGTCAAGGCATGATATGATACTTCTGGGATTGAGAGGGCAGGCAAAAACAAAGATGCTTCGTATGCTTGTCAACTTTCTGGACGAGTATATGCCGATTGTAGCGGGATCTGAGATCAATGACGATCCCTTTAATCCTCTATCAATATTTGCTAAAAAAGTTATTGCTGAAAAAGGTGACGAAACTCCGATTGATTGGGTTCATCGCTCAAAAAGATATGGTGAAAAGCTGGCCACTCCGGACACTACGGTAGCTGACTTGATTGGAGATATTGATCCAATTAAAGCTGCTACAAAAAAAATAAGTTTGTCGGATGAGAATGCTATTAATTTTGGTCTCATTCCCAGAACAAACAGAGGCATATTTGTGATTAATGAGCTCCCCGATCTCCAGCCTCGTATTCAGGTTGCTTTACTGAACATAATGCAGGAAAGAGATATCCAGATAAGGGGCTTTCATGTTCGAATTCCATTAGATGTATCTCTCGCGTTTTCTGCGAATCCTGAAGATTATACGAATAGAGGAAACATCATTACTCCTCTAAAGGATCGTATCGACGCTCAAATAATTACTCATTACCCAAAGGAAAGAGACACGGGAATTAGCATTACCCGTCAAGAAGCCTGGGATAAACGTGATGATATTATTTCGGTACATATTCCGGAAGTGTACAGAGAAATTATCGAGCAGGCCGCATTTGAGGCAAGAAACTCTGAATATGTAGATCAAAAGAGTGGAGTTTCAACAAGAATGACCATTACCGCGATGGAACAGGTAGTTTCGGCTGCTGAAAGAAGAGCGGTTTTAAATAGTGAAAGTGAAACAGTACTTAGGGTTTCTGATCTCTATCATATGATACCTGCATTAACTGGAAAGCTAGAATTAGTGTATGAAGGTGAGCAGGAAGGAGCAATCAGTGTTGCTAAACACATTATTGGAAAAGCAGTAAGCACAGTATTTAAAAACTACTTTAGTGATCCTCAATCAAGATCAGAGAAAGAAAAGAATACCTATAAAAAAATTACGGATTGGTTTTCGAATGGAGATGAGGTTAATCTTCCGGATATCTCCTCAGATAAAAAATACCAACAAGAGCTTGATAGGGTCCAGGGTCTGAAGGAAATAGCAGTTAACGGAAAGAAATTTGATCATAAGCTGGAACAATATGCGTGGATGGACTTTGTACTAGATGCCCTTCATCAGCACTCTATGCTAAGTAAAGAGGATTTGGATGACCAGATTTCGTACTCCGATATGGTTGGTACCATGTTTTCTTCGTTTAGTGATTTAAGTGATGAAGATTTTAGAAATTACGATATATAAAATCGTTGATATAGCTAGTATATAGTCTTATATTTATAGCCTTTCCAAAAAACTGAAGGAAGTCGAAGCAATTATGAAAAAAGGAATTCACCCAGAATACAAAGAAATTACCGTGGTATTAAGCGACGGTTCTGAGATTCAGACCAGAAGTACGCTAAAAACCAAAGACGGGGTGTACAAAAGTGAGATCGACTCAAAAAACCACCCTTTCTATACTAGAAAGTCTTTTACAGCTAAAGCTGGTCGAGTAGATCGATTCAAGCGTATGTACGACCAAAAGAAGTAACGGAATTCTTTCCAATCAAAGGATGCATCTTAAACATGCATCCTTTTTTTATTTATGCCTATGGAGATTGTCACTTTTGAGGTTGGGCCTTTTTTAGAGAATACGTACCTACTCAGTAATGAGGGTACTTCTATAATTATTGACCCTGGTTTTTCATCAGAAACAGAATTTCAACAGTTTAATAATCATCTGACCGAAACAGGTTCGGAGTTAATAGCTGTAGTATTAACTCATGCTCATGTAGATCACGTTTTGGGGCTTCAGCGCTTGCTTAAAGAGTACAACGTTTCTGTTTATCTCAATACTGATGATCTATTTCTATGGGAAAACTTCGGAAGTCAGGCCACAATGTTTGGTCTTCGTCAGGTTGGGTTTAGCTTTACCCCTGAACCATTACCAAAGCAAGGAATGTTTAGTATAGGTGAGTTTAACTTTGAATGTTTATATACGCCAGGTCACTCGCCAGATCATACCGCACTCTATTTTGAGCAAGATGGTGTTCTGGTTGTTGGGGATGCATTATTTCGAGAGAGTATCGGTAGAACAGATTTATATAGAGGAGATTTTGATCTCCTGGAGGAATCTATTAAAACGAAGTTATATACCCTTCCGGATTCAACAAAGGTATATCCTGGACATGGGCCAGCTACTGACATAGGGCATGAGAAAAAATACAACCCCTTTGTAAAAGCTTAGTCTTCCATTAGCTTAGATATCTGAGAAGAGTAAATATCGGCTTTATCTTCATTCAGAGTAATCAAGCGTTCATACATCTTAATCGCTTCTTTTCTGTTACCCTGCTTTTCATGAATCTTCGCAAGTGTTTCAGATACTATATCTCCTACCTCCGTTGACTCCTCACTTAAATCTTCATCGTTAGCGTTTTCATCGTCAAGAGGAATTTGTATTCGCTGAGATTCTACTTCTTCTAATAGCTCAATCAAGCGATCCAAATCAAGAATAGGAGAGGTGCGTGACGCTTGCTGTAGCTTTCTTTCCGAGGAGTAGCTTATTGATGGTACTCGCGCCTCAAAAAGTTCAGGGTGAACCAGGAAATAATGCAGGTGTTCCATTAGCGGACTACCAGGCGCATAAGTTTTTGCAATCAAAGCTTCTCTTATCGCCAGTTGATTGTTTCCTTGCAAGTGATGGAACCAGGCCAATAAAAAATGGCCAACTGCATCAGGGTCTCTTTTTTGAATTAATTTGGCAAGTTTAGCAGTGCTCCCTTCTGGGTCTGTTTCAAACTTTTCTACGTAGGAAGAAAGTGATTTTGGTATGTTAAAGGGGAGCGTCTGCATTAGTAGCAAGTATAAAGCGAAGGCTAACTACTTTCAATCCTATTTACCAGCTACTTACGGCATCATTGAACATATTATTGGCAATCTGTTCCAATACTTCTTCTGTGGCATCGGTTTCTCCGCCAATTGGATCTTCTGTTGGATCGAAAGTAAAAGTGCTGGTAAAATTTTTGTCATTCCACAAAGCCTGGGCATCGTTTTTATATTCAAAGGTAGCCCTAACCGTAATTTGGATTTGGTTTTGATCAGCTTCTTCATCCCCACCGATACTAAATGGACGATTGCTATAACTTATAATTGATCCATCAAGTACGGCGTCTGCTTCATTCTCGCTACTGGCTAATTGTAATCTACTCGAATTTATAAATCGATCGATAAGTGCTTCATTAAGGCGGTCACTCAAATCACTAAAACCACTATTAGATTGATCAGGAAAGAATGGGATATATATGGTATTTACATCTTCAGGGATCGATGTCCCAGTAAAGCTATACCTTAGGCATGATGTGTTTAATGCACTAAAGATGATGACAAAAAGAATAATGGAATATTTACGCCAACCCATATTGATCCAATTTCCTATATAAAGTGCGCTCACTTATTCCCAATGTCTCTGAGGCTTTTCTTCGATTCCCATCATATTTCTCCAGAGCCTTCTTGATGAGGAATTGCTCAGTTTCTTCTATAGAAGGAATTTCTCCATCACCAAAGAAATCTAAAATCTCGGAATCTTCGTCATCAAAAACTTGCGGAGTATGTTCATCATTAGCTGCAAAAGGAATAGAGGTCATACCTAAGGACTTGTCTCCACCGACATCAATTCCCAGTTGAGGAGTAACTTCCGTACTCAAAGAAGTACTGGAAGCAGGTGGTAAGGCTTTTATTCCTTTGTCAGAGATAGATGAATACAGAAAATTGGCAAGCATTCGTTTAACATCACTTATATCATTACGAAGTTCAACTAGCGCACGAAAAACAAGCTCTCGATCCTGGTGTCCAAAACCTGAATCACTTTCCTGGTTTTCATTGATGCCTGAAACCATAGGGAGGTTATCCGCAGAACCTTCATGTTGTCTGCCTTTAAGATATTTTTGTAATCGCTCAACGTCAATGAATTGAGACTTCTCGAGTACGACGAGTTGTTCAGCGACATTCCTGAGTTCTCTGATATTTCCAGGCCACCGGTAGGAAGCAAGGAGCTCTCGAGCTTCGTCCGAGAATCCTTTAAATACGGAGTCATAACGCGCAGAGAATTCCTGTACAAACTTTCTGAAAATAGGGATAATATCTTCCTGGCGTTCGCGAAGGGGAGGCAAATGGATCTGCACAGTGTCCAGTCTATAGTAAAGGTCTTCCCTAAAGCTCCCATCCTGGACCATTTGCCATAAGTCACGGTTTGTGGCTGCAATAAGGCGTACATCTACTTTTTTTACTTTACTGGAACCAACCCTGAAAAATTCACCGTTCTCAAGAACTCGTAGAAGCTTAACCTGTATATTTTTGGGAGTATCCCCGATTTCATCAAGAAATATTGTTCCACCATCTGCCTTTTCGAAATATCCTTCACGAGCTTCGTTTGCACCTGTAAATGCTCCCTTCTCATGTCCAAATAATTCGCTTTCGATAATTCCCTCTGGAATAGCACCGCAATTAACGATTACAATATCATTTGATTTACGCGCGCTGGTTCCATGAATAGCTCGTGCTGTTACATCTTTACCAACGCCACTTTCTCCCTGCAGTAAAACCGTGATATCAGTTTTAGATACCTGCATAATTTTATCCACTACCTGCTTGATAGCGGGAGAACTACCTAATAATCCAAATTGTTCCTGAAATACTTCGCGATCCATTGAGTGCTTTTACGTCTGACAATATGACGTAAGTTAAGCAATCAAGAGCTGTTTATTAACTCTTTTCTGGACTTTTCTAAGACTTAATTAACTCGGTAGCCTGTTCAATGGGAAGGGCTCTAGTTTCCTTAAAACTTGAGAGAACTATGTTAGAACGAGTTTTATTGACTCCATCCCAGGACTGTAAGGTGGATAATAGGCGTTCGAAAGAAGCAGTATTCTTGGTTCGCACTTTTAATAGATGAGAGCCATCCCCAGTGATGGAGTGGCATTCTAAAACTTCCGGTTCATTAGCTACCTTTCGTACAAATTCCGGGTAATTTTCTGATCCATCTACCTGAACAAAAAGAAAAGCAGTGATATCAAAGTTAAAATCTTTACTGTTTAGAATAGCATGATATCCCTTGATAAGTCCTTTCTCTTCCAGTTTCTTCATTCTTTCAGAGACAGAGGGTACAGATAGGTTAACAAGCTCAGCAATTTTATTTCTTTGCGCTCTCCCGTTTTCCTGAAGGTGGTTTAAAATGGCAATATCGATTTCATCGAGCAAATGAGTCATGTGAAAATCCCTGTTTTCCTAAAATTTCTATGAGTGAGGTATTATAGCCTAATTTATTTAGGCGATAAGTTAGAAAAGCACTATCAAAAATAAAAGATAAAAGTATCAAGCCTCTTAAAAAAAAGTGAAGTAAAAGTTTCAATAGGCCTTATCTTTGGTTCTATTTTTAAACCCGAACAAAAGCGAAGAATGTTAGATATAGGCTTCATCAAGGCAAACAAAGAGCTGGTTGAACAGGCGATAGTAAATAAAGGCGAGAACGACATTTCAATAGTAAAAGAGGTGTTAGCCAAGGATGAAGAGTGGAGGTCTCTCGTCCATAAAGCAGATTCTTTGAGAAGCGAAAGCAACGCAAAAGCCAAGCAAATTGGCGCGTTTATGGGGCAGGGTAAAAAAGAAGAAGCGCAGGCCATTATTGCTGAAACCTCTTCAATGAAAGAGGAAATTAAGAAGCTTGAAGAACAAGAGAAGGTGCTTACAGAAGAAAGAGAGCAGATGCTTCTTAGAATTCCTAATGTTCCACATCCGTCAGTCCCTGTAGGTGCTACAGAAGAGGAAAATGAAGTTTTCTCAACATGGGGTACTCCAAATGAAGATGAATGGAGAAAACCTCACTGGGAATTAACTGAACGATATGGATGGGTAGATTTTGAGCGAGGGGTTAAGGTCACAGGAGCTGGATTTCCATTTTATGTAGGGCCCGTAGCTCAATTACAGCGTGCTCTGATAAACTATTTCATTACGGAAGCCGGAAAAGCAGGCTATACTGAATTACAGGCTCCCTTCTTTATCAATGAAGATTCTGCCCGAGGAACAGGTCAAATCCCCGATAAAGAGGATATGATGTACGTGATTCCCCGAGACGAATTTTTTGCGATACCAACTGCAGAAGTTCCTGTAACCAATTTTCATAGAGACGAAATTCTAAAAGAAGATGAGCTTCCGGTACAGTACGTTTGTTATACTCCTTGTTGGAGAAGGGAAGCAGGTTCTTATGGAAAAGATGTAAGGGGGCTGAATCGCCTTCATCAGTTCGATAAAGTGGAGATCGTAAAGATTGTTCATCCGGATACGTCTTATGATGAGCTCGAGAGTTTGCGTGAACATTCAGAAATGCTATTGAAGGCTCTGGAACTACCTTTCCGTACACTATTAATGTGCACCGGCGATATGGGTTTCACTCAAAGTAAAAAGTATGACCTGGAAGTATGGAGTCCTGGACAAAAGCGATGGCTGGAAGTGAGTTCTTGTTCAAATTTTGAGAGTTTCCAGGCAAGAAGAATGCAACTCAGGTATCGAAAAGGGGAGAAGCAGACGGAGATGGTACATACGTTGAATGGATCTGCATTAGCTCTTCCAAGAGTGGTCGCTTCTATTTTAGAAACCTACCAGGAAGAAAATGCTAAGGTTCGAGTACCAGAAGTATTGAAGTCTTATATAGGTAGGGAATATCTTTGAGACTAGATAAGTGAGAGGTGAAAGGAGAGAAGTAATTTTATTACTCCTTACTTGTCATCTGTCTCCTCTCATTTCTTCTTTTTGGCGAAGTACCAAATCGCCCAGCCAATGCCCACAATTGCTAGTGCAATGCCTATTCCTCCTAAGAATGCGTAGAGTAGATAAGGGACGATTATACTTACAACAAGGCCTGTAATGGCTTTAACAGGTACAGCTGCACTGGCTACACCAAATATAGATTGAAAAACTCGTGCTAAACGCGCTAACATAGTTGCTCCATTTTGTTCGAACTGAAGCGGATACGGAAGTAAGATTAAAAAGATTCGTTGCGTACAGCTAGTTAAGCAACCACAAAATACTCTTCTTCTTTAAAATTGAGCAAGCGTTCAAGAATGGGCTCCATGGTATCAAATTGCATGAGTTCGAGGCGGAGTTTTTTGCCGTTTCTAATTCCCTTCAGGTACTGACCATAATGCTTTTTCATTATAATAACCCCGTACCGCTCTCCCTGATGCTTTACCGATTTTCGAAGCTGCTCTGCGGTGAGTTCTAACCGCTCCTGTAATGTGGGTTCTGGCAGTAATTCGCCTGTTTCCAGGTAATGTCTTGAGCGCTCAAAAATCCATGGGTTACCAATAGCTCCACGACCGATCATGACTCCATCAACACCGGTTTCATCGAACATTTTTTTAGCTAGCTCCGGAGACGTTACGTCACCATTACCAATGATGGGAATTTCAAGGCCCGGAGTATCTTTTAGTTTCTTAAGCCATTCCCATCTGGCATCTCCCTTGTATTTTTGGGCTCTTGTTCGTGCGTGAACGGTCAATGCTTTTACCCCAATACGCTGGAGCATTAATGCTACTTCCTGGATTTTAATAGTAGAATCATCCCAACCCAGCCTGGTTTTTACAGTGATAGGTTTATTTTGAACGGCGTCTACTACGGTTCCAGCCATTCGCTCCATCATACCCAGATCTTTAAGGCAGGCAGCTCCGGCGCCTTTATTAACGACCTTATAGACGGGACACCCAAAGTTGATATCAACCAGGTCAGGATTATTATTCTCGGCTACTTTGGCTGCTCCTTCCATTGCTTCTTCTCGTCCACCGAAAATTTGAATTCCAAATGGACGTTCACTCTCGGAATAACTCATCTTATGAATGGCAATATCAGAGTCTCTTATCAGAGCTTCGGAACTAATGAACTCAGTAAATACAATATCAGCTCCTTTCTCCCTACAAATCTGTCGGAAAGGAGAGTCCGTTACATCCTCCATGGGGGCGAGGAAAAGCGGTTTTTCAGGAAGTTGGATATTGTCGATGTTCATAGGGCTCAAAAAAGAAACAAAGATAAGGATTTTGAATGGATTGGGATAATCTGATTGAATTCTAAGACTAACTTATGCTAGTCATTTCTTTGATTAACCCATATATTTTTAGTCCTCAAAATTAACTACTAATACTGTAAACATGTCGATTGATTTAGGAAAAATTGAAGAACTATTAGGGGACGATGCTTCCTTCCTGTTGGATCACAAATGCGAAACCATAAGTGCTGATAGAATAGCACTACCTTCATCAACTTTTGTGGATGATATTTGGTCTCACTCCGATAGAAATAACCGTGTGTTAGGAAATCTGCAATGGATGTTTGAAGCAGGTCGCTTAGGAAATACTGGTTTCCTTTCTATCCTTCCAGTTGATCAGGGAATTGAACACTCTGCTGGAGCTTCATTCGCTAAAAACCCAGACTATTTTGATCCAGAAAATATCGTAAATCTGGCAATCGAGGCTGGATGTAATGCTGTAGCTTCAACTTTTGGAGCACTTCGTGTAGTTGCAAGGAAGTATGCTCATAAAATCCCTTTCGTGGTTAAGATCAATCACAATGAATTATTGACCTATCCGAATACTTTCGATCAAATTATGTACGGTACCATTGAGCAGGCTTATGATATGGGAGCCGCTGCTGTTGGTGCTACGATCTATTTTGGATCAGAAGAATCAAATCGACAAATACAGGAAGTAGCTCAGGCTTTTGCTTATGCTCATGAGCTTGGAATGGCTACCATCCTTTGGTGTTACACAAGAAACAACGCGTTTAAAGTGGATGGAGTGGATTACCACACTTCAGCTGACTTAACAGGTCAGGCAAATCATATTGGTACTACTATTGGTGCTGATATCATCAAGCAGAAGCAGCCAACCAACAATGGTGGATACAAGGCTCTTAATGCAGGTGATTCAAGCTATGGTAAGCTAGATGAACGTATTTATTCAGAGCTGACTACAGATCACCCAATCGATCTCACCAGGTACCAGGTCGCTAATTGCTTTATGGGACGAGCTGGTTTGATTAATTCCGGAGGTGCTTCTGGAGATAATGACTTCGCTGATGCGGTTAAAACGGCTATTATCAATAAGCGAGCTGGTGGAATGGGTCTAATTAGTGGCCGTAAGGCTTTTCAACGACCAATTGGAGAAGGTGTTAAGCTTCTTAACATGATCCAGGACGTTTATTTAAATGATGAGATTACCGTAGCGTAACTTTTTATTAAATTGTTGGAGCCACGCATATCTTATGCGTGGCTTTTTTTATACTTAGTGAAATCAACTGCAGTTGAGTACGGATCAAAACCAAATAACACAGCCCCAAAATATTATCTCAAAGAGGTATCTGATTATTTCTATCTCTTTGAGTGTTCTTACCATGGCTGGTGTTATTTATTACACCTACACTCCGGGTGTATTGGAGCATCTTCTTCCAAAAAGAATGCCCGGACTCTTAATAGCCTTGGTTGTATCCTTTTTAAGAGTTTGGTTTACTGCGGCTAAATTCAGAGTTCTTTCAGAAGGGGTGATCAGCTGGATGGGTTCTTTTCGAATTGTACTCACCTGGGATTTTACCTCAGCAGTAACTCCTTCCACTATTGGTGGTGCCCCTATGGCCACTTACGCAATGACTAAAGAAGGGCTGAAACTAGGTGAAGCTACCGCAATTATCTTATACAGCGTGTTGCTGGACCAAATCTGGTTCGCTATTGCTATTCCTATTCTATTAGTTGCCGGGATTTTTTATGAGGTAGTTCCACCAGAAGTTGGCTTAGTTGGTGAAGCTTCCATGCTATTGCTCTATGTGATACTGCTAAGCTATGCCAGTATTTTGGCTTATGGGGTGTTAGTAAATCCTGCAGCGATAAAAAAAGTCATTAAAGCAGTATTTAAGCTTCCTATTCTTCGTCGATATGAGGACAAAATAAGTGCAGAAGCTGAAAACCTTGAAAGCTATGCACATCAGCTTCGAAAAAAACCGATCAGCTTTTTATTGAAAGCATTTTTCTTTTCAACAATGACCTGGATGGCCAGAATTGCACTTCCAACCATTGTTATTCTGAGTTTACTTCCTGCTCCAGAGATTCTTTCCGTACTTCGCAGTCTGGCGATGAATCTAACCTTCCTGGTTGTACCTACTCCTGGTGGTAGTGGAGGAGTTGAAGGGCTATTTGTAGTATTTCAAGGGCCACTTATTTCCAGAGAATCCTTTATCGGACTCGCGCTTTTCTTGTGGAGGATTATCAGTTACTACATTACCATAGCAATAGGAATGGCGGCTACAACCTGGTATATCAATCGTCAGGTGGTTGAAAGCACACAAAAAGACTGATTGTGGCTAAAGCAAAAGTCCAATTTGAGTGTAGTTCTTGCGGCCATATCTCTCCTAAATGGTTGGGGAGCTGTCCCACTTGTGGTGAGTGGAATACTTTTGTGGAAGTTAAAACCACAAGCAAATCAGAAGTAGAGCACAAGGCTAAGATTTCAGGAGTAGAAAGCTCAAGCACTCCTCAACGACTGGAAGAAATAGAAACTTCAGAAAAATCCCGGTTTCACTCTAATATCTCCGAATTAGATCGTGTACTTGGCGGAGGCTTTTTACCAGGAGCCTATATATTACTTGGTGGTGAGCCAGGAGTAGGTAAAAGCACCTTAACTCTTCAAATCGCTAAATCTAATCCTGAGCTAAAGATTTTATACTGTGCTGGAGAAGAATCCTCTGGACAAATCAAGCAAAGAGCAGAACGGATTGGGGTTGGTTCCTCAAACCTGTCGATTTTCAATGAAACTCAGGTTGATGTTATCATAGAAGAAGTCAACAAAAATGCTCCTGATCTTCTAATCATAGACTCTATCCAAACGGTATATCGAACAGAGCTATCCAGCATGCCCGGAAGCATCCAGCAGGTAAAGGAGTGTGCAGCTTTATTCCAGCAGGTAGCAAAAAAGAAGAACATAACTACCATAGTGATTGGTCATGTTACTAAAGAAGGAGATATAGCCGGGCCAAGAGTATTAGAGCACATGGTAGATACCGTACTTCAGTTTGAAGGAGATAAAAACTATACCTACCGTCTGCTCAGAACGCTAAAGAATCGTTTTGGACCAGCACAGGAAGTAGGGGTATTCGAAATGTTCGCAAATGGCCTGAAGGAAGTAGATAATCCATCCGAACTCTTTATTTCTGATACAAATACTGAAGTAAGCGGTAATGCAATTGTGTGCACTATGGAAGGTTCGAGACCTCTTTTGATTGAAGTACAGGCGCTGGTTACAGCATCTACTTACGGAACTCCGCAACGTACATCCAATGGCTTTGACAGAAACAGATTGACACTACTATTGGCCGTTCTCGAAAAAAGGGCAGGCTATAGTTTTGCTAACCAGGATGTGTATCTAAATGTAGCAGGTGGGTTTAAACTAAGCGATCCGGCTGGAGATGTTGGAGTATGCTGTGCACTCGTATCCAGCTTGATGGATAAACCAATTAAAGAAAAATCAGTATTTATCGGGGAAGTAGGGTTAGGAGGTGAAGTTCGATCGGTACCTAATGTGGATCAACGATTGAAAGAGTCCAGCAAGCTTGGATTTGATGGCTTTATAGTTCCGGGCAAAGTTTCGAAAGAAGGGGTCTTTACAATTAGTCAGGCCATAAAAAAAGCCTTCAGTTAAGACAAAGGCTTAACTGATCTAAGATTAGACTCAGTTATTAATAGTTTGAAAAACCCATTCAAGGATTTTCCTTTCGAATCGAGTCTGTTCCTCGGTTACAGGGTTAAAAAGTGAGTGACCAGCTCCGGAGATTATCTCGATTTTATAATTTTGATTTTGGGCTAACCTCATAGCTTGTTCGATATTGTCAACGCTCTCTTCAGTAGGAACTATAACATCATTCTCCCCATAAATACTATACCAGGGTATAGAAAGGTTTTCAAGCTCACTCAGTAAGTCCAGGCCCATTGAATTATAGATAGGAGTACGGTCACGATCGGCATGGTACGGAGGTAGTAAATTCCGATATATGCTTGTTGAAACTTCTTTTATTTCAGCATCAAGGGCGAGGGAGCGTTCCTGATCTCTAGCCTCAAGAGCATTAAAATGTTCTTCCCAATAAGGAAGTATCAGACTTTTAACAGAGTCGCTTAGTTGGGTACGATCCAATGAGTTTTTAAATGCATAATATCTATTCGGTCCTACTCTATTAATAGGTCCTGAAACCCCTGCGATAAAAGAAACACTCCTATTTCTTACCGCTAGATTAGCAATTAACCTGCCTCCCTGGCTAAATCCACTAGCACCAATTTGTTCATTGTTTACTTCTTTATGATTTGCCAAAAAATCGATGGCCGTTTCAGCATCTGAAATAAGGTCATTAAAGTCCGTCTCAGAGTACTCTCCGGAGGAGTTTCCAGTTCCCCTCTTATCGTAGAACAAAGCTACAATTCCGCAAGCGGCTGCTCTTTTAGCGAGGTAAATAGGGACATTTCGTAAGTTGTTTACATTGTTGCCTCCTCCCGGAAGCAATAATAGGGCAGGGTAGTATCCTTCTGACTTAGGCAAATACAACTCTGCAGCTAAGCTCACATCGCCATGTTGGATAGCTATTTTTTCTAAACGAAAAGGTTGTTCACTCTCAGAATAATCATCAAAACAACTAAGGTCCTGCGCACTAACTAGTGTACTTATGATGGCCAAGGTAATACAAGCAAGAAGAGGTTTAATCATGAAACTATAATATTAATACTAATAAAATAGTATATAATCATTTTTATGAAACTTCTAAAACTAAAATTCAGGCCATAAAAAAAGCCCCTGGTTAAATACCAAGGGCTTCAAATCTGTGATACAACGACTACCATTTAGTAGTTGTCACGTTGACGGCGACGTTGCTCGCGAACGGCTTTTTTCATAGCCTCGCGACGTTCAATAGAAGGTTTGATAAACTGTTGCCGATCTTTGTATTCATTAAGAATACGAGACCGAGTTATCATCTTCTTGAAACGATTGATCGCTCGTTCAACACTTTCGTTGTCTTTAACTTCAACGCCTAGCATTGAGTCTCACTTCCTTTCATTTGTTTTATTCCCGAAATTGGGGTTGCAAATATACTAAAAAAGTTAGTTAATGTAGCATTTTAGATTTCAGGGAAACTAATTGACTATGGAAGAGAATACAGAGCAGGAACAAAAGCCTGAAAAGAAGGAAGCGGGACTTTTTGAAGAGCTGCTAGGGGATGTGCTGAATCTCGACCGGGGTTTGCCAGCTACTATTTACAATATGTTTGTAAATCCAAGATTGGTAATCGATAGTTACTTCACTGACAGGGGAAGGTTTGTAAATCCAATCAGGTATACCATTTTCATTATGGCCTTTACTACCGCAATTACTGTTTACTTCATTGACTATGAGCGGGTTTTGCAAGAAGCAGCAAATGCAGGAGCTCAAGGCGGGGACTTTAATGCGTCTCTGGAGGATTTAAAGGAAAAAACCGGATTAGATTGGCCGCTGTATTTTGAAATGGTAGGAGAAGTAACAATAGTGATGACTACCAAACTTAACCAGTTACTCTACATTGTTTTATTAGCACCTGCCTTAGCCTTTTTCAGTAAACTTTTCTTTAAGAGTAAAAAACCCTATTTCAAACATCACTATGTGATGTACTTATATTCTCTGGCCAGTTTCTCTGCCCTCAGTTTATTTTTCTTTCCACTAATGATGATTGAAAATTTTTGGGCCACATACACAACAATAGTGGTAGTATTGCAGCTGGGCTTCACTTTTTATGTGCAGAGTAAATATCTGGAACTAAAGGGTTTTGAACAGTATGCAATGAGTTTTCTTAGCTTTCTTTTTGGATATATCACATACACGATAATCTCTATAATTATCATGTATGGTGCTGCTGCGATACTTTTTATTGTTCGAACCTGATCTAATTACTGAGAACTCCTGATCCAAAGAGGGCAAAGTCATATTTGGCGGGGTCTTTAGTATCCAGAAGTTCTAATTTTTCATTTAGCTCCAATACTGCTTTCCAGTCATTTTGCTTTCTCTTAAGAAGCCCAAGTTTTCTGGCCTGGGTTCCAACATGTACATCCAAAGGAATTTTTAATTCGGAGGGAGGCATAAAATTCATGATGCCTAAATCTACTTCACTTTTCCTGATACACCATCTCAGATACATATAAAGTCGTTTACAGGCACTGTTCTTTTCAGGATTAGAAATGTGCTTTCGAGATCGCTGAGGTGTTTCCGGGTGAAAAGAAAAGAATTGTTCATGGAAAATGGCCATAAGCTCTCTCTCTTCTTTTTTTGAGGTATCATAACAAGCTTTCCAGAAGCCTTCGAAGCTTTGATGTTTCTCCAGAATGCTTTGAAATGCTCTAATCAACCAGTAGATATCTTCGGGCTTAAAAGTACGGTGTTTGAAGCCTGAGAATTGCTCAGAGTCTGATTCAGAAAAATTAATGATGAATTCATAGGGCCGATAATTCATTCGATTTAGCAAATCATCTACCTTCGCAATAACTATGTCTCGGCGTCCCCAGGCCATAATTGCAGCAAAGAAACCAGCAAGCTCCTGGTCTCTCTTCTCCGAAAAACCATGCATGAATTGAATGGGATCGTTATCGATAAATCCTTTCTGATCGTACTTAGTGACTAATTCGTCCAGGTGAGGTTTTAAAGCCAGAATATTAGATGACATCATAGAAGATATAGTTTTATGAAGTTCATCAGAGGTTTTTCTGATAAAATTTATCTCGATTTTTCCTCTTGAGAGCATTACCTATATTCGGGAGAATAAAACCGCTTTCAATGAAAATACTCCTCACTCTTTTTGTACTACTAACTGCATGTTCTTCTCATATACAAGACGAACCATGGGTATCCCTTTTCAATGGGAATACAACTGATGGATGGGCACAACTAGGTGGTGTTGCTACCTATGAAGTAAGAGATGGGGCAATAGTAGGTACTACGGTAGCTAATACTCCAAACTCTTTTCTTAGAACGGAAGCTATGTACGGTGATTTCATTCTTGAATATGAAGTTAAGCTTTCTGACGAGACAAACTCAGGCGTGCAAATCAGAAGCAACAGCTTCCCGGAATTTCAAGATGGAAGGGTTCACGGCTACCAGGTTGAAATTGATCCCTCAGAACGTTCATGGACGGGTGGAATTTATGATGAAGCACGTAGAGGCTGGTTACACCCACTAAGAGATATGCCCGAAGCACAAGGAGCATATAAGCATCTCGAATGGAATAAATTCAGGGTAGAAGCAATTGGTGATACTATCAAAACCTGGGTAAATGGAATTCCTGTTTCACATTTAGTTGATAACAGAACGTCGGAAGGATTTATAGCTCTTCAGGTGCATAGCATTGGAAACCCAGATGAAGCCGGTATTGAAATAAGCTGGCGGAATATTCGGATCATAACGGATAATCCAAGAAAATACGCCCAAAGCACGAAAGTACCTGCGATGGACAAGTATAATGTGTTGACGCACAGCCAGGAGGACTGGGGCTGGGAAGTACTGTATGACGGAACTAACATGAATAACTGGCGGGGTGCTCGTTCTGATGAATTCCCTTATTCCGAAAAAGGAACGGGTTGGGATGTTGAAGATGGAGTGATCATAATAAATGAATCTGGCGGGGCAGAATCAGAAGACGCGGGAGATATTGTTACCAGAGAATTATTCAGCAATTTTGAGCTTTGGGTAGACTTTAAAGTTACTCCGGGAGCTAATAGTGGTATAAAGTATTTTGTTGATGCAAATCTGAATAAAGGAACGGGGTCGTCCATAGGCTTAGAATATCAAGTTTTAGATGATGATCTTCATCCCGATGCTAAACTGGGAGCACAGCCTGGGAGCAGAACAGTAGCTTCTTTGTATGACCTCATTAAAGCCGAAGATAAACCCATAAACCCGGTCGGTGAATGGAATCACGCCAAAATAATTTCAAATGGGGATCATGTTGAGCATTGGTTAAATGGAAGGAAGGTGCTCGAATACGATCGAAATACTCCTGAATTCCAAAAACTGGTTGATGAAAGTAAATATGAAGTATGGCCTGGATTTGGAACCTGGACGGAAGGAAATATCCTACTTCAGGATCACGGAAATGAGGTACATTATCGAAATATCTTCATCAAACGATTATAACCACAAATAGAGCATTATGAAAAATATGGACCGAAAAGCTTTTCTTAAAAAGAGTGCCACAACAGGGTTAGGGGGAGCTTTCGCGTTGAGTTTTCCCAGTATACTTGTTGGCAAACCAAACAATAGATTGAATGTAGCTGTTGTAGGGGTAAGGAGCAGGGGTAAGGCACATGTTGAAGCTATTGAGAAGGTTGAAAATGCTACTGTTACCTGGTTTTGTGATGTTGACGATAACATTATTGACGAGCACAAAAAATGGCAAGAAGAAACAGTAGGGTATGTTCCTAAAGTTGAGAAAGACTTTCGAAAACTTATTGAGAAGGATGATATAGATATCATAACTATTGCCACTCCGGAACATTGGCATGCACCGATGGCCATCATGGCGATGCAAGCTGGTAAACATGTGTTTATTGAAAAACCATGTAGCCATAACCCTTATGAGAATGAGCTATTGGTAGCTGCTCAAAAGAAATACGGGAAGTATTGCCAGATGGGGAATCAGCAACGCTCTTCGTTAACTTCAAATAAGGCGATTGAGGAAATCAGAGAAGGGATTATTGGTGATGTTTATTACGCAAAAGCATGGTATGCGAATACAAGGGGGAGTATTGGAAAAGGAAATGTAGTTCCGGTTCCGGACACCTTAGATTGGGAACTATTTCAGGGGCCCGCCCCCCGAGAAGAGTACAGGGATAATGTACACCCTTATAACTGGCATTGGTTTAAAACTTGGGGAACAGGTGAGATTCATAATAATGGAACTCATGAGATTGATATTTGCCGATGGGCTCTGGGAGTTGACCTTCCTGTTAAAGCAACTTCAACAGGAGGCAGGTATCATTTTGATGATGATTGGGAATTTTATGATACCCAGAATGCCAGTTTCGAATTTGAAGGTGGTAAAATGATTTCATGGGAAGGAAAGAGTTGCAATGGTTATCCCATTATGGGAAGAGGACGAGGTTCCCTGATACATGGGACTGATGGAACTATCTTACTAGATAGAGATGGATACCTTTTATATGATTTGAGAGGAAAGCTAATCAAAGAAGAAATTGAGCCAGCTGGAGGGGGAGCGGCAAATACTGCGGATACTCGTGGTTTTGATGCTCTTACTGTAAATCATATGATTAATTTCGCAAATGCTATTAGGGAGGGAGAAGCGTTAAAGGCACCTATTGATGATGCAAGTATTTCAACGATGCTATGCCATTATGGAAATATTGCTCAGGAAGTAGGTGGTAGTATTCAAGTTGATCCTGAAACTGGAAAAATCTTGAACAACCCGGAAGCAATGAAACTTTGGAAGCGTGAGTATGAAAATGGTTGGGAACCAAGATTATAAATAGATGAATAGAAAGGACTTTATCAAAACATCTGCATTAGCAGGAGCGGCTACATTAACCTCTGGATTTGCTGGCGTTTATCGACCCAGGGAATTTAGTGATTTAAAAATAGGGGTAATTGGTACCGGTGATAGAGGAACCGGGCTCTCTCATATCATGAAAGATATTGATGGAATCGAAGTTACTGCCTGTAGCGATATTATTCCTTTTCGGTTAAAGAATTGCGTGGATAAAGCTACTAATGGAGCTACAGCCTATGAAGATTATCGTGCTTTGATTGATGACGATAATGTGGATGCTATTCTAATTGCAGTTCCATATGCATTACATGATGAGGTTCTTGAAGACGCATTAGCATCCGGAAAGCATATTTATTGCGAAAAAACTATGGTCAAGGGCATTGAGCCCGCCAAAGATTTGGTGAAGCGAGTAAGAAGTTATGATGCAATTTTCCAGGTTGGTCACCAATACCACAGCAGCCGATTATATCATAAGGCGGTGGAAATTGTTAATGATGGATATCTTGGTCATATCGAGTCTATTGAGTGCCAGTGGAATAGGAATGGGGATTGGAGAAGACCTGTACCAGACCCAAAATGGGAGCGAATGATCAACTGGAGGATGTACAGAGAATACTCCGGAGGGCTAACCGCAGAGCTTTGTTCACATCAAATTGATTTTTGTAATTGGGTAGCTGGTACCACTCCAACAAAAGTAAGTGGTTTTGGAGGCATCGATTACTGGAAGGATGGACGCGAGACCTATGATAATGTCCACATCATGATGCAGTATCCAAATGGATTAAATACCAAGTTCACCAGCCTTACAACCAATGCCTATGAGCGGTATCAAATCAAGCTGCAAGGGCAAAAAGGGACCTTAGTAATCAATTTCGGAGGAGCTAAAATCTATCTGGAAAACCTTGATCAGGCCCGGGAACAAGGGTTGGTTGATGGTGTTTCTGGTGCTACTTCAGAAGCATGGGAACGAGGAGAAGGCGCTCCGATAACGGTCGCTGATGATATGGATGCCTCAAAACAGGCTTTGATTGACTTCAGAGATTCCGTTCGAACTGGTAAAGAACCTGATTCAAATGTTGAGACCGGAGCAAATGTATCTATTCTTGTTTCTATGGCTATTGATGCGATGGACAACAACAAAGTTGTCGAGTGGAAGCCGGAGTATAGTATTTAAGTAAGAGTAAAGAACAAGGATTTAAGAAGTAAGAACATGAATATTGAAAAAGTGATGATGTTCTTATTTCTTTATTCTTCAATTGATATTCTTCCTTTTAATTAGTTTCCGGGAACACGCAAAAGCTTTCCATATTCTCAGCAAGTAGGCGAGCCAGGTGTAAATCCTGGAAAGCGATCCCCCTGACTATTAGAAAGACTCCTAAACTAAAAGCCAGGTAAGGAACAAGTTTTCGAATAGAGCTTCTCAGATCAAGAGAAAGGATAGTAGGAGCGAGATACATCAAGAACATGGCCGGAAAAGTACCTAGCCCAAATAAAGCCATATACTGCATGCTATGAATAGGAGAGTCGGTTAATACAGCTGCAGCCAGGCCTGAGTACACAAAAGCACAAGGAAGAAGCCCATTTAGTACTCCCATCCCAAAAAGAGCAAAAAAGGAAGGCTTACGGAGTAGTTTTCCATAATACTTCGAAATAGAGTTCACGAAATCCTGATAAAACTGGGGCTTTTGTCTTTTCTTAAAAAAACGATTGAGTACTACTCCGGCTACTATTCCAACTCCAAGTACGATGGAAAGCGTGCCCTGAAAACCAGAAAAAGTAATTTGAGTTCCCAGTAACCCAAACAATAACCCAAAGAGTGCATAAACCAGGATACGTCCGGAATTATACAGACCTGCACTAAAGGATAGGGCAACAAGGCTTGAACCTGACCTGGGAATAGACATGGCGATGGGGCCGCACATCCCCACGCAGTGAAAGCTTCCTACAAAGCCTAAAACCAGGGCAGTCCAGAGTTCCATATTAAATGATTACTACTTTTTCTTCCTGGTAGTCCAGGTTGTCCATTTTCCAGGTTACGGTGAGTACCCATTTCCCCTTATCCATTCGCTCCATTGGAATTACATGGGTACTCCCTGCATCAAACTGGATAGCAAGGTTCATATCTTTACTGGCATCATTTGGCCGATAAAGATTGATGGTTCCTTCCTGCGCTTTTTCTACTATTTCTTCAGGGAAAAAGACTTTTAGTGCGACGCGTTCTTCATCAAACAGGATAACAACCTGCTCATCCAGTTCTTCGGCACGTTCCCTACTATCTATAGTTTCCTGGTATGCTACTCCCTCTTCATAGTGATTATTATTCACCAGGTAGAAATCCAGGCTGATGAGATAGCTGACCATACTAAGGGTGCCTAGTATAAATAGGGTAACTGCAATAAATATTCCTTTTCCCCAATCTAGTTTTTTCATAATGAGTCTAGTTGTTCGGCCCTAAGAAGCCGGTTTTTACTGTTTCAATTTGTTCTCCATCAGCTATAACAGTAAAGCTAATGTCGGTTTGTAAACCGTCTAAGTGTTCTTTAGAAATCTGAACCATAAAACGTCCTTCGACTAAACTTTGGCCTGGCACTGAATTGATCATTCCGAGAGATACAAGTTGCCCCGGAGGTGAAATTAGTGCGAGCTCATAGTCTATTTCTTCAAAGGTCTTATTGATCACTTTGATAGTATATATATTGCTGATCCTGTCGTCAGGAAGTTCTTGAAATAGAGTGCCGCGTTCTCTTAAAATGGTGGTCTCAAGGCTTGAACGCATGCTTAATAGCACAATAAAAGTGCTAAGCAATACTAAAAGAACCGCTGAGTATCCCATTATCCTTGGAGTAATGATTTTCCTCTTTTCAGCCCGGATTGCATTCTCAGAAGAATAGCGGATAAGCCCTCGTGGTTTATCGATTTTATCCATGATATCATCACAAGCATCAATGCAGGCTGTACAATGCGTACACTCGAGTTGCGTTCCGTTTCTGATATCGATTCCCATAGGGCAAACTTGCACGCATTGATAGCAATCAATACAATCTCCAAAAGTAGTTCCTTCTTCTAATCCAAGATCGGCTATTGAAAAAGCTCCACTTTCAACTTTCTTTCGATCACCTACTCTGGCTCTGCTTTCTCCCCGAACGTAATCATACATCACATTAATCGAGTTATTATCGAGCATTACTGACTGCATTCTCCCATAAGGGCACACGAAATGACATACCTGCTCCCTCATAAAAGCAAACACACCATAGAATACCCCACTGAAGACAATCATTGCTGATAATCCTGCAAGATGTTCTGAAGGGGGATCTGTGACTAGCTCAAACCAGTCTTCTTTGCCCATCACATAGGCTAAGAACAGGTTGGAAATAAGGAAGGCCATTCCATAGAAAATGGCGTGTTTACTCCCCTTCTTTAGAATTTTTTCAGCATTCCATGGAGCTTTTTTAAGTCGAATTTGATCAGATGCATCTCCTTCAATCCAATATTCTATTCTTCGGAAAACCATTTCCATGAAAATGGTTTGAGGACAGGCCCAGCCACAGAAGAGGCGACCAAAGATGGTAGTAAATAAAACAACACCAAGAATAAAAGCCAGCATCCCAAATACTAATAGATGCAGGTCTTGAGGCCAGAAAGCTACGCCAAAGATGACGAATTCTCTCTCGATGACATCGACCATCAAAAGTGGGTGACCATTTATTTCAATAAAAGGTCCCGCAAAAAAGAAAGCCAGTAAAAACAGAGCCACAATATTTCGAGCTCTGTAATACTTGCCGCTAGGTTTTTTCGGATAAATCCAGTTCCTGCCACCCTTCTCATTTACAGTGGCGAGATAATCACGAAATTGATCCTGCTCTATTCTGCGATCTTTAGTTTTGGACATGCTCCGCAACCGATGGTTTTAACTCTTTAGTTTTCTGTTGAGACTTCTCTTTTTGTTCTTCATGAGATTTAGTTCCACATCTAACGTTTTTGCATCTCTCACAACAGTTTCTGACAACAGTTGCCTCATCTTTGGTGGCGTCAATACTTATACACATGATTTACTCCATGCTACATTGAATGGCTCTAGTTTCATCTACCGCCTTAGGATTAGGAGGGTTGGTACCCTGGATAGAAGCAATGTAGCTGATCAGGTCGGTCATATCTTCATCGGCAATAGGCACATTACTTCCATAGGGCATCATTCCTTTATCCATGAAGCCATTAGCGATGTTATTTGCTAAATCTTCCGGAGAACAACCATTCAGCCAAAATTCATCGGTAAGATTAGGCCCAACCAAGCCTTCTCCGGCACCTCCATGACAGGTGAAACAAAGGTTATTGGTGCTCATGAAGATTTCTTTACCATTGGCGAGGGAAGCTTCATCCGTTTCGAAAACCCATGCTACGGCAACAGTGCTGGCATCTGGATCGCCTTCTCCACCTGTACCATAAAGTTCTTCAGCGGCTGCCATTTCTAGGGTGTACTGTTCATGCTGGTCGGGACCAAAATTGAACACTTCATAATAGAGCAGGTAGAGTACTCCCCATCCAATGGTGAAGTAGAATAACCAAAGCCACCAAACTGGCATGTGATTATCCAGTTCACGAATACCATCATATTCGTGATTAAGTAGTTTGTCTTGTTCGTCGTCTAAAATCTTCATGGTTGAGTAGATTTCGAGTTAATAGTTTCGTCAGATTCTAAGGGGAGGTTTGCCGCATCATCCCAATGATGTTTTCCTGTTTTTATCAGGTAGGTGATCAAAAGGACGAAAAAAGCAAAAAAGAGGAGAAGGGAGATGCTTGGGAAAAGCTCAACTCCCTCCATGCTTCGAAGTACTTGCTTATACATGATTAGTCCTCCTTCTCATTTAGGCTTAATGGATTGGTAGAAGGCAATCCTTCAAATGGATCATTATTTCCGTTAATATCAGTGCCCAGGCGCTGTAGGTAGGCAATTAAGGCAATGATCTGTTTCTCAGAAGTGATTTCAATTCCATCAACTTCTCCAAATCCATTTTCACGGAGGCCAGTAGCTATTTGCTCTGCCTGAGCTCTTAAGTCTGCAATGGCCTGATCTTCATAGCCCTCAGCATAAGGCACACCTACCGCTCGAAGCGCATTTACCCGATTTGGTATAGTTTCTATATCCATGTCTTTCTCAAGCATCCATGGGTAGGCTGGCATAATAGATCCTGGTGAAGTTGAATTAGGATCATACATATGTCTCAGGTGCCATGAATCCGGATATTTGCCTCCAATCCTATGAAGATCCGGCCCCGTTCGTTTCGATCCCCATAGGAATGGGTGATCATAAACAAATTCACCTGCTTTAGAATATTCGCCATAGCGCTCTGTTTCAGAACGGAAAGGACGTATCATTTGGGAATGGCAGTTATTACATCCTTCTGCGATGTAAATATCTCGTCCTTCAATTTCCAAAGGGGTGTAGGGTTTTACACTTTCTATGGTAGGAATATTGGAGTCAATCAGTGCTGTTGGCATGTACTCCACAATACCACCAATCAAAATGGCAACTACTACAAGAAGGGTAAATTTGATAGGTTTTCCTTCCAGTTTTCTGTGCCATTTTTCCTCATGACCTTCAGTTGGGTCAATAAGAGCAGGAGCCTGGGCCTCTTCCGAAGCTTCGAGGCTTCCTTTCTGGGCAGTTTTAATAATATTATACACCCCAACAACAGCTCCAACGATGAATAAGCTACCACCAAGTGCACGTAGCGCATACATTGGCATGATTTGAACCACAGTTTCAAGGAAGTTTGGATACTGTAAGAAACCTTCAGCTGTGAATTGCTTCCACATCAAACTTTGAGTGATTCCGCCCCAATACATTGGGATTACATAGAAAATGGCACCGAGCGTAGCGAACCAGAAGTGAATATTGGCAAGCTTTCTGGAGAATAGTTCAGTTTTGTAAATCTTAGGAGTGATGTAGTACAGCATCGCAAAGGTCAAACCACCATTCCAAAGAAGAGCACCATTATGAACGTGACCAATGATATAATCAGAGTAGTGCGCAATGGCATTCACATTAGCGATCGACAGCATTGGTCCTTCAAAGGTAACCATACCATAGGCGGTAACACCAACCACCAGGAATTTTAGAACGGGATCTTCGCGAACCTTATCCCAGGCTCCACGAAGGGTTAATAAACCGTTCAACATACCTCCCCATGAAGGGGCAATCAGCATCAGGCTAAATACGGTTCCGAGTGCCTGAGCCCAACCTGGAAGTGCAGTATATAACAAGTGGTGAGGTCCCGCCCAGATATAAATAAAGATCAATGACCAGAAGTGGACAATAGACAATCGATAAGAGAATATCGGACGATTCGCTGCCTTCGGAATAAAGTAATACATGATTCCCAGGAATGGAGTAGTAAGGAAGAAAGCTACAGCATTATGTCCGTACCACCATTGAACCAAGGCATCCTGAACACCAGCATATAATGAATAACTCTTCAGCATGGTTGCAGGTACCTCGAATGAATTAACCACATGAAGTACAGCTACCGTAACGAAAGTGGCTATATAAAACCAAATAGCCACATATAGGTGCTTTTCGCGACGCTTCAGAATGGTCATAATCATATTGACCCCAAATACCACCCAAATTAATGTAATGGCGATATCGATAGGCCATTCCAACTCAGCATATTCCTTACTTGTGGTTATCCCGAACGGAAGGGTTAATACTGCTGAAAGAATGATAATCTGCCATCCCCAAAAATGAATTTTACTTAGTAAGGGGCTCCACATTGGAGTTTTACAAAGTCGGGGCAGCGAGTAGTATACCCCATAAAAAATGGCGTTCCCCGCAAAGGCAAAAATTACCGCATTTGTATGGAGTGGCCTTAGTCGCCCATACGACAGTTCAGGAATAAACCCGAGGAAGTCTGGGAAAATAAGCTTAAGGGCGACAATCAATCCCACCAGGAAACCGATGATTCCGAAAATCATCGAGGCGAGCCCGAAATTGCGAACTATTTTATTGTCATAATGAAAAGTGTCCATTGATATGACCTAGTCAGTTTTATTAGTTAGTGTTTTATGTTCTTTTGATGAAGGTTCATCATTGAATAGCATTCGAATGGAAGGTGTCTCAGGGTCATCGAATTGCCCCGTTTTAACTGCCCAGAAGAATGCTCCCAAAAAGGTGAGGGCGACAAGCAAGCTGAATATGATGAGTACCACTATTACGCCCATGTCTTCAGCTCCATTTGTCTGGCTTTAATTCTCGTGGCGATGGTGGTAAAGGCCATAATTGTAACCGAACTTAGTGGCATCAGGATAGCAGCCACTAAAGGTGACAAATGTCCCGTAATCGCAAACCCCAGCCCGGTTAGGTTATATGCCAGGGATAGGACAAAGCTTGCAATAATGATCTTAAAACAGATCTTTCCAAAATCAACAAATCGGTGCAGGTCTTTCAGTGCATTCGCATCAACAATAGCATCACAGGCTGGAGAGAAAGAGCTTTTATCATCAGAAACAGCGATTCCAAAATTGCTCGCCGTTAAAGCACCAGCGTCATTCAAGCCATCGCCAACCATGGTAATATTCGAATAGCCTTCTTTTAAAGACTGAATAAACTCAAGCTTTTGGATGGGCGATTGATTGAAGTTCATGGAGCTCCAGTGCTCGAAATCTTCTAAAAGGGTAGACTTTTCAAATTCATTATCTCCAGATAGCAAATGAAGAGGATATTCTTCCGAATTAAGATCATGAAGTAATTCAGTTAACCCATCTCTGATACTATGTTGGATGCTATAGAAGCCTTTGTATTCACCACCAATAGCAATATGAACCAAAGATCCTTTTCCAGGTTCTTTTGGACTGATTCCTTCCCAATCAGAAAGTTGTTCCTCCATGAAGGATAGACTTCCCATTAAAACCGGAACGCCTTCTATTGAAGCATCAATACCTTTGCCATGGATTTCATAGTAATAGGAAGGTTCCAGTATAACTACCTCTGAAAGAGTTTTGGCTATAATCTGTGCTAATGGGTGGGTAGAAGGCCTGGTAACAGAAGCTATAAGCTGAAGCTCTTTCTCCGAAACAGGATCACCTATAAATACAGCAGAAGATTTTCCTGTTTCCGTGATGGTGCCCGTTTTATCAAATACAAAAGCGTCGGTTTTGGAGAGTTCTTCAACAACCGAGGTATTCTTAAGATAAAATCCATTTGCGGCAAGGATATTAACTGCTGATCCTAGGGTAAAAGGAGTAGATAGAGCCAGGGCACACGGACAGGCAACGATAAGTACTGCGGTAAAAATAGTGAAGGCTTTAGAGGCATCAATGCTAAGCCATACCACTAATGATAAAACTGCAATTCCTAATACTGTGAACGTGAAATAGGGGCTGATCCGATCAGCAAAAGACGTAACAACATTTTCTTTCTTAGAAGATTGGAAAGATTCGTTTTCCCAAAGCTGAGTTAGGTAGCTGTGCTCAACCTTTTTGGAGACGATCAGTTCTATGCTTTGATCAATCACTTTACCGCCAGCAAACACCTGCTGACCTTTTTCCAGCAGCACTGGTTCAGATTCTCCAGTGATGAAGCTGTAATCTACCTGTAATTGCCCGTCAGCTATTATTGAGTCAGCGGGAATGAGTTCATTATTCCGAACAAGAATATGATCTCCAATTTCAATTCGATGAACGGGAATCGATTCTTCGATTCCGTTTTTAATCCTGAGTATCGAAATCGGAAGGTATGATTTATAGTCCCGGTCAAAGGAGAGTTGATCAAAAGTTTTCTTTTGAACCACTTTCCCAATTAATAAGAAGAAGATGAAGCCTGTAAATGAATCGAAGTAGCCAGCTCCGGTTCCACTTAAGATTTCGTATAGACTTCTTCCAAATAGAGCGATCATCCCAATGGAAATAGGTACATCCAGGTTAATCCCTTTTTGAGCAAGTGCGGCCCAGGCAGATTTCAGATAATCAATCCCACTATAAAGCAATACAGGTAGCGCCAGCACGATATTCAATGCTCCAAAGAAGTATCGGAACATCTCAGAAGATCCCGATTGATCCATATTCAGATATTCCGGGAAGCTGAATAACATGATGTTCCCAAAGCAAAAGCCAGCTACTCCAAGTTTTAGCCAAAGAGATCGTTCAATAGAGCGAGGTTTTTGATCTTTGAGTTGCTCCAGCTTCAGACTTGGTTCATAACCAATAGTGGTAAGTAGTTCAACAACCTCTCTTAATGATGTTTTCTCATCATTATAAATGATGGTTACTGTACGCTTTAAAAAATTTACAGTCCCTCGAAGAATTCCTTCATCAATATTCTGGAGGTTTTCGAGCAGCCAAACACAAGAAGTACAATGTATGTTTGGAATGAAAAAGGTAATGGAGACAATATTTTCTCTCTTGAAGTCGACCAGCTTATGCTGTACTTCCAGGTCGAGTAAATATTCAAATCGCTTGCGTTCAACACCGGTCTTTATGGTTTTTCCGGGTTGCTCATCTAAAGTATAATAGGTGCAAAGGTTGTTCTCGTCCAGGATTTGGAATACCGTTTTGCATCCCTCGCAACAGAATGCTCTTTTCTCGAATAGAATCTTGTTCTCATCACATTGTTCACCACAATGGAAACACCGAGACTGTTCTATGCGAGAAGAGGTGTCCATCCGTCAGAAGACTCCGTTGGTAAATGATAGCCTTTCGTTAAACCAGGCCTGACTCATGATACCTTCAGCTTCAGCAAAACTTGTTTGTTGAAGCCATGATTTTATTTCACCTCTTTTAGCAGACCAAAAATTATGAAAAGGGCAGGGCTCAATATGACCGCATCCTTCAATGCCCATAAAGCAGGTAGAGAAAAAAGATTCTCCGTCAATAGCGGCTATAACATCATACACAGAAATATCTTCCAGATTCTTTGCCAGGTATACCCCTCCATTTAGACCTCGCTGAGATTTGAGAATGCCAGGAGCTTTTAGTTTTGCAAGAATTTGAGAGAGGTAAGCGGCTGGACAATTCAGAGAACGAGAAAGTTCAGCGGCGGAAATCACATCGTTAGGGTGTTTAGAAATGGCAATGATAGCAGAAATAGCGTATTGAGCACCTTGAGAAACTAGCTTCATATAAATGTCTTTTAATTCTAATATTCATATTCGAATATCGATATTAGATTTTAAGAAGGTTTCAAATTAGATTCAATCTAAAGTTTAAAATTCTATCTCTTTTTTTGTCATTGCGAGGAGTCCGAGGTGTTGCAATTATTCTGGAATAGAATCGACGAAGCAATCTCATCCTATGGGCAAATAAGTGAGGTTGCTTCAGGGCTGGCTACCGCTACGCCCTTCGCAATGACCATCTTATTTATTTGGCTCAGGCGTTTGATTAAGTTGATTACTTGTGGAAAACATCCGCCTCATCTTTCCACAAATCCTCGTATTTTCGTGCTCTTCAAAAAGCTAAACTCAACCTCACGACTACATGGCGCAACCCAACTTGCAGGAACCGGAAGTAAATCTGGAGCTTGCTATCGACCACGGACTAAATGAAGAAGAATTTGAAATGATAAAGTCCCGGTTGGGACGCGTACCTACCTTCACCGAACTGGGTGTGTATTCTGTAATGTGGAGTGAGCACTGTTCCTACAAAAATTCTATTGTTGAACTAAAGAAATTGCCCCGAGACGGTGAGCATTTGTTAGTGGAAGCAGGAGAAGAGAATGCGGGGCTGGTTGATATTGGAGATGGGCTGGGTTGTGCGTTTAAGATTGAGAGTCATAACCACCCTTCAGCAGTAGAGCCTTATCAGGGAGCTGCAACCGGAGTAGGAGGGATTCATCGGGATATTTTTACTATGGGTGCCCGACCTATTGCCAGCCTAAACTCACTTCGCTTTGGAAGTATGGAAAATCCAAGGGTTCGCTATTTACTGGATGGCGTAGTTCGTGGTATTGGTGATTATGGCAACTCGTTTGGAATTCCTGTTATTGGTGGGGAAGTCTATTTTGATGAAAGTTATGAAGGCAATCCGTTAGTAAATGCAATGAGCATCGGGATTGTAAAAGCAGGAGAGACCGCTTCTGCAATTGCCAAGGGAATTGGAAATCCGGTGATTATTGTTGGTGCAAGTACAGGAAGAGACGGTATTCACGGAGCAACCTTTGCTTCGGAAGAAATCAGTGAAGAAAGCGAAGCGAAACGACCAAGTGTACAGGTTGGAGACCCTTTCACCGAAAAGTTACTTCTGGAAGCTAGTCTGGAAGCATTGAAAACGGGCGCTGTGGTTGGAATGCAAGATATGGGTGCAGCAGGAATTGCTTGTTCGACCAGTGAAATGACCGCAAAAGGTGAGCAGGGAATGTTGGTGGATCTGGATAAAGTCCCGGCTCGAGAAGATGGTATGACCGCCTATGAATTGCTTCTTTCTGAAAGCCAGGAGCGGATGCTTATTGTAGCGGAAAAAGGCCGAGAGCAGGAAATCATCGATATTTATGAGAAATGGGATTTACACGGAGTGGTAATTGGCGAGGTAGTAGATACCGACCGAGTAACCTATATGAAAGAAGGGGAAGTTAAAGCTGATATCCCGGCAGAGCATCTTGTACTTGGAGGAGGGGCTCCTCAATATATTCGGGAAACTAAGAAGCCAGGGTATCTGGAAGAGACTCAAAGCTTCGATGCCGAGAGCCTGGATCATCCGTCAAATCATGTTGACACCATCAAGAAATTATTGAATTCGCCCAATGTGGCTTCGAAGCGATGGGTGCACGAGCAATATGATACTACCGTTCGAACCAATACGGTTACTGCTCCCGGTGCTTCTGATTCTGGGGTGATTCGCATTAAAGGGACCAATCGTGGGCTCGTAGCCAAAACGGATTGCAATGGTCGTTATGTGTATTTGAATCCACGAAGAGGGGGACAGATTGCAGTGATTGAGTCTGCTCGAAATGTAGTGTGTTCCGGAGGTCAGCCATTGGCTATTACCAACTGCCTGAATTTTGGAAATCCATACAAACCAGAAGTGTACTGGACTTTTAAGGAAGCTCTGGCAGGAATGGGTGACGCTTGTCGTGCTTTGAATACCCCGGTTACTGGTGGAAATGTGAGTTTCTATAACGAAAATCCAAAAGCAGCCATCTTCCCATCTCCAATTATTGGTATGCTTGGGTTGATTGAAGATGTGGAGAATCATACCACTACTCCGGATTTCAAGGAAGAAGGAGATGTGATTCTATATATAGGTGCTGACCGAAAAGGATTAGGTGGCACTGAATACTTAAAAGTAGTTCATGGGCTAACCAAAGGAGATGCTCCCGCACTGGATATCGATTTTGAAGTGAAACTTCAGAAAGCACTTCTTGAAGCAATCAAAGCTGGGTTCGTTACCGCTGCTCATGATATTTCTGATGGAGGATTGTCCATTTCATTAGCGGAGATGGCCATTCATGGAAAGATTGGAGCAACAGTTGATACCGGTGCTCTTTCTGGATCAGAACATGAGGTTCTATTTAGTGAAGCACAATCTGGCGTAGTAATTACAGTTTCAGAAGCAGACCTTGCAACAGCCAAAGCACATTTTTCTGATGCTGATGTACCGGTTTACGAACTAGGTAAAGTAGGAGGCACTACTCTCGATATCGCTGGAGCAGGTTCTTTATCCGTTTCTGAAATGACCGAGATGTATGAGGGTGTTATTCCTTCAGCGATGGAGGTTTAGAGATTTCTTTTTTGTCATTTCGACCATCGGGAGAAATCTATACAATTTTAGTTACGCAAGGAATTTAGATTTCTCGCTCCGCTCGAAATGACAAACTCTCCAATAGGTCATGCTGAACTTGTTTCGGGATGACTTAAAAAAAGAGAGTTAATAATACGCCTGTTTTTGTACAACAGAAGTAGCCATCATTTTAGGAATATGAAATCCCTTTGTTCTGAATTCAGAGGGGCCTAATCCAGTAAAACTGGTGAAGTCCTTGATCATATGGCTCTGGTCAAAAAAGCCCAGTTCATAACTAAGTTCGGTTAATGACTTTTTCGTAAACAGAATCTGGTTCATCAAATAATTATACCGGATAATTTTTGAGTACTGTTTGGGAGTGAGCCCGGTTTGATGCTTGAAATTCTTTTCCAGAGTTGATTTATGGACACCGCTTTGATCACAAAACTGTTCTACCCTCACATTTCCTTTACTTCGTATAGACTGATCTATGAAATGATGGGTAAGTATATCGTCTTTAGCAGTATTTGACTGAGCCTTAAGCAGGCTTGTGATTTTTCCAATCAGCTCAATTTTAGAAGTTCCTTTTTGGATTTCGTTCATGCATAAATCCGTTAAATCCGGCATCAGTACTTCCAGGGGATAAGCACTCTCGTTTAGTTCATCCAGGCTGTAGCCTGTTAATTCGGTAATAGCCCCAGGTTTGAATCGAATACAAACCCCTGAAGTACCAGGTTTCTGATACACTTTTACAGCTTTTTGGAATGGGGTAACCAGCCGGCAGTCCTCTACAAGGTATTCAGAATCGATCTGTTCGTCCTTTCTCAGATAGGTGCCATCAATCATGATCATGGCTTCAATATTTCCATCCGGGATAATGATATCAAAATCGTCCCGAATGTCTTCTTCAGTGAGGTAATTCGTCCAGAAGCATTCTACAAGATGCTGGATTTCTTTGGCCGGTTTGTACTCTTTGTAATCCATAAGAATTAATCTTCCAGAAAATAAAGATAATCGTCTTTTTTACAATTCATTCAGTGCTCCACCTCGTGATCTTTTCTATATGAAACGATTGATCCTGATTTATCTGATACTTGGTGTGAGCGCCCCCGTGTTCGCGCAGGATACCCTAAAGGTTGCGCCCGGGGGTGCTACTATTGATGGTTCATTTATTGAACCTTATACCAATAAATGGGAAGTATATGTTCAAACTCCTGATGGTCAGGAAAACCATATTCGTTACTGGACGGATTATGTACACATTATTGAGCAGGACGGAACGCCATTAATGCACCGCGTGCAGGATATTTATGGTGCCGATCGGAGCCTGCAAAGCACCTGGATTAACGTGGTTGATCATCAAACTCTGGTTCCAAAAAAGTTCAATGTTCATAGCCTGGCTGGGGTTCTTGTGTTTACGGATTTTTACGATGATCACATCATCACGAGTTCGAACCAAAATGAAGGGGGAGAGTTCAAAGCCGATACCTTGCAATCCAATCAGCCCTATTTTGATTGGAATCTGTATGGCATGCTATTAATTGGATTACCTTTTGAGGAAGGCACTACCTACGAGTTGCCATATTGGAGTACGCAAAACAATACTCCCACCTCTGTATTTGCTAGTATAGGACAGGAAGAAGAAACAGAGACAATGTCCGGGAAAAAAATCATGACTCACCCTGTGTCTACCAGTGATGGATTTACTTTTTTCCTTTCTAAAAAAGCTCCCTATGTAATTAAGCTGGTGTGGGATTTGCCTAACGGAAATAAAATGATTTGGAGAAAAATTTAAATAACAATGGGGTCATCTTTCTCTAAATAGCCCTAATAAGCCTGGCTCATTTAACAATGGGTTGGGCTTTTAATTTTTTAAGCTACATATATGAAACGACTAGGATTACTTTTTTTCACAATCGCTCTTCTTGGAACTAGCACAATAGCCCAGCAATCTCTTTCTGAGTTATCCTCAGAGGAATACTATGATTTCTGGGTTGGAAAGTGGGATGTAAGTTGGGACGAAGGCGAAGGCAAAATTGGACGTGGCACTAATACCATCGAGAAAATCCTGGATGGAAAAGTGATCCAGGAGAATTTCAGGATTTTGGAAGGTCAAAGTGCAGGATTTAAGGGGATAAGTCATTCCGTATATCAACCTCAATTTGAACTATGGAAACAATCATGGGCCGATAATAATGGGGGATACTATGATTTCGTGGGTAAATTTGATGGAGATAAGAGGATGTTTCAGACAACAGTCTTTGAACTCGAGGATGGAAGGAAGCTTACCTATAGAATGATTTTTTACAATATAGAGGAAAACTCTCTGACCTGGGATTGGGAAGTTTCTTATGATGCAGGTGAAAACTGGAATCTCATGTGGAGAATAAATTACGAACGAAAACAATGAAATTACCTCTCTTTTTAATTCCCTTCCTATTAATTACTGCTATTGGATGTACCCAAAAAAGTGATCCTCAAAAAGACTACGGCTTCGAGCTGGTTACTCCTGATTCTGTAACCATTTATGGGGATACTTACATTTCTGATCCTGGTGCAGCTACCGTTGTGTTATTTCACCAGGGAGGTTCGAATTCAAGAGCTGAGTATGGACCTATTATTCCCACTTTGAGAGATCAGGGATACAATGTAGTTACTGTAGATCAGCGTCGGGGAGGACAAACCTATGGAAGCTACAATCGCACAGTAGAAAAGCTGGAGATCAATCCGTATTCCTATTGTGATGCCTATCCTGATTTAGAATCAACACTGGATTATGTGATTTCAAGTAATATGATTAGTGGAGACATCATTGTTTGGGGAAGCAGTTACAGTGGAACATTGGTTATCCAATTAGCTGCAAAAAACCAGGACAGACTTTCAGGAGTTTTAGCTTTTTCACCTGCTTCAGGTGGTCCAATGGCTGACTGTAAACCCGATGAATACTTTGAAGATTTAGAAATCCCTCTACTCTTACTTCGTCCGGGAAGTGAAATGGAATTCGAAAGTGTACAGGCTCAATTTGCTCTAGCTGAGGAAGCTGGACACGAGGGATATGTTAGTGAAAACGGAGTTCATGGGGCTTCGATGTTGGTAGAATCCCGTGTTGAGGGTTCTGTAGAAGCTCATTGGACAAAAGTGTTAGAATTCATCTCAGATTCAATCGGTCAATAGGAGGGAACAATGACTCGAATTCATTTTATAAAAAAGCTAAGCTTGTTTTTTGCGATAGCTTTGATTCTAGGTTCTTATGGGGTACAAGCGCAAACTCTTTCAGGTAAAGAACTGCTGCAAAAGAGCAAAAGCTTTCATGATCCGGATGGAAACTGGGGAAGCCAGGTGTTAAGAATTCATATCCAGGAGCCACGCCCTCAAACTCCTTTTCGGTTTTCAGAACTCACTCTCGATTTAAAAACAGGAGCATTCAATCTTGGAAGAGAATACGAAGTTGGATCCGTAGAGCGGATAATAACAGAATCTGGCGAAGCAAAAGTATTAGTAAACGGAAGCGAAGAATTCTCTGATGAAATAAAGGAGGAGCTTCGGCTGGATGCTTCCAGAAATACCGGATACCGTTCTTTTTATAGGTTAATGCAGGGGATACCAATGTCGCTGGACGATTCTAAGGTGAAAGAAATTGGTGAGGTTCAGGAAGAGAAGATTGATGAAGAGGCTGTTTTTGCCATTTCTATTGAATTAAAAGAGCCCATGATTTCAAGTAACTGGCTTCTGTATATAAGTAAAGAGGATTATTCGGTGGTTGCACTTCGTTTTCTACATCAAGACTCAGAGAGGGAAGATGAGATGATTGTGTTTGATGGCCTCTACGAATTTGAAAACATCAGGGTGCCCAGGTTCAGACACTGGTACGAAGCGGACTCCGGGGAGTATTCGGGGAGCGATATCATTGTTAAGGAGCTTAATTAAAGGTTGAGGTCTCATGGAAATAAATCATGTCATTCAGATACATGCTGATCGGGAAACAATATTAAAAGCACTTACTACTCTTGATGGAATAGAAGGCTGGTGGAGTAAACAATGCGAGATCTCAAACAAGGTAGGGGGAATAAACACATTACATTTCATTAAGCAAGGGCAACTAATTGCAATGAAATTCAAAGTAGATGTAATTGAGGATCACAAAGTAGTGTGGACTTGTTTCGAGAATGCAAACCCCGTTTGGATAAATACCACTCTTACCTGGAGCTTTGATCAAGATGAGTTGAGCTTTTCTCACTCTGGTTTTGATGAAAGCTGGTCAGGAGCACCTCCATTCATAGCAACCAAAGAAGGCTGGGTTCACTTCATGAGTAGTCTTAAAGAGTATTGTGAGACAGGAATCGGACAGCCCTGGTAGTCTAAAACTTAACTTGCTGTCCAGCCTTTAATCCCATCTTTAATAGCATCGGCCACTTTTTCAACAGAAATACGTTCCTGGCTCATATCGTCCCTATAGCGAATAGTAACGGTATTATCTTCCAGACCGTCAAAGTCCACCGTAATACAGAAGGGTGTTCCTGCTTCATCTAAACGGCGGTATCGCTTCCCAATCGAACCTGCTTCGTCATACTGTACCGAGAAATCTTCTCTAAGATCAGCATCTATTTTATGTGCGAGCTCCTGCAATTCCGGCTTTTTGATAAGTGGGAATACCCCAACCTGAACCGGAGCTAATTCCGGATGCATTTTTAGTACGGTTCTTTTATCTCCGTCTACTTCTTCTTCGCGGTACGCATCGCAAAGAACCATTAACGTACATCGATCTAATCCAATAGAAGTCTCAATTACATAAGGTACATACCGTTTATTCTGCTTCTGGTCGAAGTAATCGAGCTTTTTCCCTGAATATTGCTGGTGCTGAGTTAAATCAAAATCAGAACGATTATGAATACCCTCTACTTCCTGCCAACCAATAGGAAATTGATACTGAACATCAACAGCAGCGAGCGCATAGTGCGCCAGCTTATCAGCTGGATGATCAGCAAAACGTAAATTTTCTTCGCGAATGCCAATACTCTTATGCCAGCTGATTCTCTTTTCTTTCCACGCATCATAAGCAGTGGCATCAGAACCCGGTTCCACAAAGTATTGCATTTCCATTTGTTCAAACTCACGCATGCGAAATACAAATTGTCGGGCAACTACTTCATTTCGGAAGGCTTTTCCAGTTTGAGCAATCCCAAAAGGAACCTGCACCCGGGTAGAATCCAGCACATTCTTATAATTCACAAAAATACCCTGAGCCGTTTCTGGACGCAGATAAACAGCATCATCTTCATTAGCCGTTGCTCCAAAAGCAGTTTTAAACATCAGGTTGAACTGGCGTACTTCGGTCCAATCGAAAGCTCCAGAATCCGGCGCTTTAATTTCATTGTCGATGATGATATCGTACAGGTCTTCGGTAAGACTTTTTCTGGTTCCGGAAGTATCTAATAGCTCCTGAAGTTCAGCAGCTTTTTCGGTTTTCCCATCCTTTTCAAGCTTAAGAATGTACTGCTCGATTATCATATCAGCCCGATACCGTTTCTTAGACTGCTTGTCATCAATCATCGGGTCATTAAATCCCGCAACGTGCCCACTGGCCTCCCATACTTTAGGATGCATAAAGATTGCAGCATCCACGCCAACAATATTATCATGGCGCTGGGTCATTTCTTTCCACCATGCATTGCGGATATTTCTCTTGAGTTCCACACCTAAGGGGCCGTAATCATATACCGCACTAAGTCCACCATAAATTTCGGAGGATTGAAAGATGAAACCTCTGGCTTTGGCCAGGGAAACGATTTTATCAAGACTGTCTAAATTCGACATGAATGAATTTCTTGAGAGTTAAAAAATGAGCCGAGAAGATACGCATTTCAAATACTGATTTGTAAGAATTGATGAAAGGAATAGATTTTTACTAAGACATTAATTAAGAATAAGGAATTAGGAATACGTACCTTCAATATTCCTAATTAATCTATTACTCATTTTACTCATGAACGTTGGAATACTGGGCGCAACGGGCGCTGTAGGTCAAAAATTTATTCGCTTATTACAGGGACATCCCTGGTTTACGATAACCGCTCTTGGAGCATCAGAACGTTCAGCAGGTAAGAAGTATAAAGAAGCGGCAAACTGGATTGAAGATGTACCTCTTCCCGAGTATATAGCATCGAAAACAGTTTCCACCTGTGATCCTTCCTTTTTTGATGGGGTAGACTTTGTCTTTTCTGGCTTAGACTCAAGCGTAGCTTTTGAAGTAGAAGGGGCATTTGCAAGAGCAGGTATTCCGGTTATTTCAAATGCAAAGAATTACCGAATGGATCCTAATGTGCCACTATTGGTACCAGAGGTGAATCCTGATCACATCGAGCTCATCAAAACACAAAACTTTACCGAGGATGGCTCAGGATGGATTGTTACTAACCCTAATTGTGTAGCAGTTCCATTATCTATAGCTCTGAAGCCTATCTATGATGCTTTTGGTATCGACTCGATGATCGTTACAACCATGCAGGCTATCTCTGGTGCGGGATATCCAGGCGTAGCCAGTTTAGATATTCTCGGAAATGTGGTCCCGTTTATTCCAGGAGAAGAACCAAAAATAGCTCCGGAGACTCAAAAATTGCTTGGGGAATATGGCAATGGTTCTATCAATGAACCATCATTTGCTGTACAGGCTACCTGTACTCGAGTACCCACTCTGAACGGGCATATGGCAGCCGTTACCTTGAAGCTTTCCAATCCACCTGCTTCTATTGATGAGGTAAGAGACGCGGTATTAAATTTTAAAAATCCTATTTCAGAACTCGGATTTCCTTCTGCCCCCGAGGAAGTGATTAAGCTTCATGATGAAGTGAAATACCCTCAACCTCGTTTACATGCTGATCAGGAAGGGGGAATGCAATTACATATGGGGCGTTTAAGAGAAGCGGAAGTTTTTGATATCAGCTTTGTATGTATGGCGCATAACACTATTCGAGGTGCAGCAGGGGGAGCAATTCTCAATGCTGAGTTATTAGTGAAGAAGGGGTTTTTGAAATAGCACCCTGTCTTCGTACCTGGAAAGCGTCCTTTCATGTCAAAAAATGATACGTTTGTTTAAAAATCTGGATTAACAGATTTCAGTTGTACAAATTGTTAGAGCCTTAACAATCAATACAACTACTATGTCCAGATCACTTTTTTCAGGAAGAACCTATAAGATTTTAGCCCTCAGTATATTTGCCCTTTCAATGATAGGGCTTAGTTCCTGTACACAACAACATGAGAGTGGTTGGGAATTGGTCTATAAAAATGATGCAGATGGAAATGCTCTTTATGGATCAAAAGAAGAGTTAATTAATGCGGTAAGAGCAGGAAATCCGATTAGGATTGGTTTTGGTTTTAGGAGTAGAAGAGATTCATCGCGGACTATTGAGCATGTTTCTGATGCCGAATTTCTTACAATCCTTGATGGCGAGCATGTATTTGCCCAGGTGCCTCAGATAATTGGGCAACGACCAACTAATGATGAGGGTGATTTGAAAATCTTTTTTAGGGAGAATAATAAGTGGACAAAAATAGCAGGCACTAATGGGTTTTCAACGGGCTTAATGGTCGATTTTATCAATGACAGCCTTGTTAACCACGGAGCAGATAACAGAGCAGGCACTTCCTGGTATGTTCAGAACTTAAAAGGAGAAATTAGAGAAGCAGAGGCACTCTGGAGGTAGTATTCATTGTCATCCTGAGCATACTTGCGAAGGATCAGCAATTCTTTGTCTTGCAAGGAAGTGATGACTCTTCTGCAGAAGTCCTCCTTCCGTAGATACCTGCGGAGGACAGGCCTCAGAATGACTTCATAACTCCTTCAACTTCCTTTCCGAAAGAGCTATCCTCAGTTTTTGTGCAAAATCATGGGCGTAGTTGCGGTCACTACGGGAAATCTTGAGCGTGATTCTACCCTGAGAACTTCCCGGAAGAGGGTCAAGAAATACCAGTTTTGTTGTTTCGATAGAAAGTCTACCTGAGAACAAACCCTTTTTGAAGTCTATATTCTTCAGGTACTCTACGTTGATGGAAAACTTATTTAATGTGCTGAGTACGTTCCCGGCAGGATCATACACCTTAAACTCAAATAAAAGCTCTTCTCCCTCAATACTCAGCACTCCTTTCACATGTTTATAAGGGGCTTGATGATCATTTTGTTGGAGTAGGTTGTATTCGTAAGCAACGCTCATTCATTATCTCCGGATAATTCTCTCAGCTTTCGCTCTGAAAGTTCCAGGTTTACATTAGAAGAAAAAGAAGCGGCTATTTCTCTGTGCTTTCTTTTGACTTTAAGAACTCTTTCGGTGAGGTGATTACCTGGAAAATCCTGGAAGGTGACAGCACGCTTTGCATGGATAATTAGTTTGTTTGAGAATACCCCTTTTTTGAACTCAACCATTGCGATCTCCGAAAGATCAATTGTCAGTTCACGAACGTCCGACTTATAAGTCTCTAAAATGGCGTCCATTTTTTGAAATTCTATATAGAATTTCCCCTTCTCCATGCGCAGGATTCCGTCTAATTTCATAAATCCGCCGTTAAGATCGTCCATGTAAAAAGGTAAGCTACGCATGCTAAGTCTATTAAATATTAGATTTGGTTTTTCAAATTTGAATCAGAAAAAAAGTACAAAAAATCTGTAAGGACTTCCTGTTTAATCGGTCTCACTTTACAAGCATAGAGACGACAATCATTGCCTTTGAGAGTAAAATCTCAATGTCCTTCCAGGGGTAAGAGGTGGATAACCTTTTACCCTATTTTTTTGGGCAAAAGTTTATTATGCTTTCCTGTCAGGTAGAAAATGTGAGTCTTCACAATTTCTAAACTATGAAAGTCTTCCTGACCTCTCTTTTTCTTCTGCTCGCTTTTCAGACATCTGCTCAGAACTTTGAAGATGATTTTTCTGATGGGGATTTTACCAAAAATCCTGGTTGGTCCGGAGCCGATAGCAACTTTGTTATTTTTAATCTGGATGGCAACAATGTTCTGAGGTTAAATGATGATGAAGCCTCAACCTCATATCTGTCAACTCCTTCTTCAAATATAATAGGGGAGTGGGAATTTTTTGTTCGCATTGATGGAGGAGCACCTTCAAATAATAATCGCGCCGAAATATATCTAATGAGTGATGTTGCTGATTTAGATGGGGCAGTAAATGGATACGCGATAAGAATTGGTCGAACCGGAGACGATGTATTCACGCTCGTACGAGTTGATGCAGGTACCCAAACCACCATTCTTCAGGATACCACCATATTTCAGGCTGGAGGTGAATACCGGCTTAAAGTGTCTAGAGATGGGAGCGGAAACTGGGCGATTGAAGTTGGAGAGGGCTACAGTGGAGAGTTGAAAGACTCTGGGAATACTATCCTGGATAACACATATACCAGTTCTTTCTTTTTTGGAGTGTGGTTAAGCTATACCAGTACTCGTACCGATGATTTCTACTTCGATTTTAAAATTGATCCACCTCCGGTGATTATTGATCCTTTGAGAGTCAGTAGCTTTGAAGTGCAGAACCAATTTGAGGTCGATATTGCCTTCACCAGAGAGATTGATGTTAGTTCTGTTCAGCTATCAGACTTTATGTTGAATGGTGCTACGCCACCCAATACAGTCTCAGACCTTTCAAATGACACTATTCGAGTTGCATTCAATTTCCCGATGCCGGGAGGTGAAAATGAGTTGTCTATTTCTGGAATTGAAAGTGTTAATAACGATACGGTGCTAATTGATACTACGCTCACCTTTTTCATTTTCGATGAGTTTCTCGCTGGAGACGTTATCATTAATGAGTTCTTAAAAGATCCTCCGCCAGGTTCAGGACTGCCTGAATACATAGAATTAAGAAATACCTCTTCTAAATATTTAAACCTCAATGGATGGCAGGTTGGAGACAATTCATCTCTAACTGGAATTAGCAGTGAAGATTTGGTGCTGCTTCCGGATAGTTTCCTAGTGGTTACATCTGATCCGGATGCACTTACTGCAAAGTTTGGCGAGGGAGTATATATAGATGTATCACTTCCTGCTTTGAACAATACAACTGATCAAATCAGAGTATTTGACGCTGAAGGAAATAGTATCGATTCCCTGGAATACACTCCTGATTGGAGCGGGGTAGATGTTGCTCTTGAGAGAAAGGCAGCAGATGTTCCGGGAACCTTTCAGGCAAATTGGGGAGATAGTCCATCTTCTAATTTTGGAACGCCCGGGTTTGTTAACGCAATAGAACCTGACGAAGAAGCTCCTTTTGTAATCAGTACTACTTTTGTTGGTGATCAAACTTTGCAACTACTATTTAGTGAAGCTCCAACTAACGAATCAGCTACAAATCCTGAGAATTATGTAATCAATCCGGTGGTACAAGTCACAGAGATTAGATCGAAGCTTGATTCAGTATTTATAGATGTCTTGAATCCTTTCATCGACGGGCAAGTCTACGAGATAACGGTTTCCGGAATCGAGGATATTTTTGGGAACAGGCTTAGCGAACAAGTTGAAATGGCTACTTACTTTGAGGTCCTGCCTGCAGTACTCGGAGATGTGGTGATAAATGAAATTCTATATCGCAGGCTAAACGAGCTTTCTCCGGAATTTGTGGAGTTGGTAAATCCAACCGAAAAGAATATTGATCTTTCAGGATGGGAGCTTATTGATGCAGGTAATAATGATGCTGAAATTCCTGAAGGCACTTTCCTGCCTGCGGGAGAGTATATAGTTCTAACAGATCGGGAAGATTTTGCCGCATCTATTGAAAACGGAGTCTATTTGAGTGATTTCCCCTCTTTAAACGACAGCGGAGATGAGCTTGTGATTAAAGATGCAGAAGGAACAACCATGGATAGTTTGTTTTATGATTCCGACTGGGGAGGAAATACCCCTGGTGTATCGCTTGAGAGAAGAGATCCGGGTGCAGCGTCCAACGATCCTTCTAATTGGGGGACAAGTACCGCTCAGGGAGGTTTTAGTGCTGGATCGGAAAGCTCATTATTCGAAGTAGATGTTACCGCCCCTGAAATCATATTTTCCACACAACTAGATACCGTAGTAAAAGTAGTTTTCTCTGAGTTTGTGAGCATTGTTCCTGAAACTCAGTTTTTTGTCAATGCATTAGAATCGAGAGTGATTGAATTTAATCCCGATCAGGGTAATGAGATGTTTCTTGAATGGATGCAAAACGCGGCAAATTCTCCCGGTAAAGTGCCTACAAATGTTGATGTAGTAATTCAGAACCTGGAGGATATAAAAGGAAACAGGGCATCAGAGATCAGCTCAGCAATAGCATCACGTCTTTATCCAGGAGCCATTGTGATCAATGAGATTATGTTCGATCCACTAGCGGATTCAGATGATAATCTCCCGGATCAAACCGAGTATGTGGAGCTTTATAATCCTACCAATGAAGCATTATCATTAGAAGGAATAACAATTCATGATGCGCCGGATGAGGATAATGAAATCAGAACCATAGAACCTTTTTCTTCCGAGTTTAAATGGATTCCTGCTGGGGGGTATTTCCTGATTTATTCAGAGGATGAAGCAGAATCATTTACAGATAGTAGAATTGCACAGTATTTCAGTCTGGAAGGCGAATCCGATCAGTTTACTATGAGAGTGGATCGTTCTAGTTTGAGTCTGGCCTCATCAGGTGATGCTATTTATATAGCCGATAGTACCGGAGCAACGGTAGATTCTGTGTTTTACGATGAGAGCTGGCACAACCCTATTGTATTCGATACTGATGGTATTGCCCTGGAACGAATAAACCCGGAAGGCCCAAGTAACGATGAAAGCAATTGGAGTTCGAGCACCGATGTAAGCGGAGGAACCCCAACTATGCAGAATACCATTTTCCAGAAACCGGGAAGTCTGCCATCTTCATCCGGAATTTCTTTTTCACCTAACCCTTTTTCTCCTGATGACGATGGGTTTGAAGACAACCTGTTCATCAACTATACACTGGATGCTCCTGATTACCTGTTACGGGTTCGAATTTTTGACAGGTACGGTCGTGAGGTAAGAGAACTAGCCGATGGAGTTCAGGCGGGTTTTGAAGGCTCACTGATTTGGGATGGCCTTACTGATGACCGCCGAAAGAACCGGGTAGGAATCTATATAGTACTTTTTGAGGCCTATAACAGTGCCAGTGGGAGTGACCGGACGTTTAAGGAGACGGTGGTTTTAGCCAGGATGTTTTAATGCTCGTTGCACTCGCCAATTATCAGTTATTCAATGATCAATTAGTAATAAAGAGCTTGTCATTTCGAACCTGCCTTTGCCGGAGAGGCTTCGCGCAAGCAGGCGAAGTGAGAAATCTAAAAATCGTAAACAGAGCCTGATACCTAGATTTCTCGTTTCACTCGAAATGACAAAAATGAAACTATTCCTAATTGATAATTCTTAATTGAACAATTGACTAATTCTTAATTGAATAATTGATCCCCAGTCCAAAAAACCAGTTTCTCTCCGGCGCAGGTTGGAAATAACGCCCCCCAAAGGGATTACTATCAAAGCCAAGGCTGTACTGTTCATCCAGTAGGTTATCAATCCCGAAATGCGCATTAAGCATTATCCTATCAGCCAGTCTTCCATTCCAATTCAGTTTGGTCTGCAACACGTTAAAAGACTCAGAATAGATGGTATTATCATCTCTTAACGGCTGTTCATCTACAAAGCGATGGGTGGCTGTAAGCGAAACCCCCTGAGTAAAATCTAAGGTTATTCGATTGTAGAGTTCATGTGTAGGGATTCCTGTTAGTTCATTCCCAGAGAAATCACCATCGGATGTATTGTATTCATCAAAGGTAAAATCACTGAAGGTATAAGCCACGGCAATTTCTGCCTGGTCGAGGATGGAAACAGGATTTTCAAGCAACAAATAGTTAGCATTCAGCTCCAGTCCTTTTTGATCGGTAGTTCCGACATTTAGAAAGACAGAAGTTTCCAGGCGTTCGGGGCTTGGCTGGTTTGTGATGGCGTCTTCGAGCTTATAATAAAAAGCCACTACATCGAAACCCAACCGCCCATTAAGCGCGTTTCCTCGGGCTCCTATCTCGTAATTGATTCCTCGTTCTGCTTCCAGTCCAAGATTAATACTCGCTTCGTTGGTTCTTACTTCGTCAAAGGTTGGAGGGGAGAATCCAGTGCTCACACTACCATGAATGGTAAGTGTTGGACTTAGCTTTTTTGCAAGTGCAACCCGAGGTACAAATTCCGGGTCAAAGGTCCGATCAAAAATCCCGGTGGTACTGTCAGGAGTATTATCAACCAGACGATTGATCGAATACTTAAGCATGTTCAAACTTGCTCCAACGGTTATGAACCAGTTATTGGGCAAATCCAGCTGAACATTCCCAAACACAAGTCCGGATTGCACCTTTAGCACATCATCGAAATTCAAAGCTCCGGGCGAACCCGCTTCATTCTCGAAATTTCGGGCGGCGTAGCTGGAAGCCTGTAGTTCTGTTCCAAAGGAGAGTTTAGTGTCTAATCCAGACAACGCAGTATCGTACTCATACACAGAACGAAGACCACCACTTTTTCGGCTGTCCAGTTTATAGTCGAGATTAAAAGGATTTTCGAAATCGGTGAACGTTCCAAATGCAGATACCTCGTTATAGAAGTTCTCGGTGATCTGGTAAGTATGAGTCGCTCCAAATAGTAATGATTCATGTTTGATGCTGGCGTTTTTTGCAACACTTCCAAAGAGCCCACCCCGGGCTTGTGTAGGATCAGTATCAAATTGTTCCTGGGTAAGTCCTCCAGGTATTCCATAGTTCAGATCTGAATAAAACATAGAGATTTGAATTCCGCGTCCTTCCATGTACTCTGCTTGTCCTGATACCTCAAGGATTTCCCGGTCAAAAAAGGATTGGTCCCGGTATCCATCACTTGTATGGTCAGAGAACTTGAAGGAAAGATGCCCATTATCAACCTTGTCGTTGTAAGCAAGATCGTACCTGAACACTCCAAACGAACCTACTGACGCCTGAGCAGAAACCTGGTCATTCAAAAAGGGAGCAGTGCTGTTAATCAATAGTGTTCCGCCATTTCCTGCACCATACATACTTCCTGATGGTCCCTTGATAATCTCCATTTCTTGCATATTTGATGGAGAAAGTAAATTTATGAAGGTAGTTCCTGTAGGCTCTGTAAACGGAATTCCATTCCAATACACCTTTACATTTCTTACACCAAATGGAGATCGTAAAGAACTTCCTCGTATAGATATCCGATAGCTTCCGTTAGCTCGTTCCTCCATCCGTACTCCGGCAATGGTATTTAATCCAAATACAAGTGATGAGTTGTCAAATCCCGAGATAAGTTCAGGTTTTAAGTAGCTGATACTACCTGGAGTTTCTAGAAGACTGCGATTGCTCTGGTAAGCGATTACCGTGATTTTATCGAGTTCAGCAGTTAATGTATCGCTGGCCGTCTGAGCGACAAGAAATTGGGGGGAGAGCACCCCAATGAGAATCAATAATTTTTTAAACATGGAACAAACTACGAAGGCTTGAATTAAGTTTTGAGAAATGGATACATTCCTTTACAAGAAATCATTCAAAACTATTTGTGAATTTACAGTCAACGGCACCTATTGGCATCTTTGATTCAGGGATTGGAGGACTAACTGTAGCTAAAGCAGTAATGGAAACTCTGCCTAATGAGGATATTATCTATTTCGGCGATACCGCACGAGTACCTTATGGGATAAAATCAGAGGAAACGGTTCGGCAATATGCTCTTCAAATCACCGAGTTTTTACTTCAAAAAGGAGTGAAAATGATTTTGATTGCCTGTAACACGGTTTCCGCCTCTGCCAAAAAGGAGATTTTAGAACTGGCAGGTTCTATTCCTGTGTTGGATGTGATCACATCTGGTGCAGAGGCTGCTGTTGAACAAGGAGGCGCTCAAAAAGTTGGTGTTATTGGTACATTAGCAACGGTTAATTCCGGCGCTTACATAGATGCTATCTCAGCTAAGAACGCATCAACTGAAGTGCTTCAACAAGCCTGCCCTTTGTTGGTTCCATTAGCGGAAGAAGGTTGGACAGATAATGAAATTGCCGTCAAAACTTTGCAGGAGTATTTGGATGTATTTACCGGGAAAGAAATTGAGGCATTGATTCTTGGTTGTACTCATTATCCTCTTTTCAAAAAAGTAATCCCGGGAGTACTTAAAGATGAATCGATATCAATTATTGATTCAGCTGACTCTATTGCCCATTCTGTAAAGCAGTATTTGCAGCAAAATGACCTGTTAAATAGTTCGGGAGGAACCTTTGAGTGTTTTGTAAGCGATCGTCCTCAACGCTTTAAGGAGTTGGCAGAGCGTTTTTTGGGCAGATACGTTTCGGATACTACCATCGTTTCTCTCTAGATTTACTACTTTTGATTTCGATGTTAAAATTAGCACGACTATCTTAATTCAAACCTAATCGACAAAATTCATCTCTATGAAACGAATAAATAAATTAGTGTATGTAGTTGCACTTGCTCTTTTTATCACTGCTCAGGGATTGGCCCAAAGTATTGGCCTTGATCTCTATACAGAAATGGGGCAGCGAGGATTTATCAGCTACGATGGGCAATTTGGAGTTAGATGGCTTCCCGGAAATATGGGATACATGGAAACTGAAAATACCGATGAAGGGGTGGTTTTCTATAAAGTAGACCCAAAGAACGAAAAGAGAACGCCTATTTTTGACGAGCGTACCCAACAAGCCATTATTGAACAGTTTAATAAAGCAACAGGCGGTGAAGTAACGGGCCTTCCTTTTCAATCCTTCAGCTTTGTGATGGACAACGAGGCTATTTTCTTTACTAATAATGAGACGGATTTCTTGTTCCATCTGGATGACAAGGATCTCAAGAAACTATTCAAACCAGAGATAGAACGTTTTAAATATGATGATGAATTGATGAGAAGAATGGAAACCAGCCAGCTCTGGAATGGGACCTATTCTCATGATTACACCAAGTTCGCTTATGTTAAGGGCTACGATATTTATGTAGTAGACACAGAAACGAAAGAAGAGAAAAGGCTTACTTACGGAAGTGAAGAGCAAATGAATGGTAAACCTAGTTGGGTATATCCGGAAGAATTCGGAGAAAGGGATGCCTATTGGTTCTCTCCGGACGATTCGAAAATTGCTTACCTGCAATACAACGAAACTGACGTATTTCTTTACCCGATTATTCACGAACTAGATTTTGAAGCAGGTTTAGAGCAAATGCGCTACCCAAAAGCCGGAGAGGAAAACCCAACGGTTAAATTGTTCATCGTTGATATTGAAAGTGGAGATATTGAAGAGGTTCCTACCAACAGCGGTCCGGATACCTATATTGTGCGCCCAATCTGGAGAAATGACGGTTCAGAACTTACGTTCAGAAGACTGAACAGAAAGCAGGATCATCTGGAATTACTCGCATATAGCCTGGATTCAAAAGGTGTAAGAACCATTCTTGAAGAGACGGAAGAAACTTACATCAATCTGCACGATAATTTCATCCAGCTTGACGACAACAAAACGTTCTTATGGACCTCAGAAGAAAGCGGCTTTAATCACATCTATCATTACGATTTTAGTGGAGAGTTGAAAACTCAGCTCACCAAAGGTGACTGGCCGGTTGGAAGCATTGCAAATGTGGATCAGAAGAATAAGAAGGTATATTTCACCGCTTATCACAATATGGGGCTTGATCGCTACTTCCATGTGGTCAACTTCAACGGAAAAGGCCTGAAGAATCTGAATGATATTTCAGGACGTCATACTGTTTCAATGAATGAAGCAGGGACTTATTACACGAACAGCTTTTCATCTTTCGATCTACCTCCTTCAGTAACTCTTTATGACGCTAAAGGAAAAGAAGTGCGGAAGCTGATGGAGTCTGATATCTCCAAAGTTGAGGATAATAATTTAGCTAAACCCGAACTGGTAACTATTAAATCGGCGGATGGAAATCATGATTTGCCCGTACTTGTATATAAGCCAGTAGACTTTGACCCAAATAAAAAGTACCCGGTTATACTTCCTCTATATGGAGGTCCAACGTACCAGGATGTAACCAATACCTATAAAAATGCTGATGGCTATCAAAGACTAGCGCAGCTAGGTTTTATCGTGGTAAGAGCAAATTACAGAGGTTCTGGTAACCGTGGTAAAGAGTTTGGTACCCTGCATTATGGAGGATTAGGCAGCATTGAAATTGATGATTATGCACATGTAGTGCAGGAAATCACGAAAAGAGATTATGCGGATGGAAGTAGGGTAGGAGTATATGGTCACTCATATGGTGGTTATGCTACTTCCTTACTTATGCTTCGTTACCCGGAAGTATTTCATGTTGGGATAGCCGGAGCTCCTGTAACCGATTGGAGAAGCTATGATACCATTTATACAGAACGCTATATGAATACACCTCAGGCTAATGCAGAAGGTTATGATTATGGTTCAGCGATGAAATATGCTGACAACCTTAAAGGAAAGCTTCTTCTGGTTCATGGTAACATTGATAATAATGTGCACCCAGGAAATACCGTACAACTTCAGAATGCGCTTATTTTAGCAAATAAGAAGTTTGATCTTATGATGTATCCAGGTAACCGACATGGTATCCGAGGAGCCCATGGTCAGCATTATGTTAAATTGAGGCTTAACTACCTGATTGAGAACCTTCAGCCCGATATTACTGGTTCTAATGAAGTGAATGCGAATTTGAGTTGGTCTAACTAACCAGCCAAAAAAAAGCCCTCAGGCAGAAGCTTGAGGGCTTTTTTTTATTTTATCAAAGTCATCTTGCGGGTTAGTACCTGGCCACTTGCCTGTAGCTGGTAGTAATATACGCCACTAGAAAACCCACTTGCATTCCAGTTTATCGAGTGAGTGCCTGCAGATTTAACTTCATTAACAAGCTCAGTAATTTTTTGGCCCATTAGAGAATAGATAGAAATAATAGCTCTTCCTGGTCTGTCTAATTCAAAACTGATGCTTGTACTTGGATTGAATGGGTTTGGATAGTTTTGGGAAAGACTGAGTTGAGAAACAGCGTCATCCTCTTCATTATTAACCAGGGAAACAATTTCAATAGGATCTGTTTCTACAAATACGGTATCGGTATCAGCGTCTTCAAGGCGGAGAATGAATGAGTTTCCTGGTTCTTCCGGTACCGTGAAACGATTATAAAACCCCTGTGAGGCAGGAATGTCATCTTCTACCAGCTCAAAATCCTCATCTGTAGAGAGTTTCATGTACAAATTCAGTGTTTCGATTTCGACGGTAGTCCAGTAAACCGTTACTCGTTTTCCCGGATTGAATTCTCCGCTTACCCCAACATCATCAATAGAAATGCTTTTGGCAGGGCGGATTTTCAGAAGCGGGGATTGAACCCAGGCTTGGGCATCATCCAAATCCTGGATCCGAAATACAATAGATTCTCCCCTAAAATCCGGGACAATAAAACCGGAATACACAGAATCATTTGAACTAAGATTATTCTCTAGAAGGGTAAATTCGGAGTCAGAGAAAAGGCGATACGATAATGAGTAGTTTTCAATATTGAACAACTCCCATCCTAGAGAAACCGTATCGCCCGGTTCGAAAAAAGGGTCGAAATTTGGAGATTGGAAAAATCCTGTCTTGGTGTCTTCAAGAGAGAAAGGCTCTGTTAATTGCTCTAGTCCGGCTAGTAAATAAACAAAAGGCGAATTCCAGTAAGTAGTCATTTCATTGGTTGAATAGCTACAATATTCGTCAAGGAAAGAAAGAGCAGGCAAGGTTGATGAATAGGATGAAGTTCCACAATCCTGGCTTTGATTATTAGGATTAGCACCTCCAGCTACCCACCCTGGAACGGGATCTACTACATTATCTGCTTGTGATTGACGATGGTGAATTTTCATCGGGGGATTATCTCCAAAGCCAGTTACATAACTTTGATCCAGCGGGTTTCTTCCCATGATGTAGTCGATCACATGTATGGTTGCGTCATAATACTCCTGATCTCCGGTTATTCTATAAGCAAGCATGGTCACAAGGCCGATATTACCGGCAAATCCATTACTTCCCCAGAAGAAATGTCCTGCGGTAGTTCCAAATGGAGAGCGATAAGGAGAAGAATTTCCAGGGTTCACATAGGAATCAGCTATGGATACTACTCTTTGTTTCATGGATGTGGTATCGCTTAGCCCAGCAGCGGTCAATTCAGTTCGATTGGCTACCATTGAGAACAAGCCCAGACCTCTAACGCTATTCCATCCAACAACACCGGCGCTGTTCCAACCATTATCCATGTAATAGCTGTCATCTCCGGTGGTTATATACAGCTCTGATGCTGCCCAAAATTCTTCGTCAGAAAAGTTTCCATCTCCATATTGACCCGTATTTATGGTTGGATCAGTAAGAGCTCCCTGATTATATGAGACATTTGAATTAGCCTGTCCCCAATCCCAGGCGGATTCAGCTGCTGCAAGGGCAGAGTCAGCAAAATCCGGAAGGAATGGCGCGTACACACGAGCTGCTTGTGCCATTACTGCCGCAAAATCCAGGGTAGCTCCAGTCCCTTTCATCACTACATACCTATCCGCAGTTGGTACAGCGGGCATAACCGTTCCCTGGAAATTTGATGTGGTTAGCTTATGATATACCCCTCCGTCTTCTGGATCCTGCATGGTAAATAGCCATCGCAACGCCCAAAGATTTTCATCAAGAATATCCGGGATATCGTTTGAGCTTTCAGGAATGTTTATTGATCGATTATCGAAGAATTCTGGGAATTCTTCATAAGCGAAAAGCATCTGGCTGATACTGGATGAAATTGGAACTACATACTTATTGAAATCACCTGCATCATACCATCCTTTGGGAGAAGAAATGGTAGAATTTGCTGGTCGGCCTGTTGAAGCAGCTGAGTTATGAACCAGGACCTCATCGTCAGGGTGACCTAAAGCACGTGCCCATTCTCCTGCATAGGCTTCCTCAAGCTCGATGGATGCCCGGTTAAAATACATGGCTTTTAAAATCCCATCGGAGAGCTCAGAAAAGATATTATTACCTATAATAAAAGGGTAAGATTCTTCTCCATTAACTACCCCTAAGATGTAGGTGCCGGGAACAAAGTAGTTACTGAAATCAGCAATTTTTACGGATTCAGAGCCAGGGCTATAAAAGCCACCACTCAATAAATCTCCTTCATATACAATAGCTCCAGAGCCTGCATCTTTCAGGTAAAAAGAAGAAGCATTCGTTTCAGGAGTAATCCCGATTTTAGTGGACTGGGGGTAATACCCAATCTGGTTTACTTTGGGCTTTGAATTTTTGGTTTGAGCAAAACCCGTTGTGGTAAAGATGAATGAGAAAAGAAGCAGAGAAAGGCTTCTAAAAAACTTGGTATTCATAGAGATTGATCAATTTGTTTTAGCAAATATGAAACTAAAAAACGAAAGTTAAAAAGATATGAATTCTCACGAGTGTCGATTAGCGATTGGAAACCGGGCTGCTAACTAAAACAGGTGAATTCATGGTGTTAAAGAAGTCTTCGAGAATCAATTCTTTATCAAAGTTTTCCCAGATTAGGACTTCTCTTGTATTGTCGGGTTGCTCAACCCAAACTTCATCGATCATAGTGGGAGCGGGAATCATTTTTTGTTCGCCCCAGGCTTCATTCTTTAAGATAGCTACTGCAACCATATCAAATAGAGCTCTTCCCGGGGGATCTCCATATAGGTCGATATTCTCAAACAGGCTTATTGAGTAATCTCCAAAAGTAGTAAAAGAATTTCCATGTCTGCCTTCTATCGGAGGAACGGTTGGCCCCAAGCCGGGCATTTTCTCAGAAATGATCTCAGGGGTCACTTTTACCGCATCAGAACCGCTTGGCTTTCCATAGCGAACCATAACCATCTCGAAAGGTACGTCCTGTTCCAAAACATAGTTCATTGAAGGGATATCATTTTCAAGGTTATACTCGCCTGGGTCAGGATAATTTGCTCCAAGCCACACAATGCGAACATTATCTTTGATATCCGGAGCCTTCTCCAGAGCCAGCGCAATATTTGTAAGTTTGCCAACGGGGAGTAAAACCAGAGGTTGTTCAGTAGCGGCTCGTGCTTCTCGTATAATGAATTCTACAGCCTCAGCACCATCATACTCTTCGGATGAAATGGTATCCTTGATATCGTTAAAGTCCCCATTCGCTCCGGCGTATAAAGGAATTTCTTCATCCAGGCTACTGAGTTTGAGAATTCGCTCAGCTTCAGCATAGTGCCCGTCAATTTCACCTCCATTATACGTAGCATTTACTGTTACACCACGAACGTCAAAAACATCTCCATTGAACAATAAGTAAGCAAGAGCGTGCTGGTCATCAAGCTCATTGTTCGCGTCAGTATCAAAGATTACTGATATTTTTTTTGACGTCTCCATGTTCCCATCAGGGGGCGTTTTTTGAGTGCAGCTCATTGGTATTAATACAAAGAGAGCAATGCATATGGTTTTGGAAAATGAGTTTAGAGAGTGCATGAGTTAGGTAAAATTAGATTAGTCTTGAGTAAACGATGAGAGCTAAACCGGCTATGAAAAAGAAAAACATCATTCCGATTAGTCGGTTGACTCCTTGCGGAGCACCTTTAAATTCTTTCCATACGAATACCCCCCAGGCAGCGGCAACCATCGTAGCACCCTGACCTAATCCATAGGAAATAGCGAACCCAGCTTTGTCGGCGGCAATAAGGCTAAGCGACATGCCTATACACCATATTACCCCACCAAGTACTCCAATAAGATGAAGCTTGGTATCTCCCTTCTTGAAGTAATCTGCGTAGGATACTTTTTCACCTTTCACTGGCTTGAACATAAAGATGGTATTCCAGAGAAAATTGGAGACAAATATCCCGATGGAGAATATGAATACAGCTGAATACGGAGTAAGTAATCCTGCTTCTGGTGAAACGAAATCTGTAGACATGGAGGCTGCTACAAATCGGTAGAAGAAGCCCATCAAAATCCCACCAACTATCGATAATATGATGCCTTTAGTTGGAGTAGAAGAATCCTGGGAGGTTACTTTTTTATAGGCTAATGCATCCAGGATAATAGCGGTAGCAACCAAGCCAACTCCTGAAAAGAGCAGGAGAGGGTCACCCACGGGATCAGCAATATAGTTAACCACTACTCCCAGAATAAGTGCAATTCCAATTCCTACAGGAAAGGCTACAGCCATACCGGCTACGTCAATAGCGGCCACGATCAACAGGTTTGCGATATTAAAAACTACTCCCCCAATAAAGGCAGATATGAGAGCATCCGGTGAGCCTTGAGAAAGATCAGCAACAAAACTTCTGCCTGCATCTCCCATACTTCCCAGGGTAAATCCAAAGATCAGAGTCAGTAATATGATTCCAATGGCATAGTCCCAGTAAAAGAGTTGAAAGGCCCAGGATTTAGAAGAGAGCTTTTGCGTGTTAGCCCATGATCCCCAGCAAAGCATGGTAATCACACATAAAAAGACGGAAAGAGCATAACTATCAGGAATAAACATAATCGGTTCATTTGGTGGTTAGAGAGTCGGTCAATTCTTTTCTAAAGGGTACAGAAGCTTGTGCCCCTTTTCGGGTTACTGAAATTGCTGCAGCATGATTAGCGAATGCAACGGCCTCTTTGAGCTCCATGTTTTCAGAAAGGGCTACAGCAAGAGCGCCATTAAAAGTATCACCTGCAGCAGTGGTATCAACTGCTGTAACTTTCTTTGTGGGAATAAGCTGATCAATAGTACTGGTGAGCACATAAGCACCTTCACTTCCCATAGTGATGATGACATTTTCTATCCCTTTGCTCCTTAGTATTATCGCAGCCTTACGTGCACTATCAAAGTCGTTAACTTCTACTCCCGTCAGAATCTCGGCTTCAGTTTCATTTGGAGTAATTATGGATACCTTTTGCAAGTCTTTATCGTCAAGCGCCTGTGCAGGAGCTGGATTAAGTATCACTTTACAATGTTCTTGCGCGGCGATCTCCAGGCAATAAGAAACGATAGGAAGCGGAATCTCCAGTTGAATAAGCATATATCTTGCAGCCTGGATCGCAGGGATAGCCTTGTCAATATCTGAAGTAGTTATCGATGAGTTTGCTCCAGAAGCTACCGCAATGGAGTTTTCTCCTTCTGCATCTACCAGAATAAGTGCGGTTCCTGAAGGGATATCTTCCTGAACGGTTACATACTGGCTATCTATTCCCGCCTCAGAAAAGTTGTTAAGAGATTCTTTTCCGAAAATGTCGTTGCCAATGCTAGATACAAAACTAACATTACCACCTAATCGGGCCGCTGCTACAGCTTGATTAGCCCCTTTACCTCCCGGATTCATTTTGAAAGTCCCTCCCAAAATGGTTTCGCCCGGTCGGGGAATTCGATCTGAATAGATCACCATGTCTGTGTTACTGCTTCCAACAACTACAATATTATTTGAACTCATCCTAAAAGTGTTAAAAATTAGAACAAACGTGTGAGCAATACATTAAAAGGAGTTTTTGAGATAAATACAAATTAAAATTTTAGGTTTTGATTGATGAATATGTTGTTAACTTCTTTCATGAAATCAGACGGGATTACAATTAAGGAAATAGCTGCTTTGCTCAATATTTCCAGCAGTACAGTTTCAAGAGTATTAGGGGGGAAGGCGAAAGAGTTCAGGATAAGTGGCGAAACAGAAGAGCTCATCAAAAAGACTGCAGAAGCGCACAACTATCGGCCTAACCAGGTCGCACGGAATCTAAGGCTACAGAAATCGAATACGATTGGGTTGGTGATTCCGGATATTTCCAATCCTTTTTTTTGCAATCTCGCCCTCAAGATAGAAACGGAGTTAAGACGTAAAGGCAAGCTTATCCTACTTTGCGATACACACGATGATTCGGAAATTGAAAAGGATAGTCTTCAGCTTTTGATTGATCGTCAGGTTGACGGGCTTCTTGTTGCTCCCGTTGGATTGAAAGGAGATCACTTTAAAGATTTATCGAAGCCTCTGGTAATGATTGATAGGTACTTTGAGGGGTTATCTATTCCATATGTATCTACCAATAATTTCTCCAGTTCATATGATGCTGTTAAGCTTCTGCAGAAAAAGAATCACTTAAAGATTAGCTGTATCCAGGGACTTGAGAACACCATATCTAATCGGCAGCGTGTTGATGGATATATAAAAGCGATGCAAGAAAAGGGAGCTGAAACTGAAGTAACCGGATCAGATTTCACTATTCAAAACGGATATGATTCTGCAATAAAAATACTTAGCAGAAAACAGAGGCCTACAGCGATCTTTTCGTTGAGCAATCAGATTACCCTGGGTGTGTTAAAGGCAGCAAAAGAATTAGGCCTGGAAGTTCCTGAGGATGTGTCCATCATTTCCTTTGATGACCAGCCGTATTTCGAGCTTACTCAACCTTCAATTAGTTCTATCCGCCAACCTGTTGAAGAAATAGGGAAAGAGGCGGTAAGAGTCCTGTTTGACCTGATCGAAAACAAACAAGGCAGCAGCAAGTTAATCGAAGCCAGATTTATAGAAAGGGAGTCTATCTCAACTCCCTCAATCTAGCTAAAGTAGTTTACTTGCGATGTTTGCTAACTCTGAACGTTCTCCTTTTTCAAGGTTTACATGTGCATAAATGGGGTTGTTATGCATTCGGTCTACCAGGTAAGAAAGTCCATTACTCTGAGAATCCAGATAAGGAGTATCAATCTGGAAGATATCTCCTGTAAAGATGATCTTCGTTTTTTCTCCTGCTCGCGTTATGATAGTCTTGATTTCATGCGGAGTTAAGTTCTGAGCTTCATCCACAATAAAAATCACATTCGATAAACTACGTCCTCTAATATAAGCAAGGGGTACAATCCGAAGCTTATCGGTTTGTACCATTTCATCAATCTTCTTGTACTGCTTACTGGTTTCTTTAAACTGATTTTTGATAAAGCTTAGATTGTCCCAAAGCGGCTGCATATAAGGATCAATCTTTTGGCTGGCATCTCCAGGGAGATATCCAATATCCTTATTGCTAAGTGGTACAATAGGGCGTGCTAAATAGATTTGTTTGAAATTACTGCGTTGCTCAAGCGCGCTAGCCAGAGCAAGTAATGTCTTACCCGTACCGGCCGAACCAGTAACACTTGCAAGCATAATGTTCGGGTTCATCAATGCATGAAGGGCAAAAGTCTGTTCCGCATTTTTTGGAGTAATGCCATATGCGTTCATGACCTCGATATTTTCGATATAACCAGACTTCTTATTGTATTTGCCCAGGGCAGAAGACCCGTGACTTTTCATGATATAGAAATGATTACTCACTGGAGAGGCTTCCATGAGCTCCTTAGGTCGGATTTTACCCTTCTCATAAAACTTACTGATGACGGAAGGATCCTCTAATTCGAGCTCAGTTTTGCCTTTGTACAGCTGGTCGATGTTCTTGACTTGTACCGTTTCATAATCCTCAGCCTCAAGATTCAAAGCACGGGCTTTCAATCGTAGATTTATATCCTTGGAAACGAGAATTACTCGTTCTTTAGGGTTTTCGGATTTAAGTCTCAGTGCAGCATTAATGATATCATGATCATTTTTTTTGGAGCCAAACATTTCGTTGGCATCTACATGATCGCCACCGTTTGTAATTACCCTTAGGTTGCCGTGAGATCGGCCATTGAGGGGAATCCAATCCATGAGCATATTATCATCTGAAATACTGTCCAGATATCGGATAAATTCCCTGGCATGTAAGTTAGTTACTGAGTTCCCCTTTTTAAAAGTATCTATCTCCTCAAGAACGGTGATAGGTATTGCTACGTCATTTTTTTCAAAATTTTTAACTGCTTCATTGTCATATAAAAGAACGGAAGTGTCGAGTACGAAAATCTTTTTCGTTTTCTTCTTCGGCATGGGCAAATGGTATTTAAATTCAACGTAAAACCGTAAGCCTTTGTAGATGATGTTAAAGAACGGCTTAACGAATTAATGAACATCTATACCTAGATGCAACGAATGTGGAAAAGTATTTAGAATTTTTTTTGAGAGAGAAAAAAGGGAGTTTTTTGGGAGAGTTATCAACTTAATTATTCACATGCCACAGAGCGATGCCCATTGCAATGGCTGCATTAAGGCTTTCAACAGAGTTTTCTGTTCCTAAAGAGGGGATCAATGCACGAGTTCTTTTCGGTGTGATAAGTGACCTGTTGATACCGTTTGCTTCGTTTCCTACCACCAGGATTGTTTTATCATAAGATGGGAGGTTAGTGATCGGAATAGAGCCTGGGTTACCATCTAGCAACACCACCTTCCAGCCAGATTCTTCCAGCCGTTGAAAGGCTTCATCCAGTTCGGCAGAAAGGTAAGGGATAGATCCGGTAGCACCTACTGTACTTCTTACCACTTTAGGATTGAAAAGATCGACGGTGCCTTTACCACAAAGAAAAGCTTTAGTATCAAACCATGCAGCGGTTCTAATTATAGTACCCAGATTTCCGGGATCCTGAATGGCATCAACAGCAACAATAACTCCTTTTTGCTCGCCCAGAGAATCCAACGAAATTGGTTCGGGAGTATGGAATATGCCCAAAATTCCCTGCGTGTTTTCAGTATTTGATACTTCTTCAAAAATTGACTTTTCGAGGACGTGGGTGTCTGAAAATGAGGAGGTACTATTCTCCTGAACAAAAAGAGAATGCAATCGAACTTTTTTCGAAGTAAGGAGCTGATCAACAGCACGTTCTCCTTCTGCGATAAAGAGTTGTTCCTGCTCACGATATTTACGAGAGCGTAGTTTTCTTAATAATGTGATTTGGTTACTAGAAGCTTTTTTCAAGAAATAGCCGGTTAATGTGCTTTCAAGTTAAAGTAATTCAAATTTCAATATCAGGCATTTAGTAGTTTCGAATTGTCTATCTTTGCCCGATTAAATCATCAAAAAATATCGAATGGATTTTCTAAAGAAACTAGGTATAGAAGGAGTAAACGCGGGAACCAGTACCGGGCAAAAAAATCTGGAAAACAAGGATGTAATCAGTAGTTACACCCCTGTAGATGGTAAAAAAATTGCGAATGTATCGGTTACTTCCAAAGAGCAGTATGAAGAAGTAGTAGCGACTGCCCAGGAAGCCTTTAACGTTTGGAGAGAAATGCCAGCTCCTCAGCGCGGAGAAATTGTACGGCAAATAGGGGAAAAGCTCCGTGAGTATAAAGAGCCTTTGGGAAAACTAGTTACCTATGAAATGGGGAAGATCAATCAGGAAGGTCTGGGTGAAGTCCAGGAGATGATTGATATCTGTGATTTTTCTGTGGGTTTGAGCCGGCAGTTATATGGACTCACCATGCATAGCGAGCGGCCTAATCACAGGATGTATGAGCAATGGCACCCACTAGGTATTGTAGGGATTATTTCAGCGTTTAATTTCCCTGTGGCGGTGTGGAGTTGGAATGCAATGATTGCCGCTGTTTGTGGAGATGTGATGATTTGGAAGGGTTCGGAGAAAACACCTCTTTGTGGGGTAGCTATTCAAAAAATTGTAGCTAAAGTTCTTAAAGAGAATAATCTGCCAGAAGGTATTTTCAACCTGGTTACCGGAGATCGGGAAGTTGGAGAGTGGATGACAAAGGATGAGCGTATTCCTTTGGTTTCTGCTACCGGATCCATTAGGATGGGTAAAGAAGTTGCAAAAGCAGTAGGCGGCCGATTAGGAAGGTCAATCCTTGAACTGGGAGGAAACAATGCCATCATCATTTCAGAGCATGCAGATATTGAAATGGCTATTAGAGCTACTGTTTTTGGAGCTGTAGGAACATGTGGTCAGCGCTGCACAAGTACAAGGCGATTGATTGTTCATGAAAATGTTTATGATCAGGTAAAAGACCGGTTACTCACTATCTATGATAATATTGCCATTGGTAATCCGCTTGATCCAGAAACGCTCGTTGGTCCGCTTATTGATGAACTAGCTGTAGAGAACATGCAAAAGGCCCTGAAGCAGATTAAGAAGCAGGGTGGAGATGTTATTTATGGAGGAGATGTACTAGACAGAGAAGGCCATTTTGTTCGTCCTGCCATCGCAGAAGTAAAGAACGAGTACAAAATTGTTCAGGAAGAAACTTTTGCTCCAATACTATATCTGATTAAGTACAGCACCTTAGAAGAAGCGATGAGCTATCACAATGGAGTAAAACAGGGATTAAGTTCAGCAATGTTTACCCTGAATATGAGGGAAGCCGAAGGTTTTTTGAGTGCCAGAGGTTCTGATTGTGGTATTGCCAATATTAACATTGGTACCAGTGGAGCAGAAATTGGCGGTGCTTTTGGTGGTGAGAAAGAGACCGGGGGAGGTAGAGAATCCGGTTCTGATGCCTGGAAAGCGTATATGCGTCGACAAACTAATACTATAAACTGGAGTGAAGAACTGCCGCTGGCTCAGGGTATCTCTTTTGATGTATAGTCATCATCATAAAAGAACCCAATGTTCTTCATAACGATTAACAATGTGCATCATTGGTTGGAATCTCCCGATCTTTGTGTCGAAATTTTTAAAAGTATTATTTAAAACAACAGGTAATAGAAATGGCTAACACAATTGAATTTAACGACAGCAATTTCGAACAAGAAGTATTGAACTCAGAACAACCTGTATTGGTTGATTTTTGGGCTGAATGGTGTGGTCCATGTAGAATGATTGGACCTGTAGTAGAAGAAATGGCTGGCGAATACGCTGGTAAAGCTAAAATTGGCAAAGTAAATGTTGATCACAATCCAGAGGTTTCTGTGAAATACGGCATCAGAAGCATCCCAGCTCTCTTGATTTTTAAAGACGGGCAAGTTGTTGATCAGATTATTGGTGCAGTTCCTAAAACTCACCTTACCAAACAATTAGATGCTCAATTAAACTAAGAGCATTATATACGACCTCATATACATTAAAAGCCGGTTAGAAAACTAATCGGCTTTTTTTATTAAGCGAGGTTAAATGTTAATACCAGCTTGGTACCATTATCCAGGTATTTCACCTCTTCGGCATATTCTTTCATCAGAAATACTCCCCGACCACTGGTATTCAATAAATTCTCTTCGGCAAGTGGATCAGCAATTTCTTCGGGTTTAAAACCAGGGCCCTGATCTTTAGATGTGATTATCAAACTTTTACCATCACTCTCAGCTGTAAGAACGACTTTTTTGGATGGATCAAGCTGATTACCATGTACAATGCCATTGGTGGCTGCCTCAGAAACGGTAAGCATAAGCTTTGCATACAGTTCATCATCAAATCCCAGATTCTGCTGCAAATCATTTAAAAACCCTTCTAGTCTATCTAATTCCTCATATTCTGACTTGAGGATCAACTCTATCTTTTTAAGCATGAGTGAATGACATCATAATTTAACCGGCACATACTAAAATTTTTGTATTCTAGATACAAGTGCTTCAGGCTTAGAAATGGCTAATGAAGGTAATACTATCTTAACATGGGATGGGTACACTTCATCGAATTAAATTCCAGAATAAAAATAGTTAATGGCTAATCCATCAGAACCTAAGAACGGTAGTTTTGTAGAAAGTCTTATCCCTACCAGTTTTTATCATCTCATAAAGCAGGAGAGGATATTCATAGGCCTTATTGGTTTATTCTTTTTTGCAGCAGGTGTAACCTTCCCTTATGCTGAAATAGCCATGTGGGTTGGATTTATTTTTGCTGGGTATTCAGCCATTGCGAACGACAGTATTCAAACTATTGGAACATTTCTTGCCTCAAACCAGGATAAAAAATGGTGGATACTCTGGATTTATATTGGTGGGATTTTTCTGGCAACGGTGACGGTAAGCTGGGTATTATTTGATGGCGATGTAAGCTACCAGCGCCTTACCTCGAAAGGATTTAGTGAAAGCCCGACTAGTTTTACCTTCTTACAGGTAGCAGCTCCTGTTTTCCTTTTGATATTAACGAGAATGAGAATGCCGGTTTCCACCACATTCTTATTATTAAGCTGTTTCGCTGCTTCAGCCGATGATATCACTTCTGTTTTAGGCAAAAGTTTAAGTGGGTACTTCCTGGCATTTGCTGCAGGCCTGATCGTGTGGCTACTAGTTACCAAAACATTTGAGAAGAAATTTGCGACAACGAAAGCTGCAAAATTCTGGCTTCCTATCCAGTGGGTTACTTCAGGAAGTTTATGGGCGGTTTGGGTGATGCAAGACGCCGCTAATGTGGCTGTTTATCTGCCAAGGTCGCTGAGTTTTGGGCAGTTTTTGGGCTTTGCTCTATTCATTTTCTTTGGATTAGGTCTGCTGTTTTACTTGAGGGGAGATAAGATTCAGCAGATTGTTACCGAGAAGTCCAGGGTTACCGATATTAGATCAGCCACCATCATTGATTTTATTTATGCAATTCTGCTTACCTATAAATTAACAGTAAGTACGGTGCCAATGAGTACGACATGGGTTTTCTTAGGTCTTCTGGCAGGTCGTGAAATTGGGATGAGTATAACCGGCGATAAAAAGACAACAGGTCAGCCAATAGGAAAGGTGCTGAAGATGATATTCAAGGATCTATCCTATGCCTTGTTCGGCCTTCTGGTATCCATACTGCTGGCCATTTCGATTAACGCTGATGTTAGGGCAGAGTTACTAAACTACCTCGGCTATTGAAATTGAGACTAAAAAACATCATACTAAGGCGTACGTGTTCATTACATGTACGCCTTTTTTATTATTCCTATCCTGCATTCTCTTCAAAAGAAAGTCATCTACATACAACCCAACTATTCGAAACCAGATGAACTATGAATGCTAATGTATTAGTTTTAAATCAAGACTATCAGCCTTTGAGCATTTGCTCAGTACAGAGGTCGATGAAGCTTCTTTTCCTTGAAAAGGCAGAGCTATTGCATGATGATCCTGAAAAAGAGCTTCGAACCCCGAGAGATGCTTTCCAGTATCCTTCCGTAATTCGTTTACGGAACTACATTCGCATTCCATATACAAAGGTGGTGTTGTCCAGGCGAAATGTGATGAGAAGGGATAATTTTCAATGCCAGTATTGCGGGAGTAAATCCAGTCTTACTATCGATCATGTTATTCCTAAAAGCAGAGGTGGAGGGGATACCTGGGAAAACCTAACTACGGCATGTGAAAGGTGTAATGTGAAGAAAGGAAACAAGACTCCAAAAGAAGCGGAGATGCCACTCCTCTCAAAACCATACCGCCCGATCCCGATTACTTTTTTTAGGGATTATAATGGCTTTGTCCAGGAGCCGTGGAAGCCTTACCTGTATATGACCTAATTGAATACCAATGGCACGTATCCTTCGTGCATATAGGTAGTAAAAACAGTTAGCATTGAAAGCCCTACCGTTATTTCCGGGTTTACACTCTCTCGTTCATATCTTCGGGCTAACAATGATTGCCCGCATACATAAATATTAACACCTGCTTCCTTTAAAGTACTGATCAAATCAATATTAGGATTATCCAGTTCATAGCGTTGTTGGTAAGTATCATTATCCAGAACTACATCGGTAGCACCTCCATGAATTACCACAGCTATACTCAGGTTTTCGGGCTTTACCCCACCTAATCCATGTAGATTCATCATCCGCGCCACATTATTTAATCCCGGATTGATACTCTCTTTATCTCTTTGGAGTGTTTTTAAATCAATGACAATATCGTAAGACATATCTGATTTTGGATTTAAAGCACCTTCGATTTCATAGATTCCTCCAAACCCTTTGATGATTGGATAGCGTGCATCCTGGGCAAATAAGCTGCTTGTACCAAGAAGAAGTATAAGTAATGGATAGAGTGATTTCATAAAAGGATTTATTCGGTATCGTTTTTAAAGTTGTGCAAAACATAGACAAAGTTTTATAATGATCTAGTCATTCAACCAAAAAATTAACGATATGAAGCAGTTACAGTATCTTTTAATTTTTTCATTTCTCTTTTTTCAATGTGCCAATCCTATTTCTGATTCTGAATCAGGTTCTAATCCAAAAGGAGCTCCCCCTGAAGATGAGATTAGGACGTATATATTTGGGCATAGTTTGATTTATCACGACTTCGAAGTTGAGCCTCCTACTCCAAGTAATGAAACTTCAGTGCCTCACTGGTTTGTGGAGTTTGCCGATTCAGCAAATAAGAGTTTCCAGGTGTCTGGGCAATATGGGTTTCTACCTCAGCATGCAATGCTACCTCCAGTAGCACAATGGGGATTCGATAATGTGCAAAGTGCCTGGGATTCCGATACACAGGAGTTTAGTGAAGCCGATTTTACCTCTTCATTGATTACTGCCGCAAATTTCGTGCAGTACAAGAAAGCGCATGAACCTTATGATGGTGATGCAAGCTACACCTCGCCGCTAGCTTCAACAATTGAAATTACTGATTGGTTAGTTGACCAGGAACCTGGCATTGATATTTATATCTATGAGAACTGGCCCGATATGAGTCCATATATCAATTCTTTTCCTCCTACAAATCCAGAGCTGGATCGATACCACCAAATAACACAAAATGAATTTCATGACTGGTGGATTGAATATCATGATAGTCTGGTAGTTGCTCGACCAGATCAAAACATTAAAATGATTCCTGTTGGTCCTGTTATTGCAAAATTGCTGGTTGAAACACCTATTTGTGATATTCCTTTAAATAATTTATATGAAGATGATGCTCCGCATGGCCGCCCGACTATTTATTTTTTGGCAGCTATGATTACTTATATGGGAATGACCCAGGAAAAAGTATCTTCTAACTATGAAGTACCTGAAATTATCGATCCATTAGTGGCTGATAATTACCAATTAGTTGTTGATTCAATTTGGGCAGAGCTGGGTAGATTCAACTTTGAAGATGGAACCAGTCGTGTTTGGTCAGACTGATTAGATAAAAAAACATGAAGAAAAGCCTTTTACTACTATTACTTACTGCGTTGTTCTTGACTCCAGTACAAGCTCAAAAGAAAGTCATTTTTGACACCGATTTCGGTGGTGATGCAGATGACCTTGGTGCATTGGCCATGCTCCACACTCTTCAAACTCAAGGTGAGTCGGAACTGATTGCAGTGATGTGTTGGAGCACAGAAGAGTTTGCGGTTTCTGGTATCGATGCTGTTAATACTTTTTATGGTAATCCAGACATTCCAATTGGAGTTCGAAAAGATGGAAAATTTCACGAACCATGGAATCACTCAAAGCCAATTACAGAAGCACTAGCCTTTAATGAATCCTATGATTCTGCTAAAGAAGCAGTGGCACTGTATCGGGAGTTACTCTCCGGTGCAGCTGATAATAGTATCACAATAATCACAGTTGGCCCTTTGGCGAATATTCGAAATTTATTGAATTCGGAGGGAGATAAGTTTTCGCCATTGTCCGGCAAAGAGCTAATTAATCAGAAAGTAGCTGAGTTTGTGATTATGGGAGGGCAGTACCCTGAAGGTGAATGGGAATGGAATTTCAATGGCAATATGGAGGGGGTAACCAAATTTGTAGTCGAAAACATAACGGAAGTACCAGTTACCTTTTTGGGATATGAGGTAGGCCTGGTTATTAAGACGGGAGAAGTATTTAATGAGCTGGAAATTTCTCACCCACTCTATATCGGATATAAACACTTTAGCGAGTTTGCACCATGGATAAAAGAAAATTACCAGGGCAGCATTCTGGATAACTCAAGCTACGATCAAACGGCAATACTATATGCTGTGAGAGGAGGAATTGGAGACCTATGGGAAAGAGTAGAAGGAGGGTATAATAAACCAGATGAGCAAGGAGGGAATATTTGGGTAGATGGAGACAAGATGAACCACTCTTATTTAAAACTTCTCAAAGAGCCTGAGGAAATAGCCACAATTATTGAAGATCTAATGCTCGGGAACTCAGAATAAATTTTGTTAGAAGTACCTTTTTGAACATCTTCCGAGCCTCACAAAAAAGGCCAATATGTTCAATACACCCTCTCATCTTATATATGCTCTTTTAATTGGAATCTTTATTTCGGGATGCTCCGATACTCAAACAGAGAACTACCAGGTTTGGGATAAAGTAACCATTGATTTTACAGGTCCTGAGCTCACAGAAAGCGAAGATACTTTCACTGATTACCGACTGGATGTTCATTTTTTGAACCATCAAACGGGTACTTCTTATTATGTCCCTGGTTATTTCGCTGCGGATGGAAATGCCGCGGAAACTAGTGCGAGCTCTGGTAAAATATGGAGGGTCAACTTTAGTCCTAATGAGCCTGGAGAATGGCTATATGTAGCTAGTTTCAGAAAAGGTGAAAATGCGGCTATCTCTTTAGACCCTGGAGCAGGTGAAAGCGCTGATTTCTTTGATGGGGAATCGGGTTCATTTATGGTTATTGAGCGCACTTCCAATGAAATCACCAGGGATTTTAAAACCAAAGGTCGACTTGAATATGTGGGCGAGCACTACCTTCAATTCGCAGGTTCCAAGCAGTTTTTTATTAAAGGCGGAGCAGGAAGCCCGGAGAACTTTTTAGCCTATGAGGATTTCGATGGAACCAAGGATAATGGGGGGACACATTTCCCGGCACTGGGCGAAAATCAATTACACGCATATGAGCCTCACTCAGTAGATTGGAATGAAGGGGACCCAAGCTGGCAGAATGGAAAAGGGACGGAGATTATTGGATCATTGAACTATATAGCCGATCAGGGGCTGAATGCTGCTTACATCCTTCTTATGAATGTCCATGGTGATGGAGACGATCTGTGGCCATGGGTAGAAGCGGAAGAGGTATTTATATATGACGTAAGCAAACTGGCTCAATGGGAAATCGTTTTTGACCACATGGATGAGCTGGGCATTGTTAGAGATTTCATGTTATCCGAAACAGAAAACGAAAGCTTTTTAGAAGTTTTTGAGGGCAAGGGAAGTGATTTTGCAGATTCCAGAAAACTCTACTACAGGGAAATGATAGCTCGGTTTGGTCATAATCTTGGAGTAAGCTGGAATGTTGGTGAAGAAAATGGTTGGAGCGATGGAGAACCGGAAGAGTTATATAAGAGAGGAAATACCGATGAGCAGCGAATGATGTTTGCAAACTATATCAAAGAGGTTGATCCATACGATCATCATCTGGTAGTGCATACATTCCCGGAGCACGAAATAAGCCTCATTTTTACTCCTTTACTGGGAACGGATGAATATGATGGAATGTCGATTCAGACAAATCGGGGTTATGCCGATACTACCGCAAAATATCGACAGCTTTCAATTGATGCCGGTAAAAAATGGGTGTTAGCCATCGATGAGCCCATGGGTTGGGAGTATGGACTTCGCCCCTCTATTGACGACCCTGAACATGATGAAGCAAGAATCGAAGTATTGTGGGAACCTCTCTTAGCTGGCGGTGCAGGAGTCGACTGGTATTTTGGATGGCAAAACAACGCTCCAACCAGTGATCTTTCCAATGAAGACTGGAGATCCCGAGAGAATATGTGGATACAGACCAAAATTGCTGTGGATTTCTTTAACGAGCATATTCCTTTTCAACAAATGGAGCCTGCTAACGAACTTGTCGATGGAGAGGGGGTATCTGCTTTTGCCAAAGAAGATGAACTATACCTGGTGTATATGAGAACCCCAAGAACAACCTCTCTTGATCTGGAAGGAATTGAAGGTGATTTCTCCGTTTCGTGGTTTAATCCGCAGGATGGAGGCAGTTTTCAGGAAGGTTCTGTGAGCACAGTTAGTGGAGGAAGTAGGGTATCACTTGGAAACCCGCCATCGGGAAGAGAAAAGGACTGGGCGGTATTGGTTAGGAAGAAATAAAAGCAACTAGTTAAGCGAGAAAAACCTGAAGATATGTATAACAGTATGACATTAGTCACAATGGTTGGCACAATGTTCTGAGAAGCAAGATTATCGAGGGCCTTGTTGTTTCAAGTGTTTACTCCAGGTGCGTAATGCTTAGCATTGTCCGCCTGTATGTGCTTTTTAGTTAGTTCTTTTTAGTTGTAGCCAATGAGCAATATTTACTATCGCAATTTTATTCGTAGCCATGTACACTCGTTCGAAGTAGTCTTCAACGTTAGGTTGCCACTCATGAATGTCCTCAAGAACTTCTGGTAATAGAGCAAGGAACAAGTACATCTGAAAAATAATATGACTTAAGGTGCTTCCAGAAGCAGATGAAGGTGCACCAAAAATATTAGGAAAAGTCGTTGAATCATCTTCGAAAGAAAAAGATGCTGAGCCAATCAATACAGCTGCACTTGAACCATGAACTGCCATTGAGTAAAAACCATCCATCTCTTTCCTCCAACCACTCAAGTTGGCAACATTATTTGATAAACCTAGATATTTGTCCTCAATTTTCTGAACTTTTTTTAAGAGCCGATTCTTTTTCCCAAATAAACTATAGTGCGCTTGCTTAGCTTCATCCTGATCTTCAGCATTGTCCCAGTGGTTATAGTCCTCACTCGAAAAAAAAAGAACTAAGCATTGATACATTCTTTCGTCCAGTGTTCTCACAAGGATTCTTGCTTGAGTATCGAACCCTTGTTTCACAAGTTTTATTGCAGAAACTGCTGTATTACAAATATTTGTTAAAAAGCCACATAAATGGATGTCACTTCCAGAAAACTCTTTATGTAATATTCTATTTTCGTTTTCTGCTGCTCCTGTTGTTGCGCTAGCTAAAGCAAGAGCACCTAATGAAGAAAGGATTAGGTCTAAAATATTTAGCTCTACTGAGTAGTGCTTAGAAATAGCATATTTGTCATTATCATGACCTGTATTTACAAATTTGGACAATTGATCTATATGCTTCAGGTGAAGTTTTAACTCACCTTTTAGCTCATGCTCCTTATTAAATTCCCGTAGTATAGCAGAAGTTATTTTCCTTGGACTCATGGATCGAATAACATATTACTTGTAAACTATTTCATTAGCAAAAAGGTAGTTTTTTATTCGAATCAATGCACATAAATTATTGTATATAATATGGTTGGATGATTAAGAAATGTATCAAGAAAATGTTCACATATACCGTTCATAAAATTTAGTTGAACACTTGTTACGAATTGCATGCCTCAACAAAAAAAGCTGTATCTTTATCTGTTTCTTTAAAGGGAGATTTTAAGACAAAATGAGTACTAAAGGACGCGTATTAGTAGCAATGAGCGGTGGAGTAGATTCTTCGGTAGCCGCTGTAATGCTAAGAGAACAAGGTTACGAGGTAATTGGTATTACCATGAAGACATGGGACTATCATCGAAGCGGGGGAAGCACAGGCAAGGAGACCGGATGTTGTACCGTAGAGAGTATGAACGATGCTCGTCACATCGCCGTAAATCATGGTTTCAAGCATTTTATCGTTGATATTCGGGAAGAATTCGGAGATTGGGTAATCGATCGCTTTGTGGACGACTACCTTGGCGGAAGAACTCCAAATCCATGCGTGTTATGTAATACTCATATCAAATGGGCAGCCCTGCTTAAGCGTGCTGATAATTTAGGTTGTGATTTTATTTCTACCGGGCATTATGCAAAAGTAAGAGAAGAAAATGGTCGTTATGTAATTTCCCGAGGTCTTGATCCTAAAAAAGATCAGTCTTATGCATTATGGGGTGTGGCACAGGAGCACCTGGCAAGAACCATTTTTCCATTGGGAGGATATTCAAAAACAGAGATTCGACAAATCGCAGAAGACCATGGGTTGCTAAATGTGGCTAATAAGCCTGATTCCTATGAAATATGTTTTGTTCCGGATGATGATTACCGACGCTTCCTAAAAGATCGTGTTGAAGGTCTTGAGGACAAAATGAAAGGTGGGAAGTTTGTAGATAAGGACGGAAACATTCTGGGCGAACATAAAGGGTATCCATTTTATACCATTGGGCAAAGGAGAGGATTGAATTTGCCAATGGGTAAACCAGTGTATGTGACCAATATTAATCCTTTCACCAATACCATCACTATTGGCGAAAAAGACGATTTAATAAGCACAACTTTACTTGCCAAAGAAATCAACCTGATCAAATATGATCGAATTCCGGAAGATGAAATGGAAATTACCGGTGCTATCAGGTATAATGATGACGGAGCTATTGGAACTATCACCCAAACTGGGGATGACGAGATTAAAGTCCATTTCCCGGCAGGTAGAGAAGCAATAACTCCGGGTCAAGCCGTTGTATGCTATGAAGGAGATGATGTGGTTGCAGGAGGATGGATCAAAAAAGTGAATGTAGGATTAGATGATCTTATTACTGTCTGACTCACGTAACAACCGCACTTTTCCATCGTTTACAACTAGCGCTTTTAATAAAACTAAATGTATATGAATATGAGAAAGCTACTAACAGGGATATGTATCATGGTATTAACGTTGACTTCAACTGCTGTTTTTGCACAGTTCGAAGGTCAAATTACTATGAAGGCTTATGGAGAAAGTGAAGGAGCACCAACTGTAAGTGAAGTTAATCTTTATGCCACATCTGATAGAATCATTGTGCAGGGTCAAGAATCAGTTAGTATGATGGACGGTTTTAATGCGAATGGCCTTCTTATCCGAAATGACAAAAAGGATTTCGTTGTATTAATGGGAGAGAATAAAGCACTTCAATTCACAAAAGAAGAGTTAGAGGGCTTTTTTCAGATGGCTGGGATGATGTCGGGAGGTAGTACTGATGAGGTAGATATTGATTCAAATACTAATTTCAGATATACCGATCGAACCAAAAAGATTTTAGGCTACGATTGTGCTGAGCTTCTAATTGAAAGCGAAGATAATGATGGTACTGTCTCAATCTGGCTGACCTCAGGGATTGATATAAACTGGGGAATGTTGGCTGAACCCTGGAAGAACGTTCCGGAGAATATGAGGAATTCTTCCAGCAGACTTACCCAGGAGTTTAAATCACAAAACTTCCCTCTGCTTATTGAAGTCACTGAAAAAGGTAAAAAGAGTACCGTTTTTGAGGTGACAAATGTGAATCGCTCAAGTATTGCCAAAGCAATGGTAGAAGTTCCTGCAGGTGTAAACCTTATCGGACTCCAGGAGATGATCTTCAGTATGATGATGGGCAACTAGCCCATCTCATTCCAGAGAAGGGAATTGCTTTTTCAACAATTCTAAATCTGTTATTGGGTGATCACACGCATAGTCTTTACAGATATAAACCGTGGATTCATCACCAATAGGAACTTGAGCTTCTAAAAAGGGAACCGCTTTAAACAAGGCAGCTTCCTCTTTATCCGGTCTAAACAATAACACTTTTGATGGAAGGAATTGTTGACGAAAGAAATCCATCGAAGGAATAGCACCTTCTCCTTCTGTGATTACAATTTCTCTCGGTTCATGGTTTAAAAACTGCAAACCCATCATGCTAACTGTGCTGCTAGATCCGGAACGGATTAGATCCGTGGAGAAGCATTTACCAAGTTGATTCGCTTTTTCCTCAAGGCTTGTATCTCCTGTGAATCTTGCTAGTCGGATAAGGTTTAAAAAAGTGACTGCATTTGAGGAAGGTATTGCACCATCATAAATCTGCTTCTGCCTTCCAAGAGGTTGATCTTTATCATTTACACTAAAGAATACCCCCCCGGATTCATCATCCCAAAATTGATCAAGGAAGTCGGTATTAAGCTTAATAGCCTTAAGCAAGTAGTCACTTTTGAAAGTAGCTTCATACAATTCTATAGAAGCCCAAATCAGAAAGGCATAGTCATCAGCAAAAGCCTCTATAGCTGCTTCTCCGTCTTTATATCGATGTAAAAGAGTACTCTTTTCAAACAAAGACTCTGAAATGAATTGATAGCTTGTTTCTGCTCTATCAATAAAATTCTGATCATTAAATACGGATCCTGCTTTTGCATAGGCTGCAATCATAAGAGCATTCCAGTCGGTAAGTACTTTATCATCAAGTAAGGGGCGGATTCTTTTCTTCCTTTCTTCAAAAAGAGTTTTTCTAATGCTGTCCCATTCTGTATTGGAAGTATTGCTGATCTCCTCTTTAAGATGAGGGATATTCATCCCGTTCTTCTGCCTGGTAGCTTCGTCTTCAAAGTTTCCTTCATCTTCTAAATGAAAATTCTTAGAAAAGAAAGCATACTGATCAGCATTAAGCAGTTCTCTTGCTTCATCGGTACTCCAGATATAAAACTTACCTTCTTCGCCCTCACTATCAGCATCTTCTGCTGAGTAAAAAGCGCCTTCTTTACTCGTTAAGTCTCGTTGTACGTATTCGGCTATTTCATAAACAGTTTGTTTGAATAACGGATTTTTTGTGATCTGCCATGCTTCGGTATAAGCCATCAATAGCAAAGCCTGATCATAGAGCATCTTTTCAAAATGAGGAAGGAGCCACTCCTGATCAGTAGAATATCTGTGAAAGCCAAAACCAATATGATCCCAAATTCCTCCAAGTCGCATGCTAGTAAGAGTTTTAGTAACAGCCTCGAGAAATCTATGTTCTTTAGTATGATGCCATTGTCTGAGCAGGAACATCAAGTTATGCGGAGTAGGGAATTTAGGCGCCGAACCAAACCCACCGAATTTACTATCAAAATTCATAGTAAGCTGTTCAGAGGCAAAATCGATGGCTTCAGTGCCGGGAAACTCCCCCTGTTGGAACTCCTGGGAGTTTTTGAAACCATGTTCTATACTTTCTACAGCCTGGTTTATTTTTTCAGGCTCATGAGTCCACATTCCATGAATTCCTCTGATAAGCTGTCTAAGCCCAATACGTCCAAATCGTGCTTCTTTAGGAATATAAGTAGCAGCGAAAAATGGCTTTTTATCCGGGGTTAGTACTATAGTGAGGGGCCAACCTCCATGACCATTTAACATTTGGCAAACAGTCATATAAGTACTGTCAATATCTGGGCGTTCTTCCCGATCTACCTTTACATTGATAAACACCTCATTAAGCAGTGAAGCTATTTCTCCATCCTCGAAGCTTTCATGAGCCATTACATGACACCAGTGGCAAGTTGCGTATCCAATAGAGAGAAAAACAGGTTTATTTTCTTCTTTTGCTTTTGCAAAAGCTTCATCCCCCCAGGGATACCAATCTACGGGGTTATCCTTGTGCTGTAGTAAGTATGGGCTTTTTTCGTTGGCAAGTCTGTTCAAATCTATTCCATCTCCTTTTTAAAACGATGACTATAATCCGCGATAAAACGTTCAGATATAGAAGTGAAAAGAAGGTAGGACTATTAGACTACTAAACGAAGAGGAGGACGCTCAAGACGAAGCTGCTTAACCTTGAATTCTTTCTTGTCGAAACCTTTAAGTTCGATCTGGTTTTGCTTAATGAATAAAGCTTTTCCTCTTTTCTCAAGATATAGCTTCACATCAGGGTGATTGTAGAAATCTTCAGATAGGATTACTTCTTTTTCTTTTGCAGCATCTACAAGTCGTGAAGCAATATTTACTGTAGTGCCAAAATAATCAGTACGTCCATTTAAATTTACAGCTGTACAATCTCCGAAGTGAACCCCTGCTTTTAGCTTAAATGAATCTCCAAGAGAAGTGCTGCCTGAGAAAATATGCTGGATACGTTCTACAGCTTTTAATGCAGATACTGGTTCGCGAAAAACAGCCATTACAGAATCACCGATTGTTTTCACAATGCCCCCTCGTTCTTCAGCTACAATCGACTGTATAATTTTAAAATGGTTCATAACTCTACCAATAGCCATTTCATCTCCAGCTTGCTGATAAAATTCAGTGGAGTTCATGATGTCAGTAAAAAGCATGGTTACACCTGAGGCTTTAACGCTTGTGCCTTCTTTGAGTGCTTCCCTCGAAAACAGGGAGCGGAAATCATGCGCTGAACTAACTTCACTAGCATAGGTAGCTTCTTCTTTCCAGTCTTTCTTCTCTAGGAAGCAGACTACTTTTTTGGAGGAGTTGTTAACCAATGTGAGGTTTGGACCGGAAGAAATAGTAACCTCCTCATCTACAAAATCATCATCAGTCATAATTAGTGAAATAGTATCGAGACCATCTTCTCGCGCATGTAGAGTAAGTGAACCTTTATGCATATGACTTCTAAAGATATAGGTGCCCTCTTCAAGCTTGACATTCAAATAAGCAGACTCACCTATTTCAAGAAAGTGTTGTGACACCTTATGTGGCATAGTCTGTGGTTCTCCAAAGCTAAATCTCCTGTCCGAAATTTTCCTAATCAACGGATGGGGAGTAAACACCAACAACGTGTTGGTATTGAAATCCATCTCATAATCGATATCACATTCATCGCAATGCAGTTGGGATCGAATTTCAGCGAGTTTACGAAATGAATGACGTGGAGCTTTGCACTTTGGGCAGCAAACATCCCATGAAAAATCGAGAAGGTTCAAATGTGCCGCATGAAGAAATACATTTAAAACAGAATATTTTTTTTCACCCCAGTATTCTGCCAATCTAAAAGGATTCATCCGAATTAACGACTCGTCCTCTGCTTTGCGGATGTATTCTATAAGATGATCAATGATCCTTTTTCGTCGGGTCTCTTTGATCAACTCAGATTTGATAGTTCTTATTTTTGATTCTGCCCCTCTGATAAGTGGTTTTGCACTATTTCGTTCATAAGGAAGAATTTGGCTATGTGCACAAGCATCGAACTCTTTTAGAACAAGCTGGTAACGTCGTTTCAGGATCTTTTCGATGATAAATTTTAGAATAGAGAAAAAACCGTCCTTTTGAGGGGTAGCCCAGATTTTGGTTCTTACCTCGGTTCCATGCTCATTGGGAATTAAGTCTACCAGAAATTTTAAAGTTTTTAGAACTCCTAGTTTGTAGTGGCGACTTGTTCCAAACCTAAAAGGTTTTTCCCAGATATATGGCTCTTGTTCCCAATGCAAGTAGGAACTAATTCCCGAATTAGTAACACCAAGAAATCCTTTTGGCGCAGATCTGGAAAGAGAAATCGTTTTCAGAGAAGGGAACCTCATTAATCGGAATACAGAATTTACATCAGATAAATAAGGCCATAGTTCTTCAGGGCTTGCTTTAAGCTGGGTACTCCACTGTAGTTGGTATGGTTGTCCTTCTTTTTTCACATCGTTAAGAACTCTCTAAGTTCAATTATTTGTCGATCCAATACCTTATCTTTTTTGTGCATTTGAAGAGTTACAGCTCAAATGCTTGTTACAAAATTTTAATAAAACTAGACAATGGCAACAGAAAGAACATTAACTATTCTTAAACCCGACTGTGTTCGCAAAGGGCTTATCGGAGAGGTAACAAAAAGAATTCAGGATGCTGGGTTCTCTATCCTGGCAATGAAGCTGACACGACTTACTGCTGATACAGCAGGAGGTTTTTACGCTGTACATAAAGAACGCCCATTTTATGGCGAATTATGTGAGTTTATGAGTAGTGGAGCATGCGTTCCTATGATTCTTGAAAAAGAGAATGCGGTAGCTGATTTTCGAACACTAATTGGAGCAACTAATCCTGCTGAAGCTGATGCGGGTACGATTAGAGCTGATTTTGCGGATAGTGTTGGAGAAAATATTATTCATGGATCAGATTCAGTAGAAAACGGCAAGATTGAAGCTGCTTACTTCTTTGCAGAGTCGGACGTGGTAGCTAATAACAGCTAGTCCATAGTTCATTATTTGTTAAACCCTGATAGATATTCTATCAGGGTTTTTTTGTTTGGGTCAGGATTGGATATTATCCGTCATGAAAAAAGCGCTCTTTTATATTTTCATCCTACTGCTAATAAGCAATTGCGATGCGCAGTCTACACACTCACAAAAAGTAGTTAAGACTGGAGCCGAGGTTTTGGTAGAAGAACACCTGACGGAGTTAGATGGCTTAAGAGTTGGATTGGTAATGAATCCGACAGCCAGGATTGGAGATACCCACATGCTGGACACACTAGTCACCTTAGGAATTAATGTGACAGCTCTTTTCGCTCCTGAGCATGGATTTCGTGGGGAAGCAGGCGCTGGAGAAACTATAAAAGATGGGTTTGATGAAAAGACCGGGTTACCTGTTCATTCTCTATATGGGAATACAAAGAAACCCACTGAAGACATGCTGACTGATGTAGATGTCTTGATTTTTGATATGCAGGATGTTGGCGCAAGGTTTTATACCTATAACACAACAATGAAATATATCCTGGAGGCAGCAGCAGAATTTGAAAAGGAAGTTTGGATTCTGGATCGACCGAATCCAGCAGGGGGAGATTATGTTTCTGGCTGGGTGTTAGAAGAAGAATACAAATCTTTTGTGGGAGCTTATCCCGTTCCTGTAGCTCATGGTCTTACTTTGGGAGAGTTGGCCCAAATGGCAATTGGAGAAGATTGGCTAGAGATTGAAAATAAACCTCCAAAGCTTAAGATTATAAAGATGGAAGGCTGGAACCGAAGTATGAAATGGAGTGATACAGGATTAACCTGGTTCCCTCCTTCTCCAAATTTACCAACTTTCCAACATGCATACATTTATCTGGGAACCTGTTTTTTTGAAGGTACAACTATCTCAGAAGGTAGAGGGACTTCCGACCCTTTCTTGACAATAGGATCTCCAAATACATCTATTGATCAGGAGCTATTGGCCAAATATTCTGAAAAGTATCAAATTGACCTTGATACGATCAGCTTTACTCCACGCTCGATGCCAGGTAAGGCATTATATCCCAAATACGAAGACAAGGAGTCTTTTGGGGTTAAGATAACCGCAAATATGCCTGTTGATGACCCTGTTCGTTTTGGTATCGAACTAATGCACTTCTTAATGAAAAATACTGAGGGAGCTGCTTATAATGATTTTATCTATCGGTTAGCAGGTACCGATAGAATCAAAGAAGAAAATAGCCAGGAGTTTTGGGGAGATTCTTTTAATGCGTTTCTCAAAAGCAGAGAAGGGTATTTACTTTACTGATATCTTTTTCTTTTCCACTCATAGCTAATTAATGCAGCCGTTACCGAGGCGTTTAATGATTCAACATTATGCTCCATTGGTAATTTGACGATTTGGTCGCACTTTTTTAGTAATGCGCTATCAACTCCTTTACCCTCATTCCCAATTAAGAAGGCGGTTGGTCTAGTAAACTCGGACTCCCAGACAGTTTCTTTAGCCGACATATCCAGGCCAACAATAGAAAATCCCGCTAGTTTAAGATCTTTGAATCCTTGATTGGTATCATGAACTCGTATTATGGGGATTTTGCCGGCTGTACCAGCAGATGTTTTATAAACTGTGGCATTTACAGGCGCCTGGTTTTGTGTTGGAACAAGAACAGCAGAAATCCCTGCTGCAGCAGCAGATCGTAAAATAGCTCCTAAGTTATGAGGGTCTTCGATACCATCAAGTAATATCACCGCAGGATTAGTGGATAAATCCTGAGTTTCAAACCAATCAAAGAAGTTTTGATACTTAACAAGGCTCATTTGTGCAACAAAACCCTGATGATTAACTCTTCCAACAAGACTGTGAATCTTTTGATCCGGAACTTTCACAACAGGTACACGGTTGATTAAGGCAGCATCGCTTAATTTTTTATAGGTGCTTTGAGTAATCGAGTTCTTTATAAAAATTTTGTCGATCTCTTGTGCTTTATCTTGCAATGCTTCTTCTACAGGCACTCGTCCGTAGATGAAAAAGTTATCTCGATTCTGCATTAAAATTTTTTAATGAAAGGTGCTTTTATTATAATAAAAGCATGTTGTGGTTAGTAAAAAGTAAGGACATGTACGAGGAACCAAAAGAAAAAAATTCTTTAGTTCAAGAGAATTCGATCAGAGTAGATAAACCTACCCGAAACCCAGGTAGTTTTTCTGTTTTTTTAGATAGAGTCCATTCAATAAATGGGCTTCATATGTTATCTGCAGTATTACAGATTTTTTTAGGTTTGAGCGTGGTAGCGCTTTCATTTCTCGGTAGTATTCAGCCTAACTGGATTGCTTCAGTAATGACCGTTGTTGGTAGCATCACAACAATAGTAGGATTCTACTTTGTGTATTACGTGCTCACTAACACCGATTCATTTAATTCATTATTAAACAAAGCAATCAAGCGGGCCATCAATTCCCAGAACTAAAGGGTTTAGAAATTGTAATAAAGTTGGAATGTTATGTCGTCTTCCAGCACCGGTAAACCAACTATGTTAATAGTCTGGTAACAGGAAAATTATTTTCTTATGAGAAAATAGTATTCAATATGTTCAGGACTATATTAACATTAGTTTTACTTTCAATTTCTGCCCATACAATGGCGCAAAATTTAAATTTACCTTCTATTCCCACTTCAAATGAAGACGGGTTTGTTGTAATAGCTCACCGGGGCGCAAGTTTTTATGCTCCGGAAAATACCCATTCCGCATTCAGGCTAGCTATCGAAATGAAAGCCGAGATGATTGAGCTGGATGTCTCGATAAGTAAAGATGGTGTTCCAGTTGTTGTACATGATGAAACTGTCGACCGAACAACAACAGAGTCTGGAGAAGTAGGCTCTTTCAATCTCGAAGAGCTCAAAAAAATGGAAGTAGGTGCCTGGTTTGATGAGAAATTTGAGGGAGAGCCATTCCCAACTCTTGAAGAAGTATTAAAATACACAAAGGGAAAAATTGCGGTAAACATCGAAATAAAAACCGAGGCTGTCTCTGATAATGCAAAAGGAGGAGTTGTTGATAAAAGCCTGCAGTTGGTAAGAGAGGCTGGTGTAGAAAATGAGGTGATTTTTTCAAGCTTTGATTATAGAGTAATGGAACACCTAGAAGAGCTGGCTCCCGAAATTTCAAAGGCTATCCTTTATGAAGGAAGTCAATCGGGGGATTTAACACCATCTGAGCTAGTAAAAAAATACAAGGTGGATGCATTTAACTGTAGTCACAGGCAGCTAAGTGAAGAATGGGTTACAGATTTAAAGCAAAATGACATTCCTTTTTTTGTGTACACAGTGAATGATGAGGACCTGATGAAATCAGTGATAGGAAAAGGAGCTGCAGGAATATTTTCTGATAAACCAGATGTGTTAAAACAAGTTGTGGAAAACTTGTGAGTAAATAACCAGTTCTTTGATTGAAGAAAGAAAGGGAGTGTGCTATATTTTCCATCCATCAACTTCACTCTCTTCTAAATGTCTACCAAATACATTTTTGTTACCGGTGGGGTAACATCTTCCTTAGGGAAAGGTATAATTTGCGCTTCTTTAGGTCGATTACTTGTTGCTCGTGGGCTCAAAGTAACTGTTCAGAAACTTGATCCATATATAAATGTGGATCCAGGCACAATGAATCCTTACGAGCATGGTGAGGTGTATGTAACTGATGACGGCGCAGAAACTGATTTGGATTTAGGTCATTATGAGCGTTTTCTTGATATCAAGACTTCACAAACTAATAATGTCACCACGGGCCGAATTTATTTCGATGTAATTACTAAGGAACGTCAAGGGGCTTACCTTGGTAAAACGGTCCAGGTAATTCCTCATATTACTGACGAAATTCAGTCTCATGTATTAAAACTCGGCCAATCCGGAGATTATGATGTAGTGATTGTTGAAATAGGAGGGACAGTTGGTGATATCGAAAGCCTGCCTTATATAGAAGCAGTTCGTCAACTTCGATATAACGTGGGGCGCGCAAACACTCTATCTATTCATCTTACTTTAGTACCCTATCTAGCTGCTGCAGGTGAATTAAAAACAAAACCAACGCAACACTCTGTTAAGACTCTTTCTGAAAGTGGGTTGCAACCAGATATTCTAGTTTGTAGATGTGAGCATCCTTTGGATGAATCAATCCGTGGAAAAGTAGCAAGATTCTGTAATGTCGAGATTGAAGATGTAATTGAATCCATAGATGCTCGAAGCATTTATGAAGTTCCTCTGTTGATGCAGAATCAAAAACTGGACGAGCGGGTTATTGAAAAACTAAAGCTCGAAACCAACGAGCCTAACTTAGACAACTGGATAGGTTTTGTTGAAGCAGTATGTAATCCATCAGGAAGTATAGAAATCGCTCTCGTTGGAAAGTATGTTGAGCATCACGACTCTTATAAATCTATTGTCGAGGCCTTTATCCATGCAGGGGCAGTAAATGACTGCAAAGTGAGCATAAGATGGGTACAATCTGACAATCTTACTGAAGAAAATGTCGCTTCTATACTCGATGGTGTTGCTGGAGTTCTAGTTGCCCCAGGATTTGGAGGCAGAGGAATCGAAGGTAAGTTATCGGCTGTAAATTATGCCCGTGTAAATGATATTCCCTTCTTTGGGATTTGCTTAGGAATGCAATGTGCAGTTATTGAATATGCGCGTAATGTTTGTGGATGGAAAGACGCCAATAGCACCGAGTTCAATGAAGAATCCGAGTATCCAATTATAGATATCATGCCCGATCAGAAAGATATTGAGAATATGGGCGGAACTATGAGGCTGGGTAAATATGCCTGTAAGTTACATAAAGGAAGTAATGCATATAATGCATATGGGTCTGATATGGTTTATGAGCGTCATCGCCATAGATATGAAGTAAACAACAACCTTCGTTATAAGCTTACTGAAAACGGGATGCGACTTACGGGGATGAATCCTGAAAGGGATTTGGTAGAGATTGTCGAGATTAAAGATCATCCCTGGTTCGTAGGGGTTCAGTTTCATCCCGAATTAAGAAGCACGGTAAATAATCCACAGCCTCTTTTTGTAGATTTTGTAAAGGCCAGTTTGAAGCATGCAAAATCGAATGATCTATTTACTCCTAAAAAGGAGAGTAAAGTTCCTATCGGTAAGTGAGTAGTTTCACCTACTCAGATAAACTACGTGTGCGAGCTTGCGGATTGCTTGTAGAACAAGGCAAAGTTTTACTCATTAATTTGCTTTCTCCGGTATCTAAAAAAACTATCTGGACTGCACCGGGAGGAGGAGTAGAATTCGGAGAATCTTTAAAAGAAACAGTCAAAAGAGAATTCCGGGAGGAAACCGGATTGCAAGTTCAGGTTAAAGACCTGGTTTTTATCAATGAGCTCATAGACGCTCCGTTTCATGCTATCGAGTTTTTCTTTGAGGTTGAAAGAGTTTCTGGAGAACTATCACTTGGACAAGACCCGGAGCATTCAAAGGACGAACAACTACTTAAGGGACTTAAATTTTTTTCAGCAGAAGAATTAGCAAGAGAGAAGAATGTGAAACCGTCAATATTAAAAAACCTTTTTGAACCAAAGGAAGAAGGTCTAGCGGTAAGAACCAGTTTTACGCAAAATGGGCAATAGGAGCTTTTGTTCTGCCTATAAGTAAATCTCCTGACAGTCCAGGAAAATTCGTTTGAGAAAAATTTATCTATATTCTCCCAAAGCTACTTCTAAACACTATTAATAATGAAACAATTATCTATTCTCTTTCTGCTATTTGCTCTCATTTCTTGCTCAACCGAAGCTCCTAAAACCATCATTATAAATGTTAATGGTTACACCCTTGAAAATGATTCTTTAATTAGTTTTCAAACACTTGTTTTTGCAGATGGAAAAGTAATAGAAACTGGAGATGAATCCCTGGCCGAACAACATCAAGGAACGATAATTGATGGAGCTGGAAAAACATTACTTCCTGGATTGATAGATGCTCATGGTCATGTAATGGGTTTAGGGTTTCAGGAACTTCAGGTAAACCTTTCCGGGATAACTTCTTTAGAAGAGACTCTTCAAGAAGTAAAAGATTATGCTGAAGCAAACCCCGAATTGGAATGGATACAGGGAAGAGGATGGAATCAAACTCTCTGGCCTGAAAACAGATTTCCTACTGCAGAAGATTTGGATGAGGTTGTCTCAGACCGTCCGGTTTGGTTAAGTCGCGTTGACGGACATGCAGGTTGGGGAAATACAATGGCGATGAGGTTGGCAGGAGTAAGTAAAGATACTCCGGATCCTCAAGGCGGAAAAATAATCCGTGATACTCAAGGAGATGCTACAGGAATCTTTATTGACGCAGCCGAAGCGTATATCAACTCCATCATTCCACCAACTACTGATAAAGAGCGCGAACTTGCTCTACAAAAAGCTTTAGATCAAATGGCAAGTGTGGGTATTACCTCCGTTCATGAAGCTGGCACAGGTGTAAGCTCCTGGAACCTGTATAAGCAATTCGCTGATGACGGCCGTTTGAAAACGCGTATTTATGGGATGATTTCTGGTGCAGGTCTTACCTTTGATACATTGTCAGCCAATGGTCCCATTGAATCATATGCTGATGATATGTTGGCTTTAAGAAGTGTTAAGCTTTACTCTGATGGTGCCCTGGGTAGCCGTGGTGCGGCTTTGATAGAGCCATACTCGGATGACCCTGGAAATCATGGTCTACTTTTTGTTAGCCAGGAGGAAATGAATCAAATGGTATCTAAAGTAATTGGGAAAGGGTATCAGGCTGCAATTCACGCCATAGGAGATAGAGGTAATAGGCAAGTCATAGATGCTATCAAGTACGCAGTTGATGAACATGGAGATCAAGGATTAAGAAATAGGGTTGAACATGCTCAAATAGTTGCTTTAGAGGATATACCAAGGTTTAAGGACTTAGATATAATTGCATCCATGCAGCCAACTCATGCAACAAGCGATAAGAATATGGCAGAAGATAGGGTTGGGCCCGATCGTATTAAAGGAGGGTACGCCTGGCAGTCATTTTTGAAACAGGGAACAATTGTAGCAGCAGGTTCAGATTTTCCAGTTGAGCATTCAAATCCATTTTATGGTCTGTATTCAGCAGTTACCAGAATGGACCACGCAGGCGATCCTGAAGGAGGATGGTATCCTGAAGAGTCCCTTTCTCGGGAGCAGGCATTAAGAGCATTTACAGTTGATGCAGCGTATTCAGGGCATCAGGAAAATCAATTAGGTTCACTTGAAAATGGTAAATGGGCAGATTTCATAATTATTGATCAGGATTATTTCACTGTTCCCGACAGTGAGATTTGGAAAATAGAAGTGCTTGAAACCTGGGTAGCTGGTAAAAGGGTTTTCCAAAAATAGTAGCTTCTTTAATCTTCAAACAGGGCCTCGAATAAGTTTCTTATTTGAGGCTTTTTTGTTTGTGGTTGGGTTCCAAATCCGATACATTTTATATGTATAATATATGTGTAAATGATATCAAGATGAGCAAACTACAGAAACCCAAAAAAGGGAGAGGAGCTTCAGATAATCCAATAAACAGGTTCGAAGGGCACTACGTAGACTATGAATTAGATGAAGAAACCGGAGAGAAGCCATCTCAAAAAACACAGCTCTTAAAAGACGATACAAAAAACATCATATCGTTCAATAAAAGTCCGGATATACCATTTGAAGCAGGATTAAACCCTTATAGAGGATGCGAACATGGATGTATTTATTGTTATGCCCGCCCTTATCACGAATATCTGGGCTTTTCAGTTGGGTTAGATTTTGAGACGAAAATTGTTGTCAAATATGATGCCCCAGAGCTGCTTAGAAAAACTTTGCAATCTCCAAAATGGAATCCGCAGGTAATTGCAATGAGCGGGATTACAGATGTATATCAACCTCTTGAGAGAAAGCTCGAAATAACCAGAAGATGTCTCGAAGTCTTAGCTGAATTCAGGAACCCTGTTGGGATTATTTCTAAAAACTTTCTTGTAACAAGAGACATTGATCATCTAAAAAAACTAGCTGAATATAATTGTGTTCGGGTTACTATTTCTGTGACTTCACTTGATAAGAAGCTTACCGAGATTATGGAGCCAAGAACCTCCAGACCTAAAAGAAGATTGAAGGCCATAGAGATATTAGCAAATGCAGGGATACCAGTGGGCGTGAATGTAGCTCCGATCATTCCCGGGCTTACCGATCACGAATGTGCTGAAATATTGAAAGCTGCTACCAATGCAGGTGCCCAACACGCAGGGTATACGATTGTAAGGTTACCGTATAAAGTGAAGGATATATTTGTTGATTGGTTGGAGCAGCACTTTCCGGATAGAAAAGAGAAGATCAAAAATCGGTTATATGATATGAGAGGGGGGAAGCTTTATAAAGCAGAATGGGGAGAGAGAATGCGAGGAAACGGGAACTTCTCTACCCAGATTAGGGAGATGTTTGCAATCCAAACAAAAAAATTAGGTCTTAACCAGGAAAGACTTCCAATGACTACCGAACATTTTGTCAAAACACATGGCGATCAGATGGATTTATTTTAGTTTCCCTATTTACAATTATTTAACAAACTGAAGGAAACAATTTGAGATTGGCATCGTCTTATGGGTGTAGCTTCCCGATACCCTTGTTTGAGAGTAGCTTTTTTAACATAGATGACCACTATATATTTATTTTCTTTCAGGGTGTCGGGTTTTTTTATGCCCACCAGTTAAGCAGAGTTTTATCTCATCATTAAATTTGCATCCCAGATTACCTTATTCTCATGGAATGCAATAAGTTTCAACAGAGTTATGTCACCAAACCAACAATAAAACTTAGAACTATGCCAGATAAAAAAGCATCAGCCGTATGGACCGGCGACTTAAAAGCAGGATCAGGAACTATTTCATCAGAAAGCGGAGTGCTTAATGATGATGCCTATTCATTTGTATCACGATTTGAAAGTGGAGAAGGAACGAATCCAGAGGAATTGATTGGAGCGGCTCATGCCGGATGTTATTCAATGGCACTTTCCAATGAACTGCACAAAGCTGGGCATGATTCAAAAAGTGTAGATACAAAGGCTACCGTTACCCTTGAGTTTGTAGATGGGGCACCAACAATTACTACTATTAAGTTAGTAACTGTTGCGGATGTTCCGGGTCTTTCGAATGATGATTTCCAACCCATTGCTGCAGCTACAAAAGATGCCTGTCCAGTTTCAAGAGTATTAAACGCTACAATTGAGCTAGAAGCTAGTTTAGCTTAAGTAGAGAAGCCTTTCTAAAAAGCTCCTTCTGGAGCTTTTTTATGCATTCTGGAGTTTCAGATCCTTAGCCAATTCTTTGTCTTTACTAGTGCGCCAGATAAATTGATCAAGAAAATAATGGTGGAATGCGAGTCCCATAAGTATTCCTTGCAATAATTTATCTGTTCCGAAATCTGCAAATAGCATAACATTACTTGTTACAGCAATTGGAATACATCCCGGGTGTACCTCGAAGGTGCATCCAAGCACTCTGAAAATAACTCCTACTAAAATTGCAAAAAGCGCATAACGTGGAAGAGACTTAGAAAGCCAGGCCGAAATGCCATATTTACTCTTATCGGTGACATTTTTGTACCTGTTTTTATGGTGAAACCAAACTATTGCATGGTACTGAAGATCATGGAAAATGGTAACAAAGGCTCCAAAAGCGAATATGCCGGCTTCAACTACGGCATCAGAAAAACAGATAAAAAGATGTAGAGGTATTACCGCAAGCAGAAATAATGCCTTCGGTAAGTTGATTTGTTTCCCGTTTCGTACTAACTGAACCTGGCGTGACAAATATACAACGGCTAGTACACCAATTATCCCAAGGGTGACCCACGTAATGAATTGTTCTCCGGTAACTCCAAGAGTGGTTTCAACTACAGAAACAATTGGAGCTATTAACTCACTCGCTTCAGGGTAACGAACTACAAATACAAAAAAGGGAAGCATTAGGCCTGCATACAATAGGCTTGAATCTATATAGTAATCGAGCTTTTGGGTCTCCTGATGTTTCTTTTTGTAGAGTGCAAGGAAACCATAATGTTGCCTAACCACATGCCAATACGCCCAAAATCCAAAAAAAGAGGTGAGCAGTATCCATGGCACTGAATAGCCCTCAGATCCAGATGAGTATAAAAGGTAGCAGAACAATAAGATTATTGGCCCAACTATAAACCAAACTAAACTCCCAAGGAGTAATTTTTTTCGTTGCTGAAATTCCTGCTTGTCCAGGTAAGTGCGGCTGTACGTACCAAAAAAGTGCGGAGTATCGACAAAGGCTACCCAAAAAAACCAGATGGTTACCATATCCCAGCCCAATCCTGCATACATAAACATTAATAGATAACCCGAAAGCGCACCACCTATAAACCAAATCAAGTCAGTACGTTTGTTAATAATCCAATTCGTCTGAAATATTGGTTGTGAAGCAGAAACTGAGATACTAGACATCCTCAAACATTTTTTTGAATGCCAAAGGTATTATAAAAACCAATGTAGCCCAACTAATAAATATTTAATGGTCATTCAAGTACTTCTAATTCTCGTTTCACAATGCTTTTCGTATCTTTAATTTTCTGTTAACATCACAAAACGTAGACAGACTCAATGAGCGATAAACCACGCGAGTATTGTGGAATATTTGGGGTATTTGATCACCCAGATGCGGCCCTGCTTACCTATTACGGTTTACATTCACTTCAACACAGAGGACAGGAATCAGCGGGTATTGTTACCTCGTACTTTGATAAGGATAAAAAACGTCCCATCATGCCAATGTATAAAGACTTTGGTCTTGTGCTAAGTGTTTTTGATAAGCCTAAAATTATTAACAAAATTCTGAAAGGTCGATCTGCTATTGGCCATAATAGATATTCGACATCGGGTTCTTCCAAAAACCCCGCAAATATTCAGCCTTTCAGAGTGCATTACCGAAGCGGCAATATTGCGATTGGTCATAATGGGAATCTCTCGAATGCTAAACAGATTCGAGAACGCTTCAGGGATGAAGGGGTCATTTTCCAGAGTACGTCTGATACAGAACTTATACTTCATCTAATTGCTCAAAGTGAGTATGAAGATCAGATGGATCAAATCATGGACGCCCTACAACAAATTGAAGGGGCTTACTGTTTGGTTATGTTAACTGATGACAAACTTATTGCAGTCCGGGATCCAAACGGGTTTCGTCCTCTTTCTTTGGGAAAAATTGACGGTAAGTTTTGCGTAGCCAGTGAGACATGCGCATTCGATATCAATAATGCGGAGTATATCAGAGATGTACAACCCGGAGAAGTGATTGTAATTGATCAGGAGGCTACGGATACAGGAGAGCCAAAGTCATATTTTATTGAACCTGAAATTGGCACAGGAACCAGCCAGTGTATTTTTGAATATGTGTATTTCTCCAGGCCGGACAGTATGGTTTTTGGAGAAATGGTGGATAAGATCAGACGGAATCTTGGTAAAGTATTAGCGCAGGAGCATCCGCTTGGAGATGTAGTTAAAACTGATACATCAGGTAAAAAACCTATTGTGATATCGGTGCCTGATTCGAGTAATACAGCTGCACTTGGGTATGCAAGCGAAAATCAAAAAATGGGATTCGACTGTAAGTATGATATAGGACTTATCCGAAATCACTATGTTGGTCGAACGTTTATTTCTCCTGGACAAAAATCCAGAGAACAGAAGGTCCGCACAAAGTTTAATCCTGTTCGTGGTGTTATTGAAGGGCGAAGTGTAATCATCGTGGATGATTCAATCGTAAGAGGAACCACATCCCAATTGCTGGTGGATATGATAAGGGCATGTAATCCTGCAGAAATTCATTTTATTGTTAGCTCTCCGCCTATAATTAGTCCATGTTACTACGGAATGGACTTTCCAAACCCTGAAGAGCTGATTGCAAATCGATTCGATAGGGATATAGATAAAATGGCGAGGGAAATAGGGGTAGATAGCTTAAGGTATCTATCTGCGGAAGGGTTGGTAAATGCGGTTAAGTCTGCAAATCCTTCAGGTCACGATTATTGCACAGCATGTTTTACCTCTAAATATCCTGTACCAGTCAATTTTGGTGTAGAAAAGGAAGAGAACGAGCTGGTTTAATGTTTAATGGCCCTGCCAAATTTATTACCAGTGCTCCAAGGTTAGAAGATTGCCCTAAAGAATCCTTACCCGAAGTATGCTTTGCGGGCAGATCGAATGTTGGGAAATCGTCTTTGATTAATGCGCTTGTAAATCGAAAGAACCTGGCTCGAACCTCAAATGTACCAGGTAAGACTCAGCAAATGAATTACTACAATGTGTCTGAGGCGTGCTTTTTTGTTGACTTACCAGGGTATGGATATGCAAGGGTTCCAAAAAAGGAGAGAGAACGTTGGGGGAGAAACATCCGCGATTATGTATTGAATCGGAACACTCTTGATTTAATATTACACGTAGTAGACAGCCGTCACTCCCCCAGTAAGCTGGATGAAGACTTTTTTTACTGGATGGGGTCCAATGAAATGCCATTTTGCGTATTGCTTTCTAAGGCAGATAAAATCTCCAACAACAAGCTCGGAAAATCAAAAGCAGTAGTCAGGAAGATTCTGGCAGAAATGAATATTGAAGTTCCCATCATAGCCTATTCCTCAGATAGTAGAAAAGGTATTGAGGAAATTCAGGAGCTTATCACAGAATTTGTAGAACAATAATCGAACATATCACTCATCATCATAAACACTCATGTCATTTAAAGTTTTACTACTCGATAATGTAGATCCAATTTGTGGAGAAGTATTTAACAAACGAGGAATTCAAGCTGACCAGCCAGGAAAGCTGAGTCAGGACGAACTTTTTGCATCTATCCCTGAATACGATGGATTAGTTGTAAGAAGTGCTACCACCGTAACCCCTGAATTGCTGGAAAAGGCCCCAAAGCTTAAGGTAATAGGTCGTGCAGGGGTTGGTGTAGACAATATTGATATTCCCGCCTCTACCGCAAAAGGGGTATTGGTTATGAATACTCCAGATGGAAACACTATTTCCACTGCTGAGCATACCTGTGGGATGCTAATTGCTTTATCCAGGAATATCCCAAAAGCAGTATCAACAGTTAAAGGAGGAGGATGGGATCGTAAGGCCTATATGGGTACTGAAGTTCATAGTAAAATACTGGGGATCGTAGGCCTTGGAAAGATTGGATCCGAAGTAGCAAAGCGTATGAAAGCCTTTGGAATGGAGATACGAGCTTTTGATCCGTTCTCGACCGAAGAGCATGCCCAGTCAATAGGGGTAGAGTTAGTGGAATTAGAAGAACTGCTTGCAACGTCTGATTATCTATCAGTTCACACTCCACTTACTGAGAAAACCAAAGGAATGATTTCTTTAAAGAATGCCGATAAGCTGAAGAAAGGAATTCGCCTTGTTAATTGCGCGCGCGGAGGTATTTATGAAGAGGCAGACCTGCCAGAGCTATTGGATCAGGGAATTGTGGGTGGAGCTGCTTTAGATGTATATAGTAGTGAGCCTCCAACGGAAGATTTATATAAAGTACTTGAGCATCCAAACATTATTTGTACACCACACCTTGGTGCTTCAACTGAAGAAGCTCAAGAAAAAGTAGCCGAACAAATTGCTTCTCAAATGGCGGATGCTATGGAAAACAAAAACTACAAAGGCAGCTTAAATGGGAAATCTATTTCCTTACTCACAAATAAAGAAGTTCAGCCTTACCTAAAGCTTGCCGAGAAATTGGGTAGGATGATCGTTCAGCTATCTCCAGATCATGCAAATAATTTTGAGTTTGAGTATGCGGGTGAATCCGCTAAATATGCAGATGTACTAACGGATGGTATATTGACGGGTATGCTTTCGGAGTATGTAAGCGAAGCTGTGAACCTCATCAATGCGAGAGTTTACGCAGACGAAAGAGGGTTCAATATTAAAGAGATAATTAGCAGTAAAGCCAAGACATATAGCGACCTCGTTACCATCAGACTTCCTGAAGGTGCCGAGTACACCAGTATTTCAGCTGCGGTATTTGGCGATTCTGATTACCGTATTGTTGAAATCGATAATTACGGGATCGAACTAAGATTGGAAGGAGATATTATTCTTTATCAAAATGAAGATAAGCCTGGTATGCTCGCCTCTGTGAGTGGTGCGTTAGCAGGAAAAGGAATTAATATCGCAGCACTAAGTTTAGGTCGTTCAGGAAAAGGGTCAAATGCAATTACTGCAGTCTCAGTTGATAAGAAACTGGATAATACCGAGCGGGAAGTAATCTCCAATCTTGAAGGGATTAAAAATATCCGTTATATCTCGCTCACTTAAACCTGTTTTAAAATTCACCGTTATCAAATCTTTCTATAAGCCTTCGTTCGTTAACTCGAGCGAAGGCTTCAAGATTGGACGAATCTAGTGAAGCTACAGTCATCTCGCGTTTCCCCAGAGCACCAGGTGTTTTAGCTACATACCACCCTGCTTTGGCAAGAGCAGCCCGAGCTTTTGAGGCTGCACAATAGGTACTTAGAACAGCTTTACTATTTCCAAATTCAGTGAGTTTTTGGAAGGTTTCTACGGTCCATAATTCCGGGTTTACCTCTGGAGAAAAAGCATCATGAAAAATAAAATCGGTTGGTTTCGGAATACTCTTAATCTCTTCGAAAAGCCCATAAAAAACATGAAGGTGAATGTTGGTTCCCAGTACCTCAGAAAAAGTGTTATTGCCTGGCCCAATAGTTCTAAAAACCGAAGGTAAAAATTCTTCTAGCTCTTTACTGTTCAAGAAATCTGAGAAGTTTAATTTCTGAGCTAAATCTTCAGAAATTGGAAACCCTTCTACAGAGAAAAAGTGAACCGGAAAAGAGCACTTATTTGATAGATATTGATCTAGAAAAAGAAGAAAGTTCAGCCCTGTTCCAAATCCTATTTCAAGAATAGATAGAGAGTTCGTTTTTGGCGACGATAGTATTTCAGTTAAACCTGGTGTATCAAAAAAGACGTGCTTGCTTTCCGAGACAGCTCCATTCGGGTTGTGATAAAATTGCTGGAAATGTTCAGAATAAAGAGTAGAAGAACCGTCCTTAGAAAGGTGGTGTATTATTTCATTAGTCGTCATTACCTGCTAAGGTAACTTTTCCATACTTAGAAAAGCCAGTAATCTCCGGTCCGCCATTATTAATGGTGCCTTTCGCTTGCTTTTTGGAAACAGTTCCATCAACAGTGAACCCCTTAAGCTCAACAGCATTGCTCGCTTCAAGCATTACAGAAGCTGTAGAGAATTTAGGCATCCAGATTTGAATATTACCCGCAGAAGTTTGAAGGGTTGCGTCATTTGAAATAGCTTCTCTATAGACTAGAATAATATTGCCTCCATTTGTCGAAGCAGTAACCTCACCATTCACTTCTTTTACTTCAATATTTCCACCTTCCGTATCTAAGTAGGCGTCTCCGGAGTTTTTCTTCAGTGTTAGATGTCCACCAGAAGTCTTCATGGTAACATCTCCTTCAGCTTCTTCCAGGGAAATATGGCCGCCACCGGAAATGGCAATAACATCTCCTTTTAAGTTACTTAGCTTGATGTGTCCACCACCAGTTTCATAAGTTTGGCTGGCATGAATATTAGTTGCTTCAATATGTCCTCCTCCTGAGCTAGCTACCAGTGGAATTGTTTCAGGAAGATAAAGTGTAGTCTGTATTTGAATATTTTTTGTTGAAGCGTTGTCAAGGTACTCTACAGAAAAGATGGCTTCCTGATTAGTGATAGCAGCCACTCCTTGAATTTGAGAACTCAATTCTTCAATCGAGTTGATCTGACCGGATGCTTGAATAGTAAACCTTGCGTTTTGCTCATTCGAACCAACAATTTTAATCGAGCCTTGAGGAACAGAAATAGCCGACGAGGTTATGTTTGAAGCATCGATCTCATTCACATATGTATATACTCCAGGTGAAGTATTACTCCATGCACCAATCGATTCTTCATCATACTCAGTGTTAATTACAATAAGCTTGTCATCTTTTTCGAAGCTAATGCTGATTTTTTCCTCTGATAATTCTCTAAGTGCTACATCTAATTCAGTCAAAAAATCATCTCTGACCTCATTTGGGATCAGGTGCGCAAGGTCTTTTAACTTTTCGAGGTCTTCTAATTCCGATAATTTCTCTAATTCTTCAAGCGCCGAGAGCTCAGCAAGATTCTCTAAATCGATTACATGAACGGGGCTGGGTTTATCAGGTGGGGTAGGCGCTGCTTCGGGAGCTGCATCTGCATAATCATCATAATCGTTGCCTGATGGTTTACCAATCAGGTATATGGCAACTGCTATGAATAACAAGCCTGCAAGTACAATTTCCCAAGATAATTTTTTCATGCTTCGTCCAGTTTTTTGCGCCACCGCAAGTACGCATTAAGCAATGCTAAGTTACACAATAGTAAATTAAGCCGTATTATCTCAAAAAACTCTAATAAGATTCCTGATGTCTCTCAAAAACATAATAATTGAACTAGTTAAGGCCAATAAAGATGAAATGGTTGCTACAAGAAGGCACCTTCATCAATACCCAGAAGTAAGCTTTAATGAATTTGAGACAACAAAATTTATTAAACAGCGACTCGATAGTTTGGGAATTCCATATGAAAGTCCTCTTGAAACTGGTTGCGTAGGAATAATAGAGGGAGGGAAGAATTCGAGCAGGGTTATAGCGCTTCGGGCAGATATTGACGCCTTGCCTATGGATGAAGAAGGGGATTTCAAAAAAGAGTTTTTTTCGAAAAACCAGGGAGCGGCTCATTGTTGTGGACATGATGCTCACACAGCTAATCTGTTGGGCGCGGCAAAAATACTCAATGAGTTAAAAGAAGAAATCGAAGGTACAATATTACTTGTGTTTCAACCCGGCGAAGAAAAACTGCCTGGTGGTGGAAGGCTACTTTGTGAGACAGGCTTTCTTCAAGACAAGAAAGTATCATCCATTTTTGGTCTCCATACCTCTCCTTCCCATGATCCAGGGACTATTGCGATAAAATCCGGACCGCTAATGGGAAGTCCAGATGAATTTGAAGTAGAAATTTTTGGGAAAGGTGGGCATGCCGCCCGTCCGCATGAAGCAATAGACCCAATTGTATTGGCTTCTCAATTTATAAGTGCTGCTCAAACCGTTGTAAGCAGGAATGTAGACCCAACCGAGCCAGCAGTAGTAACGGTTGGCAGAATTGAAGGAGGTACCGCTCATAATGTAATCCCCGAAAGTGTAAAACTATGGGGCACTGTTCGCACGCTTTCAAAAGAAACAGCAGATTTAATTGCAGGTAGGTTAGAAGCTTTAGTAAAAGGAATCGCTGAAGGAGGGGGAGGTTCTTATGACTTCAATTTTAATAGAGGATACCCTGCAGTAATCAATACTGAAGCCGAGACAGAAAAAGTGATTGCATCAATGAGTGATCTATTTGGGACGGATTCTGTGATTGAAATGGAACGGCCTATTATGGCTGGTGAGGATTTTTCTTTTTACCAGGAGCATTTCCCAGGGGCGTTCTTTTTTGTAGGGAGCGGAAGTTCTGATTCTGAATCAACCTATGTTTGGCACCACCCCAGGTATAATGTAGATGATCGATTCTTTGATACGGCCTGCCCTTTGATGGTATCACTGGCACTTTCTCCTTCATAGAGGCATTATGTCGCTTTCTCAGAGGCAATCATTTTGGGAGGATATCCTTTTCGATCACAAGTATGATCTAATCGTAATCGGAGGGGGTTTGACAGGTCTTTCTACAGCCTATTTTTTTAAAAAAAGAAATCCAAAGTCTAAGGTCTTGGTTCTGGATAGAGGTTTCTTCCCAATAGGAGCAAGTACTAGAAATGCTGGTTTTGCTTGTATTGGTACAATCGGTGAGTTTATTGCAGATCTTGAAATTGACTCAGAAGATCAGCTTAGAGAACGGATTTTGAAAAGGTACGATGGACTTCAGTTATTAAGAGAAGTAGTTGGAGATACTCATTTAGACTATGAACACACAGGGGGGTATGAAATATTTATCGACCAGGGAGCTTTTGAGGCTGCAAGTTCAAAAATTGAATTTTTTAACACCTGGATGAGAGAATTGATTGGAGATAAAGCTCTCTATAAACAGACAGAGTACCTCGGTTATCCGGCAATTTATAATCCCAGTGAAGGAATGCTTCATCCTGGTAAAATGATACAGCGCTTACTTCATCTTAACTCAGAAATAGGAGTTGAATTTAGGTGGAATGCAGAGGTGTTGGAAATTGATCCGGAAGAAGGAAAGATAAAAGTTGATGAAGATATATGGCTTCATGCTGAGCGTTTAGCAGTATGTTCCAATGCATTTACTGAACACTTACTTATTGATTCAATCATTAAGCCTGGAAGAGGCTTTGTTTTTATTACTTCAAAGCTAGACGAACTAGCCTGGAAAGGAACCTTTCATTACGATAAAGGATATGTGTACTTCCGAAATCTTGGTAATGACCGCATGTTAATCGGTGGAGGAAGAAATGTGGATTATCAGGCAGAGGAAACGGGGCAGTTTGGGATAAATACCACCATTCGGCAACACATGATCGATTTTACAAACAGAGTATTGAAACTGCCGAAAGGTTGGGAGATTGAACGTGAATGGTCTGGTATTATGGGTTTTACCGAAACCAAATCACCAGTGCTGGAACTTATCTCGGAAAAGTGCGTGGTCGCGGCAGGGTTGAGCGGTATGGGAGTTGCAATGGGAATGAACCTGGGTAAATCTGCAGCTGGTATGTTAGGCTAGTTAGCATCAAGAAAGTCCTGGTACAATTCTAGAAGCTCACTTATCATCATAGCGGTTGCTCCCCAAAGCGGAACTTTATGGATGTTCCAGAATGGGACCACATAAGTGGTGTCCCGAAGTTGCCATTCTTCCTTCTTTCTGTTTTTATCGGTAACTAACTCTGAAATTGGGGTGGTAAATACTTCCTCCACTTCATTCGGATTGAGTCGAAATTGCTGTTCTTTGTGAATGAATCCAATAACAGGAGTAACCAGATTGTTTGAATGATTAACATAGAGCGGACTTAAATTACCAACCACAGATACTTGATCCTCAGAAATGCCGATTTCTTCCCTTGATTCCCGTAACGCAGTTTGCTCAAACGTTTCATTTCCTTCTTTACCTCCACCGGGAAAACTCAATTGACCACCATGTTTAATTCCTGCTGTTCTTAGTGTCAGGATAAGTTCTAATTCATTTCCCCAGGTGGTTATAGGAACCAATACACTGCTGTTGCGGTAGTTCCCATTATTGGTATCGATAGGTTTAAAAGTAGGATTCTTTAAATGCGATGGGTAAGGACTCATCCTAGTCTGTGCTGGTTGTCCTGGCAAAGGTTGTTGGAGTCTTTTTTCAAGAAAAGTTTGGAAAGCCGCCATTAAATCTATCTAGGGGTTGGTTCAAAAGAAGGTTAACTTCTCATGCTTTAAATTAAAACAAGTTCTAAATAATTCGTTCTTAAATCTTAATGAAAACATACGACGTGTACGGCATTGGAAATGCCCTGGTTGATCTGGAATTCAAAGTCCATGACGATTTTTTTAAAACACATGGCATCCAAAAAGGAATGATGACCCTGGTTGATGAAGAAAAGCAAAATCAACTTATTGAAGCTATTAATCTTAGTAGCGCTGGTAGGGCGTCTGGTGGTTCAGCAGCTAATACTATGTATGCTACCAGCCAATTTGGAGGTAAAACCTTCTATTCATGCAAGGTAGCAAATGATGAATTCGGAGATTTCTTTCTTGAGGATTTGGGTGAAGCTGGGATCAAGACGAATTTAGATTCAGTAGAAAGAGAGGGTGGTACCACTGGTAAGTGTTTAGTAATGATTAGCGAAGATGCTGAACGAACCATGAATACCTTTCTTGGTATAACTACAAACCTTTCCGTTTCAGATGTTGATGAGCTTTCGATCAAAGAATCAGAATATATCTACATAGAAGGTTATCTGGTTGCTTCACCTACCGCTTTTGAAGCAATGAAGCTAACCAAAAAGATAGCAGAAGATAATGGAGTAAAGACGTCCATCACACTTTCAGATCCTTCCATTGTAGAGTTTTTTAAGGATAACTTCCGAGAGGTAATTGGGGCTTCGGTAGACCTGCTTTTCTGTAATGAAGAGGAAGCGATCATGTACACAGAAACAGATAATGTGTTAGATGCCCGGGAAGAGCTAAAAAAGTCAGCCAAGAGATTTGTAATCACTCAGGGTAAGAATGGTGCAATGATTTTTGACGGTGATACTTTTATCGACATTGAACCTTATGAAGTGAACGCCATCAATGCAAATGGCGCTGGGGATATGTTTGCTGGTGCTTTCTTATATGGAATTACGAATGGATTGGGATACGCCGATTCTGGAAAATTGGCAAGTTTAGCTTCTTCAAAAGTAGTTTCTCAATTTGGACCAAGACTTAAATGGCATGAGGTTCAGGAAATTTTAAAAACTTCACGATGAGCGGAATAGAAATACTTGGCTGGACCGGTTTTGCCATTTTAATTATGGCCTGGATTCCTCAAACCATGGATACTATTAAAGCTGGTAGAACGGACATGAACATCGCATTCATTCTTATGTATGTGATTTCAAGTTTGTTACTCACCATTTATTCTCTTCTCGAAAACGACCATGTTTTTATTGCTCTGAACGCCCTTCTCACTATCGGGAGTGGAATAAATTTGTACTACAAACTTTTCCCAAGGAAAGGCGATGAATAAACTCGTGCTTGCTTCACGCAACAAAGACAAAATCGAGGAAATGAAGGTTTTGGTCTCAGGTTTAGGCATTGAAGTTTTGTCTGCACTGGATTTCCACGATTTAGAGGATGTTGAAGAAGATCAGCCTACACTTGAGGGCAATGCACTAAAGAAAGCACGTTATGTGTTTAGTAAAACAGGCATTCCTTCATTGTCTGATGATACCGGGTTAGAGGTCGAAGCTTTAGGTGGAGCTCCAGGTGTATATACAGCGCGATATGCTGGTGAAGATGCTACTTACCAGGATAACGTGGACAAGCTAATCAGGGAAATGGGTGTAAAAGAGAATCGTAAAGCACACTTTCGAACAGTGGTGGCTCTGGTTGATGGTAATGAGGAGCTAACCTTTGAAGGAGTTTGTTCAGGAAATATTCTTAATGAAGAAAAGGGGAGTGAAGGTTTTGGATACGATCCTGTTTTTCAACCGGAAGGGTTTGATGAGAGCTTTGCAGAAATGGATTCTTCAATCAAGAATGAAATAAGTCATAGAGGTAGGGCCATCCAAAAATTTGTACAATTCCTATCCAAGCTAGATGGCTGATGCAATTTGGAGCTATCGATTATATCGTACTTGTTTTATACCTGATTGGGGTAGCATTTTTTGGATTCAAGGCTTCTGGGAAACAGCAGTCGGCTAAAGACTATTTTTTAGCTGGAGATGGGGTTCCATGGTGGGCGGCTCTTTTCTCAGTAGTTGCAACGGAAACAAGTACACTCACATTTATAAGTATTCCAGCCGTCGCTTATGGAGGGAATCTGACTTTTCTTCAAATCACTATCGGCTATTTGATAGGAAGAATCATTGTGGCTCTTTACTTCCTCCCAAAATATTACGAGGGTGAATTATTTACTGCTTACCAATTCCTGGAGAAACGCTTTGGGGCAAAAATGAGGAATGCCACTAGCGCTACTTTTATGGTTACACGGTTGCTCGCGGATGGAGTCCGATTATTCGCTACTGCAATTCCGTTAGCCATCATTTTACGACTTGGAGGGGCATTTACTGAGATGGGAGATTTAGAATTATATATGCTTTCTATCTTCATTATCTCAGTTATCACTCTATTCTATACCTTTTTTGGAGGAATTAAAGCGGTGGTATGGATGGATGTAGTGCAAATGGCTGTCTATTTGGGAGGTGCAATGTTGGCACTTTTCGTTTTATTAAATCAGCTTCCAGAAGGTTGGAAGACAGTTACAGAGTTTGCAAAGGGGGAAAACAAATTCCAGATTTTTCGATTTGGCTTTGACCTTTCGTTCAAGGAGTTCATTGCTCAGCCCTATACATTAATTACCGCAATAATTGGGGGGGCTGTTTTTTCTTTGGCTTCCCATGGGACTGATCAGTTACTGGTACAGCGTCTTCTGGCTACGGGCAATTTAAAGTCGGGTCAAAAAGCATTAGCATGGAGTGGAGTTGTAGTTATGCTACAATTTGCTTTATTCCTTGTTATCGGATTACTTCTCTTTGCTTTTTATGAAGGAGTAAATCCCGAAGGGCTTGGTTTGACAACAAATGATGAGATCTTTGCAAAGTTCATTGTCGAGCAGCTTCCACCAGGTATTTCAGGGTTGATTGTTGCTGCGTTGTTTGCCGCTGCAATGAGCAGCTTAAGCTCTTCCCTCAACTCACTGGCATCAGCTACTACTTTTGACTTCTATAAGCCTTATTTCAGTAAGGAAAACACTCCGGAAGAGGATTTGAAGATTTCAAGGCGGATAACTCTGGTTTGGGGAGTAATTCTTACTCTTTCTGCGCTGCTATTTGCGTATCTGCAATTACAAGAAGGGAAAAGGCCTACGGTAGTAGAGCTTGGCTTAGGTATTGCTTCCTATACATATGGCGGGCTTTTGGGAGCTTTTTTACTGGGAATGTTTTTTAGTAAACCAAGAACCAGGGATGTTCTAATAGGTTTTTTTGTTGGCTTAATTTCTCTTCTTTTTTTGGTAAATGGACCTGTTCAGAACTTACTTCCAGGAGATGGATTAGTTATCGCATGGCCACTTTACACGTTGGTGGGAAGTGTGATTGTGATTTGCGTGGCGTTGATTAGTTCTGCTTTACGGAAAGAGGATTCTTAATCTAGAATACTTCCTTCTTCGTCTTCCTTTTTAATAGTGCGGATAAACTCTTTTAGGCCTTCAAGGCTTTTCATATCCACATGGTAAGCAATAAAATTATACAGTTCTTCCAGAGGCTCTTGAAGCTCTTTATCAGTAGTCGAAGTATCAAGATTGATCATTACTTCACTAGACTCAAAATCCTTCCGGATTAAACTAAACATAAAATGATTATCTGATGAGCCGTCTATTCTTTTCAGAGTAAGGATGAGATCTTCCAAATCCTTATTAACTGTTTTATAAACAAAGGAATTCAGGCTGTTTCTTTTCCAGATTATATTCTCTGTGATGGTTGCCTCTTGAATCTCAAATAAGGCCGCGGTGTAGTCATTAATTGCCTTCATTAGGGTATACTTCTTGAATTTTCAATTGTCCTTTACACTGAAAGAGTATTTCTTCTATCTATTTATTAAACTACCAGACCGACCGATTAATGTTAGGAATAATTGTTAAAAATGTCTAACAAAGATTTAATAGTAAGTTTTTACAACTCATTTGCCTCGAAAGACTTCGAGAATATGGGAAATATATACCATGAAGAAGCAATGTTTAAAGACGCTGCGTTTAATCTAAGGGGTAAAGAAATTGCTGCAATGTGGCATATGCTCTGCGAAAGAGGAAGGGATCTAGAGATTACTTTTGATGGGGTTAGAGAAGAAGGAGAGTATGTGTATGCGCATTGGGAGGCCATTTATACCTTTTCGCTTACTAAAAGAAAAGTCCATAATAAAATTGATGCACGATTTAGATTTGAAGGTCAAAAAGTGATCGAGCACATTGATACATTTAGCTTTTGGCGTTGGTCTTCTCAAGCTTTAGGTATTCCGGGAGTACTATTAGGTTGGTCCCCGTTTATCAAGAATCGTGTCAGAAAACAAGCTGCAGATTCTTTAGCCACCTTTATTTCAAAGCACACTCAATACCAGGCCGATTAATAGGGCATTCACTCACTACTATGCGTCAAAAGTTACTCAGCGATGGAGCTAAAGAGCTCAGCTACGAAATCCGTGAAATTGTAAAAAAGGCAAAGCTTCTACAGGCAGAAGGAAAAGAAGTATTTTGGGAGAATATTGGGGACCCCATCCAGAAAAATGCCCAAATCCCTTTATGGATTAAGGAGATAGTAACTCAACTCGCAAAGGAAGATAAAACATATGGTTATTGTGATTCCAAGGGGGTTCTTGAAACCCGTGAGTTTTTAGCCGAACGAACCAATGCGCTTAATGGAGTGCAAATAACGGCTGAGGATATTCTCTTCTTTAATGGCCTGGGCGATGCTATAGCTACGCTGTATCACTATTTAGAGCCAACAACCAGGGTTATAGGGCCTTCTCCGGCTTATTCCACACATTCTTCGGCAGAGGCAGCTCACGCAAATAATCAGCCACTTACCTACCGTCTAGATCCTGAAAATCATTGGTATCCGGATATGGATGACCTCCGGAATAAGGTCAAATACAACCCTAATATCGTAGCCATATTACTTATTAATCCGGATAACCCTACGGGGATGGTTTACCCAAAAGAAATTCTGGATGAAATTGTGGATTTAGCCAGAGAATACAATCTATTTCTTATTTCGGACGAGATTTACAACCAGATTACCTATAACGGAGCACGAGCTTATGCACTTTCCGAAGTGATAGGAGATGTTCCCGGAATAGCCATGAAAGGTATCTCCAAAGAACTGCCGTGGCCAGGCGCCCGATGTGGGTGGATTGAATGCTATAACCGAACTGCTGATTCAGAATTTGACCGGCTTTGTAAGACGCTTGATGACGCCAAAATGATTGAAGTGTGTTCTACAACGCTTCCTCAGCTCGCCATTCCAAAAATCCTAGGAGATTCACGGTATGAAGAATACAGAGACGAGCTAAATCAGAGAATTGGAAAAAGGAGCAGTTTTATATCCGAGACGCTTCAGGAAATTCCTGAGCTCACATTCAATCCTACCTATGGAGCTTTTTATAACACCATCGTATTTAAAGAGGGCGTGCTAAATGGTAAACAATCATTACCTCTTTATAATCCAGGCATTAAAGAGCTAGTAGAAGGCTGGGTAGAGGGAGTATCCCTGGATTCACGGTTTGTTTACTATCTACTTGGAGCAACAGGGATCTGCGTGGTGCCTATTTCTTCTTTTTGTTCAGATTTACTGGGGTTTAGAATAACCTTGCTGGAAGAGGATGAGGAGCTATTAAAAACAACGTTCGTGACATTAAAGGATTCAATTAGAGTCTATCTTGATAGTAAGTAGTTTAATTTTGAATTATGAATGATGAATTAGTACTCTTCAATTCATCATTCATAATTTACTAATTCAAAATTTCGACGTGATTCACGGTACACATAACGCTCTTGATGACCCCAGAAACGAGAATGTACTTATCTCTATTAATGGGGAGCTTTTTCCACGAAATGAAGCTAAAATCTCAGTATTTGATAGCGGTTATTTAGTAGGGGATGGAGTATGGGAAGGATTGAGGCTTCATCATGGAACCCTTGTTTTCTGGGATGAACATATGGATCGGCTTTGGCAGGGGGCTAAAGCAATTGGTATGGATTTGGGGATGACCCGAAATGAACTCAATGAAGCGGTTCAAAAGGTGCTGGATGCGAACAAAATGGATGATGGAGTTCATGTTCGAATCATGATAACCAGGGGGGTTAAAAAGACACCCAGCCAGGATCCCCGACTCACTATTTCGGGACCTAATGTGGTGATCATAGCTGAACACAAAAAGGCTGATCCGGAAACCAGGAATAAAGGAATTACCTTATTCACCAGTACCATCCGGCGCGGTTCTCCGGATTATTTAGATCCACGGTTGAACTGCCATAGCAAGCTTCATGAGGTACAGGCATTAATTCAGGCTCTGGAAGCTGGAGCAGATGAAGCGTTAATGCTGGATATCCACGGATTTGTGAGTACCTGTAATGCTACCAACTTTTTTATGGTGAAAGATGGGGAGGTGTGGACGTCCACCGGGCAGTATTGTATGAATGGAATTACCAGAGGAAAAGTAATCGAAGTATGTACGGAAAATAATATCCCGTGCTACCAGAAGAACTTCTCCCTCTTTGATGTATATGGAGCTGATGAGGCCTTTGTGACCGGAAGTTTCGGCGGACTTACACCAGTTACTCAAATTGATGGGCGCGTTATTTCTGATTCGGTTCCCGGAACGATTACAGGATTGCTTCAGAAGCTTTATCAGGGAAAGATTGAATCTGCCATATAGGATTATGAATTTTGAATTATGAATTGGTTTAGATTCTCTTCAATTCATAATTCAAAATTTCTAATTCCTAATTTCAAAAAGTGACAAAGCGAATCTGTATCTGGAGCGGGCCCCGCAATATTTCAACAGCATTGATGTACTCTTTCGCACAACGAAGCGACACTACGGTTTTAGATGAACCTCTATACGCCCATTACCTTAGCTCAACCAATGCTCATGAATATCACCCGGGAGCAGAAGAAGTAATAGCGGACCAGGAAAATGATGGCCAGAAAGTGATCGAAGAAGTCATTTTTGGAGACTATGACACTCCGGTTGTATTTTTTAAGCACATGACCCACCACCTGGTTGACCTGGACTGGAGTTTTATGAAAGACACTATCAATGTGATTCTTACCCGTGATCCCAATGACATGCTTCGATCCATTGTACATCAAATCCCAAATCCAACGATGAGAGATGTGGGCTATGCTGCACATTTGGAGCTTATGGAATACCTGAAAGGAATAGGTCAAAGCCCTATGGTGATTGATTCCAAAGAAGTGTTGATGAATCCGCGTCAAAAACTCATCGAAATTTGCGAACGCTTTGACATCCCTTTTGAAGAGAATATGCTAAGTTGGGAAGCCGGTGCTCGACCTGAAGACGGCATCTGGGCGAAGCACTGGTATCACAATGTGCATAAATCTACCAGCTTCCAGCCTTATAAAGCTAAGACAGGGCCTTTTCCTGAGGAAATTAGAGGATTGTTGGAGGAGAGTGAGGAGTGTTACTCAAAACTGTTAAGCCTATAATCGATGTCCAGGTCATGCTGAACTTGTTTCAGCATCTGTAGAGGATGGCCCCCAACTAGTGCAAAATCCGCTTGTGCGGAGTAATGATTTATCTTTTCCAAATGGGGCATCTCAGATCCCGGATCAAGTCCGGGGTGACGGAAAGAGGAACGAATATCAATTACCGAATAATCGTCTCAGATCTCTTAGGACCGGTTGAGATAATGGTAAATTTCACACCTAAATACTCTTCTACAAAATTGATGTAGGATTTGGCAGTATCGGGAAGTTCTTCCCAGCTGGTCATACCTGAAATATCCTTATCCCAACCAGGTAGGGAAGTGTATACTGGCTCTACTTTTTCTACTTCGTCTAAACAGAGAGGAAAGACTGTGGTTTCTACCCCATCTACCTTATAGCTGGTGCACACCTTGATCTCCTCAAAACCATCCATCACATCCATTTTGGTGAGGGTGAGCTCATTCATTCCGTTGATGCGAACGGCGTATTTGAGCGCCACTAAATCCAGCCAGCCACAACGTCGCGGTCTGCCGGTAGTTGCACCAAATTCATGACCTTTTTTTCGGAGTTCTTCTCCGGTTTCATCTTCTAGTTCAGTAGGGAAGGGTCCATTTCCTACTCTGGTGCAATAGGCTTTAGTGATACCCATCACGTGCGTAATGGCGGTAGGAGGAACGCCGGTTCCGGTACAGGCTCCTCCTGAAGTAGGAGAGGAGGAGGTAACGAATGGGTAAGTCCCATGATCTACATCCAACAAGCACCCTTGAGCACCTTCTAATAAAATTTGTTCTCCAGACTCAATAGCTTCGTGAAGCATGTTGGAGGTATTGCAAATAAAAGGACTGAGCGTATTAATAGCAGACTCCAGTTCAGCCATCAAATCATCGGCGTTGAGTACTGGTTCCTTATACAGGTTTTCTAGCGCATAATTGATATCCTGGATGTTTTGCTCAATCTTTTTCCTGAGTACGGTTTTATCCAGAAGGTCAATCATCCGAATTCCAATGCGAGCAACTTTACTTACATAGGCTGGACCAATTCCTCGTCCGGTAGTTCCAATGGCATCTTTTGCTCGTCGCTTTTCTTTGAGCTGATCCAGGATTTTGTGATAAGGAAGGATCACATGCGCAGTTTGACTGATAAAGAATCGATCATCCAAGGAAAAGCCCATGGCTTTTACCCCTTCGATTTCTTTGACAAGGGCGATAGGATCGATTACTACTCCATTTCCGATGATGCAGTTGGCATCTCCATTAAAGATGCCAGATGGCACGAGGTGGAGTACTACTTCTTTGTCATCAAATTTGAGGGTGTGACCAGCATTTGCTCCCCCCTGGAAACGGGCTACGTAATCTGCTTTATCACTTAATAAGTCAACAATCTTTCCTTTTCCTTCATCGCCCCATTGGGCGCCAATTACTACGCGAATGGCCATTGTGTCAATAATTTGCAATAAAAAAGGGGTGTAGTTCTCTACACCCCTGTAAAGTTTATGTGTTTGGTCGCTTAACCTTCACTGAACGAATTAACAGCTTCTTCTACTGAATTGTAGTGCTTGAAGACTGTGATCAGTTTAGTTACCACGAGCAAGCTTTGAATCTTATCGGTTGCATTAGCAATGCGAAGATCACCACCTGACTTTCTCATGGTGGTAAGAGCACCGATTAGCATTCCAAGGCCTGAAGAATTCATGAATTTAACCTTGCTCAGATCAACCACAATGTTGGTTTTACCGGCATCGATAAGCTCATGAAGTTTTTCGTTGAGGCTAACCGCGTCGGGTCCACCCATTACGTTACCTTTAAATTCGATAACAACACTGCCGTAACGTTCTGATGTTTTAAAGCTCATAAGTTCCTCTTTAAATTCTTATTTAGTTTTTCGGGTACGTTTGTCGAGTTCCAGTACCAACGGACTCGCCACAAATAAAGAGCTGTACGTACCGAGAACTACACCGATTATAAGGGCAAAAGATAATCCTTTCAACACCTCACCGCCGAAAATAAACAGCACGAGCACCACAAACAAGGTTGTTACCGAAGTAATAACAGTACGACTTAATGTATCATTAAGACTCTTATTGATCATAGGTAAGTATTCCATCCCTTTATGAACAATGCTGTTTTCCCGGATACGGTCGAATACTACCACGGTATCGTTGAGCGAGTAACCCACAATAGTCAGGAATGCTGCTATAATATTTTGATCGATGAGCAGACTAAATGAAACGAACTCATTCAAAATGGTGAATATACCGAGCGTAATCGTTACGTCATGGACTAGTGCTGCTACTGCTCCAGCCGAGAAGGTCCAGTTTCGGAAACGAATCAGGATGTACACGAAAATAATTGCTATTGCATAGATTACTGACTGCATGGCTCCTGATTTCAAATCTTCTCCAAATCGAGGGCTTATATAGTTTCCTGATTCAGATTCATAAGTAATCCCAGAGAGCTGTGATTCAAAAGTATCCTCGATAATTACCTGAACTTCTTCTTTTGAACTAGCATTATCGGTACGAATAAGTACCTCTACATCACTACCAAAAAGTTTTGTTTCCGGAGCAGATCCGAGAGGCTCTGTAAGCAGGCTTCGAAGTTCTACTGTATTCACAGGCTCAGAGAATTTATATACAAATTCACTTCCGCCCTTAAAGTCGATACCATATTGCAGGCCTTTAGTAACAATGGCTGCTATAGAAGCAATCATTAAAATTGCCGAAACTATGTAGGCTGTTTTACGATTGCCTACAAAATTAAAGGTTGGTGTTTCAAACCATCTCATAATGTATTCCTATTAAATCGTTTAAATTTCTTTTCAGCTTATCCAAAGCTCACTGCTTCGGCTTTATTTCTGGTTAAATAGTCAATTACCACTCGAGTGATTACAATGGCACTAAATAGTGAACATGCAATACCTGCAAGCAGGGTAACCGCGAAACCTTTGATTGGTCCAACACCAAAGCTCAATAGAATAATGGCTACAAAACCAGTGGTTACGTTCGCATCAATAATTGCACTCATTGCATTTGAATAACCTGAAGAAATAGCTGCTTTCATGGTTTTTCCTGAGCGTTGCTCTTCCCTGATTCTATCGAAAATCAGAACATTCGCATCTACGGCCATACCGATGGTTAGTACGATACCCGCCATACCTGGAAGTGTTAATACCGCTCCAAAGCTGGCAAGTACTCCAAGAATGAATAGGATATTAAGTGTAAGGGCGATATCAGCAACAGCACCACCTTTTCGGTAGTAGACAATCATAAAGATGGCTACAATACTCAGTCCAACGATGATTGAATTCAGGCCAGCTCTGATTGAAGCCTCTCCTAACGTTGCTCCAACTGTACGGCTACCGATAATTTCAAGCGGTGCAGGAAGTGCACCAGACATTAAGATATTTACCAAATCTTCTGCTTCCTCTACACTTTCCAGTCCAGTTATTGAAGATCTGCCACCAGTAATTTTACCAATTACATTAGGATAAGAAACCACGTAATTGTCGAGTACGATAGCTACTGGTTTACCAATATTGGCACCAGTTACTCGGCCCCAAATACGAGCACCTTCTGAATTCATCCCCATTGCTACTTCCGGAATATTTGTAGTTGGATCGAATTGGATGCTTGCTTCTTCAATAACTTCGCCAGTTAGTTCAACATCCGTGCTAACACCAAATAATGTATACTGCTCCAATCCGTCAGCAAATGTTACCGGGTTTGATCCCCAGAGAACAGTGGTATTTCTTGGCATCATTTGTCGTACTTCCGGAGCTTTTAAAAGAGCCATTACAGCTGCAGTATCTTCCGCTGCTGCATATCCGAAAATGTAGGCACTTTGTTGTTGTACGAATCCTAGTCTGTCAACCAGTTCATTAGTAGCAATTGGTTGAGAAAGGCTATCAGAAGAAGTATCTGGTACTACATCGTAGTATTGAATAGCACTGGTTCGGAAATTGGTGAAATCCTGGGCATCTGCTCCGGTACGGAATTCAAGTCGTGCCGTTCCTTTTAGGAGATCGAATACACGTTGCTCATCAGATACACCTGGAAGCTCAGTGATGATTCTGGTTGTTCCTTGCTTTACAATGGAAGGTTCAGATACCCCATAACGGTCAACACGAGTACGTACAATCTCGATCGCACGGTCTAAGGCGGCATCACGTTGGTTTTTTAAATAAACCACAACCTCTTCATTGGTAGAACGGCGGGTGATATTATCTGCATCACTTCTGTAATATCGACTTAAACGTGCATTAGGGTCACGAGATTCGAATTCTACTACTAGTTCGTCGACAAAATCAGTGCCGTTTGCATCTGCATTTTGACGTGCAGTAGCAACAACATCGTTGAGTAATTGATCCCGGTCTTCTCCAGCTAAATCAAGGATAAGTTGTGGAGTACCTACTTCAAGAGTTACGTGCATTCCACCTTGCAAATCCAGACCAAGAGAAAGTATCTGTTCGCGAAGATTGGAAAGCTTTTCAGCATTTTCTTGTGTATACGTTTCTGCTTCAGGAGCAGGCATTTCTGCTATTTGCTTTTGCTCAAGGTTCCATATTAGTGTAGGAGAAAGCTCGTACAGGAAATAAGCCAGGAACCCAACAATCAATAAGATTTTAAATCCGTTGCCTTGCATAATTTTTCAATTAGGTAATTAATAGTGTTTCAATTAAGAATGGGTTAGAGGCGTAGCTCTAATCCGAAATAGTTTAAATAGATGAGGGGAGTTTCATTGATCGTTGATCATTGAAACATTGAAATCGACTAAGGAGCGCCGATGGCTGTCCCGCTTTTATGCGGAGAGAGGATATGTGATTTTGCAATAGATGATTCTGAATATTCAACCTCTATAGGTCGATCAAAATCATCATGTGTTTGATCTTTCTGAATGGCTTTAGTGAGAGGGTTGCCATCAACAGGAAGAACAGTGTGGGATTTAATATTCTGAACGAAAACGGCATTACCCATTTCATTGCCAGAAGTTTGGTAATGTTCCCAGGCTGTGATTAACTGCTGATAAGCTTCCTCTGAAGAGTGTTCGCCATCTTTAGAAATTGGAAGTTTAAACTCATCATAATTGGAAGCAACTAGCTCAGAAGCTTCTTTAATAACTTCTTCCAGCTCAGTTTGTTTACTCGAAAGTTTATCGAGCTGATCCGATAGTGTGCTATTATCTTGCTTGAGATGAGACTCCAGCCAGTTAGTGAAAGCACTATGGTCTGTTTTGTTTTCAACTGGCTTCAGGTAGTGTAGGGTAATACCTACGACCAGCAGTACAAAACTGAACAGATGAGTTTTATATGATCTAAAGAATTTCATCAGACATGGAAGATAGCTAACTCGATTCCCAATTATCAACGGTTATGGTGAAAATGATTTTTGTTCCAAATCAGGCAATACTCTCTTGTTTATTCAGCCGATCAAATTCTTGTTTCAAGAATTTGCCTGTTTCAGATGTTTTGTGAGTGGCCAATTTCTTTGGAGTACCCTGAGCAATAATCTCCCCGCCACCACGGCCTCCTTCAGGACCAAGGTCTATAATCCAATCCGCCGCTTTGATTAAATCAAGGTTATGCTCAATTACCATGACGGTATTTCCTTTATCTACCAGTTGTTGAATCACATTTATCAACATACGGACGTCCTGAAAGTGAAGACCGGTGGTTGGTTCATCCATCACATATAAAGTATCACCGGTTCCAATTTTGGATAACTCGCGGGCAAGCTTAATACGTTGAGCTTCTCCTCCAGATAAGGTAGTACTGGATTGACCAAGCGTTAAGTAACCAAGGCCAACAGAATTCAAGGTTGAGAGGATTCGTGAGATAGCAGGTTGTGCGTCAAAAAACTCTGCAGCTTCTCCGATAGGCATATTCAGTACATCAGAGATATTCTTCTTTTTATAGTAAATCTCGAGAGTTTCTCTGTTATATCGCTTGCCGTTGCAGGTTTCACAAGTCACGTACACATCTGGCAAGAAATTCATCTCTATTTTACGAACTCCATCACCCTGGCAAGTCTCACAACGGCCACCTTTCACATTAAAAGAAAACCGTCCCTGATCATAGCCCCTGATTTTTGCTTCAGGTAATTCAGAGAATAATCTCCTTATATGATCAAATACTTTGGTATAAGTACCGGGATTAGAACGAGGAGTTCTTCCAATTGGGCTTTGATCGATTGAAATGATCTTATCAATATTATCCAGTCCTTCAACAGTATCATAAGGAAGAGGTACACTTTTAGATTTATAAAAGTGATTGGATAGTATTGGAACCAGCGTTTGATTAATCAACGAACTTTTGCCGCTGCCGCTAACACCGGTAACGGAGATAAATTTACCCAAAGGGAACGAGATGTTAACATTCTTTAGGTTGTGCCCTCTCGCATTCTTGATGGTGATTTTCTTTCCATTGCCTTTTCTGTATTTAGAAGGCAACTCAATAATTTCATCATCCCTTAGGAAGCGAGCTGTCATAGAGTCTTGCTCGAGTTCATTGGGCGTACCTGATGAAACAATATGCCCACCATTTACCCCTGCTCCAGGTCCAAGATCTACCACAAAATCTGCGTGCTCAATTGTTTCTCGGTCATGCTCAACTACAATTACGCTATTTCCTAAATCTCTAAGTGTCTCCAGTGATTTTATGAGCTTGATATTATCCCTTTGATGAAGTCCAATACTAGGTTCATCCAATATGTATAAAACACCTACTAATTGAGTGCCAATCTGAGTAGCCAGACGAATCCGCTGCGCTTCTCCGCCACTAAGTGTTTGGGCTTCCCGGTCAAGATTTAAATAATTCAGTCCGACATTGAGAAGGAAATCTAATCGATCTCGTATTTCTTTTAGTACCTGGTTTCCGATTAATTGCTGTCGCTCAGTAAGCTTGATAGAATAAAGAACATCTCTTAGTCCCTGGATATCCAGTTTTACTAAATCATGGATATTATGACCATCAATCTTATAGGATAGAGCCTCCTGGTTTAACCGGCCTCCATTACACTTTGGGCAGACCACTTTGCTCATATATGCTTTGGCCTTTTCTCTTTGCTTTGGAGATTTGCTGTTTTCGTATTGCTCGATAATTACACGTCTAAGCCCTTCAAATTTGTGCTGGTATGTGACGGAGCTGTCTTTGAAGTCATAGCTTACAGCGAATTTTCTATCCCCACTGCCGAGCATAAGCATATCACGGGCTTCTTGAGGGTATTTTTTGAGGGGAGTATCGAAATCAAGTCCAAAGCTTTCCAGCACAGCTCTGAGTTGTTTAAAAGCAAAAATATCTCTCGGAGGACCTAGAAACCGGATTCCACCTTCGGTAACACTTTGGGATTCATTAGGGACAAGTAAGTCCCAGCTTACATCATATGTATAACCCAATCCGTCACATTCATTACAGGCTCCATATGGTGAATTAAAAGAGAACAGGTTAGGAGCGGGGTCTTCGTAAGCTAATCCACTTTGTAGATCGAAAAGTTTTTGAGAGAAAAGGCGGTCTTTATACGCATCATCCTCCTGTTGTACAGAAAGAATCACATTACCATCGGCCATTTCAAGAGCTAACCGGATGCTGTCGGCAATGCGCTTTTCACTTTTTGGAGAAATAACAAAGCGGTCGACAACTACTTCTATATTGTGTGTTTTGTATCGGTCAACCTGAAGTCCTTTGGTGAGTTCAGTGAATTCTCCATCAATTCGGGCACTAACAAATCCTTGTTTTATGGTTTGTTCAAAAAGCTCTCTGTAATGCCCCTTTCGACCACGAACAACCGGAGCCAGACAATATGCTTTGGTTCCTTTTGGCATTGCCATTACAGCTGCAACTACCTGGTCAGCGGTTTGTTTTTCCATCATATTGCCACTGATGTAGGAATAAGGAGTTCCTATTCGGGCATATAATAATCGGAGGAAGTCATAAATCTCAGTTACAGTCCCTACTGTGGAGCGCGGGTTTCTGTTCGTAGTTTTTTGATCAATTGATATTACAGGTGAAAGTCCGTCAATAAAGTCAACGGCGGGTCGCTCCATCATGCCTAAAAACTGGCGTGCATAGGCAGAGAGAGATTCAAGAAAACGACGCTGACCTTCTGCATAAATAGTATCAAATGCCAGAGAAGACTTTCCTGAGCCGGAAAGACCAGTAATTACAACCAACTGGTCTCGGGGGATATTAATATCAAAATTCTTAAGGTTGTGCTCACGCGCCCCCTTAACTACAATGTATTCCTGCACTATGGTTTTCCTCAGAAATTAAACCAATGAATTTACAGAACAGGGCTCAAAAAACCTTCATTCCTTTATCGAAAAATTTTAGACCGGAGCGCCTTTAGCCAGGAAATTATAGTCTCGTATGAAAAGTCTGTTCGGGATGAGGCCTTCGCTATCTTCAGACAGTTCTGGTTTAATACGATTCAGAAAATACATTGGAACCTTACCGATGTTTTTAGCTTCAATTTCACCTCGGGGTTCACACTCAAAGAAATCTTTAATCCGGTCATAGGTGTCCTGAGAGATATTAATGCTGTCATTTTCGGAGTTCTGCTCCATTCGTGCAGCGAGGTTTACAGCTGCTCCCCATACATCGTAAGCAAATCTCTGTTTTCCGATTACCCCTACTACCGATTTCCCAGTGTTAATTCCTATTCTGAGGGGGAAGTGGGGGATATCATTAGGAAGGGATTCTCTCAGGTTTGAAACAAAAAACTTCATTTTTAATGCGGCCAGGGCAGTATCAACCGGGTGGGTAGTATTTCGCTCCGGGATTCCTCCTGCCGCCATATAACTATCGCCAATAGTTTTAATCTTGATCAGATTATGCTGAGAAATGAAATCGTCAAACTTGTCAAAATAGAAACTGAGGCTCTCAATTAACTTTTCCGGAGATAAATCAGGTACGATTCTGCTGAAGTCTTCAAAATCAGTAAACATGAACGTTGCATCTTCATAGCGCTCTGGTGCTACTGTACCGTAAGCGAGGAGGCTGTCAGCAATCTTTTTCGGGAAGATATTTTGAAGAAGATCTTCATGCTCTTTCTTAGTAAGCTCGAGTTCCTGGTTTGCAGCATTTAAACCAGATTGCATTTTTTCTAGTCGGGTATTCTGTCCAAGGGTATTTTTGTAAGTAGAAACCAGGAGACTCACTAAATGAGAAAAGTCTGCTTTTACATGATATTCATTTCCCTCAATGGTAACAGCTGCGGTATCATTCACCTGCGAAACAGCGACAGGATTACTCAATAGCTCACTTATTTTTGAGAATAAGGTATCGTCATCATAAGGTTTGGTGAGGTAGTTATCAGCGCCAGCTTCTATTCCCTTCATTAGGCTGGTTGCTTCAATTCTTGAGGTAACCAGGATAACCGGAATGGTTCTGAGAGTAGAATTCGTTTTTATAGCATTACAGAGTTCGTAACCATTCATTAATGGCATTTCCACATCTGATATCACAAGATCAGGATACTCCATTTCTACAATCTCTAATGCATCCTTACCGTTTTGAGCGGTGATTACATCATATCCTTTTTGTATCAGTTTATGTCGAATAATGGTTACCAGAGCCGGATAATCATCAACAACAAGAATCTTCGGTTTTGTTTCGAGCATTTTTATTCTGTTAGAAGGGTGAATATATAAGATTCGAAGAAACTTAAGCACTTAGTTTTTTTTAAGGCTTTCCTAAAAAAAAGCGTAAATTTGTCAGTTCTTAATCACTCACAGCATGGCAGAAATTTTAGAAAAAGACTGGAACCCTATAAGTTGGTTGGATAAACCGGTAAAACAGCTACCGGAATATCCCGATCCCGAATCTCTACAAGAAAACTTCAAGACCCTGAAAAACCTTCCACCACTGGTTACTTCGTGGGAAATTGAAGCGTTAAAGAATAAACTTGCTCAGGTTTCAGCCGGGAAAGCATTCTTACTACATGCTGGGGATTGTGCTGAAAGTTTCAATCATACCACTTCTTCAAAAATAGTTAATACGGTAAAAGTATTATTACAAACCAGCTTCATTCTTATCCATGAAATGGGAGTGCCGGTAGTTCGATTGGGAAGAATAGCCGGGCAGTACGCCAAGCCTCGCTCACAAAGCTTCGAAGAAGTAAACGGTCAAACCATTCATAATTACAGGGGTGATTTAATAAATGGATATGAACCTATTAAGGAAGCTAGAATGCCAGATCCTTCTCGTTTAGTTGAAGGATATCATAAAGCTGGATTAACGCTCAACTTTGTAAGAGCCCTTGCAGACGAAGGCTTTGCTGATTTGCACCATCCGGAGCAGTGGGAATTAGACTTCATGAAAAGTAATGAGTACTACAAAGAGTACGAGGCTATGGTGGAGTCCATTACCAAGGCTGTTAAATTTGTAGATGCAATTGCTCCCGATCGTTTTTCATCCTTTCAAAAGGTAGATATTTACACCTCACATGAGGCACTGAATTTGTACTACGATTCTGCTCAGACCAGAAAAGTGCCGAGAAAGACTGATTTCTATAATTTAAGTTCTCACCTGGTTTGGTTAGGAAATCGTACAAGAGATTTGGATGGAGCCCATGTTGAGTATCTAAAAGGCATTGCCAATCCAATTGGGATTAAAGTTGGGCCTCCTTATACCATTGATGATACACTCAAGTTGATAGAGACTCTGAATCCTACCCACGAAGCTGGAAAAATTGTATTAATCACAAGGTTCGGAAAAACTTTGATTGAAGACGAACTTCCAAAATTGATACAGGCTGTTCGTAGAGAGGGGTTCCCGGTGGTCTGGAGTTCAGATCCGATGCATGGTAATACCTTTTCCTCTTCTAATAACTACAAGACCCGAAACTTTGACCACATTCTGGATGAGATCAAGTCTGCTTTTGCTATTCATAGATCAGAGGGAAGTTATCTGGGAAGTGTTCACCTGGAATTAACTGGTGATAATGTAACCGAATGTGTAGGTGGCGCTAAAGGCTTAGAAGAAGCTGAACTGGATAATAATTACGAAACCTTCTGCGATCCAAGATTGAATTATGAGCAATCACTGGAAATGGCCTTTCTGGTTGCCAAAGAGTGGAAGCAAAGTTATTTATAAAACCCAGCTTTCCTCTGTCATAATTTCCTTTGACTGACGATGAGGCAATTCCTCGCTGTCAACATTTCTATTCTCAAAAACCAGGGCTGAAATTTCTTCATTTCGGATTTGACGCGATGTCAGACGACTCTGCATTTAAGCCATTGGCATATGCATTGCAAAATTAACCGCGAATTTGAACTTAAAATTAAATACTCAAAAGAGGTTAATTATGGCACTTATTAAATATACCAGACCATCTTCAGATCTGTTTTCTAGAAACTTCAACGACATTGTTGATGAGTTCTTCAATCACAAATCTTCCAATTACAAAAGAGACAACTTCATGCCCAGCGTGGATGTTTCCGAAACAGAAACTCAATTCGAAGTCTCTGTTGAACTTCCAGGTCTAAAAAAAGAAGATATCTCTGTTAATCTTGAAAAGGGAAGATTAACAATAAGCGGAGAGCGTAAATTTGAGAACAAAGAAGAAGGCAAGAACTTTCACAGAGTAGAAACTCAGTACGGAAAATTTAGCCGTTCATTCTACCTGCCTGATTCTATTGATGAGAGCAGTATTTCTGCAAAATACGATGCAGGAATTCTATCAATCACTATTAACAAGAGCGAAGAAGAAGCGAAGAAGCAAATCGAGATTGGATAACAATCCGATTTTAGGTTAAAGAAGCCGGAGCCCCTGAAAAGGCTTTGGCTGTTTTTTTATGGTTACAAATTGTAAAGCCGGTACAATTTTTAATTAACGAAGCGTTGTAGCTCAAAACTGAAACTATCATCAAACTTAATGTCATGAATACAGCTGTAAGAAATACTTTCGGAGTAGCGGCCGCGGTTATCGTTTTATTGGGAATGAACGCTTTTACTGGTAATAATCGGGTTTCTTTACCTGATTATGATACCGAAGTAACTAAATCTGAAAACAGATCTGTTGCTACCCTTATGGATTTAAATGAAGCTATTGTAGATATAGCCGAAAAGACTAACCCTGCAGTAGTCACTATAACTACGGAGAAAACACAACAGGTTCGCACCATGGATCCTTTTTCCATGTTTTTTAGAAATCCGAACAGCCAGGATGGACAAACGAGAGAATATGTCCGAAGAGGTTTAGGGTCTGGAGTTATCGTTTCAGATGAAGGATATATACTAACCAACAACCATGTAATCGACGACACAGACGAAATTAAAGTAGAGCTATTTAATGGAGATGAAGTAGCTGCTGAGTTGATTGGAGCTGATCCTGCAACAGACATCGCTGTACTTAGAATTGATGTAGATAATCTGCCTGCAGTCACATTAGGTGATAGCGATAATGCAAAAGTTGGATCTTTTGTTTTGGCTATAGGTAGTCCGTTAAGTCAGGATTTAGCCCATACTGTTTCTTTTGGAATAGTGAGTGCAAGAGGAAGATCATTAAATAATCTCACGGTATATGGAGATTATATCCAGACCGACGCTGCTATCAATCCTGGAAATTCAGGGGGAGCACTTATTGATATGAATGGTGAGCTAGTTGGAATTAATACAGCCATTGCTTCTCGATCAGGTGGTAATGATGGGATTGGATTTGCTATTCCAGTCAATCTCGCAAAAAGAATCATGGAAGACCTTATTGATGATGGTGCGGTATCTCGTGGATTCTTAGGAATAGGATTTGCCGGTGAAGTAGATAAGACCATGGCTGAAGCTTTTGGCTTGCCAAGAGATAGAGGTATTATCGTTGGAGAAGTTGTTGAAGATGGACCTGCTGATGAAGCTGGCCTGGAAGCCGAAGATGTGATTGTTGAAGTTGACGGCGAAGAAGTAGACGGCTGGGACGCTTTCCGTACTTCGATCGCAAGTTTTAAACCTGGTAAAAAAGTTGATCTAACTGTAATTAGGGATGGAAGTGAGAAGAAAATTACCGTAACTTTAGGGGCGCGACCAGGAGAAGAAATAGCTTCAAATACGTCAGGTGGCGAGGACATTGATGAAAAACTGGGTTTCAAAGTAACAGAGATTTCTCCTGAGATAAGAAGACAACTTGATCTGGCGAATGATACAGACGGAGTTGTTGTTACTGAGATCAAAGAATCTAGTAATGCGTTTGAACGTGGGCTGGAACAAGGCGATGTAATTTCAGCAGTGAAGAGAAAGAAGGTCACTACTGCCAAGCAGTTCTACGAAGAGATTGAAAAGAGTGCTGAAAAAGGCGATGAAGCAGTGTTGTTAACTGTTGAGCGTGATAATCAGAAACAATTTATCGCATTCAGGCTCTAAGGAATTAAACATTTTATTGTACCCCGAAAAAGCCAAGGCCCAGGTCAGGACATGATCTGGGCTTTTTTTATCGGTCAGATAAGCACAAAATCTTTATCCCGAAATAAAGGGCTTAAATCCTCAGGAGGGGGGAAATATTGGTCTCTGAAATCATTGAAAAAGCCCAGGGTTTCATTGCTCATTAGCTGAATAATCTCATCCATTGCCTTTCCTGAAATCATCATGGGAGTTCGATCGAATACCATCATAGCTCCAACACATTGAGTACTAATTTGGTACTGAGCACATTCTTCAATGGGAGTTCCTTTAATCATGCATTTTGAAAGCCATTTATCTACATCGAACTCATTGCTTTTTCTTAGCTCATTCTGGTGTGAAAAATCCAGGTTAGCTTGAAAATATTCTTTCATTTTCTGCTCCGATTCTTCTGAGTACTCCTGCATTTGGATTTGCATACAATCCATACAAATGGCAAACTCCCAAACTAAATCCTGAGTGGTAATACCCGGATAGTTCGTAAATGCTTTTTCTATGATATACTCTTCATTATCCAACAAGTATTTGTCACAAACCAGGCAGCGTTCAATGGGTTTACCAGTATCTGATGAGTAGAAAAGCTCTGGGAGTTCAGAAAGTGTAGGGGTCATAGATTTAAAGAATTCCGGTTTTAATATAGATTTCTATCAAAGTAATATCGAACTGCAAAGTTGAAACCGAAAGAATAACTCTTGTATGTAGTTTCCAAAAGGGCAGGTGATTGAGTGACTAAAAACCTTTTAATGTAGTTAAGGGAAACTCCGGCTGAAATAGACATTTTATTTTCAATAAAATAAGTGAGGCCACTCTGTGTACTATTCGTAAAGTATGTTGCTTCAAGCTCAGGGTTTTCTTTTATATCAAAAGTTTGATAGTAGGTAGAGTTGGATGTATTAATTGTTAATTGATCGGCAATGTTCCAAAGCCAGCGTATAGAACCAGTTCCATTAAACTCCCAATTAACCGGATCAACTCTTTCAAGCGGGAACACTGTGTTCGTAGTGATATCTGTGCTAAGTTGGTGTTCAAGGCTCAGATTCTTGTACACTCTTGCAGTGACCTGGAAGCCTGCTTCCCTGGCAAGCGTTATGTCTCTCGAGGTGAGAATTCTGTCGACGTTCTCAGTTCTTCTTAGCACATTAATATACCTGTAAAATCCCGTTATCATTAATTCACTTCCTTCGAAACGTTGACCCAGGTTTTCATCAAATACATCGTTTAAATAGAATAATTCATAGGCACTGAGTTGATCGAGCTTGTTGTTTGAAGCTTCATTAATATCTTCCCAGAAATATTTTAAAGGGCGGTCATATCGTTGTTGATAGCCCTGGTATTTCGTGAATAATTCTGCTACTTCCATAAGTTCGCTATCTGAAAAAGTATTGCCTCCAAGTGCTTTATATCTTTCATTCACCCGAAGTGATCGTAATATCGGAGTGATGTTGCGTATACGTCCAAAACCAATACCAAAAGATGGTTGTGTATTTATATTTCGGTTTATTATCACATCTTGTTCATTAAAAGAATTTTCTTCTTCATTCCTTTTGCTTCGAGTAATTTGAAAATTGCCACTCATAGAAGCAGAAATAAAAAAATTGGAATTTATGTATTCCTTTAAGTTCACGAATGCGTTTGGCTGAATGCCTATGTTTCGGAGTTTTATACTTTCAATATCTTCTCCTATGGGAAATTCTTGCTGTCTCTCTGAGTTAGTAGCTTGAGTGAAAACAGAGAGGGAGGTATTAATGATATATATGCGCTGTTCGCTTTCTCTATAGATTACAAATCGGGGGTTTACCGCTGCATTGAAATCTGAAGAAGTAAATGTTAACTCAGAGTCTGAGTTGGGAAAAAGCGGATCAACTACCTCATTTCTAAGATTCTGATCTCTCCAATTGAATCTCGCACTACTAGTTGAAAGAAAGAAGTTTTTGTATCCCCATTCAGGTAATCGGTAATCAATAAGTTTTTGAAAGTCTGCTTTATTTTGGAAGCCCACACTTTCCTGGGATAAGCCTATTGTGGGTATCAGAATGCAAATTATTAAGAAGGAAGTTTTCATTAAAGAAGAAGATTTTATTAGAAAAGGCTTGAAGAAAATCTAGGTATTAGCAAAGAATGAGCGATCGTCCTGCAATTCCGTCAGAAGCTCAATCCGGGCATGATTTTAGACATTAATAGTGGAAAAAAGAAGTAAAGATCGAACACTATGAATTTAAATAAATTCACTCTTAAAGCTCAGGAGACCATTCAAAAGGCTTTGGAATTAGCCCAATCAGGGAATAACCAGGCATTGGAGCCAGCTCATGTGCTAAAGGCTTTTTTAATTGATGCGGATAATATCGTTATCACATTGCTCAACAAGTTGGGAGCCAGCTTGAAAGTGGTGGAGGTGACTACGGATTCCACTCTTCAAAAACTTCCTAAAGTACAGGGTGCTTCTGTATCTGGTCAGTACCTTTCTCCTTTAGCTAAAGAAGCATTCGATTTAGCACAAAAAGAATCGACAGCCTTAGGGGATGAGTACATCAGTTCAGAGCATGTACTGTTAGGATTGGTTCAAACCAAAGGAGAGATCGCCGATGTCTTAAACGATCAGGGAGTAACCAAAGACAATATTCTAAAAGTTTTAAACGATGTTCGCGGGGGACAAACAGTAGATGATCCAAATGCTGAAAGTCGATATGGAGCATTGAAAAGATATGCCAGAGATTTGAATGAACTGGCAGAGAAAAATAAGTTAGACCCAGTAATTGGCCGGGATCAGGAAATACGAAGGGTGATGCAAATCCTTACCCGTCGTACTAAAAATAACCCGGTTTTAATTGGTGAGCCCGGAGTAGGTAAAACCGCTATTGCTGAAGGCATGGCACTCCGAATTGTTCGAGGAGATGTCCCTGAAGGCCTAAAATCAAAGCGAATAGTAGCGCTAGATATGGGAGCTCTGGTAGCAGGGACCAAATTCAGAGGAGAGTTTGAAGAGCGACTAAAAGCTGTGGTTAAAGAAGTGACCGAGTCTGACGGAGAACTGATTCTCTTTATCGATGAAATCCACACGCTGGTTGGAGCAGGTTCGGCAGAAGGGTCGATGGATGCAGCCAATATTTTGAAGCCGGCGCTTGCCAGAGGGGAGATGCATGCCATTGGTGCCACAACCCTGGATGAATACCGCAAATATATCGAGAAGGATAAGGCTCTTGAGCGTCGATTACAGACCGTATTAGTTGGAGAGCCTTCAGTAGAAGATACTGTATCCATTCTCCGTGGATTACAGGAGCGTTACGAAGTGCACCACGGAGTAAGAATTACTGACGCTGCGATAACTGCTGCTGCAGAGCTTTCACATCGCTATATCTCAGATCGTTTCTTGCCAGACAAAGCCATTGACCTTATTGATGAAGCTGCTTCCAGATTGCGATTGCAAATCGATTCTCTTCCAGAAGAGTTAGATGGTATAGAACGTCAGATCAGGCAATTAGAAATTGAAAGGGAAGCTTTAAAGCGAGAAAAGGATCAATCCAAAATTAAAGGGATTGAAAAAGAGCTGGCTAATCTTGAAGAAGAGCGCAGCAGCATGCGTGTGCAATGGGAGCAGGAACGTGACCTCATCCAAAAAGCGCGTGAACTTAAGCAGGCGATAGAAACGACCAGAAATGAAGCGGATAAAGCGGAACGCTCAGGAGACTATGAAAAAGTAGCGGAGCTTCGCTACGGAACTATCACTCGATTAGAAAAAGACCTTGAGGATGCTAAAGTTCAGTTAGATGAAATGCAGGAACGAAAAGCATTGCTTAAAGAAGAAGTAGATGGAGAAGATATTGCTGACATTGTAGCTCGTTGGACAGGTATACCAGTGAAACGCATGCTCGAAAGTGAGCGCCAGAAATTGCTCTTACTCGAGGAAGAACTCCACAAACGAGTTATTGGTCAGGATAAAGGTATTGAAGCCGTAGCTAATGCAGTTCGTCGCTCAAGGGCGGGATTACAGGATGAAGATCGTCCTATCGGTTCTTTCTTCTTCCTTGGTTCAACAGGGGTTGGAAAAACGGAATTGGCACGATCACTTGCTGAGTTTTTGTTTAACGATGCGAACGCCATGATTCGAATTGACATGAGCGAATACATGGAAAAACACAGTGTAAGCCGATTGATTGGCCCTCCTCCGGGTTATGTCGGATATGATGAAGGTGGACAGCTCACCGAAGCGGCTCGCAGACATCCGTACTCCGTGATTTTACTAGATGAAATCGAAAAAGCACACCCTGATGTATTTAATATCCTCCTCCAGGTCTTAGATGAAGGAAGACTTACTGACAACAAAGGGGTGACCGTCGATTTCAAGAATACTATCATCATTATGACTTCCAATATTGGCTCACATTTGATTGTGAATGAAATGGAGAAGAGCAAAGGAGAGCTTAATGACGAACAATATGAGAAGCTTCAGCAGCAGTTGATTGATCAGTTAAAGTTGACTATTCGCCCGGAATTCCTGAACCGGGTAGATGATATCATTGTATTCCATCCATTAGGAAAGGAACACATCCGTCAGATTGTAGATATTCAACTGAAACGTGTTCACCAGTTGCTGGAGAAAAACAGAGTAAAACTAGTCATCCCAGATCCAGTGAAAGACTGGCTGGCTACCCGAGGATATGATCCTGTATACGGAGCTCGTCCTCTGAAAAGAGTAATTCAGCAGCATATCACCAATACCCTGGCGACTCAGTTGATTATGAGAGATTCCGATGCTCCGATAGAATACGAAGCATCTCTAAAGAAATCCGGTGAAGGAATTGCCTTCGCCGAAGTTGTTAGCGATGTAGAAGAATGGGTGGAAGAATAAAAACCCGCTCATTCTCTGGTTAGACTATATTGATCAAGAGTGTTAGTATCGTAGCTTCTTGATATTTGTAGATTATCATCGTCAACTTCATAATCAAATTCACCGCTTAGAATAAAGCGCCAGTCAAAATCTGCAGTGAAAGCACAAGAGTTGGTGAAGATTATCTTTGAGTCATTAATCTCATACTCACCAGTGCATATCGCCGGGTAATTATTCGAAGAACTGGTTCCTGTAAATTTGCCATCTTTTAAAGTTAAAGATACTGTTGCAGGTATATGTGCCGCATCCTGGCTTACTCTCGTGAACACCCCAGAATATTCTGATTCAATGATGTCTTGAGAGTTATTTGTAGTGCAACTGATAAGAAGAATTAAAAGAATAGGAAATAGTTTGGTCATGTTGTCTCTTGTTAGGTTTCCGCCAAGTTCTCCTGATCGGCATTGAATGTGGATAGCATCTTGATGCTAATTCCTAAGGTGAGGGTTTAACAAAATTTCTTTAAACCTCTTTACACTTCCTTTCTTTATACTTTGCCGAATTTAATTCGCACCAATGAAATACTTTTTTGCTCTTCTTCTACTCAGCCTGATTACTGTTTCGGCATCTGCTCAATGGTCAGAGAACCTACTCACGGTCCCGGAAAAAACCCAATACGCCCGTACTTCGTTGTATGCTGAAGTGATGGAGTACATTCAGGTAATACAATCAAAATCCAATTTGGTTCATGTGGAATCAATGGGGACCAGTTTAGAAGGCCGGGAGATTCCAGTAGTTGTTATGGCCGATCCAAAAATTACTACTCCGGAAGAAGCAGAAGCTTCTGGGAAACCAGTAATGTATATCCAGGGGAATATCCATTCTGGAGAGGTGGAAGGGAAAGAGATCATGCTCATATTGATGCGAGAAATTTTGTTTGGAGATAAAAAGCATCTTCTCGACAATCAAATTTTGGTATTTGCTCCCATTTATAACACCGATTCAAATGACAATCTGGGAGTCCAAACACGTCGATCCCAGGAAGGGAGTCCAGAGTTAACCGGCGTTCGTGCCAACAGTCAGGGCTGGGATTTAAACCGTGATGGTATCAAAATGGAAGCCTTCGAGACACAAGCGATGATCGAAAATGTGATGGTGAAATGGGATCCGGAAATGTTTGTTGATCTTCACACTACCAATGGAACGTGGCATGGTTATTCCCTTACCTGGGCGCCCAGTTACCATTATGCAGGTGAGAAGGGGCCTTATGATTTAACCTGGGATCGTTTATTGCCAGAAGTTACTGATGCCGTTCTTGAAAAATATGGCATTCACTTAGGGCCTTACGGATATCATAACTTAAGGTCAGGCTGGCCGGTTACTCAAATCTACACCTATAATCACCACCCAAGGTATTTGGTGAATCAAATGGGGCTTCGAAATAAAATTGGAATCCTGAGTGAGGCCTTTGCTCACGAGCGATTTTATCAGCGGATGAGTTCCACACATGCTTTTGTTACGGAGATTTTGGAATTCAGTAATAATAACGCCCAGGAAATTGTACAGGTTAATAATGAAGCCGAAGAAGCTGCAATAAACTTGGTATTGGAAGGAGCGGGTACAGTAAAAAAAGGGGTACGATATCAAATGGTGTACCTTGAGGATATCCCGGATTACCGAACTTATGAATATACCCCGTACACCGATTCGCTAGGACAAACCCGATTAGTCCGAGGTCAGCGCATAATTACGTTAGAGGGTATCCAGAACTATAGTGGCTTTGAAGCTACCGTTGAGGCAACTCTTCCAAGAGGGTATTTGATACCTGCTGAGTTTGACTATATCGCAGAACATATGCAGAAACTAGGAGCTGAGGTTCAGGTGTTAGACGAATCGGTCGAAGCTACAGGCGAAGAATTCTGGGCAGACTCATTGACTAAAGCGCGCCGCATGTTTGAAGGGCACCATATGGCTGCCATTCATGGTGAATTTAAAGCCGCAACTAAAACCTTCGAATCAGGAGATTACTGGATTGATCTGGCACAACCGTTAGCGAATTTAATCTTTTATACGCTCGAGCCTCAGTCAGATGATGGACTGGTTAACTGGAATTTCTTCGATGAATATCTGGAGGGAAATGGAGTCGGTACAGAAACTGTGGAATATCCGGTGTTCAAGTATTATGAGATGAAATAGTACTCCATCGCTTTCTTTCAAAACGGAGCACTTCACACTCATCTTCTCCAAAAGTGCGATATTCTACGAATTCGAAACCTAATCGTTTGTAGAATCGAATGGCAGCTTCATTGGAAACTAGTGGGTCAATAATGATGGCAGATACTTCCGGGTTTGAGAAAGAGTGTTCGAAGGCAAGATTCATCATTTGGGTTCCATAGCCTTTTCCTAAATCTTCAGCTTCACCAATCCAGATGTCAATGGCGCGAAGGTTTTGTTCAATATCTCCCCAATAATGAGTTTCTTCATTAGCAGGATCAATGATCTGAACCATGCCTAGTGGCCGTTCTCCTAACATCGCGATAAATAATTCTACAAAAGGAGAGTCTTTAGATATTTCTTCTTCCCATTCCCATTCGTCATCATCTCCGGAAGCAGCAATCACATGAGGTTGCTTGTCCCAATGTTCTAGTATTGGAATGTCTTCTAGAGTAGCTGGACGTAATGTAATATCAGTCATCAATTACTGTACGGTTTTCCATGTCGTATTTATCGCCTGATCGAAGGAAGTAGAATAGTTCGCTACTTGGAGGCAGGGTTTTCTGGGAGCTTCCTTCTCTTGACCAAAATGTGCCATCAAAAATGATGACATAGCTATCACCAATTACTTCAAACTCATTTCCCTGAACTACAGCGGCTGTTCCTTCATCTATACTAATCCCCAATAATTCAGGTCGGTTTTTTAGGATATCGAACATATCAAAATGGCGGTTTCGGGCAATTACATGCTGGTCAATAGCAATATTCTTTACAAAGCTGAAACCTTCTTCATGATCTCCCATCATAATCTGATTGGTTTGGGTGTCACCCCTGGCCAGGTAAGAACCCTGGATCGTAGCTCCGGCTGAAGACCCTCCAATTACTCCTCCTCGTTCAAGAACTTCCCCAAAAGCAGCTTCTGTTTTAGTACCTGCATAGGCATCCACTAATCGCCATTGGCGGCCTCCACCAAAAAATACACCTGCAGCTTCTTTCAGCGGTTCAACAAAAGCATCCGTGTCAGCTTCTTTAGGATCTCTGGTATGTAGCACAGTGACATTGGTAGCTCCAAAATTCCTTAAAGCCTGTGCTCCTCCTGAGTTTTGAGTAATGTTGTCGGAGCCTGAAGCTGTAGGGATAACAACAATCGGAGCATCTAGTCCACCTGCTAATTCCATAAATCGTTCGATAATAACATCAGGTGTTCTTCCTCCACCAATAATAACTAGCGAACCATTTTCAGGGCCTGTGGTAACCGCTTGTTGTGCATCAGCAGGAATGGATAGCAGGAAAAGAAGAATACAAGAGAGATAGAAGGATTTCATAAAGTGCGTCATTTGGTTCGAGCACTAATGAAAAGGTTTATTTCGAGATTATGAAATCTTTCTTTGTGTTATTTATTGCAGGAGGAATAATGGTAGTGGTTCTTATCCTTTATAAAATCAAACGTATGGTGATGGTGATCAAATAAAAGGCTTGATGCATAAGGCTCAGCATAACCAGCTCCGGCAGCGAGAAGCAATACCACAATTAGTCCAGTAGTACGGCGACTTTTCTTTTTTGAGTTTTTTAGAATCCAGGCGATTGAGGCAAGGATGCCAACTATGGCAATTTTAAACAGGCGTTGTTCCCAACTTATCCAGGGATTAAATCCTCCAATAACCCATAGAAAAAGAATAGCAGCGCCAACAAGGAAGAAAGCTTTAGAGTTTTTCATGATGAGAAAATTTGTTGCAACACTCTAAGCACGAATGGAAATAAAAAAGGTTTCGCTCGGTCAGGAACGAAACCATTAATTTACGATAGGTTTTCTAACTAACTAATCTTGTTAAAGAGAGCTGTCTTTGCCTCTTTTAACACTAACAAGGCCGCAAAAATAAGTCCGGTAAACAAAGCTCTAAGGCTCATTTCGCCTAATGTGATATCGGATTCAAATCCCCCTAAAATTCCAAATAGGGTAATAGCAAGAACAATTGTGATGATGTATTTTGAAAATTCCATGGTGATAAACCTCTTGTGATTTCTGATGACCGACTGTATGACGAGAGGAATTGGAAAAAAGTGACATAAAAAATCGCAGTTTTGTACGATTTTACAAGTTCTTAACAAACATCACTCAGAGTTAACAACTACTTTTCTCTTCTCCAGAAGCCGGCGAGTATGGAACCGGTAATGTTTTGAATAATACTGAATAGTGCTGGAGCGAGTCCCATTGTAGCAATTTTTCCCATCTCAACAGCAATTCCTGTAGCTAATCCTGAATTTTGAAGACCTACTTCAAAAGCAATGGTCCGAGCTGATTTCTTGTCCATCCCTAATAAAGAGCTTAATCCATATCCTAACACATAACCGATGGTGTTATGTAAAAGAACAATTCCTATCAAAAGGAAACCAATACTAAGAATAGAATCTCTTCCCGATGCTGTGATGATGGCAATAATAAAGGTGATACCTGCCATCGAGAAAATGGGCATGATCTTCTCGAAGATTTTAAATCGTTCATACAAGAAATGATTAAAGATCAGACCTCCGATAATTGGCAGTAATACAATTTTGGTAATACTCCAAAGCATTGCTAAAGCATCAATGGGCACGTAGCTACTAGCGAGTAACTTCATGAGCAAAGGAGTTGAGAAGGGAGCTATTACTGTAGCACAAGCAGTGAGAGTAATAGAAAGAGCTAGGTTTGATTTAGAAATGAAGCTCATCACATTAGAAGCTAATCCACTGGGAGAGGAGCCGACTAGAATTACCCCAGCAGCTATTTCATTAGGAAGGTCAGCTACAAAAACTAGTAGAAATCCAACAATAGGCATGATTGAAAACTGACAAAGCAGTCCCACCAAGATAGCTTTTGGCATTTTTATGACCCCAGCAAAATCTTTAATGCTCATAGTGGTCCCCATCCCAAACATAATGAGCATTAAAAGAGGAATAATGAGAGAGCTGACTTTAAAACTCCCCCAGTCTGTAAAATGGGATGGAAAAAGAAGCGCCCACAGAGCAGCAAGAACTACGGATATCGTAAACGCTAAATTCTTAAGCTGAAACTGCTGGGATTCTTTTGGTTGCGACATGAGTCAATTTTTTGATCGCTAAGTATAAGAACCCCAGCCATATAAAAAGAGAGAAAAGTAACTGTCTTTAGTTATTGGTTAATAGTTATCGGTCATTAACCAATAACTATTAACCCTAAATAATGCTTAGTACTTAAAAGTTTCTTATCCGGGAGTACTAACTACTATCCCATCATGTTATGAGCGTCATCGGTTCCCATGTTTTCGTACTCAATGTCGTTGGGCTCCCAGAGCTCTATCTTATATCCATTTGGATCCATAATCCATCCAAAATTTCCATATTCAAAGGATTCCATTTCTCCGACCACTTCTACACCTTCTTCTTTAAGAGTTGCCAGAAGTTCCTCCAGGTTTTCCACCCGGTAATTAATCATGGCATCCTTGGTACTAGGATTAGTGTAAGTGGTATCACTTTTAAAAATACTCCAGGCTGTAAATCCCTTTTTGGATTCATCATTTCCATGACGCCATTCAAAGGTTCCGCCCCATTGTCCTGTTTTTATTCCAAGATGTTTCAGGTACCACTCGTTAGTGGCTTTAGGGTGATCTGATTTGAGGAAGACTCCTCCGATTCCGGTTACTCTTCGTTTCATTGTGGTGTTGGTTTGGTGATTATTCCTAATGTGTTGCCCGCAGTGTCATTGAACCAGGCAAAGCGTTGTCCATTTGGGAGGGGGATGGGAGGGACTTTGATTGTTCCGCCTGCCTGCTCAATACGTTCGATGGTTTCCTCAATATCGTCAACCTGGATATAGAATAGGACATAGTGGTCAATTTCAGTGACCAGCGATGTAATAAATCCATTAATACTTTCCTCATTCTTCGTATCAACACTGTCCATATTTTCTGCTCTTGCAATGTTCCAGTCAAAACATGCTTCATAAAAAGCAGATGTCTCGCTTTGATTGCTGCAGCCAATCTCAAAAAAGGATATTGGATTAGTTCCTGTGTTCATTTTCTTACTCACTCGTTATGTTGATCAATTAGAATTTGATTTCCATCTGGATCGGTGATGCAAAAATGACAAGGACCTTTTTCATCCTTAATCGATTCTGACTCCATCAGGAAGTCAATGGAGTCGTCAGCTTTTAAAATCTTATAGATACCCCTGGCATTGGTCGGATTGAAGGTGATAATGTTTTCTTCAAACATATCCTGGAATAATCCAATCTTTACATCTCCGCGCTTCATAATTAACCATTTTTCCTCTACAGAGCCATATTCGGTCAGAGCTTCAAACCCTAGTTTTTCATAAAACGCTTTTGAGTTAGCTATATCTTTTACAGCAAGCGAAGTGGAGTGGGTACCTAATTCAGGGATCATAATGTTATTCGTTTTGATTAAATGTTGTTTTATTCCAGGTCCATTGCATTCCCTTTTCACCTGATTCATCTTCAATTCGTGCAGTCAGGGAATTGTCCTGAAGTGTGTAAATAATTCGTTGAGGAAAGTCGTGCTCGAGGTTTTCAAAAACGGCTTTATTCTCGGAAACCTCTTTAAGTGTAAATGAAGTAGAAGGTCCTCCTCCTGGGCTAGCCACATAATGAATTTCATCATTGGATTGCACGATTCTCAAGTACTCGAAAGAAGCTCTGCCATTAGAAAAAGTATCTCTATGAAGGCCCAACATGATGCCTGTAGAAGGAGAGGTCCAGAGTTCTTCCATAGTCATACCATTATCAGAAGCTGTCCAATAACCGCTCATCCAGTCCAGGTCACTCAGTGTTTGAGAATTTGCTTGTTGAGTTGAAAGGATTAAAAATGCGAAGAGTAAATAGAATGTGGTTTTCATATCAATTGTTTTGGGTTTTTGAATAGCCCAAAAGCTAAATCTCAGTGTGTGATATGTATTGGAAAAAACCGACACGCTATTCAACCGGACGATTTAAGAAGAAATTGGCCATGGTTTCCTCTTCAAAGAAGTATTCAGAGGGATCCTCACCGGTAAATTCCTGGAAGTTTTTTATAAAGTGGGACTGGTCGTAATACCCGCTTAAATAGGCTAACTCACTCCAGGAAAGCTTTTGTTCTTTGATCAATTTGAAAATGTAGTTAAAGCGAATGATCCGGCAATAAAACTTGGGAGATAGTCCAATAAATTTCTTGAATGAACGCTCCAATTTTCGCTCATTCACGTTCAACTGATCTACAATCTCAGAAACAGAAAGCACCCCATTTCTTGTAAAGATTAATTGGAGGACCCTATCTATCAATTGATCAGATGTTTCTTTCGAATTAATTAAATCTTCAAAGAACGAAGTTAATGCAGCTATTTTTTTTGAGAAATGATCCTCGCCAAGGAGTGTACTTGTGACGGGTTCAAACTGACCAGGCAGGAATGAATCCAGTTCCACTACATCATCGGTTAAGGCTTCCATAGTTACATCAAATAAACTGGCAATTCCATGGGGTCTGAACTTGATGCCGATCATTCCGGATCGCCCGGTATTTTCTAGTAAAAAATGATTCCGGATTTGTCCGGCCAGCAATTTATTGGATTGAGCACTCCATTCTCCGGAAATGTTAATCCTGTAAGGCTCCCCATAATGAAAGATTATTTCAGGAAATCCATCAGGAATAATCTTTTGTTGATGAATTGTTGGATCATCACTCTCAATCACCCAAAAACAATCAATGAATCGGGAAAGAGAAGCCGATGGTTGGATGCGCTCGTACAGCATTAATCTTCAACCTATCTTTTAATGGAACTTTGATAGGTTTCAATCCAATCGTTGACAGATATTTTGGAAACCAATTCACCCATTAAATCATAAGGGATGTTCTTGGTGTTCTTAAAACGAATACAGCTTTTGCCCATATCCAGTTTTGTTGGGACCCGGTCTTTGTATTCTTTCTGGAACCACTTCAAGATATTTTCATCTGCATAAACTCCCATATGGTAAAACCCGATATGGCTCTTTTGCGAGGCTATATTTAGAAAAGGGAGGGGAAGTTTAGGATCGCAGTGATAGCCATCAGGAAATATACTATGAGGCACCACATAGCCTATCATTCCATAATTGATACATTCTTCAAAGCCTTCCGGGAGATTATCGAGTACTACCTGGCGTAGTTTGGTTACCGCTTCTTTACGGTCTCCCTCTAATTGATCGATGTATTCGTCTACTGTAGTTGGTTTCATAATCTTTAGCTAATGAGTTAAGGTTAGGATTCTTCTGCGAATTTTTTGAAGTCGGTGAGATACTTAAGGCTTTGTTTCTTGAAAGAGCCTGGCATCAAAAAAGCAATTACCTTCATGAAACCCTTAAATTGGAATTCACTCTCGGTGGTACATTTGGTTGTGCTGTTTCCTAGATCTTCAAAACTACTTGCAACGGTATTGAAGACACCATCAGCTTCATATTGTACCTTATATCTTCCAGGTAAATCACTTTCCAAAACAGTTTCAGTCATGGTCATTTCTCGTTTACCCATTTTAAATCGAAATTCTGTTTTCGTGGCTATTCGGCCTGGGTTTCCTTCGATCAGTGTTACGGAGAGAAGACCTTCCATCCAGTGTTTATAATTGTCTTGGTTGTCAAAAAGAGCAACTACTTCTTCAATCGGCTTATTAATTTCAACGGATACAGAATACTTCATTTCAGTCACCTATTCAGATTCTTGTTCAATTCCACCAGCCTTTTTAGATGCCAGGAAATTGGGATTTCTAAACAATGCGGCACTTATTAATGATAAAAGAAGGCCGACCGGGAATATCTCTGTGAAAGTAATGGGTAGTCGGTACAAAGGGTTCGAATAGTTCTCTACCATTTGATCCATTTGCTCAGTCAGTTCTGTTAGTTCCTGTGCAGTTGCTCCTGATTCTCTTGATTTCTCAATCATAGATTCAGTGTATTCTTCAATGAATACATAGTCTGTCACATACAGATTGATTTCCCATACGATTACATATACCACACCGGCTATCAATGAAATCCCCAGACCTACTTTTAAGGCAGTCCCAAATTTGATGACGCCTCCTAATTCTTCATCACGATATTTTTTAGTTGCTACAAAGATCATAGAGAAACCGATGATCATTATAGAATAGCCAATGGTTTCAGAAGCGAAGAAAGAGTCAGCTCCAGCTTTGGCTGCATAAATCCCAAGCGTCATGCTTCCTATAATTACTGCTCCTACAATTGATCCGTAAACAAGTATGATTTTCCTCATGGTAGTATGTTTTGTTTGTGTGTTACCGCCGGCTAAGAAAAGAATTAACGAGGCTAAATCCGTCACCCGAAAGTATGATTTTGCCAAAATCATCCCAAAAGATGAGCTAAATGGTCACCTTTTGGTCATTCTTAGTTGAATTGAATGGTTTTTATTTTTTTAAGTCATCCTGAGCATACTTGCGAAGGATCAACACGACTGCGAATAGCTCGGATTGCCTGTTGATTCTTCGCTTACACTCAGAATGACATACAAATTAGTGCGTAAATCACTCAATTAACTTCAGGGACTTTGCCTTTTCAACAGCCTGGGTGCGGCGTTTTACTTCCAGCTTTTCATAAAGCTTGGAAAGATGAGTTTTTACTGTGTTGATGGATACGAAAAGTCGTCCGGCAATTTCCTGGTTAGAAAGACCTTCAGAAACCAGGATTAGTACTTCCAGTTCTCGTTCACTAATCCCAAGGTAATCCAGAGCTTTTTCATTTTTTTGAAAGGAAACAGGTACTGTTTTTGGACCAGTTAATTTTTGTCCAAGCCAAAGCCCCAGCCCGGTAAAGAGAACCGCGATAATTAAAATGTAGAATTCAGTAGATAGGTCGCGAACAAGAAAACGATACTCGAAGTACTCCAGCAGAAAGACTAATGCCGCAAGTGCTAATCCATATAGAATAATTGTTTTTTTCACAGCCTGAACTAAAGGAGATTTTCAGGATTTAGTCCTTTTAAGTCATCCACTACAAATTCACGACCTTTTCGAACTAGTTCTCCATCTAAATACACATCAGCTCCGATGCAGACTAAATCCCAGTGGATATTACTAGAGTTTCCATTTGGAGCGATTTCATAATCCTTACCTAAAGTGAGGTGATTTGATCCATAAATCTTTTCATCAAACAAGATGTCATACATGGGGCTTTCAATCACAGGATTAGTTCCAAAACTGAATTCGCCAAATCTTCGGGCGCCTTCGTCGGTATCGAGGATGTCTTTCAAAGCTTCATTATTGGAAGAATCAAAATCTACCACGACTCCATGTTCTACAACCAGCTTCACAAACTCAAAAGGTTTGCCCTGATATACCGAAGGGGCATAAGTGATATATCCATTCACAGAATCGATAATAGGAGAGGTGAAAATTTCGCCATCCGGAATGTTATGAGAACCAAAACAAGGCACCCAGTTTTGGTCTTTTACCGAAAAGCTGATATCGGTTCCTTCTCCCTTTAAATGGATGATGTCTGTTTTTCGCAACCTCGCTTCCAGTGGATCCATAGCTTTTTTAAGCCTGGCATAGTCCACAAGGCATGCATCGTAATAAAATTTCGTGAACTCTCGTGTTGGTAGTTTTGCATTCATTGCAAAAGCAGGAGAAGGGTAGCGCATAATGCACCACTTGGTATTATTTACGCGCTCCTCAAAATGAACAGGGTGCAGTAAGTGTTCGGAATAGGCTTTATTAGCTTCTTTACTGGCCTGAGAATTTTCATAAATATTTTCTGAAGCACGTATTCCGATAAAGATATCCATCTGCTTCATTAAAGGAAGCTGATCTACAGAAGCCTGGTTTTTCCAAAACTCAGTATCACCGTTTTCAATCAGGATGCGTTGGGTATCGGTATCCTCAATTTGTACAAATGGATGAGCACCTTTTTCTCTGATCTGCTCTACCAAAGCGCGCAATAAGTTAATGCCATTTAATCCGATAAGCTGCACCATCACATTCTCTCCTTTTTGGAGTTGGGTGCTGTGTTCAAGGATGAGTGTTGCTAAATCCTGGTCGTTCTGTGAAATCACGTTATATCTTTTGAAGGTGGATAATTAACTGAAGGTATAAATATCGAAGATTCAATCGTGCAACTCAATTACCTGGTCGCAGATTGCAATTTCTTTTGCGTCGTTTGAGGCGATTACAACAAAAGTGCCTGAGTTTTTTTGATCCTCTACAATCTTTTCGACCAGTGAATGTCCTTTGCTATCAAGATTAGAACCTGGCTCATCAAGCAGAAGGATTTCTGGTGTTCGTACTAATGAAGCTGCTAGTTTTGCTCTCTGTTGTTGCCCGGTTGATAGGTTTTTAAAAAGCTGATCGCCGAGTTTTCCGATATCTACATAGTGCAGAAGTTTAGTAACAGCATCTGCATCTTCTAGTAAACCACTTACTGTTCGTAGAAATTGCAGGTTTTCAACAAGGGTGAGTTCTTCATAAAGATTTATATAAGGGGCTGCATAACCCATCAAAGGTTTGACCTCTTCTTTTTGAAAAGCCACTCCTTCTTTACTCCATATGATACTTCCTGATTTGGGACGTAATAGAAAAGCCAGGCACTTTAACAATGTAGACTTCCCACTGCCATTTGCTCCGGAAATACCAAGAATGCCCTCAGAATGAGAAACATTCAGATCACTAAATACTCTATGTTGATTATAACTCTTCGAAAGCCGTTCAACCTGTAGACTAAACATGCAGGAAGGTACCAAGATCAACCTTAAGAAAAGAACCTGTTTTTAGTTTGTAAAACTTATGAGATTTCTGAAGAAGTATTATTGTAAACCGGTGGTATACATCCTATTTTCAAGCCTCTATGCAGCAGATTATTGATCAAATATCAGACCATCTGGTGAGCCTGGTCACCAGCGATAAGTCGGAGTATACCCCTAATGAATTACTGAAATCAGGGATACCTTCTTTCGTGGTCGAGAGAATCCGGTTGTACCTCGAAGACAAGGTAAAAGAAGAGATCAAAGCTGAAGGAAATAGTTGGTTTGATACGGACTCAAAGTTAGTTAAACAGGCTTTTGAAGATTACCTGCGTACGGCAATCAGCTCTTCGCATATCCCCAAAATGGAATTGTATAGGGTAATTCAAACAGTGGTGAATGACATCATTCTGGTATTTATTGAGCCACGAAAGAATATGGCCGAGTACCTGTTTCGAGAAGATGATGAGCTACCCATAGAAGAAGTCGAATCAAGATGTGCTACTTTAACCATTTACAAGCATTTTGGTACGGCGATCCCTTTGTACATGAGGAAAAGAAATCTGGATACGCTTACCAAGGAGCGGTGTAAACTGCTCATTCATAAGCTGGATGAGAAACTGGTTTCTTCTTATTCAGCAAACGACTGGGCACAAAAGTTAGAGCAGCTTTTTGAGCTATTTGGTGGGGAAGTTGAACCTCGACTTCTGGCTACATTCTTTGAGGATAAAGGGCTGTATGGGATGGCTAACAAATTTGAAGGGAGATCTGAATTACTGAGTAAGGCGGCGTTTATAGATATTATCTCATCAGAAGGATTTGTTGATTTTACTTCTGCAGGCAAATCCGAATCTATCGACGATAAAAACGAGAAAATCGCTACTGAAGAAGTAGAAAAAATTTCTGAGCAAGACGATTCTGAACAAAGTTTAATTGAAAGCTTTTTTGGTAACTATGAGTATGTGCCCGGGGATGGTTCTGTTGAAAACAGTTCCTTGGCAGATCAATATTCTGAAGGAGGGCTTTCAGATGATGAAATGTCTGAACTGCTTTCGGATATAGCCAGTGAAGGTGTGATCGGTTTGAATGATGATTTTGATGAAGGGAATTCCCTGAACGAATTATTTTCCCTTGGAAATGAAGGTGCAGAAGAAGAAGTACTGGAGACGTCGGAAGAGATTGCCGAAAGCATAAAGAAAGATCCTGATGCTGAGATTAATACTGAATTCAGAGATAACTTGATTTCAATTCTCGATCAGGCTAAAAGCTCGTTTGATGGGATAGAAGGTGGGGAGGAGGACGAACGGCAGGCACAGGTAGCACAGGTAGAGGAAGAACCTGAAGAAGTTCTGGAGGTAGAAGCTCCTGATCTTACCGATGCTCTTGAAGAGAGCCCGGAAGTGGAACATACAGAAGCGCCGGAAGAAGAACAGGAAGAAGGAGAAGAGAAACCCATGTGGGCGGAATTTATCAACCAGGATCAAATGGATGTGTTGATGGGGGGAGAAAGAAGTGCCGAGCGAGAGCCAGATATAGCAGAAACTTTTGAGGACGAAATTGAAGTAGAAGAAAGCTTTGAAGAGCAATCTATTTTTGAAGAAGAAGAGGAGCCAGTTTCTACATCAGATATTCGTCAAGACCTTGAAGATATGCTGGAAAGCAGAAAAAAGGAGTTCATCGAAGTGATCTTTAAGAAATCTTCCAAGGATTTTGAAAAGGCCTTGGATACATTGAGCACTTTTGAAAGCTGGCAAGAAACATCCTCATTTATACAGCAAGAAATCTTTGCAAAAAACGAAGTAGATATGTTTTCTGGAGCTACGGTTGATTTTACCGATCGAATGCACCAATATTTTAACAAACCACGGAATACATAAGGAGTTGGATGGATACGAACGAAAAAGTGGAGCGCTTACTCTCTCTCAGAAAAGAAGCATTAAAAGGTGGTGGAGAAGCTCGGATAGCTAAACAGCACGAAAAGGGTAAACTCACTGCACGAGAAAGAGTCGATTTATTGGTTGATAAGGGAAGCTTTGAAGAAATAGACGCTTTCGTAACTCATCGCAGTTCCGCTTTTGGTTTGGAGAAACAAAAGTTTCTCGGGGATGGCGTTATTACCGGATATGGAAAGATTCATGGTAAGCCTGTGTATGTATTCAGCCAGGATTTTACTGTTTTCGGAGGCTCTCTCTCGGAAACACATGCTGAGAAGATTTGTAAGATCATGGATTTGTCGCTAAAGAATGGGGTGCCGGTAATTGGACTGAATGATTCAGGTGGAGCAAGAATCCAGGAGGGGGTTACCTCCCTAGGTGGTTACGCAGAAGTATTCTGGAGAAATACGATGGCTTCCGGAGTTGTTCCGCAGATTTCGGCTATTATGGGGCCTTGTGCAGGCGGAGCAGTGTATAGTCCGGCGCTTACTGACTTTATTTTTATGGTGGAAAACACCAGCTATATGTTTGTGACGGGCCCAAACGTGGTAAAGACCGTAACTCATGAAGAAGTTACCTCAGAAGAATTGGGAGGTTCAGTAACTCATAATACTAAATCAGGGGTAGCTCATTTCTCTACTCCTAATGATGCAGTGTGCATTCAGCAAATTCGAACATTAATGAGCTATGTTCCTCAAAATTGTGAGGAAAAAGTGCCACTTATCGAAAGTAAAGATCCTGATGCAGCAAAAGCAGGAGCTTTAGAAACTATTGTTCCTCTAAACCCCAACAAGCCTTATGATATGCATGAGGTCATTCAGGGTATTGTAGACAAAGATTCTTTCTTCGAAGTACACAAAGACTACGCAGAAAGTATTATTGTTGGTTTTGCACGTTTAGGAGGCAGAAGTGTCGGAATTGTAGCCAACCAACCATTATCAATGGCTGGCGTGCTTGGAATCAGGTCTTCATTGAAAGGAGCGCGATTTGTGCGATTTTGTGATGCTTTCAATATTCCATTGGTGGTATTTGAAGATGTTCCGGGCTTCCTTCCTGGTACTGACCAGGAATGGGGAGGAATCATTAAGCACGGAGCCAAACTGCTCTATGCTTTTTGCGAAGCTACTGTTCCCAAAATGACAGTAATCACCAGGAAAGCGTATGGTGGAGCTTACGATGTAATGAATTCCAAGCATATTCGATCTGATTATAATGTCGCGTGGCCTACTTCCGAGATTGCGGTGATGGGCACTAAAGGAGCTGTAGAGATTATTTTCAGAAGGGAAATTGCTGCAGCTGATGATCCTGAAGCCAAGCAAAAGGAATTAGAAGCTCAATATGCAGAAGAGTTTGCTCACCCTTACAAAGCGGCAGCAAGGGGCTTTATCGATGATGTAATTCTTCCTTCTGAAACCAGGGAAAAGCTCATTAAGATGTTGGAGATCACTCAGAATAAAGTAGATACAGTGCCGAAGAAAAAGCACGATAATCTGCCTTTGTAATTAAGCTCTTTAATAGTCATTCTGAGGCTACCGCCGAAGAATCTTATCGACTTATTGTCATTTAGATCCTTCGCAAGTATGCTCAGGATGACAAGGTAGGTTATAATTTCCTCGACATTATGTAGGCATTGGTCAATCCGAATTCCTGGTGGTCAAAAGCATCAGGAATTTCTCCTATAATTTCGAAGCCCAGCTCTTTCCAAAGTTTAATAGCGCCTGTATTTGTTTTAACTACAATATTAAACTGAAGCGATAAGAAACCTATATCTCTTGCCAGGCTAATAGAGAAGACCCCGAGTTTACGTCCAATTCCTTTTCCCCGGTGTTCCGGTTTTACCATATAAGAAGCATTGGCTATATGAGAACCTAAGCCAGGCTGGTTTTCGGTAAGGATAAAAGTACCTACAATTTCACCTTCCTCTTCAGCAACATAAGTCATAGTACCAGGCTTGAACCAATAGCTGATCATGTCTTCTTTCGAAGAATCAGGGTTGAAGACATAGGTGTCACCTGTTGAGATAACAGATTGAATAATTTCCCAAACCTGGTTTTGATCCTCTTTTTTTGCTTCTCTAATCTCCATGAATAATGCTGTTTCCTACCTCTCTAATAACCTGCATCAGGTAGTTGATATCTTCTTTTTGTTTACGATGATTGATAACACACGCCCTGATTACAAACATTCCATTGAGACGTGTTCCTGTGATAAATACCCGGCCATCTTCTTCCAAAGCTGGGATTAAGCGGTTATTTAAATCGACGATTTCCTCTTCGGTAGTCAGGTTACCTGTAAATCTAAAACATGAAACAGCAAGTTTTGATCGTGCTGCCAACTCAAAGTCATCGGCCTCTTCTACTTTATCAGAAAGGTAGTCGGTGAGATCAATATCCTTTTGGATCATTTGCCTAATTCTTGTCATCCCATAACCTTTTACCGACATCCAGACTTTCAATGCCCTCGCTGATCGGGATAACTGGAACGTATGTTCATTGAAGTCTAATCTGCCTTCGTCTTCAAGATCGGTATCCAGGTAATCCGCTTTTTTGAAATACGTGTTCTTTAGCACATCCCAATCTTTAACAAGAGTACAACCGACTCCAAATGGCGCATATAACCACTTATGAAAATCGATGGCTACAGAGTCTGCTAATTCCAGTCCTTTGTAATCTGCTTTTAAGGAATCGAGGGTTGACGCCAGTCCTCCATAGGCTCCATCCACATGAAACCATAATCCATATTCTTTAGCGATACCTGCCAGACTTTGTAAATCATCGATAGCTCCAGTGTTTACGGTTCCGGCTGTTCCAACAATACAGAAAGGCTCGAATCCCTGTTTGATATCATCTTCTATCTGACCTTTAAGAGCCTCTAGGTTGATAGTGAAATCAGGATTTGTATCAACTTTCCTCAAATTGGAGGTGCCGATCCCAAGCATATCCACGCTTTTGTCAATACAGCCATGCACTTCTTTTGACGCGTATACCACAAAAGGCTTTTGCCCAAATAATCCTTTCTCCCTGATACCTCTTTTTTGAAAGAAGATATTTCTTGCAGCAGTTAAGCCAGTTAGATTAGCTGCTGAACCGCCGCTAACCAATACCCCACCAATATTACTTCCATAGCCAATTATATCTGAACCCCATTGAACAACTCTTTTTTCCATTTCAGCTACAGACGGGCCGAGGTGCCATTTACCCATATTCTGGTTGATGGTGGCTGCCAGAAGCTCTCCGATAATCCCAAGTTGGGTACCCCCAGCCATAACATAGGCATACATATGTCGGCCGAGGTTATCAGTAGCTACATCTGTTACTTTACTTTTTGTGAGTTCAAGCAATTCTTCAGCCGGCATACCTTCTTCAGGCAGAGCTTCATCAAACCAGGCTTCAAACTCTTTTTGGGGATGTGAGTAAAAGGCTTTCTTATCAGATAGATTCTCAAACTTTTCGAGTACTAGTTCAGTACTTTTTTCAAGCAGGGTTTTAAAATCTTCAGGAGTAAAATCTAGGCTATTGTTGTTCATTAGATAGTTGTTTCAGGGTTCTTAACTCATAACTTTCTTCTTTAAAGTATTCTCCCATGGAGTCCAGGATTTGGTATAAATCAACATCGTTGGGGAGCATCTCTTCGATAATTACAGCACTTGCATCCCACACTTTTTCAAATTCAGGGAGCTGTTTTTTTGCCTTATCACTTAGCGAAACCAGTTGCTTCCTGGAATCAGAGGGATCTGTCCTGGTGAATAAAAAGTCCCGCTCCTTCATCTTTACGATAATGGAGATTACCGAAGGGTGTGAGAATTGGATGGCATCAGCGATTTCGGTTACGGAAAGCTCATCATATTCTTGTAGCAATTTGAAGATCAGGTGCCAATTCGGCTCGATGTCCAGATCTAAAGATTTGTACAGAGATCGGGCACTATGAACCATTATCTCATGAAGCTGCTTAAGGCGAATGGCAAGGGAATAAACTCCTAAATCTTTTATAAAAGGCGTCATAGGATACATTTATGTAGTTGGCTACATAAATGTATTGAAAATGTAGTGGACTACATAATTATTTTTCTATTGATTCACTATGGCCAAAGTACAGCGTGAGGTACACACCAATTTCCCCCTTTCATCGACTATTTTGGTTTCCCAAACGTGAATGGTTTTTCCAATCTGGATAGGGGTGGCTGTTGCTGTTACTTTTCCGCCTTCAAACACTGGACGATGATGATTGGCATTTATTTCGATTCCTACAGCCGTTTTGCCTTCAGGAAGGTGGACCCAGGCTCCAACGGAACACAAAGTCTCGGCTAAGGCTACGGAAGCTCCACCATGTAATACTCTAAAGGGTTGAACAGTTCTATGATCTACCGGCATTTCGGCTATCATTTCTTCCCGACTGATTTTAATAAACTTAATACCAATAGAGGTTCCCATGTTTTCAGTATTCTTGGTAAGGAACCCTTTTACTTTTTCTTTGATTGATTCTTCTATAATCATTGCTTGCTTAACAGTGTTAAGTTGAGTATTTATTTGGTGGAATCGCTTTCATGTTTTTAGGCGAAAGTGTATCTACCGATACATAGTAACAACCCATTGCAAAATATGAAATATGAACCGGCAGTAGTACCCTTAATGCTGGAAGAGGGTATGAAGAGAAATAAGTTAGGGATTTTATCTGCTGTAAAGCGCAAAGGTAAATGGCTGGAAACGAGCGTAGATGAGTTTAGGGAGCAAGTCCGCAACCTGGCTTTGGGTTTATATGAACTGGGTGTAAGAAAAGGGGATCGGGTTTCTATCCATTCAGAAAATAGTACCGAATGGATGATTTGTGATCAGGCTATCTTGTCAATCGGCGCGGTAAATGTAGCCATTTACACCACACAGCCAGCTGATCAAATCAAATACATCCTCGAGAACTCGGAGGCAAAGGTGCACATCATCTCAGATGATGAGATGTTTGCTGAAACCAAGCCATTAATTAAAGAGATTGATACGATTCAAGCAATTATCAGTATTCAGCCTTCTGTTCATGAAAAGCTTAAAGGCTTTGAAGAGGTCATGGAAATGGGTAGGGCTTTGGATAAAAAGCAGCCTGGTTTGCTCGATGAATTGAAAAATGCTATAGAGCCAGATGACCTGGCAAATATCAATTATACCTCAGGTACAACAGGTGTTCCAAAAGGAGTAATGCTGACTCACATGAACCTAGTCTCAAATACGATTGCTTCAAATTTGTACATGCCTTTCGATACTACCCAAATCGAAGAACCAAGGATTCTTTCTTATCTGCCACTTACTCATATGCTGGAGAGAATTGCTACATATATCTACATTTATTGTGGAGCATCAGTGTATTATGTAGAAGATGTACAAGACTTTAGATCAGATTTGATTACCATCAAACCTATTTACTTTGCTACAGTACCCCGGTTGCTTGAAAAAATTATGACAGGGATTAAAGTACGAGGCCAGGAGCTTTCTGGTATCAAAAAGCAATTGTATTACTGGGCGGTTAATCTTGCAGAAAACTATGACCCGGAGAATCCTCCCCAGGGAACAGACGCATTAAAATGGAAGCTTGCTGATAAATTGGTGTACTCGAAAATTCGAGAAAACATGGGTGGAAACTTGATGGGTACGATGTCAGGAGGTGCCGCATTAAGCCCCAGTGTAATGCGTTTTTTTAATGGGATTGGTCTTAAATCCGGAATGGGTTATGGATTAACCGAAACTTCTCCTGTAATGAGTGGTTCTCTTCCTGATCAGATTCGAATTGGTTCAGCAGGTAAGGCTCTGGTTGATGTAGAAATACGAATTGCTGAGGACGGAGAAATCCAGACAAAAGGCCCAAACCTTATGAAAGGTTATTACAAAATGCCTGAGAAAACAGCCGAGGTTATGACTGAGGATGGCTGGTTCTGCACTGGAGATATTGGATATCTCGATGATGATGGCTGGTTATTCATCACAGATCGGAAGAAGTCTATGTTTAAGCTCTCCACTGGAAAATATGTAGCTCCTCAGCCTATAGAAAATGCCCTAATGAATAGTGGATTTATTGATCAGGCTATGGTAATTGGAGACCAGGAAAAGTTTTGCGCAGCGATCATTATTCCGGATTGGGTGAATATGGAAAAGCGGTTTAAGCAAAAAGAGAAACCGTATCCACAATCAAATATCACAGAAAATGAAGATGTGATTAGCAGGATTCAACTTGAAGTAGATAAAGTAAACCGAAAGCTCCCTCATTGGGAACAGGTAAAGAAATTTGTGTTACTAGAGGATCCATTCACTATTGATAAGGGAGAGCTTACACCAAAAATGAGTATCCGAAGGAGCATTGTAAAGCAAAACTATGCTGATGAAATTAAATCCATATATGTAGAATAGACGGACAATTCATGCAAAAAAATACATTTCGAATTCGCAAAGTAGCTGTATTAGGGTCAGGAGTGATGGGAAGCCAAATTGCGGCTCATTGCGTTAATGCGGGACTGGAAGTTATGCTTCTTGATCTGAAGAGTGACGATCCCAAACGGCCCAATAAAATTGCAGAAGAAAGCCTTAAGAAAATCCTGAAGCTTAGGCCAGCACCATTGGGTCTTTCTAAATTTGCTGAACGTATAAAGGTGGGTAATTTTGATGATGATCTGGAGTCACTTTCTGAGGTGGATTGGGTTTGTGAAGTAGTGATTGAGAGAATGGACATCAAGAAAAGCCTGATGGCCAAGGTTGAGAATGCCAGGGGTAAGTACACTATTGTAAGCTCAAATACTTCAGGACTACCTATTTCAGAAATCAGTTCGGAGTGTTCAGAGGAGTTTAAATCTCACTTCATAGGGACTCATTTTTTTAACCCTCCTCGTTATATGAAACTCCTGGAGTTAATCCCAACGGAATCGACTTCCAAGGAAGTAATTTCTACCATCAAATCTTTTTGTGAGAGGGTATTAGGTAAAGGCGTGGTGCTCTGTAAGGATACTCCGAATTTTATAGCAAACAGGATAGGGGTGTTCTCTATGGCTTCAATGATGCCTCATTTCTTTAATGGAGATTTTCGGGTAGAGGAAATTGATGCGCTCACCGGAATTCTCACCGGTTATTCAAAGTCAGCTACATTTAGGACCGGAGATATTGTGGGATTAGATGTGATGGCTTACGTATCCGGGAACTTACATCCGATGATTCCAGAAGATGAAATGAGGGATGTTTTCCAATTACCAGGGTCTTTTTTGAAAATGGTAAAGGAAGGAAAACTGGGTAATAAATCAGGCTCTGGGTTTTATAAAAAAGTACAAACAGAAAAAGGTCGGGAATTTCATACCATTGATCCTGAAACCTTGGAGTATGGCCCTCAAGCTAAAGGTGATTCCGAAGTAATAGCAGAAGCGAAGAAGCAATCTGGTACGGCTGGCAAACTTAAGTTCCTTGCCTTTCATGATTCGAGAGAGGGTAAATTAGTTTGGCAAAGTCAGCGTGATGTATTGCTTTATGCTGCCAATAGAATTTCCGAAATAGCAGATTCCATTGAATCCATAGATCGAGCAATGAAATGGGGATTCAACTGGAAATTGGGTCCTTTTGAACGATGGGATGCTTTAGGAGTGGATGAAGTATGTGCTCGATTAGAAGAAGAAGGAATTGAAATTCCTGATGTTGTAAATGATTTAAGAGAATCAGGTTATACAACCTTTTATAAGGATGGGTTGGTGTTTGATCCGATTTCGAAGAAGATGATTGAGCAATCTGCTATGGTAGAGGGTGAGATTACAGTCGCTTCGCTCAGAAGAAAGAATGAGCCTGTTTTTGAAAACGATTCGGCTGCTCTTCTGGATATGGGGGATGGAATAGCTTTATTTCAATTTAAAACCAGGAATGCAACGCTTGGTTTTGAATTGGTTACTGCTCTAGAGCACTGTTTAGGTATCGTTGAAGAGCAATTCAAGGCTCTCGTTATTAGTCATGATGGAGAAAATTTTGCTTATGGAGCAAACTTGATGGAAGCAGTTCAGGCTCTCCAGGCTGGTAAATTTAATGAGGTTGTAGATGCTGTAAACAATTTCCAGCGAACTGCTCTAAAACTACGTTATAGCCCATTTCCAGTTGTATCAGCACCATTTGGGATGACTCTTGGAGGAGGAACCGAGTTCTTGTTGTATTCCGATCGTATTGTCGCTCACCACGAACTATATATGGGATTGGTAGAAGTTGGGGTAGGATTAATTCCAGCAGGTGGAGGAACTACTGAACTACTTAAACGAGCAATGGCTCAGGTAGAAGCTGAAGCTGATCCACTTCCATATATTCGAGAGGCTTTCAAAACTATAGGGTTGGCAAAAGTATCAGACAGCGCCCATAATGCCAGAGCGTTGGGGTTTTTAAGAGATGAAGATATAATTGTGATGAATCGGCATTTATTAATTTCGGTTGCAAAACAAGAAGCCCTATCTATGGTAGAGTCTGGCTATCAGCCTCCTGCTAAAGAAGAGATTTTTGTACTGGGTGACAAGGCCATGAGCGTGATGAAAATCATGCTCTATGTAATGCATGAAGCACGGTATGCCACTGACTATGACAAAGTGTTAAGTCTTCGGGTAGGAAATATTTTAGCAGGAGGAGAATTAAGTGAGCCGCAATCAGTATCGGAAGATTATCTGTTGAAGCTAGAAAGAGAAGCCATACTAGAATGCTTCAAAGACGAAAGAACACATGCCCGGATTGAGCATATGATGAAGACCGGAAAACCATTGAGGAATTAGCTTATTAGATATGAGTTATGATATGTGAGTAATGAGATGAGAAAGTTCAAAGAATTAAAATTTTGGTCTAGATCAGTAGAGCTGGCTACAGAGGTTTATAAAATCACTTCTACCTTTCCCTCTGAAGAAAAATTTGGGTTAATATCTCAAATGAGAAGGAGTGTGATTTCTATTTCATCAAATATTGCGGAAGGAGCAGGTCGTAGTTCTGACAAAGAATATCGGTACTTCCTTGAAATAGCTTATGGCTCACTATATGAACTTCAGACTCAATTAATAATATCTCAAAATCTAAATCTGATCTCTTCAACCGATTTTGAAAAGCTAGAATCTGAGATCGATGAAATTCAAAAAATGATCTATGTCTATGCAAAGAAATTGTAAATCTGGTTACTCAAACCTCAATTCTCATAACACAAGTCTATGAATTCTGCATATATAGTAGCGGCAAAAAGAACAGCGTGTGGAAAAGCGAATAAAGGATCACTTCGATTTACTTACCCTGATACATTAGGTGGGGAAGTAATTAAGGATCTTCTCAGTGAAGTTCAGTCATTAGATCCGGCTCAGGTTGATGATGTGATTATGGGGTGTGCGTTTCCTGAGGCTTCTCAAGGATTAAATATAGCGCGGCAAATAGCTTTTCTGGGAGGCCTTCCGGATTCAGTTCCAGGAGTTACTGTAAATCGTTTTTGTTCTTCCGGACTTCAAACGATAGCGATGGCATCAGAGCGGATTATAGCCGGAGGTGCCGATGTAGTTGTTGCAGGCGGAGTCGAATCTATGAGTATGGTTCCTATGGGAGGGATGTCTTTTCAGCCCAATCCAACCCTAGTTGATAACCGTCCTGAAGTATATATCAGTATGGGGCTGACCGCTGAAAATGTAGCTGAGAAGTACGGTATTAGTCGTGAAGATCAGGATGCTTTTGCTTTACAAAGCCACCAAAGGTCTATAGCAGCCTGGGAACATGGAAGATTTGATGGACAGATTTCTACAATCGAAATAGAAGAAAAGAAAATCACTGCGGATGGAGAATTAGTTAAGGAATCATTTTCCTTCTCTCAGGATGAAGGACCAAGAGCTGATACTTCTGTAGAAGTTTTGGGAGGATTAAGAGCGGTATTCAAAGCGGGAGGGACAGTAACCGCAGGAAATTCCTCGCAAATGAATGATGCAGCAGCAGCGGTACTGGTAATGAGTGAAGAAATGGTTAAAGAGCTTGGGCTAACTCCTATAGCCCGATATGTCGGTTTTGATGTGGCCGGGGTTGCACCGGAATACATGGGTATTGGTCCGGTTGAAGCTGTGCCAAAAGTTCTTAAAAGAACAGGCTTGGATAAAAATGATATTGACCTCATTGAGCTTAATGAGGCATTCGCTGCTCAATCGCTTGCAGTAATTAGGGAGCTGGAGCTAGACCAGGGAATTACAAATGTAAATGGTGGCGCCATCGCAATGGGACATCCTTTAGGTTGTACTGGAGCTAAACTGACCACCCAGATTTTGCACGAAATGCAATCTAGAAATTCCAGGTATGGCATGGTTACCATGTGCATTGGTGGAGGAATGGGCGCCGCAGGAATCTTTGAAAATCTAAATTAAGAAGTATGTTTAAGGAAGATACACTACAGGGAAAGACCATTTTAATTACAGGTGGCGGAAGCGGTTTAGGCTTAGCTATGGCAAAAGGCTTTACCAGGCATGGAGCTAATGTTGCTATTTGTGGAAGAACTGAAGAAAAATTGCAGTCTGCAGTCCAGGAGATTGATAAAGAAAGAGAAGGGGCTATTTCAAGATATTATGTAGCTGATGTAAGAGATCATACAGCAGTAAGTGAAATGGTTTCTAAAGTGATCACCGATTATGGCTCTCTGGAAGGGCTGGTAAATAATGCTGCAGGTAACTTCCTTTCCGCATCCGAGGACTTATCTCCAGGAGGCTTCAAAGCTATTGTGGATATAGTTCTTCACGGAAGTTTTAATTGTACGCATGCATTTGGGAATTATCTGATCAATGCAGGAAAGGAAGGAGCAATTTTAAATATCGTTACCACTTATGCAGAAAGTACAGGTTGTGCATTTGTGCTCCCATCTGCTTGTAGTAAAGCCGGAGTATTGGCGATGACCCGATCACTTGGGTTTGAATGGGCCGAGTACGGAATTAGAGTAAATGCGATTGCTCCAGGACCATTTCCTACTGAAGGTGCCTGGTCACGCTTAGTACCAGGTAAAGACGCTGAGGCATTATTCTTAAAGAAGATTCCAATGAAGAGATATGGAAAACATGAGGAACTCGCTAATTTAGCTACGTTCCTCATGTCTGACCTCGCTCCTTATATAACGGGAGAGTCTGTAGTAATTGATGGGGGAGAACGGCTTCAGGCAGGACAGTTTAACTTCATAAGTGAGTTAATGTCTCGCGAGAATTTGAAAAAAGCATTCAAATCGATGAGGCCTAAGTAAACCTAGAAAATCTGAGCTAAAACAATCACCAAAAGAATCACGCTAAGGTAGAATACTTCTGTTAGAATGTCGGTTTTATGTAAGCCGAGTAATTTTCTATTTATGAAATGCTCTAAGCCAAGCTTGTAATAACGATTGTATAAACCGGTTTTCATCTGCCCCTCCTAGAGTTTAAAGGGATTGAGTTATTCCAATTCTTTTTCTTTTACCTGCTTCTCTAAAGCTGCAATACGATCTTCAAGGCGCTTAACCACTAGCTGATACTTGTCGATCTTTACCTTCTGTCCATCAATAATGGTTTCTACCCAAAGTTGATCTCCCTTATCGTACTTAGCAGTGGTTATAAGATCAAGAGTATTTCGATCGTAAAGTTTCCAAACACCATGAGGTTTGAAGCGCTCTCCAATTTTATAGTATTGACCTTCTTGTAAAACGTTTCCTTCAATATCCGTAAATACTACATCATAATGATTGCCAATTACGTGGGATACTGTTTTTTGATTTTCAGTGGAAGTTACCGTTTGCTGTGCATTCGTTGTAGAAAACGATGTCGCTAGAAAAATGAACAGTGTAAAAATGAATGGTTTCATAACAATACCTCTCTAAATTGCTGACATCGTTATGTTACCAAATTGTTAACTCAAAGTAAAGTTAACATCACTTTAATGTTAACTAAATGTTACGTGAATTGGATAAGTCGTTGTTTTATTTTGTCAATATGGATGGCCAACTGAAGGGCGTCATAGCTGGTGTACGCAGTTTCTTTATTGAGCTGAATAGATTTCAAAAAAAGTAAAGCTGCTTTTTCAGCAGCTGTAGATGGATCAAACACTTGTTTTTCGAAATAAAGCCGATTGCTGTCACTAACTCGTCCCAGTTTTACTGTTTGAGAAGGGACATTACATTCAAGAAAGGTTGATTTGTTTGAGATCAATCTCATATGATTGTTCTCTGAAGCTCCGCTATACACATTAATTGATGCCGTAGCACCATTATCAAAACGAAGAAAGAGATGTATGGCAATTGGCAGGGTATCCTGTAAGGTTATTTTCTTCGCCTCTATATTATGTATGCCGCTATCAATCCATTTCAGACAAAAACCTAATTCATCTATCCATAGATAATCGAATTCTGTCTGAGCATCTATGATCTGGCTTCTGTTTATCTCTTTCTCTATATGGATAAAATTTGGCTTATTAATTTTATCAATCATCCACTGTGTAGCAGGAGCTAATGTAGGCCAGTGTGCAAATTGAACCATAACCCCCGCTTCTTTAGCAGCACTATGAACTTTTTCCAGCTTCGATATATCTGTTGGTTGTTTTGCTATAAAAAATATATTGAAGCCTTTCTGAACTCCTTCGAGGAGGAGATCTAGATTATTCGGAGAGTTATCTAAAATAAAGCAGGCGTCAACATTATCCAGGTCTGCTAAATTGGGAGTTAAATCTACCTGGCGGACGATACTATGGGGACGTAGGTGTTGCTCCCAGGCTAATCCACTTGAAGCATCTCCAGCAATTCCTATTTTCATAAGCACAAATAATTATTGTGCCTAAGATGCACATGCAATCCTAAATTTCCAACTTATAGATAGGGGTTCAGTCAGGCATTACAATGGCCAAAATAAAATAGGCCAAAATGGTAAAACCGTACATGAAAGCGAAAATGATGAATAGAATTCTGACGATGGTAGGGTCCCATCCAAGGTATTCTGCTAAGCCGCCACATACCCCGGCGATCATCTTGTCCTTTTTGGATTTTCTTAATTTAGCAGGCATAACAAACTAGTTTGAAATTAAAAACTCCGCACGAGTACGGAGCTTTTATTTTTAGGTTTCAAAAAAACCTAAAATTTTTGACAAAGTAAATTAGCCTCTAATTTTGTTTCCAGTTGTTATAAGTGCCATCAACTTCTGCAGAGGATGATCCGCTTTGTTCTTTACCTTCCAGTTTAAATACAATTGGTAGAGTATATAATACTGAAACGGCCCTGCCTCTCTGTATACCAGGTTCGAATTTTGTTTCTCTAATTACTCTGAGTGCTTCTTCGTCAGCACCTCCACCAATTCCTCGAATAATCTGTGGATTTTCTACATCACCTGATTCATTGACTACAAATTGAACAGTTACTCGCCCTTCAATTCCTTGTCTTCTGGCTTCAACAGGGTAATTGACTCTGTTCATAATTGATGTTAAACCTCCTACTGCCTCAGGCATTTTCTCAACTACTGCAAAAACATCGGGGCCGTATTTTTCTGCAATCTTCGAGGGATCCATTTTACTTCTATAGGCGAAGCTATTTTCTAGATCTCTTTTTTCTACAAGTTCGGCACTAAACTCAAATTCATTGGCTTTGGTATATAATTCTACACGTCGTTTACCTTCATCCAGCTTGATAACACGGATAGATTTAATGTCATCAGGATTCATTTTTTCTAGTATTGCATTTTCTGCAGGTTTACCGTCTAAGGTAAAAGTAATATTCTCAGGGTCTATACCTAATGGTGTAAAGCCGAAATCTCTTTCAATAAAAGAAAGGTCCATTTCAGCTAGTTCTTTTTCATCTAGTTCTACATCAGAAGTCATTTCTGTACAGGCAATAGGGAGCATTATTGTAACAGATAATAGAGCGATGAAAAGGATGCTTTTTTTATACGATGATTTGTAAAGTTTATGATACTTCATAGTCGAAATACGCTGTTTTAAATTAGAATTATTGTGAGCCAGGGAAACCTGAAGTTGCCCTATGTGATCAGGTGTTTGCATTAAACTGAAAATCAGCTCCGCATACTTTTTTGGCGAAGCTTGAATTTCAGTTATTACTTCCTGATCACAGGATATTTCGCGAAAGTCTTTGATCTGCCTTGCGGCATAATGGAAGAGAGGGTGGAAGTTGAAAATCGATTTTAGAAAAGTCACCAAAACATGGAGATGGTAATCCTTTCTTCGAATATGAATAAGTTCATGGCAAACGATCATATTCAAAGCTTCATGATCATTTTCAATAGATTCCGGAACTACAATAACCGGGGTATTCCATCCAAAAGTAAAAGGAGTAGGAAAATGGTCGCTAAAGGAAATATATACATCGGACTGGCTACGACTTAAAATTTCCATATTAGTACGGTCTAGTCCTTCAACCTTGTTGAGCAGAACAAGCGATAAAGATTTCTTTATCTGGCTTAATTGAATAAGGTTAACTCCCAGTTTGAAAAGAAGAAAAAGTGCTGTTAAAGCTACTAACAGTGTCAGCACTCCCAGCCATAAATTAGGTGAGGTAAAATCAATCGCCGGAGCTACACCAGGCTGAACTATCAGGTCTACAGTTAAGGGATTTTGGATAAAGATTAGAGGAGCGCTTGCTCCTATACCGACTGTTGCAGTATAAAGTGCCAAAACTACTTTAGATAAAATAATACCAGCTGGGAGCGCTAATACTGTAGCAATTCTTAAGTGATATTGATAAAGCGGATTAATATCCTTCTTGAGATTAAGCAACAAGAGAGCTAGTCCTCCAAAGATGGTCCAGATAAAAATCGGGAACCAAAACTCCTGGAGACTTATCGAACCGATTTTTTCAATTATATCGATCAAGTTGTACATCATTCTTCTCCAAGATTCTCAATCAATTTTTTGATTTGATTTAGTTCTTCTTCGGTCAGATCCTCGTTTTGTACAAGAGTTTGAACAAGTGCCAGGGGGGAACCTTTAAATACTTTATCGATGAGCTTACCAATAAGATTGAATTGTACCTCTTCAGGTTTTTTTGCTGCACTATAAACGTAAGTTGCACCATCTTTTCTATACTTTAGGTACCCTTTATCATTCAGATTCTTCATGATTGTCATTACCGTGGTATAAGCTACTTTTCGATCATTGAGAATACGTTCCTGGACATCTGCTACAGTAGCTTCACCAAGCTCCCATACATGATGTAGGATTTCCATTTCTGTTTCTCCAAGTGGTGTCAACGATTTCTTCATTTCCTTACGATTTAGTTAATACTAATATAATAGTATTAAATGTTGATGCAAATTATTTTTTGGATCGAAGGGTTGATGTAACATAAATATGCTTCACATCTTTATGTAGTATTTCAGCACACTGATTTAGTTGAAATTCCTCCAACAGTTTTAACCTTGGGAGGAGTTATGAGAAGCATAGTTACAACACTTTTGATTTTATCAGTATCGGGAATAGCACTGGCTCAATCGTTTAATTTTGATATTGGCTTTGCTGCCGGGAGTCCACAGGGAAGTTTCCAGCAAGCACTAGATAGGAACTCATACGGATTTGATATGGCTGGAACTTATCAGCTGCCCGGTTTGCCAATTCATATAGGAGCGGGACTAATCTATCAAAATTTCGGGTGGGCGGAACGTTCAGAATATTTTAGCCCTGATATCCAGGAAGTACTTGTTAGAGTTAGAACCACTAACAATATGGTAACGCCTCATTTTCTAATGCGATTTGAACCAGGATATGGAGCTATTCGCCCTTTTGTAGAAGGAATGGTGGGAATTAACTATTTATACACAGAAAGCAGTGTATTGGATGACTGGGCAGAAGATGAACTAGCAAGCTCTATCAACTATGATTATGCCACGACAAACTATGGTATAGGCGGAGGTGTAAAATTCCGATTGTATGAAGGTTATAGCGACGATGGGGACTTTTTTGGAGTTTCTCTAATAGTAAAAGCAAAGCACATGTTAGGTGGAGAAGCTTCGTATTTGAAAGAAGGTGGATTAATTAGAAACCGGAGAGGTATCGATTATGATATTACCCGTTCGAGAACGGATTTAACTACCTTCAATGTAGGTGTAGTATTTAGCTTTTAATAACCTGGAAAAACCTCTTCAAAAAAGAAGAGGTTTTTTTTGATAACCGATGTATACTCCACGACTTTTAAATCATACAGTAGAGAATGGAATCGTGGGTTTCAAATTATATTTATGTGCTAAGCCTGCTCACTTATGCAGGGGCATATAATGGACTACTTCTCACAATTATTTTTGCAACCTATCGGAAGGGTAATACAAAGGCCAACAGGTTTTTTCTCTTAGTCTTACTCATTCTTACTCTCCGGCTAACGGATTTGAGTTTATATATAGCGGGAGAGATTTGGAGATTCCCATTCCTTTCGGGGCCTACCTATCCGTTACTTTTTTTAATCGGCCCTGCTCTTTTTCTGTACACAAAAAAGCTTTGGGATAGTGCCTATAAATTAAAGCTCAGTCATCTTTTAATGATAATACCAACTATATGGGCATTATGGGATTCTTCAGGTTGGATTTTCTACAACCTGGAGGCTAAAGCGGAGATTTTGAAAAATGCTGATCCGTGGGTTCAAGAAGAGATTGCCCCTATCCAGTTTGTAAAGTTTGGGGTATTAATAGTACACACCGCAATTTATTTAGGTTTGATAGTCAGGGATTTGAAGAAGTACAGGTTATCAATTGAGGATAGTTCTTCAAATAATGACCAGGTTCTAAAACTTGATTGGCTGAAGAAGCTGGCTTTCGGATTGTTTCTATATGTCGGGGGCTTCTTTATAACAATGGTTGCTTTGGCAACAACGGAGAAGTATGGATTATTAATTGACAGAGCCTGGATTGTGGTTCTTACCTTTTTTATCCATGCGGTCGGATTTTTAGCCATTCAACAACCGAAGTTTTTTAGCAAAGAAGTCGAAATAAAACCAGATGAAGCTGAGGGAACTGTAATAAAGGAGAAGTACAAAAACTCACCGTTGGAGAAGGTAAAAGCAGAGGAATATTTCAAGGAGCTGATAAGGCTTATGGAAGAGGAGAAATTGTACCTAAACCCGGATTTAAAAGTTTCTGAAGTGGCTTCAGAAATGGGCATCCCTACCTATCAACTTTCACATCTGTTATCAATCAAAAGCGAGTACAATTTTTTTGATTTTATAAATAGCTACAGAGTGCAAGAAGCGATGCGACTTTTATCAGAACCTAATAATGAACATTTAACAATTTTAGGGATTGGTTTTGAGGCAGGATTTAATAATAAATCTTCATTCAATAGGGCATTTAAGAAATTTACAGGTAACACTCCTTCCGACTACAAGAAGGAATACACCTTAGCATAGTTTTGTGCTAAAAAATGGTGTCATACAAATGGATGACACTCTTATCAGGAATCAAAAAATTACTATCGGGCTCACTCTAATCATATATAGCTCGATGATCAAAAAAATAGCACTCACTCTATCGGTAATTTTTGTATTTCAAATAATTGCCTATGCTCAAGTGGTTACTACACTTGTAGATCTTAATCAAGGTACTATGGGTGACGGAATAACCGTCGCCAATACAGGAGATATTTATTACTCAAGCGGATTTGGAACTTCTTTCAATAAGGTATTCAAGATTACCCCGGAAGGAAAATTTTCAGTATTCACAGATATCACTAATCCTGTTGGTATTATTTCAGATTCGCTTCTGAATCTCTATACAAATACTTATCAGGGTAATTCAGTAAGGAAAATTGATTCCTTAGGTAATGTAAGTGTGATAGCAACAGGGTTAAATGGTCCTGCAGGAATTGTCCTTAATAGTAAAGGAGAATTATTCGTCTCAGAGTTTGGGGCAAACTTTAGTGGTACTGGTAATCGAATCGTTAAAATCAATCCAGATAGTACATTTGAGCCTTTTGTGACCAGTTCATCTTTTTCGGGATTAATCGGACTTACCGTTGATGAATCAGATAATCTATATACATCAAATTGGGGAAATGGAAGGGTATATAAGATTACACCTGAGAAAGGGATTAGTCTATTAGCTGATTTACCAGGAAACATAAACCAAATTTCTTATTCAAACGGATATGTATTAGCCCCTGTTCCATCGATCAACAAGATTTATAGAATAGATATAGAGACCGGCGCAGCTGAAATAATAGCCGGAAATGGAAGTTCGGGAGATAAAGATGGAATAGCATTATTCGCTGAATTTTCGAGACCAAATGGGATCGCACCTAGTGCCACTGGTGATACCCTCTATTTTAATGACGGAGGGATAGTGAAAATGATCACAGGATTGAATCTTCCTGGAATCGACATCAACGGTGAGTTTAAAAATGAGGAAGTCTTGATAAATGTTGATGCATCAAAATCCTATGATTCCCTTCAGGTAATTATTGATGAAGAAGTAGTAGCAACATTCTATTCTATCTCAGAAGAAGATTCAGTAGTCAATTTTGGTCTGGAGCCTGAAGAGACGGAGATAGTAGATGTTTATGTTCTCGGTTTCAGCGGTTCACAGGTGACGGTCTCTTCGAAGCTAGAATTAACACTCTTAAATTTTGATGATCCCATTGAAGGATACAGAACAGATTTTGACGAAAGACCTACGGCAGATTTTTTGGTAGACGGGTTTTCGATTTCAAGAACACTGTTAGATCGGACAGATTATAGAGCATACACAGTTCGGGACTATAGAGAAAATTCGGAATATGGGCTGACTCTTTTGAAGCCGATTCAGGTCAATTCTGATAGCTCAATATTGATATATAGTGATGTGGCAATTGTAGAGCCAGGAGAGGAGGGTAGTGTTTTTGGAACAGAGGAATTCAAGGACTATGTAGTAGTAGAAGGAAATAAGGGAGATGGCTGGATCCCTCTTTCGGATGGCTATGATGCCAGATATGATGAAGCCTGGTTAAGTACCTGGCCCGAAAATGGAGATAGTGAAGAATTGTTCCGATCACACAAGGTAAATCTGCTCGACACCTTTGATCCGGACGATATAGTGCTGATAAGATTTAGGCTATTTTCAGATGAGGATACCGTGGGATATGGTTGGGTTATTAGCGAAATAGAGATTCAGGGTAATTTATTAACCAGTATTGATGAGGAAAAGACTCCTCTTTCTTTTGAATTAGCGCAAAACTATCCTAACCCATTTAATCCTTCAACTTCTATCGAATATACAGTTCCGGTTTCCAGTCAGGTAAAGCTGAGTGTATTTAATATAGCCGGACAAGAGGTAGCAGTGTTGGTTGATAGAAGACTAAGCCCAGGTAGATATACAGAAAGCTTCAATGCCGAGTCCTTATCTAGTGGAGTATACTTTTATCGATTACAGGCCGAAGGCGGCTTTTCCAGAACCAGTAAAATGCTCCTTATCAAGTAATTTAGTTTTTACAGGAATGCGAAGCTTTCCATATCGGTTGATGGGTAAAATTAGCCGATATGAAGAATATTAATAGCTATAGAAAGTTCGTACGAAATGATAAAGCTCCTAACGAAGAAGGAGCTTTTGTTTTGTATTGGATGCAAATTAATCGCCGCCTCCATTATAATTATGCGCTGGAGTATGCAGTTAGCTGGGCTAATAAGTTAGGCAAGCCCTTACTCATCTATGAGGGGCTTAATATTGCTTATCCATGGGCTTGTGATCGCTTCCATAAATTTATGATGGAGGGGATGAAAGAGAATCTTGATTTCGCAAAGTCGAACGATATAAACTTTTTCAGTTTTCTGGAATCCGAAAAAGGTCAGGGTAGAGGCTTACTTTACAAGTTGATGGAAGAAGCTTGCATGGTTATTTCTGATGAAAACCCAGTATTCATTACCAGGAAACACAATGAATCGGTAAGTAAAAAAATAGATATCCCATACATCACTATTGATTCGAATGGATTGATTCCACTTGGGATTACTGAGAAGGATCCGTACTCCGCGTATCTGTTTCGGAAAATAATGCAAAAGCATTTTATTGAGGCTTACACTAATCCACCCAAAGAAAATCCACTAGAGGATTTAGAAAACAGGGATGAAGTATCGCTCGATCTCGATTTCCTTTCTAGATATCCATCTGCAGATAAGCTATTGGAGAACATTGAAAAAACGATTTCAGAATTTGATATCGACCATTCTGTAACGGCCATAGAGGCAAAAGGAACGAGGCAAGCTTCACTTGATAAACTTGATGATTTTATTGAGAACAGCTTGTTCGATTACAATGAAAAACGTAATCACCCGGATGAACAAAAAACAAGTGGATTAAGTGGATGGTTACACTTTGGGAAGATCAGCGAGTATGAAATAGTTAAAGCGGTACTTGCAAGGCAACCAGAGGATTGGGACTTGAGTTCTATTACTCCAAATGGAGGGAAAAACACAGGCTTTTTTAATGGAGATGAAAGTATTCAAAGTTTCCTGGATGAAGTAATCACCTGGAGGGAGGTAGGGTTTCATTATGCGCACCATCGGCCTGACTACGATAAATTTGAAAGCCTTCCGGATTGGGTAATGGAAACTATGGGTGATCATAAATCAGATGAAAGAGAACATATATATACCTTTGAGGAATTTGAACAGTCAAGAACTCATGATGAGATTTGGAATGCGGCTCAAACTCAGCTTCGGGAGGAAGGGATCATTCATAATTATCTAAGGATGCTTTGGGGTAAAAAAGTAATTGAATGGACCCCGGATTATGAAACAGCACTCGACTATTTGATAGAGCTGAATAACAAGTATGCCATAGATGGGAGAGATCCGAATAGTTACTCAGGGATTTTCTGGTGTCTTGGTCGATTTGATAGGGCCTGGCAAGAAAGAGAGGTGTTTGGTAAGCTTCGTTATATGACCAGTGAAAGCACACGAAGAAAAGTTAAACTCAATCAATACTTAGATAAATACGGTTCTCAAAAAAGTTTGCTGTAAAGTAATTAAAACATATATTGCACATATTTGTGTAATAGATTTATATGGACCTTTTCCAGGAAAACAAAGATGGTGTTTATCGGGTAAGTGAACCCGACAAGTTTGATTATCATCAGCCACTCGCAACGAGGATGCGACCAAATTCTTTAGAGGAATTTGCAGGCCAGGAACATTTAGTGGGAGAAGGGAAGATGTTGCGCCGTATGATTGAAAGTGGAGTAATAGGTTCACTTATCTTTTTTGGGCCTCCGAGTTCGGGAAAAACCACATTAGCCCATGTAATTTCAAAAGAAATAAAGGCAGCGTTTGAAGTGATAAATGCTGTATTGGATGGAATAAAAGAATTACGCTTAGTTGTAGAAAAAGCAGAGAAGCTCAGAAAACTAAATGGACGTAAGACCATACTCTTTGTAGATGAAATCCATCGTTGGAACAAAGCACAGCAGGATGCACTTCTACCTCACTTAGAATCAGGTATCATTACACTTGTAGGAGCAACTACCGAAAATCCATTTTATTCACTGGTAAATCCTTTGCTATCTAGATGCCAGTTATTTGAGCTAAAGCCGCTTCTTACTTCCGATGTAGAACAGATGATCCACCGGGCTTTGGAAGACAAAGAAAGAGGATTAGGTAACAGAGAGATTAAAGTTGATGAAGAGGCTATTAAACATCTTGCTGATTATGCTGGCGGAGATGTAAGAAATGCGCTCAATGCATTAGAGGTTGCTGTGTTATCCAGCAAAGAAATAGATGGACAGGTTCATATCACCCTGGATATTGCAAAAGAAAGTATACAACGAAGGACTGTTCGATACGATCGCACGGGGGATGAGCACTATCATTATATCTCCGCATTTATAAAATCAGTGAGAGGCTCTGATTCAGATGGAGCACTTTACTGGATGAATGCAATGTTGGAAGGAGGAGACGATCCGAATTTTATTTTTAGACGGATGTTCATTTTGGCAAGTGAGGACATTGGATTGGCTGAACCGAATGCAATTACCATAGTTAATTCCTGCCATGAGGCTTTTATGAAATGCGGAATGCCTGAAGGGATGTTCTTCCTTTCACATGCCGCCCTTTATCTGTCTATCTGTCCCAAGAGCAATAGTACCCTTGGAATTTTTAAGGCCTCGAGCGAAATCAAATCTAATGGAGTGGGAGAAGTTCCTCCATATTTAAAGGACAAAACAGCTAATAAGCTTTCCTCTCGGTATATGGATATTGAAAATGCTTCAAAAGAATACAAATACCCTCATGATCATTTTGGGAACTGGGTTCCTCAGGATTATCTGCCAAAGAATTTACGGGAAACATCTTTTTATACACCCGGAGTTGAAGGGCGGGAAGGGCTACTTCAAAAACGATTGAATGAAATAAAAAAAAGAACCAAAGAGTAAAAAGTTCATACTCTCGTTTCTTTTCACATCAAATTCTCAATTTTACTCGATATCTTAAATAAAACAGGCGAAGAGGATCAGCACTTCGCCTGTTGTTGTTGGAGTCACTAATACTGCCGGAAGGAATATTGCAGCCTAACCAACCTTATCCTCCCGGATTTGTATTAGGCGGAATAAAACATGAGATAAAGTCATAAATGACCAACTCGTAAAATGATACGGAGCATTGATTCAAAAACAAAATAAATTTAGTTATTTATTTAAAAATGTCTAATTAATTTAAATATCTACAGAAAAGCGCTTACAAATTTGTGCGCCAACGAATTGAAGTGAATTGGAATGATTTTCTTCCTTGTTAAGTATTGCTTTGCATCACAAAAAACTAAAAGTACATGCAGTTAAAAATAATTAGTTCTACTGACAGACCGGTTTCGAAATCCCTTGAAGTTTCTCAATACATTCAAAAATTATATCAAAAGGAAGGAGTGGACTCTTCGATAGCTTCTCTAGAAGACTTTCCCTTGCAGGATGTTGCTGGAGGTAAGTATGGAGAAGATATTCCCTCAATTACGAGATTTAGAGACCCCATACTAAATGCAGATGCTCTTCTATTTGTAATTCCTGAATACAATGGGAGCTTTCCCGGAGTACTAAAAGTTTTTATCGATTACCTTCCGTTTCCAGGAGCTTTTGAGCATTTGCCTATGGCTTTTGTTGGAGTGGCCGCTGGTGCTTTTGGAGCACTGAGAGCAGTTGAGCAGTTCCAGATGGTGGCCAACTATAGGAATTCAATTCAGTTCCCTGAGAGAGTCTTCATAAATAGAGTGAGTTCAGAATTTGATCCTGAGACCGGACTTAAAAACGAATTCCAGCAAAAGCTATTAGAGGCCCAGACGAAAAACTTCATAGATTTCGTTGGGCGCTTAAAGAAATAAGCTAGGTAGTTTTTAGCAGGTAGCCCACACCATGTAAGGTAATGAGGTAGCGTGGATCTTCGGGATGAAGCTCAATTTTTGCTCTTAGTTTAGAAATATGGACGTCCACAGTTCTTGTGTTGGTGCTGTATTCGTATCTCCAAACTTTTTCGAGAAGTTCGTCTCTCGAAACAGGTTCGCCCCCGGCTCCAAGTAAATACCGGATAAGTTCTACTTCGCGGGCAGTCAACTCGTTTAGTGAACCATCTGGAAATACTACTTCTGATTCGAGAAGATCAATTTTTACAGGGCCTAATTTCAGGATTTCAACTTCGCTTGAAGAAGAATAGGTGCCGGCTCTTCGCAGGCGTGCCTGTATACGGGCTAATAATTCCTTTACTCCAAATGGTTTGGTTAAGTAATCATCGGCACCAAGATTCAACCCTTTAACCTTATCAATTTCCTGATCCTTTGCAGTAAGCATAATGATAGGGAAGGTGTATTTTAATTCTCTTACCTGCTTACAAATGTCATAGCCACTTTTCCCGGGCAGCATTATGTCCAGTATCATCAAATCCGGGGAGTGTTCCTGAACAAGTTCAACAGCTTGTTCTCCATCTTCACTTACAATTACCTGATATCCTTCGCTTTCCAATGTATCTCTAAGAGTGAAGATTAAACTCGGTTCATCTTCAACTACAAGAATCTTTATAGTTTTATTTGGCATACTCCGAAATGTTGCTGATTTGTTGAGTTTGGGACTCTATATCCTGAGAGATCCCCTGCGTCTGTTTTTCTCTTATGAAAATAGGGAATTTAATAGTGAAAACAGTGCCCCTACCGACTTCGCTGGCTACATGAATAGTTCCACCATTTAACTGAACCAGATTCTTAACAATACTAAGCCCAAGCCCATGTCCCTTGGTTTTGGCGTTTAGTGAATCTTCTACTCTATAAAACTTTTTGAAAATATTTTTGAGGTGTTTTCGGGGAATTCCTACTCCAGAATCCGAAATCTTCAGAACAACGAATTGTTTTTCAGACTTCAGGCTGACCTTTATTGATTTTTGATCAGCACTATACTTGATCGCATTCTCTGTTAGGTTGCTGATTATCGTTTCGAAATGATCTCTATCAATCATAACCAATGTGGAATCGGAATTATAATTGAACGATAAAGTGAATCCCTTACTTTCGATATAAGGTCGGTTCTCCTTTATATAGTCCCTGACTAGTTCCAAAAGATTGGCTGAGCTGGCTTTAATTAAAGTTTGCCCAGAATCGGATTTAGCAACATCGAGCAGTTTTTCGATCATTCTTCTCAATCGAATGGACTCGTTATAAATGTGATCTCCATACTGTTTCAGTCTCTTGGATTCTGTTACTCGGCCATCAGATATATTTTCACCAGCAGCTTGCATTACAGCTAATGGAGTTTTCAATTCATGAGTTACATTAGCTAAGAATCCAGCCTGGCGTTGAGAAAGTGCACGTTCTCTTTGTGCAGTATAAAACATGAATACCAGTGCACCGACTAACAGAAGCATGGCTACGCCAAGAACTATTAAATTTTTAAATAGAGATTCGTTATACACATTTCCTACTGGGTTATCCAAAAAGGCGATCTGGATTACCCAATTCTCCAACATGTTACCATAAGTGAAACTTTGACGCTTATCTACAATCTCCCGGTCATAATTTACCGAGGGATTATTAGTAGCAAGTATTTCGTTATTGGCCCAGTCACGAAGCCATAGAACCGTTCCTGGATTTTCAACCGGATCAAAGTATTCGGTCATCAAAGGCCCAATGACGTCATTAACTATATGGTCTTTATTTAGGGTAGCAGTAAGGTATCCTATGATTCGATTTTCTTTAATATTGATGAAGCCAATGTTCATCGTACGATGAGCATCGAACTCGACATTATTATTCCATCGATAGTCAAAATTATTCAACTCGATACGAGCTTTAGTTCTTACAAGACCTACGCCATCACAAAGTGTAGTAGGGTAAGCACCAGTATAAACCATAGTCTCATTGGAATAGTTATAGGCATACACCTTGCTATCTTCTAGACATGGGTCCGTTCCTTCCGGAGTATAATATATACCATCAAAAACCTGGTTCTGAGCAGCTTTTACAATGAGTTCCTGAACTTGATTAGGAAACTGACCATTATTCGCGATGGTGTTTTCAATAGGTTCTAACTCCAATTTTCCTAAGGCACGGAATTGATCGTAAAACTCTCTTCTAACTTCGGAAACGAGTTCATCTAAGAGGTTAAGCTGACGTTCCTCTTCAGAGGCTATGATACGTTCCCGGATATCATACAAAGAAAAGACATTCATACCTGTTAAAGCGATAACCGCTAACAAGGCAAGTCCGAGCAATGACCATCTGAAAACCTTACTTCTGAGCATGATAAATATTCTTTGTGATCCAAAAATAGTATAAGAATGGATTACATCAACCTAATTATGGTAAAACTTCGTGAAGGGAAAAGAATTGTGGATGAACTGAGTAAAGAAAGTTAATTACCGAAAATTCTTTTCGATAGACTCTTTCAGATCATTAAACTCGATAGGCTTGACCAGATAGTCGATATAGTTAGTCTCCTTAGCTCGCTGGACGTGATATGGATCTGAATTACCGGTGATATAAATAACCGGTACGTTAGAGAATTTTCTGATCTCTGTCATAGCTTCTATACCATCCATTTCTCCTTCAAGAGAAATATCCATCAGAATTAGATCAGGGTTTATCCGTTTAGCTACTTCAATGGCCGTTTTTCCGTAAACCAATTCGCCTTCAGCATCATAACCCAGTTTCTCTAAATAACTCTCATATAGAAGATTCAGTATCAGATCATCCTCAACGATCATCACTGTTTTGTTCTGAGATTTTTCCATGTGTTAGTCGATCATTCCTTCGAGAACTTACCCTGCGCCAATAATAACAGGATAAAACATTAAACAAAATTTTTTACAAGAATAAATTTGGGATGTACTTGTTTTAATTAGGGCAGTAAGGCTGGTTCATTTTTAGAGCACAATAAAAAAGCCCACTAACAAATTAGTGGGCTTTTTCTGTGGTTGGTACCGCGGGCCGGACTCGAACCGGCACGGCCATTAAATGAGCCATTGGATTTTAAGTCCAACGTGTCTACCAATTCCACCACCGCGGCTAACCATGCTTTACATTGGCTTTCAAGGCGCCAAATATACGACTTAATCTCAGAACTCTTCAATTCATTTCTTCTAAAATGTTGTTGAATAAAAGCATGGTTTTGTACTTTCCCTGAATAAACATCAATGAGTTATTTATGAATAGAGTTTTTTCCGCCTTAGTTCTTGTGGCTATTCTTTTTGCAAGTCCTGCATTTGCTCAACTTGAAGTAGGTGCTTCTTATGAATTAAGAGAGGATGATCCACAAAGTGGATTTGGACTTCGTGTTCAAAAAAGTTTCCTGGATCATTTACCAATGGTTAATGTGGGACTGCAAGCGCACTTTAGTTTTTTTAGTGATCAGAATGATATATCAGAAGCAGGGCTCAGCTATTCACAGGACCTAACCAACTACGATTTTGGGGTAGCAGTGATAGGAGGGGTATCGGTAGGCCTCATTGAACCCTATATAGGGTTAGGACTTGGTTCCACTACGCTCGACATCAATAGAAGCGATATTATTGGGGTTCCTGTTTTGGATGAGCTGGACGACGAAAGTGAATCGAATATTTACTGGAATGGAATTATTGGAGCAAAGGTGGCAATTATACCTATCCTCAAGCCTTTTGTTGAGTATAGATATTCCGATACTTCATTAAGTAACCCCGAGATTTCAGAAACTACAACAGGAAGGATTTTATTCGGAGTGACGTTAAGCTTTTAAAGCTTAATAAAAATTATTACATAAAAGCTTATTTAGTTCGTTTTTTAAACATCGCTTAGAAAGGTATCTCGGTACATGGCTAAAACCTCCACCATAGAAAAGTTTAATCTGGATGAATACATCCTGGAAAAGGCTCAACAGCAAGACTTGGATCAGCTGTTAGAGGTGTGCAGGCTTCATATCGAAAATACAGATGTTGAAATGGTTACCCGAGCCTTCAAGCTTTGTTACCTGTCTCATAAAGAGGGGAAAAGAGCCTCGGGCGAACCTTATTATTATCATCCGGTTGAAGTTGCGAAAATTGTTGCTCAGGAGATTAATATTGATGATGTATCCGTAGTTGCAGCCTTACTCCACGATACGGTTGAAGATACCGAGGTGGAGCTAGAAGACATTACCTACTGGTTTGGTGAAGAGGTATCTGTAATTATAGATGGTGTAACGAAAATTGCCGGAGTTTTCAAAAGCAGGGATAGTAAGCAGGCAGAGGCTTTTATGAAGCTGCTCCTTTCTATGGCAGAAGATATTCGTGTGATCCTTATCAAATTTGCTGATCGATTACACAATATGAGAACCATTCAGCATTTGAGAAGGGAAAAACAAATCCAGATTGCTTCAGAAACGATGGATCTTTATGCCCCCTTAGCTCACCGATTTGGCCTATTTAGTATCAAAAATGAGCTTGAGGATTTATGCTTTAAAGCGATTGACCCCACTTCGTTCAAATTTGTTGCCCGAAAGTTGAAGGAAAAGAAGGAATCAAGAGAAGTATTTATTGATGAATTCATGATGCCGATCGGAAGGCAGCTTGTTGAGCAGAATTTCAAATTCGAAATTAAAGGTCGTCCAAAGCATATTTATTCCATCTATCGCAAGATGCAGCGGCAACAGAAACCTTTCGAGGAGATTTATGATCTTTTTGCCATTCGCATCATTTTAGAAGGCGAACACACAAAAGAAGATTGTTGGAGGGTTTATTCCATAATCACAGATTGGTACACTCCAATTCCAGAACGCTTCCGCGATTTCATCTCCGTACCGAAGGCCAACGGTTATCAGTCATTACATACTACAGTGATTACTAATAAAGGGAAGAAGGTGGAAGTTCAGATCAGGACTCGCCGGATGGATGATATAGCTGAGAAAGGACTGGCAGCGCATTGGAAGTATAAAGAAGGCGAGCAAACAGGGAGTGAGACCCTGGATAAATTCGTGAATTGGGTTCGGGATGTATTGGATAACCCAAGACCAGACTCCACTGCAGACTTCGTAAAAGACTTTCAGCTGAATTTATATCAGGAAGAGATTTATGTATTTACCCCGCGGGGGGAGCTTCGAACCCTTCCGAATGGTGCTACCCCTATCGATTTTGCTTTTGAGATTCATAGTGAAATAGGCGAACAAGCTATGGCTGCAAAAGTGAATGGAAAGATGGCTCCACTTAGGCAAAAACTAAGGAACGGAGATCAGGTCGAAATTATAACCGGAAATAAAATTAATCTTAATCCCGACTGGATTGACGATGTGGTGACCCACAAAGCCAAATCCAGAATCAGGCAGTTCATTAAGCAGAAGCAGAAAAAGGTAGCTGATGAGGGTAGAGAGATATGGGAAAAAAGAGCAGCCCGGGGTAAGATTGAAATTTCGGATCAAGAACTGACAAAGATCGCCAAGCGTTTTAAATATGAGTCGACCCAGGGTATGTTTTATGATTTGGGATTAGGCTCAATAGATGCTAATACCGTTTTCAGAGAAGTAAAGAAATTCAAGAGTACTGGCCGTATTGAAGGAGAATCGTCAGAAACAACGCAACGTACTGAGGAGGAAATCCAGGAGACTTACTATTCAACAGCCAGAGCTTTGGGGAATGCCCAATCACTTATTTTGAATGGAGAGCTGAGCAATGTAAAATTCACTTATGCAAATTGCTGCAGGCCTATTCCAGGGGATGATGTAATCGGTTTTATAAGTCGCAATGGAGATGTAAAAATCCACCGGACAATGTGTAATAATGCTCAGCATCTTTTGAAGACAGAAGGTGAGCGAATTATAGACGTTAAATGGGCAAAAAATATTGAGAACAAATTTCTGGTTGCCATCAGAGTAATAGGTGAAGACAGAGTGGGTTTGATTAATGATTTGACTGACATCCTTTCAAAGTCTTTATCCACAAATATGAAAAGCATAAATGTCACGAGTGATGAAGGTATGTTTGAGGGAATCTTAACGATTTACGTAGAGGGTATTTCTCAACTAGATAAGATTATGAAAAGGCTTAGTAAGGTAGATGGAGTTAAGAATGTACTACGCTATGAGTAAGCTACTTGCTAAATTTTAAGTAGACTTTAGCTCAAACTATCTGTAAAATCACTTGCTATTCACTTTAGGTTACTATTTAAGGAAAAAGTAGACGATAGCATAAATAAGGAAGGACACATAAAGCACAAAAAAGTGCTCAAACATACAAGGAATAATAGTTATGATGACTTACACTAAGCGTGATATAGTTCGTCGTGTAGCAGAAGCTAAAGGCGAGCCAATGATCAAAGTAGAACCTTGGATTGATGCTGTAATCGTTGCAATGCGCGAGATTATGATGTCAGCAAATACCGAGTGCCGTATCGAAATACGCGATTTTGGTGTATTTGAGGTAAAGGAAACGAAAGCAAAGCCTAAGGCTAGAAATCCAAAGACTAACGAAGTGATTTATGTACCAGCACACCGTAAAACACACTTCAAACCAAGTAAACTTCTAAAAACTTTTTTACGTCAGCCTTTAGAAGACGTAAAGTAACAGCCACAAACTTTGCAGGAGTATTCACGTCTGGTCGGTATTGATGTAGGAAAAAAACGAGTCGGTATTGCCCAGACGGATCTCCTTAAGACGTTTACAAACCCTGTAGGTACTTATAGCCCCGAACAAGCCATTGTTCGTATTGGGGAAATAGTTTCTGAATCAAAAGTAGAAGGCTTTATTATCGGCTGGCCTTTACAACCTGATGGTTCTGAAGGAGAAACTGTAGAAATGGTAAAGGATTTCATCCATCACCTCGTTTCTACTTTCCCATCCATCCCTATTCATAAAGTAGATGAACGGAACTCTTCTAATGAAGCTGTTAGTTTGATGGTTAATGCAGGTGTTAAGAAGAAGAAACGGAAGCAAAAAGAGAGCGTGGATAGAATTGCTGCAGCCATTATCTTACAGCGTTATTTGGAAGAACATTATTCATAATTGATATGCCGATTTTACCCATCGTTACTTATGATGATCCGGTGCTGAGAGCTAAAGCCGAACACGTGGAAGAGCTTACCGATGAAATTTCAGAATTCATCAGGGATATGTTTGAAACCATGTATAATTCAGATGGAGTGGGACTTGCAGCTCCTCAGGTAGGGGTTTCAAAACGAATTTTTGTTTTGGATGCTGACAATATGCTGGACGAAGAAGATGAAAAACCAGGTCCGATGGCTTTCATCAATCCCGAAATTGTGGAGAAAAAAGGAAGCAAAATTCCAATGGACGAAGGCTGTTTAAGTATTCCTGAAGTAACAGATAAAGTTACCCGTCCTGAGATAGTAGTAATTAGATATAAAGACGAAGAGTTTAATGATTGCGAAATAGAAGCTTCAGGTTGGCTTGCCCGGGTTATACAGCATGAATATGATCATCTGGATGGAGTGCTTTTCATCGATTATTTGAGTTCGTTCCGTAGACGTATGCACAAAGCTGATTTGAAAGAAATAGAAATGGGGGACAGAGAAACAAAGTACCCCATAAAGCCAAAGACGTAATAAAAGCTCCTGGGATGAATATTGTATTTATGGGTTCTCCCGATTTTGCACTTCCAAGTCTTCAAAAGATTGTAGACTCTTCTTTCAATTTAAAAGCCGTAGTCAGTAATGTAGATAAAAGAAGAGGACGAGGTACTTCTACTGCTCCTACTCCTGTAAAAGCAAAGGCGATAGAATTGGGGATTCCAGTTATAGAGGTTGAGGATTTGCATAGTCCTGATTTCGCAGAACAACTGGCTTCGTTAGAAGTGGATCTATTTGTAGTAGTAGCGTTCCGAATCCTTCCAAAACATGTTTTAGAGATACCAAAAATCGGTTCTATCAATCTGCATGCGTCATTACTGCCAAAATATAGAGGCGCAGCACCGATTCATTGGGCAGTTATTAATGGAGAAGAGGAGACTGGATGCACAATTTTTTTTCTAGATGAGAAAGTAGATACAGGAAAAATCATCTTACAAAAAAAGACCCCTATTGAGGATAATGAAACTACCGGGGAGGTCTATTCTCGTTTGATGGATATGGGCAGTGAAACGTTATTGGAGGCAATTCATCTTATTGATAATGGAAGCCATAGTGAAGTTGTCCAGGATGATGCAAAGGCTACGCCAGCTCCGAAGCTTTTTCGAGAAACTTGTCATATTGATTTTAACAGGCCTGCTCGTGAAGTACATAATAAAATCAGAGGACTGAGCCCTTTTCCAACAGCCTGGGCTAGTCTGGAAGGAGAAAAGTTTAACATGTATAAGTCAAGATTGGGACCTATCGCAAATATCGATCCTGGCGAATTGCTGGTGAGAGGAGAAAAACTTTTAGTTGGTTGTGAGGATGGAACAGTGGAGTTACTTGAGATTCAGCTTCCGGGGAAGAAAAGAATGGAAACTAAAAACTTTTTGGCAGGTAATACGCTCGAAGGAACACTCAAATAAATTAACGATAATTTAGTTTGAGAAAGAGTTTCCGTTTTTTATAATCCCGCGAAAACAAAGGTTATTTGTCAATTCATGGAAACACAAGACCTCATCTTAGCTGCGAAAGATGGAGATTTCGAAACAGTAAAGAAGCTCCATAAAGAAGGAATAGATCTCAATGCGACCAATAGTAGTGGAGCAACAGCTCTTATATTGGCTGCCGAAAAAAGTCATCAGGAAATATTTAGTTATTTAATTAAGGCTGGTGCTGATTTAAATGTAGAGACCAAAATGGGAGGTACTGCCTTAACTAGATCAGCAGAGAATGGAAATATTTCTATGATGGAGCAACTCTTTGAAATGGGTGCAAGTATAGGTTCTCTTGCATTGATTGTTGCTGCTCGCAAAGGAAATTTTGAAGTTGTTAAGCTTTTAGTAGATAAGGGAGCAGATATAGATTTTCAACAAAGATGGGGACACACTCCACTTATGATAGCAGCCAAAAGTGGAAGCCTTGATATTGTTAAGTATCTCATCGAAGAAGGGGCAAATATATATCTCAGAGATCGAAATGGAGATACTGCAATGATGATTGCCAATGAGAATGATCATGATGACATCGTTTTGGTCTTAAAAAGGGCAGGTGCTATCGCAGAATCCAAACCTAAGAAAGAGAAGAAAACCGCACCTGTAGATGAGGAAGATGAAGAACAGGAAATAGATGATACACCAGACGTGGAAGATCTGGTATCAGATGAAGAGTCTCCAGATGAAGTTGACCTGGATGATTAATTTATTCTCGAAGATGATTCTTTAGATTATCACTACTCTCTTCTTCACCATATACATCTTCCGATTCAATTTCTATTGACGAAGTATCGGAGTTACTGATTCTCTTCTTTACTTCCTGGATGCTTGATGGAAGCTGGTCTAAAATCTTGTCAGCTAATGTTCCAAGGCTTCTTAGTTTCTTTTTCCTCCATGCGACATCAAGAGTATAAACCAGCAATGAAGACATTCCCCAAAGTCCTGCGCCCATAAAAAAAGCTAAGGTTGTAGGCGGCTTGAACACACCCATACCAACTATAGTTAGTAAAAAAGCCAGGACAGCGCCATAGGCAATCCCTTCTGTTAGAGGGCTGCCTAAGCCTACTCTTTGCGATAATCTAAGCTTTGACTGATTTCCCCGGTTATTGAGAGATACTATCGTTTCAATTCCAGATACACTTGTGTGGCTCCATTCTCTTTTTTTAGAGTGTTCTGTAGTTTTTCCAAAGGTATCTCCGCCAAAGTGATGAGTTAACTCCGCGATAACATCATCCCAAACTAAATCATCTGGTGCTTCCGTATTAAATTCTCGTTCTTCAAAAATATGGGTATCGGTAATTCCTGAGTGCCTGACCACCTTCTGGTCTCTCATTTCCAGTGCGGCTGTTTTTAGGTATTGAATATCAAGTCCTGCTTCTTCTCCTACACTTAAGAGTTCATCTAATGTTAAACCAGACTCTTGTTTTTCCTTTTTCCCGGACTCCTTTTTTTGGAGTTCGGTAGCTCTTTTGATAATTCGCTGAATTTCTTCTTCAGAGAAAACTTTATTCGGCGCCACGATGCGTATTTAATTAGTTACAAATAAAAAAGCCCTGGTGTAATAACCAGGGCTTTAAAATAATCATTCAAATACTGAAAGTTAGTCTTTAGCATATTCAAATGAATGTACATCCATTTCCACGCCGTCGCTTGGACGAACTGTCATCGATTTTGGCTGTAGGAAATACAAAAGGTAGTCGCGACCACCTGCTTTAGCATCCGTACCACTCATGTTGAATCCGCCAAAAGGCTGAGCTCCTACCAATGCTCCAGTACATTTTCTGTTTATATACAGGTTACCCACTTTGAATTTCCTCAAAGCTTTCTCAATTTTTTTCGGATCCTGGGAGAAATAAGCACCTGTTAATCCATATTGGGTACTATTGGCAATTCTCAATGCATCGTCAGTGTCTTTTGCTTTTATAAAAGCAGTTACTGGTCCGAATATTTCTTCCTGGGCAATACGAGCATTTTCATCGATATCCGCAAAAACTGTGGGCTCGATATAGTGCCCTTCGTTTTCTGTGTCAGCACGTTTTCCTCCGACCATTAGCCGACCTTCAGTCTTACCAATCTCGATGTAACTCATAATTTTGTCTACGGCTTGTTGATTTACAACAGGACCGGAAGCGAAGTTATCCTTTGCGTCACCAACTCGGAGTTCTTTGGTTTTTTCTACTACCTTTTCCAGTACTTCATCATAAACGGATTCAACGACGATAGTACGTGATCCGGCAGAGCATTTTTGTCCCTGGAAACCAAAAGCTCCTTTTACAATCTCTCCAGCAGCTCTATCTAGATCGGCATCAGCATCTACGATAGTTGCATTCTTACCGCCTAACTCGCATACAAGTCGTTTTAAGAAATGCTGGCCTTCTACAACTTTTCCAGCGATTTCTGCCATATGCAAGCCAACTGCTTTAGATCCTGTAAAGCTGATGAATCTTGTTTTAGGGCTTGTAGTCAGAGCTTCGCCTACTTCAATATTATCTCCAGTAACAAAGTTGAATACTCCTTTTGGGAGGCCTACTTCTTCAAAAATCTCTGCTACAATATGGCCCATTTTTGGAGTATCAGGAGCTGGTTTAGCAACAACGGTATTACCAGCGGCTATTGGTGCAGCGGCCATACCCAGGTAAATGGCAAAAGGGAAGTTCCATGGAGAGATAGAAACACCTGCACCTATTGGCATATAAATAGTTTTGTTGGCGTCACCCCAGGAATCTTTTACTGGCATGCCCGCATCTAGTCGGATAGCTTCATAGGCATAGTAGATCAGAAAGTCGATGCCTTCAGCAGTATCAGCATCAGCTTCTAAGTAGTTTTTACCTGCCTCACTGATCATCCATGCATTAATCTCGAGGCGGCGTCTTTTAACTACATCTGCTGCTTTCAATAGATATTCGGCACGTTCTTTAGCGGGGGTGTACTGCCAAGTTTCAAAAGCTTCCCATGCTGCGTCAAGAGCACCAAGGGCCTGGTCTGTGCTAGCCATCTGAAAGGTGCCAATTACTTCCTGTAAATTAGAAGGGTTGGTACTTTCGAAGGTACCGGAGTCTCCTTTAACCCATTCCCCATTGATATATAAATCATGCTCTTTCCCAAAATTACTACGCGCTTCTTCAAGAGCTTTTTTCTGAGCGGCGTCGATGGTAGGATCGGTAAAATCCAGGTATTCTTCGTTGGTAAATTTTTCCAGGGTTAAGTCAGACATTTTGTTTACAAGTAGATTCTAGAGTTAGTATTACACTTCAATTTTTGTAAATGAGGAGGACAAATATAGCTAGAAAAGCGCTCCCATTTCAAAAGCACAATTTCTAATCTTTAAGTTACGGTAAAACCGTTGAAAATGGGACTTAGTAGTGGTAGTTTTGAGCGTATTTAAAAGAACTTTACGTGGATTTGGACTTCTTTATAAAAGCAGCTGAGGTTTAAATTCATTCATCTCAAAAATTAAACACATGTCTAAAATTAAAGTCGGAATAAATGGTTTTGGTCGTATTGGTAGAATGGTTACCCGTGCTATTTTAGCAAAGTATACCGATCAGATCGACATTGTTGGAGTTAATGACTTAACCGATACCAAAACACTTGCTCACCTGTTTAAATATGATTCTTCTCAGGGGATTTATGCAGGGAATGTTTCAGCAGATGGCGATACCATCAATATTGATAATCTAAGTTTTAAAGTTACTGCAGAGCGGGATCCGGCGAACCTTAATTGGGGTGATCTTGGAGTAGATGTAGTAATCGAATCTACCGGATTTTTCGTTGATAAAGATGGAGCAAGCAAGCACCTTGCTGCTGGCGCTAAAAAAGTAATTATCTCTGCTCCTGCGAAAGGAGAAGTTAAGACAGTAGTACTAGGAGTAAATGAAGAAGTAATTGACGCTGATACTGCTATTTATTCTAATGCAAGTTGTACAACTAACTGCCTTGCTCCAATGGTAAAAGTACTTGATGATGCTTTTGGAGTAGTAAAAGGATTTATGACAACCATTCACTCTTATACCGGAGACCAAAGAATTTTGGATGCTCCGCATAGAGATTTACGAAGAGCAAGAGCTGCAGCGATCAATATTATTCCTACTTCAACAGGTGCAGCTAAAGCTGTTGGTTTAGTACTTCCACATCTTAATGGTAAGCTTGATGGTGGTGCTGTTAGGGTTCCAACCCCAACCGGGTCACTTACTGACTTTGTATGTGAAGTGAGTAAAGAAACTACCATTGAGGAAGTGAATGCGGCTTTTAAAGCTGCAGCTGAAAGTAGCCTCAGTGGAATTCTAGAGTACACAGCTGATCCAATCGTATCTACCGATATTATTGGTAATCCGCACTCAAATATTTTTGACAGTGAACTAACCAAAGTGGATGGTACTTTGGTTAAAGTAATTGGCTGGTACGACAACGAAGCAGGATATGCAAATCGAACAGCTGATTTGATTTCTAAGATCGTGTAAGTTGCCACACAAGGAGTACTAAAGCCCCCAGGCTTCGGCATGGGGGCTTTTTTTGTGTAAAATTATCTAAGCTGGTTTTGTCTATAGCATGGCTTTTTTACCTTCGCTTAATTCTAATTAATTCCAGAAATGAAAAAGCTTTTTACCCTCTTTCTTATATCTATCACATTTATTGCCTGTGCCCAGGAGACGCCGAAACCTGTTTTAAATACAGATCAATTAATTGAAGATTTGAAAACGCTCTCCTCTGATGAAATGGAGGGAAGGCTGGTAGGCACCGAAGGGAATGCAAAGGCACGGGCCTACCTGATTGAGCGGTTCGAGGAAATGGGCGTACCTGCTTTTAAAAATAATTATGAGCATCCTTTTTCAATCGAAAGAAGAAATGGAGAAATGGTTGATGGGATTAATGTCGTTGGAATGATAGAAGGAGAAACGGATTCTGTGATCGTTATTGGAGCTCACTATGACCACCTGGGAGTTCGCGACAGTTTGATTTATAATGGAGCAGATGACAACGCATCGGGGACCGCTGCCCTTGTGGCGATATCCGGGTATTTTATGGAAGCAAAGCCTAATCATACATTAGTTTTTACTGCATTTGATGCGGAAGAGGGAGGTCTTAATGGAGCCCGGGCATTTGTAAGAGATTCTGTATTTCTCCAAAAAGTAGTGCTAATGGTAAATATGGATATGATTGCTCAGAATACGGTAAATGAATTGTATGCTGCTGGGACGTATCATTACCCCTCGTTAAAGTCTATTCTTGAAAAGGCAGAAACAGGAGATGTACAATTGCTTTTCGGGCATGATAGCCCGGATTTAGGGTATAATGACTGGACTTCGGCTTCAGATCATGGCCCATTTCATGCCAAAGGGATTCCCTTCGTGTATTTCGGTGTAGAAGATCATGATCACTATCACAAAGCTACTGATGAGTTTGAAACCATCCCCCAGGAGTTTTATAAAAAATCGGTACAGGTGATTTTAAATGCAGTGATCGCACTTGATCAAAGTCTCTGAATGAAGTAAGAGTAAAGAATATCGATTGACGAAGTAAGTAATTCTTACTTTTTAATTCCTTGTCGAATATTCTTAGTTCAATTACATGGACAGTTTTGTTTTAGCTACGAGGAGCTCATCCCAACGAGTCGTATACCGGTTACTGAGATGGTTTTGATTCATAAGCCATTTATTACGATGATCTCCCTTTTTATGTAGGCCAGTTGCAGCAAAAGCGGTGTAGTTACGACCAAATTTAGAATTTATACGGTCCATGCATTCCATCAATCGATATTGTTTCTGGGTATATAATTCAGGGTTGAATAAATCCATCTGTACTTCACTATTTGGGACAATCCCAGTAAGCATCACCGCTGCTTTTTTGTATTTCCGGCCTTCTTCAAAAGCTTTTTGAGTGAGTAATTTAGCCACCTGAATCATAGTGGGGGTATGAGCTGTGGGAACCTTTAGAGCGTAGCCAGCTCCAAACTTATACTTCCCGCGAATGTTATCGTATTTGTCCCCAATCAAGTTGATATTGATGTTTGAGGCTACCGACTGTTGGGCACGTAATTTTTCTGCAGCGCGACTAACAAATGTAGCTACTGCCTCCTGAATATCCCCAAGACTATATAAAGGCTTCCCAAACATTCTGGAGGTCAGTATTCCTTTTCGTGAGTCTCTTCCCATTCCTAATCCTGAGCAGGGTATGCCATTTAATTCTAATACGGTCCTCAAGCCAGTTACTGCAAGGTGCTTACGTACCCATTTTCGGTTATCAATCGTTTTTTTGAGCTGGAGTGCATTTTCAATTCCAAAACGGTTAATACGAATAGTTAAGCCTTGCCCAATTCCCCAAATACTTTGCAGGGGTATTTCCTCTAAAAAATTATCTATATCAGGATGGTTCGTGAGATCCATCACTCCATCAAATGTTCGGTTTTTTTTGGCAATATGGTTAGCAATTTTAGCCAGTGTTTTACTGGGAGCTATTCCTACTGACACGGGAAGTCCTGTCCATTTCAGGATTGTTTCTCTAATTACCCGACCATATACATCTAAAGTGGGGTAAATATTAGTAGAAAGTTCAGCAAAGGCTTCATCAATACTATACACCTCAATATCGTGGGTTAAGTGGCGCAGAGTTTCCATTACCCTATGGCTCATATCTCCATATAAGGCATAATTGGACGATCGAATTTTGATCCCTTTTTCTTTGAATTGTTTCCGGTATTTAAACTCTGGAGCACCCATAGGGATATCAGCTTCTTTCGCTTCTTCGGAACGAGCGATTACACAGCCATCATTATTCGAAAGTATAGCAATAGGTTTGTCTATCAACGTTGGGTCGAAGGCCCGTTCACAAGAGGCATAGAAATTATTGCAGTCGATCATGGCATAAGCAAGCCCTGAAGGATTTGATGTTGGGGCCTTTAAAAACATATTGAGGAAAAGTCTGATTCGATATTAACCCATTTCATATACAGGCTCCTCCTTTGATTCTTCTTCCTCTGTAGGACGAAATCGATGAATTAAATGAGTGACTATTCCCCATATCATCCAGTTTGTATCCTGGGAAATAAAAATGGGGGGTTGTTTAATATCCCCTGTAGTTAAGAAAGTATTTGAGCCTTTTATTACAAGCCTGCGAATGATGATTTCTTCTTCATAGGAGGCTATAATAATAGATCCATTTTGTGGGGTAAGAGAACGATCTACGACCAAAATATCTCCGTGATAAATACCGGTTGCTTTCATGGCATTTCCATCGGCACGCACATAGAATGTAGAAGTGGGTCTCTGAACGATCAGTTCTTCCAGGCTGAGCGCTTTTTCTAAATGATCTCCAGCAGGAGAAGGGAATCCCGTTTCAATTTTGCGGGAAAGCTTAAGAAGCTCAGAATTATTTTGAGGTGCTACGGGAGAATAAGAGTGTAATCCGGACATAAAAAATGCACATATATGAATATATGTGCATTATATGTGTATTCGATAAAAAAGTAAACTTCTTTTTAGCGTTTAGACCAAGATTAAATTAGGGGGGTGAGACAAATGCATAAGTAAACCTGCGACAAATAGAATGCAGTTTGCGTAGTTTTTCGCATTGATTTCACTCTCTTTTCTCTCTCCAGTCTCCGCAAGTCCTTGTGTTCCTTGAGAACGTTTGTCGCACTTTTGATGTGACTATACTTCTAATTATACTCCACTTTAGCCCTTAAACAAATTTTTTGTAAGGAGTTTGTTTGGGGACGGTCTTACACAACAAGGACAACAAAAAAAGGAGGCAATATGCCAACTCTCAAAAACAGATTTTACTTCGCACAAACTGATCCTCCAGGAGGAGATCCCGGTGGTGATGATCCGCCACCAAAAGATCCACCTCCATCTACCGGAGGATAGATAGATGATCAAAGCCATTTTAATTTTGGCTTTCTTTCAGGTCACTCCTGAAATTAATCAGCGCGCCCTTGACTATACGGTTGAGGGACACGCTGATTCTGCATTATTACTACTAGAAAGAGAGATTGAGAATTCTACAGTAAAGGATTCAGCCTATTACCAGGCACGATACCTGCAAGCATGGAACCTTAAGCAATTTGATACGAGAGAAGATATTCTGAAGTCAAAGGCTATTCTAGAATCGGACCTTGAGGAAATACCTTCTAAATATGGGGAACTAAGATGGAGAATGTACTCTCTCCTGGGAAATAACTTTTCCAGGCTTAACGATTGGGAATCTTACGGAGCTATGCATATTAAATCATTTGATATAGCAAATTCTATTAACGACTCCGTTGGGGTAACCCTAGCAATTCGAAATTTATATAGCTACTCATCGAGAATACTTAATGATAAAGAAGCGACTCAATCATACATTTTTAAACTGAGAGAGCTTCGAAAAGAGTCAACAAATACCCGGGTCATTTTAGAATCACTGATCACCGAAGCCTATTTCGAAAACAAATACGGAGATAACAGTAAAGCGATCAGTTTAACTCTGGAGGCTTTAAGACTAGGAGAGTCTGGAGGAGCTCAGTGGTATCAGGATGTTCAGCTGGCAAGAATGAGGTTTCTTCTGGAAGAGAGGCATTTCGAAGCAGCAAAGTCTGTTATGTATGAAATGCTGAACAACCGGTTAATTCAAGAATCAAATTCTCTTACCTACATTGCATTAGCGAGGTTGGTAAAGCTTCATGTGTATACCGGTGATATGGAGCAGGCCGAAATAGCCTACTTTGAACTAAATAAGCTTAGCAAAGATGTGGATGTTGATGCACTTGAGGAAGGAATTGAAGCAAAACTAGCTTATGAAGGGTTTGAGGACATATTTGATTACGACCCTTTATTCAGAGGCCTCAAAAAATCTGGAATAGGAACAAGTATGATCTGGTTTCTTATTGCAGGAGCTGGGGGTTTGCTACTGGCCCTTGTAGCGGGGATGGGATGGAGAAGACAAACCGTTCCTAGTCTTCCTGCTCAGAATCCAGCCGATCGAGATGCTTGGTTGCAATACGATTAATTACCTTTAAAGCTCCTTTCAGCCATTCCTTTCGGGCTTTGTCATCCTTCTCATTCTGGACTATCCATTTCCATTCTGCGGTTAAGTCTTTCACCGCTGCATCCAATATCACCATTGGGTTGTCATAGTCTTCTGGGTTAAGCTTACTCCCAGCTGAGCCCTTTCGGTGTTTTCCAATAAACTCTCTGAACTTTTCTTTCTCTTCATTGACCTGATTGTCTGCCAACGTTGGCACAGATTTACCATAGGGAGTTTGCTCTTCTTCAACCTGCATTCCCAACGTTGGGACTGATCTCTTTCCAGTTTTTACATAATCCCCATCAATATCAAAATTGGAACTAAGTAGATCAACATGCTCAATTTTAACACTGGCTCCCGGCTTTGTCATTCTGATCCAAGTGCTCCTAGATACACCAGTAACCCTTTCGATATCATCGTAAGTGGCCTTTAAACCTTGTATAACCTCCTTAAGGCGATCATTTACAGTTGAGCCTGGCAGTGTCAAATCCAATACTTGATGTCCTTATTAGTTTTAAAAATGAAACTTTTTTCTTGCTTTAGTTCCATTAATGATACTATATTATTTGCAGAATCTATAAACAAATAATAAAAATGTGCCAGCAAATGTCGGAAAAAGCTGAAAAGGAAACAAAATTCATTGCTATTCGGGAACTCACTCCCAGCGATAAAGATCGAATCCGATCACTATTTGAATACGGGGATATCTCCAAAATCTCCATGAGTCCTTTTCTGCCGGGCTATCAGCAGTGTTTAAACATCGCTAACCCCAATCATCCATCCGATAGTGAGCGCTTCTGGGAGGCGGCATTAAAATATCTTAATGCACTTCCTGAGGTAGAATTAGATGCTCGACTAGCAGGCTTTATTAAAGGTGTAGCGGCATGAGTGATGTAGAATTCGCCAGGAATGACAAGCTCTTCCTTCAGGAAATAATTAATGATCTCCATAGAAATGGATTTGGAGAATATGGAAAGGCTAATCAAATGCTGAACGATTGGTCTCGTGAATTAAGAGAAAGATCTCACCTAAGAGGTAAAACGAGAAAAGTACATGCTAAACTTTGTGGGAGGGAGAACTGGTAATGTCAAAACCCTACCCCTCAGTAACTCGCAAAGCCCTTCGTGAGAATCCCAATCCAAAGGAAGTGGCAAATGAATTAGGAATTGATCTCTCCACAGTGTATCGCCATGCAAAGGGCATGGATTTGAAGCAGATCCGGGGTTTAAAAGAAATAGGGATTCCACTTGCTGATGCTATTGGGTACCAATTTCATGATGGAGTAAAACCATCAAAGCTGGCAAAGCAATTTGGTGTATCAATTTCCTATGTAATGGAGGTCGCTTATGAGGATTAAAGACCTCAAAGAAAAGCAGCGACGCCAGCGGCAAGCCATGATCGAAGAGTGCATCAAGCTTGGGATTTGGGAAGACAGAGACGATGTGAAACGCTGGATCAAAAAGGAATTCCGATTAGACCTTCCAGTTGAAGATATAAGCACCGAATACACCCTCTCAGAAAAACAGACCCGACTCTTTTATATGTGGCTTAAACATTTCCTGGGGCAGGGACCAAAGCCGAACATCAATCGGGATAACACTAAGGTGACCGGAGCCCAACAGCTTCGCATCGCTGAGCTACAGGTTGCCGTGGGGTATAACCCAACACAGCTGGCTGATTTCATACAGCGGCAAACCGGTAAGCGTAAAATCGCATCAGTGCTATTCAAAGATGAAGCCACCATGGTCATTACTGGACTCGAACAAATATTAAAAGAAACCCAACCCTATACCCATGAGTGAAGTCACAGTTTTTGGTACTGATTATCGTAAGGAACGCGCAATCATCATCGATTCAAAGCTTGGTGATGCTTTATTAAATGTGTTCATCTATAGTGCTGAATTAGTTGATAATGAATTGTACAAGGAGCTTCTACATCCAGAGACAGGAAGGCCTTTTAAATCAGCTAAAGAGTACTTCGAAACAAAGTCAATCAGTATAAGACAGGCATATCGATATGCTTATATAGGAAGGGAGATAAAACCCCATCTACATGCCTCGAATAAAACTTCGAGTGCCGATTTAGCTAGTATAGGTGTGGCCAAAATTGAAGAAATGGTTCGCCATGCTTCCGATGAGATTCCAAGACTTATGGCTGAGGGGACCATCACTTTAGGTGATGAAGAATATTCGGTCGAGGACCTTAAAGAAACCAGTTTCAAGAACTTAAAAGAGGAGCTGAAAAAAATCTCCAAGAAGGTAGAGAAGAATGAGCTGCTGGAAGAGCAGAACAAGACACTTACCCTGGAGAAAACGGCCCTGGAAAAAGAGCTCAAAGAAGAGAGGAATTTCAATTTCAGGTACCGGGAAACCAGTGACAGCTTTGACCAAATCGACGAGGATCTGAAAGCAGCTGCTTCTGCATGGGAAACGGTACAAGTTCGCTTAAATCGTATAGAGTCGGATGAGATTGATTCCGCACTAGCCCTTCGCCTGAAAACCCTAATCGAGAGTATCCAGATGGGGGCAGAGCGAATCCCCTATAAGCATGAGAAGATGCTCATGGAACTCATGAATGAGGAGCTGTAGGATATGCCAGTCAGCGAAGCATTAAAGACGGAAATACGAGGCCGGATTCGTGAAGCCGAATATGGTGAGCGTGGCCGGGTTGTTGAAGAGATCATGGAGGAAACGGGCTGGTCCCGCGCCAAGGTCTACCGTCTTGCTGATCCTACTGCTGGCGAAAAGAAAAGCCCCAGAGAGCCGGATGTAGCTCCGGAAATCATTGATAAAGTGGCCGCTGTTAAAGTGGAGTCTGGGAAGATGGGCGTAAAGAAACGATTCATCACTACCGAAGACGCCATCCAGATCCTGGAACAGACCGGGCAAATAGAGGAAGGCACAGTAAGTGCCAGCACCGTGGATCGCCGGCTTCGTCAGCGTGGGTTTAACAAAAAGCGTGGGTATGAGCGCCATGAGGATGAATACGTCAACCAGGTCCACCATATTGACTTCTCTCGCCCTGAATATTTCGATGCCGGCCTTTCTTCTGAAGGAGAAGAGATTATCCGAGTAGATGGACGAAAAGGATCCTGGGATTATAAAAACAAACCCAAAGAGGAACGCAAACGCCTATGGGTAATGGGTTACATCGATTCATTTTCCCGGGCCTACCTGGTGCGGTATTTCATAGCTACTGGAGAGACCCTAGCTATGGGCACAGCTGCCCTGGAATTTGTTTGGCAGCGCAAGGACGAAGTCCACCCACTTGTCCACACTCCAAAGGTGTTGAAATTTGACCAGGGCTCCATTGGAAAATTCCTTCATCACCATAAGACCTTTAGCCGGGATACCGGAATTCGGATTGAATTAGCTGGATCCAAAAAGGAGCGATACGCCGACCATCAATCCCAGGGCAAAATAGAGCGCCCATTCAGGACCCTTTGGCAGAAATTTGAACTCAAGCTCTCCTACATCCTGGACCAAAAAGGCATCACGGAAATAAGCCTGGAAGAACTAAACAGCCTAGCTCATAATTACTGCGTGAAGCTGCTGGAGCGCAAGCACCCTTTGCGCCAGCAAACCCGGGGAGAGCTGTATCGAGCTGGGGTCCGGGTGCGTGAACAGAATGTACTTACGACTTCTGTATGGGACTTACTGTTCAAAGCGGTAACGCGGAAGGTGGGAGCAGATCGCATGGTATCCTACAAAGGGCAATACTTCCGTGCTCCTGGCGATTACCGGCGGCAGCGCATATATGTTATTGAATCTACCGATGGACGAATTACCGGACAGGATTTGGAGCGCCATTCCAGTTTTGAGTTAGAGCCCTTTGAAGCAGATCAAGCCCGTGGATCCAGAAGCCACGCGGAAACCTACGCAGAGCATATCGAAAAGAACCCGCTCGAGCTGGATGGTTCTAAACTCCGCTTGGTTACTTCAAAGGAGAAACCTGTTCAGCCACTCACTCTTCCGGCTTTAGAGGAAGAGGTAGCTCCCGAAACTCCTTTTGATGCGCAGCCGGTAGCACAGCCTTTTGGCACCTGGGGGCAGGCCAAGGTGGAGATCTGCGAAGTCTTTGGCTGCAAGTGGACGGCCCTGGACCAATCCACCCGGGATATGTTTGAACGGATGTTTGCTACTGAATCACTCAATCGCACGGTGGTGGAAGACATTTACCAAACGAGGGCGAGCTAATGCACGAATTCTATGCAGACGGTTATACCCTTGAGGAGCGCCTGGATATGGGCTTGCTAGACTATGAAGAATATTGGGCTGAAGTAAATCATAAACGCTATTACCAGCCCACCTTCGTGCATCCCGATAAGGTTCTAAACCAGAGCCTATCGCAGGAGGACGAAGCACTAATGATAGAACTAGGAATAAAGGACCCGTGCAATGATTAACCGAACTAAACACCATTTACAATCTCCTGGGAGGATTTCGCTATGAGCTCCCAGCTAGAGATCTTCGAAAACCTGGGGATCAAACCCACCCAGGAAAACCTGGAAGGAGAAAGCTTTGACAAGACTTTGCAGCTGATTCAGCGCACGGTCCTGGACCGCGAGTGGAGCGCGATCGAAGGATCCATTGGAACTGGTAAAACCACCACCGCTTACCAGGCCATCCGGGCATTAAGTAAGCAAATTGATATTGAGGTGGTCGAGCTGCTTATCCCGGATCGAAAGGGGATCAGTACCTCGCATCTACTCAACGCCTTCGTGCGCACCCTTGGGGAGCGTTATGACGGGGATGCCAGCATTCGCCGGCGCCTGGACGCGAGAACCGCTCAGGTAGAACGGATCCTTATGAAAATGGCCCAGAAAGATGTAGTGGCCCTTCTGGTGATCGATGAGGCCCAGGAGTTGGAGTCAGGGACCCTGAACGTAATTAAGCGCCTGAGAGATGTGAGTTTCATCAAGAAAGAAGTGATGCTCCCCGTGCTTTTGATTGGTCAGCCTGGAGTGTTTGCCCTGCTGGACCGAAACGATGAGGTATCAAACCGGGTACGCCGTAAAAACCGGTTGGCTTTTCAGCCTACCCGTGGAGAGCTGCTCAATATCATCCTGTATAAAACCCAAGGTACCCTGGAGCCGCACCTGGCGGAAGTGGTGCTCGATAACTTCACCAAAGAGAAATCGGGCAAGAAAATCCTCCCAACGCCCCTGGAGCTGGACGATTACCTGGAAGAGGCCATGGAGAATGCGCTCAACCTGGAAGAGAAGAAACTGGAGCTGCATCATTTCAACTTCCCGGTTGGCTTCACTAGAAAGAAGTCCGTCATCGACCGAAAAGGACCAACCATGGCGGATGCTAGTGACTCAGCCGATGCCATTGAAACGAGGGCGGCGTCATGAGTTTACTAAAGCGAAAAGTAACAGCCATTTTGAATAGCCCCAACAACACTAAAGTGGATATTCGGGAAGCATGTAAGGATTTAACGATCACAGACAAAATCCAGGTCGATGTAGGATCAGGATATGACTCTCAACCAGAACAGATCATTCTTCTGCTAGAAGAGTGGTATCCGGGAAAGACCTTTGATTATATCATCCGGCACCTAAGAGGAAGGAAATACATCGATGTATTTCTAAAAGAGACGAACTCGATGGGTAAGAAAACCCGACCTGGTCAGTTAGTTCGAATGTACCCGAGCCAGGCCTTAGTGGATCCTTTCAACCTAAGCATAAAGGACATACACATCGGAGATATCGCTCACCACCTATCCAGGATCTGTCTGTTTCGAGGTGGAGTCCCTGGGCTTTACAGTGTGGCTGAACATTCCATGAAAGTGGCTAGTATGGTAAGTCCTGTGCATAAACCATGGGCATTAATGCACGATGCATATAAAGCATTTCTAGGTGACGTAATACGCCCAGTAAAGGAAAGGTTTGATGGACAGCTCGATCCTGTTGAGCAATCAATACTTTCCTTAATCGCAGTAAACTTTGGACTGTCAGCTGAGATACCACAATCCGTTTGGGATGCTAAAGTTGAAGCTCGTCTCATCGAAACAGAACAGATTCGCCAAAATCGCTTACTCGGGAATACCTATTGGGTATCCGAAGAGATGTTCCTTGCCTCTTTCAATAAGTATGTAAAACCCCTAATGAAATAACCATGTCTACTAAAACTCAAAAACTTAAAACCATTGCTCAACAAGCTGCAATCATTCGAAGAGCACTCAAAAGAAAAGGGATTAACACTCTGACAGACTATAAAGGAAATCAGGTACCTCTAGAGTATATCCCGAATTCGCAATTAGTGGAGCATAGCTTTACCTCCGAAGTAAATCAGGTTGCCAACCAATTACTGACAGCCTTAGAAGAGTTTAAGTATATGGTTCAAAGCAATGGGGACCAGATTTATTCCCAGCATCTCAGTGAGGGGGGAATCGAAGCCGGAGAGATTAAAAACTTCACCCTGAATAGTTTGGATCGTAAGTCTTCGATAAAATTTACCCGACCTCCAAGATACTCCCAGGATGAAAAAGAACTGGCAATAAGCCGGGAGTATAAGAAAAAGTGGCTCGCAGATGAGGCAGAGAATGTGCCTGATTATGTACTAGAGTTGGTGATAGGACTGATCGAAAGCAAGGACGGGAATATTGACCAGGCTCAGATAAGTGAGCTCAATAAAATGAAGGAGAAGATCCGCAATAAAAATTTCCGGAAAATGGTGGATCACTTTAATAAAAGCCTCCAGCCCTACTATGCAAAAAGGTATGAGCAGTTCATCTACCGGGATGAGCAAGGCCAAGAGCATACCATCATTCTGACCTACGCAAAGGTATCCCCAAAAGAGCCATGAGGCAGGTTGACCTCCATATCCAGCGGGTGAATGCCCAGCTACGCCAGCTGGGATTTACCCGGAAGGAAATCACCGAATGGTGGAGAGTCGAAATCATCAAGCAGATCCATTCCAAGAAAAACACAACTACACCCCATGCTAAGCCGGATACCCATTAACTATTTGATTGCTGTGCCCCTCATTGTGATGAGTTACCACATCTACAGCTTTTATGAAACCGAGCCCATCCTGACCAGGATCGCCCTGGCCATCAGTTTCGATGTGATGGTGGTGGTGTGCTTTTACCTGCTCAAAGATCCCTGGATAAAGCGCAATAAGACCGGGATGCGGGTCACCTGGGGGGTGCTGCTCGTGCTGATCTCATTTCAGCTGTATGTGAATGTATGGGCCTTTTGGGAGCTCCATTGGGCCCGGGCCTTTATCAGCGGGAGCATCTTTCCCATTACCGTGGCCTGCCTGTCCTTCATCGGCATGCTCCGTGAGCAAGGCCAGGAGAAAACCACTACCCGAAAACCAAAACCTGCCACCCAACTTACAACGGCGCCCCAGAAGCAGCTTCCTGGCAGGGGGCAAGATCGCCCTTGGAAGGACAAAAACGTGCCCAAGGAAGCCGTCATCAAGGCCTGGGGGGAAACTCCCAGCCTTGATGTACTGGAGCGGTTCCGTGGGGCGCGCAACTGGAAGAGCGTGAAGAATTGGGTGGGTAAACTAAACCAGGGAGAAACGCCATGAGCATCAAAAATATGCTGAATGAAATGGGTATAGATACCCAGCCGGTGTACACCAACTATCGAGGCTCCACCCAGCAAGTCATTGAGCGCAAAGCTCGCCATGGATACATCAAAATCGTGACTTCGGACAGGCGAGCCTCCTGGTCCTTTAAGAAAATGATACTCGAAGATATAAAGGACCGACCGGATGGAATGCCCGAAGTGTGAGTCTAAAGCAATGGTGGCTGACATCCGCCGGTACCGAAAAAAAGCGGGAGAACCACTCTATGAAATCAGGACCTATGTGTGCAGCAACTACGCCTGTCTGCATGCCTTTACCTACCGCAATTCCTACCTCGATGAAGCGGGCCGAATTGACGCCAAACGGTGGCTGGATAGCTACCACCGCCGAAACGAGGAAAAAGATACTGCTCAATTGAGCCTACAAGAACAACTAAACCAAGAGGATTGACATGAAAGACAAATACATCCTAACCATACTCGTGGTATTCCTGGTTACAACCATCACTGGGTTGGTAGTGACCAGTACCCCCGAGGGCCGAAGATCTGAAACATTACCCAGGGGAATCGATACGGTGACCATAGAGGGACACCAGTATGTAACCTACACTTCCTTCAAAGGCAGCGGGATCGTGCACAGCGCCAGCTTTGATCACCACAGCCACAAACAAGGAGGGGACTCATGAGACTGCGAGCAATTCTTTTCATCCTGCTTAACGTAACGGTTAATTGCAATCCTTCCTCTGGTTCCGAACCAGATCCCCAAGCAACACTCATTGTGAAGGTACTGACTACCACAGAACCTCAGGAGTATGTGCCACTCCTTATCGAAGAGATCTCTTTCGATGAAACAGGTACCCTCGAAGTTGGGCAGACGATCCGAGTAACGGGAGCCAGTTCTCTTTCTTTTTGGACTCGAGCTGAGGTTATCCTGGTTTATGAAAATGAGGGCTGGGTATATAGCGAATTCATTCGGGGGTGGCCATGATCCTATCCTTTAAAGAACAATTCAAGCAACCAATTCTTGATGGTACCAAAATTCATACCATCCGCGAAGATGGCTCAGATCGTTGGCATGCTGGCAAACATATTCATGCAGCTACCGGTGTCAGAACTGAAAATTATGATTGTTTCTTCCAAGCTGAATGTGTCTCTACTCAAACCATATTTATGACCTATTATAATGAGTTTGAAGTATCTATTGATTATACCTATTTGTACAGGTCAGAAATTAATGACCTAGCAAAAAGAGACGGTTTTGAAGGGTATTATCATTTTGCTAAATGGTTCTATCCTTTGATTTCCAAATCTAAAACTAGATCATTCGTTGGAAAGATTATCCACTGGACTGATTTCAGGTATTGAGCATCTTCGCTGAAATAGAGTCCCTTGAAGAAAAGGTACAGGAGATCCTAAAGGCAGCTGGTAACTACCGGGCCGTGGATGATTTCGTGAAAGCATATACCGATTCTATCCTGGATGCTTTGGGATCCTTTTCAGCTTCGGAGATCTCTGGCCTCAACCTAGAAGATATCGTGGAGGAGGCCCTAAAGGCTGCTGCAAATCTCATCAATGTAGATCTGGCAGCGCAGATCTCCGAGGGTGTAACCGATGTCCTTGCTGAAACCAGCGCCTTTTATACTGCTCGTGGGATCCCGGTGCCCGAGCTCCGGGATGCGATCTCCAGATCCCAGGATATTGAAACTCTCACTGGACTCTTCTCCAAAAACATTGCTTCCATGCGCCAGGAGCTCCGGGATGGAACCATAGAAGTCATGCAGGACGAGCTGGCTCAGGGTCTGGTTAGCCGGACCGATATAGAGGAACTCATTTTTCAGTACGCGGACGGGAAAGCTCACTACGCCCGCACCAATGCCCGCCTTATAGTGAGCACCTATAACCGAATCGGCCGAGATCAAATAAGAGAGAGTGCCGGCCTCAAACACGGCTATTACTACGGGGATGCCCGTGCCAATACCCGTCCCTTCTGTTTGGAAAGAATCGGAAATATTTACACTTTAGATGAAATTAAGTCAATGGATAATGGACAGTTAGCCCCAGTTCAAATATACGCAGGGGGCTGGAACTGCATTCACTCGTGGTTATGGGTAGAGCCCGATTGGGTTGCATAGGGTGAGTTAGGGGATCCCTATCTGTTGAGAGAATACGAACCATAAGCAAAGGAGAAGTTATGTCTGATGATAGAAAAAAAGCTAAATACCGGCTCATTGATGCTACCGATCGATCTGAATTACAGACTAGAGTAAACAACGCAATTGAAAATGAAGGGTATTGGCCGATTGGAGGACCATTTGTTGCAAGACCGAAGTTCCCTGGTAAAGGTCCGCTTTCGCAAGCCATGGTGTTACGTAGAGGCAGAGGCGAAGAAGAATAAGAGCAAAATCCAGAAGCATTTTATCAATGTTGATAAACTGTTAAACTCATACTAAGCATGGATGAGGAGTTAAAGAAAAGTGCTAAAGTACTCAATGGAACCTCGCTATTATTTATAGTGTATTTCCTGGCCGGAGGAGAACTAAGTCCAGAGCTTTCATTGTTTGGAAGTGGCATCAAGTTTTCCAGACCTCTCCTTTTGAAAACCTTCGCGATTGGGTATTTAATGTTGGTCTTCTACCGATACTTAATTATCGAAAACAATGGGTTTAAATTTCCTAGCATCAAAACCTATGACGCTTTTGAACATAAGCATACCCAAGATTATTTGAATCTTTTCATTCAGAAACTATTCACCGAAGATGTCCTGAAACAGCGCGGGTTACATTCTACTTTTTTTGAAGAGGTACGTTTTAGAATCAAGTGGAAGATAGTCGAGGATAAAACATATCTGGATATATTGTATGCGGGCCAGAATAATAAACAGCTTCATGAAAATGTCGAGATATTTGCTGAAGACATAAAGAGAATAAAGTGGAAGGTAACGCGGGTGTATTTATTTAGTATGCACCTATCATCTCATAAATTCTATCCATATTTATTGTTTTGCTTGGCTATTTCGGTTATGCTGACAAGTAGCTATTTAGAAAATTTTCAGCTAATTCATTTCTATGTGTGGCAGATACACCCTTTTTAAAGAAATTGACGAAATCGATGCCTTTCTGAATTCAATCAGCAGGATTGAGTCTTATAAGAGCTATAATATCAATCCATGGGGTGAAGCGCCGGTGGTAATCCGAGATAAAGAAGGCCAGAATACGTTAGGTAACTTGCATTGGAACCTAAATGCATGGCCTTACAACCCTAAGGCAAAGCGTTATAAAAATTCAAATGCCACGAAAGAATTCCTCTTAGAAAGTAAAGTATGGAGTCGCTCTTTTCCGAGTAAGCGATGTTTAGTTCCTATGAATGGATTTTATGAATGGACTGGCCCAAAATCGAATCGAATACCGCATTACATTTACCCAACTCAACAACCCCTGTTAGTTGCCGCTGGTTTATGGTCTAGACATAGTCCTAAAGATGGTGTTGGATCGTTTACTATCATTACAGTACCTGCCAATGAATTTATGGAACCAATACATGATCGTATGCCTGCATTTTTGCTACCGGAGGAGTTTGACGATTGGCTAAATCCTGATCACTCTACAGAATACTTATTGGATATGCTCGATCCTTTTCCTGATGATACACTTGCTGAGCATCTAACTAGTAAAGATGTGAATACTACTTACCGTGATCGAAAAGTTGATGAACCCTATTTAATTGAGCCGGTGTAAATGTCATCACAAATTGATATTTCGCATGTACAAAGAAATGCTCGGATAGTGAATTCAATGTCGTTGCTGGTTATCGTTTACGCAATCGCTGGCGGAGATTTAGGCAATGAAATCACTTTATTTGGCAGCGGAATCACCGTAGAAAAGATCAATGTCCTTCAATGGTGTATTCTCCTATTCTACTGGCTAATGGCTTTGAGGTATTATATATCTATAGATTTTAGTTGGGCATTGATATCCGAAATTGAGCCAAAAAGAGCCAAATCTCATAGGTGGGCCTCTAAGTATCTGAATTCATATGTAAAGTACTATCTACTAAGTGATAAATTTAATGATTCTCGATTCACTAATATTGTACCGGATGAAATTAGAATATCTCACATTCATGATAGCAGTATTCAATTTAGAACGCCTATGTTTAATGCAGATCTAAATGAAAACCGAAGTGCTAAAACCAAACGCATTACCGTAACTTTAAATCCTGTCGCAAATTTAAAATATCACATCCGGTATTGGGTAGCGTATTTATTTGCGACGAATGACTCACAATGGTTTGCCTATCCAACCATCTTATTTGTAGCTGCAAATGCAATCCTCATACGGAGCATTTTTCTTTATCATACAAATGATCCAGTCTATCCTGAAATTGAAGACTCAGCTGACTGGATACTTGGAATCCTTTTAACCATTCCTCTCTAAAACATGCAGAACATTTTAGAAATCATAAATTCAAATTGGGATGTAGTTGTAACTGCTGTGCTCACAGCTTTTGCCACTGGTCTCGGGTCTTTGTACAAATTTAGAAGAGATGAAAAGAAAGAAAAGCTTAATCGCGAAAGAGATTTTGTAGATCAATACCTTAAAATTATCTCTGAAAAACAGGTCAAAAATACGAATAGCATGCGAGAATTTGTTGAAACTATTCCAGAATCTGATGATGAATTTGATTTCAAGAATTATTGGTCCGATAAACATCTTTGGCCTACAACTGAAGAAGCAGTTCTGTATAAGAAATCAGATAAATGTAATGAGCTTGTTACTTTATTAAACATGGCTTTTGAGGAATTTGAGGATGAACAAACTCAACTTAAATTAGAATCAGGAATGACCTGTTTAGAGGTCAGGAATGAATATTTAAGATGGTTTGGTGTATTTACCGATCACGAAACTTTACGAAATGAAATCATTCGGAAATTTTACCAAGATAATTTCTAACCATTCCGCTCCAGGAAGTGCGTCTTCCCGGATACTCCGCTCATCATCGCTGCCTTTTTAATGGCTCCAACCCCGTACTTATTCTTAACCGCATCCTGCGCCAGGTAGTAGTTTCGGACTCGTTGGTTTTCCTGCCAGAAGAGCTCGAGTTGGTTCTTTAGGTTCAGTTCATGCGTACCAATCCCTAATCCTCTTATCCGCTCGCCATTGGCAATGAGCCCAACAATGAGCGGCCGGGCCTGCTGCCAACACTCATAGAAAATGTAATCGTCCAGGTTGGTGAAGCCATCGGTGTTGAACCGGAAGCCCACGCCCCGGTGCCCAGCGTCTTGGAGCCGTACATAGCAGAAGTACTTACACGCCCTGACCCCATAGCCCCGCATCCGGTAGCATAGGGTGTTGATGGCTTTAGCGAGCTCGCCCATGACCTCTTCCACATCTACCGTCCAGGAGGAAAAGGTGTGCATATAGTTGAGCTGGTCGGTTTTGGTTTTAGGATCCTCCAGGACCATGGCCCGGTCCCGTCCCACCACCATCTCCCACATGAGCTTGCCAAAGTATTCCCCGAAGAGCTTTTTAAAGGAGTGATAGCCCCGGTCAATGGCGTCCTGGATGGTCACAATACCCCGCTCTTTAAGCTTTCGGTACCGGCGAGAGCCAATCCCCCAGACTTCATCCAGGGGGAGTGGGTAGAGAACCTGAGCCGCCTCTTCTGGGTTTAGGACCAGTACAATACCATTCGGTTTTTGCAGGTCGCTGGCAAGTTTAGAATAGGTCTTGGAATACGAGATCCCGATCGACGCATGGAGCCGGGTCCACTCAAAGAGCTGGTCCTGGAGATCCTTGGCAAACTGATGGATTTCGGCCCTAGATTTTCGCCGGATATGCGTGACATCGAGGAAGTATTCATCCATGGAGTACTTCTCCACGGTGGGGGTAAAGTTCAGCAGGCAGGCGTGGATCACCCGGGAGATCCCCTTGTACTTGCTATAGTGGGCCTGCATGCCAATGATGTACGGGCAGAGCTGCTCGGCCTCAAAGGCGCTCATTCCAGTTTTGATGCCAAAGGCCCGGGCTTCATAAGAAGAAGTAGCCACAATACCCCGGGCGATTCCCGTGTCTTCCTTATACCATCCTCCCACATAAATAGGCATGCCATACATGTTGTAGCACATCTGCTCGACCTGGGCGTAATAGCAGTTCATATCAATGTGCAGATAGAGCCGGTCTTTAAAATCCCGGTGCATCATATCTGCGTTTACCATACTGTAATCCGTGATTTTATGGACCCCGGCATCTACATCGTACTCTCCGATTTCAATCTCTCTGAATTCCATATTTGATTATAGGGAGAATATGTATAACATATATACACGTTTTAAAGGGTAGGCAGAGAATGATTGTACCGGTTAATGTCAAGATTGTAATGATCGCTAAGTTCAACAGCATCAGGGACACGCGCTTTGATGATGCGCACCGGCGGATTGTGCCCGTCCGGTTTTTGTACAAAGGAGACACGCACAAAATCAAAATGGTCCGAGCGTCATACACCACAGAAAAGGGTCCGAAATACCAGATCCATTTTGTTGTCCAGACTCATGAAGACCGGTACTTTGATATCGTGTATCTGAGGGAGACTATGGAGTGGGTGTTACTCCTGGAGCATGAGGATCCGATGTTTGTGGAGGCGAAAAGAAGTTCAACTCTCTAAATGAAATGGTCGGTGAATGTTGCATACCCTACAGGCACATTCCATACATTCTATTGGCTGAAGTTAATTTTCAACTAGTCTATAATTCTCCACTTTAAGGTTATTCCTTAGCCAATTGTAGTAATCAGCATTGAAACTTGGATTCAGATGCTTAATAATCTGTGTACCTGTTATTGATAGATTATAATATTTAGGCATTCTGAAAGGAGTTTTATCATCTTTGATTAGTGCAAATGAAATGGTCTTATCAAAATAGTCGAGCTGAAATATTTTATTTTCGAGGTTACGGTAAGTAAAATACATGGTATTAGGTAAAATTAAACCTAAAGCCTGCAATGATTGAAACTTGGGAAAATTAATTCTTAATGAATTAATGATTGGTATTAGGTCGTCTGATGGAGAAAAGACAATGTTAGGTATTTGTTCACCGTTAAGGCATAAAGAGCCAACTTTTTCAAATAATTCTAACTCTTTTCTCCCTAGCATTTTTAAAGTTTGAAGGGTGCTCATTGAATAGGTGCCAGGGTCATTATATTCCCCCGCAATTATTTTTGCTACCAGCTCTTGCACCTCATCATTCGAAACCGTTTTTGCATGTTCAATGGTATTCCAGAAAAAATCATTGTCCATTTTGATATCATTAGACTTCTCTGGGTCAATGTATTTTGTGCTCTTAACGGCTGTCTCAATTAAATTTTCAGTGCTTCGCATGTATTCAATATACTGCATACCCATTATCCCTTGTTCCTTAGCTTTCTCATACTCGTCATGAATCAGTTTTTTTCTGACTTCTCCTTCAGCAGCCCATTCACTTAATTTAAAGCCCGTAACTCTATCAATCACAGTTCTAATTAATGGTGTATTGGCTACGTCAGCTGCACCTTTTATCGTTTTTGCTAATGAAACTGGATCTGCCATATTCTTCTCTTACGCTTATTAGTGTTAATGCTGTTATTTAGGAACCTAGAGATAAAATGTAACTATCAGAGCTAAGATCAAAAAATTAGTACAGATAGTTATCTTGCTATTAGATCCTGAAGGCCCGATGTTCGGAGCCGATGAGGGTAGTTCACGTGTTAAAGGGTGCAGCGCTAGGCATAGCCAGGGTAGATAAGCCAAGGTGTATTTATTGGTATGGGTCAGGCTATGGGGATTATCATGTAGAATGGCTGGATGCTGCGCCCATCGAAAAGCGTCCCCGACTTATCCACGAGCTCGAAAGTTTTGAAGCTCAAGCCATGGCCAAAGCGGAGCCCGAGGTTGACTACTCCGATTTTATAGCAGCCGGAACTTCCTCCCCAGAATAAACCCACCTACCAGTACTGCCCCGATTAGGGACCATCCCCACCAGGGCATTTGCCGCCGGTATTTTACGTGTGTGGTCTGGGTCGTTGTGGTCTTTTCTGCCACCATGACCTGGGCAGTATCGGGCTTCACCTCGGCAAGAATCTGAAATCGGGGCGCGGCATATGCCCCGGAATCTGCCCCGTTTGCCCGGGCATCTTGCCCCGGAGGCAGCGGCACGGAGGTGTCCCACGCCGCGGCATCGGGCGGCAGGAGCGGCGAATCTGCCGGCACAATTCGGATTCTCAGGCGCTCATCTTCGAAGAGTAAGGTATCTGCCCAGGTAAAGGATTCGGTGAAGGAATGCCCGGCAAGGGGCACCGAAACCTGCACAGAATCTATCGTAGTGACGGTTTTAGTGGTGATGGTTTCCAGCTGCCGGCATGCCGGGGCAAGCAAGATAAGGAGGGAAATGCCGATTAGTTGCCGCATAAGTTGCCTGCTAAAGGTTAAGGTGTGCCTGAAGATTTGCCCCGACTCGGGCGGCAAGTGCCGCTGTTACCTGCCGCTCTTCGGCGGCAGTAAGCCCAAGGAAAGGGAAGGTAATTTTGTTTTTGCCTGCCCCTTGCCGGTCCAGGTACCCGGCAATTTCTGCCGCACGTTCCTCACTCAGTCCGGCAAGATATCCGATCTGAATGCGGGCGCCGCCCGGGGTGATCACCCCTCGGGCACGCATAGCTTCCAGTACTCCGACCCTGCCCATAAACAAAGTTACCCGGTCGATAGGTAGTCCCAGCTTGGCCCGTTTTTTCTTATGGGACTCTGACCGGTACTGGGGTTTGGTGGTCCCACCAGAACCATCCAGGAATTCTCCTCGGGAAGTCCGAAGGAGAATGGCCGTCTGGATCCTTGCGGCAACGAAGTCGGTGTCGCTTTGATTCAGGGATCGCTCGACCGCTGTGTGGAGGGCGAGAGTAAGTCGTTCGAGGGGATTCATTAGAACAGGGTGCCTCCCGTGGATTTAACGCCTACGGTATCCTGCTCATCCTCAGGAGCTTCTAGGCCCAGGTCCTTTCGAATTTGTTGTTCGCTCAGAGGCACCAGCTTATTGGCCTCGGCAAATACTTTGGCTCGCATGTATTCGTCTTCGACCCCTTCAATGAATAGATCTGGGGTGACCAGGAGCTTGCCTGCCCAATTAAGCTCGGCAATAGGCTGCATGAAATGTCGGATAATGACCTGCATCACCTGCCGCTTGAGCCGGGTAGCCACATCCTTGCGGATCCCATTGGTCGTGTACATGGCGGCGTAACTTCCGGCCGAACCCATGTTATCGGTCAGGGTTTCGGATTTGATGATCTTGGCGATGGCTTTATTCCAACGTTCGGCCGAGCGGTCAAAGGCGTCCACACTACCAGACTGGTTGGACTGAGGGAACTCAATCGAATCATTTTCTCCGATCACTGCTCGGGAGTCATTGCCCGCCTCCATGACCGCTTTCTTGACCACAGCATCTTTGCCGCCTGGTCCCACTTTCCCTACGATCATGGGGGTAGCAAAGACTTCATTGAAGGCCGCAGCATCTTCCTCGTTGAAGTACTTAAAGACGGCAAAGCGAATACAAGCCAGGCCTACCCCGAACCTGGTAAAATCGATGTCAGAGTAACTGGGGAGTTTCTGCTGGGTATAGAGCATGACCGCTCCCTTGGCGTAACTATGGTATGGGGCGCTTCCCAGGAATAAAGTGTTGGTGTCATCGGACCGGTTCTCCTTTTTGGCCTCCAGCCAGTTCAACGGGAGCAGCTCATAGGTCGTGGGCACCTGGTAGGTTTTGCCATCTATGGTTTCGGTGCTCCAGGCCTCCGGGGGAATGCTGACTGCCTGGAAGCCAAAGTAATGGCCATCAAGGAGCTCATCCACTAAGGCAATCATATCCATCCGGGAAAAAATCGCCTCAAAGACCTGGGCCTGCTGTTCAGCAAGAGCCCCTTCGTCGGGGTCCGGAAGCAGAGTAAACCCATTCCCGGTGATCGCGCTCTTCAGGGACTGCATAGCCCCCGGGATCTCATCATCCATGTCGTAGAAATAGCGCAGGATTTCAAAGAGCCGGGCTGGCTTTCCAGCTTTGGCGGCGCGGTAGGCTTGCTTAAAATCATTGGGGGTGACGTACTTACTGATGACCGGGTAGGTGCGGGTAGCCGGCTTAGTGACGTTTGTGTTGATAATGGATGCCATAGTTAGCGGTCTGATTTAGTGTATCTTCGTTTCCTCAGGCTTTGGTAGCCGGTGTCCTTGCCCTTGTGGAGCCTGCGGGCACGGGTGAGTACCGCCTCCATAGCATCGGGCCCATCCACATAGGTGCCGTCTGGGTAGATCTCCAGCTGCTCTTTGACTGTGGCAAGATCCTTGGAGAGTTTGACTGGCCAGAGGACCCGCCCTGAGTTATGCAGGCCTTCAGAGCTTTCGATCCGGGCGAACTTTTCGCCTGGGTTTTCTTCGGGGTAGACCGGGAGCATCTTCCCGTGGAGTTCTTCGGCTAGTTCCAGATCCTGGCGGAAGCGTTCATCCTGGGCAAAGGTTTTTTCGAAGCCTCCATGGCGTAGCCCGAGATAGGCCCACCGGTCGAAACTTTCATACCACCAGGAGATGGCTTCGCTGATAGGGGTACCCTGGCGGCAGTAACCATCCAGAATGTACCAGTGGCTTCCATCAAAGGCTGCGGTGATCCAACATTTGTAGGCGGAGCTGGTGGATCGGCCCCATGCTGGATCCAGCCAGGAGTAGACGACCAGATCCGAGGTATCCAGTCCGGCTAGATCCTCGGGGGTATAGGTAGGAAATTCTTTGAAAATCTTCCCTGGTGCGACGGGGTTCCCGTTCATTTCTCCTTCATACCGGTAGCGCATTACTTTGCGTTGGGAGGCGTACCAGCTGGGCGGAAACCGTTCTGGCCATAGGTAGATGGTGGCGCCTTTGTGCTCTCGCTCGGCCCGGTAGATAAACCCGCGCTGAAGAGCCAGTCCGTCCGAGGTTGGGATCTTCCCGCCATTACGCGCGCAGATCTTTGCGAACAGTCCGGGCACTGAGCCCTGCTGCTTAAATTTCTTGAGTTCTTCCTCGTTTTCGTAGATCTCCTCGAAGGCCTGATGTAAGGCGGAGGTCTTACGGCCCATGTTCCCCAGCCAGATTACCGGCCCAGTGACAGCTCCAAAAAGCTCCTGGCGTACCCAGTCGTTTTTCTTCTTACCGTTGTCCTTGTTGTAAGTGTCCTTGGTCTTTTCCAGGTCATCGACCAGGGCGCCCTGGGGCCGGAGCTGTAGGAAGAGAAGCCCCTTGGCCGAAGTCCCATCAGAAACTGCTTCGAGTTCAAAATGATTTCGGCGTTTTGTAGCTTTACAAGTGACCTTAGCTCGAAACTTTCCAATGGTCGAATCATTTCGCTGGACCTTAATTGTATAATCCGCTTTGATCCGTGGATTCTCAGCCAGTTCTAAAAAGATAGCATCGATGTGCTGGTAGGCCTGGCTTACTTTTTCTGCGCCAAAAATCCAATATTGAAGCCGCCCATTTAATACTCCTTCCAAAATATTGAGTCGACACTGCACCGATTTAGCATGCTCTCTTGGACCATGGATCAGGAAGAGCGCCTTTTCCGGGTAATGCATCATGGCATCTAAGTCCGCATGGAATTGTGCTGAAGGAGAATCAATATAGTGAGGGGTATAGATCTGTTTAAAAGCCTCAATATCACCGGATGTTTGCTCGTGCCTAAGCTCAATGGCTGATTGACTTCTATCAGCAAAAGGTGGGGTCGTTTCATTGATGATTTTATGGTACCCATCAATGAGTTCTTTAATACGTTTTTCTTCTGCCAGGCTAGCCATTAGATGCCTCCAAAGTTTTTAGCCAGGCTTTCCGTAAACTCAAGGTTATAGGGGATAAGCTCTTGAAAGAGCTTCTCATCTTTTTCGCGTACCATCTGCATGAACCTACCCATCCCTTCAATGACCGAGGCAGTAAAGGCAAAGTTCTTGTCAAGTTTCTCAATCATTTTGTTGTGCTTAGAAACCATATCAATCTCCTTGGAGGAAAGACCACGGCCTTCATCCCGCGCCACCTGATAGATCATTTGAACATTCCAAAGTGCATCAACTGCTATCTTATTGGGTGAGGTTAGTCGGATTGCTTTTTGCTTATCCCAGCCTCCATCAGCGGCCCATTGGTTAATGGTTTTTGCACTTGGCTCCAAAATTCCGGAGATTTCTTCAGCATTCATCCCAATGATGACGTAATAGGTCCAGGCCTGCTGTTTAATGATATCGTTGTAGGTCTTGGGCATAAGAATTCGGATCAATTTTCCTCTCCCTTCCAACTTCCGAAAGCCCCAAAGCAGTTAAATAGCAAATGCGCTATTTGCTATTTATCCCGCCCCGATTCGGCTCATCTTTACGGTGTAATTCAACCCGAAACACCTGTAATGGCCTACTGCACCCAGCAAGATTTAGAAGACCGAAAAGGCACTGAGCAAATCGCTCAGCTCACCGGAGATCCTACTGGTCAGGAGGTAGATGCGGCAAGGGTAACCCTGGTCATAAATGAATTTGCGGCTCGCGTCGACGGAGCGCTTCGCCGGCAGTATCCGGAAGGGACCTTTGACTCCTCCAATGCTCTACTAAACGGGCTCAATGTGGAAGGTGCTTTTCTGCTTTTAGCGAAAGATACCGAGCTAGGATGGAGTGAGGACCACCGCGAAGACTGGAAAATGCTCCTCAAAGAGCTGGATAAGATCGGCGATGGTACGGTAGATCTGCGGACTGAAACCGAGGAGCAAGAGCAAGAAATTAGTGAAGGCTACTTTAGCTCAAGGCCACGGTTTTTTGGCCGGACCTCATTATCTGGTGAGGGGGTAACGGTATGATTGAGGAGCTTCAGGTACAAATGATCGCCTTATTTAATCAGGCTAACCAAGCCGCGAATTACCTAAAGAAAATTGAAGAGTATGGAGGGCAACTAGCTCATCCCGAAAAGGTGATAAATACTCCCTCTTTATATGTAGATGTAGCCACACAGGGTGTCATAGAAACAGATGATATTTTAGGAGAATTATATACAGGTACCCTGGCTCCAGATATCTTTTTATTTGATCATAACAAGGCTAGTGGAAAGGCTAAGAAGACCAGTTTAGCTAAAGGCATGGACTGGGTACTGGATGCGCTAAAAGGTAAAATTATTACCGTAAATGGCGTGCGTGTGGTGGTTGCCAAACGAATCAACTTCCGGGTGATATCGGATTATTTCAAGCCGGTGGCCATCATCAGTCCCACCTTAACCATCATGGAGGACTAGCATGAATGGTTTGGGATTCAATATCAGAGCTGCTGCTGGTACCATCGTTCTGGAAGTGTACGGGGTTCTTCAGTATTGGGATAACCTCCATGGATATCTACGCTGGCAAATAGAAGAATTAGGAGCTGATGCTCCCATCATTGTACGGTGCGACAGTGTCGGCGGTGACCCTAGAGCTGCTATGGCAGTGGCTGGTATTATCCAAGCGCATGCTGGGAAAAGCACCTGCTATATCGAGTACATGTGCGCGAGCTCAGCAACCGTAATCGCCAGCGTATGCGATGAAGTCATTGGGAATGAATTCCCCTTCGAATACATGATCCATGAGCCCAAAATCAATCAAGAATGGGTGACAGCTGATGAGGCAATCTCAGGAGCTAGTCAAGTTCGAAAGTCACTGGATGATTTCGTAAAGATCTACGCAGACCGGTCCGGCCAAAGCGAAGACGATATCCGGGCCTGGATGAAAGCCGAGAAGTTCATGAATGCGCAGCAAGCTCTCGAGCTTGGTTTTATTGATCGCATTGAACAGATCCCAGCTACCCTTTCTGAAAAAGTAGACTACGAGCTGGCGGCTAAGGCTTATAACAGGCCGGAAGAATTTAAAATCACCGGGCGTGGAACGTCGCCCACAACCAAACAACCAACACTCAAAGCAAACACAATGAAAACTTGGGAAAAAATTAAAGCCATGGTTGGCTTAGGCGACTCCGCTGATGAAACCGATACAGCCATTAAGGTGAAGGAAATAAAGGCTCAGGCCGACCGTGTTCCAGGTCTTGAGCAGGAAGTTCAGCAGCTCAAACAAGACAAGATTGAGCTTCAGGCGAAACTTGATACCTATGAAGAGGCCGAGCCTACGGAAGAAGTAAAGCAGGCGCAGGTAGCCCAGGAAATTGACGCCGAGCTCCAGGCGGCTGTGGGGGATTTCAAAATCCAGGCATCGGCAGTAGATAACTATAAAAAGACCTTCGAAGGTAACCCTGAGGGGCTGAAGGCAGCGCTCGAGCTAATTCCAAAGGATGCGGTAAAGCCAGGCGGGAAAGTCCGGGCTTCGTCTCCATCAAAAGTAAGTGGCTCTGTACCAGAGCGGACATCCCAGTACTTCGACTAACCATTTTCAATAACAACAATCCATAAGAGCATAACTCAGCTATGAAAATCTTAGAACTTACCGGCAGAGCCCGGCCAGCAACTACCGAAAGAGGTAGAACATTTATCGACAAAGTGGTCAGCTATTCCCGGCTTTTGCCCCTGCTAATGAACTTTGTTCAAAAACCTACTGAGCATCAATCCAGGCTTGCTTCCGGAACCCAGTCCTTAGCAGGGCGCCAAATTGGGACGAACCCCGCCGCGGAACAGCTAACCCCAGCTGCGTTGGTGGCAGGGCTATTGAGCTCACATTCCTTCTTCCTTAAGTATGACATCACCTACATGGATGATGCTAGCCAAGGAATTGGCATCGAAATGGACCAGTGGTATGCCGATGAACTTGACGAGCGAGCCTTTTCAGCGGCTCAGGCGATCGATGCCTTAATTATTGCTGGCTCAGGTGCTGGGAACAATATGCTGGGTATTGCAGGAATACTTGACGGAGTAACTAATATTCCGGGCCTTGGAATTACTGGCGTTATTGATGCTCTTGCAGGCGCTGGGCTAGCTGGAGATAGCTTTGATCTTTCCAGCGAAGCAAATTATCCGAAATTTATGGAGCGCTTCAATATTTGGACCGCCGAACTCTTCTCTTCAGATGCCATCATATGTAATCACTCCATGCATGGCAGGCTGACCAATGTGGCTTTGAACCGCCATATGTATACAACTCGTATGGATGAGTTTGGAAATAAAGTGGACCAAATTGCAGGCCATGACATCATTCCAGTAGATGACTCAGTCATTACCAATGGCGAAGATGATAATGGTGCCGGTAATGATACCACGTCTATTTACATCTTCACGAACAAAGAAGGTTTCTGGAATATCAACTCCAATTCAGGTCTGGCCTTCTATGACCATGGGGAGCTGAGTGGCGAACTGCAAGATGGAATCTTGTTCGATTTCCGCGCCAAAAACGAGATCAAACGAAAGCGTGCGATACGCCGCATTCGAAACATCAAAGTATAGGACTTTCATAATCCGACTAGTAGTTAGTTCATATCTATGATTGGGACCAGGATTGAATCTCCTGGTCCCTATTTCCCAACTCAAAACCCAATTCCAATGAAAACATCCAAAGATTTTAACGCTAAACCGGCCATCGAGGAAATCGAAAAGATTGAATCTCAGGCGGAGCTAGACGCTTTTGTTACCTCAGCTGAGGACAGAAAGACGGTACTGGCTGCACGTGACAAACGCTTTGCTGAGCTTACTGATGGCAGCGATCAAACCACAGACCCTGAGGCTTCAGATTCACCCGCGGTGGTAGATTCTGATGAACCGGATACTTCCTCCGATGAAGAACAGGCGGCCGAGGTAGTGACTATTTCCGGGCTTGAGTACAATCAGCTGGCCAAAGCCGTCTCGACTAAACTAGCCGAAGAGACCATCCGGTTTGCTAATGGCGTATTTCCTGAAGGATCCAATGAGCAGGCGATCAAGCAGCTCGCGGCCCAGGTATTTACGATCGCCGAAGAAGATCGCCCGGATGATGATGAGGATGTTAGCGTACCAGCAGATGCATGGGGTGAGCTTGTTATAAAGCTCCAGGCGCAGCTAGTGATCTACAAATCCCGTCGCGGCCTTTCCACGCCATCGAAGATTGACCAGAATCTTATCAAGGCGGTAGAACTCGTAAGTGAGGAGGAGTAGGCTCCAATGCATTCGCTGCTACAAGATAAATTTGGTGTCTTTTTAGGATCACTAACAGCTAGTGGTCTTAGTGTTACCTGGCTAGAAACCGCAAACCAGTTTGTGGATTTCTTAGCTGGTCTTGTAGCAATTGTATCTGGAGTATGCCTGGCGATCTATTACTGGAACAAAAACAAACGTGAAAAAACCGAGCACTCATGAAGCTTTTGAAGAAACATTACACCAGCCTCTTTTTCCTGGTGGTTGCGATCATCGCCGCCGGATCCATTTACTGGACCTTCAATTTCTTTCTGGAGTTCTCCGGCTTTGCCGCTGCCTTTGCTAAGGCGGTGCTAGGAATATTTGCCTGGGTGGCCTTCGATAAGATCGTGCTCAGGGAAATTGACACCATAACCGAAATCAAACAAGGAAATATAGCTCATGCGATCTTCGTCTTTAGTTATTCTCTTATTCTCGCTGCTTGTATTGCCAGCGCTTAATTGCGCCCCGGCTCACGAGCACCCCGACCTTTCATCCATTGAAGAAATTCTATCCCCCAAAGCCTTAGACAGTACCAGTGTTGAATCTGTTCAGGCGCAAATTATTACCAGGATCACTACGGTGAGCACTCCGGCTCACCTTATCCTGGCTGGTTCTTATGTGGGGACCACCGAGCTCACTGGAGACAATGATGGCCCAGAAGTGGAGCGCTTTTTAGGAGCTGTCGGCTTAGCGAAAGGTAATCCGTATTGTGCGGCTTTTGTTAGTTACATATTAGATGAAACGCCCGGAATTGAACAGCCTGCAATTAGGTCTGGATTAGCTTCAAAGTTCATCACTGATGCTAGTATCAATGCCAAACAAGTACTTCGAGGATCTGAACCGGTACCAGATGGGACCATTGTAGTATGGCGAAAAGGGAATACCATTTTTGGGCATGCTGGGTTTGTGGCCAGTCAGTCCGGCGACAACCTCTTTGAAACCATTGAGGCGAATACCTCGAGCGGCGTATATGGCTCGCAGCGCGATGGGGATGGAGTATGGACCAGGCAGCGGTCTATCCAGCCTGGCAACTATTTCAGGATCACTCATTTCACCCCGGTGAGCTATGGCTGAAATCCAGGACTATTTGTTTTCTCCTGATGACCTCCCCGGTGAAGGTGCGGATGTTCGCGTCCGCCCTGAGCCGGTTAGGGCGGTAACATTTGGTCAGGGATCTCCGCTTCCTGGGCCAAAGATTCAGGGGATCCAATTTGTATGGAGTAGCCCACTAACTGTGGACAGCTCTATAGGAAATGGGATTGGAGATCCCGACAAAGGACTCATCCATTTTTCGGTAGTCCAAGAATCTCCGGAGCTCTTTATGAGCGAAACCAACTATCAAGAATTTTTAAACAGTATTGAGGAATAACCATGTCGAATTTTGGCGGCTTTAAGGATGTAGAATGGAATGCTACAGGAGTTGCCTTTCCAGGAACTTCCCTGGGTAGGCTTAAATCTGACTCCGAGCACAATGTAGAATCAGCAACAGAAGAAGATTCCCAAGGGCTCGAGGTTTGGGCTGGAGAAGATGAGAGCTATACCATACGAGTGTATGACCTGTCAAAATATGCAGCCCTTCGCGCTATAGCCGTAACTGATAATAATATCGTGGATCTACGATTCACTGACTTAGAGGACACCCAGGTTATCAAGTCTGGATTCAGCGTGATTGTTAAGCAGCCTACAAGCTTTGCGACAAAAAGCAGGAACTATTTCGAGGCTCGCTTCAAACGATACATTATTACTTAACCCAATTAGTCCCGATTATGTCATCCATTTCAGGAATTCAAGCTATTTCCATCTTTGACCGCGAGGCCGGTAGTGCAACCGAGGGTACCGTGGTTCAAAAAAACCGCATCGTTTCCAACCAGGGCGAAGCCATTCTTCAGAACATGCTTACAGAGGAAGATGCTCAGGGGTTTGAGTTACATGCGGCTGATGAAAGTATGTTTGAGTTTGCCTGTTATGACACCGATGGCGATGACCAGCTGGAGGCGTGGGCCAAAACCGATAAGCTGGTAGAGCTGGTAAGTGCCGGGCTTCAAGAGAATGTACTGTGGTATGAACCTGCAACCATTAAGATCGTCAAGCCCTTCAGCTTTGCAACAAAGAACCGAAATTATCGACGTATTAAAATCCAGAAATCTGGTGGCCTTCATAAGTGCCTGAAAGGGATCAATCTTCTGGATATGGCAGTTAAGTTGAAAGGTTTTGAAACTGGCTGGCAAGACTCAAATGCAGATGATTTAGCAGACGGTTACACCTATTCTACTCTTACCCGGTTATTCGAAAATGGGGTGCAGCAACTTACGGCGGGTGAGAATACACGAACTATGATGCAGGATTTTGCTTTTCCAATTAGTGGGATTGAAATCTATAGCAATACCAATGTACTAAGTCAGACCGCGAATAAGGATTTATTTCAAGCAAAAGTAATATCTAGAAGCTTCGCAGATGCCATCCTATCGGAATCTCAGTTAAATCTGAATGTTGGAAACACAAACCATATTTCCAGTGAAACCCCCGCCCAAGTGTTCAATTTACAATACCTGTTGCTTGTACGAGCAACGGCTGGTAATCAGTTTACCGCTGAATTGAACGACCTAACCTACCGGGTCGATCCGTCCTATGAATATGTAAACTACTAATTGGGAAAGTATGAGTACCACCTACAGACCTATTGTTGGAAAAGAAAACGATTTCAAGCTTGTTCCTCCTACGCTTGCCAGTGAAGAAGCCATTCATGCGATCCAGGTCCGGTTTCCTCAAATCGATATTGACCAGCGCAAAGCAATTTGCGAGCTCTGGAAATGGAACTATGAGGACCGAATTCCTGAATTTACCCATGATGTTAGAATTGCCGTTTCCTCATTAGAAGCTCTACTGGTTCGGTCTGAAGCAGATTCAAATGAGGGTACCGATAAAACGCGGGAGAATCTTGAACAGGTAATTTCAGGGGTTAAAGGGACCACTGGCCAAGAGGTAACTGCACTTACTCCACTCGAGTACCACTATGAACTGGCGAGCGTCCTATTTGTAGAGTTTACCTGTAGTGAGGAAGAGAAATCGCAGCTGAATTTTAAAGAAATAGAGCGGGCTAGAGTAGATTTTTTCGACTAACGGAAGCAGACAAAAGTGCTGCTTCCGATCTACTCAAATTGACCGCCCATTTCGATGAAACTGAAACCCCTAACCAGCCCTCTGAGGATAGTCCAGCATCCCACAAGATTGAGTCGATTCGACTTTTTCTAAAAGATTTGAAACTAGCCCAGAATGAATGGGAGTTTTTAGCCTACCGGGCGGCAAAAACTCCACGCGACGTTCACTTCTTATTGAATTCGACCCGTGTTAGAATAGCTAAATCATACCTCCACACACTTCCCAGCCCATGAGTGATATCACCCTGGATATTAACATACGAACCTCCAAAGCTGGGGTAAATGTTCGTAGTCTGACCAAAGATACGGATGGTCTTCATGTTAGCTTGGATCGGGTAAATAAATCTACCCAACTTAATGCCGCGGTTTCCAGGCGGGCCTCAATTGACCAGGTTAGCTCTTTCGGCCGGATCAGAAAAGCTGCTACATCCGCATTAGGTCCAGCTGGGTTAGTAGGACTAGCTGCTGTCGCAGGTACCTCGGTAGTGGGAATGACGCGACGAGCCATCCGGGTAGGTCGCGAATACGAACAGCAGCTGGCGGATCTTGAGGCAATCACAGGGATTGCAGGTCGGCGTCAGGATTTTCTCTCTCAACGTGCCCTTGCAGCATCAGTGAAATATGGAGAATCAGCTTCGAACATCATCGAGGCGAATAAACTGGTTGCCTCACAGCTAGCAGAGAAGATCGATTTTGGAACTGATGAAGGCGCGAAGCAGCTAGCGGATATTTCAGAGCAGGCCATTGTACTTCAGAAGGCGTCTGGAGTTGATCTTCCAACAGCTGTTAAGACTCTTACAACTGCCATCAACCAATTCAACCTTCCTGCCTCAGAAAGCGAGCGGATTATTAACTCGATCGCTGCCGGAGCAAAATTTGGAGCAGCTGAAGTAGCTAACCAGGCACTCACTTATAAAGAAGCTGGATCAGTGATGGCTGGTGCTGATCAGGATTTCGAAACTCTAAATGCAAGCACACAGGTGCTAGCACAGAATGCCATCGTAGGATCCCAGGCTGGGACGCAATTACGTGGAGTGATGCTGACTCTACAAAATACAGCCAAACTCACCCAGGCAGGGATTGAAGGAGTAAGCCTTAAAACGGATGGATATGTGAATACACTGAGGGCTTTAAAACCTTTGCTCGAGGATTCAGTAGCTCTTGAAAAATTGTTTGGCCGGGAGAATATCGCCGCAGCTAGGATCCTAATTTCCAATGCCGATGCCGTGGAGGAAATGACTCAGAAAGTGACAGGTGGAAATGTTGCCTATGAGCAGGCCGAGATTCAACTCGACACGTTTCAAGGTGCCCAGGCAAGACTCGCGGCTGCCATCGACGCGGAATTCATTCCAGCATTTCAAAGGTCTTCTGGAGTCATTGTTTCGATGATCAATGGACTCACCTGGTTGGTGCAGGAATTCGGTGGTGGACTCGATGTGATTAACGGATGGGTTGCCGGTTTTCGACGAATGGGTGAGGCTCGGGGATACCTCACTACCATAATGGATGCATTTTCAGATTGGCTATTTCCATTATCGACCATTAAAGGGCTTCTTGAAGATTTGGGGATCATTGAATCCCGGGAGCAATTCGAAAGGATGTTTGATACCATTGATGCCGGTAGCCAAAGTATCAAGGACCAAATCAACTACCTCTTTACTCATGTCGAAACCCTGAGCGCGGAGCGGGACCAGATGGAGGAAAACTCCGAGGTCCACCAAATTTACAGTCAGGCTATAGAAGGAAGTATTTCGAAGTTAAAAGCATCAAGGGAAGAGTTTACTAGGTACCTTGCCACACTCCAGTCGCAGAGGTCCGAAACCAAGGAAGGATCATTTGAATATGCCGAGCTGACTGAAAAGATTGGCCAGGCAGAAAAAGCACTAGAGCTCATCAATGACCGGCTTGGTCAGATCACCAGCTCCCAGTCTAGAGCGAGCGCATCCACCCAGGATCTATCGCAGTCTGTGGCTCAAATAGCTTCGAGCTACACCCAAAATAAAGAGCGCATTGATGAGCTAGTCAATAGCCAACAGACCTTAACTCAGGCCGAGTGGGAAGAGCTGGCCTCACTTACCGCCCAGAACAAAGCCATCAAAGAGCAAGTCGAAACCAGGAAGGAGCTTGCAGAGTTTTTTAACCAATCTGTGAATAGTCCGGTCTCAGCTCCCCTTGATGTTGTACTGCCGGACTCCATTGAAATTCCAGATTTGGCCATCGAGGCGCCGCTAAAAACCATCCAACAAATTATGGATGAGTTGAATACCGAAGTGGAACAGTATCAAACTACTTCACAGCTTATTGGAGATAGCACAGGAGATATCAATTTTGCCATCACTCGAACAAAGCAGGCCATCTCAGAACTTATAGCAAATGGATACCATCCCCAAAGTCAGCAGATCCAGGAGCTCATTGCAAATCTGGACCAGCTGGAGCAAAAGTATGAATCGATTGCACAAACTGATTATCTGGCCAGATTTACGGGTGACCAAGTGGCTGATACCCTAACAGGTATTCAGCAAATCAATATGAACCTTCGCGACCATGTAGATCACATCCGTGCCCGGGCCGATGCAGACAAAGCAGCAGCAGATACAGCGAAGGAAAGAGCACAGATTGAAAAAAAAGCTCAGGCCGAAATGGCACGAGCAGAAAAAGTAGCGAAAGAACAAAGAAAGGCTGCGATCAAGGAAACGATTTCGGCAAGTATTTCTGAAGCCATTATTGTTCAATTCGGCAAAGTGATTAAGACCCTGCCTTTTCCAATAAATGTAATTGCAGCACCTATAGCCGCAGCAGCTGTAAAAGTCGCTATGAATAAATTTGTGGCATTAAATCGGGGTGGTCAGGTCCCAGGTCCTGCCCATGAAACGCGTGACACGATTCCAGCAATTCTAACTCCTCAGGAGTTTGTAGTTCGCAAGGCATCCGCAAATGCAGCTCCTCAGGCGCTGGATGCAATGAACAAAGATCCCAGGGTAGCCCGACAGGTAGAGCAATTTGTTCAGTCTGGAAGCTTGAGCAAAGGTTTAGCGTCCCGGGCGTTATTGAGTAGTGCATCAACAGATGTAACGGTGAGTGCCTTTAATGCAGGAGGCATAGTCGGTAATTCTCTCGGTATTGAACCAACCATAAATCCAGTAATCAACAAACTTGTAGAACGAGAAATCTTAGGAATTCAAAGCGCTGAAGATGATAAGCTACTCTTAGCAATCAACGAGCTGGCCAGCATTACAAAGAACCAACGGTTGAATCCGAAGTTCGATTTTGTTGAGTTTAATGAGCTCTATCAAGAATTCTTGGAGAAAGAAGGCAGGGTAGGTAGATAATGATCACTTATGTCCAGATTGGCCAATACGTTTTGGGATCTATTACTTATACCCTGTATCGGGATGACAGTGATACCCCACTAGGATTAGATGTTGGGTTGAGAGTGCTTAATCATGTGGAGCGAAGGGGCACAACCATATTTAATCTGTCCAGTCCATATAAACCAACGGATTTCACGTTGCTATGCCTGGATAAAGATGGCTCGTTATTTGATGTCATTGTTTCGAGTGATGAGAGAACCCTTAAACTCGTGATCACCGATTCTGAAACTTCGCTAAGATTTACTGGATTTTATGTCCCTGAAATCGATGAGAGCTCGATGAGTATTTCTGATGTTACTCTCCAGCTACGATTTTATGATGGAATGACCCTCTTGAAAGACAAGTCTTATGGGTTGAATGGTCATATTATTATTTCAGATTTTCTGAGGACCATGCTCGACGAGATCGGGTATTTATTGGACATCAATGTAGTATTAGATGTATATCAGCCTACCTTATCAGCGTCACTTAATTTAAATAAAGAGCGCATTTCTATGGACGCTCTCCTTAGAAAGAAACCTGATGCAAGCTATTTCGATGCTTTGATCGAGTTCTGTACCAGGTTTGGTTGCTGGATCTTCCAGGATGAAAATGCTTGGTATATCATCCAATATGGTGCCCGAGATAAAAGCTGGCAAAACATCGAGACCGATGGAAATGTTAGGATTCTATTCGAGTATGATATTGAATTTTCAATAGCCGGGAAATTTCTGCGGCCATCATATCATAAGAAGTTGAGAGGACTCACCGAGTTTAATTTTAAAGAGCAGTTTACTGAAGATGAGTTAGCTCTTGAAAACAGTGAGTTTCAATTTGGTGCAAATGGCTGGACGGTAACAGGTGGTACTACTTCAATTCACGATACATTTACTACGGATAAAGGGAGAGCCTTGGAGCTGAATTCGGCGAACATGAGTATCTCTCAGTTTACAAATCGGGTAAGCTATGGCAAGGTCCTATTTCGGGTGAAAGCAGAAGTCAATTTGGATAATAGCTCTGTGGTAAATGATACCCTAAACTTCCTTCAAATTCGGTTTTTCAATGACGATCAGGAGGAAATATATACCATTGGTGCATCGGTAAATCTTGATGGAACAGGCGGAAATGTAACTCTCGACATCGAAGATGAGCGGCCAAGGCCTACATTTGATTTCTTCACTGGTTTCGTAGAGGTAAGTGGTATTTCAGAAAATGAATCATATGTAGATACCTCGGATGGTTGGTATATAAGATTCTATGAAATCAGTGTAGCAATAGATAATGACTACGATCAACCGATTGAAGATGTGATCTCAATTTCCGCTGCCAATAATGATAGAGGCGATACCGAATCGATAGAAGTCTATCTATCTGATAATGAAAAGCTGACTAGAATTTCAGATTTCCAGTATGATAATGGAGGAGCTTGGGAGAGTGCTCTTGATTGGACATCGAGTAAGCACTTTGGTAACTCACCGTTCAGTACAATAGTCGGAGAGAACTTGATGAGAAAAATGGGGACAGGATTATCAATTCTTAAAACCTCTCTTCCTTATTCGGAATGGGTTTCATTTAGATACTTGATAACAAGCGAATTTGAAGGTGAGTCTATTAAGCTCGTGCCCTTCTATATTCAGAGGACTGCAAAAAAAGAAAAGTACAAGTCCTACCTTATAGAATACCCCGAAGACCAACTACTTTCGTAGTTAAGTAATCGGGGTTCTCAAAACCTATTTGTCGCAACTTTTCTCAGTTATTTGTCGCGGTTTTGTAATTAATTGGTTAAACATATCAGTTATTTAAAGCGAGAGACTCTGCATATTTGAACATAAGTGCTAAGTGTTCATCATCTTTAAAATCTAGCTTGTTCTCCTTAGCATAGGTATCAACAGCTTTGCGATTTTCGTCGAAGAGTCGAAGGACATTTCGCTTTCTCATTTTAACGCGATCAAACTTTCCATCTTTAATTACATAGTAGGCAGTGTGCTGAATAAAAACGTCGGTTTGAGTAGCTGTTGAATAAGAAGAAACATCCTTTTGAAGATTCACTCCGGTATGCTTTAAAAAAGAAACATTATCTCCTTCGTGAATAACTTTAAATAATGAGTACTTATTCAGGTCATCTTTACCACCTGTTTGGAAACCATTCTTAAAAGTTAATGTCGGGGTAAGAATCTTAATAGCGGTTACTGCAGAGTTTTCAATACCTATAAGTTTGTTCCCTCTGTTAACTAAAATTCGATTATTAGCTAAATCTAAATTAAGGTTAACTGGTACGGTTTGAGAGTTTCCTGAAACCAAAACCCCTCTCACAAATTCATCAAAGAGTAATGGGTTTCCTTCAATTTCAGTTGCTTGGAATGCATAAATGGTTGTGCCATCCATTGCTTCACCAACCTGGCTTACATAGTCATCGAATTCTATTTGAGCAAAACCTACCTGAGATATAAATAGAGCAGAGAGTGTAAGTAGTATTTTTTTGTTCATTGTATTTTCCCTTCTTTAAAATTTATCATGTATATGGTAACAAATTTGGAGCTTTTAAACATGAATTACGTTATCCTGTTACAGCTTTTATAACAGATTAGACACTGAAAAAGTATTATTTGTATGTATCTGATTTTTGATACCGAAACCACGGGGTTGCCGCGGGATTATTCTGCACCAATTACTGATTTGGATAACTGGCCACGGCTCGTTCAATTAGCCTGGCAAATGCATGATCATACCGGCAAACTTATGAGTAGTGGGAATTACATTGTAAAGCCGGAAGGATTTACGATTCCTTTTAACTCAGAAAAAATCCATGGTATTTCTACTAAGAGGGCATTAAAAGAAGGGCATGATCTTGAGTATGTGCTGTTAGAGTTTCGGAAGGATATTGACAAAGCTCATTTTTTAATTGGACATAATGTCTCTTTTGATGAGAAGGTAATGGGGGCGGAGTTTCTCAGAAAAAAGGTGGCTTCGGGGATTATGGATACTCCCAAAATAGACACCAAAGATGAGAGTACAGAATACTGTGCCATACCGGGAGCCAGAGGATATAAATGGCCTACTCTAACAGAACTTCATAAAAAACTATTTGGGGTAGATTTTGATGATGCTCATGACGCAGCTGCGGATGTTGAAGCTACTACCCGATCTTTTCTGGAATTAGTACGCTTAGGGGTCATCAACATTAACTTTCCCCTGGATGCCAAGCTCTATGAATCCTCACAAAGTTATATTGTAAGAGATCATTACATCGACCTGGTTTCCCCTTCACGGATTAAAAAAAAAGATGACGAGGGAGATCAAAGCGACGGAGACGACAAAAAAGAGAGTCAATCCACAGTTACGTTAAATGACGATGTAGTTTTTACCCATTTACATTGCCACTCCAAATTCTCTGTGCTACAGGCTACGGCCGGCGTAAAAGAGCTGGCAGCAAAAGCCAAAGAACTTGGGATGCCCGCTGTTGCGCTTACCGACAAAGGGAATATGTATGGTGCTTTTGCTTTCACATCTGCAGCCCATGCTGCCGGAATTAAACCGATTATCGGATGTGAGTTTTATATGGTGGATGATCGGCTACAAAAAAAGTTTACTCGTGAGAAAAAGGATCGTCGCTATCAGTTTCCTTTGTTGGCTAAAAATCAGGAAGGCTATAAGAACCTGGCCAAATTATGCTCTATTGGATTCACTGAAGGATATTACTATAAGTTTCCCCGGGTTGATAAAGAAGTGATTAAACAACACAGTGAACATCTGATTTGTTTAAGTGGGAACACTCGCGGGTTGCTTGGGGATTTGATTCTGAACAAAGGAGAGGAATTTGCTGAGGAAGAATTAGCCTGGTGGATGGAGGTATTTGGTGATGACTTTTACCTCGAGGTTGTCAATCATGGTTTGGATGAGGAACATCGAGTAAATGAGGTGTTCAAAGAATTTTCCAATAAATACGGGGTAAAGTTAGTAGCCAGTAATAATGTGTTTTACCTCGAAGAAGAAGATGCCAAAGCACATGATGCCCTTATCTGTATTGATGATGGCACGCTGGTAAGTACTCCTGTAGGAAAAGGACGGGAATTTAGATACGGTTTCCCAAATGAAGAATTCTACTTCAAGGATACTGAGGCTATGAAAGAGCTCTTTGTTGATACTCCCGAAGCCATTCTAAACTCCCAGGAAATTGTAGATAAGATTGAGCCTATAGAGCTGGCCAGACCGGTAATTCTTCCAAAATTTGAGATTCCTGAAGGTTTTGAAAACGAAGATGATTATTTACGGCACCTGACTCTTGAAGGAGCGAAAACCCGGTACCCGGATTTTTCTGATGAGGTAAAGGAGCGTATAGATCTCGAGCTTGGAATTATAAAGGATATGGGCTTCCCGGGTTATTTCCTGATTGTGCAGGATTTTATTGCTGCAGCGAGAGACATGGGAGTATATGTAGGTCCGGGAAGAGGGTCTGCAGCAGGATCAGTTGTGGCCTATTGTACAGGAATTACCAATATCGATCCATTGCCCTATGATTTACTTTTTGAGCGATTTCTAAATCCTGAACGGGTATCCATGCCTGATATCGATATTGATTTTGACGATGATGGACGACAGAAAGTGATTGAGTATGTAGTGAATAAATACGGGAAAGATCAGGTTGCTCACATCATCACATTTGGTTCGATGGCAGCACGGTCATCCGTAAGAGACGTGGCAAGAGTGCTGGATCTCCCACTTTCTGATGCTGATCGAATTGCTAAACTGGTTCCTGAGCGACCGGGTACCTCACTAGATGATGCTTTTTCAGAGGTAAAAGAGCTTCGTGAGATTAAGGCGGGTGAAGGGTTAGAGGCGGAGACCTTAAAAATGGCTCATGTACTGGAAGGCTCGGTTCGAAATACGGGAATTCATGCGGCGGGTATTATTATTGCTCCTGACGATCTTACCGAATATATCCCGGTAAGTACGGCCAAAGATGCGGATTTAACCGTTACCCAATTTGATGGCAGTGTTATTGAAAATGCAGGAATGTTGAAGATGGATTTCCTGGGTTTGAAAACACTCTCCATTCTTAAGACGGCCATCGGGTATGTAAAAGAGAATCATGGCAAAGAGTATAATCTGGATGATATTCCACTTGATGATCCTGCTACCTATAAGCTGTATCAAAAAGGAGGAACCTTAGGCACCTTCCAGTTTGAGAGTGAGGGGATGCGTAAGTACTTAAAAGATCTGAAACCGACGGATATCAATGATCTTATTGCTATGAACGCACTGTACCGTCCGGGGCCTATGCAATTCATCCCAAACTATATTGATCGAAAGCATGGGCGTGAAAAGGTGGAGTATGATCATGAAGATTTAATTCCACTACTTGATAATACTTATGGGATCATGATCTACCAGGAGCAGATCATGAAGGTGGCACAGCAGATGGGAGGTTTTACTTTAGGTGAAGCCGATGTACTACGCCGGATAATGGGTAAAAAGAAGCCAGAGTTGCTTCCTCCTGAAGAGGAGAAATTTATCAGGAAAGCCAAAGAGCTCGGTTATGATGAGAAAACGGCCAAAGAAGTATTCGATAAAATGGCGATGTTCGCAGGATATGGATTCAATAAATCCCACTCTGCGGCCTATTCGGTAGTAGCTTACCATACCATGTATTTCAAGGCGAATTACCCCGCTGAATACATGGCTTCGGTGATGAGTCATAACATGAATGATATCAAAAAAGTGGCGGCCTTTATCGAGGAATGCCAAAAGATGAATATTCCTGTAGATGCACCGAATGTAAATACAGCCAGGGGTAAGTTTGTTGCAAAGGATAGTAGAGTACAGTATGGAATGTCTGCGATAAAAGGGGTAGGATCCTCAGCTATACAGCATATCGTGGAAGAACGTGAAGAGAATGGACTCTTTAAAAGTGTATTCGATTTTTCTGCAAGAGTTGATCTTCGAGTGTGCAATAGAAGAACCCTGGAAAGCTTAATCCAGGCTGGTGCCTTTGATGAATTAGACAGTAATCGTGCACAATTGTTATTCGGTATTGATGATATCCTCGCTTATGCATCCCGGAAGCAAGAAGAACAGCGGCTTAACCAGGTGAATTTATTTGGTGGTGCTGGTGGAGGCGGGGCGTTTCAGGAACCTAAATTAAAACCTGTTCCTCAATGGAGTAGCTTAGAACGTCTGAATAAAGAGCGGGAACTTATAGGATTCTATTTAAGTGGACACCCATTGAATCGTTTCAAAGAAGATATTCGCTTATTTGGTAAGCAAAACCTGAGCGAAGAATGTTTAGGAAAACTGGTACATGATAGTGAGTTACGCTTTATTGCTATTATTACATCGAAGCGTCAGGCTACCGATAAAAAGGGGCGTCCAATAGCATTTCTACAGGTCGAAGATTTAACATCGTCACTTGAGGTCGCGGTATTTAGCAGAGAGTTCGACAAATTTGCTCCATTGATTGAAGTGGATAACGTGGTGTACATCACGGGTAGGTTTACAAAAAGAGACCGTGGGAACAGTATGATAGTAACGAATATGGAGCGGGTGGAAAATCTCAGAGAGAAATTCCAGGACCGCCTTCGATTAAAACTTGCCGTGGTTACTGAGGTGCTAACTAAAGAGGATATTTCCCAAATGCAGACCTTGTTTGAGCTAAATAGAGGGAATACCCTTGTTAAAATGGATGTGCATAGCAAAGAAGCTGCAACTCCTATTAAAATGAATCTCAGGAACTTTGTTGTAGATCCTAACGATGAATTATTGAAAGGACTGAAAGAGGTACTTGGCGAGGAATCGGTAGAGTTAGTATTTGCTAACTAAGGAGTTTTACCAATCTAATAACTTAATGCTTGATATGAATAATCGAATAAGGTTCTACATAATTATAGCAGTCCTGGTATTCTTGGTTGGTTGTGAAAGTAGTGAACACGGATTAAGTGAATACGAAGAAATTGATTCGCTTACTGAATTTGCTCCCGAATTATCTATTGAGGGAAATACATTTAAAGGGTCATTTTCTGATGATTTAAATACGTTTTACTTTTTTAGAAAGATTGCGCCGAATGTAGAAAAATATGTTCCCTATGAATCAAGATTCAAAGATGGGAACTGGATGGAGCCGGTAATTCCTGAATATTATGATGAGGATTATTCCTATACCTATCAGTTAAATGTGCCTAATTCCGAGAAGCTTGTTTTTATCTCTGATAAAAGAACGGATGCGGATACTTCAGCCAGGCCAAACTATAATTTTTGGATACTCAATAAAGTAAATAATCATACTGAGGAGTTAGGGGTCAATAATCTTATATATCACTACAACTCTCAGCCATCGATAGTAAACGACGGCACTATATACTTTACTTCTGATAGTCCAGACTGGAGTAAAACAGAATCTTATAAGATGTCCTACGAATCAGGTGCTTATACTGAACCGGAGCTTTTTGAGCCGGTAAACAGATGGAGAGAAAACGAGAGCTGGACGATATATGAATACACGATGTCTCCTGAAGGTGATTATATGATTGTATGTATCCAGGAAGATGAGGGAGCTGGTCCAAATGTAGATTTATATATTTCTTATTTAGAAAATGAGTCCTGGTCTGTCCCCAAAAAACTTGGAGCTTCAATTAATAGTCCCGAAACAGAAAACTTTCCTGTTATTACAATGGACGGTAAGTTTTTAATATTTACCAGGGGCTTTTCTCAATTCTATATAATGCCGACAAGGTATCTTTCAACTAACTAAAAAGCTTCATCCATCCTAGTGTTGCCAGGAGAAGGATAAACCGATAGAATTGCATTAAGGGGATGAAGAGTAGATTCAGCAATACCCATTTTCCAATATTCATCACTCTGCGACCAGAAAAGAAATTCCTGTACAGGAAAAAACCGAATATATTCAACATTAGAGCCAGGTAAATAGTTGTGGAGGTTTCGGTAAGCATCTGCCACATGACTTCAGAACCAGTAAGAGTAGCTATGTTTTTATATAATCCAGGGATAGCTGAAATACCAAAGAAAATCATGAAAGCGTACAGCGTGAGGCTGTAATTAAGATGATGGAGAAGGGGTTTGGTTTTCCTGGAAGAGAGATTTAATGCCCAGGTTAAACATCCAAAAATGAAAGGTAAAGCAATAAGAATCACTTTTGAGATTATGGAAGTAATCTCATTGTATTGTGTCTGATATTCTTCAAATCCAATTCCCGACTGTTCTATTTGTACCTGTATAAAATTATAGGTTAAATCACTCTGCATTAAGCGATGAAGTTGGGTATTTAATGTAGTTTTAAAGGTGTCGAAAGCCGGAAAGAAGAAATAGAAGGCGTTTGCGATAAGAAAGAGTTTAATCGGAGAGATATATTTCTTTCTTGCTCCACTTATGTACTCCTGAATGTATTTCCCAGGTTTTAGTACAAAGGTCTTTACACTATTGATCAACTTACCATCTGCATCAAAAAGAAAAGACAATGCATCTTTGACCAACACGGTAATAGAAGAGTCTTTCTCTGTGAGTCTTCGCTCCCCGCAACTTGGGCAGTAAGGGGTATTAAATGGCTGACCGCAACTAGGGCAGTTCTTTGTAACTAGAATGTCCGACATTGTTCGACTTCCCGTTCAATTCTTGCGACTAATTCCTCGATAAAATCAGCTTGTTCGGGTCGCATGAGTACACTTCTCAGGATAGTAACAGTTTCGGTATCTACCTCAAAACCAGGATGTAATTCAGCAAAACTTGACGAGGGTACTTTATATAAAGAGAGATAAAAGCTTCGGTTTTTCATCCCGGCATCAAATACCTGTTTAGATAGAGACGAGATCTGGGCAGTCGTTTTGATTCCTTTTGTTTGAGGGAAGTAAGTTAGAATATCTAATTCAGGCATTTTGTAAGGAGCCAAAACGGAACTGTTCTCCATCAACGAATAGCCATTAAGTGCCGCTTGCCTACACTTTGCTAAAATAGGTCCGAAGCCTTCATGCTCTTTTAAAGGGAAGCATTGCAATGTTGTCCAAAATGCCACAGCAGCGGCCCCTGCCCGGGAGCACTCGAGACTGATTTCCCCCAGGTGTAAATCATTAGAAGTGAAATAGGTGTAAGGGGAGTCATGGCTATAGAATTTGCCTACTTCAGGGTTTTTAAAGAGAATGGCTCCGCATCCATAAGGTTGCATGCCATGCTTATGAGGATCGACTACGATGCTATCCGCTTCCTGCATCAGTTTCCAGGAGGTGCCATCAATTAATTCCGAATCTTTTAATGTTCGGAAGAACCCACCATAAGCAGAGTCAATATGAATTCGGATACCGTGATCTTTTGCCCACGGCAATAAAGCATGGAGAGGTTCAACTTCTCCCAATCCGGTTGTACCAAGAGTCACTATCAGAGTACCGATTTCATCGCTATTCAGATGAGCCAGATCAAAGTTTCCATCAGGAAGAACCGGAATCTTAACTCCTTCTACACCTAATACCTCGCACATCCTTTCATGAGTGTAATGGGCATTTTCTGAAAAGGCGATTTTTTTACCCGGATGGGATTTTCGGGCTACCCAAAGAGCCTCGAGGTTTGCAATAGTACCACTGGAAGTAAGATGCCCTAAATATTGATCGCCATATCCGAAGAACTCTGCCAATATCCTGATGACTTCCTTTTCCATTTCAGAAGAAGGTGGCCCACCATCTAAAGCATGATTATTCGGATTAACATGCATGGCCAGCGAATAAGCAGCCTGAGCAATGTAGTGAGGGGGCTTTAGCATTTGCCCCGCATATACCGGATGATGAAAGGGGTAATTCCCTTCCATTCGCGAAGCCAGTTTCTGGAATACTTCGGTAATTTTTTCTTCAGGAACAGAAAGCGTGGGATCTGTGTCCCACGCTCCATAAGAATTTTGCCATTGGCTTAGGCTTTCAAGAGCCTCTGTTAATGCTCTATCAACCTTCTTTCCCATTATCTTAGATTTACTAAAAAGCCTACTGCAAGAACCTGTTTGGTTTGTAGTTCAGTGGTGATGTCATCATCATATACCATTTCGAACTGGAAGGAAGCGGTGAGATATTGATTGATTCTGCCAGAGAGCTCATTTGCCCAGGAAACATCGGTTCTGTCTACGCTGTTATTTAAATTGGTGAAGGTTTCAAAACGACTTGTGTATGTTACGTTAGGTAGAATTTCTTTATTGAAACTAATACCCGTCGTCAAACCGCCCTCAGCAAATACGTTCTCTCCAACATCAACCCCATAGCTAGGGAGTAAGTCTTCATCGCCAACATAGGTTTGCTTAAGTCCTAAACCCGCTTCAAAGGAGATGTAATCGGCAGGAGTGTAGGCGTAACCAATTGTTTGAGTGAAGTAGCCCGGAGCCATGAAATTGGAAATCCTTGTTCTGGGATCAGTGTCATAGTTATAACCGTCGTAGAACTGAGTTACAAACGATACTTCTGCGAAGGCATTCATCGTATTTTCATCATTCAGGATATATGCTAATCGATGCTTGGTGGCAATTCGATCGTCTGTTTTACGACTTTCCTCCCCTTCAATATTAGTAATACCATACCTCAGGTTAATTACGTATCCATAAGTCAATTTTCCTTTTCTATGGGCACCATTAAGCCGGGTGAAAAAAGTTGCTGCAATATTGTTTTGGCCACCAGGTGCCCAATTATTATATGCTGCCTGCGATCCGTTTATTCCTGCCACCCAAATAGTTACCCACTCATTATCGAGCGTATCAGGAATAATGATAGTTTCTTGTGCAGATGATGAATAGGTGAAACTTAAAGCAAAAATTACTGGCAAAATTTTGCCTACTACTGATTTCATATTTTTCTTGTTAGTTATAATTCTAATTGTTCTTGAACAAAATTACTTGTTCCAGGGAATCTTCATTGAGTATCACCTCAATATGCTCCCCAAATTTAGTTGGTACTTCGACTCCGGTAAGCTCAGAAAGAACCGGGTATTTTCGGTGCCCTCGATCTACTAAGGTAAGAACTTCGATAGTTTCGGGCTCATTAGAAAAACATATAGTTGAGAGTGCATTAAACATCGTTTTGCCAGAGAAGATAACATCATCAACAATGAGTACTTTTTTTTCAGTACAGCTGGGGAGGCTTTTTTTGGGCCCAGTGTCCTGAACAAAAAATTGATGTGTTTCAAATTCTCTTGATGAAATTGCCTTCAAATAAGAACTCAACATATTAGCTGTGGCAAAACCGCGTTCATTTAATCCAATAATAATAAGCTCATCATTATCTGTCAGGCTTTCCCAAATCTGGATGGCTAAGCGTTTTAGCGTACGGGAAATTTGATCCCGATTCATTAGCGTAATCTGTTCTGGCATAGCAGGCATTTGAGTTGGCTCCAAATGTACCATTTTATTTATCTATTTAGGAAGCTTTGCTTTAAATTGAAAGGGTAGTGTTTTACATTAACACTGTTAACCTTAACAATTCAATTGAAGCTATGAGTGCGAAAGGAGATACGCTTTTGGCATTGGTTGGCGGGTTTATAGCCGGGGCAATTACCGGCTTATTATTGGCTCCCAAAACAGGCAGGGAAAGTCGACAATGGATTACTGAACATACAGGTGACGCAAAAGAATGGGTTGAAAGCCAAGGTACACGCATAATCAAGGAAAGCGAAGAAAGAATCAAAAGTATATCTAAAGAAGTAAAAGGTGCATTACCAGATCTTTATGAAGCTACTTCAGACATCCATTTTGAGGATGATGAGCTAGAAGATGCGGAATAAGGGTTATCTGTTCCCTGAAAATGAAGATGTATTTCAATGGATATGGGAACAACTTCTGTTTGATACTTCTGAATTAAAAACTACAGATGGAGAAGCTCTTAGTATTCTCGATACAGGAGTGCGTAATTCGAGTGATGGTCCTGATTTTCTAAACGCCCGAGTACAAATTGGAAATCTTACCTGGTTCGGAGCTATCGAAATTCACCTAAGTACTGCTTCCTGGAAGCAGCACGCTCATCATTTAGATCCGAATTATAACCAGGTAATATTGCATGTAGTCCTGGATGATCACCCCAGGCAGGTATTTTGTGAAGATGGGAGTACTCCAAATACGTTAAATCTGCTACCCCATTTGCCGAATAAGATTAAGCAGCTTATCAAAAATGTACATTCATCATCGATGCCTTGTGCCGGACAAATTCCATTTATCTCAAAAGAAGCTTTTTACCAGCAAGTTGAGAAAGCGCATTTGGAATACCTCGAAACAAAGAGCAATGCAGTACTTTCTTTTTACAATCCCAACCTAACACCTTCGATAGCCTGGAAGCATGCCTTGGTGTTAGCTCTTTTTGATGGATTTGGATTAATGCATAATCGGGAGCAGATGGTCAAAGTTGGGAAATATGTTTTGGATTCATGTGAACTCGATCCAGACATCTTAATTGAAAAGGCAAACGAATATGCAGGTTTTGGGTCTCAAGCTTCTGGTTTGAAATGGAATTTAAAAGGAGTATTTCCTGCAAGCCACCCTCAACGAAGAATTCCTCAAGCGGTTAAGCTCGCAAAACAGGTGCTGGATGTTTCATTTAAAGAACTGCTGTTAAATCCCTCTCATGATATGTGGAAACAATGGATTCAAAATGCGGAATTCCCAGAAGGTCATAAATCCAAAATTCTCTACAATACCGTATTTATTCCGGCGCTTCATTTATTAGGAACATTGTTTGCCTCCCAGAAGGCATTGGATTTTGCGCTACAAGAATGGAATACAACAGCTGTTTCTCTTCCAACATCTACCCAACAATTTTTCCACGAAGTGATTGGTTCCCATGAAGATCGGCGAGTTTTGAAACTGGGGCTAATTCATCATCAAAGGGAGTATTGTTCATCGCTCAATTGCCACCGTTGCATCGTACTTAAAAAAGCAATTTCATCTTGATTGCGTTTTAAAGTGTCCCTATCTTTTAAGTCTGTCGATGACACGAATTTTTGCCCGGTCGTCTAATGGCAGGACACCTGGTTTTGGTCCAGTATGTGGGGGTTCGAGTCCTCCCCGGGCAACAACACTCAGAAGAATGGATGGGATACACTCTTCTGTTTTATGTAATCCTGAATAACTTCAGTGCTAGCAAAATAACTTGGATAGTCCTCTCGCAATATTTTCCGGTACCAGTAATCCGGCTTTAGCTCGAGCTATAGCAAAGGAGTATGGAACGACGTTGGGTGACGTTACCATCAAACAATTTTCTGATGGTGAGCTCTACGTAAAGTTCCAACAGAGCATCCGTGGTGAAGATATTTTTATCATTCAATCCACCCCTCCTCCTGGTGACAATATTATAGAACTTCTTTTGATGCTGGATGCAGCTAAAAGAGCTTCGGTGAAAAGAGTGACTGCCGTAATCCCTTATTTTGGATACGCTCGTCAAGATCGAAAAGATCAACCCCGTGTTTCAATTGGTTCCAAACTTATGGCCAATTTGTTAGTTGAAGCCGGCGCCGATCGCATCCTCACTATGGATTTACATGCTGCACAGATTCAGGGTTTCTTTGATATACCACTCGACCACTTGTATGCAAGTCGGGTGTTTATCGACCACTTTACTGATAATCCTATCGACAATCTGGTAGTTGTTGCTCCCGATGTTGGCAGCCTTAAAATGGCTCGTTCTTATGCGAAGAAGTTAGGTGCTACTCTGGCTTTTATCGACAAAAGACGCCCAGAGCAAAACAAGTCAGAAATCATGAACATCATTGGTGAGGTGGAAGGCAAGAACGTGTTAATAGTTGATGACTTAATCGACACGGCCGGTACATTGACAAATGCGGCAGCGGCTATGAAAGATCGCGGAGCGTTAAATATTTCCGCCATTTGCTCGCACCCTATTTTATCAGGTCCGGCTTTTCAGCGAATCGATGATTCGCCCATTGATGAATTATTGGTAACAGATACGGTCCCTTTACGCCAACCTTCTGACAGAATTAAGGTATTGAGCGTAGCAAATATTTTTGCAGAGGCCATTCAGCGTATTCATACCAATGATACCATCAGTGCTTTGTTTGATAATTAATGAGATAAGAAAAAAATAATGGCATATCCAGAATTAGTAAAACTTGAAGGAACAGTTCGTGAGCTAAGCAAGCGATCTAATAAAGCACTTCGTGCAGAAAAAAGAGTTCCTGCTGTTCTCTATGGGCCGGAAATTGAAGAGAATATTCATTTTTCAATTGACGAACTTGAACTAGAAAAAATTCTAAGAAAGGCTCAGACTAAGCTTCAAGAGCTTACTGTTGACGGTAAAACGTACAAGACCCTTTTAAAGAGAACAGAATTTGACCCGGTTACTGACCGCCCGATTCACGTTGACTTCTACGTACTTTCTGATAATCACAAAGTAACTCTTAGAGTACCAATCAGAATTGCAGGAGCTGCGCGTGGGGTAGTTGAAGGTGGTGGAAGATTATTCCAACCAATGAAATTCCTCCGGATCAGAGTACTTCCTCAGTTTATTGTTGCTCAGTTTGAAGTAGATGTAACCCCTCTCCAGATTGGAAACTCTTTCCATGTTTCTGATCTTGATTTAGAAGGCATTGTACCTCTCGACTCCCTGAACAGAACCATCGTTACTATCCGTCCTCCAAAAGGTAAGTTGATGAGTGAAGTACTTGGCGATCAGGAAGCAGCAGCTGAAGGCGAAGAAGGTGCAGAAGCAACTGAGGCAGCAGCTGATTCAGGTGCGGAAGAAACTTCAGAAGAATAAGCTGATTATACCGGCGGTACCTGATGTTTATCATTGTTGGATTGGGAAATATCGGACAGGAATACGAAGGTACTCGCCATAATATCGGCTTTGATGTAATTGACGTATTGGCGAACACACTTTCAGTGGACTTCAGACCCGGGAGCGGTCCTTATGTAGTTGCTGAAGGAAGGTATAAAGGCAGAAAAATTGCGCTGATTAAACCCACTAACTATATGAATAGAAGTGGTACAGCTGTAAAAAAAGCTTTGGCTAATTATAAAACGGTCAAAGAAAACTGTCTGGTTATTTATGATGATTTAAACCTTCCGGTAGGTACAACTAGGATGAAAGCAAAGGGGAGCGATGGAGGACACAATGGTGTGGCAGATATCAATGAAAAGCTAGGAAGTAATGATTACCCACGGCTAAGAGTTGGTATCGGGAATGATTTTAAAAGGGGAAGGCAGATCGATTTTGTACTGGCCCCCTTCGAGGAATCAGAGATGGAAGAAGTAAAAATTTCCATCCAAAAAGCTCATGATGCTGCTCTTGCATTTGTGGGCATAGGCATTGAAAGAGCAATGAATTTTTTTAATTAAGCAACCCGGGTAAACGGGATAAAACGTAAACTAACATATACGGAGTTATGCAAAACATAATCTTTTTCTCATTAGCGGCAGGAGTTATCGCTCTTCTGTTTACCGCTTTAAAATCTTCCTGGGTGACCAAGCAGGAAGTAGGTACCGAAAGAATGGGGCGTATTGCTGATAGTATTGCTGCAGGAGCTATGGCTTTTCTTAAAGCTGAATATCGTGTGTTAGCAATTTTTGTAGTAATAGTAGCAGTAATTTTAGCAGCTAGCGCAGATGCAGCTACCTCAAGTTGGATGGTAGCGATCTCATTTATTGTCGGAGCAATCTGTTCTGGTCTGGCTGGGTTTATTGGTATGAGAGTTGCTACTAAAGCGAATGTAAGAACCACAAATGCTGCTCGAGAAAGTTTAGGAAAAGGACTTGAGGTAGCATTCGCTGGTGGTTCCGTAATGGGGCTTGGAGTAGTTGGTCTTGGAGTTCTAGGTCTTTCAAGCTTGTTTCTTCTTTTCTCAAATATTTTTGGGATTGAGGGTGCAGATGCAGTAAATCGAGTACTTGCAGTAGTAACAGGGTTTTCTTTTGGTGCTTCCTCTATAGCTCTTTTCGCTCGTGTTGGAGGTGGCATTTACACAAAAGCAGCAGATGTTGGAGCTGACCTTGTAGGTAAGGTAGAAGCTGGTATTCCGGAAGATCACCCACTCAACCCAGCTACTATTGCTGATAACGTTGGAGATAACGTAGGTGACGTTGCAGGTATGGGTGCTGACCTTTTCGAGTCTTATGTTGGTTCAATTATAGGAACTATGGTTCTTGGAGCAGCATTTATGACTGCTACAGGATGGGCCGATGATTTTGGTGGACTTTCAGCAGTGCTGCTACCCTTGGTTCTGGCAGGTACGGGAATCGTGACTTCGATATTGGGAACATTCCTGGTTAGAGTGAAAGAGGGTGGAGATCCTCAAAAAGCACTAAACATGGGTGAATTTGCTTCTGCAATTGTTATGCTTGTAGCATCATTCTTTATCATTCGATGGATGCTTCCTGCAACATGGACATTCGGAGGAAGCGAGTTCACAAGTATGGGTGTTTTCTGGGCAACTATTTTCGGGTTGGCTTCAGGTTTATTAATTGGCCTTGTAACAGAACATTATACTGGTACAGGTACAAAACCAGTTCTTTCTATTGTAAAGCAATCAGTTACTGGTTCTGCAACTAACATTATTGCAGGTCTGGGAGTAGGAATGATTTCTACCGCAATTCCGATCATAATTATCGCGATTGCGATTATTGGAGCGTATAGTTTCGCAGGTCTTTATGGTATCGCGATTGCTGCTGTAGGTATGCTTGCAAATACTGGAATTCAGTTAGCAGTTGACGCTTATGGTCCTGTTTCTGATAATGCTGGTGGTATTGCTGAAATGGCAGAGCTTGAGCCGGAAGTGCGCGAGCGAACTGATAAGCTAGATGCAGTTGGTAACACTACAGCTGCAATCGGTAAGGGTTTTGCAATTGGTTCTGCTGCTCTAACAGCATTGGCACTTTTTGCTGCTTTCATTACAGCATATGAAGCAGCTAATCCAGGTTTAGAAGTAATAATCAACGTTACAAATCCTTTTGTAATGGCCGCTCTTTTTGTAGGAGCTATGCTTCCATTCCTTTTCTCTGCATTATCTATGAATGCGGTAGGCCGTGCGGCAATGAGCATGATTGAAGAAGTTCGCCGCCAGTTCAAAGATATTCCAGAATTAAGAGCTGCTCTAGACGTAATGAACAAGAACGGAGATAAAGACTTCAATGATTGGTCTAAAGAAGATCAGGAGACTTTTGAAGCTGCAGATGGAAAGGCTGAATATGAAAAATGTGTAGAAATTTCTACTACTGCTTCTATCCGTGAGATGGTTGTTCCTGGACTTCTTGCTGTAATTGTTCCAGTACTATTTGGATTTGTACCCGGCTTTATCAGTGATGACCCTACACTTGGGGCAAAAATGCTTGGCGGTTTACTTGCTGGTGTAACTTCTGCAGGTGTACTAATGGCACTTTTCCAGTCTAACGCTGGTGGTGCATGGGATAATGCGAAGAAAATGATTGAAGAAGGTGTAACTATTGATGGTGTAGACTACGGCAAAGGTTCTGAGCCTCACAAAGCCGGGGTAGTTGGTGACACTGTTGGTGATCCATTCAAGGATACTTCAGGTCCATCACTTAACATTCTTCTTAAGTTGATGTCAGTTGTTGCTCTCGTTATTGCAACAATGATTTAATCAAATCGATTTGTAGTTTTAATCCCGGTTACATTTTTGTGACCGGGATTTTTTTTGACCTTGAAATAAGGTCATGCTGAACTTGATTCAGCATCTGTAGGGATTGATACTTTGAAATAAGTATTTTCTTTATCAACGTATATAACCTCACGGATCCCGGATCAGGTCCGGGATGACAATAGTAAACCAAATGCCTCAGACCGAACTCTTAAAACTGATTTTTCATCATGATCAAAGGATGGAAGAATTAGCTCCATCGAAAGAAGATCCATCCAATCTTTTATCGATGTTTACGAAACCCGATCCAACCTTCTCCACGCTATATTTCAGTGGCACCTTATTGGAAGAGCAAAAATTTGGATTCACACTGCTTCAAAAATACTCAAAGATCGTTTCACTCATTGAACAGGCATTCGATACTCCTTCTTTCAAAAGCACATTGACGGGTAATGATCTAGCTGGCAGTATACATAGTCTCGAAATAAGGGAGTCTATTATCATTAATCCTGTTGGCAAAACGATAGAGCAAGCAACTCTTGAAACAGGGGAGGTTTTAAGGGAAGCTTTAGAAAAGGAATGCATCGTAATCTTCAAACGAGCAAACCAACATGGTTTTGATGTAGAGCTTTTCAGCAAAGAGAATATCTACCTCCTGTTCTTTTACCATCTTCAGGCAATGCTTGAGCCAGGGTTTCGGTTTTTTAGCATCAATGGGAAGAGGGTTAATAGTGAGCGGCATTTCTATTTTGAAACCTGGAGCCTTCAAAAACCTCCGCATGGTTTTGAAGAAGTTTTTCCTGAATCCGCGCTGTGATGGGTTCACTCTTAACAAATTAATGGCTATCTTTATTTAGATCATTTTTAAATAATTATGGTGCATCCGTTAAGTATTGGAAAAGAAGGTGAGGAAATCGTGGTGAAATGCCTCGATTGCCATTGTGATGATGTATGTCGCTTGAATGAATTAGGATGCATCGAAGGAGCTAAAGCGACTATCATCTCCAATCAGAAAAATATCATTCTTCAGGTTGGTGAAGCCCGGCTGGCAATTGCTTCTACTCTAGCAAAATCTATTTTAGTGAGCCCTCGATAGTATATGGGTTTCTTACTTTCAGAAATAAAAAAAGCCGGCACGTTCAGAGTATCAGCTATTCAAGGTTCTGAAGCCACAAGAATTTTAGAGATGGGAATAACCCCGGGGGCATCTTTGCAAGTAATTCGTAAGGCACCTACCGGATTTCCAATTGAAATTAAAGTGAGAGGTTATCTCCTCACCCTTAGGGAAGCTGAGGCAGCTTCCATTGAACTGAAAGGAGAGGGTGAGTAATAAACCACTTAACATAGCTTTGGTAGGTAATCCCAATACAGGGAAATCCACCATTTTTAATGCGCTTACCGGACTAAGGCAGAAAATAGCAAATTACCCAGGCATAACTGTAGAGCGGAAAGCAGGGACTACGATCATTGGCGGGGTACTCCATAAAGTGATCGATCTTCCTGGTGCCTATAGCCTCAATTACAAGAAGCTGGATGAACGTATTGCCTATGGGACACTAATTGGGACTTATGAACATGAAGAAGTACCCGACCTTGTACTCATTGTTGTTGATTCAAGTAACCTCGATAGGAATCTATATCTTGCTTCTCAGGTCATGGATTTGAATCTGCCTGTGCTCATCGTTCTAAACATGACCGATGTCGCAGAACAAAAGGGCATTTCGGTTAATCCCGATGCTATTGCTCAAGCCATGCAGGTACCTGTCATTTCTATATCTGCAAAGGAAAAAGAGGATATAGAACGACTTAAAAAGGCTATTACAGAGCATAACCTCTCTGCTCCAACACCACTTTTCTGGGCTCCTGGTGCGTACTTGAAAGAGTCCATGGATCTGGTGATTAATGACTGGATAGAACCACATACCAATGTTCCCCAAAGAGCCCAGCACATTGAGGCACTACGACTAATCAGTGAAGGGGAGTTTATAGGTGCTTTTTATGAGTTTGATGAGGTTGAAACCGGGAAAAAAACCATTGCTAAAGCCCGGGGATTGATTGAGCAGCAAGGGGGAAACCCAATGGCTATGGAAGTGCTTAAACGATATGATTTTGTAGGAGAAGCAACTTCAGAGGCGGCAAAGCAAACAGCAGTTTCTAAAACATCCATTACGGATACCATTGATGCAGTAGTAACTCATAAAATAGCTGGTCCAGCTATTTTCATGCTCATTCTACTATTCATGTTCCAGGCTATTTTTTCCTGGGCTACTCCCTTTATGGATATGATTGACCTCCTGTTTGTAGAAGGGGGAAATTGGATAGCAAATACGCTTCCTCCAGGTATGCTAAATGATTTATTAGTAGATGGAGTGATCGCAGGGCTAGGTGGGGTTGTTATTTTCTTGCCTCAAATCTTGTTCTTGTTCTTCTTTATTTATGTACTAGAAGGTACCGGCTATATGGCCAGGGCTGCATTTGTTATGGATGGTTTCATGACGAAAGTAGGATTGCATGGTCGTTCTGTAGTTCCGTTAATGTCAGGTTTTGCCTGTGCAATCCCAGGTATTATGGCCGCACGAACCATCGAGAACTGGAGAGATCGGATTATTACAATCATGGTACTTCCTTTTATGGCTTGTTCTGCTCGCCTTCCTGTATATGCTTTATTGATTGCTGCTTTTGTCCCTTCAACTACTATTTTGGGAATATTCACCTTTCAGGGAGTGACCTTCTTCGGTCTATATATTTTTGGGATTGTTATTGCGGTATTGGCAGCTGCAATTATGAAGAAGATTTTTCCGTCCGGTCAACAGACTCCATTTATCATGGAACTTCCGGAGTATAAAATGCCAAAATGGTCAGTGGTATTTCAAAATACCGCGGAACGTGGGATGGTATTTGTCAAAGAAGCAGGGAAAATCATTGTAGCTATCTCAATAGTGCTTTGGTTTGCAGCTTCATTCCCAAAAGTAAGTCCGGAAAGCTACGAGCCTTGTATTCCTGGATCAGAAACTTGTGAATCCATTGAGTCTTTTCAGTTAAGAAATAGTTTTGCTGGTAAGTTCGGAAAGATCATCGAGCCAACCATTGAGCCTCTTGGTTTCGACTGGAAAATTGGGATTGGTTTGCTTACTTCTTTTGCAGCAAGAGAGGTGATGGTGGGTACTTTGAATACCATTTACAGTATTGAAGAGGAAGGAGAGGAGAATTCGACATTGAGGGAAAAGCTTATTAATGATGTAAATCCTGAAACAGGGGAAAAGGTATACTCATTAGCCACAGCTCTTTCTCTTATGATCTTTTTTGCACTGGCGATGCAATGCATGAGTACCATAGCCATTGTAAAAAGAGAGACAAATTCCTGGAAATGGCCAACAGCTATGTTTGCTTATATGAGTGCGTTGGCATATATATGCTCATTGATCACCTACCAAATTGCTAGTAACTTATAGCATGGATATACAAACCATCATTGCAATACTGCTTCTCATAGTTGGATTAGGTTTTTTGATAAGTCGGTTTGTGATAAAACCTTTCAGGAAAGCAAGCTCCGGACATGATTGTGGTCCGGATTGCAATTGCTCATAATGCCAATGACTTATTTAGAAAAACTTCAAACAGCGGTTACCTCTTCGAACTCGACGCTATGTGTTGGGCTTGATCCAAATCTTGATAAGCTCCCAAAAGCTGTGAAGGATAAGTTTTCAAGTCCTGAAGAGCAGGTGAGCTTCTTTTGCAAAATGGTAATTGATTACACTTGTGAACACGCAGCTGCATTTAAACCAAACCTTGCTTTTTTTGAAGCTCTTGGCGCAAATGGTTTAGCTGTTTTTGAAGAAGTGATCAATCATATTCCAGATGATCGTATTATTATCGCTGATGCAAAAAGAGGGGATATCAGCACTACGTCTGAGCATTACAAAAAATCCTTTTTTGACAGATTTGATGTAGATGCTATCACCTTAAACCCTCTAATGGGTTTTGAGACTCTGGATGCTTTCTCTAATGATGAGAACAAAGCTATCTATATACTTACGCTAACATCCAATCCAGGTGCTACCGATTTTCTCAAAAAGCCTTTTGAAGGTTTTCAAACAATGGCAGAATACATTGCCCACGAGATCTTTGAGCTGTCTGTAAAAGTTGAAACACATTTGGGAATGGTAGTTGGAGCAACACAGGCTGATGAAGCCCTCCCTGTAATTCAGCAACACTCAACAGGTAGTTTGTTGATACCTGGCATAGGAGCTCAAGGAGGATCTATTGAAGAGTTAGCCAATGCATTAAAAGATCATGAAGGAATTCCTCTTATTAATTCCAGCAGGGGAGTAATTTATGCCGGATCAGACAAAGAGAATTGGCTGGAGCATGTTGCAGAAAGTGCAAAAGCTACTAAAGAAAAACTATCGATGATTACTCAAAGTTATGTCTAAACTTCCCCAGGTTGATGTATACACTGATGGTGCCTGTAGTGGTAACCCAGGGCCAGGAGGTTGGGGAGCAATCCTGATTTATAAAGGAAAAGAAAAAGAATTATCAGGAGGAGAGGCTAACACCACCAATAACCGGATGGAAATGAAGGCGGTTATTAAGGCGCTAGAAGCGATGAAAAAACCTTGTCACGTCAAAATCCATAGCGATAGTGCACTTATCATTAATGCAATGACCAAGGGCTGGATAGAAAACTGGCAAAAGAAAGGATGGAAGAAGGCGGATAAAAAACCTGTGGAGAACAGAGGGCTATGGGAGGAAATGCTTAAAGCTATGAACGGACATACCGTTGAATGGATAAAGGTAAAGGCTCATGTTGGTATTGAACTTAACGAGAGGGTTGACCAACTAGCCGTAGCAGAAAGCAAGAAGTTTTGAACATCGAACATCGAACATCGAACAAGGAACTCAGAATACTGAAGAGGGGTATTTTCAGCATTCCTTGTTCCAAGTTCTTCTGTTGTTCAACTACTTAGGTAAGGGAAATTCTCAACCAGCATCCCATCTTTCATATTGATGATTCTGCTACCATAAGACGCCATCTTTTCAGAATGAGTAACCTGAACAATAGTAACTCCATCTTCCTGGTTAAGCTTCTGGAAAATTTCCATAATCTCGGTAGCCTGGTCGGAGTGCAGATTTCCGGTAGGTTCATCAGCCAGAATTAATTTAGGGCTGCCTATTAATGCCCTGGCTACACCAACCAATTGCTGTTGGCCACCAGAGAGCTGGCTAGGAAATAAGTCCTTTTTTGCGACAATATTGAATCTATCCAACATCTCGGCAACCATCCCTTTGCGCTCGCCGCCTTTCACCTTTCTATAAAGTAAAGGCATTTCAATATTTTCGTAAACCGTAAGCTCGTCGATTAGATGATAGGCCTGGAATACAAATCCAATATGAGTTTTATGATATTGGGATTTTTGCTTTTCAGATAGATTGTGAACGGGTTCGTCAAAGAAGTGATACTCTCCGCTGTTTGCATCGTCCAAGAAGCCCAGGATGTTTAGTAATGTTGATTTACCAGCTCCGCTAGGTCCCATTATGGAGGCGAATTCACCTTCCTTCAATTCCAGGTTAATATCCTTAAGGATAAATGTGCGCTGGAATTTTTTATCCAGGTACTTATCAATGTTGGTTAATTTGATCATATTAGTTTATATATTTTTGCTTACTCACTTCTTAAGCTATCCACTGGGTTTCTTAATGCAGCTTTTATCGTCTGATAACTGATAGTAACCCAGGCAAGTAAAAGTACAAAAAGTGAGCTAATCAGGAACAGCCCAATTGATATATCAATTCTCTCTGCAAAATTATTGAGCCATGAATTAGTCAGCAGATAAGCTACAGGCAGAGAAATAACGAGTGATAAAGCAATCAGAATAGTGATTTCTTTTCCTAGCAGGGCAACAAGAGCGGTGATTCTTGCTCCAAGAACTTTCCGTATTCCGATCTCTTTCACTTTTTGTTCAGTACTATAGGAAGCCAATCCAAACAAGCCTAAACACGCTATGATTACAGCGAGCACTGCAAATGATCGGAAGATTTTGCCTAGTCGACTTTCAGACCGGTAAAGAGCTTCGAAGGTATCGTCCAGGAAAGCATATTCCATAGGACGATCGGGGTTAAAGGCCGTCCATTTTTCTTCAATTTCCGCGATGGTTCCCTGGATATTATTGGTAGACAGTTTAACTGCTAGGTAATCGTGATAGTAGGTGCTTGGTAATACATGGATAACTACCGGGTCGATGGATTCACGTAATGAGTTATACTGGAAGTTGCTTACTACTCCGACTACATTTCCTGTTTTCGGAACACGCTGCGATAACCAGTAGTTGAGGGTAAGCTCTTCGTCAAGGGGATCGTCCCATCCAAAAAACTCAGCAGCCCGCTCATTAATGATAAAGGCCGAAGTTTCATCGGTTCCAAATTCCTCTGAGAATGCTCTTCCTTGTACAATCTCAAGACCGAGTGTTTCTATATAGTCAAAATCAACGGTAAGGGTTTGAACAATCCCGGAATCTGCCTGATTGCTCTCAGGTACAGCCGTAAAGCCATGAATTCCTGCTCCTATACCGGGAGCTCCGGAAGTAGCCGATGCATTTTGAACTCCCGGGATAGTTAATAGTTCATTTTTAAGTGAATTGGCATCAAACTGATTTTGAGTTTCCCGCAAATGGAGAAGCATTACTTGTTCTTTGTCAAAACCGAGCCTTGAGTTTTGAAGGAAGTCAAGTTGTTTGGTGATTATTATAGTCGAGAAGATCAGGGCAGTGGAAATAAAGAACTGGAAAACGACTAATCCACGGCGTAACACTTTTCCTGAACCTCCGTGCTTTTCGCCGCTTCCCTTGAGGCTTTTGATGGGATTGAATGACGAAAGGAAGAAAGCAGGGTAACTACCTGAAATGATCCCTACCACGATCACCAGGCCAAATAGAAACAGGATAGACTCGATGTTTGAAAATAAATCCAGGGATAAAGATTTACCTGAAATAGCATTGAAATAGGGGAGGAATGCTTCTACCAGCAGAACTGCAAAAAATAATCCAAATGCAGCCATAATTATGGCCTCACTCAAAAACTGTCCAACTAGTTGAGGTCGAACTGCTCCCAGTGTTTTACGCATTCCTACTTCTCTGGCTCGTTTAAGAGAACGAGCGGTTGCAAGGTTCATAAAGTTGATACATGCTATGATCAGGATGAAAATGGAAACCGCTCCGAATAAGTAGAGATAGGTGATATCAAAGCCAGTAGAAAGTTCATTCTGAATGGTTGATTTCAAATGGATGTCACCAAAGGGCTGAAAGCCGAAGCTATTTTCTTCTCCAACCTCATCTCCATAATAAGCGAGGGTAAATTCATCTAATCGAGCTTCGATACTTTTTACTTTCTCAGGACTATTAACCAAAGCATAGGTATACATGGGAGGGTAGTACTGCGAATTATACTCCCAGGGCCGCATGGTTTGGAGGCTTTCGTATGAAATGAGATAGTCGAACTGGATATGAGAGTTAGAAGGAGGGGCCTCAACAATTCCTGTAATCTCAAAATCGATGGTATTTCTGGCATCCTTAAAGCTCAATGTTCTGCCGATAGGGTCACTCTCTCCAAAAAACTTGGCAGCTATAGTGGGAGTAATAACCATACTAGAAGGTTTGTTCAGTGCTTCAGCTGAATTACCACGTAACAGGGTAAAGGAGAACATGTCGAAGAATGCACTGTCGACTATCACTATCCCATCTTCCTGATACTTCTGGTTACCAGGACCTATTATCAGCCCTGAATTAGTGTAAATATGGGTTATTGCATCGATTTCCTCGAAGTAGAAATCCATAGAAGGTGCCAGTGCAGCATAGGTACTTGCAAATGTTTCTTTAGCATCATCTACGACCATCGATTCCGTTACCCGGTACAGATTATCATAATTAGCATGGAATTTATCATAAGACCATTCATGGGAAACGTAGATGGTGATGAGAATAAAACAGGTTAACCCAACTGCCAATCCGAAGATATTTAGAAAGGCGTATGATTTATTGCGGAGTAAATTTCTCCAGGCGATTTTCAAATAGTTTTTAAACATTCTGGGCTCCTTGTTGCTGGTACACTATATATAAGCCAACAACCGTACCAAACTATTGAAATAGCTGAATAACGCTTGAAAACAACGATCTGGAACAAAAATATGTCCGTTATGATACATCTGGTGTTCATAAGTGAACAGTGATGGGTACTGCTTTTAATTACCCACCCCTCAATCCCCTCCGGTGGAGGGGAAGTTCGTTGTTATGGATTAAACCTAGATCAAGGAGTTCCCCTCTAGGGAGGGGACAAGGGTTACTCGCTCTTCAGGCTTTTTACCGGGTTGGCAATAGCTGCTTTAATAGATTGCCAACTAACTGTTAACCATGCTATGACAAGTGCGCAAATTCCTGCAGCTCCGAACACCCACCATTCTATTCCAGAGCTATAGGCATAGTCTGCCATCCACTGGTTCATTAGATACCAGGAAACAGGAATGGAGATGGCAATAGAGACTAATACCAACTTGGTAAAGTCGCCAGAAAGAAGAAGCACAAGGCTTCGAACTGTTGCTCCCAGAACTTTTCGAACACCGATTTCTTTTGCTCGCTGCTCAGCTGTAAATGCAGAAAGGCCAAATAATCCTAAGCAGGAGATAAAAATGGCGATGATTGAGAAGTACCTGGCCAATGCACCAATACGCATTTCACTTTGATAAAGGTTGGCGTACTGCTCATCCATAAAATTATAATCAAATGGATAGGTAGGATTGAAGGAACTGTAGAGCTCCTCAATTTGAGAAAGTGTATTTGAGATGTTAGCAGATTCAAGCCGTACAAAAGCTCTCCACCCAAACTCGGGAGTAAGCCTGAAGAAGAGGGGGTTAACCTCAGTTCGAAAACTCTGGAAATGGAAATCTTTGGCTACCCCGATGATTTCCTTTTCTTCATCCCATAATGTGATCACTGTTCCAATAGGGTTTTCCAGACCCATAGCTTCAATTGCAGTTTCATTAAAAATAATTTTAGATGAATCAGCACCATAATCATCAGAAAAGCTTCGCCCTTCTATAATTTCTATATCCATGGTACTAATCAGTCCATAATCCATTCCAATATTCTCAAAGAGTATACGAGTCTCAGGGTCTTTGTCAGGCCAGTCTAAGCCCATCGTATTATTGTGCTGATTCAGGAAAGAGTGAGTAGATCTTGAAGCACTTATGACTCCAGGAATGTTTTCAAGTTGTTCGTGGAATGTCTCCCACTGCTCACCAACTTCATCTTCAGTACCAAAGTAAATCAGGTTCTCTTTGCTATACCCAAGGTTTTGGTTTTGAGTAAACTGTATCTGCCGGTATATCACAATAGTGGAAACAATGAGAATGATAGACAAGCTGAATTGAAATACTACCAACCCTTTTCGGGCAAAGGCTTCTTTACCAGATGATTTAAGAGAGCCCTTTAGGGTTTTAACCGCTTCCATAGAAGAGAGATAGAATGCCGGGTAACTCCCCGAAACCAAGCCAGTGATCAAAACCGTGCCTAGAAAAATTGCTATCAAGAACGGATTAGAATAATCAACGGAAATCGACTTACTAGTTAATTCATTAAAAACCGGAAGGAATAACTCCACCATAAGAAGAGAAACAAAAAGGGAGAAGAAGCTAATGATCATTGACTCACCAATGAATTGAGCAATCAAGGACCCTTTGCCTGCACCTATTGATTTCCTAATCCCCACCTCTTTTGAACGTTTAGCAGCTTTAGCTGTGCTTAGGTTCATAAAGTTTATGCAAGCTATGAGCAGAATGAAAATGGCAACAATGGTGAATAGCCTTACATATTCTATTCTTCCACCTACAACTACTTTATTATCAAACTGGCTTCGAAGGTATCTCTCTGCGAATGGGTAAACGAAAAGGTCTACATGCGATCCTTCATTTTTGCTTTTTACATAGCCTTCTATTTTCTCGTTCAATGCGGCCACGTCTGTTCCTGCTACTAACTTCGAAATTGCGCGTGGGCCATTATTTCCCCACTCTGTGGCCCATTCACTTTCCAATAACCAGTCATCATATCTAAGCAGGCAGTCGAATTGAAAGGAAGAATTACCCGGCATATTCTTGAATACCCCGGTAATGGTTAACTCCTGGTTATTATCTAAGGTTATCCCTTCTCCAACAGGATTTCTTTCCCCGAAATACTTCTCTGCCATATCCTCTGATATAACAACGGTATTTGGATTAACAAGAAGTTCTTCACGGTTGCCATATAACAGGTCTATGCTGAGAATTTGAAAGAAGTCATTTTCTACATATATGCCGTACTCTCTAAACGACTGATTATCCTTTGTGAATAAATAGCCTATGCTCCATGTATAATTGGAGGCATATTCAAACTCAGGAAAGTCCTCTTTTATATTACGAGCCACGATACCCGGGGTAGAAAGGGTGGTAGAGATTTCATCCGAGTAGTTTTGGTGTTCCATTATCTGGTAGATGCGATCTGAATCAGCGTGGTACTGATCCATATTCATTTCATCCATTACCCATAAGAAAATGAGAAAGCTACAGGCTAAGCCTATGGACAAACCAGCTACATTGATAAAGAACGAACTCTTTTGGCGCCCGAATCCCCGAAGCGCAGTCTTCAAATAATTTTTAAGCATATGATCTCCTAGAAAAACTCACTGTGTGACACTGAAATTAGCCGATAGAGTTACATTAGAATTCTAATTATTCACTTTTTAAGCTATCGACAGGATTTGCTAAAGCTGCTTTTATTGCCTGGTAGCCGATTGTCAAAAGAGCTACTCCAATAATGGCTATGCCTGAGCCGACAAAAACTAATACTCCTGGAGTAGTGCTAAATGCGAAACTATTCAGCCATTGTTGTATTAGTAAATAAGCAAGAGGGGCGCCAATCAGGAAGCCGATTGCTACTAACTTTAAAAAATCAACAGAGATAGACTGTACGATACTTGCCACTGAAGCCCCAAGCACTTTGCGAATTCCGATTTCTTTCCGTCGGTTTATGACAGAGAAAGACACTAGGCCTAACAGACCTAAACATGCAATGAAGATTGTTAAATACGCGAAGTAACGAAGCATCTGACCGATTACTTCTTCTGTGGTATAATCTGTTGCTAAATCATCTTCGAGGTAGTAATACCAAACTGGTACTCCATCATTAAAGGTCTTAAGTACATCGGAAATCTGAGTGGCAACTCCATCAGAATCCGCGCTGTTTACCCTAACTGTTAGATCGAAAAAACTTTGCGGGTCATGGCGAATAACCAGAGGTTCTATTCTGGAATGTAACGTCTCATAATTGAAATCTTTGACTACTCCCACTACCGTATAAAGAACATCTCCGTTATCCGTTTTTCTCGTAATGGTTTTACCAATAGGTTCGTCCCACTCAAACTTTGCAACCGCTGCTTCATTCAGGATTAAAGAAGTACTTGTACCTGTCTCGAAATCAGAGCTAAAGTCACGCCCTTTGAGGAGTTCCAAATTAAACTGTTCAATAAATTGCTCATCGGTTGAGTAAGAGTTTACTAATACTCCGTCTTCACCAAAAACACCTTCCGGGTAAAACTGGTATCTATTACCAGGTTCATTACCGGGGGTATTTGAACTGAAAGAAACATTAGATACACCAGGAATTCTGAAAAGTTCTTCACGGATAAGATCATGTCCGTTATCAGAAAGCTCATTGGGGACTCCAAGTACCAGGATATTGTTCTTGTCGAATCCAAGATCTTTATTCTTCAAATAAGAGAGTTGTTTATCAACAGCCAGCGTGCTGATAATCATAAAAATAGCTACAGTAAACTGAGTTATGACCAGTCCTGTTCGCAAGATTGATTTCCCTCCCGTTCCTGTTTTTTCACCTTTAAGGACGGCTGCGGGCTTAAATGCTGAGAGAACAAAGGCTGGGTACCCTCCCGCTAGTACTCCTACAAGTAATACAACAAGAAAAATTGCTATCAGGTAAAGAGGGTTAGCCAGATAGGTAGCTTCAACGCTCCATTCAGCAATATCATTAAACCATGGCAGAGCAAATTCAACAAGCACAAGGCTTATCAGGACGCCAAAAATTGCAAGTATGATAGCTTCTGCCAGGAACTGGAATACCAGTTGGTTTTTGAAAGCACCCATGACCTTTCTTACGCCAACTTCTTTTGATCTTTTCAACCCTTGAGCAGTTGAAAGATTTACAAAGTTGATGCAGGCAATAATGAGAATGAGTAAGCCAAGAGCAATGAAGATATAGATATAGGATATCTCAAGACTGTCTCCATGTTCGGCATAAAGATTTGAATGAAGGAAAAGATCACCTAAGGGCTGAAGGTGAATCTCATAACGCTGTACAAATTCTTCACCAATATGACGTTCAACAAAAGAAGGGAGTTTAGCTTCCAACTCAGAAATATTGGTTCCCTCCTGGATTAGTAAATAGGTATAGAGATTGTGTGAACGCCAATCATTTAGTGCAGAATAGCTTTCTTCGGTTAGCGAAGAAAAAGAAGCCAGCGAGTTAAATGTAAAACTGGTTCTCGGATTGAGTTTCTGAAGCACTCCCGTGATTTCAAAAGGTTCTTTATCTAAAAGAAGCGTTCGGCCTACCGGGTTTTCCTCTCCGAAATATCGTACAGACATTTCCTCGGTAAGTACAATACTGGAAGGATTGGCTAGTGCTCCCTCAGGATTGCCATATTTAAATTCATAGGAAAATACATCAAAGATTCCCTCATCTACATAGGTAACACCTTGTCTAAGAATTTTATCTTCGTATTGAATAGCTGCACCTCGTCCTAGAAAGCGAACGGATTCTTCAACCTCTGGAAAATCGGCTACCATGGTCTGCCCCCAGGGACTTGCTGAAATAGCTACGTCCAGAACACTTCCATTCTGCTGGGTTATTTTATCGGCAACCCGGTAGATGCGATCTGAGTTTTCATGGTATTTATCGAAGGTAAAAGCATACTGCATAAGCAGAAAAAGGAAGAGGCATACCCCCATTCCAATTGCCAAACCTGTGGTGTTGATAAAAGCGTACCCTTTCTGTTTAGAGATATTTCTAAAAGCGATTTTGATGTAATTTTTAAGCATATCTAGCCCTATTAGTTATGTCTATGAATAGTATTCCAATAACTGTACCAAACTAAGAAGGGAGGCTTAAATCGCTCAAAATTGATGATTCTGAGCCATTAGATGTTCGGTTTTATACAGGGGGTGTTCGATATCGGACGGTAGAGTTTAACGGTAAATTCAGAGATTCAGCAATAGTTTAACCCACCCCTCAATCCCCTCTGGTGGAGGGGAGGCTCGTTGTTGTGGGGTAAACTTAAATCAAAGAGTTCCCCTCCCTGCTTGCCGCAGGCAGGTTGGGAGGGGTAAGGGGTGGGTAAAGTCAATAAGAGGAAATTACATTACGCAGCTAAATTACTCCGTCTTCAAGCTATCCACAGGGTTAGCCAATGCCGCTGAAATTGATCTATACCCAATCGTCAGAGAGGCTATAATTAGAGTGCCAGCTAATGCCACCACAAATAGTCCTAAACCTAATTCAATTTTATAGGCGAAGTCTTCCAACCATCGTTGCATTAAGTACCAGGAAACAGGAGCGGCTAGCAGGAATGAAATTCCTATTAAAAGGCCGAGTTCATATCCAAATATTTTGAGGATATCGAGAATATTGGCTCCAAGTACCTTTCTTACACCAATCTCTTTCGTTCTGGTGGCAGCCATATACGATACTAGTCCAAATAATCCCAGGCAGCCAATGATAATGGCGATTACTGCAAAGATATTCATAATGTTGGCCGTTTGACGTTCTCCTCCATACATATCTGCGATATAGTCCTCAAGGAACGTGTATTCAAATACTGCTTCCGGGAAGGCCTCATTATAGGCTTCTTCCACAGCGGCAAGAGCTTCCGGTATCATACCTGTGTTTATTTTGACCGCTCCAACCCAAACTGAGTTTCGGGCTCCCAAAACTACGGATCTTAATCCCATGTGAAGGGAAGAGGTGTTAAAATCATTTACCACCCCAACGATCGTTGCACGGAATCCCCAAACGTCAAGCTCTTTACCAATAATTTCATCATAGTTATCTCCGAAGCCAGCCTGTTTTACCAGTGATTCATTAACCAAATACATATTCACTGTATCGGAGGGTTGAATGTTGGTGCCTGCTAACAATTGAACACCATAGGTATCAAGGAAGTCTACATCGATGAATTTTATATCAGCATTGTTTTCAATTCTGGTAGAGTCAAACTCAATCACGTAATTACCACCCCATACATTTCCATGGGTTGTACCGGTATTGGAATAGGTAACATTCAGAATACTTGCTTCATTTTTGAGCCGGTTTTTTAGCGTCTCTAATGTGAGCCCATCGCGGTCAGGAAGGTCGAAATGTATTACTGCTTCTTTCTGGAAGCCTAAGTCCTGTTGATTGAAATGCTTGATTTGAGTTGCAATGACAAGTGTTCCAATAATTAGAATCTGAGTAATGGTAAATTGAATTACGATTAAACTTCTGCGAAGTGTTAACCCTTGCCCATAACTTGAATTCATCTTATTCCTGATAGCCTCAATCGGGTTAAAACCGGATAAATGATGTGCCGGGTACCATCCTGCAGCCAGGGTTATCAAGATAAACAGAACAACCAGAAACAGGATAAGCATAGAGTTGTTCAGCAGATTCAATTCGGGAACAAAACCGATGATATCTTCAATATTGAGGAGAGCGAATTCAGTCACTCCAATTCCTATTAAAATGGAGATAAGCGTGATGAATGCAGTTTCACCTAAGAAATGGAAGGAGAGTTGTGTTCTGGAGCCCCCCAGGGTTTTTCTAAGTCCAACCTCTTTCGAACGATTAACTGCGATCGCGGTATTAAGATTGATAAAGTTTATGCATGCGGTAATAAGTAGCAAGAAACCAATAATGCCCATTGCAAACAGTGTTCTTTTCTCAACTACATTACCTGAATAATTCCCAAAACGGCTGTCAAAATGAATCTCGGAAAGGGGCTGTAGGAAAAACTCCATTACTTCTGCTCGATCTTCATTCCTGTACTTTACAATGATTGGATCGAACTGGGGGTTGATATCATCAGGAGTAACGCCCGGAAGTAGTTTAACATAAGCTTGAATAGAACTTGAAGTACCACCCCAATTATCATTTCCAATCGGGTTACCTGCCCGGCTTTTTGAGTTCTCATTGGCCATAGCAAAAAATGGGAAATCTGAAGTTTCAGGAGGATCTTTCACCAAACCGGTCACTGTTAAATCATATTGTGCACCCGTTTGAATAGTAAATTCTCTGCCTAATACATCAATACTACCAAATAACCTTTTTGCAAACTCTTCGGTGATAACCACAGTATTTGGGTTATCGAAGAAGGAAGCAGGATCGCCGGCCATCCATCGGTAAGTAAAAATGTCGAAATACTCCTTTTCAACAAAAGCGACATTATCTTCTTTAAATTTCTTTTGAACAATTCCGCCTTCCTGGTAACTAATAATCGGAGTATTAGCAGAATTGGTGTTTACCTGGGTCACAAATTCTAACCCTGTTACTTCCTCTTCAATCACTTGAGCAAAAGGATAGGGTGTTCCTGTATCATAGTCGGTATCTCCAAATTCATTGTCTTCCCTAACTACTCTATAAATTTGGTCACTGTCTTCATGCCAGGTATCAAAATTCATGTTGTACTGGATAACCAGGAAAATTACCAGTGCGCACACTACCCCCAGTGTAAGCCCACCCACGTTAATAGCTGTATGACTTTTGTTCTTTATTAAATTCCGAAAGGCGATTTTGAGATAGTTTTTAAACATGATCGTGCTTTTTGGAGGTGATGATTATTCGGACTTCAAACTGTCTATTGGGTTAGCGATTGCAGAAGAAATGGATTTAAACCCAACAGTAAGGACAGCCAGGATTAGTGTTCCCAGGAATGCGAGAATAAATGTCCCTACTCCGAGTTCAATTTTATAGGCAAAATCAGCCAACCACTTTTGCATGAGGAAATAGGAGACTGGTGCGGCTAACATGAATGAGGTAATTGTTAGTATTCCCAGTTCCCTTCCAAAGATGGATAGGATATTCCAAATACTTGCTCCTAATACTTTGCGCACTCCAATTTCTTTAGTTCGGGTAGTGGCCATGTAGGAGACCAAACCAAATAGTCCTAAAGAACCGATAAGGATTGCAATTAGCGTAAAGGCATTCATGATCTTCGCTGTTCTTCTTTCATTATCGTACATCTCAGAAATGCTATCATCCAGAAAGGAGTATTCAAAGATGAATTCAGGGAATGCAACAGAAAAAGCTTCTTCAATCGCGGCAATTGCATCCTGGCTTTGATCCATATTTATCTTAATTGCAGCTACATAATAATTGAATGCAGAAGTGATTAGAACAGGACTCAATTCCTCATAAAGTGATACCGTGTTAAAGTCTTTAACTACTCCAATAATCGGAGCTTCATTACCCCAAAATCGTACAGGCTTTCCTATAAGACCTTCGTAGTTATCTCCATATCCGGTTTGTCTTGCAAAGGTTTCATTAGCGATATAAGCCACCACTGAATCTGAGATACTAAGTGGCTCACCTGCCAGAAGAGTCAGTCCATAAGTGTCTAAAAAGCGGTCGTCAACAAACTTTCCCTGTACATCGTTTTCTTTGAGTACAGAATCATCAGTAAGCACATAATTTCCTCCCCAGATATTTCCGCTCGTGGTGCCGGTATTGGAATAGGAAACGTTCAAAATACTGCTCTCGCTTAACAAAGAGTTCTTAAAGGTCTCAAGAACCGGTTTGTTTACAGGAGTGATGTCGACTTCGATAATGGCTTCTTTTACAATTCCCAGATCGGTTGTTTGAAAGAATTTAATCTGACTGGCAATTACAATAGTCGTGATTATCAGGATTTGGGTTATGGTAAGCTGGACAATGGTTAATCCTCTGCGCAGAGAAAGTCCCTGCCCATAGTTACTATTTATTTTATTTCTAATCGCATCAACAGGGCTGAAGCCAGAAAGATGTTTCGCAGGATACCAGCCAGCCAGGAGGGTAATTCCAAAGAAAAGACTCACAAGAAATAGAGAGATCGGGATATTTGTGAGCAGATCAAGGGAAGGTGAAAACCCAAGAATTGGTTCTACGCGACTTGATATGATTTCAGTAATTCCAATTCCCAGAAAAATTGAAATCAGCACTATAAATGCTGTTTCACCTAAGAAATGGAATACTAACTGGAGTTTGGTTCCTCCTAAGGTTTTTCGGAGCCCAACTTCTTTTGAACGACTCACAGCTATGGCCGTATTTAAGTTGATGAAGTTGATGCATGCAGTGATCAATAAGAATAGCCCAATGATGCCAAGAGCAAATAGCGTTTTCTTTTCTGTGGTTCGTTCATTGTAGGTCCCGAACCTCGAATCAAAATGGATTTCCGATAAAGGTTGTAGAGAGAAATTTATGTAACCGGCTCGTTCTTCATCGAGGTTTTTAACCACTAAAGGGGTGAATTGAGAGTTTACATCTACCTGGTTTATTCCGTCTGTAAGCTTTACATATGTTTGCCATGAGCTGGAATTACTCTCCCAACTTTCATTCCTTCTTGTATCTCCTTCAAAGTCCTTCGAATGGACAGAGGCTAAAACATTAAACGGAAAATCTGAGGTCTCCGGAAGGTCTTCAACTACCCCTGTGACTTGAAGGGTATAGTAAGTGTCTTCGGTTAAGGTGATGTCACGTCCGATTACATCAGAGTGTCCAAAGAGTTTATTAGCCAGACTCTCAGTGAGTACTACGGTATTTGGATTACTTAATGCAGATTCCGGGTTTCCTGAAATCCATTGATAAGTGAAAATGTCAAAATAATCCTGATGCACAAAAGCAGCAAAATCTTCCTTATACCGGACTTTATTTCCATTTCTGTCGATAAAAGAAACTGAGAGATTATTCGAAGTATTATTGTCGATAACAGTAACAGCGTCTATACCAGATACATCAGCTCTGATTGCTTCAGACATTGAGTAAGGACCGCCTTCCCCATAGTTCTCATTGCCAAACTCGGTGTCAATTCGTACTACCCGGTAAACTCGATCGCCATCATTATGCCAGGTGTCAAAGCTGAAATTGTATTGTATTACCAGGAAGATGACCAACGCACAAACAACGCCCAGCGTAAGGCCACCTACATTAATAGCTGTATGGCTTCTGTTCTTGATGATGTTCCGAAAGGCGATTTTAAGATAGTTTTTAAACATGCAGGTGCATCTTAAAGGTGATTATTATTCAGACTTTAAACTGTCCACAGGGTTAGCAAGAGCCGCTTTAACAGATTGAAAGCCGATGGTGGCAAAAGCAATCACTATAGCAGCTAATCCGCTTATTATGAATATCCATGGAGTAATATCGATCTTGTAGGCGTAGTCCTGAAGCCATGTATTCATCAGATACCAGGCAATAGGAGAAGCTATGGTAAATCCGAGTAGAATTAGCCATAAGAAATCTTTCGATATTAATCCCAGAATCCGCTGTATAGAAGCTCCGAGAACTTTTCTGATACCAATTTCTTTTTTCCGCTGCTCAGCAGTGAAAGTGACAAGACCAAATAAACCGAGACAGGCTATAAAAATGGCAAGCACAGCAAATGAGGTGAATAACTTGAATAGATTTTGTTCCGCCAGATATTCTGCGGCTATTTCCTGATCCATAAAGTTGATCTCAAAAGGAAGGAATGGCTCAAACTCAGCCCAAACAGCTTTTAAGGACTCGACGGTATTAGACAGATTAGGAGTATTCAGTTTTACCAGAATCTGGCTAGACCCTTCATCAATTAAGTGAACAGCAACAGGTAGAAGAGACGACTTGGGGGAGAAGGTGTGAAAATCCTGAACTACACCGACAATAGTGTATTTAGATTGTCCAAATTCGATTTCCTTTCCCAAAGCATCAGAACTATTAACCCATCCAAATTCCTCAATAGCCGTTTCGTTAACGAGTACTGCTTTTTCATAATCTGTACTTATATCTCTGGAGAAATCCCGACCTGCTAATAGTTCTAACTCGAGCGTTGAGATGAAATCATAATCAGTTCTAAATATCTGAAGCGTATTACTTTTTGGACGATGTTCAACATCAGAATCCTCTGAATAGGTTTCGAAATAGATTCCTCCTAGGAAAAGTGGGCCGGTAGTTACTTTTGAGACATCCGGTTGACTTAGTAATTCCTGTTTAAATGCTTGATAATTACTTCTGAGATCATTCTTAACAGGTAAACTCACTAAAGCCTCTGTGTTAACTCCTATTCCTTTATCCTGTAAGAAATTGAATTGTTTAGTAACAATGAGGGTGCAAATGATAAGTCCAATTGTGATCACAAATTGGAGTGTCACCAGGCCTTTTCGGAAGAAGATAGCTGCTTTACCGCTTTTGAATTCTCCTTTTAACGTACTAACGGGCTTGAATTTAGACAGGTAAAGAGCAGGATAAACTCCAGCTAAAAAAGAAGAGATCAAGGAAATGCCAATCAATCCAAATAATAACTCCGGGTTACTAAAAAGTTGGATTTGTAATTCTTTTCCGGTGATCTGATTAAAGCCCAGCAGAAGAATTTCCATTAAACCAATTGCCAAGAGGCTTGAAAGGAATGTGAGTAAAAATGATTCCATCAGGAATTGGTAAACCAACTGGGTTTTTAAAGCACCGGATGCTTTTCGTACCCCAACCTCCATTGATCGTAGCGAGGCTCTGGCTGTAGACAGATTCACATAATTGATACATGCGATACAAAGGATAAGTATACCAATGATAGAGAAGATTTTGACATACTTGATATTCCCTCTAAGACTGTCATGAACGTAGGTATCTACATGTAAATAAATATCCTGTAATGGTTCAGAGGATAAAGCTTTAAACGACTTTCCATTATCTCCCATATTGTTCACAAGGATATCCAGCATTGCCGTATGTAAATCTTCAGCTACAATCCCATCATGAAGCTCCACATAGGTTTTGTAATTAGGGAAAGGAGACCAGCTGTTAGCTTGTTCCCCCAAGCTCGACATGGATGCTAACATTGAGAAACTGATATGTGAATCAATGGTTCTGGAGCTTGTAATTCCTGTTACTGTATACTCTTCGTCTTCTCCAATCAGTAAGGTTTTACCCATAGGGTCTTCGACTCCAAAGTACTTCTCTGCAATTTCATGAGTAATGACGATAGAGTTGGGATTACTTAATGCAGTCTCAGGGTCTCCGCTTTCCAATTCAAAAGCGAACATTTCAAAGAAAGATGGATCTGTATACACTAACCCGTCTTCATAAATTCTTTCTTCTCCTAACTTAACTACGGTTTGTGATTGGTTCTCTATCCGAACCGAGTTCTTTATTCCTGATACACTTTCTAAAGCAACAGAAGAAAAAGCAGAGGGGAAGTTAAGGTTTGTCTTGAATTGAGGAGCTATCTCATATTCTGCAGAAAGACGATAGATATTGGAATAATTATCATGCTGCTTGTCAAAAGACAGCTCATCCTGCACATACAAAAAGATGAGCATACTACAGGCTAAACCGACCGTGAGCCCTCCAATATTGATCAGGCTGAATACCTTGTTTTTGTTCAGGTTTCTGATCGCAATCTTTATGTAGTTTCGAAGCATGATTGAAAGATAAATTGATACTCAGTGGTATCAATTCAACAAGCGTGCCAAAAGCTTGAAACCATCTTAAATGAGCTCTAAAGAGCGATTTTTCGGAACCAGATGCACGGTATAGTACACCTGGTGTTCGAAAGTGAACAATAGTTTATTCGCTCTTTAAGCTATCAACCGGGTTAGCTAAAGCGGCTTTAATAGACTGTCCGCTAACGGTTAAAAAGGCGATAGCTATTCCAAGGATGGCGCTAATCACAAATACCGCTATTCCGACTTCAATGCGGTACGCAAAATTGGTTAGCCATTTTTCCATTGCAAACCAGGCAATAGGAGCTCCAATAAGGAAACCAATGCCCACTAGTTTTAAGAAATCGGTGGATAACAGAGCGACAATATTGGTTACTGAGGCGCCCAGTACTTTGCGGATTCCAATCTCTTTGGCTTTTCGCTCTATCAAGAAAGAAGAGAGTCCAATAAGTCCCATACAGGCAATAAAAATTGCAAGGCTGGAAAATAGAGTGAGGAGGTTTCTTGACTCAATCTCATTCTGATACAATTGATTTAGCTGCTGGTCGAGAAACTCAAATTCAAATGGGCGATGGGGGGCAACGTCATCCCAAACCCCTTCGATAGCTGCTAGTGATTGCTGGGTGCTATTTGGTGCTATTTTAATGAGCAGGTAATTATACATGCTGGAATTCATGAATAGAGCTAAAGGACCTACATCATTATGAAGGGAAGCAAAGTTGAAGTCCTTCACTACTCCCACTACTTCTCCTTCGCGGTTCCCTAATACGTTAAAAGGTTGATTGATTGCCTCTTCAGGCTCCCAACCAAATTCTTTAGCAAGACTTTCATTAATCAGGTAGACATATCCCTGCTCTAAACTATATCCTGAATTTTGAGGAAAGCCATCTCCAGCAAGAAGTTCAATCCCCATAGTATTTACCAGGTCTTTATCGGCAGCACCAGCTTCTGTATCTACAGTTTCTTGTCCAGGAGTATGTTCTGCAGAATACCCTCCCCAAACCTTACCAGGTATATTGGACATATAGGTAGCACTTAGAACTCCAGGCTGGCGAAGAATCTCAGATTTTAAAAGGTCTTGTTTTGGACTCAACGTTCGGTCTCTGGCAGGTAATACAATCACAGATTCTTTATCAAAACCGAGGTTCGCAGATATTACAAAGTCAGTTTGCTTATAAATGACAAAGGTGCTAATGATTAAAAAGGTGGAAATCGCAAATTGAGATACTACCAATCCTTTTCGCAATAATGAGTTGGAAGACTGATTCCCTACCATTCCTTTTAGAACAGTAAGAGGTTTGAAGGATGAGAGCAGGATTGCGGGGTAGCTGCCTGCAAGTATTGCCGTGATAAGTATCACACAGGCAATGATAAGCCAGATAGTTGGATCGCTCAATAAGTTCAACTCTATAGAAGTACCTATTAGTGCAAAGAATTCGTCTTTAACTAATTCCACCACAACCAGGGCCGTAGCTACCCCAATAAATGTGATGAGTAAAGATTCTCCGAAGAACTGTTTTATCAACTGTCCTCTTAGTGCTCCAATCGCTTTTCTAATACCTACCTCCATGGCGCGCCTGGATGACCTTGCTGTAGATAGATTTACATAGTTAATTACTGCGATAAGCAGTATTACTATGGCCAGTAATATGAAACCATATACCTGATTCAAATCTCCGGTAGGGGCTATTGCAAACTCAGTACTTGAACTCAGGTAAATGTCTCCGAGTGGTACGAGTGTTAAATCTATATCTCTTTGCTCTTTAATATTCGCTTCAACAAAAGCATTAATCTTTTCCTGTAATGGCGCTATCTGATTAGAAGAAGAAAGAGACAGGTAAGTAAAAAAGTTAGCCGATCTAATTTCACTATCTGAAAGTTGCGACCAACGTGACAGCGTATTTAATGAACCCAGATAATCAAAGCTGAAATGAGAGTTAGAAGGAACGTCCTCCATCACACCTGTTACTTCAAACTCAACTACAGAATTAAAAATCTGAACAGAAACAGTTTTGCCTATAGCCTCCTGGTTTCCGAATAATTTTTCTGCACTTGATTGGGTTAGAACGAGAGAGCCAGGCCTTACAAGGGCAGTTGAAGGATTTCCCTGGATGAGGTCAAACGAAAAGATGTCAAAAAAGGAAGAGTCAGAATAAAAGAAACTCGTTTCCTGGAACCGCTGATCACCCACAGTTACCACAACAGGGTTATATCGGGTTGGTTCATACAGGCGTACCCAATGCTCAATCTCAGGTGCTATCTCAGACATAGAGGGGGCGACCATGGAGGGAGTAACTGCCATAGGGCCGTCTTCATCCGCCATGTTTACCGTTACAATTCGATCTGCTTCTTCATGAAAAAGGTCGTAGCTCAATTCATGTCTAACAAAAGTCAATATCAGGAGGCATAGCGTAATACCTGTTGCCAGCCCCAGAATATTGATCACCGAGAAGGATTTATACTTGAATAGATTACGAAGAGCAATTTTGAAATAATTTTTGAGCATTGTCCTGGAGTTAAATTGTTATTCGTTTTTAAGGCTATCGACCGGATCTGCCGTAGCGGCTTTTACTGATTGCCAGCTTGTTGTAATTGCAGCAATAAGAAAAGCGACAAAACCGGTTACGAGAAAAACTCCAATACCTACTTCGGTTCTGTAAGAGAAGCTATTTAACCATGAGTTCATTGCATACCACGAAAACGGGATACCGATTATAAAACCTACAAGCACGAGTTTAAGGAAGTCGTAAGAAAAAAGGGTTATGATATTAGCAACACTTGCTCCGAGAACTTTCCGAATTCCAATTTCTTTAGTCCGTAACTCTGCCGAAAAGAATGAAAGTCCTAATAGCCCCATACAGGATACAAGAATTCCAATAAGTGCAAAGAAAGTGAACACGGTACCTAGTTTTTTATCGGTCTCATACAGGCGATCCATCTGGTCATCTAAAAAACCATAGTCTAGCGCAATACTCGAACCTGTACTTTCCCAGGTGTCCTGAAGGTAGCTTAATAGGCCGCTTAGCTGATTTTCGTCATACCGTACAACGAGTACTTCTCCTCCTGAGAAACTGCTGCTAGGTGTTAGAATAGAAGTTATAATTACCGGAGTAATATTCGTTCGCAATGATTGGAAATGGAAATCTTCTACCACACCAATGACTCTACTTTCACCTGCCAGGGTTTCACCAATTGCTTCGTTTGGATCTACCCATCCCATACTTCGTTGCATAGCTTGATTTATGACAACAGCATCTTTGTGGTCGTCAGCTCGGTCTTCTTCAAAATAGCGGCCAGCTATAAGTTCTATTTCCATAGTACGAGCAAATGCGTCATCGGTAGCAAGTATATGAGCACTTATTTCTTCATCGGGTCTTTTCGGATCATACTTATCGCTAATAGAAAAGTAGAAACGGCCTGGAATACCATTCGAATAAGAAGTTGCCTGTACGGCCTGATGATTTTCAACTTCATCTATAAATGCCTGTTTATCATCGATAGCATCAAGGGGTATATAAAGAGCATTATCTTTATTGAAACCTAAATCTTTGGTTAACAGGAAATCCATCTGGTTTAATACAACCAGGGTACACACGATAAGTACACTGGATATTCCAAACTGGAATACAACGAGTACTTTTCGAAGGCTTACACCTCCAACTTTGTTTACAGAATTTCCTTTTAACACCGAGGAAGTATTGAATCCTGACAAGAAGATTGCTGGATATAAACCAGTTAATATCCCAACACCGATAGTGATGGCTACCAACAGAAACAGAAAATCATAACTCTCAATCAGGTTTAGACTCAACGACTTATCAAAGAAGTGGTTGAATCCCGGCAGCATTAGCTCACTAAGAATGAGTGCCAATCCGAGAGAGAAGAAGGAAAGTAATAGTGACTCTCCAAGAAACTGTTTGATCAGTTGAAACTTGTTTGCTCCTAAAACCTTTCTCACCCCAATTTCTCTTGCACGTTGCATCCCTTTAGCTGTGGAAAGGTTTATATAATTGATATTGGCCAGTATCAGGATAAGCAGTGCAATAGAAGAGAAAATATAGATGTATGTATAATTTCCTTTGAATCCTTCGGCAGCAACTAAATCTGAAAGGTAAAGCTCTGTAATGGGAACAAAGAAGAAGTTTACCCTGGGTGCATGGAATTCTCCCATATGAGTATCAATAGCCTTGTTGGCAATTAATTCCTGATTAGCTAGTGAGCCTCCATCATCTAGTTTAATGAAGGTATTGTACATGCTTATTCCCCAGGAAGCATAATTACCCTTAGTAGATGAAAGTCCTTGAATAGAAAAAACTACATCGAAATCCAGGTAACTATTCTTTTTAGGTTTTTCTGCAACTCCAGTGACTGTGTATTCCTCAACTCCATATCTGTCTATGGTTAATGTCTTTCCTATGGGGTTTTCATTTGGGAAAAATTGAGCAGCAACTTCCTCAGTTATAACAACTGTACCTGGGTTCTCTAACAAGTCTTCTGGGTTTCCTGATGCTAATGGGAAATTAAATAGAGAGAAAAAGTCAGGGGTGGAAGCTATAGCGGTAAACCCACTTCTGAAATCTATACCATCAAGACTGATCCTAGCTGGATTTGGCGGAGTCATTGTTACATAAGCAGAAGCCCCTGAAACGTCTTCTACCGTTGTTCTGCCTAATGGAAATTGGGTGATCGTACTTTTGCTAAAGTCGCCTCCGAATTGTCGCTCAAGCCCTACCAGGTAGATTTGCTCTTTATCATTGTGGAAACTGTCGTAACTCATCTCATCCGTTACAAAGAGCAAAATCATAATGAAACAGGTTAGCCCAATTGACAAACCAAAAACATTAATCAGTGAGTAAAACTTATTAGACTTGAAATTTCTGAGAGCAATTTTGAAGTAGTTTTTAAGCATGATTGTACCAGTAAATAGTATTTGGGAATACTATTTCAACAAGCGTGCCAAAAACGAGAGATAGGCTTTAACGTACTAAAATGAGCGATTTCTTGAAACCAGATGCACGTTATGATACACCTGGTGTTCGAAAGTGAACAATAGCCTATTCGTTCTTTAAACTATCTACCGGATTGGCGAGGGCGGCCTGAATTGCTTTGCCCGAAACGGTTCCCAATGCAATAAGCAATGCTAAACCTCCAGCCAAGAGGAAAATCCAGACATTTAATGAGGTAGCATAGGCGAAGTTTGCCAGCCATTCATTCATGATATACCATGCAATAGGGGAAGAGATGACAAAGGCGATAATCACCAGCTTTAAGAAGTCACTGGAAAGCAACATGGTAATATCTAATACAGTAGCTCCTAATACTTTTCGAACCCCAATTTCTTTGGTTCGGGCAGAAGCGGTATAAGCCGCCAGGCCAAATAAACCGAGGCAGGCAATGAAGATGGCAAGTAATGCAGATACCTGGAAAAAGTTGCTAAATCGAGCCTCCTGAACATATTGCTGATCATAATTATTCTCTACAAAGAAATACTCGAATGGATTTCCAGGGAAGAAGGCTTCATAAGCTTGTCGTACTTCAGCTATGTTTTGCTCAAAGTTGGAATTATTAAATTGCATGGTATAGTAACCACTGGAGTTTTGAGGAATAAAAACCATTGGTTCTATTGCTTGCTGGAGCGACGCATGATGGTAATCTTCTACTACACCAATAATTCGATACTCATTCTCACCCCAAAAAAGAGAGTTACCTATAGCATCTTCAGCAGAAGAGTATCCTAATTGGATTACAGATTTTTCATTCACAATTAACTCATTTGAGTCCCAACTCGCATTAATAGCATTTTCATCATAGTTACGACCCGCAGCCAGTGTCAATTCATAAGCTTCAATGTAATATTGGTCAATAAACAATATAGCATAGCTCTTCTTTTTTGATTCTTCATCAGAGTTTTGTCCATAAATGCCTGCTGCTGAGAAGTTGTAACCATTGCCAGGAACATTATTTGAACCTGAATAGAGATCGATAAAACTGAAATTTGATAATTGATCTTTAAAAGCTTCACCAGATTGGTTTTGACCCTCTTTATTAATGGAAGCTCCGCGCACTACGATCCTGTTGTCGAGACTCATTCCAAGATCCCTTGTTTGCATAAAGCTGAGTTGATCGGTGAAAACAAAGGTCGCCACAATGAGAATGATGGAAATAGAGAACTGGAATACTACCAGAACTCTGCGTAACCGGAGACCTTTTGCAGAGTTCTTGCTACTTCCTTTCAATACTTCGCTTGGACTGAGTGAGGTAATAACAAAAGCCACATAGCCACCAGCTGCTAACGTACCTGCCAGGAAGTAAAGAGTTCCAAACAACCAAACATTTTGTCGATTCAACAACTCAATAGACAGTTCTCGATTAATAAGTTGATTGAAAAAAGGTTGAAGTAATTCAACAACAGCAATGGACATGGCTAGTCCCAAAAGTGAAAAAAGGAATGTTTCGGTCAGAAACTGTCCCATCAATTGGAGTTTAGAAGCGCCTGATGTTTGCTGAATACCTACTTGTTTGGCACGTTCTAATCCTTGTGCTGTAGAAAGATTGATGTAGTTTGCCCAACCAATAACCATAATCATGATTCCCACACATAAGATGAGTAGTACTTGTCCCATGCTTCCTGTAGTTGGATTTGGATCGGATACACTTCCTCCTAGATGTACTTCACTAAAAGGTTGAAGTGAGAAAGTTATCTCATCATTTGGATTTACCGTTTTTGATAAATCGGTGATGGTTGCCCCGATATCAATTGGATTCACAGCGTCTTCCAGTATGAGGAAGTGATGAGCAAAACCATTGCTCCAGCCATTGGGATCAGCCCAGCTTCCCTGGTTTTCATTTAAAGTAGAAAAGGAAAGCATCATATTTGAATTGATACTCGATGCTGCTGGTACGTCTTCAACTACTCCGCTTATGGTAAATTCCTTGTCACCAAATTGGTTGTATACAATAAAAACTTCTCCAGCCACATATTCCTGGCCGAACAGTTTAATCGCCAAACTTTTTGTGATAACGGCTGTTCTTGGAGCTGAGAGGTCTCTTTCACCATCGATTAGTTCGGTACTAAAAACCTCAAAAAACTCCTGGTCGGTATACATACAGTCGTTTTCACGAAAGGGAGTAGGTTCGTTGAGCGCAGGATTGACTGCTTCAACAATTCCACTGCAAATGCCATCTGCAAAACGAGTTCCATGCTTCACACCAGGTACATTTTCCTTTACTGCAGGAGCAAGGGCTGGGGGTAGAGACTCAGAGATGTTTCCTCTCTGATTTTCTACCAGTACTCTATAAATATCCTCGCTGTTCTCGTGATACTTATTCACGCTAAACTCAAAAGCGACATACTGTAGAATAAAGATGAATGCGGAGATACCCAGTACTAAGCCAGTGGCAGTGATTGCTGTGGATATTTTTCTTCTCTTAATATTTCTAAATGCGATCTTGAGATAGTTCTTAAACATGATGAATGAGTCTTAAATAATTCTTTATTCATTTTTCAGGCTTTTTACCGGATTCATTCTGGCAATAGATAAAGCCTGCCAACTAATCGCTAAGAAAGCGATAATGAGCGTTAACGTTCCTGAAATAATGAAGAGCCAAAGAGTTACGTCAATTTTATAAGCGAATTGAGCGAGCCATTGATTTGCACCAAGCCAGGCAATAGGGGTAGCTAGTAGAAAACCAACCAGAACAGGTTTTAGAAAGTCTTTCGAAAGGAGGACCAAAATTGCAGAACTAGTTGCCCCTAAAACTTTTCGAATACCGATCTCTTTGGTGCGCTGTGAGATGGTAAAAGCCGCAAGCCCAAGCAGACCCAGGCAGGCTATTAAAAGAGCAAGTATAGTGAAGTAGTTTAAGAGTTTAGCCAGACGATTTTCAGCTTCGTACATGTTCTGGAAAGCATCGTCCAGAAATATAAATTCAAAAGGGTAGTCAGGAGAAAAAGTAGCCATCGTTTCTTCGATGTAAGAAATAGTCTCCGGAATATTCTCAGGACCAAGCTTTACAAAAACTCTCTGGTAAGGAAACCACCAATCTGTTTCAAGGAAAAGAGCAAGAGGGGCAATTTCCTGGTGATGGGAAAGAAAGTGAAAATCTTTTACTACACCTGTTACAAGCCCTTCTCTTCCACGATAAGTGAAAGACTTGTCGATAGCGGTATCCCAGCCCAACTCTTTTTTCAGTGCTTCATTAATGATAATGCCTGTTTGCTCGTCTGTGAGCATTTCCGGAGAAAAGTCTCTCCCTTCGATAATTTCAAGATCGAATAGGGAAATGTAATCATGCTGGATAGCAGATCGGTATACAGAAATCCTTTCTTCCGAATTCATGCCCTGCCAGCCTGAAGCGGGACTTGAAGAATTGATATTGATTGGATCATTCTGAGCAGCAGATACTTGTTTGATGCTCGGATTATTTTCCAGACTCTGTTTTAGTACCTCATATTTGTTGAACAACTCCTTGTCTTTAATAGTGATCGACAGCACCTGGTCTCTCTCTAAGCCTGTAGATGAGTGTTGAACAAAACTCAATTGTTTGTAAATGACCAGCGCTCCGATAATCAATGTGATCGTAGCAGTAAATTGAACACTGACCAATACCTTTTGAAGTAATGGCTTACCAGTCAAACTTATCGACAAACCTTTTAATGCGTTAATGGGATTAAAATGTGAGAGGACAAATGCTGGATAAATGCCTGCCAGAGTTCCCACCAAGAACCCAAGACTTATAACCATCAGCAAAGACTGTGGTTGCTGAATGATTGAAAAAGAAATATTTCGATCAATAAGAGTATCAAAGTAGGGGAGAAATAACTGAACCATGGCAAAGGCCAGAATTACCGAAACAGTGGTTAGTACGAATGATTCTGTTAGGAACTGACCAACTAATTGGTTCTTGGAAGCTCCGATTGATTTTCGAACTCCTACTTCTTTAGATCTTAAAAAAGACCGGGCAATAGAAAGGTTGGTGTAGTTGATACAAGCTAATGCCAGAATTATGAGTGCTATTGCAGAAAAGAGGTATATGTATAAGATGTTCCCATTCGCCTGGAATTCTCCATTTACATTCGAACGGAGGTGTATCTCGCTTAATGCCTGCACAAAATAGGTGCCTGTTTTTCTATTCGAAGCATCTTCCTCATATTTCTCAACAACTGACCAGACTCTGGGCCCCATATCTTCTTTAGAGATATCAGTATTAAGCAATATGTAAGTCAAATAGCTGTTGCTTTGCCAGCTTTCGAGGTAGTGTTCCAATTCTCTGGAAGAGGAAGCAGGTACAACATAATCGAAGGAGAGGTGGCTGGTAGCAGGTACATCTCTGAATACCCCCGTAACCGTCATTGAAAGCTCACCACTAAAATCACCCCCCGAATGGGTAATTGAAAGTGTCTCACCAATTGGGTTTTGAAATCCGAAGTATTTCTTAGCCAGAGATTCAGAGAGAAGAATGGTATTTGGATCTCCGAATTTATTACCACCGTCTCCGGTAAGTAACTCGAAACTGAAAACTTCAAAAAAATCTCCGGAAGCGAATAACCCCGTTTCTTCGAAAAGCAATTCATCTTTTGCGATGAAAGAAGCAGCTTCTGTGATATTAGTGGCAGCCTCTACTTCTGGAAGTTCATTTACAAGGGTTTCTGCTAAAGGAGCTGATGTTCTAACCCATTCATCGGTTCCAAGGAATTTTTCGGTGAATCCCTTTTTGGCAACTCTGTAAATCCGGTCTGAATTTTCGTGAAAGGAGTCAAAACTCAATTCATGCTGAATAAATAACCCAATAAGGAGGAAGCAAGCCAAGCCCGTAGAAAGCCCGAAGATATTTATTGCAGAGTATCCGGGCTTCTTCAGAAGATTGCGTATTCCGATCTTGAGATAATTCTTAAACATGGTTGAGGAGGAGTGAGGGTTAGAACAGTTTTATTTATACATGAAAGCCTTCTTTCATGTTCTCTGTTACAACATGACCATCGAATAAGTGGATAATCCTTGTAGCGAAGTCAGCATCATGAGGAGAGTGAGTCACCATTACAATGGTAGTCCCTGCTTCATTGAGTTCTTCAAGAAGCTTCATCACTTCGTTACCATGATCGGAGTCAAGGTTACCAGTAGGCTCATCGGCAAGGATCAGCTTTGCATTGGCAACTACTGCTCTGGCAATTGCAACACGTTGTTGCTGTCCCCCAGAAAGTTGTTGCGGGAAATGGTTTCTTCGGTGCATCATGCTCATACGCTCCAAAGCAGCTTCAGCTTTTTGTTTTCTTTCATCAGCATTCATTCCCAAATACAAGAGAGGAAGCTCAACGTTTTCGAATACTGTTAATTCATCGATAAGGTTAAAGCTCTGGAATACGAAACCAATATTTCCTTTTCTAAGCTGAGCGCGTTCTCTTTCGCTGTAAGAGGATACCTCATGACCCAGGAAACTGTATTCCCCTTCAGATGGGTTGTCAAGAAGCCCCATTATATTAAGTAGTGTCGATTTTCCGCATCCCGAAGGCCCCATAATGGCTACGAATTCACCTTCTTTGATTTCCACATTCACATTGTTTAATGCTGTGGTTTCTACGTCTTCCGTTATGTATAGCTTCTTTAGGTTTTTAGCTTGTATCATAGTTGTGTGATTGAGTTGTTTAAATTTCTTTTGGCGTGTTTGTTATTCGAGGTTCAGAACTTCATTGTCTCCAAAGGTGTCATAGCTGGAAATGATTACCTTATCTCCTGGACTTAGTCCAGAGATTACTTCAAAGTATTCAGGGTTTTGTTGCCCTAGACGAATGTTTGTTCGTACAGCACGACTTTCATCTGCATCCAGTTTATATACCCAGCTTCCTCCTGAGGTTTGGAAGAAACCTCCTCTTTCTAAGAGTACTGCTGTTGAGGTATCGCCAAGCTCTAACCGGATTCTTACCCGCTGCCCACGACGAATGCCTGTAGGAGTTCGATTGGTAAATTCCATATCAACCTGGAATTGTCCGTTTGCAATTACCGGATATACTTTAGTAATAGCGAGATCATAACTCTGACCAGCGAAGTCGAAAGATCCTTTAAGTCCGGTGGTAATTCTTGAGAGATGAAATTCATCAATTCCTACTCTTACCTTGAAGTTATCAAGCATATCTACCTGCCCAATTCGCTCACTTCTGTTGATAGACTGTCCTTGCTGGAGTTCAATAGTTGTGAGCTGTCCATCAATAGGGGCAGTGATTATAAGGTTGTTTAGGATTCCCTGTACTGCGTTTAGGCTTCTCCACATTCTCTGCTCCGACTCATCCAATTGTCGAAGTTGATTAATCGTCTGAAGAGAGTCTTTCATGAAAGATTCATAGGTAAGCTTATACCGTTTTTCTTCGTATTCGAAATTCTCCTTAGTAGCTTCATACTCTTGTTGCGAAATTAAATCCTCTTCGAAAAGTCGCTTTTGGCGTTCATACTGAGGACGAAGCACATCAAGCTGGTATTCAGCATTGGCAAGCTGTTCCTTAATTCGAAGGCTGTTTTGCTCAAGATTTAGCCTTGAATTTCTAACATTGTTGATTTGATCATAAAGACCAGCCTCTTGCTGTAATACCTGCAACTGTAGATTCGAATTCGAAAGAATTAAGATCGTATCTCCGGGTTGTACATTGGTTCCAGATTCAAGGATTACCTTTTGTACCGTTCCACCTTCGATGGCATCTAAAAAGATGGTATTAATTGGTTGAATATTTCCCGTTACCTGGATGAATTCCTGGAACGAGTCCTCTGAGATAGTAGAGATGGTTAATTTTTCTCTGTCGACATTCAGTGTAGACCTGAAATCAGCAAACCAAAAGCTATATACGAAAAAGCTTACTATCACCAACCCAAGTATCAAACCAATGATTCTATTTGTGGTCCAGGTTTTCTTTTTAATTTTTCTATCCATTCCCATGATAAATGTGTAAACCGTTTGGTTTTTTAATATTTCTTATTCGCCTTGTCAACTACTGTGCCAAATATAATAGATCACTCATTAGGGCTTGTATAAGCCTGTTAGTGGTTTTTGATTGTACATTTTGATACACTTGGTGTCCGATTTCGAACACTGAAAAATTAGCAAAACTTCTTTTTTATATAAGTCTGCTAAGGTTAAGGCAAAGAAGAGAAATTGGGTATAGTCTTTGTAATCACTTTTGGAAACGCTTATAACTAATCAATAATAAAGTATGGATGTGAAACAAGGCCGCATATTAGTTGTGGATGATGATACTGATGTATTGCAGGCTGCTCGACTTTTTTTAAAACAGCACGTTGCCTTAGTAGAAACTGAGAAAGACCCTAAGTCTATACCTACACTTCTCAGGAATGGGAGCTATGATCTTATCCTTCTCGATATGAACTTTACAGAGGATGTAAGTAGTGGGGAAGAGGGTTTTTACTGGTTGAATAAAATCCTCGAAATAGACTCATCCATTGCTGTGATTCTGATCACTGCTTATGGAGATGTTGATAAAGCAGTTCGTGCTGTAAAAAATGGAGCAACAGATTTTGTACTAAAGCCCTGGCAAAATGAAAAACTGCTTGCTACGGTATCATCCGCATTAAAACTAACATCCAGTCTAAGGCAGGTAGTTGCACTTAAGCAGCAGCAGAAGCAGCTGAGTAGTGATATTGATAATCATTACCGTGATATCATTGGAAGAAGCCCGGCAATGATTGAGGTATTCCAGACCATTGAAAAGGTGGCCAGTACCGATGCAAATGTGCTTATTCTCGGAGAGAATGGAACCGGTAAAGAAATGATAGCCCGAGCACTCCATCGACGATCCCAAAGGAAAGAAAATGTCTTCATTAATGTGGATATGGGGGCTATTTCGGAAAACCTGTTTGAAAGTGAATTATTCGGCTATGTAAAAGGAGCATTCACTGATGCAAAGGAAGATCGAGCAGGAAGATTTGAAGTAGCAAATGGGGGCACTTTGTTTTTAGACGAAATAGGGAACCTGCCACTTGCTCTCCAGGCTAAGTTGTTAACAGTGCTTCAGAGCCGAAGGGTAAATAGAGTAGGCGCCGTCACTTCTAAACCAATTAACATTCGTCTTGTTTGCGCTACTAATCAATCGTTAAATGAAATGGTTGCTAACAATGAATTCAGGCAGGATCTATTATTCAGGATCAACACTATCGAAATTCAATTACCTCCACTAAGAGAACGAAAAGAAGATATCGAGCTTCTTCTTACTCACTTTGCAAAGCTTTATTCAAGTAAATACAAAAAGAAAACCAAGAGTATCGATAAGGCCACCCTTTCTAAATTAAATGGATATTCGTGGCCTGGTAATGTTCGGGAGCTTCAGCACGCTGTAGAAAGAGCAGTAATTATGGCTGAATCGGATGTGTTATTGCCAAATGATTTCTTATTAAATGACAAAAGGGAAGAGGCTGAACAAGTACAAATTGAAGATTACAATCTGGAAGAAGTAGAAAAAATGGTACTTCGAAAGGCGTTAAAGAAGCACGAAGGGAATATTTCGAAAGCGGCAGAAGAACTAGGATTAACCCGGGCATCATTATACCGCAGGTTAGAAAAGTATGGCTTGTAAAAGGAGTATGATATAATGATAGGTCGCTTTAGGATCGGAGTAATTATTCGGGTAGTACTTCTGTTGGTAATAGTAGGACTGTTCAGTTACCTCGTTTTTAATACCGAGTACTATATAAGCAGCTCGTTAATTACGCTCATTTTAGTGTTCCAGGTTATCAATCTCATTCGTTTTGTTGAAACCACCAACAAGCAACTGCACCGCTTTTTCGAGGCTATCAGCTACAACGACTTTTCGCAGACGTTCACGAACCAGGAAAAGAATCTCTCTTTTGCTCAGTTAAATGAAGCCTTTAATACCATAATCGAAAAATTTAAGAATGAACGAGCCAAAGGAGAAGAGAGCTTTCGCTATCTGCAAACGGTAGTCCAACACGTAGGGATTGGATTATTCTCCTATAACCAGGAAGGAGAAATTGAACTTTTTAATACTGCCGCAAAACGTCTGCTAGATACTTCAGTGCTCAGAAATATTGAACAGCTAAGAGGTATTAATAACGGTTTATATCTGACTATTTCAGAATTAAAAAGTGGCTCTCGAACGCTTCTGAATTGCACAATAGGAGCTAATAAACTTCAACTAGCTATTTATGCCACAGAATTCAGGATGAAGGGAGATAATTATAAACTGATATCTCTTCAAAATATATCCTCCGAGCTAGATGAGAAAGAGATGGAAGCATGGCAAAATCTTACGCAGGTATTGGCTCATGAAATCATGAATTCCATTACTCCTATTGCTTCTCTTTCCGACACAGTGAATACTATGCTCATGGGAGAAGTATTTGGTTCTGAAGATCCCGAGCCCATTCCAACCGAAACACTTCAGGATGTTAAAGATGCATTGGGGACCATTAATAAGAGAAGCCTGGGTTTAATGCGTTTTGTGAATTCATACCGAAATATCACACAGATACCGGCGCCTATTTTTGAGGTTCTTGTTGTCAAGGATATTCTTGACAGGGTGCGTAACCTGATGAAAGGAGAGGCCACCAAAAGGAGGGTGGAAATGCATGTTCAGGTAGATCCGGAAACCCTGGAAGTAACAGCCGATTCCCAACTCATAGATCAGGCTCTCATCAATATTGTAAAGAATGCATTTAAAGCTCTTTCCGAAACTAATGATCCTAAGATTATCTTGCGGGGAAGTATAGATCCTTCTGGAAAAGTACTTATTGAAATTGAAGATAATGGCCCGGGCATTAAGGACTCAGTGAAAGAAAAGATTTTTGTTCCTTTCTATACCACAAGTAAGGCAAATACTGAGAATGGAGGCTCTGGAATAGGGCTTAGTTTATCCCGGCAAATTATGCGTATGCATAGAGGAACTCTTAATGTGAGTGAAAGCCGCGAAGGCTGTACTATTTTTTCATTAAGGTTTTAGAATTGCTTATTCTGAATTTCACTGGCGTATTATTTTGTAAATCCAGTAACAATAAGATACTACCCGCGTAGGGAATCGAGTTTGAATCCACAAACAAATAAACAGAGTGTTTAGCAAAGGTTCGTACATAATTTTTGGACTAGGAGTAATTGGGGCAGTAGCCTTTTGGTTACTAAGGGATCAGGTGGATTTCAATGCGAAGGGATCTGTTGCTGAAAGTGCTACATCTATCGAGCAAAAGATTTTCGATATGGTGCCTCAACTAGGCTTTTCGATGGATAGTCTGGCGATCGCTTCAATGTTTCAACAACACTCAAGGTATATTAGTAACCTTGAAGACTCGCTTGAAGAAGAGATAACTCCTTCAAAAATGAACCAGAATAATGTACATACTCAAAGCTGGGTAAGTACAATTGGTAAGAAGGGGGAATTAGGTCAGTCCATAATAAACCCTAACGAGGTATTTGAATCACAAGGTAATCTGACAATACGTACTTCTAATTACGGCAAAGTAATTCGATTGCAAACTAATTTGGGGTACAGTAACCCTACCTTTGTACAGGGTGATTCGATAGAAGCTGTGGCAAAAACCGTTGTCGGAGATATTTTTGGTTACTCCTTAGAGGATTATATCCTGGTTCAAAGTAGATTTACCGATTCATTATCCATCAACAATACCTTTTCAGAGAACGAAGAACTTCAAGCTTTATCTCAGACAAATACTCAGGATGATGGGGAAGATTCGGAGATAGAATTAACATGGTCCAGAGATGCGGGAGTTAGTGAAGGCCCGGAAATACTCAGTATTTCTTTAGCCGCTGTAGTAAAGGAATTTGAGTCTCCTGTTGGATTTAGTACAAGGTTTGGGTACTCGATAAATAGTTTTTCTGCAAAGAATAAACTTGAGCCAGAAGTTCTCAATGTTCCTGGAAATGGTGACTTGAATGCTATTCAGGTTGCTTTTATTGTCATGGTTTTGATTTTAGGAATGCTGGTTCTTGGAGTTGGAATCCGAAATATTTTTAAGGGTAAAGTTGAGTGGAGGCGAGCTCTGTTTGTATTTGTAGCCATACTACTTACCTACTTTGGATGGAGAGTAATTTATTTTTGGAGCGTTTTTGGGGATTTTTATGATGGAGCTGCCATCTTTACTATCGTCATCAACAGCTTGTTCGTCGGAGTTTTTATTGGTGTGTATGCCACAGTTGCTTACATCAGCTGGGAAGCCTTTGCCAGGTCTCAAAAAAATGGTCAGGTAGAACTGATGGATGCTTTCTGGCAGCGCAAATTTTTTGTCAGAGAAACTGGCAGTGCATTAATACATGGCTTTTTTATTGGCGGTATTCTGTTAGGAGTTTTTGCAATCATTCTTTTTTTCCTGGGCTCCTATTTTAACCAAACAGATAGCCAGTTTGGGTTTACCGAAGCTGCGATACGATCAAAAATCTTAACCATAAATATGAGCGCGTGGTCTACGGTATGGCTGGTAGGTTTTGCTCAAGTGGGTTTTGTATATGGCTTCTGTAAAAACTGGATCAAAAATAGTTGGCTCTCTATCATAACCGCGATTTTATTTACTTCCATCTCGCTTACTGTACTTGGTAGATTGGTTGCCACTCCGCTCACTTTTTTGGGCGATTTTGCCATTTTCCTGGCCTTGGGTTTTCTTCTGGTAATGGTTTATGAGAAGTATGGAATAGTTACTTCAAACACTGCCTGGTGGGTATTTTGTACTGTTATTATGATGATGCCCTATGTGGGATCGACCGACCTGGAGATGGCGTCGACCTGGTGGGTGCAGGGATTTTTGATCGCAGGAGTTCCACTCTTTGGATTTATCACTTACAGATATGGAATGCCGGTAGCTGAGGTAGGTGATTACATACCAGAATATCAGGAGCGCATTGCCCAACATATGCGGGTTGAGAAAGAAATTGAAATAGCTCGTGAAAGCCAGTATAAATTGATGCCACTTCAGCCTCCTACCGGAGAAGGATTTGATGTATACGGATTCTTCCTTCCATCATTTGAAGTAGGTGGAGATTATTTCGATTACGTGCTTACTAAAGATGAAGCGGGTGCACCCAAAGCATTAACTATGGTAGTAGTGGATGTATCGGGAAAGGCAATGCGTGCCGCCATGCCGGCTATTTTTACTAGTGGACTGCTATTATCCCGAATGAAGGATGATGCTCCTGATCGTATTCTAACAGAGGTTAATGAGCCGATTTTTGTTCGTACCGATAAGCGGACATTTATAACCTGTGCAATGGCTCAATATAATTTTGAGACAAGAATGATTTCGGTAGTAAACGCAGGGCATTGTAAACCTATCATCAAGAGAAATGGGGTAGCTGATTTTATCCAAACACCAGAACCAAGATTACCTTTAGGGTTCAAACCTGACACCGAATATCATGCTCAGGAATTCAAATTAAAAAAGGGAGATGTATTTCTTTTATACTCCGATGGCTTGCCTGAAGCAGCTAATGAGAGAGGTGAAAGATTTGGCTTTGATGAAGTTCCAAGATTGTTGGAACGGATTCATACTGAAAACTTGTCTTCTAACGAAATTGCCCAGGAGATCAAGCGTACCGTTCAGAAGTTCAGTAATTACCAGCTGGCTGATGATACCACGGTAATTTGCCTGAAAGTGTAAGTATCTTCTGCCAGTTTTACACGGCGTATCAATTTGGCGCAATCTTTGGGATAACTGTACCTGTTAATTAATTAACCACTAAAACTAAGTCGATGGCTCAAGAACCTAACTTTGAACTTAATCTGCCTCCACAGTTCGAACGGATTACGAAAAATATCCGGATGATTATTGTGGGGTTTGTAGCACTTGCTGCCGTCTTTTCTTCTTTCTTTACTGTAGAGACGGAAGAAGTAGGCGTTGTCATGCGTTTCGGAAAATATGTTAAAGAAGCAAAGCCCGGATTAAACTTTAAAATACCTTTCATAGACCAGGTAAGCTTTGTACCTGTTCAACGACAATTGAAACAAGAATTTGGATACCGGACTACTTCAGCCGGAGTAAACTCTACGTATAGAAAAGCAGGTTACGGGGGAGAGTCGTTGATGCTCACCGGTGATCTGAACCTGGGTGATGTAGAGTGGGTAGTTCAATATCGTATTGATAATCCCTACAACTATTTATTCAAGGTCAGAAATATAGATGACACACTAAGGGATATTGCTGAAGCAGCAATGAGGCAAACGGTTGGAGACCGTACAGTGAATGAAGTATTAACTGTTGGCCGTGCCGAAGTAGCCTCTGAAGTGGAAGTGATACTCCAGGAAATTACCAATGAATATGAGATGGGTATCAAAATTGAACAGGTTGTACTTCAGGATGCCAATCCGCCAGATCCGGTAAAACCTTCTTTCAATGGAGTAAATGAAGCTCAGCAACAACGAGAAACACTTATTAACCAGGCGAGAGCTGAATACAACCGGGTTATCCCCAGAGCATCTGGTGAAGCGGAACAAACTATCCAGCAAGCAGAAGGTTATGCATTGGACAGAGTAAACCGTGCACAAGGTGAGGTTTCAAGGTTTAACGATCTTTATGCTGAGTATATCAAAGCACCTGAGGTAACTAAAAGAAGGATTTTTCTTGAAACGATGGAAGACATCTTACCTCAAATGGGGCAAAAGATAATTACCGACGAAGAGGGGAATAGTGTAATTCCACTTTTACAACTCCAAATGGATGGCGCACGCCGTACCTCTACCTCAGGCAGCAACCAATAATTTCTAAGGGATAAAACAATGAAAGAATTAAAAGGAATTACATTATTAGTTGTACTGGGTATTGTGGCATTAGTCCTTTCCCAGGCATTGTTTGTGGTAAATGAAAGAAACCAGGTAATCATTACTCAATTCGGTGAACCTAAGGGTGTAGCAATTACTGAACCCGGATTGAATGTTAAGATTCCATTTCTTCAAACAGCAAACTACTTCGAAAAGAGATATCTGGAATGGGATGGTGATCCTAACCAGGTTCCTACTAAGGATAAGGTATTCATCTTTGTAGATACCTATGCACGTTGGGTAATCACAGATCCTCTGAAATATTTCGAGCGTTTAGGAAACGAGCGTGGAGCTCAATCCAGATTAGATGATATTTTAGATGGTGAAACTAGAAACGCCGTTGCTGCTCATGATTTGGTTGAGCTAATACGAACATCTAATCGTGAACCAGCACAGGAAGACGAACTTGCTGATATCGTAAGTGATTCGCTTCAAACAATAAATGTTGGACGAGAATCTATTCAAAATCAGATTGTTGAACTTGCTAATCAACGTACAGCCGATTTAGGTATTGAGGTTCTTGATTTCAGATTCAAAAGAATCAACTATGCTGAGGAAGTTCGTCGAACTGTATACGATCGTATGATTTCTGAGCGAAATAGAATTGCTGATAAATTCCGATCTGAAGGGCAGGGGGAATCATCCCGAATTAATGGTGAGAAGGATCGTGAATTATTGCGTATTCAATCTGAAGCATTTAGAGAAGCCGAAACTATCCGGGGTAGGGCAGATGCAGAAGCCGCCTCGATTTATAACGCGGCCTATAACAGAACTGCTTCAGCTCGAGAATTATATGCCTTTATCAAAAGTATGGAAGCATATAGAAATACTATTGATTCAGAAACCTCGCTTATTATTTCAACAAATAGTGAATTCTATAAGTATTTGAATTCGATTGATGACTAAGCATTGAGCTAATCCAATTTATGAAAGCACGGATCGAATGATTCGTGCTTTTTTATTTTTTTCACTTTCAGTCAATTCTCTATCTTAAATAAAATTAAGACAGGCTAGAGTGAATCTTAAAGACCTCCTTCCAAAATTAGATCCAAATCTTAGGATAGAGTATCGGTTATTTGATATAACTCTTTTTCTTACGGTAGCTGTATTTGTTTTCTGGAGTATCTATGCGGTTGCAGCAAATTACACCCCCATTATCAAAACGGTGTATATAAGCTGTCTGTTTATCTATACAGGCATATATATTGCGTATAAGCTTGGAGTGTCTTTTAAGGTTACCACCAGCATATACTACAGTTTTGCTCTTCTAATGCTGATTTATGCCTGGCTGCCTGCAGGTGGAATTACGGGGGCCATCATCCAGATGTTTATTCTTGTATTCGTATCTGGTCTTATGGTACTTCACCTTCGTTCTTATCTGGCTTTTATAGCAGCTTCGATGGTAATTATCCTGATCTATTCCTATCAGGAATTGACTGTTCCAGGCTTGGCAGTTGCATATACTAATGAAGCTGCTCGGATTCGCGATCTAGCAATTACAAGCGTAATTACATTATGTGTTTTGGGTTATGCTCTATATGTTTTTAAACGAGCTTATTCTAATGATAGAAAGAAATTGAAAGGAACTATCCTGGAGTTAGCAGAAGAAAAAGAAAAGGCGCTATCTGCGGATAAAGCGAAGTCTGATTTTTTGGCTACCATTAGCCATGAAATGCGGACTCCCTTAAATGGGATTGTTGGTATATCAGAACTCTTGCAAGAGACATCTCTTAATGATGAACAAAAGGACTTAGTGTCAAGCTTGTCATATAGTAGTGAATTGCTACATAGTTTAATCAGCGACATCCTTGATGTGACTCTTATCGAAAGTGGGAAACTGGCATTTCAGGCAAGTGAAATAGAAGTTCAAAAAGACATTGAACGGCTCATAAAGCTTGTAAAACCGAGAGTAGATAAAAAAGAAGGAAAGGTAAATCTGGTTATTGATCATGATATAGAAATCCCCAAAATACTAATGGGAGATGTTCTCCGGTTTCGTCAGATATTTCTCAACCTGATCAACAATGCCATAAAATTCACGCATGATGGATCTGTTACCATTAAATCAGAATTGATAGCTATTAAGGATGAGTATGCTGATATAAAATTTTCTGTAATAGATACTGGAGTTGGAATATCAGAAGAGGCTCAAGCCAATCTGTTTAGTAAATTTTATAAAGGAAGCACTGATAGAAATATTGAAGGCACAGGATTGGGACTATCCATTTCAAAAAAATTAGTATCATTAATGGGCGGTGAAATAGGCTTTGAATCGGAAGAGGGAGTGGGTTCCGAGTTTTGGTTTCAGTTGCCATTTACAATCGGCAAAGAAAAGAAGCCTGTAATAGATAAAGAACAATTGGAAGGATTAACCATGGAAACGTTGCAAGTTCTGGTTGCAGAAGATGTACGTATAAATCGAATAGTAATACGGAAAATGCTGGAAGGTTTTGGTATTGCTACTATCGATGAAGCCGAACATGGAGAAGAAGCTGTACAAATGGCCAGAACTAAAGCTTATGATATCATACTTATGGACATGCAGATGCCTGTTATGGACGGTTTTGAAGCTTCTGAATTAATCAAAAGAGAAAACTCTGACCATAAGAAGCCTGTTATTTTAGCGATTACTGCTAACGCACTAATGAGTGATCAGGAAAAATATGACAAAGCGGGAATCGATGGTTTTGTGAGTAAGCCCATCACTAAAGAAATGCTGAAAGAAGCACTAGGGAAATATCTTAACTAGTTAGACTACTGCATAGCTTTCAAATTCCATATCCAATAATTCACTTAGAATCTTTTTTGCTCCCGAAGTCTCTATTTGGGCACCAAGCTTAATAAGTATGCTGTAAAGACCGGTATGCACGCGGCTGGTATACAGGAAGTGCTTGGATCCTCTTAACTCATTCGAAAGCGGAGCTTCTTTGGTAAAGTGCCTGATTTCCTGATCAAATTTAGGATCACTGAAATCAAAAACATCGTAACGATACGGTCTGGAGAACATAATCCCGTAATTACGGGCAAAATTATAATACTCTTCTTCACGATCCTGAGTCTCTGACTCGGGATTAATCACATCTAGCTTTATATATAAGTCTCGGATTGCATCCAGGTCATTCGCTAAATGTGTAGGAAGTAACCTTAAGTAGTTCTTGAAAAACTCATCCGGGAAAAGTTTCACACATCCAAAATCGATCACTCCCAATTTCCCATCATAAGTGAATAGAAAATTCCCGGGGTGAGTATCAGCATGCACATAGCCACCTACTCTTATTTCTTCATGGAAAAAGTCCCAGATCATTTGCCCAAAATGATTCCGCATTTCCTGGGAAGGATTTTCCTTCAGAAAATCTCCAAGGTGTCTGCCCTCAATAAAACTCATACAGAGTACTTTTTCTGTTGAGTATTCCTCAATCCATTTTGGAATTAAGAGCGTCTCTGTACCAAAACGTTTTCTAAACTGATCAATTTGAGAACCTTCATGAGTATAGTCAGTCTCCTCCATTAAGGTATTCTTGATCTCATTGAAATATGGATCTATATCCTGGCCTTTTTTAATAAGTCGTTTTGCAAGAGATTTAGCAACCGCCATATCGGAGTTAATGGTTTCTCTAACATTTGGGTACTGAATCTTAACAGCTACTTTTTCGCCACTTTTAAGTTCTGCTCTGTGAACTTGTCCAATTGAGGCAGCAGCAAAGGCCTGGGTATCAAACTTCTCGAAAATATTCTCGGGGTAATCGCCCAGTTCTCTTTTGATTATAGTTCGTACCAGGGCTTTATTTATTGGAGGAACAGAATATTGTGCCTGACTCATTACCTCAGCAAACTCTTCGGGAAGAAATCCCTGATCCATGCTCATTCCTTGAGCTATCTTTAAAGCGGTTCCTCTTAGTTTAGTGAACTCTTTAAAAACCTCTTTTGCATTATTGGTGTGAAACTCTTTGTCATCGGTTGAATCTCCAGTGACTTTCTTCTTCAGGTATCTTTGAGCATAATTAGTACCCACTTTAATACCGGTTTTCGCGATTATTTTACCCCGTTCAAATTTTGATGAAGGAAAATCACTCATCTTCTTCCTCCTTATTGTTTTTCTCTGAAAACAAATCGTTCATACAATCCCCAAAAAATGGGACATCATTACCTATTCCTATGGTACCGAACATGTATTTAACCAAATCGAATCCCTTATCAATTGTTTTGTTATAAACTGTTTCTTCAAATAGTGAAGTTAGTTTATCGACGAGAGCAAGAGTGTTCTCCTTTTGATCCGAAGTATCATTCAGCCAGAATCTCACAAGAAATAGATATTGACTCGCTAGCATGGAGTAGAAGTAGTCCTTCATAAAGAAGCCGGCACTTACTGCTATATTTCCATCTGAAGTAAGAAATTCTTTGAACAGGGCTGCTGTTTCTTGATGAAAGTCAGATCGGGAACCTTTATTGAACACATGTTTACCCAAGGTTTCTTTTACGAAGGCTTCGGAATCTGTAAGCATATCAAAAAGAGTGTAGATGAAGTTTGAGAATTTTTCTGAAATAGAATAATTCTCGAAGTCTTCAATCTCTTCGATCATAGCCCAATACTGATAGATTAAGGCTGGATAATAAAATGAAAGGATGGATTTTTTGTTGGGGAAGTAGGAGTAAATTTCTGAAGCTGAGAGCCCGGTTTTATCAACTAAGTCCGGGATACTTAATTTTTGCTTCTCACTGTAAAGCTCTACTGCTGCCCAAGTTATCTCAATCTTTGTATTAATTTTCTCTGCACTCATGATGAACTAATTTTAAACGTTAACAAATCGATGACAACAGAAGTTCGTTCTGCACAAAAAATAGCGTACTTTACTTTCTTTAGTTCCAAAATTTAACTCATTTAGTCTATGGACCACAAAAGGGATGCTCTGTTTCTTACTCTTTCAGGTATTTTTCTGACTTCACTGGTACTGGGAAACGTAATTGGAACAACAAAGTTTGTAACTATTTTCACCATTGATATGCCTGGTTGGCTACAGGCCGTTACTCCCGAATTAGTTAGAAATGGGAGTATCTATTCAATGAGCGTCCCGGCTGGCTTAATTGCATATCCATTTACCTTTTTGGCTACCGATTTGATCTCTGAACTTTTTGGAAGAAAAAAAGCTCAACTGATTGTATGGGTTGGGTTCTCGATGAATTTTTTCATGCTTTTCCTGATGTCTGTTAATCATTGGCTTCCTAATTCAGCGGGAGTGAGTGGTGGTCTAGATTTATTTGAAGGCGTTTATGAGTTCATGGTAGGGAACGTAATAGCAAGTATGATTGCCTACTTAATTGCTCAAAGTGTTGATGTTCGTTTGTTTCATTTTTGGAAAAAGAAGACCAAAGGAAAACATCTTTGGTTAAGGAATAATGGATCCACCATGTTTAGTCAATTAATAGATTCGACAGCCATTATTACTATTCTATATGTGGCAGGGAATTTGGGTGACAGTATCAACTCTGTTCCAGCCGTTATAATTTTGATTCTCAATTCATATCTCTTCAAGTTTTTCTTTGCTCTTTTTGATACTCCATTAATGTATTTGGGAGTGCGATTGTTTCGGCGGTTTGAAGAAGACCCTGAGGGAAGTCGAACGTATTAGTGACTTATCTGAACAAGAGGAATTTTTTTTCAAAAAAAAGAAAAAATCTTCTGTTTTTAGTTTGCAAATTATAACAGCTTCGCCGTACCTTTGTAATCCTTTCGAGGAAACGAAATCGCTGGTTTAAAACGCAAGTTTTGATCAGCTTTTTTTATC
>CBDETC010000003.1:907500-1740049 GCA_965242845.1 Balneolaceae bacterium
GGAGGAAGAGAAAACAACAGTGATTCCGTAAGTAGTGGCGAGCGAACGCGGAACAGCCCAAACCGGGGCTTACGGGCTCCGGGGTAGTAGGACCTGCGTAATTGTTAACATTTTAAGTCGAAGACGTCTGGAAAGGCGCCCCGTAGCAGGTGACAGGCCTGTAGGCGTACGAATGTTGACAAGGCGGGTATCCTGAGTAGCACGAGGCCGGTGAAACCTTGTGTGAATCTGCCGGCACCATCCGGTAAGGCTAAATACATCTGCATGACCGATAGTGAACTAGTACCGTGAGGGAAAGGTGAAAAGAACGCCGAGACGGCGAGTGAAATAGTACCTGAAACCGTGTGCTTACAAGCGGTCGGAGCCTTGATTTATCAGGGTGACGGCGTGCCTTTTGTATAATGAGCCTACGAGTTGCTCCTGTCGTGCGAGGTTAAGCCCTTTAGGGGTGCAGCCGCAGCGAAAGCGAGTCTGAACAGGGCGCGCAGTACGGCGGGGCAGACGCGAAACCAAGTGATCTATCCATGGCCAGGGTGAAGTGGCGGTAAAACGCCATGGAGGCCCGAACCCGTTGACGTTGAAAAGTCTTGGGATGAGCTGTGGATAGGGGTGAAAGGCCAATCAAACTTGGAGATAGCTCGTACTCCCCGAAATATATTTAGGTATAGCGTCTGGTTTTGTCTGCCCGGAGGTAGAGCACTGATTAGGCTAGGGGGCTTCACCGCCTACCAACCCTAGACAAACTCCGAATGCCGGGCCAGAGCCACCAGGCAGTCAGTCCCAGGGTGATAACGTCCTGGGGCGAGAGGGGAACAACCCAGACCACCAGCTAAGGCCCCCAAATCCGGGCTAAGTTGATCAAAGAAAGTTGAGTTGCTCAGACAACTAGGAGGTTGGCTTAGAAGCAGCCATTCCTTTAAAGAGTGCGTAATAGCTCACTAGTCAAGCGACTCGGCGTCGATAATAAGCGGGCATAAGTCCGGTGCCGAAGCTGTGGGATTGAAAAATCGGTAGGGGAGCATTCCAGTCTGCGCTGAAGGCGTCCTGTGAGGGATGTTGGAGCGTCTGGAAGCGAAACTGTAGGCATGAGTAACGATAAGACGGGTGAAAAACCCGTCCACCGTAAACCCAAGGGTTCCTGATCAACGCTAATCGGATCAGGGTTAGTCGAGACCTAAGGTGTACCCGGTAAGGCCGGGGAAGCCGATGGCAAAGCGGTTAAATATTCCGCTACCCAGGCTTACGTTAGGCCAAGGCGTGACGCAGAAGTGACACTCTCGCGTGCGGACGAATGCACGTTAAAGGGCGTAGGCTTCGGAGTAGGCAAATCCGCTCCGAGTTAAAGCTGAACCCCGACAGTACCTGGATCCTCACGGTGAAGGGATAGTGGAGGTAATCATGCTGCCAAGAAAAGCGTCGTGGTTTGTAAGACTGGCTCGTACCCCAAACCGACACAGGTGGGTGAGGAGAGTATCCTCAGGTGCTCGAGTAATTCATGGCTAAGGAACTAGGCAAATTGGATCCGTAACTTCGGGAGAAGGATCCCCCTCCGCGTGAGGGGCGCAGTGAAAAGGCCCAAGCGACTGTTTACCAAAAACACATGTCTCTGCTAAGCCGCAAGGCGATGTATAGGGACTGACACCTGCCCGGTGCTGGAAGGTTAAGGAAGGGGGTTAGACCTTTGGTCGAAGCTCTTGACTGAAGCCCCAGTAAACGGCGGCCGTAACTATAACGGTCCTAAGGTAGCGAAATTCCTTGTCGGGTAAGTTCCGACCTGCACGAATGGTGTAACGACTTGGGCACTGTCTCGGCCATGAGCTCGGTGAAATTGTGGTATCGGTGATGACGCCGATTACCCGCAGCGGGACGAAAAGACCCCGTGAACCTTTACTACAACTTTACATTGGCTTTAGCTGTAGCATGTGTAGGATAGGCGGGAGGCTTTGAAGGGGCGTCGCCAGGCGCTTTGGAGCCACCCTTGAAATACCGCCCTTGCTACAGGTGAAGTCTAACCCTTACGGGGGAACAGTGTATGGTGGGTAGTTTGACTGGGGCGGTCGCCTCCTAAAGAGTAACGGAGGCTCCCAAAGGTACCCTCAGCACGGTCGGCAATCGTGCGCAGAGTGTAAAAGCATAAGGGTGCTTGACTGCGAGGCATACAGGCCGAGCAGGCACGAAAGTGGGGTTTAGTGATCCGGTGGCACCGCATGGAAGGGCCATCGCTCAAAGGATAAAAGGTACTCCGGGGATAACAGGCTTATCTCCCCCAAGAGTTCATATCGACGGGGAGGTTTGGCACCTCGATGTCGGCTCATCGCATCCTGGGGCTGGAGAAGGTCCCAAGGGTTTGGCTGTTCGCCAATTAAAGCGGTACGCGAGCTGGGTTCAGAACGTCGTGAGACAGTTCGGTCTCTATCTGCTGTGGGCGTAGGAACATTGAGGAGGGCTGCTCCTAGTACGAGAGGACCGGAGTGGACGCACCGCTAGTGCACCTGTTGTGTGGTCGCATGCATCGCAGGGTAGCTATGTGCGGAAGTGATAAGCCGCTGAACGCATCTAAGCGCGAAGCACGCTCCAAGATAAATGTTCCCTATGAGCCTCCCGGAAGACGACCGGGTAGATAGGCGGCAGGTGTACGCATGGCAACATGTTTAGCCGAGCCGTACTAATCAGGCCATTGGCTTTGTTTATATGGCTTGCACTGCAGCACACTGCGGGGCAAGCCTGGCATACTAGCACACAAATAACATACTTGCTTCTTCTTTATCCCGGCCTCAACGCCGGGACCATGTCAAAAAACTTACTGACATATTGATCAGCCAACACAAGAACTTGATTGAGGTGGCTATTGCGCAGGGGTTCCACCCGTTCCCATCCCGAACACGGCCGTTAAGCCCTGCAGCGCCGATGGTACTGCTTTGCGGTAGAGTAGGTCGCCGCCTCTCCCCCTTTAAACCCCTTCCAAAACAGAAGGGGTTTTTTTATAAACGCTTTTCAAATTTTAAGGGTTATAAGTCGTATATTAGCAAACTTAATTATCTATCAAAGGCGCACTATGCTTGATTTTGAATCATTCTTAAAAGAATACAAAGACAAACTTTCTAAAATTTTTAAGAAAGATTTAGAGACTAATAAGGATAGTCTCGAACGAGGAATCGCGGACGAAGATTTAGCGAACATTTTGACCCCCACTCCATTGGCAGCTTTTATACCTTCAAAATATGGAGGTTTTGGTGGCCATACTGCGGAAGCATTAGCTATGCTTGAAGCTAGTTCATATGAGTCGCTACCACTTTCATTAATGATGGGAATTAATGGAGCTCTATTTATTCAGCCAGTAGCTAATTATGCTCAGGAAGGGACAAAAGAAGAAATTTATCACCGTATTCTAAATGATCGCCGAATGGGTGGTTTAATGATTACGGAGCCTGATTTTGGTTCTGAAGCATTGAAAATGGAAACCTCTTTTGTAAAGGAAATAGCTTCGGACTCTTACTCTATCAAAGGATTAAAGCATTGGGCTGGTCTTACAGGAAAAGCTGACTACTGGCTTATGACCGCCAGAGAAAAAAATAAAGATGGTCAGTTAAGCAGAGATATTTCTTTCTTCATACACGACACTAGAAATGGGGGAATTAATGTTGAGGAGTATTACAATAATCTTGGCCTTTACCCAATTCCGTATGGAAAGAATAGGGTAAATATTGAAGTTCCTTCTGGATATAAATTAGAGCCTAAAGGTACCGGAATTACATTGATGCTGGATTTGCTTCATAGAAGTCGCCTTCAATTCCCAGGTATGGGTGCAGGTTTCTTAAGAAGAATGATGGAAGAGGCTATAACACACTGTAGACAAAGGTTTATTGGTGGTAAAAGCTTAATTGACTATGACCAGGTGAAAGCAAGAATTAATAAGCTTCAGTCATATTTCACAGTATGTTCGGCAATGTGCAACTTTACCAGCACTCATATTTCATTGGAAAAGAATACAGCTAAGATGGATGTAGAAGCCAATGCAATTAAATCTGTGATTACAGATTACATGCAGAAAGCTTCACAATCTTTACTACAGCTTACTGGTGCAAAAGGGTATAGATTAGATCATATTGCTGGACGTTCAACAGTTGATAGCAGACCATTCCAAATTTTTGAAGGCTCCAATGATATTTTATATCAGCAGATTAGTGAGTCAATAATCAAAATGATGAGAAAGTTTAAGAGTGCTAACCTTTATGACTTTCTTAAGAACTACGAATTGACCGGAAATGCATCCGATTATTTCAAAGATGTTCTTAATTTTGAAATTGATTCAAAAATGCCACAACGCAAGTTAGTAGAATTAGGAAGGGCGCTAGGTCGTATTATTTCTATGGAATTCACTATCAATCTTGGGGAGCAGGGTTTTAATTCAGAACTTATTGATAATGCATTAGCTGTTCTTCAGGAAGAAGTTAATGGTATCCTTGATTCATTTAAATCTTCCCAAATTTTGGAAGTAGTGGAAGATTATTTCTCTGAAAGCAATTGGTTCAGTCTGGCAACAGTTGAAGCCCGATAAAAAGATTGTCGTCCTTAGTGGGGCAGGAGTAAGTGCAGAAAGTGGCTTAGCTACTTTTAGAGATTCCGGAGGGCTTTGGGAAGGCTATAATGTTCATGAAGTAGCTTCCATTGAAGGGTGGCATCGAGACCCAGAAAAAGTGCTTGAATTCTATAATCTTAGAAGAAAACAAGCTCTGCAAGCTGGACCAAACCTTGCTCATCAGTTCGTAGCTGCTCTTGAAGAAGATTATGAGGTAACCGTAGTTACACAAAACATCGACAACCTTCATGAAAGAGGTGGCTCTACTAATGTAATTCATCTTCATGGTGAATTGACCAAAGCAAGAGGTGAATACGATACTTCAGAAGTAATTGATATTGGTACAAGGGAAATCAAATTCGGAGAAAAAGCTCCTGATGGTTCGCAATTACGACCGGCAATAGTTTGGTTTGGTGAGATGGTACCTCTTATTGAAACAGCGGCAATCGAAGTAGCAAGCGCAGATATACTTATTGTGATAGGTACATCACTAGTGGTATATCCAGCAGCAGGTTTGGTAAATTATGCCCGGCCTGGAATTCCAAAATTTATTATCGATCCTTCTACTCCTGAACTTCTTAGTTATGACGATTGGGTTCATATTCAAAAGAATGCATGTTCAGGAGTTCAGGATTTAGCTGAGTATTTAAAAGTGAGTTAAGAATGACCAAAAAGAAACTAACTGAAGAAGAAAAAGGGATTTTAGAACAATTCATCATTCCTTTTTATCACATTGAAAAGAATCACGCCTTGTTTCCAGGTAAGAATAGCTTGGAGGCTGAAGCTACCTTGCTAGGTATTTCACAGGAGGAGTTACAGAACTATCGAAAGAATTTTGAAGAGAATACAAAGCAGGCCGCTCTAGAATTACTCAAAGAACAAGAGATCATAGATATCATTGACAAACTTCCTTTTGATGGAGAGGAGACAATTGTTGCCTTCGGGGATTCCATTACAGAAGATGATCAAAGTTGGTTTAATATCTTTAAGCATGTTCTAGAGATCTCTTTTGATAAGCCCGAATTCAAATTCATCAATTCAGGAGTAGCTTACAATACTACTTCCGAGGCTCTAAAAAGATTAGATAGAGATGTATTGATATATGAACCGGATTGGGTATTTGTAGCTTTGGGTACGTTCGACGTTCAACGATTAAATATAGCTTCCAACCGAACACTTCTTCCTTTATCTGATACCTGGGAAAACCTAAATACTATTCATGAAGTACTTGAAGATAATGTGGAGAACCCTTCAGTTTGGATTACTCCAGCTTCAGTAATTCCGGAAATGTTGGAATCTAACCCATTATATGAATTCTCCATTGACGTACAGGACTTGGAGCAAGTTAGACAGCTTGTAGCTGGCAAAACAGGTGGTATTGTAGATCCTAAAGGACTCAGAATGGGCGATGATGAACCTAAAGCCTGGAACTTTCTAAGTGATGGTCTGCATCACTCATTAAGTGGGCACATCAATACCGTAAGAGAAGTATTGAGAACCTTAGCTGAGGTTCAGATCAAAAGTTAATTCTAAAATTAACCAGGTCTACCTTAGCCTGAACATTTAGGTTGATATCGTTAGAAGTGAAATCCAGATTTTGAAAAAGGGATGGCTGTAACAATCCTAACGAAGTGCCATTTTCAAAATCGATACCAACAATTCCACTGGCATTATTTGATGGTTGGGCTGCTGATGCAATGGAAGCAGAATTTCTCTTAGCCAGGAAAAAAGTATCAAAAACGCCAAAGCCAAAACCAATCCAGGCACCGATACCAGCTCCATATTGAAGACCATCAACGAGAGGTTCATTAGCTACAAGCATAATGGAAGTTACGATAACCGCTCCGGCAGCTGCTCCATAAAAAGTATCCAGCAAGACAATAATAGAGCTATTACTGCCATCATTAAATAAACCCGATACCAGGATTTCCTGTCCCTGACCGTGAACTATATCATAGCCCCCCATTCCAATACCATACAGAGTCCCTAATCCAAGCCCAACCTGGAGCGGATAAAAGTCATCATTATTGGCTAATGCCATGGAAGCTCCACCAAGAATGGTTCCGTTCATAGCTCCATTTAGCGTATTGCCCGCTAATAGTTCAACTGTCTGTGCTTTAGATTGGTAGGTGAAAATCGAAAGGAAGAGCCCCGTAAAACAAATAATCGTACCGAAATGCTTCATCTAGAAGTATATAGTTTTGGTTTGGATGAAGTTAACAAATTGAATCGCCTATGATCAAACTAATTAGGATTATTTAAAGACACGGGCAAAATTTTCCCATTGAAATAATTATGGCCATTTAAGGCAAAGTCCGAGATGAAGGCGGCCATCTGTTCCGGAGATGTAGGGGCCTGGTACCCTGGAAAAGCTTCCTGCAGCATTTTTGTCTGGACTGCTCCGAGACATAAACAATTTACTGCAATTTCGGAATTTGCAAACTCTACGCTTAAGCTTTCAGTCAATATCGATAATGCACCTTTTGAAGAACTATAGGCTGACAGTCCGGGAAATTTAGAGCTCCCCTGTAATCCTCCCATACTCCCAATATTTAGTATATGACTGCCCTTTTTGAGATTGGGATATATTTTTTTGATCAACCGTACAGGGGATAATAAGTTTATTTCTAACTGCTCTTGCCAGTCGCTAATCGTTGTGCTCAAAAAGGGTTTATTAATCAATAAGCCGGCATTATTTATTAGAACGTCAATTTCAGTGTTACTACCGATTACTTTAGCCATTTGATCCAAATCATTTTCGTCAGTCAAATCTGCAATAATTGGAACTATGTCTCCTGTATAATTTTCAAGAATTAAATTCTTTAGCGCACGCTCTGACCTGGCAATGGCGAATACTTTATGTCCTTCTTTGGCAAGATGAATCGTTGTGGCTCGCCCTATTCCTTTACTAGCGCCTGTGACAATGATATTTTTCATAACGTTAAAGTACGTATTGAGACTTCATTCTGAAAGTTAGTTTCATTGATCGTACCTTCTTGAAGAACAAAGTTGGAGAATCAAAAAATGACAAAAGAACGCGCGCTAGTACCTGCCAATATCGATCAATTAAAGCCATATGTACCCGGTAAAACTATCGCTGAAGTTGTGGAGGAATACCACCCCAAAGAAATTTCAAAATTAGCCTCCAATGAAAATCGATTAGGGTTCAGCGAAAAAGTTCAGGAAGCTGTAACACAAGCGATGCATCACGCACATGAGTATCCTGATCCTCAATCTAAAAAACTGGTAAAACGCATAGCTGAGCAAAATGACGTTGATACAACCCAGGTGATCACGGGAGCTGGATCAGAAAGTATACTTTCGATGTTGTGCAAAACCTTTTTCCTTAACAAACAGAATATTGTTACTTCTGATGCCACATTTATAGGGATTTATGTACAGGCTAAAATCAGGGGAGTAAAGGTTAAGAAAACCCCACTAGATAAAGACTTTAGATTTGATGTTAAGGCTTTAGCCGCATCCATCGATGAAGATACCAAAATGGTGTACATAGCTAATCCCAATAACCCTACAGGCACATATATCACTACTTCTGAGTTCGAATGGCTTATGGAACGGGTGCCCAAAGATGTACTTGTGGTTATGGATGAAGCGTACTATGAGTACACTGACGGCGTAGATGATTACCCCGATGTACTAAGTTATAACTATGAGAATGTTGTAGTGTTAAGGACTTTCTCTAAAGGCTATGGATTAGCTGGTTTTCGAATAGGCTATGCTATCGCCAGTAAAGGCTTAATTGCATACCTGTATAAAACAAAGATGCCATTTGAACCGACCGTGTTAGCGCAATCTGCAGCGTTGGCTGCCTATAGTGATAATGATTTTCTTAAAAGAGCGAGAAGTCTGGTTAAGGAAGAAAAAGAAAAGTTGTATCGCTTTTTTGATGAACAAAACATCAGATATGTTCCCTCTATTTCCAATTTTGTAATGATAGTTTTTTCTACTGAGGAAGAAGCCATCTTTTTTACGGAGAGTATGTTGAAGAAGGGAGTTATTTTGAGAAGGATAAATGCATTTGGCCTCCCAAATTGTGTGAGAATTACTATAGGAACTGAACAAGAAATGGAACATTTCAAGAGATCTTTCTCGGAAGTGTTGAGCTGAATTTTCAATTTAACTCATCAAAAATTATATCAAGATCGATGTAAGAGTATGCTTTAGAATATGTTACATGAAGCTTTTCTAATTCGTTTAAGTAGTTATTTCTATTATTATCTGAAACTTTTTATTTGTTAAGGGTCCGTTTTGAAATTAGGCAACAAGATCATATTAAGTTTCGTGTGTATCAGCTTACTCATCGTATCGTTGGGGGTATTGTCTAGCTGGTATTCAACTAATATTCAAAATCATTTAGTTACCAATAGTGCTCAAACCAATCTTTTGGTCGAGATTACTTCCAGTCTCGAAATCGGTCTTTACGAGAGTCTTGTTTATTTGTCTGCAATCAAAGAATCAGATAATGATATTACAGGACAGACAACGCTAGATGAACCAGCGTTAAGCCTTCTTATTCAACAGTTCGAAGATCAGGTTTTCCGAATAGACACAGAATATGATCGTATGTATGCTTTTTTTGAGTCTTCACACCTTATTGAGAGTAATGAAAGACTAGAAGAGGCAAATCGGTTAGGGGAGCGAATAAATTTCTATACCAGCCTTTCTAAAGAATGGCTAGTGCTTCTTGAAGAAGATAGAGAACAAGCAAATATTCAGTTTAATACTTCTATAAGCCCATTCTTTCGAAACAGGATAATTCCCACGATCTCTCATCTGAGAGAAGAAACTATGCTCTACCATGCTGAGGAAAAGAGTGAATTAAGCCTTCAATTAAGTCGATTAAATCAAATCTTGGGATTTGCTTTTGGAGCGAGTGTGCTTCTTGCAGTGTTCATATCCTTGTATATATATCGCTCGATTGCAAATCCCTTAAGGAAATTGAGGGATGGAGCTCAAAAATTAGGTCAGGGGAGTCTTGATGAAGAAATTAGTATTAAGAGTAGTGACGAGATTGGAGAGCTTGCCCAGTCTTTCAATGATATGGCCGCTAACCTCAAGAAAAGAACATTAGCTCGGGATTATCTTGACAGTATCATTGAATCGCTACAAGAGACACTGATTGTAACTGATGAGGAAAGAGCAATCGTTGGCATAAATAGAGCTGGTCTCAAAATGCTTGATTACTCAAGGGAAGAAATCATAGGTCTTCCAGTGGTTCAATTTTTTGATATGGAGGCTATGGGCGAAGCTTATGAGGAAAAACAAACGGACGGAAGTATTTTTGAATTCCAGTTGCTTGCCAAAGGAGACATGCCCATTCCTGTTCTTTTCTCAGAAGCTGATTTAATCAATACTGAAGGAGAAAAAGTAGGTTCAGTTTGCATAGCTACGGACATCACAGAACGAAAGAAGGCTGATAAAGCAATACGGGAATCACTGAAAGAGAAGGAAATTCTTTTGTCTGAAATTCATCACAGAGTAAAAAATAACCTGGCTGTTGTTTCAGGAATTCTACAGCTGCAAGCTTATGCTTCAAGAAATGATGAAGTGACAAAAGCCCTTACCGAAAGCCAGAGCAGAATCCAGTCAATTTCACTGGTTCATGAGATGCTTTATCATGACTATAATCTCGCTTATATCAATTATAAAATCTATGTAAATGATTTGCTGGAAGCGATCAGTAAGATGTATTCTAATGACGAAAAAGAGATTTCTCTGAATGCTGAAGTAGACGATATCTCCCTGGACGTAAATCTCGCTATTCCATGTTCTTTGTTACTGAATGAGGTTATCGTGAATTCGTATAAGCATGCTTTTGATGGAATGAATGAAGGCAAAATTTGTGTGTCAATGAAAAAGTCTGATGCGAATTATGTACTGACTGTTCAGGACAATGGCGCAGGCCTGGAGGAAGATGAGCTTAAAAAATCTAAGTCTTTAGGCAAAACGCTGATTAAGACATTGACCTCTCAATTGCATGGGCAATTCTCCATCAAACAAGGTGAAGATGGAAAAGGAACAAAGTTCGAAATAGTATTTCCTGTTAAAAAAGAGAATTAGAGCCCAAAGCTGATCACTATAAAACGGGCCAGGGTTTGTCCAAGAAATACATATAGTACCCAGGCGAGCACAGCCGTGAAGAATGCTTTGATGATCCTTAGAACTAGCCCCCCTTCATGAAAACTCACCATCACATATATGGGGTAAATGAGCAAGAGCAAATAATTGATCACAAAGAAATAGGGTGAAATGATAGTAGCGAGGGTTATAAATAGAGAGAAGAATACATATTGAGAGACAATAAAGAACCCTAGTGCAAGGTATTCGATCATGTAATACTGCTTTCTCCAATTAAACAGCTTACCGAAAAGCATAATTGTAAACGCATAAATGATCATGAACACATTTATGTGATTGGAAAAATAGTAAGAAGCTTTAGTTCCAATGGCATTAGGATCTGGAGCCTGCCGGGCTCCAACTACCTCACTGAATGTCTCTATAGGGTCGAAGCCAGTCAACGATTTTATAATCAAATAGAGAGCGAGGGTAAGTATGTAATACCGAAGAGGGTGGGAGTAAGACTTTCTTTTACCAAAAATATATTCTCTAACTACCCTGCCCGGGTTTGTAATCATACCTTTGATGGTCCTGAAAAGAGGGGTATCAAAATCAAAATAATGCTCAAGGATATCCCTGGCAGTTTCCTTAAGTACAATTCTTCCCGAATTCGGTTTCTGTCCACAATTTGGACAGAAATTCCCCTCAAAGCTAGTTTGGCAGTTTCTACACTCCATGGCTGATTTTACCCTAAAACCGGAAAAAGTAAAAGCGCTGGTTAAAACTTCTCACATATAATTTTTTGATCAACAATCGAAGTCAAAATCAAGGAAGTGGTTAGCTCACCATATTGAGCAAGATGATTATTCAATTGTTCAAGGTGTTTTGGGTCCCTTACATACCCTTTCATAAGCATACAATCGTGACCAGTGAGCTTGTGGCATTCTGTGATTTCTGGTATCGATGAAATGTGATCTTCAAATTTCTTCACTTGTCCAAACCTGATCTTTATAGAAATATATACCCCCAGGTTATATCCTAGCTTCTCCAAATCGATATTAGCAGAATAACCTTTAATAATACCTGCGTCTTCCATTTTTGAAATGCGTTCGGCTACCGATGGTGCTGAAAGGTTTACCTTTTTAGAAATCTCTTGTAACGATGCTCTCGCATTTACTTGCAGCTCCGTTAGTATTTCCCAGCTTATATCATCTATTTTCATATAAAAGGAATTATTAAAAATTAACCTTTGAAATATATGAATATATTCTAAAAACCTATTATCTGAATTAGATATTTCTTTTTCATGCTTTATGTTAAAGGCAAGCTAGAATAAGGATAATAGTATGGTTGTTTCAGAATTAGCTCCAGGCGAATTTGATGAATATTATGGAAGATATATCTACAAAGTCTCTCCGGAACTAAACCTTTTAGAGCTTTATGAAGCAGGGTTTAAGCAAGTTGAGTCTTTTTTCTCTGGCATAGCTGAGATAAAGCATAATCACTCTTACGAATCAGGAAAATGGTCGATTAAGGAAGTTCTTCAACACCTAATCGATACTGAAAGAATATTTCAATATCGTTTTTTCCGAATTGCAAGGCATGATAAAACGTCATTGTCAGGATTCGATCAGGCAATTTATAATGCTCCTTCAAGGGCAGCTGAAAAGGAAATGAATTTTTTACTTAAGGAATTCAAAGCCGTCCGGACTTCTTCTCTTCTTTTATTGGAAAGCTTGACCGAAGAAGATTTAATACAGATTGGAGATTCAAATAACGCTCCCATATCTGCGAGGGCTGCAGCTTTTGTAGTTCCTGGTCATGAGATTTGGCATATGGAAATAATTAAGGAGAGGTATCTGTAATGCTGGAATTGAGACCTTGTTGTGAACATTGTGGTAAAGGCTTACCTCCGGAAACTACAGATGCTATGATTTGTAGTTTCGAATGCACCTATTGTAAGAAGTGTGCCTTAGAAATATTTAGGAATGTATGCCCAAGCTGTACAGGTAACTTTGTGCCAAGACCTATTCGTCCAAAGAAATACCGTGAAAAATACCCAGCCTCAGCAGAAAAGATATTCTCTCCAAAGAACTTGATAGAAACTGAAGTTCTCTCTGCAAAATATGAGCATATACATGTGGAGAATAGGTGATGCCTGATTTTGAAGCATATGTACAAAGAAAGATAACCAGCCTTGAACCATTTGCTGCTTTAGGCTGGCATGTAAAGATATATACGATTACGAACTTAGAAGTCTTCTCATCGAAAGGGATACTTGACGAAGTTTTAGCGTCACTTCCTGACTGGCTGGCTAAAGCCGACACTTCATACTTACCCACCTATAAAACAGCTTTTCTCATCGTCCATGAAGCAAGAGAGGGAGTATGGATACTTTTGAGCTGGTGGACTGGAGGAGAGATGTTAGAAACATTAACACGATTCGTTCAACTGGATTCTCCTATCCAAATCCAGGAGTCTCCCTACAAAAACTCATTGGTCTGTGTATGGGAATTACAAATTATACAGCACGAAAGAGAGGCATGGATCAAACATATCCTTAGCTCACCTTCATCTCCAGATTTTGAAAACTATAATAGAGACCTCTTAATCCTATGATTATGAACACAGAGAAACTATTACTTCTATTCACCTTTCTTTTTTTAAGCACATCTATATGGGCTCAGGATCAACTCCCAAAGCGGGTATATGAAACCACATCTATTCAAAATGAAAGAGCACCAAAGATTGATGGACTTATTAATGATGAGGTTTGGAATAAGGTGTCCTGGAGTGGTGAATATGTTGAATGGAGCCCAGAAGAGAATACCAGTCCAACCGAACAAACCATGTTAAAGATTCTATATGATGACAAGAATCTATATGTGGCGTTTAAGTGTCTTGATAAAGATCCAAAAGGAGTGGTAAGAAGGTTATCGCGAAGAGACGGCTTTGATGGTGATTGGGTAGAGATAAATATCGATAGCAATAATGACGAAAGTACTGCTTTTTCCTTCACTATCACGGCAGCCGGAGTAAAGGGAGAAGAATTTGTAAGTAATAATGGTGCTTTTTGGGATAATACCTGGAATCCAATTTGGTATGCAAAAACGAACGTAGATGAAGAAGGCTGGACCGCGGAAATAAAAATTCCGTTGAGCCAAATTCGTTTCGGAGATGAAGAAAATCAGGTCTGGGGGATTCAATCAACGAGAAGGTATTTTAGAAGTGAAGAGCGCTCAGTGTGGCAGCGTTCACCACAAAACTCGGCTGGGTGGGTTAGTGACTTTGGGGAACTAAGAGGTTTAAAGAACCTTAGACCTCAGAAACAGGTAGAAATTCAGCCATACTCGGTAACCTCACTGGAAACTTATGAAGCAGAGTCAGGGAACCCATTTAGAGATGGCAGTGACTGGAGTTTAAATGCTGGAGTTGATGGGAAAATAGGAGTGACGAGTGACTTGAAGTTAGATTTCACTATTAATCCTGACTTTGGTCAGGTTGAGGCAGACCCATCAGCTATTGCCCTGGATGGATTTCAGATTTTCTTCCCTGAGCAACGACCTTTTTTCATCGAAAGTAAAAACATCTTTGACTATCGCATATCAAATTCAGTATCCGGAAGTACATTTGGGTTTGATAATCTATTTTACTCAAGGCGTATTGGTCGGGCTCCACAAGGTTTTCCATCAGTTGGCGCAGGTGAATTTTTTGATCGCCCAACTACAACGAGTATTCTGGGTGCCGCAAAGTTTAGTGGTAAAACTTCCAATGGATGGTCAATTGGGATTCTTGAGAGTATTACCCAGCAGGAAAAAGCAACCATAGAAGGACCGGGCGGAGAAAGGAGAGAAACGGTAGAGCCCTTCACAAACTATACAGTAGGCAGAATTCAAAAAGATTTTAACAACAATAACTCCAGTCTGGGTGGAATCTTTACTTCAACGAATAGAGATATCACTCCAGAAACAAATTTCCTTCACTCTAATGCTTATACAGGTGGGCTTGATTTTAATCATCAATGGGAAGGGCGTACCTGGTATTTAAGAGGAAACCTTATCACCAGTTATGTAGAAGGGTCTAAAGAAGCTCTAATTGCTACACAGCGCTCTATTACTCATCTCTTCCAGAGGGAAGGAGATGATGATTTATCAGTAGATAGTACACGAACATCGCTTTCGGGTACGGGAGGGAATATCCAGTTCGGAAAGGCGTCAGGGAATTGGAGATTTCAGGCGGGTACTACATGGCGATCTCCTGGCCTGGAACTAAATGATGTAGGTTTTCAGCTTAGAGCCAATGATATTCGTCAATATAACTGGATAGGTTATCGCACAACTAAAGCTCTGAAAAGGGTACGTCAATACAATGTTAACCTCACACAGGTCAATACGCTAGATTTCTCAGGGAATTTCAATGAGTTCATTATTGGTCTAAATGGATGGGTAAACTTTAAAAACAATATGTGGCTTAATGGGGGTATTGGTAGTACCCCAGTCAGATATTCGAATGTTTTATTGAGAGGAGGACCAAGGTTTCGCCAGCCAGGAGAAAACAGGTATAGGATTGGATACATATCTGATAGCCGCAAAAAAGTAAGGCTAAATGCCAATCATTCAAGTACTTTCGGTAGGGATGAAGCTTTTTATACATTCAATTTGAGCGGGCAACTTACTTATCAGCCGACCAACGCACTTCAGGTATCCCTTGCGCCAAGTTACTCCTATAACAATGACAAGCTACAATTTGTAACCACTCGCAGTTTTAGCGGTGAAAGCAAATACATCCTATCTGAAATTGAACAAAAGACGCTTAGCTTTCCGTTGAGAATAGACTATATCATTAGACCAGACCTGAGCATACAATATTGGGGACAACCCTTTATTTCAAGAGGCAGGTATTCATCCTTCAAGAGGGTTACTAATCCAATAGCTTCTGCTTTGGATAATCAATTCGAAGAATTTGAGACTAATCAAATCTCCTATGCTACGGGTGTTTACTCAATCGATGAAGATAGAGATGGAATAGAGGATTATGCTTTTTTTGAGCCTGATTTTGCTTTTGTACAATTTAGATCCAACCTGGTGCTAAGATGGGAATATGTACCTGGTTCCGAGTTATTTCTTGTCTGGTCTCAAGATGTATCTCAATTTGGAGATTTTAATGAAAGTCTTTTTGAAGGATTAGAGAATAATATCCTGAATACTAAACCACAGAATATATTTCTGGTAAAATTTACCTATCGGTTCATAAGATAGATTGCAGAGTTTATGGCTTATCTAATTCGCTTTGTTAAGAAAGAAGATATCCCGGGTTTAGTTAGGCTTTGCTCGGCACATGCTGAGTATGAAAGGGAACCGTATGATCCCGATGGAAAAAAGGAACTTTTGGAAAAGGCTTTATTTTCTGAGTCTCCGAAGTTGTATTGTAAGGTAGTTGTGTATGGCCAGGAACTAAAAGGGTTTATTAGTTATATGGAACAGTACTCTACATGGGACGCAGTTTCGTATATGTATATGGATTGTCTGTTTCTTAACTCTGGAATTCGTGGGAAAGGAATAGGTAAACAACTAATGAACGGAATGAAACAACATACTAAGGAACTTGGAATCGATCTAATACAATGGCAGACACCCCCTTTTAATGAGAAAGCAATTCGATTCTATAAAAGGATGGGAGCAGATTTAAAATCAAAGGAACGATTCTTTTGGGATAATAAATGAGCATATATATGAAATCAAAACGCACTCTTCTCGTAATAATATTTTCACTAGTAGGTTTTTCAACCAGTTTTTCACAGTCTAAAGTCACGTTTAAAGTATCCAATTTACCAGTCGATGGACCCGGAAGTGTAGGTATAAGAGGAAATACCGCTCCGCTAAGCTGGCAATATTCTCAAGTACTCGCAAAAGATGATACCGGATACTCGATTACCTTAGAATTCGAACAGGATTTTGGTGAAGTAGAATTCAAATTTGTGTTGTTTGATGATGATGCGAATCCGATCTGGGAAACAACTGAGAACAGAACGATTCAATTAAAATCGGGTTCTATAGTGATCTCCGAAAACAAATGGGATTTAGATCAAATTATCGATATAAGTAGCCTTCCATTACTTACTCCAGATGAATTATTAGCTGATTTCGAACTCATAAAAACCATGGTTTTAGAAGTTCATCCTGGGACTTATCGATATAGAACAGAAAAAGAAATAGAACAGGCATTAGATGAGCTCAAGAAGGCATTAAGTAAAACTCAATCTCATGGAGAGGCTTATTTAGCTATGTCGAAAATGACGGCTTTTTTGCAGTGCGATCATACTAAAGTGGGCTTCAATAACCAGAATAGAGTTATAAATTCCATTATACATCGTCAGGCAGATAAGCTTCCTTTTACCTTCAAGTGGTTTGGTGAGCAAATGATTGTTGAGTACGATGCTACTTCTGCAATGAGCCTACAAAAAGGAACCGAGATCATAAGTATCAATGGCACTCCGGTAAGTGAAATTCAATCATCCATGTTTCCCTATATAGCGGCTGATGGAGCTACCGATGGAAATCGGCTTTACAAAATGGAAGTAGGTGGCTATGACTTTAGGTACAATGCGTTTGATGTGTTTTATCCTCTTATATACCCAATTGAAGGAACAGAAGTAGAGCTAGAGATAATAAAACCAGATAAAAATGATGTCGAGCTAATTAGCACAACATTGATGACAAGAGAAGAACGGTCAGAAGTTTTGGGCGCCAGATTCTCTGAGTTCCCGAAAACCAGGGACGATATGTGGGGTTTTGAAATGGTCGATGAAAAAACGGCGCTTTTAACCATCAACTCTTTTGGTGCTTTTGGATGGAAAGCAATGACAATAGACTGGAGAGCATTCTTGGAAGGCACATTTAAAACGATTGAAGAGCAAGGTGTTGAACATCTAATTATTGATATTCGTGAAAACAATGGAGGAGCGGATGAAATGGCCATTGAGCTCTTTTCATATCTGGATGTAAAGGAATCAGTCTCAAAGCAAAGGTATAGGGAAGGAAGAACCCGATACTTGAACTTTCCTGAATCTCTTAAACCCTATGTTCAAACCTGGGGAGAAAATCCCTGGTTTTTTAATATGGAAGCCAACCAAAATGAATCCGGGTATTATGTATTCCCAAATAATGGGGATCGCTTTTCTAAGGGAGAAAAATATTCGTTTAATGGTGAGGTGTACTTACTGTCTAGCTCTGCAAATACCTCACTTGCTTTTTATACGAATCAGAACTTTAGACGTCATCAATTAGGAACTATTATTGGTACCGAAACCGGAGGAAACCTTAGAGATATAAATGGAGGTCAGATTTTATTTCTTCGACTACCAAATTCAGGTATTGAAATTGATTTTCCTGTTATGGGTGGATTCTCTCTTAATGATTACCCAAACAAAGGAGTATCTCCTGATATCGAAGTTGCTCCAAGCATTGATGATTTTATTAATGATAGAGATGTAGTCTTAGAGAAAACCCTTCAGTTAATCGAAAACGACGAATAACGTATTCTATTTAGCTCTTCCTATTACAAATATTCCAGAGATAATAATAAGTGCCCCGATGACTTGAGTGAAGGTGAGCATTTCACCAAGGAAAGCAACAGAAAGCAGAATGGTTGAAACAGGTCCCAGGCTTCCAATAATGGATACGGTTGGGGCGCCAATTCTTTTAACTGCCTCATTGATTAAAAAAGAGGGAATGACCGTTGAAAAAATAGCCATCACAAAACTGAGCAGGTATACCTCTTTAGGGTAATGGAATAATTGGAGATCGGTAGTTACAAGGTAGTGAGTGATTACTGCGGTACAGGAGATCAACAAGGAGAAAGTAGTTAGGCGTACACTACCAACTTTCTCGATAAGTGAGTTAGCACCAACTAGGTATGCAGCATAAGTAACGGCGCTGATCACTATTAAAAGTGAACCAAAGAGGACTTCTTCCGGATTTCCAGAGGTAATTCCATCTCTATCGAAAAAGATAACCACGATGCCTGTATAAGTTATTCCTATAGAAATCAGCTGTGTTTTGGTGATCTTTTTTTTGAGGAAAAGAGCACTCAGAATGAGAACAAACGTTGGATAAGTAAACAGGATCAATCGTTCAAGACTGGCAGTGATATAAGTGAGTCCCTGAAAATCAAAGTAGCTAGCCAGGTAATACCCAAACAACCCAAGGAAAACGATAGTAACACTCTGTTTTCTTGTAAGAGGTGTTTGCTTCCACTCTTTGAAATGATATCCCCAAATAGCAAGATAAAATGGAAGAGCGAATAACATTCTTAGCAGTAACAACGAGATCGAATCGATATCATAGCGGTAGGCTAATTTGATGATTACAGCTTTAGTAGAGAATAGAAGTACTCCCAGTGCAGCTATAATAAAAGCCAGATAGCGGGCTCGGTTATTCAACAAAAAAGAGATGGTTTTTAGAGCAGCAAAAGCTACAAATAAAAAGAGCTAATCCATCGGGTGGATTAGCTCTTAACTTTCCGATCAAACGGTATTATTGTCTATTGAAGCAAGAGCATTGTAATCCGGCAGCCTCCAAAGTGATTGCATGCCAATCGAATTGATTGCCATAGCCATCACGTTCCCACCAGAAAGGAAGACGTTCATTGGTTTGGTTGCCAATTTCATTCATTGTAGCGGCATCAAATAATCGACCATTTACCATAGTATATCGTACCGTATTGGTGTTATTGATGTCTTCCAGTGGATTCCCATCCAATACAATTAAATCGGCAAGCTTACCTACTTCCAAAGAGCCGATATCATCGTCAAGCCCGAGGTAATGTGCACCATTTATAGTTGCTACCCGAAGAGCTTCCATATTGGTCATTCCACCCTGGCTCATCATCCAAAGCTCCCAGTGTGCCCCAAGCCCTTGAAGCTGGCCATGTGCACCTAAGTTCACTTTCACTCCTGCATCAGTAAGCAATTTGGATGACTCAGCAGAAAGAATATGTCCATGGTCATATTCCTCGTCTGGAATCATGGTTCTATGCCTTGATCTGGGATCGATTACGCTTCTCGGAGTGAAGGAAAGCAGTTTTTCATTTTCCCACACATTGTACTTTTGGTAGAAATAATACTCACCAGTTACACTACCGTAATTAACAATATGGGTAGGAGTGTACCCTGTTTCTGAGTTTCTCCAAACTTCACTTACATCTTTGTAGAGAGGAACAACAGGGATATTATGTTCTACCCCAGTGTGGCCATCAAGGATCATACTCATATTGTGGAAGAAGAAAGACCCACCTTCCGGTACAACCATCATCTCAAGTTCCATAGCAGCTTTCATTACTTGTTGCCGCTGATCACGACGAGGTTGGTTGTAGCTTTTAACAGTGAAAGCCCCAAAAGCTTTGGTTCTCTTAAGCGCGAATAGAGCATCATCATAGTCATTGATCACTGCCTTAAAATCTCCATCAGCACCATAGAGGATAATTCCTGTAGAGTATAATCTTGGCCCAATCATATTACCTGCTTTGATAGCTTCTGAATGGGAAAAGATCATTTCGGTATTTGAAGAAGGGTCGTGGGCGGTGGTAACACCATAGGCCAGGTTCGCAAAGTACTCCCATTGTTGCTGAGGGCTAATTCCCAGTCGGAAGTTACCAAGGTGGGCATGTGCATCAACAATACCGGGCATAATCGTTTTACCAGCCACATCTATTACTTTAGCTCCTGAAGGCACACTTACATTAGAACCAACGGCCGTAATCCTATTTTCCTCTACCACAATGGTTCCATTTTCAATGACTTCATCTCCATTCATGGTGATAATTCTTGCATTGGTAAATGCGATGGTACCTTCAGGTACATGAGTGTCTAGTTCGAGTCCAATGGATAAGCCCTCTTTTGGAGGCTCAGGAAGACTGTCCGGAGCACCTTCCACAAAAGTGAATGCATTTTTTAGATCAATACTGAAATACTCTTCCCCTAATGTCCAGTGAAGTTGTTGGCTATCAGAAGACCAATGCATGTGGTACCCACCTTCGCTGGCCACTTCTTTTACCGGGATGGCTTTTGTGGTTGGACTAAGCGCAATCGGTTTACCCGTCATGGTCATTGGAGCAAGGTATACCTTGTAGAGATTTGAGAATGCGATCCACTTGTTGTCGGGACTTGGAACAAATTCGTGTCCATAACTGGAAGTGAAGTGCGTTTTCTCGTCTTCTCCATCCAGATCCACACTTCGGTAGGTTTTATTGATAGAACCAAATATGTATCCGCCTGTTTGATAGAAAATTCGATCACCAGTCGCATTAAACCTTGGAAAAGCTCCGGTCTCGGTGATTTGAGTAACCATTCCTCCACCAGTTGGTATCGTAAAGATTCCAGGGTTGATGGTGTATGCAAAACCTTGCTGGCCATTTCCACCTTCCTTCCTAAAAACAATAGTCTTGCCATCCGGAGAGAAAGCAGGTTCACGATAAATGCCTTTATCGGAGCTAAGCTTGGTAGGTCTTTTGAAGCGGCCTCTGCTTTCCATGTTTACTGTGTTCAGTGCGCCCATGTTTTCATCACTCCAACTAACATAAGCCAGTGTTTTTCCATCTGGAGAAAAGGCGGGCTCGAACTCAAAATCTGTTCCCTGGGTAAGTCGTCTCGGAGTGCCATTTGGCAATTCTTTTACCCAGAGATAACCAGCGGCATTAAAGGCGAGTGTTTTACCATCAGGAGAGGTAACAGCATTTCGTATTGCTCTAGCTGTAAATGTTTCCGGGGAAACATCCTGCTTAAATCGTGCTGCGTTAACGATTTCATGATTAGATTCAACTTCAAATGGAATAATAGAAGCTTCTCCTGTAGCTACATCGATTCGATTAATTTTTCCATTTGCCCAAATAATGATACTCTCGCCATCAGGAGTCCAGTTGAAACCTGTATATACTCCGAAAATAGCCCAGGCTTCTTGTTGATCTTTACTCAGGTTCTCAAAAAGTGGCTGCTCAAGACCGGTATTCATATCCCGAAGGTAAAGCACGGATTTAGTTCTTACTCTTCGTACAAAAGCCAGTGTATTTCCATCTGGCGAGATTTGTGGTCTGGCGGCTCCGCCATTTCCTCCGGTTACAGTTTCGATATCGCCTTCCTGGCGATCATATCTTCTTATCACATAAATTTGGCTGTTCGGATCCTTATTGTACTGGAAAAAGCCGCCGGGGTAATTATCCTCGCTGTAGTAAATATATCGTCCATCCGGAGATACAGAAGGCTCCCCTATATCTTGCTGAGCATTTTTCTTTTCTACTAATTGAATTCCGGCTCCTCCGGTTTTGTGAAACATCCAAATTTCACCAGCTCCTAGCGAACGAGTGGAGGAGAAATGCTTTTTGGCAATGATGTATTCTCCATCCGGCATCCAGGTAGAATTGTTTAGTAACCTGAAATTTTCTTTGGTGATTTGGGTGGCATCAGAACCGTCTGTTTTCATCACCCAAATGTTATCTCCACCACCTGCATCACTGGTAAAAGAAATATGAGTACCATCAGGACTGAATCGAGGCTGTACTTCATAGGACAATCCTCCTCTCAATAACGTTGCTTTTCCACCAGAAATAGGCATTATGTAGATGTCACCAAGGATGTCAAAAACTATTTGTTCACCATCTGGGCTGACATCCAGATTCATCCAGGTACCCTCGTCAGTAGTAAAAGAAACAGAAGAAGTTTCACCAATTCCGGGATTTGAAACGTCCCATTTATCCTGTGCAGGAGATAGGTTTACAAGGATTAAAGAAAGAAGAAGAGTTAAAAAAGATTTCATTGCATAGTGTTGGTTAGTTCCGGAAGATAATTCACTTTGAAGTGTTAATGGTAGATATTTTTCGCGAGTTTTTTCAAATACTGGGTATTTGACTATTTTCTCCTGGTTAGAAAAAGAAATACGCAGTATTAGAATTCGGCTTTAGGTTTAGGAGTGATTATTAAAAGGATTATTCTGTCTCTTACTATTTCCTTGTTAGGGTTTAGTATGGCTATGTCTCAAAAGTACAATGTAAAGACGTACTCTGTGAATGATGGTCTGCCCTCAAGCTTTGTATATGATGTATTAATTGATGACTTAGGCTATGCCTGGTTTGCTACTGCCAATGGACTGGTCAGGTTCGACGGTAAAAATTTCAAAAGCTACAATACAGATCATGGGTTAAAAGATGCCCTGATCTATGATATCCATAAAGATCAAAAGGGGAATTTTTGGGTATCTACTGAATTCGGGGGAATGGCACAGTTTAGAAATGATTCGCTGGTTTACCTTCCTGAATTAGAACGTCTTGATTCATTAATAATTAATTTCATTGGGGACAGTCCAGATGGGGGGCTTTGGATAGCAACTAATGAAGAGGGGATTTTTGAATTAAGTGATGATGGTTCCGTAATCAAGATACTTGATTCTGAAAGTGGACTCCCTGATAACCAGGTATGGGGCTTTGAATTTGATAATGAAGGGAATTCCTGGATCGCTACTTCTTCAGGTATTGCCAAATATGAGCCCGGTAAGGAAGTTGTTCAAATCATCACCAACGAAAACGGACTCTCAGGTACAAGGGCTTATCAGATATTTATTGCAAGTGATGGAAAGAAATGGATTCCAACAAGCAATGGAATAACCATTATCAATCAAGATGGTTCCATTGACACAATTACTGAAATCAATGGGAGGTCTTTAGATTATGTTTATAACATAACGGAAGGAGATGATGGTATAATTTGGATTGGTACAGAAAGGGATGGGCTCTATTGGTTTGATGGAACAGAGTATGTGCATGTTTCTAAATCCAATGGCTTAAGCAGTAATTATATTTACCAGTTCATCAAAGATGAGCAGGGGACTATTTGGGTTAGTACCGATGGCAACGGGGTAAATATTTTCAAAGACAAGAACTTTGTCATTTACGATGGAGCTTCAGAATTGGATGTCCATACTATTTATAGTGCTTTGAAGGCTTCTGATGGAAGCTTATGGTTTGGCACACAAGATGGAATTAGTTCTTATAAATCTGGATCATTCAAAAATTATACATTACCAAAAAGCTTATTTGATCAGGATGAGATCTGGGAAATTGAGGAGCTCCCAAATGGTGATCTATTAATGTTGACCTTCGATTATGATCTCATTCAATTCGATGGAAGGAACTTTTTTCGTTCTGAGTTTTCAGAAGAACTCTATAACTATTATTTGAATGATATTTTTGTCGACAAAGATGGCACACTTTGGTTCGCTGCGTCTCAGGCATTGTTAAAACAAGAGAATGGAAGGTTTAGGGAAATTGCTCCCCCAGAGGACGCTGAGTATTGGCAAACAGAGTTTGGGTTTATTAGTCAAGATTCACGTGGTTCCTATTGGATTGGTACTGAGGGAGGCTTAGCTAAATTTGATGGGGAAAATTTCCGTTTTTTAACTGAAGAAGATGGCCTTTCAAGTGGGAGTATCTATCATATTGCTGAAGATGACTCTGGAAATATATGGGTAGGCACAGATAAAGGTATTGATGTACTTAGTGATTTTGACGAAACAGGATTTCCAGGAAGTGTAGATCGTTTTAATACACTTAACAACTACTTACAGGAAACTATTTTCCTTCAGTTCGATCAACATGGAAATCTTTGGCAAGGTACAAATGGAGGACTCAATTATTTTGATGTTGAGGCCTGGAGTGGCCATGGAATATCAAGGCAGCAACACTTCCCTTTTTCCGACTATGGTCTTGGTGTAGAGTTCAATGGATTTGCTACACTCTTAGATGACGATGGGACATTGTGGTTTGGTAGCAATTCGAGGGGGCTCATTACCTATTCATTTTCGAATGAAGAGAGCACTATTCAACCATCAGATGCACCCAAAGTATACTTAAGAGAAATTTATGTAGATAATGAAGCGGTTTATAATCAACTACTTTCAGGAGGAGAGTACCCGGAAATCCATTCGAGCTATGATGAAAACAATTTCGACTTTAAAATAAATGCGATCGATTTTAAAGACCCTAATAGGATTTTGTATTCATACATGCTTAAGGGTTTTGATGATGACTGGATTATTGCAGAAGACATTGAAGAAGTGCGGTATACTAATCTTCCCCCAGGTGAGTATGAGTTTATTGTAAAAGCCAAATCTGTAAGATCAAATTGGGGTGAAAATCAGCAACTTGCTACGATTAGTGTAGACCAGGTTTTTTGGAAAACACCCAGGTTCTACATTATGGTGGCTATAGCCGTATTTGCTCTGCTGCTTATGCTGAATCAGTTTGCACTTGATCGTTATGAAAAGAAAAAGTTAAAGGAACTGGTTAACGAACAAACTAAAGATTTGACTGCAGCACTTGAAGAGAAAGAAGTGCTTATTAAGGAGATTCACCATCGTGTTAAAAACAATCTGGCAGTAATTTCAGGATTACTGGAATTACAGAGTTGGAATATCAAGGAGCCATTAGCCAAGCATGCAATTCATGAAAGTAAGATGCGGGTGTTGGCAATGTCGAAGATTCATGAAAACCTGTATCAAAATGAAGATTTAGCCAAGGTAAATTTCAAGAAATTTCTGGAAGATCTTGTTGAGGGAATCTCAACAACCATGAGACATACCGAGCAGGATATCACTGTAAGCCTGGATATCCAGGATCTTTCGATAAATGTAAATCGCGGAATTCCCTTAGGTTTGATCGTAAACGAAGCTATTAGTAATTGTTATAAGCATGCGTTTGATGAGGCTCAATCCGGGAAGATTAACCTGGTTTTCAGAGAAGAGGACGGTAATTATTTTCTCGAGATTTTTGACAATGGGAAAGGTTCGGAAGAAGACTTGCTAGAAAAGAAAAGCAACTCATTAGGAATCAGTCTTATCAAGTCACTGGCTGCTCAATTAAAGGCAGAAGTAGCACACTCAGGAGAGAATGGTACTCGCTTTACATTTTCGATTCCTAAGGAATAGTAAACTGCTTAATTAAAGTCATCCAGAATGAGAACAAGTGATGACAGCAAAAGAAAAGTCCTATTTCTCCTTAAAAGCCCGGATAAACTCTTTTGTGTACTCACCCTGAGCCAATGATCCAGTAATTTCTGCTCGTTGATTAACCAGTTCTTTTAGGGATTCGATATCGCCCCACATAACTTCTTTAATCTTTTTCATGGCCTCTGGACTAGACTTGGCTAGTCTTTTTGCAAGAAGAGCGGTTTTTTCATCCAAATCTGCTCCATCAGAGGCTATGTCATTGAACAATCCGTTTTGAAAGACCCAATCAGCATCTTTCCACTCCCAGGCATTAATACTTAAGGTGGAAAATGCAGTGAATCCCATTTTCTTCTGAACTACTGGAGCGATAACAAAAGGGCCAATTCCAATGCTTAGTTCACTTAGTTTAATAGAAGCTTCTTTGTTGGCAATGGCATAATCGGAAGAAGCGATAATTCCCACACCGCCACCAACGGCTTTTCCCTGAACTCTGGTTAGGATGAACTTTGGACAAGAGACCATTGCACCGATTACTTTTCCAAAACCCGAAAAGAATGCCTTTCCGGTTTCAGCATCTTCGATGGCAATTAATTCATCGAAAGAGGCACCGGCGCAGAAAGCACCTTCACCCTTGCTCCTTAAAATTATCACGGAGATATCTGGAGATTCACCTGCCTTGGTAATGGTATCAGATAATTGCTGAAGCATATCGCCGGGAAGGGAATTCCCTTTTGGATGAAAAAACTCGATGGTTCCGATGCCATCCTGAACGGAGAGATGTACACTTCCTTCCATTAATCTCCAAAGGTTTCAGTTTGCAAGGTGAAATAATAGCTTTGATAATGGCGGGAATAATCAGAAAAAGAGACCGGGTCGAATTTCCTTACATCAAAAAAAGGAACGGCATTAAACTCCTCAATAATGGACCGGTATTTGATGCTTTCAAAAGCTTTTAAGGAATAGAACAAAGGCTTGCTTATGGTAGCTGGTGAATAGTCGAATTCAAAGCTAAAGCTCTCATCATGTTGGAAAGTATCTGCATCAAGAAGCAAATATTTGAATGAGGTAGTAGTTAAATCCATGTCCTGAGCCTGAATATCCAGGCAAAGAAAAAGCAAAGCGGAACAAATAAGGAGTCTTTTCATATCAAAATATAGGTTAAAAAACTTACAATTAGCGAAGCGGTTTTAAATCTTTAACGCAGAGCTGGTTGCAACCCAAATTTATGCTCTTGATATTCCAGAGCTAAATAAATCGTAAAAATGAATCGAGTTTCTTTCCCAATAATCGTTCTTCTGATGTTGCTTTCATGGAAATCAGAAGCACAAACTGCTAATGAGTACAGAATCTCTTTTGAGAATGCTGTTCATCACGAAGCTAAAATTACCGCTCTCTTCTCCAACCTGGATAACAGGCCATTAGAGATAAGAATGAGTCGCACTTCTCCCGGGCGATATGCCATTCATAATTTTGCAAAGAATGTGTACGCTGTGAAAGCCTTTGATGGTGAGGGAAATGAACTTCAAATAACTCGTCCCAATCCCCAACAATGGGATGTGCATGGCCATAATGGAATGGTTAGGTTCGAGTATACTTTGTTTGCAAACAGGGGAGATGGTACCTATTCCCAGGTTGATGAAGCCCATGCTCATTTAAATATTCCAGCAACTTTTGTATTTCCCAGAGACTATCAACACCGCCCGGTATATGTCACATTTGATATCCGCGAAGACCTAAACTGGCAGGTTGCTACACAACTAAATAGGGTTGGAACCAATACCTACTACGCTCCTGATACTTACTATTTCATGGATAGCCCTACACTTTTAGCCGATTACCATTTAAGAGAAGAAATGGTAGATGGGCAACTTATAAGAATGGCACTACATACCCCCGCAAGCGATCGAGAAGTAAACGACTATTTTGAAAAAGTGATGGGCATAGTTAGAGCACAGAAAGAGATTTACGGTGAGCTCCCCGAATTTGACTATGGAGAGTATACTTTCCTCCTAAATTTTATGCCTAATGCTAGCAGAGATGGTATGGAACATAGAAATTCAACTATAGTATCAGGGTCCAAGGCTCTGGAAGATCCTTTAGGAGATTACCGAATCAGTACGGTTTCCCATGAGTTTTTTCATGCCTGGAATGTGGAAAGGATTCGGCCTGCTTCGTTAGAGCCTTTTGATTTTGAAGAGGCAAATATGAGCGGTGAACTATGGTTTGCAGAAGGATTTACCAGCTATTATACCGGGTTAACCCTTGCAAGGGCCGGGATTAGAACTCATGAAGAATATGTGGAAGGACTGGATGGCGCATTGAATTATGTGATTAACGCTCCGGGAAGACAATTTTTCAATCCTATTGAAATGAGTTATAGAGCTCCTTTTGTAGACGCTGCTACTTCTATTGATCCTACGAACAACGCCAATATTTTTGTTTCCTACTACTCCTATGGGAGCGTGTTGGGGCTTGCCCTTGATTTAATGTTACGTACTCAGTTCAGAGACTTAAATCTGGATGATTTTATGCGTTTAGTTTGGGAAAAGTATGGGAAAACGGAGATTCCCTATTCGATACGGGATTTGGAAACACTTCTCGGAGAATATGCAGGGTATGATTTTACTTCGGAGTTCTTTGCTCAATACATCTACGAAAGTAATATGCCTAGCTATAGAGCGCTTTTCGAACAAGTGGGAGTGAATTTCGAACCTGAAAACCCGGGACAAGCTACGCTTGGAGGTTCTATAAGTGAAAGAGATGGAGTATGGAAGCTGACCACTAATGCCAGGATTGGAAGTCCTTTGTATGATGCTGGGATCGAAGCACAAGATGAAATTATCTCTATAGGAGGAGTCCGATTATCTGGTGTCGAAAGTGTGGATGAGATTCTGGATAGAAGGCGACCAGGACAAACGGTTGAAGTAATATTTAACAGACTAGGTGAACAGAAAAGAGTACGAGTAACACTCGCAGAATCTGACAGAATCAAAACAGAATTAGATCGAAGGCCAAACAGGCAACAAAGGGCTCTCCGTGAAGCCTGGTTGAATGGTGAGTAGAATTGGTTACTTTCCTGACTTGAATAACCAAAACTAACTTATCAATATAAAGATGAAGGGTACAGGTACTTTAGGGATTCTATTGCTATTCATTCTTTGCTTTGGCACCATAGCTCAGGCTCAAAGCTATCCCGAAATTCTCCCCATGAAGCAGCGTGCGGAAGTAATCAATGATATGCTGAAGGATAAAATTGAAACGGTGTTGCCTGAGATCATGAGGCGAGAGGGCATTGATATGTGGGTGATAATTTCGAGGGAGTACAATGAAGACCCGGTAATCGAAACTATGTTGCCGGCAACGTGGTTGGCAGCTCGGAGAAGAACCATTTTGGTTATTTATGATCGGGGAGATGAGGAGGGTTTGGAAACTCTTGCTGTAGCCAGATATGACGTAGGTGAAGTATTTAAAAAGGCTTGGAACAAGGAGGTTCAGCCCGATCAGTGGGAAAGACTGAAGGAAATTATCGAAGAACGGGACCCACAACGAATAGGAATCAATAAGTCAGAATATTTCGGATTGGCGGACGGTATAGTTGCCACCGATTTAGAGGAGCTTCAATCTAATATTGGGGAAAAGTATTCTAATCGAATTGTTTCTGCTGAAAAAGTGGCTATTGGTTGGCTGGAAACCAGGACCGCAAAGGAAATGGTGCTCTATCCACAAATTGTAAGAATTGCTCATGAAATTATAGCCGAAGGTTTTTCGGACCGGGTTATCCAACCGGGAGTTACAACCACTGATGATGTTGTATGGTGGTTTAGAGAAAAAGTGAGAGAGTTGAAATTGATAACCTGGTTTCATCCAAGTGTTTCTATTCAAAGAGGTGATCCAGAATCTTTCGATCACCTTAGAACCTTTGACAGCCGGCCCGCAGAAAACGTAATCTTACCCGGAGACCTTCTGCACGTGGATTTTGGAATAACTTACTTAAGGTTAAATACTGATACTCAGCAACATGCTTATGTATTAAAGCCTGGGGAAACAGAAGTTCCCGAATACCTGCAAGAAGCGTTTAGAAATGGAAACAGGCTTCAGGATATCTTTACAAACAACTTTAAAGAAGGTAGGACTGGAAACGAAGTGCTGAAAATGTCGAGAGAAGAAGCGATTGCAGAAGGCATTAAACCCTCTATTTATACTCATCCTTTGGGTTATCATGGTCATGGAGCAGGAACAACCCTGGGAATGTGGGATTCTCAGGGAGGAGTACCTGTAAAAGGTGATTACCCGCTTCATCTTAATACAGCGTATTCCATTGAGCTTAACGCGGCTACTTACATCGAAGAATGGGGGAAGGAAATTCGAATTATGCTGGAAGAAGATGCCTTTTTTGATAAAACAGGAGTTTGGTACCTGGATGGTAGGCAACGGGAGATTTTCACAATTCCGAGAGTCCCTGCGCAACAATAACCTAACTTGTTCGATAGAACCCGATCGTTTATTTTAAGCCAAGTAATTTATAGGGTTATGTTAGCAATTAGGGTTATTAGGGCCTCTTTTTTTCTACTACTTTTGTTTACTGGAATAGCCAGTGCACAACATGGGCATGGTGGTTCTCAGATTGAAGAACTTACTCAGCAAATGGAAAGCAGTGCAGGTTCCGATCGTATCGAAATATTACATCGGCTTTCATCAAGAATATCTTTTCAAAATACCCAGTTAGCAATTGAGTATGCCGAAGAAGCACTGGATCTGTCAAAAGCATTGAATAGCGATAGCTTGATTGCAGAAAGCCACTACTTTTTGGGCTATGCTTTTGTCTTTACAGATAAAAAGTCAGCGGCTATTAATAATTTCCTGGACGCCTTGATCATTTTTGAGCAGCTTGGAGAAAAAGCAAATGAGCTTCGGGTTCTCCAGGTATTAGGCTCGTCTTATGTGGACATTTCGGAATATGAACGAGCATCAGAATTATATTTCAAATCGTTGGAATATGCCCGGGAGCTTGGAAATGAACGAGGAGAGGTTTTTGCGCTTACAAAACTGGGACTCGTCCAGCAAAACCTGGAAGAGTATCGGATTGCGCAACGTTTTTTGCATGATGCTATACACAAAGCGAGGGAAATAGGGGACTGGGGCGGAGAGTCAATAGCCTTGTCTGAAGCAGGATTTTTAGAAGAAAAAAATGGAAATCTTGAGAAAGCGGCGGAGTATTATCAGACGGCAATTGACCTGTTTAAGGATAAAGGCTATCAGCATGCTGTACCCCAACTCATGCTTAATATTGCAAACATCTATCAGGATGAAGATAGGTTAGCGGAAGCTCTTGAAATGGCTAATAATGCTGTAAGCTTAGCTGATTCATTAGGTAATACCTTTATGGCTTTGCATAACCTGGACGAAGTAGCCGAAGTGTATTATGAAATGGGAGACTATGAGCAGGCTAAAAGTATTCTGGAAGAAGGAGTTGAAAAAGCCGAGCAGGCTGGATTCTCAAATACTACCCAGTTTTTGTTGAATAAACTCTCCCATATGTACCTCAATGAAGGTGACTTTACAGATTCCAGGGAAGCTGCTTTTAAAGCAAAGACATTGGCTTTATCAGTGAATGACTGGAGAATGGCGGAAAATAGCATTGAAGTACTCATTGAAGTTGCTAAAGAGACAGGTGAGTTTGATCAGGCAACGGCTTATCACGAAGAATTAATTGCTGTACGTGATTCCATTTTGGATGAAGAACGAGCAAAGAACCTGGTAGAATTTGAAGCTCGATTTCGAATAGGAGAAAGAGAACAGGAAATTGCAGCTCTTCAGGCGGAAAACGAAAGGAGAAGAATCATTCAGGGCTCATTAGTTGGCGGGTTGGCACTTCTAATAGTGATAGCATTATTAGTAGTTAGAAGCCAGCGTCATAAAATTCAAAAAGGAGAAGCTGAACTTCAAGTATCGAAACTGAAGAGAAAAGAGCTTCAACGGGATATAGATTTTAAGAATAAGCAGCTTACCACGCACAGTCTCAATATGGTTCAGAAAAATGAGATGATGGAGGAGATGAAAGAAAAGGTCGAGAATCTAAAGAAAGAGGTCTCCTCTCGTGAACTAAATAGTCTTTCCCGATTAGTTGATCAAAGTTTTAGCCTGGATGAAGACTGGAAGCAGTTTAAAATGCATTTCGAAGAGGTACACTCTGGATTCTATCACATCCTTAAAGAACGCTATTCTGATTTAACTCCAAACGAAATGAGGCTTTCAGCGTTGGTGAAACTGAATCTTACCATCAAAGAAATGGCTGCCATTCTTGGTATCTCACCCGATTCGGTAAAAACAGCTCGCTATCGTCTTCGAAAAAAACTCGATTTAAATACTGAGGATAACCTTACCGAGTTTATGATAGCGCTGGAAAAGGAGTCGCTTGAGGTTTCGTAGAAACCTCAAATAAAACCCGTTTTCGCACAAAAAAAATGCGCTGATCACCTGATGTTCACTTTTTCTTAGTGTAGCTGTACACCCATTGTTGACGCAAGGAACCGTATCCCACCTGGTCTAACTGCGTAATTTTTACCGCATCAGAAATGAGGCGTCAAGATTGAATACATCATTCAAAAAAAATAAACACAACATTTAGGTAGAATAAAATGAGACGAATAATAATGGGTTTGCTGATCGTGACGGCATCAGCACAGTTAGCTTTAAGTCAGCCTATGCAGGGTGACAAGTTGTTTAAGGCACAACATGCTCCTCTATTTGAGGGTATGGGGATGCATGACTTTGAGATCTCTTCAGAGGAGGATCTGTCTAGTATTTTCTTTAATCAGGCAATAGCGCTTACGTATGGATTTAATCATTTAGAAGCCGCTCGTTCCTATGAGCAAGTAGCTTTAATTGACCCAAATTCAGCAATTGCATATTGGGGACAGGCATTAGTGCTGGGGCCAAATATCAATGCTGCAATGGAGCCTGCCGCAGTTAGGCCTGCCTATGAAGCCATTCAGAAGGCGCTTAGTTTAAAAAAATATGCATCGCAGAAAGAAAGAGACTTGATCGATGCATTAGCTACCCGCTATTCCGACGATGAGACACTTTCTGATCGAGCAGAGCTGGATGCAGTCTATGCAGCAGCGATGAAGAAGGTAGTAGAGAAATATCCGAACGATCCCAATGTACGGACAATGCTAGCGGAAGCACTTATGGTGATTCATGCCTGGGATTATTGGGAAAGTAATGGTCGACCAAAAGAATGGACACCAGAAATCCTTGATGTTCTTGAAACAGGCCTGGAGCAGCATCCAAAACATGCAGGTTTGATTCACTATTACATTCATGCTGTTGAAGCATCTAAAACTCCTGAAAGAGCTTTGGAATACGCTAAAACTCTTGAAGATCTGGTTCCGGGATCCGGACACCTTGTTCATATGCCAAGCCATATTTACATCCGAACCGGGTTATACCAGGAAGGAGTAGAAGCGAATGAGCGAGCTATTTTGGTAGACGAAGAATATGTAACCCAATGTAGAAAACAGGGATTATACCCATTGGCATATGTTCCTCATAACCAACATTTCCTATGGGCTATGGCTACCCTTCAAGGTAATAGTAAAAAAGCGATTATGGCCGCTGAGCATATGGCGCATCATGTGGATGAAGATAACATGAGAATCCCAGGGCTAGGAACACTTCAGCACTATTGGGTAACCCCACTATACGCTTATGTAAGGTTCGGAAAATGGGAAAAGATTATGGCTACTCCCAAACCAGCGGAGGACCTGGTATATCCAAGAGCGATTTGGCACTATGCTAGAGGGGTTGCTTACACCGCCAAAGGAAATACCGATGCTGCCAGAAAGGAGTTAAAATCATTAGATAAACTGCGTGATGATGCCCGTTTAGACGGGATCACAGTCTGGGAGATAAATTCAGCAGTGGATGTGCTCTCCATCGCTTCCCTAACCTTAGAAGGAGAGATCGAAGGGAAGAATGAAAATTATGAAAGAGCGATTGCCATCCTTCGAGAAGCTATTGAGCTAGAAGACGAACTCAATTATAACGAGCCATCGGACTGGCACTACCCGGTTCGGCAGTCTTTAGGAGCTGTTCTCCTGAAAGCTGGTCGAATTAATGAAGCTCAGGAAGTTTATAAAGAAGACCTCGAGAATTTTCCTGAAAACGGGTGGTCACTGTTTGGTTTATACAAGAGCTATATCGATCGACAGAATTACGAGGAGGCAGAGGGGGTAAAAGAAAGGTTAAGAGAGGCCTGGAAATGGGCAGATATAGATTTAGAAGAGTCAAGAGTGTTATAGGAAGGAACAAAATCACAATCATACCCTAAGACAATATGTCAAGAGAGCTAAAGCCAAACCACGGTGGTACCCTACCACCGTGGTATTTTTTTGTGATAGGGCCAAAGGGGCTTTTAACTACTCACTTCTCAAGCTCTTAATTGGATTTTGCAGAGCCGCCTTGATTGTTTGAAAGCTCAGCGCTATCCAGGCGAGCAGCATCGATAAAACACCGGATAAGACAACTACTAAAAGATTTACTTCGATCTGATACTCAAAGTTTTGTAACCAGTCATTCATCAAATACCAGGTAACAGGGAGTGACAATACAATAGCAAAACCAATGAGTAAGGTGATCTCCTTTGAAAGCATAAAAACGATACTTCTTACCGAAGCACCCATCACTTTTCGTACACCAATCTCTTTGGTTTTTTTCTCAATGGTAAATGAAATCAAGCCAATCATCCCAAGAATGGCTATAAAAATTGCAAGAGAGGTGAAGATGCTTACCACTTTTGCTATTTGTTGCTCAGATTGATACTCAGCATAGAGCTGATCATCAAGAAAAGCGTAATTAAACGGTAAACCACCGCTAACTCTATTCCAGTTTTCCTGAATATGTTCAAGCAGTGTTTCCGCATTATCCATGCTGCTAAGACGAGCAGACAAAAAAGAATTTCTTGATCCCCAAACGGCACTGCTTTCATGAAAAATTACCATGGGCAGAATGCTATGGTGGAGAGAAGAGCTGTTGAAGTTTTTAATTACTCCAATTATCTCATATGGAATTCCGTTTCCACTAAACAGAATAGATTCACCGAGAGGAAAGTCCTGAGTATCAGAAGCTCGTTCTCCCCAGTTTAACTGATCAACTGCCGCCTCGTTCAGGATAACATAACGAGTATTCGCAGCAGCATTTTCCTCAAACAGTTTTCCATTTATAAGTTCAAAACCCATAGTAGAAAGGAAGTGATCATCTACTTTTACTGAGTTCACAGATATCTCAGGCTCTGAACTTCCGTAAACCCCTCCAAAATCCTCATACCACATATAGGGTGGCACCGCATTTGATTTACCAACATGCAACACACTTGACTGACTGGCAACCATTTGTTCAAAAGCTTCAGAACTTTCTCCCAGCTGTTCCAGGTTATGAATAACAAGTACATTTTCTTTCTGGAAGCCAAGGTTTGTATTCTGGAAAAAATGGAGTTGTTGGTAAATAATAATGCTACTTGATATAAGGATTATAGAGATAGCAAATTGAACAATAACCAGCAGGCTCCTTAACTGTACAAAGGAAAGTCTGCTCTTTGAAACAGTAGGAAGCTTATTCTTAAATGCATCAATTGGATTAAAGGAGGATAGATAAAAGGCCGGGTAAATTCCGGATAGCAATCCAATTACTACTGTGAAGCCAAAAATGCCTAACAGTGTAATAGGAGTGAAGAGATCAGCGAAAAGAAGTTGTTTTACTGCTATTTGATTGAAGGGGCCGATAGAAACAGAGACAATAAGCAGGGCTATCACTAAAGAGATAAAGGCGAACAATACTGATTCAGAAAGAAATTGAGCAATAAGATTCCCATGTTGCGATCCAAGGGTCTTACGAACTCCAACTTCCTTAGCTCTTTGCACCGATCTTGCGGAAGATAAATTCATAAAATTGATACAGGCGAGAAGAATGATGAGCAAAGCTACCGTAGAAAAAACATACACATAGAAAATATCGCTCACTATACCGATTCGGTTCCCGGCTTCAGACGAATGGAGATGAATATCAGTAATGGGAGTGAAGTACATTTCCCATGATTTATCAGATTCGTTTATGTCCTCAGGGTCCATACCAAATTGAGAATAGATTCTAGCCTGAGCGTGATTCTGAAGTACTGAGGGTAGTTTTGCAGTTACTTGCTCAATAGATGCATTTTCATGAAGTAAAACATAAGTCACGAATACCGTCCATATCCATGTATCTTCTCTTCGTATAACATTTGGGTTGGAGGAAAGAGAAGTGAGTAGATCAAACCTAAAGTGTGAGTTTTTAGGCATTTTTTTAACTACACCAGTTATCTCATAAGACACCTCCTGACCCGGATTGCCAATGTTTATTGATTTTCCAACTCCTGATTCATCACCAAAATACCGCTCTCTTATTTCTTCAGTTATTACAATAGAATAAGGATTTACAAGAGCTCTGTTTGGGTTACCCTCAACAAATTCAACGGTAAAGATATCAAAGAAGGTAGAGTCCGCAGATAATACCCTTGACTCTTCAAAGTATCTAATATCTCCAGGGCTTTTCTGAACAGATATCAACATACCAGGAGGGTTATTTACACGAACAGTTGTTGCTATTTCAGGAAGCTCACTTTTAAGAACAGCAGCCACTCCAGGACCTGTTGAAGAAAACCGGCCATCGAAATTGTTCCAGATATTTGTTTGATCAACACGGAATATCCGGTCAGAATGCTCATGAAAGGTATCATAGCTGATTTCTTCCGCTACATACAGGTAGATGATGAAGCAGCATGCCATCCCTATGGCTAAGCCTGAAATATTGATAAAAGAATAGCCTGGTTGGCGCTTAAAATTTCTGAGAAGAACCTTTAGAATATTGGGCAGCAAAGCAGGAATCCACCATGATGATGTCCATTTTGAACGAGGTTCAGTTCTGGCACTGGTATATCTAAACTCCTCGATAGTATCTTGAAAGCCTTCGCTAATATTGTGCTGAGCTTTATCAAAAGCTTCTTCGATAGTTAAACCTTGTTCAATATGGTGGTCAATCGAATCTCTTAAGTGGTTTTCAAGTTCTTCGATAACCCCCGGTTCCAGCTCTTTATACCTGAGAAGATCTTTACTCCACAGCTTAATCGCGTTTTCCAGATTAAATAAACTCATTAAGTCCGCCTATTTTTTTACAGGAGATAAGTCAAGCCCATTCCATAAACCCTGCAAGGCGTTATGAATAGTGAGCCAGTGTTCTCTTTCAGTTTGAAGGGCTGCTTTTCCTGAATCAGTAAGCCCATAATATTTTCTCTTGCGTCCGTTTTCCTGGACTTCCCATCTGGATTGTATTAGTCCTTCTGAATTGAGGCGATGAAGTACTGGATAGAGCATCGCTTCCGACCATTTCCATTCTCCCTGAGAGATTTCCATAATGTCCTGTAAGATTTGGTACCCATAGCTGTCGCCCTTAGCAAGGATAGAAAGAATGAGTGGTTTTGATGAAGCTGCTTTTAGTTCTCGTGAGATCATATCAAAAATTTCTGCACCTATACCTAATTCTGTTAGGTAAGTTGCGAAAATTGTATACCTAAATCAATTAGGTAATGAGAAAAGTCATTCTGAGCATACCAGTGAAGAATCTAATAGGCTTAAATCAGGTTTGATTCTTCGGCAGTAGCCTCAGAATGACTTATAGAGAAGGAGATTAAAGCTCGGCGATTAACCCTTTAACCAGCTTAGCAAATACTTCCTTTTTAGCATTGGCGGCATCTTTTACTTCGGCATGATCGAGCTTTTGATCGGTAACTCCAGCAGCAGCATTAGTAATTAATGATATAGCTGCTGCTTTTACCCCTAAACGTTCGGCTTCAATAAGTTCAGGAGCAGTGCTCATTCCTACAGCGTCTCCTCCAAGAAATCGGAAAGCATGGATTTCTGATTTGGTCTCATAGTTGGGGCCGGTTACATACAGGTAGGAGCCTTTCTTTGTAGGGATGCTTAAAGAAGAAGCAATATCCCGGACGGATAGAGCGATTTCAGAAAGTTGGGAGCCAGACTTGATATCCAATTCTTTAGCTGGACTCATAATCGTATCGATTACCATCAGATCACCGACCTGGAAATCCAGGTTTATTCCACCTGCTGCATTAGAAATCAGAAGTTTATCAGTTTCAAAAGCCTTGGCTAGTTGAACAGGGAGTACTGTTTTTTCTAAATCGTATCCTTCATAGAAATGAAAACGACCTGAGAAAGCGAGTACAGATTTATTCTTAATTGATCCGAAGATTAAAGAACCAGAATGCCCCTGTACTGTTGATTGAGGAAAACCAGGAATTTCAGAATAAGGAACCGTAATAGCTTCTTCGATTTCATTGCCAAAACTTCCTAATCCTGAGCCCAGGATAACTACAGCGTCAATCTTGGATGGAAAACCTCTCTCCTCAAGAAATGCTTTTATATTTATTACAAGTTCAGGAAGGGACATACGATTCTATTACTTCGGTTTGATACCCGGTTTTTTCGTCATATCCCGTAATTTTAACAATGGGATCTTTGTCATCATGAAATCCAAGGACGATATAGCCCTCATCAAAAGCAAGTTTGGCTAACCGCTCCCTTTGAGCCTGACTGGTTTGAGGATCGAAGTCGTATTTTGCTGCAAATTTCCTGTTAATCTGACTTCTGGTTGCAATAACATCACCAGCCTGCATAAACTTGTTGGTTCCATCATTGAATAGGAGTACTAAATGATGTTCGGTGTGGCCGCCGATCTTTTCAACTGAAATGTGAGGATAAGGTTGGTCTTGTTCTTTCAGAAAGTTTAAGTCAGCTCTAGCATCTACAAAGGAAAGAAATTCAGTTTTCTCCTCATCGTACCAAATTTCTTTTGTAGTAGCTCTTTCCCAGTCTTTTTCAGAAGTCCATATTTTAGCATCAGGAAAGGTGAGTTCCCAGTATCCGTTTTCCTTATTTGCTAACCCTCCAATATGATCATAATGAAGATGGCTCAGGAAAACATCGGTTATATCAAACTCGGTTAGATCATGCTTTTCGAGGTTCTTTCGAATAAAATGTGGCCCTGTATCCTCACCAAATTCTCCAATCCCACAATCGAACAGGATATTTTTGTCAGGAGTGACAATCAAAAAAGGATTGAGTGAGATTTTCAGTGCTCCTTTAGCAGGTTGACCATCTCTGGGAATACGATTGAATATTCGATCTAGACCCACAGAAAAAGTACCCTCATAAAGGGCAGCAACGTATGTGTTGTTTGTGCTCAACCTAGGACTCTTCTTGCTCTTCGTCGTAGCGGTCATAGGCATTAATAATATCCTTAACCAGCTTATGTCTGACCACATCCTCGTCTCTTAAATACACGAAGTCGATCCCTTCGATGTCTGCCAGTATTTTTTGGATTGAAATAAGACCAGATTGTTGTCTTCTGGGCAGATCGGTTTGAGTGATGTCTCCAGTAATAATGGCCCGGCTATTAAACCCAATTCTTGTGAGGAACATCTTCATTTGGGTATTAGTAGCGTTCTGAGCTTCATCTAAAATAACAAAGGCATTGTTCAGAGTACGGCCTCTCATGTAAGCCAATGGAGCAATTTCAATCACATTCTTAGAAAGGTGCAGATTTAATTTCTCCTGGTCGATCATATCTTCTAAGGCATCGTAGAGAGGGCGGAGGTAGGGATCGATTTTCTCCTTTAGATCACCAGGAAGAAAGCCCAGGTTTTCGCCAGCTTCAACGGCAGGGCGAGCCAGGATGATCTTCTCAACACGACGTTCTTTAAGAGCTTTAACAGCCAGAGCTACCGATGTATAGGTTTTACCAGTACCTGCGGGGCCAATCGCAAAAACGATGTCATTAGCAGCAGAGGACTTATAAATTCTTTTCTGACCAGGGGTTTTTGCAAGGATGGCCTCTCCTTTATGAGTATAAAGAATGAGTTCTCCATCACCAGTATAGGCTGGGTGTTGTTTTCGTTCTTTTGCCTGAAGTTCACCACTTTTAAGTGCAATAAGAGTATTAACATCATCCTCAGTAACCTTGGCTTTTCGCTGAGCTACTTCAATCATGCCTTCAATTACTTCCTTAACGAGAGACACTTCAGAGCTTGGACCAGTAATCTTAACCCGCTCTCCACGGGCATTGATTTTTGTTTCCGGAAAATTGGTATCAAGCACCCTTATGTTTTGGTCTTGCAATCCGAAAAGGGTAACAGGATCAGTATCGCCGAGCTGAATTACTAACTCGAGTAGTGTTCTTGCGTCTTCTATGGTCTTCTAATCTAATGGTGAATATGAGCCAAAAGGTAAGGATTCAATGAAATCTATACCACTTGGAACAATGAAGAAAGCCTATTAAAACCTGGTGAGTCGATGGATGATTTGTTCATGATCAGGAAATGACTGAATTAATTCTTTCCTGTCTGCTAATTCAAAATCACTAAAATCGAAACCAGGAGAAACTGTACATCCAACCAGAGTGTAGCTATTTGGATCTTCAATCTCTGCGGCGAACCAATACCCACGAGGAACAATAAACTGTGGTGATTGTTTGTCATCTAACTCTAACCCAAGCCGATGAAAACTATAGCTGCCGTGTTCATCAATCATGTGGATGGTTAGAGGCGAACCCTCATAAAAATGCCACATTTCATCCTGCTTAATTCGATGAAATGCGGAAAAAGTATCTGAAGTGAGAAGGAAGTAAATACCCGTTGAATAACTTCTGGTGCCTTCAAATTCCTCTGAAAGACTTCCTTCGGATATGCTTCCTTCACTTCGGTAGGTTTCTTTATAGAATCCCCCTTCAACATGCTGGGAAAGGTCGAGCCTTTCAATAAGCTCATTAACCCTGGTTTGCATGAGTATTAGTTTCCTTCTTTAAAATTCTCACTTATGAGGATTGGTTTTCCAAATCCAAGTGCTTCTAATCTATCCATTTGAGTAGCAGCATCACCAACCACTAAATAAACCATACGGTTTGGATTCGCATATTGTCCGGCTAGCTCTGAGATACGATCAATGGTCATATCCTGAACAATTTGTTCTCTTTCGCTAATGTAATTCGGGCTCCATCCATAGTCTGAGATATTTTCAACCATATTCAGTTTTGCACCTAAGGTCTCGAACCTTCGGGCATTACTTTTTAGCAGGAAGCTCTTAGTAGTCTCAAGATCTTGTTCGGTAAAGGTAGTTGGGTATTGCTCCAGGATTTCTTTAACCAAGGCCGCTGATTCATAGGTTACATTCGTTCGAACTCCGCTACTAATAGTAAATGCGCCTGGCAGGGCAGAACCTCCGAATCCAGAACCGATTCCATAAGTGTATCCTTTCCCTTCTCTAAGTTCCTGTGTAAATCTTGAAGCAAATCCACCACCACCCAGGATGTAATTCATAACCGTAGCCGGGTAATAATCTTCATCAGTAACAGGCATGGCCAAATATCCAAAGCGGATTACAGATTGCTTGGCATTAGGTACATCATAAAAATATACCTGCGATTCAGTAGGAGCGTCAGGGAAGTTCAGCTCGGGAAGTTGTACATCTTTTGCAGCCCAGCCTTCCTGTATCCCTCGCAATGCGGAAGTAACAGCGCGTTCATTTACAGATCCTACTACCATGTAGCTTGCAAGGCTTGGAGAGAAGTTAGTCTCATAATACTGCTTCAAATCATCTATTGTGATAGCTTCAACACTTTCAGTGGTTCCTATCGGATTATTGGAAAGAATATTATCCTCGCCATAAATCAACTTGTTATAGGTATTGGTGGCAATACTATTGGGATTAGCACTTTGTGCTGCAATTTGACTCAGAGTGCTTTGCTTTGCTAAATCGAACTCAGTTTCATCCCAACGAGGTTCTAACAGCATTTCCTGAACCAAAGCCATAGTAGCAGCATAATTTCTTGAGAGAGTGTTTCCGGTAATACTTATGCTTTGCTGGCCAGAATTAATGTTGATTGAAGCGCCAAGGTCATTAATAGCTTCTTCCAGTTCTTCCGGGGTTTTATTAGCTGTTCCTCTGGTCATCACTTCTGCTACAAGACCAGCAACACCTACTTTATTAGGGTCGTCTAGTAACAGACCTCCTTTTAGTTTTAATTCAAACTGAACAAGAGGTAGTTCCGTGTTTTCGATGCCATAAACTTGTAATCCGTTAGAAAGTTCTGTTTCCCAAATTTCGGGGATTTTGATAGATGGAGAATTTCCGTAGGGAGGCTCAACAGTTCGATCGAAGCTTGAAGCTGTACGCTCATAATCAGTTTCTTCTGGAAGGGTAAAGGACTCATCCGCACCGCTTTCAGCGATAACTTCTTCTTCAACTACAGCTAATTCAGATCCGCTAAGAATCAAGTCGGTTTGACCTCTAGGAACAAAGCTGGTAGCTACGAAATCCTTTCCTTTAACATACTGCTCATAAACTCGCATCACATCTTCACTGGTAACCGCTAAGGTTTTCTTGATGTCTTCGTTGATGTATCCAGGATCATTTGCAAAGATATTATACTGAGCAAGATTAAAGGCTTTACCTAATACGCTGGAAAGGCCATTATAAAACTGTGTCTCGATACCGGCTTTGATTCTATTTAAGTCTCCTTCAGTGAATCCTTCTTCTTCAAATCTTACGAACGCCTCCTGAACAGCATCATGAACTTCATTAAGATCGGTATTAGGGAAGGCCCTTGTTATAAAAGCAACTTCACCAGCGATTTCCGAATTATTGCTGAACATAAAAACTGATGAGGTAAGCTCTTTTTCATCAATCAATACTTTATTAAGTGGAGCCTTTTTACCTGTTGCTAGTAGTTCCATTAGAATATCCAGGGCGTAGGCATCAGGATGATAAAGATCCACTCCTGGCCAGTACATTCTCAATTCCGGAAGACGAGCAAAGTTATCTTCGTAATACAGTTTCTTCGTTTCCGTGAGAACAGCAGGTCGGTCTTCAAGGGGTTCAATTTCTATACCTCTGGGAATTTCATCGAAATATTTATGTATCCACTCTTTAGCCTGAACCGGATCAAAATCACCGGCTATAACTAAGGTTGCATTATTTGGGGTGTACCAGGTGTTGTAGAACTCCTTCACATCCTCAAGAGTAGCACTTTGCAAATCTTCCAGAGACCCAATCACCTGCCAATTATATGGGTGATCTTTAGGATACATGTTTTTGCCTATCACATAGTTTGCATGGCCATAGGGTTGATTATCAATACCCTGACGCTTCTCATTCTTTACTACCTGTTTCTCTTTAGCTACTACTGCTTCGGTTACAGTATTTATGAAGTACCCAAGCTTGTCTGCTTCGGCCCAGATCATTTTTTCCAGGGCATCTTTAGGTACAGTTTGAAAATAATTGGTACGATCACGGCTTGTAGAACCATTGGCTCCTGATCCGCCAATTCTGCTACTCATCTGATCAAGCCCACCTTTTCCTAAATTTTCTGATTCCAGGAAAAGCAAATGCTCAAACAAGTGAGCAAAACCAGTCTTTCCTTCTTTTTCTCGAGATGATCCAACATGAAATGTAAGAGCCACTGCAGTAACAGGGTCAGAGTCGTCCTGGTGGAAGATTACTTCGAGTCCATTATCCAAAGTAAATTTTTCATATTCGACGGAAAACTCTTGCTCATTTAGCCCGGAGCATCCGGCAAGAATAATGATAAAGGTGAGAATTGAAAGAGAAGAAACCGATAATTTCATAAGTGTAATAGATTTGATTCAATCGTGAAGATAATCGGGAATAGATTATCAAATTGTTAAAGAATGCGTTGAATTCCTGTTCCAAAGTGAATTAAGGTGGATAGGATATTTTGGATTGGCACGATGTTTGTATATTGGGCCGATGATCAAAGTACAGGATACCATAATAGCTGATGATATAGCAACCGCTAAATTTGCTTGTGACTTACCCCGCTGTAAAGGAGCATGCTGCGTAGTTGGTGATGCTGGTGCCCCAGTCTCTAAAGATGAAGTACCCATTCTTCATAAGGCATATCGACAGCTAAAAGAAGAATTGAGACCCGAAGCAGTTGCTGTAGCTGAACGTGATGGAGTTGTTATCGGATCGAAAGAAAAGGGCTATGAGATTTCTTGTGTAGGTGGGGCTGAGTGTGTGTTTGTGAATTATGATGAACAGGAAGTAGCCTATTGTACTATCCAAAAGGCATATTTTGAAGGTCGCTTCAATTGGGAGAAGCCACTGAGTTGCCACCTCTTTCCAATCCGGTTAAAAAAGATAGCTGGATTCGAATATGCAAACTTCGAATACGTACCCACAATTTGTTCTACTGGTTGTGAAAAAGGGAAAGGAGAAGGCATTTATCTGGCTGAATTTCTGGAAGCTCCACTAGTTAGAAGGTATGGTCAGGAATGGTATGATGAATTTATCGCTGCGTGCGAATATGTAAGGTCGAAAGAGGAGGAGTAAATGCTCCGTAACCAACAAAATATCAGCCAACGCCTTCAACAAGGTCTTCAGCAGAAACTTTCTCCCCAGCAGCTTCAATACATAAAACTATTGCAGCTCCCTACGATTGCTCTGGAGCAAAGAATTAAAGAAGAGATTGAGATGAATCCCATCCTTGAAGAACTGGATGGAATCCAGCAAATCCAGGAAAGGGTTGATCAACAGGATGAGGAGCCAAAGGAAGAGCGAGAGGAGGCATTAGAAAGCCTCGAAGAGCATGAGGTAGACTGGGATGAATTTGATAAAAACACTGAGTATGAGGGAGAAACATATTCAACTCCTACTAACCCGGATATAGAGGAATGGAGAGATCTTCCTAATCCGTACAATGAATCGTTATTAGAGGAGCTTGAAAACCAGGTAGCTTTATTAGATTTGACGGAAGAGGAGCAGCTCATCGCTGATCAGATTTTAGGGTCCCTGGATGAAGACGGATATTTCCGGCGCGAATTGATAGCTGTAGCTGATAACATTGCCTTCAACCATGGCATATATCTTGAAGAAGAAGATGTGGAACGGGTGAGAAAGCAGGTTCAGCTTCTTGATCCAATAGGAATAGCTTCTACCGATTTGCAAGATTGTTTGCTGATACAACTCCAGGAAGCAGATGAGATGCTCCCGGGGAGGGAGTTAGCCATACAAGTGGTGGACAGGACCTGGGCTGCCTTCGAGAAGAAGCATTTCGATAAAATCATCCAACGACTCAATACCGATGAAGAATCTCTCAAAGAAGCTTTTGAAGCTATACGCCGAATGGATCCTCGTCCTGGCGCGGTAAGTGATGGACTCGAAGAAACTCAGAATTATATAGAACCAGATTTTGAAGTGTACTGGAGAGGGGAACATCAAAGTGAACATGGAAAAGGAGAGTTTGTGATTCATCTGAATCAGCGGAATGCCCCCTCTCTCAGGATTTCTCCTGAATACAAACAGATGTGGGATGAGATCAAAGCCAAAAAAGACAAGGCAGATGCTCAGACTCAACAATTCATGAAAGGGAAAATAGATTCGGCGAACTGGTTTATTGAATCAATCAGGCAGCGTCAGAATACGCTCATGAATACGATGAAAACTATGGTAGCTCTCCAGGAGGACTTCTTTAAGTTTGGTGATGGATTAAAACCCATGATATTGAAAGATGTGGCTGAACGAATTGGGATGGATATCTCAACGGTGTCAAGAGTAGTGAATGGGAAGTATGTGCAGACGAATTTTGGGGTATATGAGCTTAAATATTTCTTTAACGAAGGATTGGAAACGGAGAGTGGGGAAGAGGTTTCGAACCGGGAAGTAAAAAATATCCTGCAAAGCATTATTGACGACGAAGACAAGAGAAACCCTCTAAGTGATCAGGCCTTAGCAGATGCCCTAAATCAAAAGGGATATAAAGTGGCGAGAAGAACAGTAAGTAAATACAGGGAACAATTGAATGAGCCTGTAGCCAGATTAAGGAAGCAGATTATCTAGCAATTAGAGGTATATGATCAGTTCCAGGATGTCCGTGATCAATGCATTGGCAAAAATAAACACCAGGATGGCAATGTTTACGACTGTATGTAAACCGAAGGTATAGAAAATATATTTGATCCTTCCCCTTTGTAAATACTTAGAACTATCAAGTGAGGTAAGTAAAAATCCTATGAGCCATACTACCACATACACAATAGAGAGGATAATGAGAAGATTTGTGCTTCCCCCGGACAAATAAATAACCATCATAATACTCACGATCAGAAAATCGAGATGGAAAATCCAGGTGTATAAGCTCATGACCTGGCTAAAATGGGTCATCGCTTTACTAGGTAGATACAACCAAATAATCCCGATTACCTGCACTAATAAAGAGACCAGAACTCCAATCACAAAAACGGAGAAATAGTTTTTACCAACAATGGCAAGCAAAGGCATATAGTGATAAAATACCTCGAGTCCTTTTTCTGATACCAGGGTTGAGAACACGATATAGAGAGTAAGTCCTGATAAAAAAGCATGTTGGAAAAACAAGAAAATACCGCTTGCGATTGAACGCTCCCGATACCTCATAATATCATCAACAAAGAAGCGGTGGCCCGTGAAAAAGCGGAATATTAATGGGCGATAATTAGGAGATATTTTCAGATTTAAACCCACACTCACCCAGACCAGCAGAAAAATAATTACCGGCCAGTTTAATGGGCTCGATGCTGTTTGCTCCTGTTGTTCCGGAAGCACAAATTCTCCACTACTCTTCATTTCCCGAAAAGCCGTTAACAATCCTGGATTAAGTTCAAGCGCACCAGATAGCCAGGAAGAATTAAAAAGAAGAAGTTCTGTGTTCGACTCAAACAGGGTGTTGATGAGCTTCGCATCATTTACTGAATTCTCTTTTGAAAGAAGCAGTCCGGTTTCATTTTCATATACTTGCTCGCCTGATATTTCTGCAATTGAGAAATCTAAAAAAGAGGATGTTCCAGAGGTTATCTCATAAAAACTACTATTCGAACTCTTTCTAAGTTCTCTGGTAATTATTTCAAAGGATTCAGCAAAGCTCTCATCAAATGATTGGCTGAAACTGTATAAACCGAATGCAGTTACTTGCGGATTACTGGCAAAATCAGAAATCAACATTTTGTAATCTTCCAAAAAACTATCGGCGAATTCATTTAGCCCAGAAGAAGTAATAAACTTGTAATCAAACCGAATATATACCTCGAAAGGGTAGCTAGAAATAGAATCAAGCAGCACTGGGTTTACCGGATGCATCAGTTCAATAACTTCAATACCGATATTCTCAAAAGCATCTAACTGCCCGGAGATCTCAATGGCTGAAGTAGGAGGGAGAGACCAGCTTACTCCTAACCTTGGGTTCTGCGCCTGGGCAGAAATTGAAAAGGAGGTACAAAGCCAGGTAATAAGAGTTAGAAAGAAATATGTGGGCTTAATTCTCACTTATGCTTCAACAGCAGCTGCATAAAATTCGACAATCGAAGATTTACGAATTGGAGTTCCTAAAAGAGTTGCTGAGGTAGAGCCGGTTATTTCTACTTCCACATAATCTCCTTTTTGATGGTTTTCGCGATCGAATACAACCATTTTATTCGTATCAGTACGTCCACTTACCTGGTCTTCAGATCGTTTACTGGTTCCTTCAACCAATACAAGATGCCGTTTCCCAATTTCCAGCAGGTTTCTTTCCTTCTGGATTTCCATCTGCTGATTAATGATCTCGGTCAACCGGCGCTTTTTTATTTCTTCCGGAACGTCATCTTCAAATTTTCGATATGCCAGTGTACGTTCTCTTTCAGAATAAGCAAACATATAAGCCAGATCGTATCCGACTTCTTTCATCAAGGTCATTGTGCCTTCATGTTCTTCATCTGTTTCCCCACAAAAACCAGCGATTATATCTGTAGAAAGAGCAAGTCCAGGGATAATCTGATGCATTTTCTGGATAAGCTCGAGGTATTGCTGACGTGTATAAGGCCTCCTCATACGTTCCAGCATGGAATCACTTCCTGCTTGTGCCGGAATATGAATGTAATTACAGAGATTCGGGCGTTCAGCAATCAGATGGAGTAAGTCATCCGGGAAGTCTTTTGGATGAGGAGAAGAGAATCTGAAACGGATTTCAGGATTGATCAAACTTGCCGCATCCATTAATGTGGTAAAGGTGTTTTCACCATCACGGTACGAATTCACGTTTTGACCAAGGAAGGTCACTTCTTTATATCCTTCATCACTAAGCTGACGCACTTCCTGCAAAATGCTTTCCATTGGCCTGCTTCTTTCCCTACCCCTCGTGAAAGGCACAACACAGAATGAGCACATGTTATCACAGCCACGCATGATAGAAACGAAAGAAGAAACACCATTTCCGGTCGTTCGAACCGGTGCTATATCGGCATAGGTTTCTTCAAGTGAAAGAAGCACATTTACTGCTTTTCGACCATCATCAACCTCTGCCAGTAACCTGGGAATATCCCGATAGGCATCAGGTCCAACCACGATATCAACAAGGTGCTCTTTTTCTATGATCCGATCTTTAATTCGTTCGGCCATACACCCTAAAACACCAACTGTTAAATCAGAGTTAGTTTTTTTGAGGGTTCTTAGTTCTTTCAGACGGTTCCATACTTTTGTTTCCGCATTTTCACGGATAGAACAGGTGTTTACCAGAATCACATCAGCTAATTCCGGGCTGTCGGCTACAGTCATGCCATCTTCAAGCAGGATCGAATTCACGATTTCAGAATCAGCGAAGTTCATCTGGCATCCGTAGGTCTCTATAAAGAATTTCTTAGTGCTCACAATTCGAAATTAATTATTTGGCCAGGTATCTGGGTGACTTCTCCAGTTTGCCAGTTGTTCAAGATCATCACTGGTAACAAAGCCTTTCTCGACGGCTACATCTACCAGGGTACTGTAATCGGTAAGATTAAATACAGGAACATTAACGGAGTTAAAATTCTCAGCAGACTTATCAAAGCCATAATTAAAAATAGAGATGATGGCCTGTACATCAGCTCCAACAAATTGTAATGCATTAATTACTGATAGTGCTGATCCTCCGGTTGAAATCAAATCTTCAATCACTACCGTAGGCTGTTCTTTTGCTACCCCGCCTTCTATTTGGTTTCCCATGCCATAATTTTTTGGCTTTGCTCTTACATAGGCCATTGGTTTATTCAATAAATCAGCGACCCAGGCTGCATGGGGGATTCCTGCGGTTGCCGTTCCGGTAACTACTTCCGTATTTGGGAATTCCTGCGTAACAATTTCGGCGAACTTGCTCGCGATTTTCTTTCGAATCTCAGGATATTTTAAAGTAAGTCGGTTGTCGCAATAAATAGGGGAGTTCCATCCTGATGCCCATGTAAAAGGATCATTTGGGCGTAGAATCACTGCATTTATTTCCAACAAGTCGGATGCCAATTCTCTTGCAAATGTGGTGTCAATAATCATTCGTTCTGTAAATCTTTTAACTGCTTTTTAACAAAATCCGCCTTTATTGCGGCTATAATATTTTCGAAGCAAAGAAAATAAGAGTTTTTAAGCAGATTAACGCATACAAACCCGCAATTAAATCATCAAGGAGAATTCCTAAGCCTCCGCCTATTTTTTGAACCTGACGAATCCCCAGGGGTTTCCAGATATCAAAGATTCGAAAAAGCAGAAAACCGATCCCCATAAGAAGAGCGTCATAGGTTGGATCGTGAAATAATGGGACCGAAATGAACACGATAGCCTGTCCCGAAAATTCATCAATGACTACTTTCCCAGGGTCTTTTCCCCATTCCTCCTCACAAACTTCACTAACCCATAAAGTGAGTAAGCCGGAAACGATCATAAAAATGATCGGCCCTAAGTAAATGTCGACCATAAGAACAAAATACAAAGCGATGGTGGCAATGAGGCTGCCTATGGTTCCTGGCGCTACAGGTGATAACCCTGATCCAAAACCTAACCCAATGAAAAGCTTTAGAGATTTCATGATCAGGTTGATTTCGTGAATACCGCCCTGTTTATGTAGATGTATTCAAACCCGGAATAGAGCGTCACAAAAGTGACAAAAATCATTAACACTAAAAGAATATTCGTAGAAAGTAGGAGCTCAACCCAATCACCTACAAAAAAGTCTACCCCCTGGAACAGACCTGCTACCAATCCGATGTATAGAAAGATCATTTGAATGGTAGTTTTGGCTTTTGCTGTAAACCGGGTTTGCATAGTCTGGTTCTTCTTTTTCATATACACCCTAAGCACAGTAATAAATACATCTCTAAAGATAATCAGTCCTATGGCCCACCAGGGGAATTGAGAAGAATCAATGAATGGAAGCACAATAAAACCGCTAAAGGTGAGAAACTTATCAGCCAGCGGATCTAAGAAAATTCCCAGATTTGTTTCTACCTGGTATTTACGAGCATAATATCCATCAAAATAATCGGTAATAGCTGCAATAATATATACAGCAAGTGCTATCGCCTTTAGCCAGAATTCACCCTGGAACCAGAGAATTAAAAAAATGGGTGACAGAATTATTCTTGTACCACTTAGAATATTCGGAACGCGATGCATGCGCGAAGATAGGAATTATTTGGTTATTGGTTAGTGGATATTGGCACGCGATTTACCAGTAGCCAATACCAACTAATCAATAACGAATACTTTATGGTTATGGGTAGCATTTTGATGATGGAATGGTGAATTTTCCGCACATGCAAGCACAGTTGATATCCATCGGAAATGAGCTTTTAATTGGTGACACCATAAACACTAATGCCTCCTGGATGGGGCAGTTTCTCAACGATTTGGGAATTGAAGTCACGCGTGTTCACACCATTTCAGATGATTCGGATTTAATTAAGCAAACCGTTAAATCCAGTATGGAGGAATCCGATCTGGTAATTGCAACCGGTGGATTAGGTCCTACCCATGATGATATCACAAAAACCAGCATAGCTGAGTTATTCGAGGCAGAGCTGATCAAAAATGAAGAAGTAGATCAATATGTACGGGAATTATTCAAAAGCAGGAATATTCCCTTTTCAGAATCCAATGCCTGGCAGGCCATGGTTCCGGAAAACTGTGAGGTACTATTCAACAAAGCTGGTACTGCTCCTGGAATGTGGTTCAATGAACTGAATTGTTATCTGGCAGTACTTCCGGGTGTGCCCTATGAGATGAAGTATTTAATGAAACGAAGGGTAGCTTCTAAGTTGAGGAATGTTTCTGACAACATTGGATACATTCATACTGAATATTTAAAGATTGCTGGAATAGGAGAAAGTACCCTAAGCGATACCATCCTGGGAGATGTATCAGGTTTTCTAACGAATGGAGTTTCTCTGGCCTTTTTGCCCTCTTTTGGACAGGTTACGCTTCGTATTACTGGCAGGGGAGCAACTAAAGAAGCAGCTACGGAACACGCTCAGAAGTTGATCGACTTTATTCGAGAGAAAACGGCTCCATACATTTATGGAGAATCAAAAGAAGCTTCAATCAGTGAGTCCTTAGGTATGCTACTTAAAGAAAGAGATCTCACTATCGCCACTGCGGAGAGCTGTACAGGTGGACTCTTAGCCAGTAAAATCACCGATATTTCCGGAAGCAGTGCATACATGTTAGGTAGTGTTGTGGCTTATGCGAATGAGGTAAAAGTTCAGCAACTGGGAGTTTCTGAAGAGGATATTAATTCAGTGGGAGCAGTGAGTAAGCAAGTCGCTCTGCAAATGGCCAAAGGAGTTGCTGAAAAACTTGGTGCAGATATTGGAATTTCTACAACAGGAATTGCCGGACCAGGAGGTGGAAGTCCCGAAAAACCAGTTGGTACAGTTTGGATTGGATTTTACAGCCCAGAGCAACATTTTGCTGTGAAAGCGTTGTTTACCAAAGATCGACTGGTAAATAAAGAACGAACAGTAGTTGTGGCGCTAGAAATAATAAGACGAGTATTAATTGGGGTAGAGGAACTCCCATATTCATTAAAAAAAGAAGCTTCTTGATCAGCAGATGTACTTTATGGGTGTTGATGGTTCTATGCTTTTCCATCAGCGATCTTTCAGCTCAGGTGCTGCCAGATTCGGTATCTGCTGATACTTCGTTCACTGATTCTCTATCCACCGATTCCTTACAGGTTTCAAATGCTCCGCGGGTAGCAAGTTTACCCGAGAAGAAGTTGCCCGAAAAAATCATCCCCTGGGAGCAATACACTCCAGCTAATTATGAGCAGGTTTCAAATGACAGTCTTCTGCGTTGGCAAATTTGGCCAAACTGGGGAGATTATTATGCCTATCGTCCAGATGTACTTTCATTTCGGCAGGGAACTATTGGACGAACTGATGCCTTCCAGATTTCAGGCTTCAATCCCTATGAGCAAAAGCTAACAGTAGACGGAATAAATCTTTCCAATCCCATAACCGGGTTGATTAACTACAGCTATGTACCTCATCACAAAATTGGAAGGGTATTGGAAAATCGGCTGGTTAATTATGAGTCTGAGATAAGACTCAAGAACTATTACCTGGTAGAGCCGATCAGTTATATGAATTATGATGAGGCCAAGTTTAACTACCGGAACCTGGAGTTTTCAGTTGCTCAGAACTTTTCTGAACGGACTAATCTCGAGCTTTCCTTTTGGGATCGAAGAGATGGAGATAGTTATCCAAGAAATGATGTATTAGGTAATCAAATCGTAGCCAGGGCTTACCACTATTTAACTCCTAATCTCCAGTTAAGAAGCCTGTTTCTTCGCAACCAGTTCGAACTACAAGAACCTTTTGGTTATGTAGTCAGTGATCCATTAGCCTTCTCCTTTGATCGATTTGCTTCCACGGCAAATGTAAATAATGCCACATCGAATACTACCCGCAGAGATTGGCTGGTCGGAATTTACCAGCGAGCAGATTCCAGTTCAGTAGAGACAGCTGGCTTAGAATTAGTCTTGTTTAAAGAAGAGTTTGAATTGCCTTCCTCCACAACCGATAGTTTGGAATGGAACCTGAGAAGCTATTCGATGAATGCTTTTAAGATAGTTCAATTAGGGAAACTGGATGCCGAACTAAAAGCCAATGGAGGGTATTATCGAAATAAGGATGGCGCAACTATTTCCAGAAAAGACTGGTGGATAGGCTCAATAGCTCCACGGCTTACTTTCAATGTATCTCCCAAGATGTCTCTGGTTACATCAGGGACCATCCATTCACGATCCGATTCTTTTTCAGGATTCGAATTTGGAGGGGAGGCACTCCTATCTCCAATAGAAAAGATAAAAGCGAGCCTAGGAGCTGCAACTTACAGTCGCATTCCAACCATTCAGCAATTGTATTGGACGGGCAAGAATTTTTCGGGAACTCCATCTTTGGATAACGAAACCGGGATGTCCTTTTTTGGTGAGCTGGAATATGAAGTAAGAAAAGGGTTAACGGTTGGGATTTCTGGCAGAATAAACCAGGCTCAAAATCGGGCTATACTTGGTGCAGACAGTAGCTTCACCAACTCGGACGAGTTAACCAATATTTCGGGGACTATCTTTGGAAAGTTCTCAAACCATCGGTACGAATTTGAAAGTTCGGTCACTTTTGACGCTTTAGGAGAAACCGATACCCTGGCTTTACTCGATTATAACGAGCAAAAAATCTGGTTCCGGAATAATGCATTTATCAAAGGATATATGTTCGATAGGGCTACGTATGTGAAGCTTGGGGTACGAACTCTTCTATCTCCTTCAATTTATGGGAGCAAATACTACAATACGGAACTCCAATACTGGCAAGCCAATAGTACCGAAGTGGATCTTCCCGCTTTTTTTAGAATGGATGTAGAACTTTCTGCTCGAATCAGGGCTATTATGTTAGTGATGCGGTGGGAAAATGCACTTGATGGAGTGGGACAGTTGGGCTACTTTGAGGCGGCTTCATATCCCATGCCAGCCCGGCGCTTTTTAGTAGGAATCAGGGCTCAATTCAGAAACTAATATGAATATCAAATACATCATTAAAGAAGGTTTTGCCGGTTTTAGACGAGCTAAACTGGCAGCTACTACTTCAATCTTTTCACTCTTCGTTGCCATTCTCTTATTAGGGATTCTCTCCAGGGTTGCCTATAACATTTATGTGCAGGCGATGTCGGTAAAAGACCTCATTGAAATCGAAGTATTTTTATTTGATGTAGATGAACGCACGACCGAGCAAATTCAGGAATCGTTGGAAGGAAGGGACATTGTGCTGTCTGTTTCATACATATCTAAGGATAGTGCTTCGGCAATCATGAGAGAAGAATTTGGACCGGGAGCTGAAGAGTTAGTCGAACTGGATTTTCTTCCCGCCTCATTCCGCTTACGAGTTGATACAGAAGTAGGGGTATCACAAATAGAGTCGCTGGTTTCGAGCATCCAAAACCTGAGGGGTGTGGATGAAGTGAAATACAATGCTAGTTTACTTCGAATCATGGAATCCAACCTAAATACCTTTACACTAGTTGGAGGAGGAATTGGCCTGTTGATTTTATTGGCTTCAGTGATTTTAGTATACAATACCATTCGCCTCACGATTTATGCAAAACGGGAGCTTATTAGAGCTATGAAGCTGGTTGGTGCAACCAATGGCTTTATCCGAAGCCCCTTTATTATAGAAGGCGTACTCCAGGGAGTTCTTTCAGGTGTACTTGCGGTATTGTCCGTGTTCCTGATTTTTGAATTTGTTATCCCCATTTACCTTCCTGAAATGGGATTACTTTCCTGGCCCTTTGGCAGCTGGTATTTCCTAACCGCTGCTATGTTTGGGTTGTCTGTTCTGATGGGCTGGTGGGGGAGTCGTCTTGCTGCCCGCAAGTTCATTGAAGAGACCTATATTTCAGGTTAAGAGTCAATTTATGTAACGGCAACTCTTTGCATTACAATTTATTAAGGCTAGTTAATAATTTATTAACATTGTATAGTTGTAATTTTTTCCTGTATTAAACATCTTGTCAGCACGACAAAGTTAGAGAAAATAGAAACCAAGGAGTCACAATCTATCTTCGCTATTCTAAAAACAGGAATATCTAACTAGTAGGTTAAGAGTTTAGGGTTTTTCCTGTATATGGGTAAACCAAAAAGCTTTGCTAAAAGTCGGTTAAGAAAAAACACAAACAGTCTAGTTGACGAACACTTATGAGAGCTCTATTCAAGAAGTGGTGCTTCTGCTCACTTACAATCGCCCTATCTTTAACAGTACAATTTTTATATGCACAGAATATTGAAAAGATTGTTGGGGGGAACACTCCTGATGATTTTATGAACTTTTCCAATACAGTTCCTAATCCAGATTACTCCGGGGATGCTACCTATAGTATTACTTTGGCAAATGTAAAGGCTGGAGGGGGCCTAGATTTCCCATTAGTTTTAACCTATAATAGCAACAGGATTAGGGAGCGAGCGCGTTCAGGATACGTAGGATTTGGATGGGATTTGAACATTGGAGAAATAGTTCGTTCAGTAAATAATATACCTGATGACCAAAGATTAAATACGAATCCTGTTTCTGTCCCTTATGATTTGGGTGATGTAACCACAAATGGCGGTCATATCCTAGAGGTAGATGGAATAATGTATGGTGGGGACCTGCTAAACAGTAATGTCTTTTATCCGGATGAATGGGATACCTACAATATTTCTACACCTTATGATTCTAAGACATTAGTTCCTGTTAGAAAAGCTGGTGATGCAACCCATTATTTCCTGGAAAAACCGTATAGCAGCTGGTATATATATCATAATCCCGGGGCTTATAGCCAGTATTACTTTTTTTCGGCAATTGATGACCTTGGACGAGTATTTGAGTTTGGCCCACCGCATTATGTAAGAATTGACAGGGATGGAGACGGAGTAAAAACAAGCGCAGATTATTACTCAGGTACTTCCGGGTCAGGACCGTATCTATATTATAAATATCCTGTGAGCTGGAAACTGACCAGAATTGATAGTCCAAATTCTGATCACTATGTAGATTTTGAATATGTAGGATATGCACATGTGGAAGATTCGAATAGTCCATATTCCCGTACTTCTACCTACGACGATATCTCCTTAGGTCGTAAGAGCGTATATAACTCGCCGAGCAATAATGGGCTTTTAGGTAAAATCTCCTACGACGAATCCTACCTGGACTATATAGAAACACTTTCCCATAAAATTGTATTCGTTCACGTTGACGATGATACAAGAGTGAGTAATAATAGTTGTGGAACTACATGTGTAAAAGGAAAGCTTTTAAAAGAAATACATGTTTTTAGTAAGTCTAATAACCAGTTAATCAAAAAAGTTGTCCTCGACTATCAAATTGTAACTCAGACTCTGGAGAATGCCAGAAATAATTTTTTCGACGTGAATCTCTTAACCAATGTTGAATTAATAAACCTGGATTCTGATCCTGCTTCAGCTACTGAGAACCAACAATATTCCTTTGCTTACCATTGTGATGGGTATGATTCTAACTGTTCAGAAACCGATCCTCTTTCAAACCCTGCCGCCTTCGATTATTTTGGATTCTTAGGACAGGTAAATTTACTAGACAAGATTCAACTTCCTTCTGGAGGTGAAATTGATTTTGATTACGAGCCAAGAGAATATTCATACTACTATTCGATAAATAACAGTCATACTACGCTCTACCAAAAATATGCCAGCAATAATACTGCTCCCGAATATTTAGCAGGCGTTCGTGTAGATAAGATAACACAAAGAAGTAAGGATGGGGTTAACCCTGATATAGTAAGCGATTTCGAATATGGAGATGGAGTAAGGATCGATTACGATTACCAGTCTCTTACCAATTTCAATATTCTTATGTCGAATTATGCTAATAAGTTAATGGGACATATTGGACATAGATGGGTAGAGGTAAAGGACTCTGAGGGTGGATTTACCAGAAACTATTATATCACCGGAATCTCTAATTATACGTTGCATCCTGATCGCTGTGAAAACACCACGAATTGCCCTACTACTGGCACCAATAGCATTAGCGAAGATGAGGCGGCAAGCGTACTATTTTCAACAAACAATTATAATACCGGAATAGGCATTGGAGGTTCATTTTTGTACGATACCTACGATGAACTTTATGGCAAAGTATATAAAACAGAAGTAGGTCATGATAATGGAGGTACTGAGGTAATTAATTCTACTTCAAATAATAAATGGGATATGGTCGACTCTGAATACAAGTACCCTATAGAAAATTACAGTGATGCTAAAAACGTGCAGCGAAGTCATTTTCCTTACATGTACGAAGAGAGAAAGGATATAGACGGTAAAGAAACAATAACCTATTATTCAAATTTTTGGAAGCCCAGCGATTGTCTAACCAGTAATGATAAGAGGTTTAGACAAACGGTTAATTTTTTAGGATTTCCAAATAACATTGTAACGGTAGATAGCTATCAGGAAACATTTGAAATCTATCGCAAATTTTCTATTGGCTTTGATCTTTTTTCTATTTCCTGTACACACAATATGATCAATATTCCTATAGCGGAAGCAAAGCTTAAGGATATTACCGCTACCCCGGCGTACTCGCTTTATAATAATATAGTTGAGCAATTAACTAACCCTACCTTACCACAACATGAAGAGTATCCATTAATTGATGTAGCTTATTACGAAAGTAAATTTGAGCATCCATTTCATTCCGGGAGTTATACTGCATGGGACGTTTCCGATGGATACGCAAGGCCCAGAGAGCACTGGATATTAAAAGATGTTGCCTCAGCTGGTTCATGCCAAACTCCGGCTGGGTGTAATTTTAATGAGCCCTATTCAAGAAAGATATTATCCTATGATTCATATGATGCTATAGGAAATGTAGTTCAGGTAAGTGACGGTTTAGGAACTCCTATAAGCTATAAACGTGCTTTTGACGGATCTTTACTGGGAGTATTTACAAATGCAACCCAAGACCAGGTATTTAGTCATAGCTTTGCCTTTGATGGATTGACAGGTTGGACTATTGTTGACAAAAATAATGATGGAGATAGTGAGTTTTCTGTTTCGGAAGGAAAGCTTAAAGTAAAGAATTTCGGATCTCAATCTGTTTCTAGTGAAAGAGATCATATCGGTTATGACCTGGGTAGTGAGATATCTTCAAGCGTAGTATGGGAGTTTGATGTAAGAATTGCCAATAGTAACAATTGGGATTTACAAATGAATGCTGGTGGTGGAAGCTGGGACTTCTATGGTGCGAGCTCCAGTTTAGAAACCGCTATTTGGACTGCTATTAATAATGAGCAATGGAGAGTTTATAATGGCTCATCCTGGATTACGTTGAAAACCGGATTAGTAGTTGGAGATACCTATAGGTTTAAAATAGTAATGCATACAGATAACAATACTGCGGACTATTATATAAATGGAGAAGAACTTCAAACAGGGGTTAGCTTTCGTTTCCCTTCAACAGGAATTCAAAAAATTGCATACGGAGTTTATGGGCATAGTGGTTTAACCTCAGAGTGGTATATAGACAATGTAAGATTGTATCCTGAAGTTGCTCAGGCAGTTACTCAGGAACTGGACCCATACAGTTTTAAGCCGAAATCTATCAAAGGAGTTAACGGTGATACAGAAAGGTTTGAATATGACGGCCATAATCGACTAAAGAGCTACTACAATCAAAATAATAAGTTAGTAAGTAGTTATAAGTATGGATATTCCACAATATCAAATGGGGGGATTTTTAATGCCGCAGACCCAAACATTATTGAATCCACTACTTACATTGATCCTTTGTACAGTACAGATTTTTCTTCTTCCTCTGGATGGGGAGTAGGTGGCCCTGGGTATTCAGGGAATGTAACCTTTAATGTTGCCCATGCGGGAGAAGAATCAACCCTTAAACTTGAAGCAAATCAAGGGGGAAGTGCGACTGCATCAAAATCTACTGGAGATAAGAATGTGAGTTTTAAAACACATTTTTATCCGTCAAGTGCAGGGTTTCCTTATGTACGATTTGAAAACTCGGGTAACCGCTTCGGATTACAATTTTTGCCTACTTCAAATAGCGTAAGGGTAGAATATCAAAAGAACTCTGGTTCCCTGGTCTATCCCAAAACCATGCCTTTAAGTGCCACTCCAGACAGATGGTACACCATCGAAATTGAAAAAATAGAGGATGTATTAATTGTGTGGATATACCCTAAAGGGGGTAGTAAAAGCTCAAGTAATTCATACAGTCTTAATGGCTTTAGTACAAGCTGGATTCCAACTATCAAAATGGGAAGCACTGTTAACTCGAGTTATGCTGCCAACTTCAGCTTTGCCAAATCTTCCATTAACAATATAAGTTTTTATGACGGCTTGGGACGAGAACTACAGAGCCAAACAAGAGGTGGCCTGAAATCGATAATTTCTGACATGCGTTATGATGCACGAGGCTTGACAATTGCTGAAGGAAAGCCCCATGCAAAGGATAACCAATTCGGTTACTTGCAATATGCTTTTAAGGGGAGTGCAGGAGGTTCGTTTACCGTTTCCCAGGCACTGAATTCGAGTTCTGCGATTCAGGATTATTGGGACAGCCAGTCAGGAATTAGTACTTCGAATGCAAATTATGCGTATTCGTATAGTGAGTATGAAAAGAGTATGACGCGAAGACCTTTACTTTCAACCATTCCTGGAAATAGTTATAAAAAAGGCTCAAACGCTGAATTGGACTACTACTATGGATTAAATACGGTAGCCGTAACTACTCCAAACAAAACATGGAACGCAAATTCCTTAAATAAAACCATAAGTGAAGACCCCGAGGATAAAAAGACCATCTCATACACCAATTTCTTAGGTCAAACGGTAGTTTCCGGAATTGATATGAATGGTAATGGAGAGTTAGCAGGGGCTACTGATTTAATTACGAAATTTGAGTATGACTACAACGGTAATTTGGAATTGGTTGAAGACCCTGAAGGATTAGAAACCACCTATACATATAATGCTCTGGGTGAAGTCCTTACAAAACGACTACCTGATCAAACCCATCCGCATACCTATAAATATGATAAAAAAGGTCGGTTAAGATTTCATATGGATCCCAACCTGGACGCAGGATCCGACCACTTTTACTATACGAAATACGACGTTTTTGATCGACCAACGGAAGTAGGGAAATATAACAGCTCAGCATTTTTTACTGATGATGCGAAGATAAACGATCAAAGTTGGCCAACAGGCAGTAACACATTATACATTGAGTATTACTACGATGAGCCCTCAACCTCGTATTCAGATGCAAAAAACCTAAAAGGAAGATTATCATGGGTAAGATACCATGATTTAAATGGTAGTTTAACAGGCAGTACATACTATTCGTACAATAGCTTGGGATTGGTAGAGATGATTGCTCAGGATCTTCCGGTGCTAGGACTTTCTGACTTCGTATTAAACTATGAGTATGATGAAACGGGAAGGCAGACAAAAATGATTTTTGACGCTCCTAATAGCAGTGATTATGACTTATATGTATGGTTCTACTATGATGAACTGGGAAGACTATCAAAAGTAACTTCCCTGGATTCAGATTCTGAGAGCTCTGCACTTACAGAAGCCGAATATACTTATCTGGCAGACGGACAGGTTAAACAAGTCATTTTGGGGGGAGGAGCCCAAACTCTGGATTATACATACACCATTCAGGGATGGCTGGACAAAATAAATGATCCGGCAAACATGGGAATAGGAGACCTTTTTGGTTTAGATCTTACTCATTCCTTGGCTGGTAATATCACACAACAAAAATGGCTGCAAACAAATAACTACCCCACAAGAGATTACTATTACCAGTATGATACTGCGAACCGGTTAACCTCTTCTTGTTTTGGAAGCAGCGGTTGTACGTCCTCAATGTCCGTTTATGATGTTAGTTATAATTATGATAAGAGCGGAAACATTACAACGATAGATCGGAGAGCAGATGTGTCATCACAGAACAATTTCTTCTCTATGAATCTATTCTCAAACTCAAATAAACTTAGTAGTGTAACAAAGAATGGAACCTCGTACAGCTTTGGTTATGATGCCAACGGGAATGTAAAATCGAACTCCTTACAGAATATCAGCAGTATATCGTATGACTGGCGAAATCTTCCGTACTGGATGTACATTGATGGAGACGAAGCTACCTTTATCTATGATGCAAATGGGAACCGCGTAAAGAAGCAATACGATGTTGGCGGTACTACCTACTACATAAGAGGGAAAGACGGAGAAGTTGTAGCCGCCCATGATGGTTATAACATCATTTATGTGGTACTGCCTGGTGGAATTGGTCAAATTAACTATTAAGACAAAGGGAGAAAAAACGATGAAAAACTTAACATCATATATACTTATCACCGGGTTCTTATTTAGTGTGATAGCGACTAATGCACAAACGGTAAACATCGAGTTAGAAATTCCGGATGGTGTGGTTGAAGCAGGTGACGGCATTGAACTTCGAAAAAGTTCAGACGGCACTACATTTACTACGGCCTCGGTGCTGGAAGAACTGGGTAACGGGATGTGGCAAGGTAATTTTAATCCCGGAACTGAAGCCTTTGAATATAAATACGCTATCATTCGTGCAAATGGAGAAGAAGAGTATGAAGGATGGTGGAATAGAAAATTTGACCCGGTCCATTCCGGAACCAATATTAGTGATGTACTTCGTTTCCTTGGTGGGGAAAAACTGCAAAAAAGGACAGAACTGGAAATAGTACTTACGCTCACCGGTCTTTCTTTGAATGGAGAAGAACCTGAACAAGTGGGAGTAATGGGGTCTTATGGTGATTTAAGCTGGGATCTACCCAATGGGGTTACCTTGCTCGAGGAAAGCCAAAATGATACATGGAGTGCTATCGTGTCTTTCCCAGCAGGTACCCAGGTTGATTTTCCCATAAAGTTTGTGTGGCAACATCAGGGCGTTTGGTACTGGGAACAACTCCCAGGGTACGTAGATCATTTACTGATCTTAGACAATAGTGGAAAAAATCATAAAGCAGAATTTGCCTATAACACTCAAACGAGAAGAGTAGAAGCCGTGGCAGGACAGGGTGTACTCATAAACGAGTATCAGACCGCTGCTCAACGATATGGAGGTACCCGCAACTACGAATATTATCATGCGATGCAGCTGGTAGATTGGGGAGATTATACCGGAGCTCAATCTGCATACGACTCTTTTCGATTACACTTCAGGGAGCCCTATAATGATGACTTTCATGGATACTTGACTGATAAACTATCCATGAACACCCAGCTGGACCAGGCTCTTGCGATCGCAGAAAGCTGGTACGCCAAAGAATACGAACCCAGCCGTAAAGCTTATTATAAATATCTTAAAGGCAGGCTCTATTTAAATAATGGAAGGAATGCAGAGTCGCGTGGGGAAATGGAAGAAGTACTGAAGCTCTCTCCTACTTACGACCAGGAAGCATTAAGAGGGTATGCCTTATATGGAATTGGCTACAGCTATCTCCAGGAAGAAGATACCGCGTTAGTTAAAAAAGCAGAAGGTCCTCTCAGAGAGCTTATTAAAGACCACCCCAATGAGCAAATGCGCAGATCGGGCTGGGAACAACTGGCCAGACTTGGAGAGCGTAAAAGAGACTCGAAATTAGTCGCACAGGCTATGACTAATCTCCAGGAAATAGGAACAAGCAAACAAAAGCTGGAATCCAGAATTCGTTGGGTAGAAAGGAGGGCCCAAAACAGGGATCTTATCAACGATTCCACCTTAGTTCACGATATGCAGTGGCTGGAGTGGTCTGTTACAGATCCGGAAACCCTGGACAGGGTGAAGCTGGTAAAAGCTGACTATTTCCTAAACAAAGGTAAGAAGAATAAGGCCCTGGAAGTTCTTTTTGAAGTGGAGGGAAATGGTAAAAAAGGAACAGAGCCGGAACAGGCAAGACAACGCCTGGAGGGAATGGATAAAGACTGGAAGGCTAAACAACAAGCCTTCGAGTTAAGAAAAGCCAACCAAAATGCTGCAACAAGACAAGATTCAACCAAGGGAGGGAATTGATGAACTACTTAATCCAACTCCGACCCTTACTACTTCTCTTATTACTAAGTGTACTAATAAGCCAGGATAGTTTAGCTAAAGAAGAATGTAACAATCCACCAATAGCGGTAATAACCAAGAATCTAAGTGGAACGACTTTCTTTTCCGGGACAACCATTACCTTTTCGGGTACTAGTAGCAATTCTGGGAACTGCCTGCCCATGAGTACCCACCTTTGGCTCGTAGATGGGCAATGGTCGGGCAACCCCACGGTAACAAAAACCTTTACTCTGCCTGCCGGGGTATACGAGCAAAACTATATCATTTACCTGGAGGTAGAGAATTCCAATGGTCAAACCGATGACACAACAGTAGAAATAACCATCAAAAAACCAAGGCGTGTGTACTACGTGAAAGATCATTTAGGGAGCATACGTACCACGGTAAGCAGAGAAGGTACCATACTTGCTTATGATGATTATTACCCCTTTGGGCAGCAGATGCCCGGGCGTTCCTGGAAAAACGCGAGTATTGGTGATAACGTAGATAACACCAAGTTTACTGGCCATGAACAGGATGATGAAGCCGGGCTGAATCTTTATCATGCCAATGCCCGTGGTTATGATCCTGAATTAGGCAGGTTTATGCAGATTGATCCACTAGCCCAGGAATTCACGGGTTGGAGTCCATATAATTATGCTCTCAATAGCCCAATGAATTATAGAGATCCTGATGGAAAAGCACCTCAAAAATGTCCTCCTTGCGGAGCATTTGATATCTATAGGGGTATGAGGAATGAATTAGTTTCCGATGTAACTGGTGCCTTTTATGGTGTAGCTTCAGTATTTGCTGAGCCTGTGGATTGGGCTTATACAGCTTATGATATGAATCAAAATGGAGCTAACTGGACACATTTGGCTAGCTTACTACCATTTGCGTCAAAAGGTTTAATAGACGTTGGATCGGCAACTTTTAGAGGTTTGAAAATGTCTGGAAGTTTCTCGAGATTGGATAACGCGCTTGAAAGTTCAGTTGGTAATTCGATACTAGCCAGAGGTGATGGCCTACTAGGAATAGGTGATGATGGAGTGAGGAAAGCTCTTGGTATGTCATCCAATAGTAGAGCCGCAGATTTTGTTTCTTTTACCTCAGGAGGTAAATTTAATATTACAGAAGTAAAAGCTTCATTAGGAAGAAGTGGAGCTGATATTAGCCATGCACTGTCTCAATTAAAGTCTACAAGTGATTTTATTTTAAAGAACGTAAATGGAGCATCCATAGGAACTATAGAAATAGCTCTACCAAAAGGGGCAAAATTGAAAGGAAATTTTAAAGTTTCGGGAAACCAATTAATGCACGTAACAGATAAAGGTGAAGAAGTTGTCCGATTAAATGGAAGCGTTGTCCATGTAAATTTTTACGATTAGTATGTCAACCACAGTTAACATATCCTTTCTTCCATTAAATAGTTTAGCCGTACTTTCTGAAGAGATATTAACTCAAATTTGTACATATGCTGATTTTGAAATGGCGAACCTTCATTTAGAGGCATATTTCAAAAATGAACCTATACTTTATTCAAACTTAGAGAATGCTAGAGAAAAAGTACCCCAAATTTTTGATTCAAATAATCTATTAGAGTTTTTTTTTAGTTGGAAACTTATTTCAGGAAAAATACTTCCAATTTCTCTCAAGATAGTGGGTAATAAATTTAATAATGGTTATGAAGTTGATGAATCAGGAAACATAATAGTTAGTTTTTCACAGAAAGATTTATTGGGTAAGAATATACCCGACAGATTAGATGAAAAAGAATTTCTTGATTCTTGGAGACGAATAATTTTGGATACTGACGATCTGTTTTTAAAGGTTTGTGGGTATGATTTCTTGACTGAGAGAGTTCAATTTTCTTTAAAAGAGTCTTCCATGTATCTAGAAATGGGATGGCCATCTCCAGCCTTTTCAGTAATGACATATCACAGTGACATTAGGGATTATGTCTTTGATCTGATTAGAATCTATAACGAATACAATTGCTCTGAAAACCCAATAACAAGTTTAATTAATAACGATATTCCTTCCTTGTGTTCTTCTTTTGATGAACAAACATTTTCAAAAGAGCAATACTATTTGCAATTCGCAGATTCAGATAGTCGTGAGTTAATTACTTTTTTATCCGAACTATCATCGAAAGCTATTTTTAAAGAAGGAAAAATCTCAAACTTCGAGACTGAAGAATTACTAAATGCTATAATTGACAAAAACCCAGAGTTCAGGCTTATTACAGCTAATAACCGATTGGGTTCTGGTGGTTTTTTACTTGCACATCTCGGTGGTTCGCTATGGAAATTTTACGATAAGCTTAATAAACGCTTGTTCTAGCTACAAAAGCAGGGAAAGCCCCACAATGCTAACCCACATGATAACTAACCTATGAAAAAGAGAATTAAATATTTATTACTAGGTTTTTTTGTGATTTTCTTAACTACCTATTTCATAAGTTTATTTGATGATGCCTTTACTGAGGTATATCAATTTGATAAATGGTTTGAAGGAGTAATAGCTTCTTTCAAATATTATTTTTATTGGGGCTTACCATTTTGGTGGTTGATCATCTTGATAGGTACTATTGTTCTCGGATCTATTTTTTACATAATTGGAGAAGCGATAGATAAATTAAAACAGTCTAGCTAACAATTGATCATCCTTCTAATGATTTGGGAAAAAATAGAAGGAAAATACTTAAGTATTTATCTACTTATTTCAGGGATAATCATTCTGTTTGGAATAGATTGGAGTTACTATTCGAATAATTTTTTCGAAAACTCTAGGTTTCCTTTAATGGATATTTTACACCCTATATTTTATCTAAGCTTTGTAATTGCTGGAGTTCTAGGTGTCTTCTTTAAGAAGAAGAAGCTCACAGATATTTTGATCTACCTGACTGTTTTTACTATCTCTGTTTCTGGGTTTAATTATTTTACTTCTGGAGTATTTAGTTTCATAGTTGGAATTTATTATAAAGCTAATATAATCTTTGCTTCAGATTTTAGTATGTATGGAGGATTTAGTTTTTATTATAATCCTGAAGAATCAAGTGTTTATGGGATAGGAATAAATCTTACTTCTATCTTTCTAATTTTAATATCAAGAAAAATAAAAACTGGCAAAGAATAAATATTATATACTTGGATTTGCACTATTCTTATCCCTCCTGTTTTTTTTTAGGAGGGATAACCCTGGAAGCATGGAAGTCAATTGTCTTGATATTCAAGAATTAAAACTTGAAGGTAGAGTAAGTGGTAAATCTAATTCACAAAGTCGAAATCAGATAAGATTCAAAAGTGGACAGAAAACGGTCATCATAAATGGAACTGATGATACTGGAATTACAAAACTGTATTACGAGTTAAAGAGATGCGATCAAGAGGTTCAAATAGACTATTCTAAGTACTATTTTAGTTTTCCTTTCAGCAAAGTTTACATTCTCTAGTTAGAAAATGATCCAAAGCTCTCTTAAGTCTCTGACTTAAGAGAGGACGCTCAGCAAGTCTTTGACTTGCATGAGGGAATGCTCACTAAAAAAATCAAAAACAGGGCTAGGGTAAACTCCTTTTCACGTGTATTACTAGTGTAACCCAAAAGAAATACACGGTGAACACAATGAATGAGCAGTTATTTAATGTTGAGCCAATGTTTAGTTATCCTGAAATCGCACTTATTGTGCTGTGCATATTTGGCTTACTTGTTTATGGCGCTGCACGAAGACAGGAAAGAAAATCGAGCTACTGGATAGATGGTAAGAAGTGATTTTTCTTTAAAGAAAAATCATCCCGGACCTGTCCGCCGTACAAGACTTTGGGAGGCGGGCTTGATCCGGGATCTGAGCTACCTCGACATTATTTTTCCTCACAGATCCCGGGTCTCCGCCCGGGATGACACATTGAAGGTGGGTTAGTAGGTTACCCTACCAGGCTGCCTTTTTTGGAGGCATTCTTACGGTGCTCGCAGGAGTTGATATCCGAGCAGGTGCCATAAAAATGGAGAGAGTGGGAACTAATGTTCATTCCATGAATCTTGCCCAGCATATCCTGGATTTCGCCAATTCTGGGATCACAAAATTCCAGCACATGTCCGCATTCATTGCAAATAATATGATCGTGCTGCTGGTAAGCATAAGCCCGCTCATAATAATACTGGCTGCGCCCGAATTGCTGTTTTTGAACTAACCCGCACTCAACCAGCAGATCAAGAGTGTTATATACTGTGGCCCGACTTACGCGAGTACCACCTTCCTGCATGCGAAAGAAAATATCGTCTGCATCAAAATGGCCATCTGCTCGGTAGATTTCTTCCAGTACCATGAAACGCTCAGGGGTCTGACGTTGGTTGCCTTCTTTTAGGTATGAGCGGAAAATTTCCTTAACAAGTTGAATTGTGTCTTCGTGTGCGGGATGTGCCATGAACAGAATTAATTTTCAATGAATATAAGACTTGTTAAGCTCCTTTTGAAACTCATGCTTTTCACCCGAAGAATAGTATATTCAAGCGGAAATAAACGGAATAAAGGATTGCAGTATGCCAGTAATTGTACCATTTGAGACCCTTACTGATCTCTATAAAAATCTATCGAAAAAATATTCAGGGCAGAATAAAGCAGTAATACATCACAAACTAAATCCGGCGGGCAGCTATGAGCCCGTGTATTGGGACCAGGTGACGGACGATGTAAATGCTATGGCTGCTTATATGATTGAGCAAGGCATTGAACACGGAGACCGGGTTGGGATTTTAAGTGAGAATCGGTACGAATGGGCCGTGGTAGATTTGGCCATTCAGCTGATTGGTGGGATTAATGTATCGCTTTATACCACACTTCCTCCGAACCAATGTGAGTACATATTACAGGATTCAGAATCCAAGCTCTTTTTCGTTTCTACAGGTATCCAGTTGAAGAAGTCTGTAGAGGTATTTGATAATTGCGAGCACCTGTCCAAGGTAGTGGCGTTTGATACTCCAAAAGTGGCGAAGCTTCTTGAGCACGATTATGTGACCTTATTCAATGAAGTTCTGGAAGAAGGCAGGCAACTGGTTTCGAAGCATGAAGAAACCATTCAAAACCGATCTAAAAAGGTTACTCCCCAGGATGTTTCTACCTTAATCTACACTTCCGGGACGACTGGTCGTCCAAAAGGGGCCATGCTTACTCACAACAATATTGTGAGTAATGTGAAAGCAGCTACCCAGCACATTTACTGGGACGATAAAGACAAATTACTTTCCTTCTTGCCGCTTTGCCATTCTTTTGAAAGAACAGCGGGATACTATGCGATCATCTCATGCGGAGCTGAAATCTATTATGCGGAAAGTGTGGACACGGTATCTAAGAATATGCCTGAAGTAAGGCCGACAGTAATGATTAGCGTGCCTCGCTTATTCGAGAAGATTTACAACCTGATCATCAAAAGTGTGGAAGAGGGGAGTGATACCAAAAAGAAGATTTTCAATTGGGCAGTAGAAGTCGGTCGTAAATATTCGGAAGGAAAACGAGGAATAACCTCCCTGCAAAAAGTAGTAGCTGACAAGCTGGTATTCGATAAGCTAAAGCAACGAACCGGTGGAAATATTCGATTATTTGTAGCAGGTGGAGCTGCGCTACCTCCGGATATTGATTTGTTCTTCAGATGCGCAGGCTTGACAATTCTACAAGGATATGGACTTACTGAGACATCTCCGGTCATGGCTGCTAATAAACCAGGAAAGGAAGTAATTGGAGTAGTAGGTGAGGTTATCCCGGGAGTTACCGTTGGTATCCAGGATTTAAATAGCGGCGAAATCATTGCGGAAATAAGCGGGGAAGATTATCCGACAGAACTTAGTTCGGAAGCAGGTGAGATTCTTTGTAAAGGACCTAATGTGATGAAGGGATACTGGAAGAATGACACTGCTACTGAAGAAATGATTGATCCTGATGGGTGGCTCCATACGGGAGATGTAGGACGTTTTGTTAATGGCGGTCTTAAGATCACAGATCGAATTAAGCATATGATTGTTAATGCCGGTGGAAAGAATATCTATCCTGGTCCTATTGAAGATATGTTTAAAACCAGCAAGTGGATTGATCAGTTGGTTGTGGTTGGAGAGGCTCAGAATTTTATGGGCGCATTGATTGTGCCGGATTTCGAAGCCATTCAGAAATATGCCCGTGATAATGGAATCAAGACTTCTTCGACAGAGGAGCTACTTGCACACGAAGAGATTCAGAACCTCTATAAGAAAGAGATGAGAGCTTTTTCTAAAGAGCTGGCATCTCATGAGAAAATCAGGGATTTCCGATTACTTCCAAACGAGTTTACTGTGGAGACCGGGGAAATTACTCCAACCCTGAAAGTGAAGCGAAGAGTGATTTCAGAGAAATACGGCGATCAGATTGCTGATATTTTCAAGAATGATGCGGCGTGATCTTCTTTGCCTTAGATCCTTATTCTTAGTCATCCTGAGGCTACCGCCGAAGGATCTAAACGGACTGTCAGCTAGATCCTTCGCAAGTATGCTCAGGATGACTTAAGGAAAAGATTGCTGGGTATAATTTACTAAACCTCTCCGGCTTTACGAGCGGCCCGGAAAGATTGAACGGCTTTAAACAGGTATACCAAACACATCAGGAACATCGCGGTTTGAGCATAAATGGCTAATGGTCGTTCCACATCAGCTCCGCCCAGTACTTCAATAAGTCCGGGAATACCTCGGGCTGAGCCCAAAATACCAAGTAGAGCGAGACCAGCTGCTCCATGCATGGCATGTTTTTTTAGCTTTTCAACTCCTGCGAGTACACCAAAACCAATGAATACCAGTCCGAAAAAGGATGGGATAAGTGCAGTTACGCTTTCCTGGCCAGTTCCAAAATAAGATGCCAGGCCAAGGATGATTAGAAGGATTCCAAGTGACAGAGTTAGATTTTTCATAGTTCTGTTATTGTAATAAATAGTTGTTAGTTCGTCGAATCAGTTTTCTTACCCGAATAGAATTAGCCCAAATATCCCAGGTTCCTTCCCGGCTGGCACTTCGAACAAAAGCGATGGTGGCTTTTTCAAATTGCTGAACGGAGATGTTTACGTCATCTCTCCAGCCAAAAACAGGAATTCGGAATACGGAGTGAATTTCTAAGGTTGAATCAGTAGCACTGATTTCTTCTGCTTTCATACTCTGAAGTGCCTGTTGCATAGCTTCAAACACTGCTGAAGAATCAGCATCACCAAAAGAAACAGCCATGCGAACACAATTCGGTGTGGATGGACAGGGCGGTAATGGATTAATTGAATCGGACATTTCCGGAGAATGAAATTTATTCGTGCAAGCACTGACAAAAATTGCCAGGAGTATAATTGCGAAAAATGAAGTTTTCATGAATTGAGAAATTAACCCTTTAAAATTTCCAGGCATTCCTCGAGGGTTTCAACAATACTGAACAAATTCATACTGCTTTCTCTCACATAGTCCTCGCTAATAGATCGCTCAAAAAACTGGGTTAGTCCGTCAAAATACCCGGATTTATTAACGAGGATAATGGGCTTATTATGAATACCCAGTTGTTTCCAGGTGAGTATTTCAAAGAATTCATCGAGAGTACCAAAACCGCCCGGTATTATCACAAAAACATCAGAGAGGTTTTCTAGTAAGGCCTTTCTGGTATGCATGTCCTGGGTTTCATAAAGCTTGGTAAGCCCTTCATGAGCTACTTCAGCTTGTTTTAGATGAGTGGGAATTACTCCTAATACTTCTCCGCCTTCATTAAGTGCGGCATCCGCAATAACTCCCATCGTACCGACCTTTCCTCCACCGTAAACAAGTACCCACTTATTTTGGGCTATTTCTTTGCCAAGGCCAGCTGCAAGGTCTACTAATTCCGAATCATTGGGGATGCGTGAACCGCAATACACACAAACGTGTTTCATTGAACAAGATCAAACATTCGTGTGAGTACCGCATTGAGTTTCTCAACAAAGTAGTGAACGTCTTCAGGAGTATTCTTTTTTCCAAAGCTTACCCTGATGCTGGACTTAGCTGATGTATCATCGATCCCTAATCCGGTAAGTACATGTGAAGGTTCAACTGCTCCCGAAGTACATGCAGAGCCATTAGAAACACAAATCCCTTCAATATCCAGGTTAAGGAGAAGCATCTCTCCGTCAATACCATGGTTTTGGTCGTCAGTAAAAGAAAGATTCACAATATGGGGTACTCCATTCTCATCATTTCCATTGATCGAGTAACTGCACCTGGTGAGTTTATCATCCAGCTCAGAAATCAACAGTGAACGGAGGTGTTTATAGTGAGCCGTATTTTGAGGCATCTCTGCAATAGCTAACTCAAGAGCTTTGGCAAAGCCAACAACACCAGGAACATTAATAGTACCAGCCCTTCGGCGTCGTTCTTGAGACCCACCAGTCATCCATGGAATCCATCTTGATCCATTTTTGACATACATAATCCCAACTCCTTTAGGGCCATATATTTTATGTGCACTGCCACTTAGAAAATCCAGACCAAGCTCTTTTACATCAATCGGGAGCTTTCCAAGGCTTTGAACGGTATCAGAGTGAAAGGGGATACCTTTTTCGCTGCAAAGAGAAGCAATTTCTTTTAGTTCGTTGATGCATCCGATTTCATTGTTGACGTGCATCAGGCTGACGAGCGCTGTGTTTTCTGTTACAACTTGCTCAACCCGGTCTGCGGTGATTCTTCCGCATTCTTCAGGCTCCACAAAAACGGGTTTGAACCCATTCATCTTAGCCATCTCAATAGGGTGCAATACCGCATGATGTTCAAGATGAGAAGTAATAAGCTCGTTCTTATTTCCGGCAACGGCCATTACCCCTTTAATTACCGCGTTATCACTTTCAGTTCCACCACTGGTGAAGATGATTTCAGATGGATCAGCATTAATAAGCTGGGCGACCCTTTCCCGGGCATCTTCAACAACAACTTTCGCTTTTTGCCCAAGATGATGGGCAGAATTTGCATTCCCATAATTTTCAGTCATATAGGGAAGCATCGCTTCGAGTACACGTTCGTCGAGAGGAGTGGTGGCTGCGTGATCGAGATAGAGAGTTGGCATAGTAGAGTTCAAATTTTTGAGAAAATACTCAATAACAGAAAGAAAATCAGCCAGGGGTATTTGGGATTTGCTTCATACAATTCTATACTTTAGCCCCAACATCAAGACCGACCTGAACCAATCTAAAGGGCACATTATGAGAATAACATGCGTCGTCTTTTTCCTACTTTTTATTCAAGTTTCAGTTATAGCACAGCCAGAAAAATTTGGCAGAATTTCATCGGAGGACTGGGAATTAACACCTGAAGAACTTGAACACGAAGCGATAGTTCTCTTTGATTATGGGGAGTTGAGAGTAGAGGACGATTTGCAATATAAATACGTCCGTCATTGGAGAATAAAGATCAATAATGACGCTGCTCTCGCTTATGCAAATATTCGGCTCCGTTATAATTATGAAGATGAAGGCCAGGAGTATAAGAAGATAGAGGCCTTTAGTTATAATCTCGACGAAAGAGGAAAGGTCCAAAAAACGAAGTTGGGAAAGGATAATTTATTCGAGGAAGATTATGTAGGTAACTGGAAGGATATAAAAGTTACTATTCCCAATGTTAGAGAGGGCAGCATCATTGATTTCAGGTTTGAAAAGATCTTAGGAGGACCATACCAGCTACCAAATTGGTATTTTCATGAAGAAATTCCGGTGAAATGGAGTGAGTTTGTTGCTGAAATTCCGGTGTACTTGAGGTTCAGTTTAATTCAGAACTTAAATAAAGAGCCCGATGTACAAGAAGTTAAGAGCACTAAATCATCTATATCTTATAATACATCTGTAAATAGTAGCGGGTATGGAGGGAGCAGGGGACAGAAACTACGATTGGCATCACCAGCAGAGGAGTTTAGATGGGTTCTCAAGGATTTACCCGCACTAGAAGAGGAGCCATATATTCGTTCTATCGAAAACTACCGGTCATTTATTTTTCTTCAGTACAAAGGAATTAGTATACCCGAATACGAGATCAATGATACTTACACTGAAAGCTGGGATAGTTTTGCTGAGGAGGTTGAAGAGAGCCCAAGAGTAGGGGGAGCAATTAAGGCAGAACCATGGAGCATACAACTGGCAGAAGAATTAACCAGAGGTATGGCTTCTGATCTTGAGAAAATCGAGCGCATATTCGAATACATCACAGAATTTGATAAAGAAGAAGGCGACTTTTCTTTCAGTTACGAAGACTTAAGGGAGGTGAATGAGAATCGATCAGGAAACAGGACTTCATTAAATGTGCTATTTATAAAACTCCTGAGAAGTATAGGGATATTTGCCGATCCGGTATTTATTAGTACTCGCGATAATGGTGAAATTCTAAAAGAGTATGTGCTTTCAGATCAGTTCAATAAGATTATATCCCGGGTTACTATTAATAATACCGTCCATTTTTTAGATAGTTCTTCGCCGATATCGAATGTGTTACTGCCCATGGAAAACATAAACGGAGACGGTCTTGTAATTCTGAATGGGAGAGGTATTTGGGCTAAAGTTGAAAACAGTTACCGGACATCCAGTTCTATAGATGTTCGAGCCGAACTTAAAGAGAATGGATCGGTAAGTGGATCGTTTCAGGCACAATTTGAGGGTTATGATGCCATCACTTATTTACAGCTATATGAACAGGATTCTTTGGCTGCTCAAAGAGTAATTTCTTTTTTTGATGAGGATGTGGAAATAGACAGCCTGGTTATCAGCTATCCAACGTTTACCCAACCTAAAGTTGAAATCGAGGGACGTTTTGAGTTATTGGATCCGAACGAGGATCAGATAGGAGAGTTGTTTTATATTCGCCCGATTGGTTTTGAATACCTAAATCTTACTCAGTTTCAGAGTACACCCAGAAAATATCCGATAGAATTTCCATTTGCTGCCCGAAGAACTCTGTCTTTCAAAATGACTCTTCCCGATGGTTATGAGCCAGACGATTTACCAGAATCTACCACGATAACAATACCCGGAAAACGATTTAACTACACGGATTCCTTTTTTAATCTAAGTAGCGGCTTATCCATAGAAAGGAAATTGATCACTCTGGATACCAATTTTGATCTCAATGATTATGGGAAAGTAAAATCTGTTATTGAGGCCGCCGGAGCGGAAACTCCTACTATAGTTATCAAGAAAATTGCCAAATAAAAAAAGCCCTCCATCTCATTGCGATGCAGGGCTTAATCAGACTAAAGGAATCTATTTAAGAAGGAGCAGTTTCTTGGTTTGGGTAAACCCTTTTGCCTGCATCCTGTAAATGTACATTCCACTTGCCAGGTTCCTGGCATCCCATCTAACGGTATGCGAACCAGCAGGGTACTGCCCATTCACAATGGTTGCTACTTTTTGTCCCAGAATAGAATAAACACTTATTTCCACTCTTGAAGCTTCTCGTAATGAGAACGGGATCGTAGTAGTTGGGTTAAATGGATTTGGATAGTTCTGCGACAGACTGAATTCAGATGGCGCAGTATTTTCTTCCTCACTCGTAATTATCACAGATTGATACAGCACATCGCCAGTTTCTGAATCAAGGATAATTGTTAGTGAATCTTGCAGCAGTTCGCTGTTTTCATTATCAAACGCCCATGCATAGTATTTCACCTGCCACGTGATAGGTGCATCTGGTGTAGGATCTGGTGGGAACTCCCAATAGTTGTGAAGTAGCTGTAGTTCAGCTTCCCAGGTCCATGGCAGATCTGAATCTTCCAGGTTTTTTCGGAAAGCGTAGCCTCCTGCTTCATCCATAAGATAAGCGGCTGAGTCGCTATCTATATGTGTAAACGGAAGGGGATCCATGTCATCGAATTCAACAGGTTCTTCGAAATCACCTTCTCCGGCATAGAACATCTCGAAAACATCGAATTCAGTAACATTTAGGAAGAGCACTGAATCCTTAACCGGATCATAGGCAAACAGCTCCCAACTAAATGCATAGCCATCAGGGCTAATGGTAAAGGAGGAGTCTTCATCTGCAAGAGCTGTTAACTTACTCTGGAAACGCTCATTTTGGAGGTTTGGATTCTCTTTAAAGATTACTATTCCATTTGTATATCTGGTAACTCCACCCATCAACTCCAGGTCATTTGGATGGTTCGCAAGCAGGCTATCTGCAAGATCTACCGCATCATCAAAAGTAATTTGAGAATCACCAGGACCTGTTGATATTTCGGAATCGGTAAATAGAATTTCACCTGTTTCCATATCCAGGTAGATGACAAAATATCCGCCATAGAATTCTTCTGTTATTGGATCAAATCCTAATCCAAAATAAGAACCCTTCCACATTACGGGTGCCTCTATCGTTGGATCTGGTGGGAATACCCAGTATTCATGCAGAGCCTGCAAGTCCATGGTCCAAATGGCATCTTCTCCCGAGAATTCAGATCGGAATTCCCATCCACCATTTTCCTCCATGATGTATGCTGCAGAATCGCTATCTATAAAGGACGTTGGTATTTCTTTTAAAGAAGAGAAGGCAACTGTATCCGGCAATTCTGCATCTTCTTCGCTTATATAGCCCTGGAATTCTGTACCAAAGAAGGAAACACTGATTGTGAAGGCCGAATCTTTGACAGCGTCATATCCAAATATTTCCCACTGCAGTTGTTCACCGCTTGGTTCAAATAGGAAATCAAGTGAAAAGCCTCCATCATCGTCATCCTCACCATCATGTCCATCGCTTGCAATATTGAATAGACCTCCTGGGACCGTTTTGAAGTCTTCTTCTCCGTCACCTTCATCAACGGCTGTTTCAGATACGTAGAAGGTACCTCCACCCAATATGATTGGATCATTGTCAAGGCTGTCAATAACAGATTGGGCAAGATCAAGCGCTTCTCCAAACGTGATCAAAGCAGAATCCAGTGGGTTAACGACTAATGAATCTTTAAATAGAAGTGCGCCTGTTTCTATATCGATGTAGATATCCAGGTAAGCCTCATAATAGAATTCATCAAATGGATCGAAAGAGGTTCCATGATATCGGCCTCTCCACATCACAGGAGCTGTTTCAGTAGGATTTGGACCGAACTCCCAATAATTGTGTAAGGCTTCTAGTTCCATTTCCCAGAAGCTATAATCTCCATGGAATTCTTCCCGGAAATCCCATCCACCATTAGCTTCAATGATGTAAGCGGCTGAATCACTATCAATGAACATTTCAGGAAGGGCTTTGATAGAAGAAAAATCTACCGTATCAGGAAGATTTGTCTCATCAATACCAAGGTAGCCTGAGAACTCAATCTCAGAAACCGATACACCAATGGAGAAGGCAGAATCTTTAACAGTATTATAGCCAAAGATATTCCAGTAGACTTGTTCTCCGGTTGGTTCATCCAGGATTCCGAATGGTCCGAATGGGAAACCATCTCCATCTCCGTCCCCATCATCATCATGTCCATCGCTGGCCATAAATGGGCTGTTAGGATTTACTTTGAGTTCTACCTCTTCTTCATCATCTCCGAATAAAAATGCATTGGTGTAGAAAGTATTTCCTCCAACGATAACTACATCGGTACCAAGGCTATCGATCATTTCTTCGGCAAGTCCAAGAGCCTCATCAAAAGTAATGAGCGCTAATTCCAAAGGATTGCCGATAAGTGAATCAATATGCAGTACTGCTCCAGTTTCGATATCAAGGTAAATTTCGAAATAGCCTTCTTCCTGGAAATCAGTATATGGATCATAAGTGCTGCCATGGTATCTGCCAATCCACATTACCGGAGCATCCGTAGTTGGATTAGGTTTAAAACCCCAATAGTTATGAAGAGCTTCCAATTCCATTTCCCAGTAGCTGTGATAGCCACTGAAGCGGTCTCGGAATGCCCATCCACCATTCTCTTCCATGATATAAGCAGCAGAATCACTGTCAATAAACATCTCAGGAAGCGGATCAAAAGTGTCGAAGGTTACTGTATCCGGTAAATCAGTATCATCTTCACCAAAATAACCAGCCACGAAGGAATCAAATGGAGTTACTATGATATTGACTACCGAATCTTTGATAGCATCATATCCAAAAATACTCCACTCAAACTGGTAACCGGAAGGGAAGCTTATGATATCGAAAGGATCATCGCCCTCATGCTCATCATCATGAGCTTCTGCTGATGGCAATCGATTCATGCCGAGGCTACTAAATTTTGACTTTTCAGCAGTATCAGTACTGTCCTCTTCAAAGTCGTCACCAAAGCCAGAAGCATAGAATGTAGCACCACCTAAAATGGATATATCATTCTCCAAGTCGGCAATAGTTGAATCAGCTCTTTCAAGTGCCTCCTGAAAAGTGAAAGGAAGGATTTCGAATCTAACCAGGTTTACTCCACTCAATGTATCATCCACGGTGCTACCAGCATCAACCTGGATGGCATCGGGCTCAAAGTCATCATCTACATCGTAGAAGTAGAAAAGCGGGAAGAAATCTTCCTCTTCTTCTTCATCCGGACCAAACAAGTCAAATGCCATTGGATAATATTCACCTTCTCTTACCCTTGTGATGGAGAAGTCTCCGGTTTCTTTATCCACTAGCGTAGAATACTCAGCTCGTACATCCGAACTATCATCCTCGTCACCAAAGATAATGGGTTCAAAGGCGAGCGCTACAATAATATCCTCGTAAGGATATTCCTCAACTAGCTTTGTGAGAACTTCCTGGTCGATGGTTCCTTCAATCACAAATTGCCCGGTATCGGCAGCTGTTGTGAATTGGAAGATATAAGGTTCTTCCAGGTAGTCTCCATCGGCAGATTTTCCATCAAGCACATAAGCAGTGAAATCAGTGTTTTCACCTAAATCCACATAGTATATCGCAGACATGCTATCGGCACTTAAGCTAACTCCTAAATAGTGAACGGAATCGTCCGGTGCCATAAAGAAGTTAAAATCTGATTCAGTTGAGTCGTAGAAGAAACTGTAGTCTATTTTTTTGTCAAAAGTAATTACTACGGAATCTGTGTCAACATTAAAGTCACCGTCAGCGGGGGAGGTGCTGACTACATTTAAATTTTGTGCAAAAGCTGCACCAGTCAATAAGCTCAAAGAGCAGAATAGTACCCAAAACTTCATAAATACTATACCCTATGTTTGTTAAACAGTAAAATACCCAGGCACAATAACCGAAATTTTTGAACAAAAAGCATGCAGCAAGTCGCTAAGTGCCTATGCTCGAATTAATAAAGGTTGTACCTTTCCTAGTAAGACCGATAAAAAGTAAACCCCTTACAAAAAAAATTATGGCAAAACTCACTCTCAACGATATCGATGTAAAAGGCAAGAAAGTACTAATGCGGGTCGACTTTAATGTTCCGATTATTGATGGGAAAATTACTGATGATAATCGGGTCGTTCAGGCATTACCTTCTATTCAGCATGTTATTGATGAAGGTGGGTTATTAATCCTTACTTCACACCTTGGGCGTCCAAAAGGGGAAAGAAATCTGGAGTTTTCGTTAAAACCAGTAGCTGATCACCTGGCTAGCTTAATAGATGCGAATGTTCACTTTGCAGATGATTGTATTGGTGAAGCTGCATCATCAGTTATCGAAAGCGCAAACTTTGGTGATGTTGTGTTACTTGAAAACGTTCGCTTTCACAAAGAAGAAACAGATAATGAGGAAACATTCGCCAAAGAGTTAGCAAGTCATGCGGATGTATTTGTAAACGATGCCTTTGGAAGCAGCCACAGAGCTCATGCCTCTGTAGCCGGGGTCACTAAGTTCCTACAGCCTTCCGCTTCCGGATATTTATTAGAGAAAGAAATTCGCTATTTAAGCGATAGTGTAAATGATCCGAATCGTCCATTTGTGGCAATTTTAGGAGGAGCTAAAGTATCGGATAAAATCCCGGTCATTGAGAACCTAATTACTAAAGTTGATACGATCATTATTGGTGGGGGTATGGCGTATACCTTCCTGGTTGCAAATGGGAAATCAGTAGGTAATTCTCTACTGCAGGAAGAAATGGTTCCTACCGCAAAAAAACTGATGGACGACGCTAAAACAGCAGAAGTGAACCTGATGCTCCCCTTCGATTTTGTGATTGCTGATGATTTCAGTAATGACGCTAACCAGGAAGTGGTAGATGAAGACAACATTAAAGATGGATGGGAAGCTCTTGATATCGGGCCACAATCCGCAATTGCATTTGGGAATGCGATAAAGTCGGCCAAAACGGTACTTTGGAATGGCCCAATGGGTGTATTTGAAATGCCTAGTTTTGCAGAGGGTACCAATGCCGTTGCCCAGGCCTTAGTTGAGGCTACTAATTTTGGAGCTACTACGATCATTGGGGGAGGAGATTCTGCTTCTGCGATTAAGCAAGCAGGATTAAGTGATCAGGTTTCGCACGTATCTACAGGAGGGGGAGCGAGCCTGGAATACCTGGAAGGGAAAGATTTACCAGGAGTGAGTTCATTAACAGATAACTAAACATTAAGAGCATGAAAAGGATTTTAAGTTTTACACTGCTAATAATCCTGCTCACAACTACGATGTTCGCCCAAACTAAGAAGTTTGGGGATGTAAGTGTGGAGGATTTTACCGCCTACAATACCTCATATGATAGTTCAGCTTCTGCTGTGGTATTATTTGAGAAGGGTTTTGTAGAGTTCGATTCGGATTATAATTGCGTTTTAAGCTATCACAAGAGAATTAAGATTATAACAGATGATGGCTTTGAGTATGGAGATGTTGAAATACCAATTTTTAAACCTGCAGATCAGTCTGTTTCCAGTATAAAAGCGACTACTTATATCTTAAAGGAAGATGGCTCCATCGAAGAAAACAAAGTAGGGCGCAGGGATATATTTACTTCTAAAGAAGGAGATGAGTATGAGGTGAAGAAATTCACCATGCCAGGGTTAAACAAGGGTGTAATCATCGAGTATTCATATAAAAAAATAATGGGTAATCCATTCTATATGCCAGACTGGAAGTTTCATGAGTATATCCCGGTAGAATGGAGCGAAATAGAAATGATTGTACCAGCTTCTCTTGATTATCAAATGGTATTTCGAGGGATGAGTGATACACTACATATAAATGAGATCAAAAGAGTTGCCCGGAGTGTAAATAATGTAAGGGCTCAGAGTATCCGATTAGCCAAAAAGGACTTAGCTCCAGTTGAAGATCTTCCTTATCTGATAAATCGTGATGATCATATCTCTGAAGTAATTACTCAGCTAAATTCAGTGAATTTGCCTGGTGGAACAAGAGATAGTTTTTTTAAGAGCTGGTCAAAAATAGCTGAGGAACTGAATGAGCGAGGAGATTTTGGAAAGCAACGTCTAGATGGGAATATCAGGGACTTATTAGCATCAATTCTCGAAGAAGGAATGGATGAAATGAATAAAGTGGAGGCTATTTATGGTTATCTCACAAACAACATAGAATGGGATGGGTATCATCGTCTGATAACCGAAAAGGGGATTCGAGATACATTCAAAGAAAAGAAAGGAAATACGGCGGATATAAATCTCCTTTTGGTAGAAATGCTCAAAGAAGCCGGGCTAAATGCAAGTCCGGCATTGATAAGTACAAGAAGTAATGGCACGGTTCTTACTGATTATTCGCTAATCAATCAGTTTAATATGGTGGTAGCTGTTGTAGAATTAGAAAGCAGCGCATTCATCGTTGATGCTTCTTCGGGATTGAGGTCTTATACCTTTCCTCATCCGAAATTACTGTACAGGAATGCTTTGGTGATACGAGATGATAACTCTTACGGATGGTTACTTTCTTATCCAATCGAAAATACTTCTGAACGGTTAAGCATGAGCTATTCTTTAAAAGATACTTCACATATTACAGTTGAGATTTCAGCTCGAACAAAAGGAGCCTTTTCAGAACAGCTTAGAACTGAGGTGGATCGGTTGAATTTCACATCATACTGGGAAGAAAAATATGATGAGTTAGAAGACCTTAGTGTTGACTCAGCTTCTTTTGATAACCTCCAGAGCCAAACGGAAAGTGTAACCTACAACGTCGCTCTTTCTTTCAAAATGGAGGAAGAGATGAGCCTGGATAATGACATCATCTATCTTGATCCATTTCTTTTTCTGAGCGAACCGGAAAGCCCGTTCAAAAAAGCAGACCGAAAGTTTCCTGTTGAATTTTCCTTTCCATATAACTCACAGCATATGGTCAGGGTAGAGTTGCCTGAAGGCTATGTTGTAGAAGAAATACCAGAAACCATTCAAATTACCTTACCTAATCAAGGTGGGTATTATCGCTTTATGTCGAGTGTAACTGGTAATACTCTTACTTTTGTATCAACTACCAACCTCGCCGCCTATTATTATCCTAAAGAAGAATACCAGGATGTAAAGAAGCTTTTTGAAGCAAAGTACCAGGCAACTAATGGTCTGGTTGTGTTAAAAAAAGAAGGCTCGGAATAAATCCCGAGCCTGGTTTTAACTAAAATAAAAGTAGGTCTGATTATTACATCGCCCGGTATTCACCGAGAACTTCTTTCATTTGGTGAGTATGTCGCTGGCTGTGACCTGCGATAAGAAGAACTACCTGGTAGGCATCTACTTCGCCTAATGGTACCTGACCTTTATGATGGCGCATATTCTCTTTATTAGATTTTAAGAAGTCGATAATCTGCGTTCTGGATTCTTTAAGTGCACTTAGCATGGCCTCTTTCGTTTCCCATTTTCCACTTGGTTCGAACTGAGGTGCTGTAGTTACTCTGGTACCTCTGTTGGCGATGGTGCCTATCAATATTCCATCTCCTCCAGACATATCAATGCTTTCATCAGCTTCACCCTGAAGCATTCCTTGTATCATTCCAAAGAAAGCTTGCTCGGTAACGAGAATATGTTCCAGGCAATTTGATGCAGACCAGCCACCTTGTTCAGGAGTGTAGTTCCATGCTTCGTTTGAAAGATCCTGGGCAGTATTAATGATTTCCTGTTGGGTAGCGATTAAATACTTAATTGCAAAGTCGCGCTCTGCTTCAGATTGAGCAAAAGCAGAGAGAGCGAATAAACTTATGACTAATAATGAACCGATTTTTTTCATGTTTTCCCTGTATTGGTTTAATGATGTCTGAAATAGTAACAAATCAGATTAAAAGAAAGGGACATTAATATTACCAAAAGCAAAAGAGGCGCCTAAGCGCCTCTTTATTCCTACGTATTCAATTAGTCAACTATACTTAAGCGATAGCCATTAATTAATTGGTTGGAAACCATACATAGTCTCCAGATTTGTTGATATACCCGTATTGTTCTGTCACTTCTTCTTCTACAGTTACATAAATAACTACCCTGGCTAATCCGTTATAAAAAGGTTCAACCTCGTCAAATTTAGCTCCTGTAATTTTATTACCCGAGGTATCTATAAACGTCCATTTTCCATTCTCAAGGATGGGAGCCCGCTCTTCGGTAAAAGGTCGTACCTCTTCAAATTGTTCGGGGATTGCAAAGCTTCCTTCTTTATCAATGAACCCAAACAGGTTGCTGTTTCTTCTTGCCGGAGCAAGCCCGTTTCCAAATCTTCCGGCACTAATAAATTGAGGTGCTATGATTACACTTCCATTTCCATCAATAAAGCCCCATCGGTCACTTACTCGAACTGCAGCTAGTCGGTTTGAAAAAGGCAGCGCCTCAGAATACTGTAGATTTACAATCGTACTGCCACTTCGGTCGATATATCCGAATAAATCGTCATCTCTTACCAGAGCTCTTCCATCTGAAAAAGCATTTTCATCAATATTGTCCAGGTCATCCGGGGTATTTACAGATTCGATTTTATTCCCATTTTCATCTATATAGAGATACTCAGAGTAATCCAGGCTTCTTACAAACGCCCGCCCATCTGAAAATGGATTAGATTCCCTGAATCGTGGGTTGATCAAAAAATCACCGCTTTTATTGATGTAGCCCCATCTTCCATTTAATCGAACTGCAGCTCGCCCATCTGAAAAGGCTTGTATATCCTGGAAATCTTCTTCGATGACAAACTCTCCACTCTTGTTCATGTATTTCCATCTCCAACCTTCTCTAACAACAGCAAGTCCGTCAGAAAATGGGTATGCATTTTGAAGATCAGGTTCAATGACCATTGCTCCACGATCATTGATATATCCCCATTCCCCATCAAGAAGAACAGGATAGAGTTTTACGACTTCTTCACCGTCATCATCGTTACCGGTAATATTGTCTACTACATCACAGGATGTGCCTAAAGCAAGAAAAAAAGTAAGTAAGAAAAAAAATGATCGTTTCATGATTCTGTAATTATCGAGTTGGGTACCAAACATAGTCTCCTGATTTATCCACGTAACCATATCGGGGGTTTTCTTCGCCGAATCGCACTCTGGCGATTCCATTTGAAAAGCTTTCTGCTTCATAGAAAGGTTCTTTAATGCTTATCAAGCCTGAACTTCGATTAATGTAGAACCAGTCTCCGCTTAAGCGAACGGCACTCATATTTTCCGAGAATGATTTTACTTCAGCAAATTGAAAAGGAATGATTATTTCTCCTTCGCTATCAATAAACCCTATGTAATCTTCTTCCATTACCCAGGCCAGACCTTGAGAAAAAGTACCCGCTTGAGTATAAGTAGGTGTGATAACAGGGTTACCAGAGCGGTCGATATAACCCCAGCCTTCTGTGGTTTGAATAGGAGCGAGTCCATCAGAAAATTCACCAGCCGCTGTAATCTGAAAGTTTGGATTGATAGTCTCAGCACCAGATTTATCGATATACACCCAGCCTTCAAAGGTTTCTACCGCAGCAACATCTTCAGAAAAAGGCTGAGCATCACTAAAGGTTAACTCTATAGCTACCGAACCATCAGTTGATACATAGCCCCATAACCCATCGGATCGTACTGCTGCTAACCCTTCAGAAAAAGCACCAGCAAAATCAAAGGAAGGGGAGATGGCAAAATCACCACTGGTATTAATAAAGCCATAAGACTGACCTGGAAGTTGGGCAGGAGCTAATGCTCCTGAAAAATTGCCCGCCACGCTGAATGATACAGGGATGGCAAGTTTTTGAGTTTCTTCAGATACATACCCCCATTGTGTTCCTTGTCTTACCGCAGCGAATCCGTCTGAAAATTCTCTGGCTTCATCGTAGTTGGGCTCAATAACAATGTTACCAGAATTATTGATATACCCCCATTGTCCATTTAAGAGGATAGGGTGGAGGGTTTCTTCCGTTTCATCATCATCTCCTCCCCCAATGCTATCTACCACAGTACAGTTTGATAGTGCAAATAAACTGATCAGAGAAAGAATAAGGGCTAGTGTTTGTAGCTTTTTTGACATGACTAATTATTTAATGAGTGTCATTTTTTTGCTTTGGTTGCCTGAAGGAGTTTCGATTTGATACAGGTAAACTCCACTTGAAAGTGAACTCGCATCGAAACTTATAGTGTGCTCCCCAGCAGTAAGGGTTCGGTTAACCAGAGTTTGAACCAATCTTCCCCTGGAATCAAACACCTTTAACGTTACCGGCTCCGTTTGTGCCAGAACGAATGAGATACTTGTAGTCGGGTTGAATGGGTTCGGATAATTTTGATGAAGGCTAAAGCTCTGAGGTTTTCTTCCTGTCTCAGTTCCAACAGGTAACTTATTTACGAATCCTAGATCCTGGAATTCTCCTTGAAGTACCGTTTCGGTATCATCTACTTCCAGTTCAAACCAATTATTTAGAATGGTAGTATATATCGAGCGGTAATCAATGTTGTAAATCGGATCACCAGAATTATCAAGATCGGTTAGATTTGCATGATCACCATATAGGCCGCCATTCACGGGACCAAATAGCATAACTGGTGCTGAAGATCCATGATCGGTTCCCTGCGACGCATTTTCATCTAAGGTCCTGCCGAACTCAGAGAAGGTCATAGTTAAGGCTCGTTCTTCCAGTTCGTCAGCTTTTAAGTCCTCATAAAAAGCATTCACTGAGTTTGCAATGTCAGCGAGTAAACCTGCATGACCACCTTCTACTCCTCCCTGGTTATTATGAGTGTCAAAACCGCCTCTAGAAACCAGGAAGACCTTTGTTTGAAGTCCACCACGGATCAGTCGAGCCACTACAGATAAGCTATTAGCCAGACCAGAATTGGGATACTCAACAAGGTTTGTTGAAGTATCAGCTGCATTTTGAATAGCCTCTAAGTACTTAAAAGAAGAGTTGGCAATTTTACGAGCGAATGAAAGAGAACGTCCAAATTCATTTTCGGGAACATCTTCCTCATTATAAAAACCACCTTGCTCCAGGAACTGAGCAAACTGACTGGCACCTCCGAATGTTACTCCCAGGTTTCCAAATTCGCTCTGGAATAAAGTTCCTGAACCTCCAAGACGTACTCCTAGAGGGTATTCCGGGGGATTTGCAATAAAGCTCGGATTATCTTCCACAAGAAAACGTCCGGCCCATCCTGTTCCCAGATTTACATTTTCGTCACTGGCTGAGGTCCAAATATCTGTAGAGCGCGCATGCGATCTGTTTTGATTATTGTAGCCTACATTATGGATGACAGACATATTACCGTTATCCCAAACTGGCTGTAAAGACGCCATAGCAGGATGCATTCCGATGTCATCGCTTAAAAGAATAGATTGCTCTTTATTAATGGCTATAGTCGGTCTTTTTTGGAAATAGACATCATTTTCAACAGGGATAATGGTATTGAGCCCATCGTTGCCTCCTCCCAATTGAATGAGTACGAGTACCCGATTATTATTCGCCGCGGAAAGTCGATTAAGAAACTTGGTCCGGGCCATAGCATTTACGGATAATCCGCCAAGCATAAAACCTGATCCCAAAGCACCAATACCAAGTGTGCTAAGGAAGCTTCTTCTGGACCATGACTGGTGATCCTGCTCATGAGCCTCACCGCCATGTTCCAGGCTACTTCCGTGTCTCTTAGAGCTAGTTTTCTTGTGAGAATGGTTATGATTATTACACATAATGGGGTCTCCCTTAAATAAGTTGGTAAGCTGGTAATTGAATGAGATATGAAATGTATTGCCGCAAATTTTCTGCAAAGGTGTCTTGGTAGAAAAGGTTGTCGTCGGCATCAGTATTTGCAGTCCATTCATACCAGGGGGTATCACCCAGTAGAATTTTAGAAAGATTGATTTTGTAATCCGGGAAACCGGTCAGATCTGGAGCGAGATCTGGATTTCCGGCAAAATCTTCTTCTACTTCTCTTATTCCTACTCTATCAAGGGGAAGGGAGAGTATGTGTTCAGCAATGTCTTCAGCTACGCTAAATGGATTGGAGGGATCAGATACTTTTTCTGCGATCCTGATTGGGTCATATAAATCACCCCCACCATCATAGCCGTAAATGAGATCAGTGAGATTATCCCATCTTGAGGGCATTAGATTTGTATTTAGCCATGTGTAATGCCCTGGTGTTCCATCAGAATCGGGCGGGTTATATCCAGACCATCCAAATACAGTTTCGGGCCGGAGCAGTTCTTCATTTACCTCCTGCATTCTAAGCCTGATGTATTCTTTTATTTCAGAAGATGGGGCAACTTCCAACTGACGAAGGAAGCTGATAAATACTTCAATAGGACTCTTAATCCTGGAACCCATAAATCGTTCTTCATAAAAATGGGCGCTACTAAGAAGATTCTTTAAAACATCAGCAATGTTAAAATTCACACTTATGCAGTGATCAGCAAGGTCCTGAATAGCATCATTGTCCGGCTCGGCACTTATAAAGAATACATAGAGTTTTCGGCATAAGAACCATGCCACTTCATTTGGCTTTTGATCAAATATTAGATCAACTACTCCATCCAGATCGAAGGTGTCTGACTGACCAAGGATGGTTTTAGATCCTGCATCATATCGGCTGTTATCGAAATAACCGGATAGCGTAGCATCATTCACTCTCCAGCCTGTAACTGCTCTGGCTACTTCAGCAACATCTCCTTCGGTATAATTATCAGATTCGTTTTTGTCTTTTGGCCCAAGCGTAAATAGCTCCAGGAGTTCTCTGGCAAAATCTTCATTAGGCTGACCTGAACTGTTATTGTAGTTATTCAGGTAGTAAACCATGGCAGAATTCTTACTAACCTGCCGCACTAATTCTTTAAAATCCCCAAAGCCATGAGTTTGTAGCAGCTTGAAGTACTTATACATATGGCTGCTATAACTATTAGGAGCTTTTCCTGGTAAATCATTCATGTTTTGATAGGAAACCGCAAAATGGTTGCTCCAAAAGAGCATCATTCGCTCCATGAGGCCTCCATTGTACATACGATCCATCCATCTGAATTGGATATCATACATATCCAGAATAGCTCCTGAATTTCCGGAGTTATACCATGAAGGATCATCAGGAAGGATGGCGGCTACAGCTTCATCAACTAAGGTAGTTGCTGCATTAGAAGCAGAGCCCAATGCTCTAAGACGGTTAAGGTCGCTTACTTTATTTCCAAAATGAGTTCTTCTGGTCAGATGTGCAGCTTGTGCTTTTCCCCAGGGCCCCTCATAAGTATCTAAGCTTGATGAACTAGTGTTAATTGAGAGAGAATGCGAATTCATAATACTTCTTTAAAATTTGAATTCTTGTTGCATAGAATTGCCAGTAAGAGGGCTGGCAATGCGTATCTGTTACATTAAATGTTACTCCTTCTAGTAAAGCCTCAAAAAAAAGTTCCTTCAATTTTCTATTAATTTTTGGGCTACATGATTTGCATTATTCCGAGCAAAAAGTATCTTCATTTCAATTAATACAAGGGCTTAAGAAATGATACGATTACTACTAACTACTCTACTACTTTTACTATCAACCGGGATTAAATCACAAACCTTTAAATTTGGAGATATTCCCAGAGAACACCTCGAAATGGAGGTTTATGACAAAGATTCTACAGCAAGTGCTGTGGTGATTTTCTCTAAAGGTGAAACAGACCTTAACTATCGTAATCAAGAATTCATGCTTACGATTAAAAGGCATGTTCGAATCAAAATATTGACTGATGAAGGGCTTGACGAAGGAGATATTACTATTCGGTTCAGAAATAAAAACTCAAACAGCCCGGAAGAAATAAACAATATCAAAGCTGAGAGCTACACACTAGATGAAAATGGGAAGGTCATCAAAGAAAGTGTTGGCAGGAGAGATCGATTCACCGAAGAGCTCTCAGAGTATACCTCAGCAGTAAAGTTTACCATACCAGGCTTACGGAAGGGAAGTGTTTTTGAATACTCTTATGAGCTTGTTTCTAATAACCCTTTGAATTTCCCAGATTGGTTATTTCAGGATGATATTCCCTCAATGTGGAGTGAATACACAGCTAAAATACCAGAATGGTTCAGTTTCTTAACGGTAAGCAGAGGATTTCATCCATATGCGGTAAATGAGCAGTCTACCTATAATGACTACTTTTCACTTCGGAGTGTATATATGGGAGATACCTCTGAAAGAGTAGAATTTAAAGGAACCGAGTACAAGTATGCGATGAAAGACCTTCCTGGTATTGATGATGAGCCTTATATGAAGACTTCTTTGGATTATTTATCACATATCAGGTATAAACTAGCATCTATACAAATGCCTAATTCCCTGGTCGATAATTATATGACATCGTGGAGAGGCATGGTAAACGGAATGTTAGAAGACGGAGATTTTGGAGGGCGTTTAAATGGAAGATGGGTCGGAAGAGAAGTGGCAGGACTGGTAGAAGATTCAGATTCTGACCTGGACAAATTGATTAAAGTCTATAATCATGTTACAGATGTAATGACCTGGGATGAGAGTTATGGCATTTGGTCATTTGATAAACCGGAAGATATATATGAAGAAGGCACAGGGAATGGTACTTCAATCAACCTGATACTTGTTGATTTCTTGAGGTCGGTAGGAATAGAAGCTCATCCTGTATTGGTAAGCACCAGAACACATGGGGAGATCATCCGTTCATTTCCTGGAACTGTGCAATTCAACCATACCATTGTGTATGCGGAAGTAGACGGAGCCTATCATCTGCTGGACGCAAAAAATGATTACCTCCCTTATAACTTACTACCTCCAGAGGTCCTTAACGGAGAAGGTTTACTTGTTTACCCTAACGAGGAACTATGGGTGCCGGTTGATAACCGGGTCAACTCAAGTGAAGTATGCAGGGTCAATGTCCAGGTTACAGAGAATGGGATAGCAGGGAGTATGAAACTTACCAACAAGGGCTACTTTGCCTACAACAGAAGGCAACAAGTTGATTATTCTGAACTGACAAAAAGCGTAAAGGAAGAAATTTTAAAAACTCCCGAAAGCTATATGATCGACTCGGTTCGAATAGTAAAAGATGTACTAGATGAATCCTTTGATATAGAAGTAGATTTCAGGATTGATAAGGACATGGATACTGAGGTTCTTTATCTCAATCCTATGGTTATTGGAGGACGTGAAAATCCGTTCAAAAATGATAATCGATCTTTCCCTGTAGACTATAACTTTCCATTTTCCGAAAACCTGGTGTATTCCATGACTATTCCAGAGGGCTGGGTTGTAGACGAATTGCCACAATCTGTTGTTCATCGATTACCCGATAATACAGGAGAGTTTCGACGGTTGATCCAGGCTGATGGAAATACAATAATGATGAATTACATCTTCCGAATAAAGAAATACCGGTTTATGCCAGGGGAATACGGTGAGTTGAAAAAAATGTACGATCAAATGGCTGCCATGCTAGATGCTAATATTGTGCTCAAAAAACAGACTGATGGCTAAACTAAAAACTCTTCTGCTCATCATATTAATAGTAGGATGTTCATCTCCTCGAAAAACGGTTAACATCGGATATGGAGATTATTCTTCTAGTAATCTCCTTTTATCGCTGAATGCACATTCTACGGTGAGGCTCAGTAAAACATCTCTTGAAATAATGAGTCCATCAAAAGCAGTTTACAAAGTTCAAAAAGCTGTTACTATCTATGACAAAGACTATAAGGATCTGGCTGAGGTCGTTTTATGGTATGATGAATTCACAAACATAAATTATCTCGCAGCGAATGTAAGAGATAGAGATGGCAGGATTGTTCGTTCGTATTCGTTGGAAGACGCTGGGGACTATAGCACCTCATGGGGTTCAACGTTCTTTTCTGATACTCGGATAAAAGTATTGGAACTGCCTTATAGTAGGTTTCCATATACTATTGAATATGAATATGAACAGGAGTACAATGGCCTCCTAAATCTGCCTGATTGGAGACCACAACTTTTAGGACAAAGTGTGGAGGAAGCTCACTTTACACTGATAGACAGGGGTAATACAGGAGTTCGGTATTTCAACAAGAATATTGATGTTGAGCCAACAGTAGGGCAACTAGGCGGTGCCAAGGTTTATTCATGGAGCATAGAAAACTCAATGCCGATTGAAAAAGAGGCCTATGGCCCACCTTCCTCCGAATTATTGCCAATTGTAGAAGTAGCACCCGGAAAGTTTGAAATGGAAAGGTCTCAGGGAGATGCTACTACCTGGAAGGCTTTTGGGAAATGGTATTATGAACTTGGGAAAGATACTCGTGAGCTTCCTGAAGAGGCAAAAAAAGAAGTAGATGCATTAATTGAAGGAGTAGCTTCTGAAAAAGAAAAGGTGAAGGTACTATTTGACTATCTCCAGGACCGCTCAAGGTATGTAAGTATACAATTGGGCATTGGAGGGTGGAAGCCATTTACGGCCGATTATGTATTTCAGAATAGCTACGGGGATTGTAAAGCGTTAACCAACTATATGCATGCTATGCTTGAGTATGCAGGTATTAAGGCTGAAAGCGTGCTCATATATAGAGGGGTAAATGATCAATTTATGAACGTTGATTTTCCCAGTAATCAATTCAATCATGTGATTCTTAAAGTCACCCTAGAAAATGGCGAGGTAATGTGGTTGGAATGCACCAGTAAATATTACCCGCCGAATCATATAGGACCCGATAATGAAGGTAAATATGCACTTTTAGTTACTGAAGAGGGAGGAGAAGTCATTGAAACACCTTCTTATGAATACTCTGCAAACCGATCTGAAAGCAAGTTGCTTGTAAATATCGCAGAGGATGGTTCCACTGTAATAGAAAACAAAACCAAAAGAGAAGGGATACTACAGGACTATTTGTTGATGCAAATACTTCCAGTTTCTGAAAAGGAACGAGAAGAATGGGTAGAAGATCAGATTGGTATAGAGAATACCAATGTTATCGAATACAATTTTGATGAAGTAAATAGCTTAGACGATTATTCGGAATTCAGCTTTAAGGCACGTTTAGGAAACTATACTCAAGCTTCGCAAAAGAGAATATTTGTACCTGTTAATAAAATGAATCGCTGGTTCTTTACACTTGATGAAGATGAAGCAAGAGAACAACCTCTGTATCTACCCTATACTTTTGTAGAATCTGATTCCATTGTATTCGAAACTCCAGACGGTTTCTCTATTGAGTCAGGACTACAGGATGTGGAATTAAGTAATGATTTTGGAGAGTTCTCCGCTGACTTCGAAGTGCTTGGAGAAGGAAGAATGGTTTACAAGCGGAATTTTTCTATCACACAGAAAAAGATTGAACCGGAAGACTATACTGAATTAAAAGAATTCTTCGATAAAGTGAGAAGTGCTGATCGTCAACAGTTTGTATTGGTACGCGACTAACCAACAACAATTTACAGTTTAGAAACGGGGATTTATTTTCCAAAGGTGTAACTTCGTTATGATATGAAGTCACACAACTACCCTATTTCGGTTAGGTACTTAGTCAGGATCATGCTGATTTTTGCTGTGGTTGCTGTTTTGAGTATAACCAAGCAGCTCTTAGTTCCACTTTTCTTCAGCATTTTTTTAGCGTATCTGCTTTATCCAGGAGCTCAATGGCTGGAAAAGAAAGGCCTCCCAAGAATAGCCACCAACTTCATGGTGATTCTGAGTTTCATGGCTATCATATTTGGTGTCATAATAATTATTGCTCAACTCTTTGGTAGGTTTAGCGATGATCTTCCACAGCTAACAGACCAGCTTGCTTCAAATATTAGGACCTTTCAGCTATGGATTGTAAATGTGGTTGGCATTCCTATCGAGCAACAAAATGCTATTCTAACAACTGCAGGACTCTCGGGAGATTATTTCGGATCCCTGATTGAAGCAGGGCGCAACACTGTGATTGCCCTTGCTCTTATCCCGGTATATACATTCTTACTTCTTTTTTACCGTGATAAATTCCGAGATTTCATATCCATGGTAGTGAAAAAAGAGAATGAAGCAACCGCTCAGGAGGTAATTAATAAGGCCGCTTTTGTAGTTCCAAAATATCTCAAAGGCCTAATTGTGGTCTGCCTCATCCTGGTTATCATCAACTCCCTTGGCTTCTATTTGATTGGAGTGAAGTATCCAATATTGCTTGGTGTGATAGCGGCTATATTTAACCTGATTCCCTACTTAGGTACCGTTTTAGGCTACGGTATTGTGGCTATTTTTGTACTTGGTGTTCAATCTCCTGCTATAGCCGGAGCGGTTGTTATACAGTTTTTTATCATTCAATTCACAGAGAACAATATTCTTACGCCAAATATTACTGGGTCATATGTGCGTATTAATCCTCTGGTAATCATTTTTTCATTGATAGCTGGTGGACTTATTTGGGGATTACCAGGTATGTTTTTAGTTATACCTTCATTGGGAATGCTCAAGATATTTTGTGAAAGTGTTACAGAACTCAAACCCTATGCATTTCTTTTGGGAACGGAAGGTTCAGAAAAACACGCTATCACGTTAAAGAGAGTGCGTAAAATTTTTGGATGGTCAGAGGAGTAAAAAATATCATTAAGTAATACTTAATGATCCCACGCTTATAAATTTTTCTTTGTAAGGAATTCGGTTCAATTAAGTCTTACCTTTCAAAATAAACACTAATTAGACAGCAGGATACGTAATGAGTTCACTAAATAAAGTAATGTTAATTGGCCGACTTGGTCAGGACCCCGAAGTAAGATACACGCAAGCAAATACAGCCGTAGCAACTCTAAGTTTGGCTACGAGCGAGCGTTATAAAGACGGAAACGGAGAATACCAGGAAAGAACAGAATGGCACCGTGTAGTAGCATGGGGCAGATTAGCTGAAATTTGTCAGCAGTACCTAAGAAAGGGTTCGTTAATCTATGTTGAAGGTCCCTTACAAACCCGCCAATGGGAAGATAACCAGGGGCAAAAGCGTTATACCACCGAGATCAAGGCACTTCAAATGACGATGTTAGATAGTAAAGGAAGTGGAGGCGGTACTGGTTCGGGACCGGCTAATCAAAATCAGGGGCAAGGTGCTCCTGTTGCTCAAGGTTCGCAAATGTCCAGCAATGTTGAGTTGGGTAGCAACTTTGATGATATGGATGATGACCTTCCATTTTAAACACCAATTTTTGGTACCTTTTAAGCGTCGGGGCTTTGTTCCGGCGCTTTTTTATTTTGTAGCGACTAAATAGCTCACTAAATTCTTGAAAATTATTTCACTTTCTTGATCGATAATTTTTTTGATACTTCTATTTCAGCATTTCAAAACACGGCATTTATAGTTTCTTCCGGCGAAATTGATATGCTTGTACTTAGCATTCAATTGGGAATAATGATCCTTGGGTTGATCTTCTCAGCAGTATTCTCAGGATCTGAGGTTGCCTTTTTCTCTCTTACACATCGAATTGAAGATCTAAAATCTGAAGAGAACCCTCATGCTGCCGATAATCGGATACTTTCGATGCTTGATAAACCAAGAAGGTTGTTGGCGACCATTCTGATTGGAAATACCTTCACCAATATTATGGCATCCGTAATGGCAGCCGCTATTACAGGCAGTTTGATGTCCTTGATAGGTCTTTCTGAAGTTCTTGTTTATGCGATTGAAGTAGTTGTACTGACTTTTATGATCCTGATCTTAAGTGAAATTACTCCAAAAATCATAGCGATAAATAATCCCCTTCAGGTATCTCGAAGAGTAAGCGGATTCATCTACGTACTGTTCATTTTACTTAAGCCAATTGCCACCTTGCTTGCTGAAAGTGCAATTAGTCTGGAACGTTATCTTCCTAAGCCAACTACAAAGATGACTTCTGAAGACATTAAAACAATGGCGGAGGTGAGTGAGAAAGAAGGTTCTATTAAGGAAGATGAACGAGAGATTATTGAAAACGTGATCGAATTTGGCACAACAACAGTAAGAGAAATCATGACATCGAGAGTGAATATCATTGGGGTTTCGATGGACGACTCATTAGTGGATGTTTTGAAGTTGATTCGGGAGCATAGTCTCTCCAGGATGCCATTGTATGAGAGTGATCTGGATACTATTCATGGAGTAATTTATACTAAAGATGTACTTCCGTACCTGAACAGAGTAGAAGAAGAGCCAACATTGAACTGGAAGACTATTTCCAGGAAAGCATTGTTCATACCCATCACAAAAAAACTGGACGATCTGCTGCGTGACTTTCAGCATGAGAAAACACATATGGCTGTTGTGGTAGATGAATATGGAGGGACAGAAGGACTAATAACCATGGATGATGTCCTTGAAGAAATTGTAGGGGATATTGTGGATGATGAAGGAGTTGAGCCTAGCCTATATACCCGATTTAAAAGCGGCATCTATATTTTTGATGCCCAGATAGACCTTGATGATATGGAAGATATTCTGGAGTGTGAGCTTACTTCAGAGGATGATGAATACGAGACCTTAGGCGGCTTGATTTATCACTTAACCGAAAGTCTTCCCACGGTAGGAGTAAGAGTGAAATTCAAAAATCTCGAGCTTACTGTTCACTCTGTTCAGAATAATCGGATCAAAAAAGTACGCGTGAAGGTGGATGAACCCAAAGAAGTAGTTTCTGACAGTGGGTCGACTACATCATGATTGTAATTAAAGAGAAGGTTGATTTAAGCCCCTATACAACTATGGGGGTAACGGTGAAAGCAGAATATCTGGTTGAATGCTCCACTAAAGATGACTTGATAGCCGCTATAGAATTTGCTCAAGAAAATAATCTTGAAATACTGGTATTGGGAGAAGGGAGCAACATTCTTTTTGTGAATGATTTTCAAGGTCTGATTATAGTGAATCGTATTTCAGGATTAGAAGTCGTTGACGAAAATGATGATGAGGTAGTACTTAGGATTGGGGCAGGAGAGAACTGGCATCAGTTGGTGCTTTGGTGTATTGAAAAAGATTATGGAGGCATTGAGAACCTTTCCTTAATTCCCGGTACAGTTGGTGCCGCTCCCATTCAAAATATTGGAGCCTATGGAGTAGAGCTTAAGGAAGTTTTTGTGCAACTCGAAGCTTTGCACCTGGAAGAAAAGAAGCCTATCACAATGAGCAATCAGCAATGCCGATTTGGGTATCGGGATAGCATTTTTAAGAAAGAGCTTAAAGGAAAAGTAGTAATCACTTCTGTAACGCTTAAACTTTCCAGGCATGCTGAACCACGGTTCGATTATGCCAGTCTGAAGCAGAAACTTGAAGAAAAAGGAATCGCTAACCCGTGCATTAAAGAAGTAAGCGATGCGGTTATTGAGGTTCGACAAAGTAAGCTTCCGGATCCCAAAGAGATCGGAAATACCGGGAGTTTTTTCAAGAATCCAGTGATCTCTGTTTTTCAGTTCGATGAACTCAAAAAAGAATATCCGAAGCTTCCAGGATATGCGGTAACCGAACATCTTGTAAAAGTACCTGCTGGTTGGCTAATAGAGCAGGCAGGATGGAAAGGGAAGCGAATTGGGGATGCAGGAGTGCATGAAAAGCAGGCGCTTGTGTTGGTAAATCACGGAAAGGCGACGGGTAGTGAACTTTGGGCGCTTGCCAATGAAGTAATCAAGATCGTACAGGATACGTTTGGAATTCAACTCACTCCCGAGGTCAACATTCTATAACTTAATAGCCATCGGTATAGTTGAAAGTAATGGAAGCTTCATTAATGTCATCCCGTGTGTTTTCATAATAGACATCCAGATTGAAGTAATACCCGCTGCTATATAGAGAGTCAAATGTTACAAGGTCAGTGTTAAAAGGGAAGGTGACATCCACTTCAATTAACTCATTAGGTTTTAAGATTACATACTTGCCTATCTTTTGCATCGATGGGAATGTTATTTCTGTGGACGCTCCAAAGCTGGGGTATTCCTCATAATAATCTGTGCCGCTAATCCATAAGCTGGTATTCTGTTTTAGAAGAATACGTTCGTCCTCGTTGTATATAAGAGTAAGTTTAATCCCCTGATCTATTTTCTCGGCATTAACGGTAGTAAAAAATACATCGAATTCATCTTCGCTATTCGCAGAGTTAGCAAGAACGGTTATATATCCGGACATAATTAAGATATTTACCACAAAGAAGATGAGGAATGCAGGTATTCTTTTCAGAAAGGGAATCTCCATATACTTCAAAGAACGAGTCATAAGAAATGCCGGGTAAATGAGTAGAAAGAGTATCAATGTTACCCCTAATAAGAGAATAGCGATTAAATAATTATCGGAATCAAAAAAATCGACGTCGAGTAATCCAATTTCATAAAGTCCTACAGAGATAAATGTTAGAAACGAAAAAGCGGCACAGCTTAATCCGATTCCATATAGAAAGAGTACTCCAAAGTCATTCTCCTTTTTAAATAACCTTCTGGAAAGCTTTTCTATACCTTTAGCTAGAAGTATAAACAGTATGATTGATGGGAGAAATTTCATTATCAGCGAAGTGGTATTCAGCTTAATAATGTCATCCAGGATGAGTTTTTTGTCTTCTTGTTGTGCTTCCTGGCTAAGTAGCAGGGCTTCGTTATAGTATGGTCCTAAAACTTCAATCCCGCCAACCAAAATGATGAAACTAAAGAGGATAAAATTATAAGGGCGAACTATTTGTTTGTGATTATCCTTGCTAGAGAGGGCATCAAAAAAAGCTTTCGGTTTGAATAATAGCATCCCGAATGTTTTAAGATATCGTACCAAAAAGTCATAGATATCATAAATGGTTTCGTTGATTGTTTCGAAAAGCTTAAAGTTATTACTCTCCATAATACCCTATATTCTAATTTTAAAACCCTGCGACATAAATGTATATAAGCCCCATGGTTAAAAAAAGTATAATCAACAGAAATCTATCTGTAAGTCTTTTACTAATAGTACTTTTATTTTTTAGTGGTTGTGTTTCTTATCAAACCAGTCTGCTATCAGGGAATAAAAGGGTGTATGGATACTCATGGGATAAAGAAAAGCAAATAGGAAAGGAGGCTGATGCAGAGATTATTGCTCAGTATGGGTTATATGATGACCAGGAATTAGCCGATTATGTAACCAGGCTCGGAGAAGAGCTATTGGAAGTGAGTCATTTTAACAGGGAAGACACTCCAGCTGAATATCGAAATACAGAGTTTACTTTTAGAGTGCTAAACAGCCCTGTGGTCAATGCCTTTGCTTTACCGGGTGGCTATGTATATGTAACTCGAGGCTTACTTAGCCATTTAGATAATGAAGCTCAATTGATGGTAGTACTAGGCCATGAGATTGGACACGTTGCTGCAAGACATGCATCTCAACGTGCAGCAAATCAGCAACTGGGGCAGGTGCTCATTATTGGTGGGGCAGTATTAGGCGAATCTTTTGGCCTTGATGGTGGAAACATCCTCCAGTTAAGCAGTCAGACAGCCCAACTCCTATTTCTAAGCTATAGCAGGGAGAATGAAAGGGAATCTGACGCGCTTGGAGTCGAGTATTCTGCAATGGAAGGATATGTAGCTGCCGAGGGCGGGAAGTTTTTTACCTCACTAAAACGGATATCAGAAAAAGCTGGACATAGTATTCCTTCGCACCTTTCATCTCACCCCGACCCGGGCGAGAGAGAAGATAATATTCCAAGGTTGGCCGATGGATGGGCAGAGCAAGGCTATGAAATGGATATCACGAATCGTGAAGAGTTTCTTTCGAAAGTTGAAGGGTTGATGTTCGGAGATAATCCGAGAGAAGGTTTTGAAAGTGATGGGGTTTTCTACCATCCTGATTTAGCTTTTGAATTCCCGGTACCAGATGGGTTTACGGTTTACAATCAACCAACAGCTGTAATTCTGGTTAATGAAGCTCAGGATGCTGTTATCCAGTTCACTATTAATTCGGAAAGTGATAGCCCGGAAGCAGCGGTTCAGGCATTTCTGAATCAGGAAGGTGTAACTACGGTAGACCAGAGTGCTATCAATGTTAATGGATATTCTGGATATGAAGCTGAGGCTAAAGCCAATACTGATGATGGTACAGAATTGACTATTGATGTTTCAGCTGTTTCTTATTCCGGGAATATCTATCAGTTCTTAAGCTATACGACCAGTGCTCAATACAATGAGTATAGAACCCGGTTTAACTCTGTTCCTTTAGGTTTTGATGGAGTAAGTGACCCGGATATTTTAAATGTAGAGCCTGTACGATTGGGCCTAGTAGAAGCTCAAAGAACTGCTTCATTTTCATCACTACTTCCTTCCAATTTACCAATGAATATAGACCCTCTGGATGTAGCCATATTAAACCAGGTTGAATTGGATGAAACCATTCAGCAAGGACGGGTACTCAAGATTCCGGTTCAGAAATAGATAGATAAAAAAAGAGAGAGCCTGTCCGGGCTCTCCCTGTCGGTTTATCCAGTTAAATTAAACCTATAACTAACGACTAAGTTTCTTTTCCTAGAAGGAGAACCCTACCAGAATGTATAGTTGTTCAGAGTCGGGGTTTAGAATTACCGCACCGCTTACAGGTACTGAGAAAGAGTCTGTGATTGCAATTTCCTTACTAGTACCTACTCCGATGTTAACTAAAGCGAAGTCTCCATCTGTAGAATGCCAGCCATCACCAGCACCTATGAAAAGGTCTGCTTTATCAAGAGAGTAGCCCGCTTCAAAATAGAGGTCATCACCAACTGAGCCTTCTCCAGCAAAGATGTAATTTGCAGCTAAAGAGAAGTCTTCAATTTCATACCCAAGGTTAAACTCGTAGGCATGGGTATCAGTATCTAACCATTGAGAGCCCGGATACCAGTAGTCGGTTACGCCCAGGTATAAACCAAAGTCAAAACCGTATCCTGCATAAAGATCCATTTCCTGGAATCCGTCATATCCTTGAGAACCCCAGGCTCCAATTGCAAAGCCACCAGTAGATAATTCAACGGAAGGTTGCCAAGATGGCCCCGAGTAAGCTACCCCGCGAAATACGTAGGTAGAATACAGGTCTACCCCGGTACTTACTTCTACTTCTTGTGCACTTGTAGCGCTACTATCTGCTAATACCAATAGTATTCCCAACAGCAGCAACGATGTAATTTTATATAGTGTTTTCATGTTTTTTCGATTGAGTGAGTGTTTTAGTGAGGCTGCACAAATACTGTACACCCGAGTGTAGCTTCCCTGAATCCGGGAGGAGGAGTGAGATCCTCCCGGATTTTTTAGAGAAAACTTTAAGTAAGAGTGATTTTTATGTTTAGATCAGAATCTAAGCGATGACCTTAGGCTCGAATTCCGGGTATGCTTCAGCATCATGCTCATGGAGGTCAAGCCCCATTTTTTCAAGCTCGCCGTTAACGCGAAGAGGTAAGAGCAGGTCGATTCCCTTAAATAGAAGGTAGCTTACCGGGAAGGTCCATAAGAAAGCAGCAGCTATACCGATTAATTGAACGCCGACTACACTCATGCTGAAACCTGCTGAGTCGAATAGGCCAGCTGCAAGAGTACCCCATGCGCCACATACACCATGAACAGAAACTGCACCAACGGCATCATCTACTTTCTTATCAAGTAAGATCATAGAGTAGTGTACAATTACTCCGGCAATAGCACCAGCAAGGATAGCGAAACCAGGAGTAAGATTAGCACAACCTGCTGTAATACCAACTAATCCGGCAAGTACTCCATTTAATGTAATGGCACCATCTGGTTTGCCAGCTGAAATCCAGCTAATTACCATAGCAGCAGTGGCACCTGCTCCAGCTGCAAGAAATGTATTAAGTGCAATAAGAGCTACTGAGGTGTCGCCAGTGGTAGTTGAACCAGCATTGAATCCAAACCAGCCTAACCAAAGGATAAATACACCTAGAGCTGCTAGTGGTAAGCTGTGTCCTTTGATAACCTGCGGTTTACCATCGATGTATTTCCCTACTCGAGGTCCAACTACAATAGCACCTGCCAGGGCAGCCCAGCCACCTACTGAGTGAACTACAGTAGAGCCGGCAAAATCAATGAACCCGAGTTCTTCGAGCCATCCGCTCCCGTTAAACAAACTTCCCCATGCCCAAGAGCCAAATACCGGGTAAATGAAAGCAGTAATTAAAATGGAAAAGATGAGATAAGCATTAAACGCGGTTCGTTCTGCTACAGCTCCTGAAACGATGGTTGCAGCAGTTGCGGCAAATACCGCCTGGAAGAAAAAGAAGGTATATGACCATTCGACCGAATAGTCTCCGATTTCAGTAAGCATGAATCCATCGGTTCCGATCCAGCCACCAGCTGTGGTACCGAACATTACTCCAAAGCCTACAAGAAAGAAGGCCAGCCCGCCAGCTGAAACGTCCATGACGTTCTTCATAATGATATTAATGGCATTCTTGGCACGGGTAAATCCGGTTTCGACAAGTGCAAAACCAGCTTGCATAAAGAATACCAGACATGCTGCCAGGATGGTCCATATGTAATTTAGGTTATCCTGTACGGTTTCTGCAGTAAGATCCTGGGCCTGCACCTGATCCACAGTGAACAGAGCCAACATGCAAAGGATAAGTTTGTATCTAATTTTCATCAGTTAAATGGTTAGTTGAGATGAGTGAGTTGAGTTTTTATACCCATTGCTAACATAATTAGGCAAGGTTAAACATCAAACAAAAAAAATTAATACAATCTTCATATATGCATTATCAATTACTGTGAGAAGCGCTTTTTTATTCAGAATACAAGGTGAAAAGCGCTTACGTCAAAATTTTATTTTTTTTAAAAAGGCTCGCTTAACGAGTGCGTAACAAGGGGTAAGGAAGAGTGATTTCTGAGAAAAGGTGTGTTACAAAACCGTATCTTTGCGCGCGAACACTCACCAAATAAAGATCACTTTTTATGATTTCAAGATATGCCCGAAAAGAAATGTCGGATATATGGACAGAAGAAAACCAGTTCAATGCATGGTTAGAAGTAGAGCTGGCGGCATGCTGGGCATGGGCTAAACTAGGGACGATCCCGATGGAAGATGTTGACAAGTTATATGATCAGGCATCTTTTGATTTAGCGCGGATTAAAGAAATCGAAGAGCAGACTCGTCATGATGTGGTTGCATTTACCCGTGCCGTTTCTGAGACACTTGGTGAAGAAAAAAAATGGATTCATTACGGACTCACATCTACTGATGTGGTTGATACGGCCTGGGGAGTGAGGCTTAAACAGGCCAATGAAATACTTATATCAGATTTAGAACGAATTATATCTGTACTAAAAGAAAAGGCTTTAAAGCATAAGTATACCGTGATGATGGGGCGTACTCATGGAATTCATGCTGAGCCCACTACTTTTGGGTTGAAGTGTGCACTGTGGTATGCTGAGATGACCAGGAACTTAGAAAGATTTCAAAAAGCGGCGTCAGATGTTGAGTTTGGGAAGCTATCTGGCTCAGTGGGAACCTTTGCAAATATCCCCCCCGAAGTAGAGCAATATACTTGTGAGAAGCTTGGGCTTACTCCTGCGCCAATCTCAACACAAACACTCCAACGTGACCGGCATGCTCACTACTTATCTACGATAGCACTGATTGGGTCTACCCTGGAAAAAATGGCGGTAGAAGTTAGACACCTGCAACGTAGTGAAGTTCGTGAAGCTGAAGAAGCATTCAGGAAAGGTCAAAAGGGTTCTTCTTCAATGCCTCATAAACGAAACCCAATTAGCTCGGAAAATATTTCAGGTTGTGCCCGGGTGTTGAGGGGCTATATGGTTACTGCATTTGAGAATATTCCACTTTGGCACGAACGAGACATTTCTCATTCGTCAGCAGAACGAATCATTTTACCCGATGCCACCATACTCTTAGACTATATGCTATCCCGTTTTGCGAATGTGATTGAGAACCTGGTTGTGTTTGAGAACAATATGGAAGCCAACATCTGGAAGACGCATGGTCTTGTATTTTCACAGCGGGTACTGAACAAACTTATTGAGAAAGGAGAAGTACGGGAACAAGCCTATGATGCCGTTCAGCCTTTGGCTATGCAGTCCTGGGAAAATCAGATTCCATTCAAACCTTTGGTAGAAGCAGACGAATTTATCACGAACCGACTATCTCAAGAAGAAATAGATGATGCCTTTGACCTTAATCACCATACAAGGAATGTAGACGTGATTTTTGATAGGGTGGGGCTTTCTTAAAAGTAATCAGTTCGAAAAAGAAGCGATAATCTCAGACTTTTTAACCTTGCCAGTCTGAGTTTTAGGGATTTCATCTAAGACGAAAAGCTCTCTTGGAAGTTTGAAGTTGATCAAGTCTCCTTTTAAAAGGTCTCTTACTTCATCGAGGCTCGGGGTTTTTCCATTCGATAGTGTGACAACCGCAGTTATTTTTTGACCCCATTCTTCGTCAGGTAAACCTACAACCACAGCCTCTTTAATAAATGGCAATTTTTGGATAGCCTCTTCAACCTCAATTGGGTTTACATTTTCACCTCCAGTAATAATGAGGTCGGTACGTCGCAATTCAATAAATAACTGATCAAAGGTATTTCTATGTCCGTAATCGCCAGTATTAAACCATCCCTCTTTATCAAAGCGGTTTTTATTGTCTTTTTTATTGTAATACCCATCAAACACTTGTGGACCCCGAAGCCAAATAGTACCTGACTGATTTCTCTTTAGAATTTTACCACGGTCATCTCGTATTTGAATCTCATTTGGTGGAAAGGGCTTACCCACACTTTTAATAGGGATATAAACTCCAGAGGGTGCCGAAGTGGGGTTAGCAGCTATTTGAGCACAGGTCTCTGTCATTCCATAAGAGGAAACTACAGGGATTCCTCTTTCGACCGTTTTTTGTAATAAAGCAGAACTCACAGGGCCGCCGCCAAGGAGTATGGCTTTAAAATCTCGGTGGGTTTTAAAAAGAGGATCATCGAGCAGTCGCTTTAACATGGTAGGGACCAGGGAAGCGGCCTGGAAACGGGTGTTTTCCCCTAAAAACTCCTTGATCATTTCTTCATGAAAAACATCCATCCGATAAATAGCGGTACCATAAATTATGGATCTTAGGATGATAGAAATGCCTCCAATATGATTAAGAGGGAGACATAATAGCCAGAAATGATTTGGATCAGGTTTGAAATTATTTGCAGAAGATTTTGCGGCAGCAAGCATCTGCTTTCTTTTTAGCGGAACAATTTTTGGTGCGCCTGAAGTACCTGAAGTGAAAAAGTACCCGAATATCTTCTGGTCTCTGATCTTGCTTTCATCCGGGAGTTTTAGATTTCGAATATCAAATGTAAATGCATTCAGGAAGAAGTTTTCATCCATGTGAACGACATCATCTCCCGATAATCGGTTCCTGTTCTTGGTATCCGAGAAAATAAGGGTTGGGCTTAGCTCCTGTATTTGTTCTTCAAGTTTTTCCCTGGATAGTTTTGGATCTAGCGGTATGAATGGAATACCTAATTTCCAGCAGGCAGCAATAGAAAATATGAGCAAGTCAGAAGAATCGGATAGAAAAGCTACTGGCCATTTAAGGGAATCAGATTTCTTTTCAACAATATCCTGGAAAAAAGCAGTGAATCGATCCAAATCACTGTAGGTGTACATTCCATGCTGAGAGGTTAAAAAAACCTGTTGGGGATTCGTTTTTCTAAATTCAAAGCTATGTAATCGAGATCTAAACAATTAGCGTATTTCTTTTAAAAAGCTTAGATCAACAGGGTGACCTAGCCCAGGTTCAACTGCACTAAGTTGAAAATAACCATCTCTGATTTGTTCTCCGCTAGAATATGGCTCATTAAAAAAAGAACCCGTACCCAGCCCGTGTGCGAATTTTCTTGAACCAAGACCTGATGCCAAGACCGCAGTGATCTTCCTTCCAATAATTCCATCAAGGGTTGTTGTAAACACAACTACCATACCATGAGAATCGGCAAGCTGTTTTGTTACGTTAATTTCCCCAAAGGAACCAATCAAAGCTGGTTTTATAATAAGTAAATCACAGCATCCATTTTCGATGATCGTATTTCTTTGGTCTTCGTCTGTCAGTGATTCATCCGCTGCAATCTTAATCGGAGATCTGTCCTTCACCCACTTCATATCATTCAGGCTACTTGAAGCTACAGGTTGCTCACAATACTCTATTCCAAATTCAGAAAGCCTGTTTAAGTAAACAACGGCATTTTCTTTATTCCAGGCCTGGTTCGCGTCAATTCTGAGTTTTATTTCGGGCAGGGTTTGTCTTAGGGATGATAGAGCGAGCTGCTCTTTTTCAAAGTCACTTCCAACTTTGATTTTTATAGTTCCAAAACCCTGATCAACCTTTAGCCTGGCTTGATCAATAGTCTCTTCTAAAGATCGGATTCCTACCGAAGCATTGCTTTGTACGTTTGTATCGACTTTCCCAAAAAGTAATTCCTGAATCGGAACTCCCATTCTTTTGGCTTTTAAATCGTGGATCAGGGTGTCAATTCCGAAATTCAAAGAAGGGAAAGAGTATTTATCCTTCAACTTAAATATCAGGCTATCAAAAGCTTCTGCCGTTATGCTATCGCTAATAAGTGCCCTGCTTTCTATAATAGCTTGTTCGACTTCAGAAAGATATTCCTTTGAAAATCCGGGTAGTGGGGCTACTTCTCCAAATGCCTGGATTTCATCAGCGCTATAGCAAAGAATGATTCCTTCCCTGGTTTCAAAGCTTCCTAAGGCAGTCTTAAAGGGAGTCTTAAAAGGATTGCTATATTTATAGAAGCGGAGCATTTAGGACAGAACAATACCAATGGTGAATAAAATCCCAAATAACGCCATAAACTGGGCGGTCTGTCCAAGTACTTTATTTAGGTTTGGTTTATGAGTCTCAGTCCAGACTTTTTTAGCATGGATGAAGGCAAGTGGTACCAAAAGAAAGGGCAGAAAAATCCAGATCTCATATCCAAGCTGAAAGTAAAAATGGGGTGGAATAGCAAAGGCAAGCACTAACATTAACAAGTATTCCCATTTTAAGGCTGTATCTCCAAATAGAACACCAAGCGTACGTTTTCCTGCTTTTGCATCTTGTTCTACATCTCTAAGGTTATTAATAACCAGGATATTTGTACATAGAGCACCTACAGCCAGAGATGCCCAGAATGATGCCTCAGACCATTCTAATGCATTAACATAATAGGTGCCCATTACCGCAACTATCCCGAAGAAGATGAAAACGAAGACATCTCCCAGGCCATTATATCCAAGAGGGTAGGGCCCACCGGTGTATAAGATTCCAAACACAAGCGATAAAACGCCGATTAGCAATACAGTCCAGCCACCAATCCATACCAGGTAAAGCCCAAAGATAAAAGCCAATCCCATAGTTAGGATAGTAGCTCTAAGCATCGTTTTCGGGGGTATTAGACCCGAAGCTGTAGCTCTTTGAAATCCAATCCGCTCGTCCGTGTCTGCCCCTTTTATGAAATCGAAATAGTCATTAGCAAAGTTGGTCCCAATTTGAATTAAAAAAGCACATAATAGGGCAACAGCAGTTGCATCAATAGCTAAAGTTTGATCATAAAAAGCGATGCCAGCTCCAACAAAAACAGGAGTAAAAGCGGCGGTAAGAGTCTTTGGTCGGGCAGCATCTACCCAAATTTTTAGTGTTGATGTAGGCAATGCGTTTGAAATTTATGCAGTTAAAATGTGGATAAATATACTGAGGTTTAAAGGTACTTTGCGGGAGTAGTTTAAAAGCTCTGGAAATGCGTTTTTCTAGTGAATGAGAGGGGATTTTTTGCTGGTATGGGAAAATAATTAAAGTGTAAGCGCTTTTTTGCCTGCAAAATTAATATGTGGATAACTATTAGTTTAAATTAATTGAGTATTTCTTGAAAAGTGCTTTATATTATCGCTCGATTTTTAGCACTAACCTAACAAAATTAACTCAAACTATGGCGTGGTCTAAACTTGAATATATCTGGCTTGACGGGTACAAACCTACCCAAAGCCTAAGAAGTAAAACTAAAATTGTATCGGACTTTAGCGGAAAGTTGGAAGATTGTCCGGAATGGTCATTTGATGGGAGTTCAACTGAACAGGCTGATGGAAGTAGTTCAGATTGTTTACTTAAGCCAGTAGCTATTTTCCCTGACTCTGAAGTCAAAAATGGGTATCTGGTAATGACTGAAGTGCTTAACGCTGATGGAACACCTCATGCTTCAAATGGTCGTGCAACCATCGACGATGAAGACGATGATTTCTGGTTTGGTTTCGAGCAAGAGTATTTCTTGATGGACCCAGAAACTCAGCGACCACTCGGTTTTCCACTAAATGGATATCCAGAACCTCAAGGTCCTTATTACTGCGGTGTAGGTGGTCAAAATGCATTTGGAAGAGAATTTAAAGATGAGCATCTGGATATTTGCCTTGAAGCTGGATTAAATGTAGAAGGTACTAACGGTGAAGTAGCTGCTGGTCAGTGGGAGTGGCAGATTTTTGCAAAAGGTGCTCAATCAGCAGGTGATCAAATCTGGGTTGCAAGATACCTGATGGAGCGACTTTCTGAAAAGTATGGAGTGTATATCGAATACCATCCAAAGCCGCTTGGCGATACTGATTGGAATGGTTCTGGTATGCATGCTAACTTCTCGAACGAGTACATCCGTACCGCTGGTTCAAAAGAAAAAATTGAAGCTGTTTGTGAAGCTTTCCGTTCAGTAGTAGATGAGCATATTGCTGTATATGGAGCTCATAATGAGGAGCGATTAACAGGTAAGCATGAAACTCAGTCTATCGATCAATTCTCATATGGAGTTTCTGATCGTGGAGCTTCTATCCGTATCCCTATCTATACAGCAACGCATGGATGGAGTGGATACCTGGAAGACAGACGTGTGGCATCTAATGCAGATCCATATAAAGTAGCTGCCCGTATTATCAAAACAGTAAAGACTGTTACCGGATAATATTTCTTACTTATCGAAGTAAATTCGAGACCCCGCCTTCAAAAGAAGGTGGGGTTTTTTTATACTTCGAAAAATTTTATGCCATGCGAGTAAGCCAGTTTTGTTTTTTGATTGCTCTGTTGATGTGGACTATCCCGTCTGTATCTCAAACTGTTAAACCAGATGGTGGAGGTTCTTTCAATCCTCCGGTGGATTTTATTTCAGAAGAAGAAAAACTCGAAATGAGGGCATTGGTTGAGGAAAACTCTGAAGAGCTTCGACGAAAAGGTAAGCTTACAATAAATTCAAACTCTGAAGTTACTTTTGGATGGCCAATTAAAATGGCAGATCATGTTTCTGATTATGGGGTATATGGTCTTTCAAATTTCGTTGATCTAAACTCTGCTTTTCCAAATCAATTACAGGATTATATGTGCGGTACCAGAACGTATGATCTGGAGAATGGCTACAATCATGCTGGAATTGACATCTTCAACTGGCCCAATACTTGGCTAAAGATGGATAATGATGATGTTGAGATTGTTGCGGCAGCACCGGGAACCATTGTGGCTAAACTAGATGGTAACTATGACCGCAATTGCAGTTTTGTAGGGACATGGAATGCCGTGTATGTTCGACATATTGATGGAAGTACTGCATTTTATGGGCACATGAAAAACGGATCTCTCACTGAAAAAGAGATAGGAGAATCGGTTGAAGAAGGTGAGTATCTTGGAGTTGTTGGAAGTTCTGGGCAATCAACAGGCCCGCATTTACATTTCGAGGTTCATGATGCAGATGGAAACGTATTTGATCCATATAAAGGGTCTTGTAGTACGGTATCAGAAAGCTCATGGAAAACACAAAAACCATACTATGAGTCAAGAGTAAATGCAGTGAGAACTCATGATGCCCCACCTGAATTTTTCTTCAATAGTTGTAACACCCAGGAAGTTCCTAACTATAATGATGCGTTTCTTATAGGGGAAGAGGGGCTATTTGCAACGTACTATCAAGACCAGCTTCAGGGGCAGGTCAGTTTTTTTACGATCTACGATGCTGATCTTAATGTATACAGCTCGTGGAACCATTCGAGTAATGAAGATCATTATCAAGCATCTTATTGGTATTGGACACGCACGATTACAGAAGGTTCTGAAACAGGAGTATGGGAGTTTCGAGTAAACTTTAATGGGAATAACTATTCCCACAACTTTACGGTAAGTGATGCATCGACAGTTCCATTTTCAGTACCTCTTGTCTTTCCTACACAAAATGAAATGATTGAAGGTAATAGCACAACTATGAGGTGGCTAGCCCTGGCTGATGCTGATTCCTATGATTTACAAATATCTTATGATTCCGATTTTAACAATCTCTTCCTGGATCAATCTAATCTGACTAATAATGAGAGAGTGATTCAATTAGAGGAATCAGGGATATATTATTGGAGAGCAAGGGCAAAAAATGAGCACGGAACCGGAGATTGGTCATCCGTAGGGTCTTTTTCAGCAAATCTTTCTGTCGGAATAGAAGAAGAGGAGGAAGAATTAATCCCTGTTGCAACAAGTTTAGAACAGAATTACCCGAACCCCTTTAATCCGAATACTACCATTAGTTTCACCTTGACTTCTCCAGAAACAGTAAGCCTCAAGGTTTTTGATTTGTTAGGCAGGGAGATTTCAACTCTTGCTTCTGGGAGTTTTAGCAGCGGAAGGCATACAATAAATTTTGATGCTTCGAATATTCCTAGTGGCGTATATATTTACAGTTTATCAACGAGTAAATATTCCGAGAGCAAAAAGATGTTACTGTTAAAATAAGATCAATGAAGTCGATTTCCTGGAGCGAATTTGAACAAGTAGAGTTACGAATAGGAACCATAATAGAGGTTTCTGATTTTCCTGAAGCCAGGAAAGCTGCTTATAAACTCCAGGTCGATTTTGGAGAAGAGATTGGGGTTCGTAAATCATCAGCTCAAATAACAGAGCATTATTCAAAAGAGGATCTGATAGGAAAACAAGTTATTGGAGTGGTCAATTTTCCTGATAAACAGATTGGGCCATTTATCTCTGAATGTCTGGTTACTGGATTTTATGATGAAGATGGAAAGGTAATTTTGGCTATTCCTGATAAGCCAATAAAAAATGGATCAAAACTCGGATAAATAGAATTATTCTGATTTTTTCTTGGTTAAGGGCTTGTCGTTCAGAAACATAACTTACTTGTATTAGTAGAAGGCGTTATTTGCAAAAAGTTTAGATAAAATGACCAAAAGCATAGTTGTACTTTTAGTTTTACTCACGTCACTAAGTGTCGGATTAACAGCTCAGGAATTACCCGAATATTCGAATTCATCATCTTTTAAACTTCAAATTGAAGGTCTTAAGAAAGCTGAGGGAGAAATCAGAATCGCAATGTTTAATTCCAAGGATTCTTATACCAAAGATCCTATCCATGCGGTAGTACTAACAGTGGACAGTACCTTTGTTGAGTGGGAGCTTCCGACTCTGCCATTTGGAGAATATGCGATTGCTGTATATCACGATAAAAATAAGAATGGGAAATTGGATACAAACTTTCTGGGCATTCCTAAAGAGAGTTATGGGTTTTCAAATAACGCGAGAGGAAGGTTTGGCCCGGCTTCCTGGGAGGATGCTCAATTTGCTGTTGAGAATGAAAACGAAATCCATTTGATCAGGATTAAGTAATCGCGCAACCAAACTTAGCAGGATGCGTAGCTCAGCCCGTTTAAAACCTACGGTATGAGTTACTTTATTAAATCTGTCTTCATCGCTCTTCAAAACATAAGAGCAAATCCACTACACACTTTTTTATCAACTTTAGGGATCATAATCGGGGTGGCTTCTCTGGTAGGTATTTTAGCCTTAGGAGATGGGCTAGAACAAACAGGTAGAGAACAATTAGCCCAAACGACTTCTCTGAATATTCTGCAAGCCCGAACCAATCAAACCAAGACGGTAGACAACGTTAGAATACGTATCGAAGACGCTCCTAAATTCAGTTTAGAGCATGCTCAGGAAACCAAGAATAGATACAGTGAGAGGGCTATTGTCGAATTTGTTGCAAGCGAGGCTCTGGAGATTAGTTATGGAGACTCTGTTCATGGAGTATATTTCCAGGGGAACATGGAAAACGGCCTTTCTTTTGTAAATGATTCCCTTGCAGCGGGTAGATACTTTAGCGAATCAGATGTTCTGAATGGAGCAAAAGTACTAGTAATAGGCGGCTATATTGCAGAAAAGTGGTTTGAGAATCCTGAGGAGATAGTAGGAAAACAAGTCGAAATAAAAGGGGAGGAATTCCTGGTTATCGGGCTTTTGAAGGAGCGGGGTGAAGGTACACCAAGAGCTTATGTACCGATTTCCAGTTTTCTGGCAATGATTGAGGATTATCCCGTATTGAGCTTAAAAGTAACCAGAGCAGAGGAAATTCCCGTTATAGAAGAGGAATTAAAGGCCTGGCTTGATGATTCATTCGAAGAGGGAAGTGAAGCATTTACTATGATGTCGAATCGAGCAAGAGTGGAACAGTTTTCCCAGGGCATTTTACTATTCAAATTGATAATGGGAGCAATTACCGGGATTTCGGTTCTGGTAGGAGGAATAGGAGTAATGAATGTTTTACTGATTTCAGTAACAGAACGTACCAAAGAGATTGGTATCAGGAAGGCAACAGGAGCAAAGAAGAAAGATATCGTTCTTCAGTTTATGGCCGAATCAGTCACCGTATCTTTTGTTGGGTGTATATCAGGTTGGATACTTGGAATAGTAGGGATTTTCATATTTGTACCCATTGTAAATTCGATTGCAGATTTGGGTTTTAGAGCGGCCCTTGGTTTTAATACAGTTTTGGTAATTCTAGCTGTTGCTATGGTTGTAGGCGTAGTTTTTGGGACATATCCGGCCTGGAGGGCATCGCAGTTGGATCCTATCGACGCCATCCGGCATGAGTAATATTTTCCACCTCTTGGTATAACTACCCACCCCTCAATCCCCTCCAGCGGAGGGGAGGCTTTCTATTAAGTTTTTCATTTAGATCTAAGAGTTCCCCTCTAGGGAGGAGACAGGGGCGGGTTACTTACCTAGAGTTCGCTTTTATTTAATAATCACATTCGCATTTTGGGTGATGATTTCCATCTTTCCGCTTCCGTTTGCATTCCCAACTGTGCCCGTAACAATTCTTCTGTTACTGTATTCCGAGACTTGTTCACCTGTAATGGTAAAGTTGGAGTCGAGCTTCCCATACCTTGTTTCAATTTTAACCTCTCCATTAAAGTCTGATTTCATCAATAGCTCTACATCCCCATAGTTAGATTTAATAAAAACGGTCTCCATATCCGAAAGAGTTTCAATATTCATGTCTCCGGATTTGTTGTCAATGCTCAGGTTATTTCCTCTTAGATTTCTTGCTGAAATAGGCACATATTCACCTCTGAACGTTAAATCGTTTTCCAGATCATTAATGAAGAGTTTACCAGAGCGGTTGCTTATGGAAGCAGCGCCTTTGATTTTTTCCAGGTCAATATCGAGATACTGACCGCTCACTATCACATTCCCTTCAATGTTTTTCAGGTCAACATTTGCGGACCTTCCTTCGATAGAAACTCCTTGCGTACTGGTTATATTGGAGGCATTAATATGGGTGTAATCGCCTACAGCCTGAAGTGATCGGGCAGAGTTAATAGTAATTTTTCCACTCTTATTATCAATTCGGATATCTCCATCAATATTAGTGAGCTCATATTCAATATATGGGCCACTACCTCTCAATGACCCATTAATATCGAAAGCATTTATAGCTCCACTCCGGTTTGTGATATCTAAATCACCATCTACTTTGGAGATATTCATTTTTGAGTAGTTGGCATTAACCTGAACCGATCCAATAATGTCCTGCACATCTATACTAGCCGATCGATTAGCGATAAAAAGCTCGCCATCGATATTTGTTGCCACTATAGAGCCGTAATCGTTATAAAGCCGAACAGTCTGAGAAATGTTTCTAGCCCTTACTATACCACTTCGATTTTCTACCTCAAGACCCAGTTGAATATTCTCTACATCAACTTGAGAATACCTTGATCGAAGTCTTAAGAAAAGTTCGGAGGGAAGTGTTACTTCAAGGCGGTGTTCATCCACACGGAAAGTTTCATTCTGGATGTTAATATCAGGAAAGTCGATTTCGAAAATCGCTTCTCCACCATGTTGCTTAAACTCAGGATCAAAATTTTCAAAGTAGCGCTCATAAGCGAGCTTATTTCCTTTGAAATAATATTTGTAAACCAATTTTGAAGTATTGTCTCCTTTAATGGTGATTTCCATTCCAGCGTCAACAAGTACTTCCAGTTGGGTAATGTCTTCAAGGTTAACCTCTCCTTCTTTGGTGCCATCCTGGAAGTACAAATCCATATTAGCCAGCCTGGCTAGCCTTTTGAGGCCTTTATCAGTGGAATTTTGTGCTGAAAGGTTAAGAGAAATAAATAGGACAACTATAAATGGGATGATGATTCGTTTCATGATTCTAGTTCCTCGTTAAGTAATAAATCTTTATAAAAATCTAGTTTGGTTGCATAAAGGCGTTTAAGAGTATTTCGCTTTGCAGGGCTTTCGCCATTGATGAGGATGTCTTCTTTTAATTCTTCTATTAGAAGATCAATTTCTTCAATGGCTGATGTGGTAGACTCAAGAGACGACTTCCGACTTTCTGTAGCCTGATCAATAAGAAGGGGAGGGAGATCACTCAACTGGTTTGTGGCTGAGTTGAGCGTTTCATAAATCTGCTCATTATTATTTTCCGCGTTAGATAGATCCTTCAGAGTATTACCTGTGAATACAATCCCAACAGCAGCAAAGATCAAAAGCACGGCCGCTGCATTTCCTATCCAAAAGCTCCTCCAATGGAAATGAATGACTCCAGAGGGCTTAGGTTGTTTTAAGGAAGATTGAATACCAGACCACATAGCCTGCTTTTCTTCCTTTGTTGGGATATCTGATGAAGTGTAGAAAGATTCTTTCATACCAGTTGTTGTTTTCTTAATTCTTCTTTGGTTCTATGCAAGATTACCCTGGAGGTCCCTTCTTTGATATCGAGCATGGTGCCGATTTCGCTGTGTGAATATCCTTCTACTTCATGGAGTAAGAGAATCATTCTTTTATCCGGAGGTAATTTTCTGATGGCTTTACGGAGAAGTGACCAGTCTTGAGGTGTAGTGAGTTCCTCTTCCTTTTTGTCGAGGTTTGCCTCTTCCAGGTCGGTGAACTTTATCTTCGATCTCATTTCTGATCTCATCACGTTTAATCCAATCGAGAATAACCAGGTTTTGAATCTTGAGTTGAACCTGAATGAATCGAGTTTGCTGAATGCTTTCACAAACGCAACTTGAGTCCAATCTTTTACTTGTTCCCGGTGATCAGAAAACTGAGCAAGAAATCGATACAGAACTTCGACATAGCTCTCATATAACTTCTCAAAAGCTTTTTGGTCGCCACTTATGGCTCTGTTGATTAGTGCTATTTCCTCTTTTTCCGGAAGCAAGTAAAGGTTCTTTTATGCTTTGATGCAGAATCAGGTTGAAACGTTACAATGTCTGCTTAAAAATAAAATTGATTGTGAAATATGCTCACACGAAGATGCTAACACAAAGATGTGAGAAAGTTAGACGCTGCTAAGCCGTTAACTTATCAACGAGTTCACAAAAGCAGGAGGAACTATGAAACGGCTAATACTTTCTATCATCATTATCGGTTTTGCAACCATCGAGATTAATGCACAGCGTGCTACAGTACGGAAGGTAGCTCAAACGGATTATCGCTACGAGCAAAGAGAGAATGTTCGAGAGCTACAAAGCTTCGAAAATAAATTAGAGAGATTCTCTTATGCGTTAATGGTAGAAGACTCCTGGCAGGCAAGAAAAATTAAGGATCGAATCATAAATGATATGCAGAGAGAGATTCGACAAACAAGACGAGAATTAGATCGACTGGACAGAAACTGGAATAATTATTCTAAAAGAAACTATTCAGGATACAGAACCCGAAGCGGTCGAATTCAATCAAAAAACCGAGGACGTTATCAAAATTATGAAGTGAGATTATTGATGGATCGACTTGAAGATCAAATTTGGATAAAAAACCGATTTGAAGAGACCTACTTGACGGGCCGAAGAAGAGCCCTGGTAAATAAGAAACAGCACAGAAGACTGATGTACGAATTCAGGGATATTATGAGAGACGAGATAGAGTACGAGAGAGGATACAGAGACAGAAGAGGGTAGGAGAGTTACCCCGTTACGTAACAACGTGGCGGGGTATTTTTTTATTAAGTAGTTCGAATGGCAGTACCACTTACCGAAACCATTAACATGCTTCCATTGGCTCCGATAGTTTCGTAATCGATATCAATTCCAATAATAGCATTCGCTCCCACGCGAGCTGCTTTTTCTTCTAACTCAGCAAACGCAATTCTTCGTGCTTCTTGTAATTCCCTTTCATAGGAAGCAGAACGACCTCCTACGATATCACGGATTCCTGCAAAGATGTCTTTAAAAATGTTTGCCCCTAAAATTGCTTCTCCAGTAACAACCCCGAGATATTTTTCAATCTCACGCCCGTCAAGATGATTCGTTGTTGTCATTACCATGATGAACTCCTTTGAATTTAATTGATATAAAAAAACCGCCACGGTGTAGCGTGGCGGTCTTCTTCGAATACATGCAGTAAAAGTTACTATTCTTCAGAATCTTTCCCAGGAGTTGCTGAAGCAACCAAGAAAGGATCATAGTATTTTTTGTAGGAAAATAAGAGGTAAAGATTAAGAGCAAATACGACTAAGCCCATTACCAGTCCGGAACTATCCAGGAAAATGTGGAATAGAAGGATATGCAGTGTAACCGGAGCAATAATTACCAAAGCTACAGGCACAAATCGATTCGCTAATAATAAAGCACCTGCAACTATTTCAGCTACAGCAATAAAAGGGAACATGTAGCCAGTAGCCATCAATGCTCCAAAAAATTCTAAAGGGGGGCCTGTTATTTCAGGTTGCGGAAGAAATTGAAGGAATTTATTCAGGCCGAAAACAAAAAATATCAAGCCCATCAAATATCTTGCGACGGTTGGTAAGTGTTTCATAATAATCACCTAATTGATTTCAATAATAGTTTAATGTTGAACAATTTTCAATGTAGGTGATAAAACTATGCTACACAATAGATAATCCTTATTGGCTTGAAAGCATAAAAAAAGCCCCGACTTAGTCGGGGCTTTGATACCATTTAGTATCAGATAATATTCATTACCTTCTTGAACGATTATCTTCTCTTGGCCGTGCTTCGTTAACTTTAACTGGTCGGCCATCAATTTCAGCGCCATCTAATTGCTCGATAGCTGCATGCCCTTCTGCATCGTTATCCATTTCAACAAAACCAAAGCCTTTTGATCGGCCTGAGTATTTGTCTGTGATTACTTTTGCAGAACTAACAGTTCCGAAAGCTTCAAAAACTTCGCGTAAATGGTCATCTTTAACACCATAGCTAAGATTCCCAACATAAATATTCATTGTAGTAAGTCTGAATTAATAGTTATAGGAAAGAATAGAATTCAGAGCTATAGTTCGAAATTGATTCTCTAGTCTGCAAGTCGTAGTCCATCCAAAGTGTCGCGTAAATTACAGGAATTATACACTATACCCAATTAATTATTGGATATATCCTTTCTTCGGAATGTGATACTGTACGCGGGGTGGAATTCCAGGCCTTGTTTATTGTAATACGTCCATAGGTATTTGTCTTCATCCACAAATTCCAAAGTCTCTAATTGAGGCACACCATCAATATGGCCACCATAACCCATGAAGGTGTTCACCATTTTGGTAGGAGCTTCAAAAACCGTGGTGTAATCAAAAAAGTCCATCTGCATCTCTATAGAAGTGCCATATCCTTTGATTTGTTTTAAACCAGGATGCCAAAACCATGTAATTTCCCCCACAAGCTTTAGGGTATCATCATTTGTGAAATAGAGTTTCGAAACGACCGATTTCTCTCCGACGCCCCATTCGAAGGTCTGATGAGTTCGATCTGCGGTCCATGCGCCACCAATTAAGAACTCAAAGTTTTGAAGAGGGTTTCCGGTTGAATCTGCTTCCTGTTCTTGTGCCTGTGCACCTTCAAACAAAAAAATCCCTGAGACTAATAGGGTTAATAACAATCGGTAAATCAAACCAGGTTCTCCGTCTTCTTGCGCGACTCATTAGCCATGCCTTCATGGTATTGCTTAAGCTGCATGGCAATGCCTTTGTCTTCGGTAGAAAGAATGCGAAGAGCCAAAAGACCTGCATTTTGAGCTTTTCCGATAGCAACCGTAGCAACAGGAATTCCATTTGGCATTTGAACGATTGAGTACAGGCTGTCAACTCCACCAAGTGCTGAAGTTTGAATAGGAACCCCAATAACCGGGAGTGTGGTATGACTAGCCAGCATGCCAGGGAGATGGGCAGCGCCCCCAGCACCTGCTATAATTACTTTAATTCCTCTTTCCCGGGCTTCTTTTCCATAGTCGGCCATATCATCAGGAGTGCGGTGTGCCGAAACAACCCTCTTTTCAAAAGAAACACCAAATTGCTCCAGAATTTCTGCTGCTTGTTTCATTGTAGGCCAGTCGCTGTCACTGCCCATCACTACACCAACTATAGGGGTATTCATTATCTGAAAATGATTTTGTTAACCGTTCGGATAAAGGTACAAAATCTATTTGAGCAAAATCATCTTACCAGATTGAGATCCAAATTCGGTAGTAACCCGATAAAAGTATACTGCTGAGCTTAGCCTGCTTCCATCAAATGAGAAGAAATGTGTACCTCTTTGCTTGTTCTCAAATGTTTTTGATTGGATAAGAGCGCCAGATATGTTGAAAATTTCAACACGAACCGGGGAGGATTCTGGAAGTGAATATGAAATCTTAGTAGTTGGATTGAAGGGATTCGGATAGTTCTGAAATACTTCAAATCGCGTAGGTAAATCCGGGTCTGTTTCTCCGTTTGTTGAAACCGATTTTGAGAGAATTAATTGATAGGAATCTGCACTTTCCGATTCTTCAAGGATTAAGCGTTCAAATGAATCCTCCAATAGATCAATAAAAGCATCTTTCGTTCGGTCATATAAAATGAGTTCTAATTCATCGGGAATATTCACTCTTTTCGAAATGGAAAGTTCAAGACTGGCATTGCTTCCAGTTTGTTTGACCTCAAGAGGGATTTCTATTTGCTGTTCAAAACCTGTAGGAATTGAAAACTGGTTTTGCAGAGTTTTTTCTGCATTTCTGTCTCCGATTCCAGTAAAGGAAACATGATTAATGGAAAGTGAAGTCAGGTCTTCAGCATCCAGGTTATCCCATCCAATCTCTGCGTCGGAAGAAAAAACAATTACCAGTTCATCAGCGAGGCCGAGCTCCGTGTTTCTGGCTTGCAGAACCAGGTAAGAGTTTCCGTTAGGAATGCTTTTAAGGAAATCACCGTCTTCTATTTGAGAAGAAGTAGGAATGGTAATGCTGGAGGCCGTGGAATTTTCAATAAAAAATCCCTGCCAGGCAGCTACGGTATCACCACGAGAAGTTGTGGTTACATAATTACTGATTGAAGGATCATAAATTTGACCAACACTGCTAGCCAATGAACCTCCATTTACTGTGGCTGAGGAAAAATCAATGGCAGAATTAAAAGGATTACCGATGAGGTTCCAGTTATCCCCTGAAGTATGCAGGTCGATAGTGACATTGGAAGATGGTACACTGCCCGTTGCTCTCAGCTTTAGTGGAAGCTCAGAGCTTTCTGCATTAGTATTATCGAAGAAATAGAAAATAAAACCCTCTCCATTTTTTATGCTGTCCGAAAGAGAAGAAGGGGCCTCCCAACTGCTTCCATTATAGTTGGTATAGAAGTTTTTGTCATGTCCATCACCAAATCCCTGGATAGGGCTAAAAGAAACTAAGTTTTGAATGGGAAGATCAACCGTTGGGCTGGACATCATTCTCCAGCCAGAATTTCCATCTATTTCGATATATGGAAGAAAAGTGTCCCCATTAATTTTGGTGCCAGGCGAAAAGAGTGAGTTGTCATCTGTATCGGCAGTGGAATGGTTAACAAGGCTATCGCCACTGATATCGGGATTAAGAGTGATAGAAACACCACTTTCTGTTCCGGGATATTCCACAAAGGTGACAATATCGTTAGCGGGGCTCTTGATAGAGATTTTATCGCCGGTATTGTTCAGGCTTAATGTATTAGTGGAAGCAGCCTGAATGGTGGCACCTCCAAAATCACCCACATAGGTATCCCTTCCAAACAGCAGTAAAGCCTGACCGGGTAAGATATTTGTATTAGCCTCTATTACATGACGATCTGAGCTATTATCTGCAACAATCCAACTATCCAGGGCAATGGTTGTATCTGCCGTATTTATGATTTCAAGGAATTCATCGGATACACTTCCAACGCTTCCGTTATTGTTCGCATCCCCATTTATTGCATCCGGATTAAAATGGATTTCATTGATGGTAAGGGAAGGATAATCAGGAAAAGTGGTAGTAGAGGAAGATCGTGTAATAAGTTCTCCAAAAGCATCAATGACAGGAATATGCCCAGCTAATGATTGTCTGATAGTTTTAGACTGCTCCACATGAAAAAAGAACCCGGTATTATTGTCGGGTGATTCAGTAGCAGGAGTATCCGATCCATTAATAAATCGCCCCTGAACATTGGTAGAACCAATCAAAGTACATGAAGACCCGTCTCCGGTCATTGCTGCATCTATATTATCTGCAATCAAGCTGTCTCTTACTGCCTGAAGTCCGGGTTGAGGGTCATCTTCACGTCCATTTGATAGAAATACATCCTCACAACTTGAACTTGCATGACCGTGCAGGTTAATTGCATACACATTGGCTGAAAGTTCTTTTAAAGACTCATGGGCTATTTGAAAAGCGCTACTATCATAATGTGCCATGTCGGATACTTTGAACTTCTCAGAGGTATCAGTATCGCTACACACTTTTGTAGTTCCATCACTGAAACTCGCCTCATCATTTGAGCACCGGTGCGTACCGGCCATAGCGAGCATTCGTCCTCCTAAATACTGGAACATATTTACTCCCTGTTGGGGAGTAAATGAATCGAAAACAGGATGCGGAACACCTATAATCACATCTCGCTGGTAATCCGGATCAGAAGCATATAAGCCCCATCCCAGGGTAACCGGATTTTTTTCTCTGATCAGGTAATATTGTCGGTCAATAAATGAAGTATCAGTCAGTAACACCATTTCATAGTCACTGAAATTGGCGGATAAGCTATCCTCTGCCTGGGAATAGGATTCAGCTACAAACAAATCCATCATTCGCTTCCATTGCTTCAGCTGAGTGGTGTCAGGAACTACAAAACCTTCAGAATCTTCATCTGGAATAAGGTTCTGTTCATAATTAATGAATTCCCCCATTAGGTTTCCGTTCACAGATGATATTTGTGAGTATCCTAAAGAGGAAACCCCCAGTAGTAAAAAAAGAAATATACCCCGTCTCATAAGTCTAATTTGTTAGCGCGCTCCTACTACGGCCTAGCGATTGAAAGGATACTACAACATTTTCAGAAAAAATAGGGTGATGATCACCTCAAGCTTACCGGTTTTGTATAACCTTTACGTTAGTTTCGGCTCAGATTTCAAAACTATTCGTAAGCTCTTTCGCTTTTTGATACGTTGTATCAAGATCATCACCTAATAATGTATAGTGTGCCATCTTTCGACCTATTTTGCTTTGAACTTTTCCATATACATGATAGTGACCGTCACCTTCTGCTAATCCTTTAGAAATATGATCTGCTTCGGCCGGTCGATTATGGGTACCTAAGAGATTGATCATAGCGGCGGCTGGCTTGGTCATTTCTGAGGAGCCAAGGGGAAGTCCTAATACAGAACGAACATGGTTCTCAAATTGAGAGGCAACACACCCTTCTATGGTATAATGACCTGAGTTATGAGGGCGGGGTGCAGATTCATTCAATAACACGTTCCCATCTTCTGTTAAAAAGAATTCGAAAGCGAAGATTCCCTTTCCATCAATTGCTTCAACGGCCCGAACAGCTAATTTCTGGGCTTTTTGTTGGTATTGATCTTCGATAGGAGCGGGGGAGAGCACGGCTACACAAATATGATTTTCCTGCACCGTTTCGCAACATGGATAGACGACGGTCCCAGTTTCGTTTCGAGCTACCTGAACGGCCAGTTCTTTGATGAATGGGACGAAAGCTTCTGCTACAATATCATGGCCCTTAGTTCCTCCTAACTTTTCGAATCCAGATTTTGCCCCTTCTAAATCCCGTACAGTCACATTGCCATACCCATCATAGCCGCCTTTTGAAGATTTCAATAAATAAGGCCAGCCATATTCATTCCCAAAAGCTTCCAGGTCTTCTACGGATTGAACAAGACGGTAAGGAGTAACCGGAATTCCTGCTGCTTCAAAGGTCTGCTTTTCGATGAGTTTGTTTTCAATAAGTGCAAAACTATCGGGAGAAGGGAAAATGGGAGTTCCACTTCGTTCCTGAACTTCTTTAAGTAGATCTGAGCTGATAAACTCATTTTCCAGGGTGACTACATCACACTTCTTTGCGAATTCAACCATATCATCCACGCTCTCAAAAGACCCTGAAGCCGAAAAAGGGGTCATAAACTGAACGGGTTCATTTTCAGGGCGATCAGAAAAAACGGATACCTGGATTCCAAATCGAAAGGCCTGAAGTGCACTCATACGTGCAAGTTGACCGGCTCCAAGGAAACCGAGTGTAGTGGATGAGGGAAGAGAAGTTCTTGGCATAGAATCGTTAGATCAAAAATTGAAGGAGAAAATAAGAAATCGGATTAATAGAATGTGGCTATTCCCAATTCTTAATTCCATTAATTCCTTACATTAGCCCGGCTAATAAAAGCAGCACACGAGTATGAATATCGAAGAAAAGCTAAAGCAGATAAAATCCAGGTTCCAGGAAGTGAATACGGCGATGAGTGACCCATCCGTATTTGATGATCCTGATGCCTATACCAAGCTCACCAAAGAGAGAAGCGAATTAGAAGAGCTAGTGCAAGACTACGATACCTGGTTAGATTTAACAAACCGACTTGAAGGTAATAAGGAACTCATTGAGTTGAATGAAGACCCCGAGATCACGGAAATGGCTCGTGACGAGAATAAAGAGATCGTTGTTGAGCTTGAGCAGTTGGAAGAAGAGATCAAAGTTAAACTTGTTCCAAAGGATCCGGAAGATTCCAAAAATGCTATCGTTGAAATTCGTGCAGGAACAGGCGGGGATGAAGCCGCTATTTTTGCTGGAGATTTATTCGATATGTACCGGCGCTATTCAGACTCGGAAGGATGGAGTTTAAGCCTGATGAATATCAATGAATCTGAAAAAGGAGGGTATAAAGAAATTGTATTCTCCTTAGAAGGGAATCAGGTTTTTGGGAATATGAAGTATGAATCCGGAGTTCATCGCGTGCAGCGTGTGCCGGCAACTGAAAGTCAGGGTAGGGTGCACACTTCGGCAGCAACTGTGGCTGTACTACCTGAAGTGGAAGATGTAGATATTGAGATCAATACCAGCGATTTACGGATTGATACGTTTAGGGCGAGCGGTGCTGGAGGACAGCACGTAAACAAAACAGATTCAGCCATTAGAATTACGCATGAACCGACTGGTATTGTTGTTGAGTGCCAGGAGGAACGTTCACAACATCAAAACAAGGAAAGAGCGTTGACCATGCTCCGTGCTAAAATGTATGACATTGAATTGGAGCAAAAGCAAAAAGAGCGGGCTGCGGAACGTAAAAGCCAGGTATCAACGGGTGATAGATCAGCTAAAATCAGGACTTATAACTTCCCTCAAGGTCGATGTACCGATCACCGCATCAACCTCACCCTCTATAACCTGGATGCGATTATGAAGGGTGAGATTGGAGAAGTGATTAAAGCCTTACGAGTCCAGGATAACCTGGAACGCATGCAGGGGATGGCTGAAGGCTAGAGACCTTTATTATCGATTAATTTTAGGAACTCTTCCCGGTGTACTCTTTCATTAAAGCAACCACCGTATTCCAGTGTGGTGGTAAAGCTATCCTTATCTTTGATTCCTCTTGTGGAAACACAAAGATGCTTTGAGTTAATCATAACGATAACATCTTCAGTTCCTAATTCGCTTTGCAGGTCTTTAAGAATCTGCAGCGATAATCGTTCCTGGACCTGAGGACGGTGTGAATAATAATCCACCAAACGGTTTATTTTAGAAAGCCCTATAACCCGATCTCCTGGGATATATCCAATATGAGCATAACCGGTTATTGGTAAGAAGTGATGTTCACAGGCAGAATCAATAGTAATATTCTGCTCAACAATAATTTTCTTGTACTCATAGTGGTTTGCAAAGGTCGAAATCTTGGGCCTGTTCTCAGGATTTAATCCATAAAACATTTCCTTAACGTACATTTTTGCAACCCGATAAGGGGTCCCCGCTAAACTATCATCGGATAGATCCAGACCAAGCTCTTCCATGATCAATCCAAAATACTTCTCAATATTCTGGATTTTTTCATTGTCAGACTTTTCAAATGCGTTTGGCAGGAGGGGAGTGTCTACATTCGAGGAGATATGGTTATCTCCCATGGTTTCAAATTTTTCTTTATTCATCTTCTATACAGCAATTATCCGTTTTACATTGGCAATATCTGCGATTGTAGAGGTGTAAAACCACTAAGACAGTAGCAGTTGCGTAAGTAATAATTTCAGCAAGCTCCAGCCATTCGAATTGTTCGTTTATAATAACAAATGCGAGAGCGATCCAGCTTATCCAAAACAAGGGCTTCATGAATGCACGAGAAGTTGTTTGGACAGAACGTAGTACAGCAAAAAAGGAAATAACTAGGAATATGTAATTAATCGAAAGCCACCATAAGGGTGCTTCTTCTCCTGTGCTTGAAGTGCCAGCTACTGCAATAAATAAAAATGGAGTGGCAAAGCAATGGAGCATACATAAAGCGCCAGCGAGTACACCCCATGTATCAGATTTGGAAATAGTTATATTCATTCAAATGATTTGCGTGATCAAAAAGAGCCTTAAATATAAGAAATTACGTACTCGTTCGTGCAACATAGTTACATAAAAAAAGGTTCATGAAAAATGAGAAAAGTGTACTGAAAATTAGCACTCGATAACGAGCTGATTTACAAAAAGATCAACTCTACTCTGCAGTAACTCTCATTGTCTGATAGGCAGTAAAGGTCTGACCATATCGGTCTTTAGCCATTACTTCAATTACATGTCTACCTACAGGCCAGTCTGTACCAAGGTTTGCTTCCCATAAATGAGAAGAATTTACTGGCCTGGACATTCTTCTTGAGATCGGATAAGGTTCATCAGCTAGTTCTGAATTTCCATCCCACAATTCTGGAAATCTTAGGGTTTGCATGTTCTCGTGACGTTGAGAAATCTTAGCATAGTATGGATCAGGTTTCTCCACCTTTTCCATGGGTTGCCACTCGCTAGCCCCCAGTATACGATAGCTTAATTCAGATTGCTCACTTCCATTAAAGAAATTGACCGTTAATAAGGTAGTTTCGTTTGAGTTTGCTACAATACCACGTGGAACATGAATATTCATTCTGTGGCTTTCAGGGCTGCCGGCAACCTTCCAGTCAATGATATATTCTGTACCATTGAAAGTAATGAATGAATAACCATTTGGAGTCCCATCTCTCATCATGGTATGTGGAACATCATTCTCACCCCGTATGCCATTCCACCAGCTTCCGGAAGTGGTTCCTACATTAAAATGATGGTGTGGTACTTCTCTTTGCCAATCGGTGGAATCTTTATGGAAGAACTTGTGCTCCTGCATATGAGTATGTGCCGAGATAGATAAGGTATTTGGGAAGTCTTTAAGCAGATCGAAAAGTTTTTTCTGATCACTTTGTCGGAAGGTCTCGCCGTGCTCAACCAAAGGGATATGCATCGTAAGGACAACAAGGTTTTCTTTTGGCACTACATTGAGATAATTACTCACGAACTCTATTTGATCTGGACGCAAGCCCCCGGTATATCCTGTCGCGCCTTCCGGTTCGTCCATGATCACATTGTCAACCACGATGAAGTGAACATCTCCATACACAAAGGCATAGTTAGCAGGGCCAAATACACGTTCGAAGGTGTCGTCCGAATCCTCATCTCTGGTAGCCATGAAGTTAACATCATGATTTCCAAGCACATTGTACCAGGGTATTCCAATCTTCGAAACGGCCTGGTTTAATGGTGAGAAAAAATTCAAACTATCCCCAACAATATCACCCATAGTCATCCCGAACTCCAGGTTTTGAGCGTCTATCAACTCTGAGATTACATCTTCAGCCAGAAAATCTATTTGCTCCAGCGAATAAGGCTGTGGATCACCAAAAACCACCATTTTGAATTTACTTGAGCCATTTTCTTTGTATAAAGGGAAATTGATGCTCTCCGGTAATGGACCGGTAGGAGGTATGCCTTCATAAGTAAAGTTTTCAGGAGATCCCTTGGGTTTGTGAATATAGAAGAACCTTGGAAGATTATCCTCATTCACTGGCGTCATCCAGTCGCGAGGTTTAATGACAAAAATGATAGCGTCATCATCAACAGGAATGCTGTATCGACCATTAGCATCGGTCTGGACAAGGTCCAGACCATTTGACACAAATACTCCTCCAATGCCCGTTTCGTTGCCATCCATAGTTCCGTTTTCATTTGCATCGTGATAAACATGTCCTGATGCTAATTCCTCACCCAGGGTAGCATCCAGCGTACTGGGTAATACGATCTCAGTGTTTTCTGGTGAAAGGTTACACGCTGATAGAGTAACCAGAAGAGCAAGAATAGTTAAGAGACGCATGGCATAGTTTATTTGATGGTATGTCCGGGTCAAATAAACGAAAAAAAAGAGGCACCTGTAATTAAGGGAAGATTAAGCTTATTGTAATACCTGGCTAATCTGTACGATTGGTTCAATATTAGTATAGTTTGGAATGTCACCAATAATTTTATCCGAATGAGGTCCAAATGAAGTATAATAATCGGTAAGCCGGTCAAAGTATAAGTATCCAATCGCAACATAAGGGATCGGGTCGTCTGGCATGGCTCCAGCTATTCCCTTATCAATTTCTACTCGTTTTAGCTGTTCCCCTAGCAATTCTTCCAGAAGAGGTATGTGTGTATTTTTATAATACTCCATGTCGAAAGTATTTCCATCAGTATTTGGGTATAGTATGGTCACTTTGATCATTCCTTCTTTACTTACAGGAGTATCATTCGGAGCATCGGCTAGCTGGAAGCCAGTAAGGAGTACAAAAAAGTTTATGATGAGCAGGCTGGTAGTAAATCGCATAGTTAACTAGTTAGTGAGGTTTAAGAAGCTAAACTATACCGATACTAGTACTGTGAATAGTAAAAAAGAAGAAGTTTGCAGTATATGAGAGAAGGGATGCAGTAAATTGGGTTATTAACTCTTCCAGTCTTCTTTGCCAATTCGATACGTCAAATCGATTCCGTTTTTTCTAACCAGGTGATCTAATTCCGGGCTTGTGATTTGTCTTCCACCTAACTTTTCTACCGCTTTTCGTGAACGCATATTTTCCTTACCGATATAGAAGATGATATGCTCCATATGATCAAGGGCATAATTAATCATAAGTTTCTTCATGGATCGGTTATATTTGCCGCCCCATGTATCTCTTGCCAAAAAAGACCAGCCTATCTCAATGGCATCTTCGGCTCCCTCTACTTTCTTGAACCTTGTGCTCCCGATTACTTTTTCGGATTCCTTATCAAGAATGAGAAAAGCTCCCTTTGATTCCATAGCTCCTGAGAAGAATTCAATAAAGACTTCTCGTTTATATCGATCCCAGTTTGGATGCTGTTCCCAAATCAAAGGGTCTTTGGCAACCTCAAACAACGCCTCAAAATCATTTTCGGCAAGAGGCCTCATTAGTATTAGCTCGTCTTCTAAAGTAGGTTGGAGGTTCATTGTACTCTTTATCCGATCTTCATTTCCTAATAATTATTTTTCCTGTCAGATACATGCTATGCCATGTAATAAATGATAAAATGAAGAAGAAGTTTTCTTCACTAAAATTCGCTTCTATTTTATATTTCGAATTTTCAAAGCTCAGCTTCTCTCTCCAAATCTTGCAGACTTCATCTAACAAAAAAGGACTTACCTTATTTGTGGAATCCTCCAAAGTGCAATAAACCTGAATCATTTCTTCTTTATTTGAAAGGTTTACTTCACAATTAACTTCTTTAATTCCTTCTGGGGTTTCGAGATTGTTATCGAAGTCAATGATAAAACCTTCGATATTTATTGAATCATATGGAACACAATTTTTTGATAACTCCTTTAAAGTTGATTTGTAGTCCCAGTGCTTGAAGTCTTCTCTAAGTATTTTTGTTATCGTCCCTTCACCAACAACTCGATACCCTTCTCTTATTTTGAAACTTTTTCCTACCCAAAATTTACCAATATGATATTCTGGACTACTCGTCTGTAATCTAACTTTAACTTTTTCGCCAGGGAGACAGGATTCTTTGCCTATAAATTCTTGTGGAGCATCCCAGTCATGATCATCGTAAGAAAATTGGCCACGGTATCCACTATTTATTGGAGTTTTTCTGCCGCTTTCTTCTTCTCTTAGATAGTAGATTTCTGCTTCTAATTCAGGATTCGGAAGTTCAAATTTATCGTTCATAAACCAACTCGCCTCGTAAATATGTTCTCAACACCTGCGTTCTGCTAATTTGATCAGGTTCTATTTCAAAGAGGTTCTGATTCAGGATAATGAAATCAGCTTCTTTTCCAACTTCCAGGGTCCCAACTTTATCTTCTTGCCGCATTACATAAGCAGCATTTAGGGTGTAGGCTTTAATTGCTTCCTCAAGGCTGATTTCCTGAGGGGAGCGTGTTACCGCATTTTGGATTCCGATAAAAGGATTCAAATCACTTACATCCCAGTCACTGCTGAGTGTTAACCTGGAACCGGCTTCAACAAGACTTTTTATAGGGATGTTGGCATTGTTTAATTCTGATCCAATTAAGAAGTCCGTCTCATTCCAGTTTTCAGGCTGTGTAAAGTCTCCTGCTACCTGGGCATCAGCTGTAACATTTAGCTCACTGAATCTGGGGTAATCCGAGGGTAATACATATTCAATATGAGTAAGCCGGTGTCTTCCGTTACCGTTACTGCTTCGCTCAATGGCATTTAGCGCTTCGTTAACCCCACGATTCCCTATGGTATGTATGTGGAAGTCGAAACCGGTAGGCTCTAAGGCAGTGATATATTGTGAAATCCGACTCTGGGAAATATAATTGAGTCCGTTATTACTCGGCAATTCAAACAGATCAACTAAATAATCATCTTCCATCGTAGAAGTGGTATTGATGATAATCCCATCTGCATACAGCTTGATCTGATTTATTCTTAAGAAACTGTTTGTATCATTTGAATAGAGGGATTGGATGATGTTTATTTGCTCCGCATCATTTTCGGTAGGATAAACCCAAAGTCCAAGATTAACCCGGGCACTTAGTCGCCCAGCCTCTTCAACTCTTTGCCAGGTTAAATGATGATTTCTTTTCCAGTAGGTTCTCGCATCACAGACGGAAGTGATTCCGTTTCTGGCCAGTTCGGGAAGAGCAAATTCTATCAGTCCTTCATAATCGTTCTGTTCATTATCAGGAATGGATGCAATTACCAAATCAATCACCAGGTTACCAGCATTGTCAATCAGCAATCCATTTGGTGAGCCATTCGGATCTTTCATGATTATCCCACCGGTTGGGTTCTCCGAATCTCGATTTATACCCGCAAGTTCTAGTGCTCTTGAGTTTACCCAGATCGAATGAGAGGTTTGCTCCATTACGGCTATAGGTCTGTCAGTAGAAATATCATCCAAAACTTCGATGGGTTCGCGTGTTGCATCAAGAAGCGTATAAATGTCGAAGCCCCAGCCTAAAATCCATTCAGAGTTAGGGTTCTGATTGAGAGCTTGCCTAATATCCGAGGCATAGTTTTCGGGATCTGTTTCGGTTTGATTAAGAACAAACTGAAAATTTTCGGATGCTGCTTCTAAAGGATGCACATGTACATCATGAATCCCGGGCATCACCATGTTTCCCCTTAAATTGACGGTCTGAACATTTTCAGAAGCCTGGGTTTGAACTTCCTCTTCAGTACCAATCGCGACAATGATTCCACTTCGAACTAGCATTGCCTCAGCCCAGGGTTGGTCTGGATTTACCGTATAAATCTGCCCATTTATATAGAGTTGCTCCGTGCTTTGACTTGGTCCTGTAACACTATCATTGTTCTTACAGGACGAGAAAAGGACTAAAATTACCAGCCAGATTAATTTCATAGAGCTCATAAACCAACGTTTCGCAGAATATAAGCTAATGAGTAACTAAAACTGTGAGTCTAAAAAAAGAAATAAGTATTTAAGTAGTAGAATTACTTATTCATATAAGAAATATTAGGAGTAGAACTCGAGCGATCTAATTTAAAGAAAAGTGGATTCCAATTTTTGATATTGGGTTGCTTTAAATCTTTGCTAAAGAAAAGGATTTCTTTTCCTTCCCGTATTTTATACGCCGTATGGATTAACTCAATTTCTTTTTTTTCAAATTCGGAATACAAATTTCTAATCTCAGGAACATTATCATATGAAACTATCCATTTGATATTTCTAATAGATTTAATTTTATCACTAACCTTCTTATGATCTTTAAAAGCATAATGATTCATGTATAGACTTTTGGCTTTTAAATAATATGGCGGATCAAAATAAAAAATGACGTTTTCGGTTTTTGATTCATTTTGAATTTTGTCAATTAGTTTGATAGCATCTTTTTTATAAAGACGAATGTCCCTTTTTCGTGAAGCTATTTTCTTTATTCGCTTAATTAGATCAGCCTTATTAAACCTACAATCCATGGAATAATTTCCTGCTTGCTTCATACCTCCTATTACCCCTGCATTTATGATACCAGATCGATTCGTTCTATTTAGATAGAAAGTTGAGAATCCAAGAGTTAGTAGATCTATGTTCTTTTTGTCTCTTTGTAATTGTCTTTGTTTTCTCCATTCAGATATTGTTAAATCAGCGCTTTCTATCATTTCACAAAGCTGATTTGTCTTAAAAAGTACGGAGTGCCAGAATGCATAAATTGATCTATCTCGGTCATTAAGAGTAATTTTACTCACAAACCCTTCTAAAAGAAGAAACAAAGCAACAGATGCACCTCCAGAATATGGTTCTACATAATGTCCATTAATTCTGTTTTCGATACATATCTTGGCGACAAACCCAGCAAGTTTATTTTTTCCTCCCGGATATCTTAATGGTGAATAATTCATGGATTAGTGCTATTTAAATCCTCCCAAATCAATTCGAAAAAGGGCTGTAGGTTATCCCATTTTAGTTTTAATTCGCTTGATGAAGGTTGAGTCACTGTTGAATGGACGTATTCATGGAAATTGTGAATTGATAGATACGAGTGTTCCTTTTTAGCAGAAGCGACTTTATGTATATTATTGAATGTTTTTGAGTCATAACCTTTAGATTCTAATGAAGTTACCACCCAAGGTATTTTTTGACTTATGGTGTCACTTTTCTTAAATGTATGAGAGTTCATATTAGCATAATAGTCTAGCGTTACTTCCAAAAAAACTCTAAAGAGTACGCCAACTGCATTTGGGACAGATTGATTAGAATCGTCAATTATAAGGTCATCTCTTAGCTCTCTATAGATATTATTGATCTTAGTAGAGTTTATTCGAATTCTACAGTTCCTAGGGATAAGAGTTTTACGTATACCACTTTTTGGAAGAACACGTTGTCTTTCTTTATGAGGAATTGTACTTATAGAGCTTTGTCCAAATAGATCAACCTTCCTACTGTCCTTTATTTTTTTATCTACAGTGCTTGCATCTGTTTTCTTGATCGATCTGAGATATTCCTCAATTTGTGGAGCTTTGTTTAGCTTTCTGGAATTGACAGGGTTCCCTTTAAAATCTTCTTTCTCAAGTACGTTGTATATTATTACTTTTAATTTATCACCAAAATTTGGGTCCAAATATTTTAACCCTCCATTCTCATCTAAACTTAAGCCAAAAACTTTTTTTGATGGTCCTGTAGTTGTTAAACGGAATAAATTAGTTACAAATCCCTTTCCCAAAACTTTACTTTTTAATTCTTTTGGGAAATCTAGTTCATTTATATAATTACTAAGAGCTAATTTCAATTTTACACTTTGATTAGCTGCTCCCCTTCGTGCCTTGTAATTAGTCCTTTCTAAATCACCCCAGTTGACTTCATTGTTTGAGCGGTTATGCTTCCTATCCAAATATCGGTAGCATTGATCTTTATCATCAGAAACAAGGCATTCAAGTTTGAAAGAACCATTGATAGAAATTCTATGTCCTAATGCAAGTGTTTTATGAAACAGTTTAGGATTAATTTGTTCTATTAATTTTGGATTCGATAATAACTTGTAGCAAGTAAGTCTTCTATTACCTTCAAGAGCTATGAAGTTATCATCATCATTCCAAACTACGAGCTTTTCTAGCTGTGGAAGATCGAAGTCATTTACAATTTCTTCAATGAATTCGGATATCTCATATTCTGGTTTTGAAATGAAGTATTCGATTAAGTCGATCTCTTCAGAATCAGAATAGTCATCTGGGAATCTTGCATTTTCATCCCATAAAATTAGGCTGTCAATCTCGATAAATCTGTTTTGAAACATTATTTCGATTCTAATTTAGGGAGTATAACTAAAAAGCTTCTTATAGATTTAAAGCCAACTGGAATCCAATTCTGCTGGCAAGAAAATCATGTAGAATAAATGTGATTTTTCAGAAAAGTACAAACAACTTATTAGGCTTAAACGTAAATAATAGTTTGCATTAAAACATTACTCCAAACTTCAATTATTTTTTAGTTTGTACAATCTCAACTGAAAACCGAGCCCCAATTTTTACTGAACAATTATTTAATTCTCAATCTCTAAATTAGGCTACTAACCATCCTATATACATTCTCTGCTCCCAGAGCCACTTCAAATACAATGCTCCGCATGCTTAGTGCTTATATTCCAAAACAGCAGGTAAAATATAGTTCTCAATCATAAGCTCAACCTGTGGATGTGCATAGGGCTGACCAAAAGCAGTTGCTGTTACAACAATCACGAGAGGTTCATCGGTAAACATGATGACTTTATTCCCACCATATCCGCTGGCATAAAAAGCGTTGTAGGAATTATGTTCAGTTGAGAAGTCCTGGTTCCAGAAGAGGTATCCATAGCCCGGTTGCTCCGGGGTATCTGCGAAATGGTTAGTCAGGCTCTGTTCCACCCATTCTTCGGTTAAAACCTGTTTTCCATTCCATTCCCCGTTGTTTTTGTATAGCTGGGCATATTTGGCAAAATCCAGGGCGCTGAGTGCTAATCCTCCTGCGGTATGCGCTATACCTGTTGGGCTATATTGCCATTGAAATTCAGAAATACCCAAAGGCTTAAACAACTTCTCATCCGTATATCCCTCCAATCCTCCAGGAACTGTGAGGTGAATAATATCTCCCAGTAGCACCGTACCTGCAGTGAAGTAATCAAATACCTCACCGATTTCTTTTTTGTCGTCCATGGGTAAATCGAGGGTGAATTTTACCCAATCCTCCGAAGGGTACATATTGGAGTCATTACCAGGCGTATCAGAATCGTTATCGGAACCATAGAAGGCGGAGCTCATAGTCAAAAGACTTTTAAGCGTGATCTGTTCCTTCTTCTTTGAATGGTTTGAATACCTTCGAAGATTATAAAACTCGTCAAGTGTTTGATTGATCCCTTTAAAGTGACCTTCCTGAATAGCAATTCCGGTCATAGTAGAAGCAAAAGATTTTCCTACAGAGCGTGTATTGTGTAAAGTATTTCGGTCTGCTCCATTGAAATACTCTTCTAATAAAAGTTCACCATTTTTGATTACAACAATACTGGTAATATGCTTAAACCTATTCTGAGCGATACGTTCATTCAGGTTTCTGATTTTCTCTTTGTCATAATCGTTACTGGAAAGCTCCCATCCGCTATTGGGTTGAATAGGCTGAATCGCTTTTTGTATTGCGCTTACTTTAGGTTCAGCATGGCTTAACGAGATTTCACCTTCTGCAATCAACTCCCCAACGATGAGCCCATCATCACTATTCAGGTAAGGGCGAAGTTCGATTTTTACAGTATGTGTTCCATCTATAAGTGTGGAATAGCCATCCGTTCGATATAAAAATCGAGCCCATAAGAATCGTCCCCAGGAATCTGCATTAGTACTGCTTATCAAGGGTTTATGAAGAATAGTATCCTGATTTTTCTGGTGAGGAAGTCCCGCGCCACGATTGAGGTTTTCGGTATAGAATAATTCACCATCTATATAAAAAGAGAACTGGTAGTTTCCCCTTCGAAGCAGCTCATCTACTGATAAGGATGGCGCCAGTTGATGGAGATAATTCGTCAGGGAGTTGTCAAAGAAGGCGATGAAATTCAGATCGCTATTGTCTTCAATTTCGAAAGAAGAGGTGAACTCACTTTCCTTGTATTCTTTTAATGGAAAGACGCCTGGAGCAAATACGATTTTGCCAATATTTTCACGATGCACTGTGGAAGTGATACCTTTGTCTTCTACAATATTAGACATTTGATTAGATGAACTTTGAGCACATGATGTTGAAATGGGAAGTACACTAAGTAAGAAGATGAATGCTATTAGTCTCATTTTGCAGCGATATTGATTATTAAAGTGCAAAGCTATTCCGGATTTACCATCCAAAATAGAATGAAATTAACATCACCCGCATTTTTTTTGAAATTCTTTGGGTGTCATGCCAAGGTATCTTTTAAAGGTCCTGGAAAAGTGACTTTGATCAGAGAAACCACATTCATAGCAAATATCATAAAGCGATTTGCTAGTGGATAACATGAAGTCCACTGCTTTTTTGATCTTCACTTGTCGGATATAATCTCCAAGGGTCGTGGAAAAATATTTCGGTATGGATCGGGATAGGTGCCCCGGATGAATACCCAACTGATCAGAAAGGGACTTAAGGTTGAAGGGTTCATGATCCTGATGAATCATATCAATAAGAGAGTTAAGCCAGGAAGGGTTCTTTTCAAACTGGTAGACTTTTTCCTTTTCAATGTTCTCGCATAGCTCATAGACCAGGAGCTCGCAAGATATTTCGGAGTATATATCGGCACATCTGAATTCCCTGTAAATCTTTGCCAGGATATGATGGAGCCTGGGGTTTTTAATAAGTGTGCTTCCTTCCCATAGACTAACATCTATATTATTCCTTTCGAACCAGCTCTTTTCAAATTCAATATGGAAACCCCGGGCATAAACAGATTCTTTGGAATTGAAATGAGGCTCCTGCCAGTTATGAAGGAGAAAGCTTCCGGGAGGGCAGGTGGTTTTCCTTTTTTTATTCATATCGTATAAATCCCCTTGAATAACATACATGAAGTAGGGGTTCTCGTGAAAATGCCAGTCGGTTCTCTCTGTCAGGTAATCGTATTCTGAAAACAGGATGCCACTCATTTCCCGTTCGGCATTCATTGATCCATAATAAGTACCTTTAGTAAGTATCTTCATCCGTTGCTTATAGAGTCACTAATAACAAACGGAGTGGTAGACGGGAGTTTCAGGAATTAGTTGGGCTTATGGCTTTTTGGCTAAAAACTGCTTTGCCTTTAAAATAAACTCATCCTTTCTCTCGCCCTCATGAGCACTATGGGATACATTGGGTAAGATCCAGACATCTGATTCATGGAGGTGTTTTTTTACCCGGGCAACTTCGTCAAAGTCCATTCCTTCATCATCATCTCCCATCATAACCATAACTTCCGGGTGTATTTGTTGAAGTTCTTCTTCACTAAGATGCACGGTATAGTTTTTGAATTGATCCATGAGCCCTTTGATCTGCTCATCACTTTCATGGGAATCCTCAAGCCATGGGAAATTAGACCGATTCTCGAAAGTGAATCCTTCCTGGTACTCCGGAAAGTCATTTACATCCCAGCTTCCTACTGCTCCAATGGTAATCATGGATTCAATAAGGGAAGGATTAAGCAAGGCTAGTTGGTATAGAACATCACCTCCAAAGCTAAAACCGATAGCTTTAATAGAACTCAGTTCCAAATATTGAAGCAGGGAGTTTAGGTCTTGAGCAACACTTTGAATAGATAAATCCTCTTTAAAAGGATCTGACCTACCATGTCCCGTTAGGTCAATGAGATAAAGTTCATAATCATTTTCGAAATCCTGGATATAGGGTTTCCAGGATACCGATGATTGACTATAGCCATGCAAAAGAATTAAAGGAGAACCTGTTCCATATACTTCATAGTACAGGTTTTTTCCGTTTACAAATACGGTCTCAGACTTTTTTAGCGCCTGAGAGAAAGAAGAGTTAGAAATCATTGATGCAAATATAAAGAGGATAAGCTCTTAAGTACAATGAGCTATATCTTTCTTGCAATAATTTAAAAAAAGGGGAGGCAATACCTTGAAGGATTAGCAGGGTTTATAAAGTAAGATCAATGACCTTGATGGTCTTTTCCCAAATAACAGTTTATTAATTGTCACTCATCCGACAAGATCCTTCATTTTCATTCAGGATGACAGGATAAGAGACGAATTTAAAAATATATAGTCATCCTGAGCATACCTGTGAAGGATCTTATTGGATTCAAGGTTAATTAGTTGAATAAACCAGAATCGAGAACAACGAATCACTTTGGTGGCCAAACACCACATACCTTAGAGTTCAAGAATGCCAGGGATGGATTCATTCTTTGGATTAGCTCTTCCTTCTTCTTTCTGGATTTCCCTTTTATATATTTTTCAGCTTGAATGGCTTCAAAGGAGGAGGGAAATACTTCATAATATATCAGAAAGTAACAGTAGTACTTTCCTGCGAATGTACTAGAATTACCTCTATTCATATAATGCTCGATTAGTCTGCGTTGGAGATCATTTGTGAGCCCTGTATACAGCGTCGTTCTTGAAGGGTTGGTAGTTATATAAACATAGAATTCTCTCATAAAAGAGAGACCCACCTTGACAGAATTCCTTACAATACTATTTAGCTAATCGGCACTAACCCGGCTAGATCCTTCGCAGGAATGCTCAGGATGACTGGTTATTATATCATTAATACTTTTGATAAGTCATTCTGAGGATACTTCCGAAGAATCTTATTGGATAAAGGTACTATAGAAGTTGCACATAGTTAATTAGCAACGATTCAGGCTGTACGCAGAATCTTCTCCATCTTTTTTCCTTTTGCCAATTCATCCACCACCTTATCAAGGTATCGGGCCTGCCTGGTTAGAGGAGTCTCGATATCCTCAACTCTGTACCCGCAAATCACTCCTTTAATAAGCTCCGCATTGGGGTGTAGCGTAGCCTCTTCGAAGAAGGTCTCAAAGGTCACTTTTCGGTCTATTAACTCTTGTAGTTTGGCTTCATTAAACCCTGTCAGCCATTCGATAACCTCGTGCAGTTCTTCTTTGGTGCGGCCTTTCTTTTCTACTTTAGTTACATAGTGCGGATAAACTGATGCAAAGGTTAATGCGGCAACGCGTGCATCGTGTTCGGGAGTAGTAGTTGGCATGATTGACTCTATTTTAGATGAAGCCTAAAAGAAAGAGATAGAGAGTAGAATTTCAATAGTGATTGTTTATGTATTTAATCACTTGCCATGTCATTTCGACCGGAGGGAGAAATCTAAAAATCAGAATCGAAGACAATTTTTAGATTTCTAAGTCGCTGTACTCCTTCGAAATGACAATCTAGTTTGGCGAATTTAAACCCAGCCTGTTACCCTCTGAATCCAGGAAAAGGGCAAAGAATCCACTGTCATCAGCGTGAGCAGTTTTGGGGATAATGATAGTGCCTCCGTTTGACTCAACTTTATCTAATACTACTTGAAGGTCGTCCCCGGCATTGAGGTAAATGGCAACTCCGTCCGCGGAAGGCTGATTTCCTTCACCCTTAATGATAACTCCATGGACTGTTTGATTTTCATAGGGCAGAATACCCATTTCCATACCTTCGATTTCCATTTTTTCTATGGATATATCCAAAATAGACTGATAGAATTCGATGGCGCGTGAAATGTCGGTTGCCGGGATTTCAAAAAGAGAGATATAGCTGTTCATATCGTTTTTTGGTTATTTGTTAATGGTTATTGGTGAAACACCCTCCCAATAACGAATAACAAATAACCATGATCGAAACTGAGAAGCGTGTGTAAGATTAGTAGCTAACTATTGTGTACTAATTAAAACTAAGCTGGGAATCAGAGTTAGAATTGTAAAAATGCGACAGGCTAGTTCTTGTAGAACAGAGAGGAGAGAGCCATATGTTCATTCCCTAAAAACTCTTTTGGGCTGACTCCGGTGAACTCTTTGAAATCCTTGATAAAATGCGCCTGATCGAAGTAGTCGTTTTCATAAGCAATATTTGTGAGCGTCTCAGCATCTTCATTCAACATCATATGCAGAGCGCTATGTAATCGGATTACTTTACCTAACTGCTTGGGGCTGATTCCGATTTGCTTCACAAACTTTCGCTCAAGCTGTCTTCTTTTCGACGAATCATTTTTTAAAATAGAGCCTATGGAAGAATTCCCTTTAGTAGCAGTCAAGGCATCAATAGTAGATTGAACAATGGAATCCACTGTAGACTGATCACTAAGTTTCTTGAGCAGAAAGTTTTCAATGATTTCTATTCGTTGTTGAGTACTTGTTGCTTCAATTATTTCCTGTTCCAGTTTTTTAGCTGGCTCTTCACCGAACAAGGTTGAAACCGGAGTTTCTAGATCTGTTAACTCCTTGAGTGGAGTATTTACAAAATTGGCGAAGCCATAAGGGTAAAAGCAGATAGCGAAGGAGTCTACATTTCCTAAGGGCTCGATATAGTAAGATTTGGTTCGCTGTCCCATCACCATTGCGCAAGGGTGAACGATGTATTCGGTATCAGAAACATATCTTTTTATACCGTCCGCAAAGTTGAAGGTCATTTCAATACAGCCATCCGGAATAATTTTCTGTTTTTGGTTAGCAGGATCATAAGGCACTTCCAGCGTCCAGTAAAACTTGACAAGTGCTGCTAAATCCGGATGAGGTTGGAAAGTTTGGTAGTTCATGTTTTATTTTTTTCGTTCGACTGGGAGTAATGAAACTATTAATGTTGGTTCTTCACCTTTTTCTATTTTTCTAGAGTTTACAAAGGCTGAACATTCAAGGATTGCTTCTAGTATTTCTGGTGACTGTTTTTTAATGAGGTGTCCTTTTGAGATTTCTATATGAATGGGCTCGTTACTTAGTTCATCTATACAATCAATCCAAGCATCCATAGTCTCACCATAATAGTCTGGAAACTTCATCTCATTTTTACATTCGTGATGAAATGTTTTCCAGTTCTTGATTCTTTGTCCTTTAATTCTAAATACTTTCATTTTTCAACTTTTGGATAGTCCATTGAAGTTCATCCTGTTCGGCTTCATAACTATTAAGTGACCCATAATGCTCAAAGGACGAAATATTAAATCCTTCTTCAATATCATTATACCATATAGCTCTGTTTCTATATATTCCTATAACCCAGAACCCATGGCCTTTTACTCCATGTTCTTTTTCCTCCCATTTAGTCGGTTTTATGGCTACTTGAGCCCATAGGGCTTTTTGTTCAGTTGACATTTTATGAACCCCCTGATTTATTAAAGCCTTAAGTCTTTCTAGTTCCATTGATTTATAAGTATCCAAGAGTCATTTCTTTTATAGCACAAATAATATGAAAGGTTTGGTAGTTCATTCCAGTGTACTTTCTAACAGTCTGTATTTCCTCCTGTTTCCCTCAATTCACTTAGTAGTTTTTTATAGACCAGAACCAAAGTGGAGTGAATAAAAAACAATCAGCTCTGAATTACAATGAAAAAGTAGACCGTATTCCGATTACGGTCGCATTATCAAGTTGTCTGGCGCTTGCTCCTCCAGGATTGATGACATGTATTACACTTCCCTGTAGGGCCCAGCCTTCAGTAATAGTCGTTTGATAGGTCAGTTCTAAAAAAGATTCGGTTTGGGTTTGTCCTGGTAAGTTAGAAGCTACTACTAAGTCACCCACGTGTGGATAGTTAAAGATGAAACCAAGGTTGTCATCCCAATTTGAAATAAGGCCTTTCCAATAGGCACCCGCGTGAATATCATAATCATACGTGGCTCTTTCATCCTGAAATACCCAGCCAGCAAGAGCGAAAAGATATAACCCGTCTGTCTCCCGGCTCATTTTAGAGTAAATTTGTTGGTCAGCAGCCATATATATGCTCGTGAGTCCTCGCTTTAGATTGCCATTGACCGTGGGAAAGGTGTTCGTATCGTGCCAGGTACCCAGGCGATAAAAACCATTGGCTCCGCCTAGTGACCCTTCCCAGGCAGCTTCAGCAATCAAAAAAGCATTGTCGGGCTGAAGTGTAAATCGGAAACCATGAGGGTTAGCTCCGAACTCATCGAGATTATCATCATCCGCATCAAAGCCTGCAAACCGAAGGGTCCATTGTTCGGTAAGATCATATCGTATTTGTATTGCGGTTGAAGCGACTGGCCAGGGTGGGGCATTAAGCGAAAGCGTATAAGCATAACCAGCCGGCATATGAAGGAAAAGAACACTGCCATTGGTCGTCAGGAAATCTTCGTCAGCCGCTAACATGCCGGCTTTGATTCCGAGCTTATTATTTGCGGATTCATAGTTCACATAAAATTGCTGAAGCCGTGTTGTTTTGGCACCGTCTATATTAGAGACCAGCAAATCATCACCTACAAAGGCAGAGGGGCTTTTACCGTGCAGATTTATAACATTGAAATTAATTGAGCTTCGGTTTAGTCCTACCATCTTTTCAAGATCAAGATGGATGTCCAAATCTAAGTATCCCTGGAAAGCCGTTTTGGTTTGGCTGCCTCCAGCTAAATTAGAAAACACTTCGGAGTTATAGTGCAGGCTCCAATGCAGCCCATATTGCTCAGTGGATGAATGAAGTCTATCTGGAAGCAATTGTGCAAACGCTGTAATGGGATGCAGCAGCGTAAGTAGAAGTATAATACCTATGAATACAGATGCTTTGATGGTTCTTTGCTGCTTCAAATTAAAAAGTGCATTTCAATTGGGGTCTATTCGACTAACTGAGTCGACATCGAATCTAGAAAAAACAGCTTTTAGACTTAGTCTAAATTTGCCATCAAGAATCTCTCTTTCAGGTCATTCCGAATTTATTTCGGAATCTTATGATGTGGCTTTGTTTAATGATCAGTCGATGAGTACTCTTGATGCCTCACAAAGATACTGAAACGAGTTCAGCATGACTTGGTAACTGGTCTGAATTAAGCTCTGACAGATGGGTTTGGGATCAGCTATCTCACTTTTAGTAAACCCAGGTATCAAAAAAAGCATCCAGATCGAAACCCGTTGCTTTCTCCATAGCTAGTTTGAAATCCTCTGTTGTTACAGATTTTCCAAAATAGCTCTTACTATAATATCGGATGCCTTTCCAGAAAGCTTCGTCACCAAGCTCCTCTCTCAATAAGTGCAGTACATAAGCCCCTTTATAGTAAACAACATTGCGATTATCCCTGGAATACTCCCATTCCTCAAAAACCAGGGACCTGTCCTTACCCCGCGTAACAAGGTCATCATAGATGTTTTTATATATGGCTATATCTGACTGATATTTTTCCTTACCAAATCTATGTTCACTAAATGCGGTAGACATGTACACAGTCAGTCCCTCATTAAGCCAAAAATGTCCGAAATCTTCACAGGTAATCATGTTCCCCCACCACTGATGTGCTAATTCATGAGATATAAGGTGGATTTCAGAACTATCTTTAAACACAAACTCAGGATAAGATTCAGCCAGTACAGAAAGACCAGACATTTCCTGGTAATTGTCACCAATTAAGACCTGAGAATAGGAGTCCTGAACGTAATCTATACCTGATTTCTGTTCGAAAAACTTCAGAATGTTTGAAGTTTCAATAAACATCTCTTTCAACTCATGCTCATCAAGTTCAGAAGAATAGTAATTCAGGGCTACATCACCAATTTGCTCAGTAGCTTCAGTGAATGAGCCGATAACGAATCCATAGGTGTAGGAGGGAGTCTCGTGGCCTTGATGCCATTTATGAAGTTCCTTTTCGCCTTTCTCTTCAATACCTAATAGTGAACCGCTCGCGATGGACTGCATACCTTTTGGCAGGAGAATATTGAGAGAAAAAGTAGCTCTATCATTCGGTTTGTTGTTAGAAACCATCCAATGGTCGGTAAAATAGACGGTATGGGCCTGATTTTTATCAGGATTGAAAAGAAGTCCCTGCTTAGGGTTTCCATGATAACGAATGGTTATTTCATGCAGAGTTCGATTCTGTGGAGTGAGTTCTATTCGTAATTTTGAATCAACTTTATTGTAAGAAGTAACACTCGTTCCCGACACTTCATCAATTTCTAGTGTTGAAGCATCCAGGGTTATCCTTTTGGTGTTGGCTTCCACTTCGAATCGAATCAAAAGGCTTCCTTTGATAAACTGCTTTAGAATATCCGGCTCAATAGTTAACTCATAGCTCACGACGTCAAGTTCAGTTTCTTGAGAATAGCCTGTAATCGCTAGAAAGCAACTACAAATGACTAGTATGAGTACTTTGTTTTTAAACATTTATATTTTGGAAGCTGATATGAGATGGCGTTAGCTTTAGGAAGTGGCGTATTTACTTCTCTATTTCCGACTCATGTTTAATTTTACTCCACTCGAATTCACCCTCCCAAATTCTTTTTTCATGATTATACTTGGCTGTTGCTTCAACAATTAAATTGTCTCGATTCCCAGAGTTGTCAAAGTCCTCATCCCAAAGAATTAGTTTCATCCCATCTTTCATAGTAATTTTTTGTTCAGATAAATCATCAATCGTTCCTTTACAATTTAGTCTTAATCCATAATCTGATCTGGCATTAAAGTCTACCCAGATAATGTATGGTTCTCCACCTAATTCAGTTTCATCTTCTAAATCTTTTAACTCCGAACGTATCAGGTTTTTAGCTGCATTTCTCTCACCTCGCCAAAATTGATTTTTCATATAACTCCGTAAATGCTTGACCCATTCTGGAGAAGTAGTAAGTTGTCCTTTCTTTTTATGGGTCATTTTTGAGCCTATTTTATGTCCAGTTTTATTGTCTCTCCGTCCTTCAGGTCTTTTATTTGAAATCCCAAATCCCCGCTAAATAAAATCAATTCCGTAAAGCTTATTTTCCCAAGGTTAGACTTTTTGTATTCTCCACCTATTGCTGAAGGCATCTTCAAACAATATTTCTGGGTTTTCTCTAACTCACCGTGCTCCATTTTTGCAATTGCAACTAGGTCTCTCATTTTCCAGTCTTCAATAAATTCAGGGTCCAGCGAAAGTTGATTATATTCGATATCTGAATCTGCAATTTTTTTGCAACTTATTTCTTCTGGACAGATTCTCCAATACTCGTTCTTATCCGTTTTGAAGATCACATTGCCGAAGTCATTAGTACAAATAATTTCAGTCGCATTGAATCCTCTCCAATTCCAAGCTAGATTTATTTCGGCAATCATTACTATTTACTCAAAGTCATAATCGATTGGTGGATTCTCAGGATCGTATTCCTTTTCACATTCTGGGACATAAGGCGACAAGTTTTGGTCAGTTGTTTCATAAACTTTCCCACGTTTTAAAATCCAAAGCTTAAATACGTTTGAATTGTCGATCTGATCATTGTAATCTTCATCATCGAGAACGTATAAAGTCCCATAAGATCCGGGTCCATTTTCAGCTACCCATTTAAAAATTTGTATTGGATAAAATACACTTTGCCCCTTATGATTATGTTGCGAACTGAAGATGAAAGCTTCTAAGCCATTGTAGTCTATAAACTTTGAATTTTTTTCATCTATAATCGGGTGAGATTCCGTTAGATAATTTTTAAACGCTGCGAGAAACTCTGACTGCTTTTTGAAACCATCAGCATAGTCACTGAATCTCAAAGTGATCCAGCCGTGATACGTAATCATTCAATTCCTCTCCTCACTCAACTTCTTAATTACCTCCCAGTGCTCCTCACTCATAGCGCCGACATCATACACTGAGATACCTGAAGCACCACCTTCGATAGCTTTTTGGATGGCCTGATCCAGTTCATCGGGATTCATAGGCGGTATATATAATCCGGCAACAATAGGAAAACGCCCATGAGCTTCACGGATACCTTGTTCGGTTGAAAATTTCACCCATTCAAAATTCTGGCGGTAGAAATTTTGGTACAGCATAGGCAGGGCGATATCCAGGTTCCAGCTGGCCCAGTCTTGCCGAACCATTTGCCGACTCATTTCCGGGAATGGAAAGACCGCAGCTGTAATGAGCTTATCATTTGAATGAGCGATGTCAGCCAGTTCATTTACTAAAGTAGTTACCGCATTTAAGCGATATTGCAGCCATTCCATACTCAATTCGGGATGCTCCATTTCCATAGGATCAACTCCGAACAGTTCTTTAAAGCCTTCGCGAGCATTAGGGTGATAGCCATAATCATATTCAGGAAATTGTCGATCCTGAACCAGATCATATACTGGTTGAAGATCGGCTCCAAGGATTACATCTACATAACGAACATAATCGAGATGTACGGATTTTACCCCTTCAGCCTCTGCTACTTCCCGAATATTGGATTTGATGTGTTCCCGCGCTCCTTCTGAAAAAGGGGAGAGCCACTGGTAGTAATCCACATAAGCCCGATAATCCCAGGAATTATCCCCGTTTCGATTAACGGCATACCATTCAGGGTTTTTAGCCGCTGTTGTATCTCCGGGACGATTTAAAGTCCATACCCATCCATGAATATCGATATCAAACTCGCTGGCGATGGAAGCGGCTTGTTCCAATTTCTCTTTCCCGGCGCCTAGATATAAATCAGTGAGGCCGTAATCAGAGAGTCGTTGAAACTCGGCTCTCCATTCTTCATCAGTATCAGCGATTCCACCACCGGTCCAGGCAGCAATCATAAATTCAGGATTAGATTCCTGCTCATTTGCTGGAACGCAGGAGATAAATAGAGCAAAAAGTAGTAAGTAGGGAGTAATTTTCATTAGTCAGCGATTACATATCCGTCTTGATTAACGGTGATAGTTTGTCCTTTCGAGTTTGAAACAGTGATTTCGAATCCGAGTTTGGTTAGTGAAGCTTCTGCAGAAAGCTGAAATCCATTAGCGTTAAAATCAGGGCCTCCCAAATCAGAGATATTTGAGGTGAAGTCTTTATTCTGGTTTCTCCAATCCATTTGCTTTCTGTATAAGTAAAACAGCAGTTGGTACTCTGTAGCTAGAGAAGGGGTGAAGGTATCAGTTTGACTCATTTCTTCCTGTTCGGTGAAGAACACATAGCCCCAATGCTCTGGCCGATGCATAGCAATAGCCGATTGTTCGGTCCATACCCAATTATTTTCATGGAGTCGGTTTCCTTCTTCATCTGTTTTTCGGGAATACACTCCATCATTTACCTGGTGCTGCCATTGAACTCTTGAGAAATTGATTCTCCACATGCTTCCTTCCTTAAGCTCGCTACCACGATCAATATCTTTTAGGGCCTGAATCGGAATTGCCAATTCTACTGACCATGAAGTATCGACATCAGTAGGATCATTGATAGTCCCTTTCACATCGATCCCAATTTGAGTGCCATTTACATCCCAATGATTTAATACTGGTCCATTTCTACGGTAGGGGCGGGCAAGGAATAGCTCCCACAATGTACCCAGTACATTTACCTCGAATTCACCGTAATAAGGTTGGTACTGATTAGGCTTTACAAATACTTCAAAATCATTGTTATGGAAAATTACAGCGTCTCGCTCAGTGATATCTCCCCACACATGTTCTTCTTCCATTTCTGCATAAAAGTAGATGAACTCCTCATCCCAAAGCATTTTAACTCTGGTATCATAATAAGGTCTTGGGTTTTTATCTCCTTCAATGTCTATGAATGAATCTGTCCAGGGGGCTTCCTCCCATGAAGGCTCCAGAGCTTTACCATCAATAGAGAAGGAATTGGAGGTTTTTAAAATGGTATAGCTCTTAGGTATGGGAAGCTGAAGAGAAGTGACCTGGGCTTGTATTGTTCCACAGAAAAGAGCGGTGAAAAGTAGGATTGAAAAACGCATCGCTGAAGGTACTAGAAACTTTGGATCAATAAAAAAGGTGCTGTAATTGAGATCAAAAACGATAGGAATAGTTTCTTTGGACCCACCCCTCAATCCCCTCCGGTGGAGGGGAGGCTCACCTTTCGAAGAATTCGTACAGAAGACAGGCTCGTCGTTATGGACTTAATTTAAATAAAGGAGTTCCCTTCCCTGCTTGCCGCAGGCAGGTTGGGAGGGGTACAGGGGTGGGTTAATTATTGCACCATAGGACTTACTTATTGTTATGACCACAAAAAAAGCCCCGACATATTGCCGGGGCTTTATATTCGCATAGAGTTAATCCCTTAACATCAGAGAGTCCGAGGCGCCGCCCCAAGAATCTCATCGCTGGCATTATCTTCAAATTTTTTGAAATTGTCCACGAACATTTGCGCAAGTTCTTGTGCTTTCTTGTCATACTCGTGGGCATCATTCCATGTATAACGTGGGATGAGAATCTTTGAAGGAACTCCTTTTACCTGGATAGGTACTTGAAATCCGAATACAGGATCCTTTACGTATTCCACATCTTCCAAATCTCCATCAATAGCTTGGGAAAGCATTTTACGGGTAAAAGAAAGCTTCATACGTTTACCTATTCCATACACTCCTCCAGTCCAGCCAGTATTTACCAGCCATACTTTAGAATTGTGCTTTTTGATTTTGGCGGCTAATAACTCCGCATATACCGTTGGATGCAATGGCATAAATGGAGATCCAAAGCATGCTGAGAATGTAGCTTCAGGTTCAGTAACACCGCGCTCAGTTCCTGCTACTTTTGCAGTATAACCACTAATAAAGTGGTACATCGCTTGCTCAGGGGTTAATCGGGAGATTGGAGGCAGGATTCCGAAAGCATCACAAGTTAAGAAGATGATGTTTTCAGGATGATTGCCCTTTCCTGATTCACTTGCATTAGGAATGAAGTGAATTGGATATGAGCAACGAGTATTCTGAGTCAGACTTACATCGGTGAAATCAGGTTCTCTGTCATCATCAAGAATTACGTTTTCCAGAATAGTACCTGGCATCTTAGTGGTAGCATAAATCATCGGTTCACTTGCTTCCGAAAGATTTATGGTTTTGGCATAGCAACCACCTTCAAAATTAAATACTCCATCATCGCTCCAGCCATGCTCGTCATCACCGATGAGGGTTTTATCAGGGTCAGCAGAAAGTGTGGTTTTTCCAGTACCAGAAAGACCAAAGAAAACAGCTGTTTTTCCATTTTCATCATGGTTAGCTGAACAGTGCATCGCCATTACTCCTTTTTTAGGAAGCAGGTAATTCATTACAGCGAAGATTCCTTTTTTCACTTCTCCGGAATACATCGTACCACCAATCAGAATGATTTTTTTCTCAAAATTACAGAGAATAAAAGTACTGGTTCGTGTACCATCAACTGCTGGGTCAGCTTCAAAAAATGGGGCGGCTAATACCGTAAATTCGGGTGTATGAGCAGCCAGTTCTTCATCAGAAGGTCTGATAAACATGTTATGAGTAAAAAGCGCATGGTAAGCCACTTCGCTAACTACTCTCACATTCAGACGATTATTTTCATCCGCGCCAGCAAATGCGTCTTTAACAAAAAGTCGCTTACCGGAAAGATAATTGACTACTTTATCATAAAGATTGTTGAAGACTTCTTCGGAAGTTGGCTGGTTAACAGCTCCCCAGTCAATGTCCTCTTGTACAGAAGGTTGCTCAACCACAAACTTATCTTTTGGAGAGCGCCCGGTAAATTTCCCAGTATGTACTAATAAGGCATGATCCTTAGTTAAAATTGCTTCGCCGTGCAGTACGGCATGTTCATAAAGTTCAGATGGATTTAAGTTCCAGTAGACTTCTTTATTATCACCAAGTCCTAAGTACTCCAAGCCAATTGAACTTCTTGGATGTACGTCGTAGTCAGCTTTCATAGATCCTGTTTCGATAGGGTTATAAGGTCCTTTTAAGATAAGCATAGAACTAAGGATTTTAATCCCATTAAAAGAGATTAGTTAATGGTTAAACCTTTTTTGGCTAAGCCATCAATACCTTATTTATGTAAACCAGTACCTCCGGCTCATATAAAAAATTGTCAGCTTATATGAAGTTTCGATGAATAAATTTAGGTGGAGAAATTTATTTGGATTTAAAGGAGAAAATTCCCGTTCAAAAATCCTGTGCGAGACCAGAAAATCAATTCATATGATTTGGAAAAGCGGTTCCAGAAAGAAAATATTAAAAATGAGTTTTACTCACTTTTTCTACTCCATCCAGCATAGCCATCGGAAAGGTTTTTAACATCAGAAAAGCCAAGTTCTTTTACCATAATGGTAGACGCTGCGGCACTCCTTCCACCTGACTGACAATAAACGATATAAGTTTTTGAAGTGTCGAACTCAGCGATGTTCATTTTGAAGTCCGGGCTCATGAAGTCGACCTGAATTGCATTAGGAATATGTCCGGCCTGGAACTCTCTGTCCGTTCTTACATCCAGGACGATGAGGGTTGAATCTGCAGATTCAGTAAGCAGATCGAAATCAGTTAAAGTGATATCTGAGAAAGTGGAAGCAGTCGCAGTAGTTTCAGTCTTTTTTTGATCTGGCTCCGGCTTATGGGTACATGCTACCACGAGAATTAGAAGAGTTCTGCTTATCCAGGTAGCGAGTTGTTTCATTCGATGTGTTCGATTCATTTAATCAAAGTGAGTTTCTCTACGGGTATTCGATCTTTTGTTTCCGAAATAAAAGAAATCTTAAGCGAAAAAAGTGAATAAGAATCGCTACTCTTGCTGAATGTCAATTTCCTGGTCAAATCTTAATACTTCAAAGACAATTCTTTCAGAATACACGGGTAAGGAGCCATTTTCTCTTTTTTTGAAATCCTTTTTCAGAAAGAATAAGAAATATGGTTCCAGGGATAGAAGAACAATTAGTCATCTTTGCTACAGCTATTTTCGATTGGGGAAGAGTTTAATGGATATGCCTATCGAGGAGCGGATCCTCACAGGGTTATTCCTGGTTTCAACCGAATCCAATCGTATTCTTGCAGAATTAAAGCCAGAATGGGTTGATGAGGTCTCTGGATCAATAGCAGAGAAGAAAAAGTTTCTGGGAATAGAAGCAGAATTAGAGCAGCTTTTTCCTTACCAGGCATACTTAAGTGAAGGCATAGATGGGGAAGAGTATTCAAATTCTTTTCTAACCCAACCAAACGTATTTGCAAGAATTCGTCCGGGATTTAAAGAAAAGGTGCTTAGCAAGCTTAAGGATTATGAGGTTCAATTCGAGATACTTGGTGAGCAAGCTATATCTGTTTCTCCAAATGCTAAGTTAGATCAGATCTTAAGCCTGGATAAAGAGGCTGTAATTCAGGATTGGAGTTCTCAGCGTACAGGGGATGAATTCTCCCATTTGCTTCAAGGTGACTACCTAACTATCTGGGATTGCTGTGCAGCAAGTGGAGGGAAGTCAATTATGGCTTATGATCTCAATAATTCTTTACAGCTTACAGTTTCTGACATTCGATCTTCGATCCTAAATCAACTACGAGACAGGTTTAAGAGGGCTGGAATAAACAGGTACGATGAACTAACGGCAGATCTTTCGAAGCCAATAAGGGAAATTCCAAACCACCCTTTCGATGTAATTATAGCCGATTTACCCTGTACAGGAAGTGGTACATGGGCACGGACTCCGGAACAATTGCATTACTTTGATGAGTCCAGGATAGAGTGGTATGCAGCATTGCAGCGATCTATTGTGGTAAATAGTATGGCTCATCTAAAACGAGATGGGTATCTGGTGTATATAACCTGCTCGGTATTTAAGCAAGAGAATGAAATGAACATTGATGCGTTGCTTTCAGAGTATGAATTAGACCTGGTGTCTCAAAAGGTGATTCCGGGTTATGATCAAAGAGCAGATTCTATGTTTATCTCAATACTATCTCACGCTCAACTTTAATATCTTTGCACCCTCTTACAAACATCGAAACTATTTCTGAATGAGTACGATTGCGCATGAGCGGTTCGAAGCGGTAATTGGACTTGAGGTCCATGCCCAGTTATTGACAAAAAGTAAAGCCTTTGCTCCGGTAGCTGCTATTTATGGTGAAGCACCAAATACTCAGGTTACCCCGCTTTGTCTTGGACATCCCGGAACTCTTCCGGTCGTCAATGAAAACCTGGTCCGATACATCATTAAAATGGGATTGGCAACGAATTGTTCGGTTGCTCCCAAATCAATTTTTGCCCGGAAGAATTATTTCTACCCGGATTTACCAAAAGGCTACCAGATTTCTCAGTATGATACTCCAATCTGTTTTGATGGCTTTGTAGATATTGAACTGGAAGAATATGACAAGCGCATTGGGTTGACGCGCATCCATATGGAGGAAGATGCTGGTAAATCTATCCATGATCAGGATCCTTATAATACTCTGGTAGATTTGAATCGTGCCGGTACTCCACTTATTGAAATTGTTTCTGAGCCAGATTTAAGAACTCCTGAGGAAGCCTACGCCTACCTAACTAAGATCAAACAAATCGTTCAGTATCTGGAGATTTGCGACGGAAATATGGAGGAAGGGAGTCTTCGATGTGATGCCAACGTATCTGTACGACCTCGTGGGCAGGAGAAGTTTGGTACAAGAACGGAATTAAAGAATATGAACTCCTTCCGAAATGTAGAGAAGGCCATTGATTATGAAATCTACCGCCAGATTGAGTTGATTGAAGGTGGAGGAGAAGTAGTGCAGCAAACCCGATTATGGGACACCTCAAAAATGCAGTCACGCCCCATGCGATCGAAAGAAGAAGCACATGATTATCGCTACTTCCCGGAGCCTGACCTTCCTCCAATAATCGTTAGTTCCTCTCTACTGGATGAAATTAAAGCAGAGCTCCCTGAACTGGCAGATGTTCGTCAAAAACGATTTATGAAAGAGTATGCAATGAGCGAAGTAGATGCTGTTACTATTACCGAGAGCCGCTACCTTGCCGATTTCTTTGAGTCAGTTGCTGAGTATTCAGGCAATGCAAAAGCAGCATTGAATATTGTACTTAGTGAAGTGCTAAGAGTGCTCAATGAACAAAGTATTGATATCGGGGAATTCACTATCACACCTGAACGTCTTTCCGAATTAATTGCACTGAAAGAAGAGGATAAGATCAATTCTTCTGCCATGCAGACCATTTTCAATAATATGCTGGATTCGGAAAAGTCAGCAGAAGAATGGGCCAAAGAACTAAATCTAATCCAGGTTTCAGATACAGGGTTCCTTGAGGAGTTAGTAGATGAAATCATTGCTAATAACCCGGATGAAGTAGAACGATTTAAAGCAGGCAAAAAGCAATTGATGGGCTTTTTTGTAGGTCAGGCTATGAAAGCATCGAAAGGGAAAGCCAATCCAAAAATGGTTACCCAAATGGTTTCAAAGAAACTCGGAGGTTAATCAAATGAGTAAACGATTTCTATTAATCGCGCTGATTGCAGTAGTTGGTATTTCCTGTTCTCGGTCAGACAAAGAAGAAAAAAATCCTGCTGTATTTACAGCACAGCTTTCGGTCTCCGATTCTCTTGATCAAAGTAGAAACTTTGCTGGTTTCCAGTTTTTAGTGTTTAGCAGAGAAAATGCAACAGCAGCAGCAGACACGATCTTTTATGCAGAATCCGATTCAACAGGTAAAGTAAGTGGTCTTATAGAACCTGAAGAGGAGGGGTTGTATCCCCTTCAAATATCCAGGAATGGAGTAAACATCGGGATAGTAAGACTGATTGTAGCTTATAATGACACGATTACCATTACCGGGGAACTGCCAAATAATTTTGAAGTGGATTCAAAAGAAAACCGGGCAATGGAAAGGTACGATAGAGTCCAGAATGGTTTTAACAGAACCAATCAATTTATACTAGCTGGTCAGGTTGCTGATTCCCTTATTCCAGGAGAATACCAAAAATGGGCAGATCTTTTCTGGGAAGTATTTATTCAAGATGAGGGCACATTGGCTGCTAAGTTTGCCCTGGAAAGTAACATAGATATCCTCAGAAGAATTGACCAGCCTCAAATGTTTAACAAACTAAATCAGGCTTTTGAAGAAGACCTGGCGTATGGTTTTGCTGCTACTTTTGGGAAACAATATGTGGCCAGCACAAAGGGATTAGATGCTTCACTGGCATACCTGGATTCTGTTAAGAACCTGACAAAAGAGAAAGATATTCAAAAAGCTATCGATCAATCCATTATAAAGCTTCATTTTGATAGTGCTAATGTTGAAATAGCCAAGGATTTACTTTCCAGCTATGAGCGGAGGTATATCAAAAAAGATGAAGAGCCCAGCTTTTGGTATAAAAATATTCGGTTTGAGATTCTTAATCTTGCTCCTGGTATGGAGCTTCCGGATTTCAGCTTTGTGACAGCAGCAGGGGACTCTGTGAGCAAAGCCAGTATGTTGGGTACAGCGTACATTCTTGAGTTTTCCCGCTTAGAAAATTCCTTGTATCAATCTCAATATGATGAATCAACTGTTATCTATCAGATTTATCATCCACAAGGCCTGGAGTATTTCACTATTCCTTTTGATGAAAGTGTGAATACGATCATCGGATTTTTTCAGGAACGAGATCGATTCTGGGCGCTGGCTGATCCTCCGAGCTTTAATGCTCAAAACATCGTTGATGAATTTAATGTGCAGTATTTCCCAACTCGGATTTTGGTTGATCAAAACGGAAATATTGTTCGCAAATTTGTGGGAGAAGAATTTGAACAGATAATCCCAGCCATTACTCAAACTTTATCTAACAACTAATTATAGGCTTTACTATGCGGAGATTTTTAATTGCCGGAAACTGGAAAATGAACTGTGGTCCTGATGATGCAGCAGGACTTTTGGAAGGACTAAAAGCTCAGAAGGGCGAAGTTTCCGAAGATGTAGATGTGTTGGTTTGCCCTCCATTTGTTTCACTGTCCATGTCAGTGAATTACTTGCATGATACTGATATTCAGGTTGGAGCACAGAACCTGCATTTTGAAGATAATGGAGCTTATACCGGAGAAATTAGTGCAAGCATGCTTACTGAAGCAGGTTGTTCTTTTGTACTGATCGGGCATTCTGAGCGTAGAGAGTATTTCGGAGAAACGGATGACACAGTAAACAATAAAACGCTCAAAGCATTGGCTCATAACTTGGTTCCTGTTATTTGTGTCGGAGAAACACTTGATCAGCGTAAAGAAGGCATTCACTTTGAGTTGGTAAAAGACCAGGTAACGGCTGCATTTGATGGGATTTCGGAGAATAGTGCCCTTGATGTTGTTATCGCTTATGAACCTATTTGGGCAATTGGCACTGGGGAAACAGCATCTCCCGAACAAGCCCAGGAAATGCATGCTCATATTCGGGGAGTACTGGCGAGCTTGTATGATGATGAAACAGCACAAGCAATCCGAATTTTATATGGTGGTAGCATGAAACCAGCCAACGCAGAAGAGCTGTTAGGGCAAACGGATGTTGATGGTGGGTTAATTGGTGGTGCCAGCCTGAAAGCAGATAGCTTTGCCGAAATCATTACTATCGCCGAAAAGCTTTCTTAGCTATTAAAACATGTCCATAAATGTACTACTCATAGGCTCGGGAGGAAGGGAACATGCCTTGGCCTGGGCGATCGCGAAATCTCCTCTACTTAAAAAGTTATTCATAGCTCCGGGTAACCCTGGCACGTCAGGGTTAGGAGAGAATGTAAGTCTTAATGTCAGCGATCATGCTGAGGTATTAGCTTTTGTACAGGAGAATGATATTAAGCTTACGGTAGTAGGCCCCGAACAACCTTTAGTTGATGGAATCGCTGATTTCCTGGAAGGACAAGGCTACGCTGTTTTTGGCCCTAAGAAAGTGGCTGCGATGCTGGAAGGAAGTAAAGAGTTCGCCAAGGACTTTATGAAAAGACATCAAATTCCTACTGCTGATTACGAGGTATTTAGCCAGGACGAGTTTGATAAAGCGGCAGACTACATCAAGCAAGAAGCTAAGTACCCGGTCGTACTAAAAGCGGATGGGCTTGCCGCTGGAAAAGGAGTATTGATCCCGGAATCAGAACCTGAGGCTATGGAAGCATTGAAAGAACTTTCCTCAGGATCACTAAGCGGAGCGGCTTCAAGATTAGTCATTGAAGAGTTTATGGAAGGCGAAGAAGCTTCTGTATTCGCTATTTGTGATGGAAACTCATTCAAAGTGATCGGTAATGCCCAGGATCATAAAAGAATAGGGGAGGGCGATACTGGATTGAATACCGGGGGAATGGGAGCTTATTCTCCGGCACCCATAGTTACCGATGAAGTATTGAAGGTGGTAGAGGAATCTATTATTGCTCCAACCATTTCCGGAATGAAAAGTGAAGGAAACCCGTATACTGGCTTTTTATATGTGGGTCTGATGATGACTCCGGAAGGCCCAAAAGTAGTAGAGTATAATTGTCGTTTTGGTGATCCTGAGTGTGAGGTAATTATCCCAAGACTGGAAAGTGATTTGTTAGAAGCACTGGTAGCTTCAGTAGAAGGAAACCTTGAGCAGACTACCATCAGTTTTGACCAGAAATACCGTTGTACTGTTGTACTTGCATCAGGAGGCTATCCTAAATTATATGAAAAAGGCAAAGTGATTACAGGAATTGAAGCAGTTGATAAGGCCATTGTATTTCATGCGGGCACCCGACTTGAAGATGGAAACATCCTTACCAATGGAGGGAGGGTACTAAACGTGGTAGGTTCTGGTGATACGCTGAAAGAGTCTATTGAAAACACCTATTCCGAAGTAGAGAAAATCAGTTTTGAAAAAGCCTACTATCGAAACGATATTGGAGCAAAAGGACTAAAACATCTTTCTTAGTTGTTCAGAACGCAAATCCACATTAGAAAAAAACGAATTAGTCCCCTCTTGGGAGGGGATTTAGGGGTGGGTCTTGTAGCTTTTTTGCTCTTATATGTTGCAACTAATTTGCATGCACAGGAAGTCATTTATTCTGACCTAGACAATCCAACCTCTATCTATGCTACTCAGGATCATCTTTTTGTAGTTGAGTCCGGAAAGCATCGCATTTTGAAACTTGACCATAATGGGAAACTAATCGAGACCTTAGGTGGGTTAGGTTCAGGCGATTACCAATTCGATACACCCATTGATATAGATGCTACGAATGGGCTTAAGATTTATATCTCAGACTACAGAAATAATCGAGTTCAGATATTCGATCGTAGATTTCAGTATTTATCCACTATAAAGGCTCCACAAGGGCAACGGAATTTCAGACCTACTCAACTGGTAGTAAATGATTTCGGAGAGTTGTTTGTATATGATGAATCCACAAAGTCCATTCATAAATATGATGAGAATGGAAATTGGAGGGATAGTTTTGAACTTAATTCCATATCAGAAATCTCGGAGATGAACCTGGTTCAGGATAATCTTGAACTCATCAATAATTCGAAAAGAGAGGTTTCTTTGATATCCCAAAACGGACTACCAGGAGAAGCCTTCCCCTTAATTGAAGAATTTCCAGGGACTATTACATCAAGCAAACTGGGAGGTATCCAGTTTTTATTGGTCGGTAATAAAATTGAGAGGCGAATTCAGGAATGATTAACCCATTCGATCTTAGTTTTTCTTTTGAAGAAAAAGTGTTCCAAATCTTCGAATTCCAGAAAAAAAGTAATCCTGTTTATGGAGATTTCTGCAAAGCACTTGGGGTAAATAAAATTCAATCGATTCAGGACATTCCATTACTTCCTATACAGGCTTTTAAAGATGTGGAGTTGGTGAGCCTTGAAAATGAAATGCAAAATCCTGAACTGATTTTTAAGAGTTCAGGGACCTCAGGAATGAAGAGAAGTAAGCATTTTGTAACTAAACCAGAACTTTACCGGCAGTCTGTTTTTAATGGAATGAACCACTTTTATTCATTAGATGAGTGTGTAATTCTCGCTTATACCCCGGGGTATAATTCTAATCCAGATTCTTCTTTGATTTGGATGCTGAATGAACTGATCAAAAGAGACGAATCAGGATTGAGTGGATTTCTGGAACTAGAAAAACCGCTAGAGCAAGAACGAGTCCAAAACATACAGGCTTCCGGCAAAAAGGTAATACTATTTGGAGCGGCTTTTGGACTGCTTGATTTGATTGAATTTGGAAAGACTGAACTTCCGGAAAATTCACTGATCATTGAAACCGGTGGGATGAAAACCTACCGAAGAGAAATGACCAGAGCAGACCTTCATATAAAACTCGCTAGAGGATTTGGGATTTCAGAGGCTAATATACATTCCGAGTATGGGATGACAGAACTCCTCAGTCAGGCCTATAGCCAGGGAGATGAATGGTTTGAATGTGTACCATGGATGAGTGTTTCCATTCGAAACCCAAACAACCCGATGGAAGAAATGGCTAAAGGAGAAGAGGGATTAATTGGCATCATTGATTTAGCTAATATCTATTCCTGTTCCTTTATACTAACAGGAGACAAGGGCGTTCAAAGCGAAGAGGAAAGATTTCAGGTTTTAGGCAGGTGGAATCCTCAAAATCTAAGAGGATGTAATTTTTTGATTGACGAGGATTAACCAAGTGAATATCCTAACACATATAACCCAGGTATCAGATGCTTCAAAAAAATGGCTGCAACCGGATAACACTGCCTTAAAAAGAGCTATTGAACAAACGGTTGATGAAAAACTCTTTAGCTTTGAAGACATCAAATTTCAGATTAGGGCTCTTAAACAACAAATTGATGCGGGTCAGATTGAGGAATGGGCTGGGAGGGTCGGTCTAAATGAGGAGAAAAATTCAGTGGATCAAAAGGTGCTCTGCTTACATGCTGGAAATCTTCCTTTAGTAGGTTTTCAGGACGCTTTAGCAACTATTCTATCCGGCTCCGATTATTATGGCAAGCTTTCCAGGAAGGATCCTTATTTACTGCCCACCTTTCTTGAGGCAATCAATGTAGCTATTCCAAACTCGAAGGTAATTTATTCTACTGAACTGGAAACGTTTACCGATTTGGAGTCAGATAAAGTGCTTTTTGCCGGCTCATCGACTTCAGTAGACCCGGTTAAGACCAAGTTATTCAATTTGAATGCTGTAACAGAAAATACCGAGTTTGTAATTCGAACAGCGAAGTTTTCTATGGCTTATATCACTAATGAAGAGCCAGAAATTATCACTGATTTGGTAGAGGCTATTTTTCGATATGGAGGTCAGGGGTGTAGATCGGTTGCTGTAGTAATAAGTCCAATTCGATTTAATAAATTAAAATGTCATTTTCAGGATTACATCGAGTCCTTTTGGTTAAAGAATCCACAGCTCAAAAAGCCGGAGGAAGCTCTGGCTTACCAGTTCGCTTATAACAAGGCCATCCACCGACCTCAGGCCTGGCTGGATGATTTTTTAATCCAGGAAAGTGAAAATTTCCCGGAACAGGATTTCACACTTCATTGGATACAGGGAGGTGAATCTAAAGTAATAGAGCTTAGAGAGAAATTCGGAGCGGCAGTTCAGACTGTATATACTGCTGGAGAAAAGATTGAGGGAGTAAAGACAGAATTCCTAAGTCGGGCTCAAACCCCGGATTTATGGTGGGAGCCGGATGGTATTGGGGTTATTTAGCTTATTCTGGTCTTTTGGGTATCGTAATACTTAAAATTTCACCAAAATTATCTTTAATGAAGGGTTGAACAGAAACATTAAGTGGAAGTACTTCTTGAGGAAGATTTAAATTGTACCCATCCAAATAACTATCAAAAATTCTTTCTACTGTATCCGATTGCGTTGATGATATTACATATCCGTCGGCAAAAAAATATGATCCATCTCTCCACCTAATTAGGATCGTATCTGAGTTATTTCTGTAAAAATATTCCAACTCTTCACTGGAATTGCTATAGAATCTTTCATTTTTTTCTTTCAAAGTTAATTTTACTCCAGACGAGTCTAATAAAAACTGCCTAATTCTTACTCTAATATCGTATAAATTGATTGAGTATCCAGTGTTAGTTTCATTTTTGTATGTATGTAAAAGCTCCCAATTTTCAGAATCAATATTACTGGATCTATTTACTTCTACATCAATTCCATCAAAATATCTGATTCTTACATTCGATCTTGGTCGGTATTCCCAAAAAATAGAGATATTTGGGGCTCTACCTTCAGTAAATCGGGTTTGAAAAATAACCGGTTCGAAGTCTAAGGCCAGCTCAAAGTAACCTGTACTAGCAACAATAGAAGAATCTGAGAGTACTCTGAAGAATTTGAATCTCAAAGCGGTGCCAATTGTAAAAACCCCAGAACTGTCAATATACTGGGCAGGGGCATCTACTAACCCGAATAAGGTATCTAAGGGAACAAAAGCATCATCGACTGAATATCTTTTAGAGATAAATACACCATCCTGTAGATTTTTTTTATTCCAGGAAAATATCATGTACCTACTATCACTAATCTCTATTGAAACAACTGAATTTTCTGGTGGTGTAGGTGAAAAGTTACTCGATTCAGGATCGTTAGGATTATTCCTCTCAAAATCAGGTGCTGTTGTACATCCAATCCAAAGTGTAACCAATCCGAAACTGTAAAGAAGAACTTTCATGCTACTCGATAACCTCGGTCCATTGCTCTTCTATTCTAAATAGCCTGAGGAATGATTCCAAACGTTGGCTACCAAAATTACTCTGACTATCGATTACAAGATTCAAGTCATCCAGATAAAGAAGATCGCCTCCAAAAAAAGTTTCGAAGGGGTTGTAGTCTATTTGGCTTACTATTTGTTCTCCATTTTCAGACTGATCAAGGATAGATAAACCTCTTGAAGTTTGTAGGATGGTGAAGTCTCTCTTATAATATGCTGCATTGGAAATATCAGCATTATACTCATCGATTATTGCTGATTGATTAAGATCTGCTCTTATGAAGCCCCGATCAGGTATCGGAAAAATTAACGTGTCCATTTGAGGGGAAGCTGTTAGTAACGGACGAAAAGAATTACCAATATTTGTTCTGAATGTGGGGCCGTTTAATACTTCTAGACTTGAATTGTTTATAGTATGTCTTCTGATATTGAGGATGTGATTGTTAGCATCAACAGGTTGGAAATAATAAAAAACTAGCTTTTTTGTATCATAGTTGGCTTGGAAATAATAGATTTGGTTCTCAATTAATGTAGTAATTGAATTATCCGCAAAATTGTACTGCAGTTGTTTTAACTCTAATGCACCATTTAGCGGATTGTTGACCTGCGCATTTATCAAAATGGATTCATCATTGTAGAGGAATACAATATCAAGAGCATTATCCAGATTAGGAATAGTAATGACTTCTTCTAGCTGTTCCTGATCGACATCATATAAGTATAAATTTTCAATATCACCTATTGGACTATATACTATGAATTTGTTCCCTTCTTCGTTCATGGAGAGAACTTGAACTCTTGAAAGAGATAGGCCGATAGAAGAGGTGTTAAAACTTGATAGGTCGAGAAAATTAATTTCTTTTTGGGGATTACCGCCTCTTTCTACAACGTATATAAGCTTATTTCTACTTTTAGAATAGACAATATTTTCGGCTCTACCAGCATTTGTTGGCAAAGTAATAACAGGAAGGAGTGTTGGTTTAAAGTGCAGAGAAAGTGGAGGAGAATCATCGGAAAGGTCAGCTCTCACTTTATAGGTATAGATGGTGTTTATATCCAGATTTGTGTCAGTAAACACGCTGTCAGAATTTTGAAGCACGCCAATTACATTGAATGGTCCATTATTGCTGCTTCTGAGTATTTCTTTTTCTCTCCTAAACCTCGAATCATTTTCTTTTACTATTAGATCAACAGTTGCCGCAGTATTGTTAACTGTTGATTGTACAATGGTTGGTGGAGCAATATTAGTAAGACTAATAGAATTTGATCCAATTGTTGGACTGTTTAGACTATTTGAAACAGCACGCAATTTTGTCCTGAGTACATCATTTCTTTGAAAATCAAATTCGATAATTTCCTGAGTAGTATTTTCAGGAAGCTGTCTCTCGATGGCTGTAATTCCATTGACTTCGAGAGAAAGAATAAATTGATCTTCAAATGAAGAATTGTCTTCCCATGTCACTAACAACGAATCGGTTGATTGTAACGTTTGTTCCAAAGCAGAAGGAGTAGCGACGTCTAGCAGTAAAGTAGCCGGGATAAGTGTAGTAGTATCTCCCTCATAAACTGAAAAAGGGAAGACCCGGTATTCCTGACTAAATCCATCTTCTGGGATAGGTACGTCGATAGAGTTTACTTCTGGGCTAGTGATAGTTACAAATTTTTCCTCGGTTATAAGATCAGATTCTCTTGTTATAAGAAAGCCATTTTTATACCGCAGCGATGCGGACCAGGAAAGAGAAATGTTATTTAAATTTCGATTTAACTCTGCTTCTAGAGATTGCATAGAACCGAAGTCAATTCCAAAAGTAAGTGCGTTAGATTCCAAAGTATCTTTAGCAGAGACGACCCTGTAAGAAGTGGGGTAGCCAAACTCTTTAGTCGAGTCTATATACTGGACTGAATTTACAGGGAGCACAGCTGCTAATTCATAAGGCCGCTCACCAATTTTTTTATAAATATTATAAGAGGTCTCAAATTGAGTATTGTCGCTCCAAACTAATGTGATGTTCCCGTCTTCATCAAAGTTATAGAATGGTCTGTTAGGGCGATTAGGGATAAAATTGTCACCCTTTGGATCATTGGGATTATCCCTGTCAAATTCTGGAGCAGTGCTACAACCCAAGATGAGAATAAGGAGAGTAAAATATATACTCGGTTTCATCAGAAATTAATTTTCATTGTAATTTCTGTATGCACACCTTGAGGTAATTCTCCAGCATTGATGTAAAAATCCAGGTCGCGTTTTTCCCGAAAACCACCTTTAGGTTCGGTAGTCCAGGCATCAAAAAAATGTATTCCGTAAGCCAAACCCGTTATTAAGAGAAAAAGATTTCTCTCTCTCTTGATATCATCTGCAGCCCTTAACTTGGTTTCTATTTGATTACCCAAAGAGTTAGCGTCTCGCTCAGAATCCGATTTTTCATATAGAAAAATCAACTGATTGATGTCGTCTATTTCGGAGTTATACTGCACCTGAGTGCTTATAGATTTAAAAAGCAGAGGATAAAAAACTCCAGCGGCTACAGCACTTCTGATATAATTCTTTTTATAAAATTGGCTTACACCGGGAGCAAATGAAAGTAGCCTATTAGTATTTCTGCTGGGCCTTGTATAGTGCTCATACACTTTCATAAAAGGAAGACCATTTACTCTCAATCCTTTGCTTTTATAATTTGGATTCTCTATTTCAATCCAGCTACCACCTTCGGGAAGGTCAATGGCTGCAAATCCTTTGCCTAAAAGTTCTCCTCTATAGTAAATTTCAGAATCGCTATCGGTAAGTATAAAAGCATTTAGCCCAAAGTACTCTCTAGAAGCATAATTGTCCTGTACTGAAGAGATTGCGATTCGTTCATCTGGAAAATTTACTTCAATTGTTTTTGGAATAATCTCCAGAACATAAACCTCTCTGGTAATCTTAGGGCTAAGGGGAATATTAAACTCAAAAGTGTGTGTTCCTTCCTCCAACTCTAGGGAATCGCCACTTGCAAGCACTGTGTCTTTACTAAAATCATAATCAATAACTACAAGAACAGAATCAGTATTGAATTTAAAGATTACATATCCAGTTTTTTTTTCTTGTGCTTGACTAGAGAAAGAGATCAGCAAGATGAACGAAAGTAGAAAGCTATTTTTTTTTAATATAGAGCCCATTCTTCTTTGAATTTTAGAATTGCGAATTCTCTGGCAAATAATAAATAGAGCTTGGTTGCGTCATGGTTAAGATAAGTCCGAAGAAGTTCTGAATCATTCTCTTCATTGGATTTATAGTAAACTATAGGTTGTATTTCATCATTTAACCTACATTCGATACTATACTGCGTAGCACCAAACTGAGAAAGAGAGCGATAGGAAAAACAAACTTCACTACTATTATATGCAGGACTTACATCTATTCTATCTGAGGAACTTGATGTCCTCGTATCATAAAGGAACTCCGGATCAGATTCAGTATCGATATTGACTATGATATATTTTTCATCATCAAACACATAGATGCTAGACTCATGGTTCGAAAACTTTATATCGTAAGAATTTCCGGAGAGCCTGGTTTCAAATTTCGGTGACTTGGAACCAATATCTAAGTCATAAACAATAAAGTGCACAAAATCAGAAGCCGGTTCTCGAAAGAAAACAAAAATTCTATTCTCGTTTTTATCATAGAGAATTCTTGCTGAATGAGGATAAATATTCTCAATCTCAAATAACGCCTCATGGCTTTCTGTTTGAAAATTATAAAGGAAGATTCTAAGTGCAGAAGAAACCGCATTATCTACCGCCATATAAATTAAAGATTGATCTGAATGGAATTCGAAATCAAAAATTTGAAAAGTTTGTGATGTAACTAAACTTTCCTCGATTATGTAATTCAACCTTAGACTGGTAATTTCCCAACCTTTTATAGAAGCTTTAGAATCAGCAAAATATATCTCTGAATTAAAGTCATAATTCTGAGGCGGAAACTTTCCAATTCTCTTGTTAGGAAAATTTGGGTATGAATAGAATCTATAGTCTTCAGTAGAAGTATTGATTAAAATATCTTCTATCGAGGTATTTGATGCTGCATAAAAAAGACCACTTACAGTGTCAACATCAATAAGAATATCATTTAGTCCATGATAGAAAATATCAAATCGATTAATATCCTGGATTCTTTTCATAAGGATAAACTTCTGAGCTTTTGGATTGCTTGAGTAGCTTCCTCTTCTACCCCGAAGTGTAGTTGTGTAGCTATGACTGGTGTTCAGGTTTTCAACCTGCAGAGGAGAATTAAATAAAAGATTTTGCTCGTCAAGAAATATCTCCCCATTCGAGTTGGTGATAGTTAGATCATAGCTATCATAATACAGAGTGTCCCTTTCAGCCATTAAAAGTAAACTATCTCCTCTATTTATTGTCATCTCTAAAGAACTTGCATTAATACTAGCTATTTCCAATCTCTTGTTAAAACTCTGGTTAGTATAATCCTCATTAAAAGGAATTAGCTTACTTTCCGAAAAATCATTGAATAATTTATAGTAAAACTTGGTCGAGTTTGAAGATACATCTAATGGATGATTGAAAAGAGCAGGAGAACTTTCTGTTGTATAAATTGAAGCCAAAGAAGCCCCTTCTGTCTCTAGGAATACTTCAACTCCTATTTCCTCATCGCTAACAACAGAGACAATAATTTCATATGCAGGATCTTGTATAAAAGGGTGCCTTCTTACTTGGGAATAAGCCTGAGGTATATTCTCGGAAAACTCAATAGACACAAAATCAGAATAGGCAACACCATCTAATTGTTCGAAATAGGCTCTAACCTTAAACAAATAATTAAATACCTCAGGATTATAGGCTTCGTCATAGGTATATCTAATTCGATCGGTTTTTGAGATTTTTTTTCTCAGCTCAAAAGAATTGGTATCACTAAGTGATACATAAACTTCAAAACCAGTGATTCCATCCAGTTTACTACGGTCATAATTCCATTCTAATCTTAAATACTCTTCACTTGAAAAGGTATCGAGAGAATTAATGGTTGGTTCAAGGGGACGATACCCAAGCGAAAATGGGTCTAGCTCATTAATTGTATCTACACTCGGTAAATCTCTACAACCAAACAATACAACTATTATGCATATATATATGGAAACGGAATTCATCAAAAATTCACTGCTAAAGTAAGTTTAGGTAATGTTTGATTGTATAATGGATTAGTTTCAACAACAACTCTGGGTTGTAGTTGCGTAGAATTCTTGTACCCATCTTTAGGCTTTTGAAAACTATCAAATAACGAATAGGCATACACCAAAACAGCTCCAATAGCTAAAGCTCTAGTAGTATTATTAGTTTGTTGCATGTCATCAAGTGTAGATTCTGCTCTAAGTCTTAATGTTCTTGCATCTGCTACAGTTCTAGCAGCAAGGTACTCATCGAACTGGGCATTAAATAACCCCTTTTGTTCTGAGTACAATTCATCAGATTGAACAGCGGCAATTCCAAGTCCTAAAACACCAGTTAAAAAAATGCCAGCTTTTAGATATTGTTGCTTTCTAACCTGTCCGAAACCTGGAATGATATTTAAAGGACGAAGATGTTTCGAAGGTTCCTGATTGAATCTTGTAAACTCCAGTAATTCAAGTGAGCTTACTTCAATTTTTGAAGTCAAAGAGCCGTGAGTAGGGTGTACAATCTTTAGTCTATAAAAACCATTTGGGATAAATAACTCAGAATAGTGAGTTCCAATTTGCTCGTCATTTAAAAAGATAACTGATTCTTCATCGGTTAATATTTGTACATTCTTTTCACTTTGGATGGTATAGAAACTCGATTTAGGAGAGCGTGGATAAAAAGAAATAAAAACATTGTTTTTTAAGGTATCCGAAGCTGGAATATCCAGCTCAAAGGAATAGTCATCGATAAATCTTCCGACGATTGTGATTTCTTGTTTTCCCGAAGGCAACTCAATGGTGAGGCTTGATTCAGCAAACACTGCATTAGGAACATCATTGCCAATGATTAGATAAAATTCTTCCAGATTTGTATCTAATACTAAAGTCCCGAAAAAGAGAGAATCTCTTTCTTGCGCATAAAGCATTTCTAGACTTATAAAAGCACAAAAAAAGAAAATAAATAGGCTTATCTTCGACATTCTTTTTTGAATAGAGATATTGGCTGCAAACGTATCAATTAACGAATGTACCAATAATATAAAACAACTATATAAAAGGTAAATGTATCCCTACAATCCAGCAGAAATAGAGACCAAGTGGCAGCAATACTGGCTGAAGAATAAGACGTTTAAGACACCTACTGATACTTCAAAACCAAAGTATTATGTGCTGGATATGTTTCCATATCCAAGTGGTGCTGGTTTGCATGTGGGGCACCCAGAAGGATATACAGCTACCGACATCATTGCTCGTTATAAAAGGATGAATGGATTCAATGTACTTCATCCTATTGGCTGGGATGCGTTTGGGCTACCAGCTGAACAATATGCAGTAAAGACGGGAACTCACCCAAAGATTACTACTGAAAAAAATATCAACCGTTTTAGAGAGCAGCTGCAAGCCATCGGTTTTAGCTATGATTGGGATCGTGAGGTCAATACAACAGATCCTAACTATTTTAAGTGGACACAATGGATCTTTCTTAAGCTTTTTGAAATGGGGTTGGCTTACGAGGATGAAGTAGCAGTGAACTGGTGTCCTGAATTAGGTACCGTATTGGCCAATGAAGAAGTAATTGACGGAAAGAGTGAAGTAGGAGGCTACCCGGTTATCAGGAAACCAATGCGTCAATGGGTGCTTAAGATTACTGCCTATGCTGAACGGTTGTTAGAAGATTTGGATGATCTTGACTGGCCAGAATCTCTAAAAGATATGCAGAGAAACTGGATCGGGAAGTCGGTAGGAGCAGAAATTGATTTTGTTATCGATGGGTATGAGGATAAGCTCAGAGTATATACTACACGTCCGGATACTATTTTTGGAGCTACTTATATGGTGCTTTCTCCCGAGCATCACCTGGTATCGAAAATAACTACACAAGAACAATCAGCTTCCGTTGAGGAATATCAAAAACAGGCAGCTCTAAAAAGCGACCTTGACCGCCAGGAGTTGTCAAAGGAAAAGACCGGAGTTTTTACCGGAGCCTATGCGATAAATCCTGCTAACGGGAATCAGATACCTATTTGGATAGCTGACTACGTGTTGGTGAGCTATGGAACAGGAGCGATCATGGCAGTGCCGGGTCAGGATGAAAGAGACTGGGAATTTGCTGAGAAGTTTGAATTGCCGATTATTCGTACCGTTCAGCCTGTGGAAGGCTTTGATGGAAAAGCATATACAGGACAGGGAGTTGCTATTAATAGTGATTTCCTAAATGGACTGGAAATAGAAGCAGCCAAGGCTAAGATTATCGAATGGCTAGAAGAAAAGGGAGCTGGTCAAAAGGCTGTTAACTACAAGCTTAGAGATTGGTTATTTAGCCGTCAGCGCTATTGGGGCGAGCCCTTCCCAATCATTCATGTTAATGGAGAAGCCAAAGCTATACCAGAAACTCAACTACCCCTTGAGTTACCACAAGTAGATAAGTATCAGCCTACAGGAGATGGTGAACCTCCTTTAGCTAATGCAAAAGATTGGATTGAAACAAAAGATCCAGACACGGGGGAGTTAGCGATCCGAGAAACTAATACTATGCCTCAATGGGCTGGTTCATGTTGGTATTATCTCCGCTATATCTCTCCAGATTGGGATGGGGGACCGGTTGATCCTGATTATGAAAAGTATTGGATGCCTGTTGATTTGTATGTTGGTGGTGCAGAACATGCTGTACTTCACTTGCTTTACGCACGTTTCTGGCATAAAGTATTATTCGATTTAGGAGTAGTTTCTACTGAGGAACCGTTTTCGAAGCTGGTTAACCAGGGTATGATTCTTGGTGAAATGGAATACACCACAGGAGATGGTAGAAAGCTTTCTGAGGAAGAGGTAGAGAAGAAAGGAGATAGCTTTTATGAAATAGCTTCTGGTGATAAAGTAGAAGCAAGAGCTCACAAAATGAGCAAGAGTCGGGGGAATGTGATCAATCCTGACCATGTGATTGAACAGTTTGGAGCAGATTCATTACGTTTGTACGAGATGTTTATGGGGCCTTTGGAGCAAGTGAAGCCATGGAGTACCAAAGGAGTAGACGGAGTAAATCGATTTTTGAACAGAGTTTGGAGATTACTGATTGACGAGTTTACCGGGGATCTGAAAGAGGTAGTCCAGGATGTTGAGCCAAATAAGGATCAATTAAAGCCCCTTCATATAGCAATAAAAAAGGTTACTGAAGACATAGAAGGCTTACGCTTCAACACGGCTATCTCGGCAATGATGATATTTGTAAATGAAGCCAACCAATGGAAAAGCATACCAATTTCGGTAGCGAAAGAGTTTACTCAACTTCTTTCCCCCTTCGCTCCACATATTTCTGAAGAGATATGGAGTAAATTAGGCGAAGATAATTCGATTGCTTATACAGATTGGCCTGAGTTCAATGAGGATTATTTAAAAGCAGATGAAATTATGTATCCTGTACAGGTAAATGGAAAAGTGCGTGCTGATATTTTTGTTCCTGCAGATAAAGCAAAGGATAAAAATTATGTACTTGATCTCGCTAAGAGTGACGAAAAAATAGAGAGATATTTATCGGAAGGTGAGCTAATAAAAGAAATTTTTGTTCCCGGAAGGATTGTCAATCTTGTAGTAAAACCTGGATAAAAGAGGGATATTTAAAGTCTACATGGTTAGTAGAAGACCAATAAAATTGTACTTTGGTCGAGTTGACTAATTTATAGCTGGTAATTCATTAGATTTCCAGCGTCGCAAAATTTGCGTCATTATTGTTTTGTAGGTCGGGTGCATTAATCCTTAATCAGAATTTAGGTTTTAAGATGCACACTTTAAACATTCTCATTATTGAGGATAACATACAGGATGCTGGGTTAATCGAAAGAGAGATAAGCAGTGGAGCTTTCACTTATAGCTCTATTCAGGTTGGTTCTTTTTCGGAAGCGGAAAGATTGATCCAGACTAATCAATTCCATCTTTCAATATGTAAGTACGAGCTATTCGCATCGGCTGTAACTGATGTAGTCAAATACCTGGAAGACGAGGAAAAGTATATTCCAACCATTTTTATATCAGATAAACATCCAGATGAAAACGCTGTAGATGCCCTACTTTCCGGAGTAAAGGGATATATACTGAAAAACAATCTTAAGAGACTTGTCCCAGCGATTGAAAAAGAGATAGAAGCAATAAAAAAGGAAGAAGAGGAAAGAATAAATAAGCTCACTGTTGATTCGCTGTTTAATTCATTTATAGGGATTCGTATTTCAAATAAACAACGAGAGATAGTTAGGGTAAATGATCGTTATTGCGAAATTATAGGATATGAGAAAGAAGAATTAGAAGGGGCTTCCCTGGATATAGTAACTCCGGATGGAGATATCGAGCTGGAACAAAAAAGATATGCCGATTTTTTTGGTATTGGTAGATCAGAAGGTTCACAATATCGCGAGATAAAAAAAGATGGAAGTTATGTTGAGCTAATAGTTCATTCTCATATTGCTAAAAGCGGCGGTGAAGAATTTGTTATTTCCATGTTCCAGGATGTGACTCATGAGATAAGAATGAACTCACTATTTGAAGAAGTAAGTAGTCAGGCTAAAATAGGGGCATGGGAGAGAGACCTTGAGTCAGGAAAGGAGGTATGGACAAAAGGTATTTTTGATATTTATGGGATTTCAAAAGAAGAATTAGATCCAAGCTATGACTCAGATGAGAAATTCCATACAAAAGAGTCCTGGGAATTACTCCAGGATTCATTGAAGAAGGCGGAGCAAGGTATTCCATTTGATATAGAAGTGGAGGTTATTGACAGTAAGGGAGAGAGAAAATGGTGCAGAGGTACTGGCACGCCTATCTTTGAAAAGGATAAGGTGATTAAAATAATGGGCTCCTTTCAGGACATTTCAGATCAAAAGGAAAGAGAAATTGATATAGTAAAGGCGAAGCAAAGGTATCAGTACCTATTTGAGAATAACCCGAATCCACTCCTTTTACTTTCCGATGACGCTTCTAATAGAATAATTGCTGCCAACAAAGCTGCAGAGAAACTCTATGGGCATTCGATAGACGAACTCTTATCAATGACTTCTCTGGATATTAGACCAGAAGAAGATATCAATGACTATTTATCAGTTGTAGAAAAAGAAAAGGGTCATGGACTAGACGGCGTTATTACCAGTACTACAGGTAGACATAAAAAGAAGAATGGGGAGCTTTTGAATGTTGAAATTCATTGGAGACGAATAGTTTTTAATGGATCAAGAGGGAGACTTGTTTTGATAAATGATATCACAGAGAAAACTGAGTTTCAGAATAAGCTTCTTAGTACCAATAGTGTATTATCAACTCTAATTGATTCTGCACCAATTGCCATAATGACCATAACTCCAGAAGGAATTGTCGAAGATGTATGGAATTCAAAAGCCGAGGAAGTTTTTGGTTGGAAAGGGGAAGAAGTATTCGGAAAATTTATTCCTTTTGTACAGGAAGAGCATATATCAAAGGTTAAGGAAAAACTAAAGCGAAATACCCCGAAAATCGAAGAAATCGAAAGGGTTACTAAATCTGGTGAACAGATTACCTTAAAGAATTATTTAACTCCTATTTTCGGGAAGGACGGAGAAGTATCCAAGATTTTGGTACTCCTTGAGGATATTACGGAGCAGACCAATACAAAAGCGGCACTTGTTGAAAGTGAGCGAAAATACAGAAGCTTGATCGAAGCTTCTCATGATTTGATATGGAGAATAGATCTTGAAGGCAGATTTACTTTTCTGAACAACGCCAGCCATAAAATACTCGGTTATCTGCCTGAGGAGCTGATTGGAAAACCTTTTGTTCCATTTGTGTCGCAAGATATGGTTGAAGAGGCTGAGCGTGTTCATACAGAAGTAATAAAAGGAACGGAGTTTGATAACTTTGATCTCCGTATGGTCAGGAAAAATGGAAAAGTAATATCCCTTTCTGCTAAGGCTTATCCACTTCATGATGAGAATGGCACCATAATAGGTTGCACCGGCACGGCTACTGATATTACAAGTTTATTAGAATATCAAAGCCAACTTGAAGACTCCTTATCAGAAAAAGAAGTGCTTATTAAAGAGATACATCATAGAGTGAAAAATAATTTAGCAGTGGTTTCTGGTCTTTTTGCGCTTCAATCTTATTCTATTGAAGACGAGAGTGTAGTACAACTCTTGAAGGAATCTCAGGCGCGAATTAAATCAATAGCAACGATTCATGAGAAGCTATACCAAAGTGAATTATTCACTAGTATAGAAATCAAGTCATACCTCAAAGACTTATTGGGAGATATCAAGAATACATTTTCTAGGTCTGGAAAGAGAATCGATCTAGAGCTGGTGGGGGATGAGCTGACGTTAAATGTAAATCAAGCGGTTCCTTTTGGGATCATTGCTAACGAGCTGGTTACAAACGCCTTTAAATATGCTTTTCCTGGAACCATGAGTGGCACTATAACTATATCCATTACTAATGAAGGCAAGGAAACAATTTTTAGTGTAAAAGATAACGGAGTGGGTTTGCCTGATAACTTTGAAGAAGTTACATCCAACTCGTTAGGGATCGCATTAATAACCAGTTTAGCAAGCCAGTTAAACGGAAAAATTTCCTGGTGCTCAAAACAAGGAACTACTTTCAGTCTTAGATTTATACCCTCAGAAATGAAGACCTGGGAGAGTAACCAATTTCAACCAGAATACAAATAAGTATACTGTATTACTATCTTTCTTCGATTGGAGTCCAGTCTAAGTTCTTTTCGGCAACGTATAAGGCTCTAGGTCTTATGAGACGGTTATTAGCCGCTTGCTCCATAAAATGACCTGTCCAACCTGAGACACGGCTCATAGTAAAGATACAAGTATATAAGTCTGGCTGAATTCCAATAGAGTAGTATACGGTCGCGGAAAAGAAATCCACATTTGGATCAATATTCTTTTCTGACTTCATGGTATTGAGCATATCCATTGACCATCGATATAGCTCCTCATGTCCTGTTTCTTCAGATAGCGACTTAGCCATCTTTTGCAGATGTCGCCCTCTTGGGTCAAAAGTCTTATAAACTCTATGACCAAATCCCATGATCTTCTCTTTTTTGGTCAACTTATCTTTAGTAAAAGCAATTGCATCAGCGTCTTCACCTTGCTTGCCTAATTCCATTAAGGTATTCATTACAGCAGTATTGGCTCCACCATGTAGCGGTCCTTTTAGTGCTCCAATTGCAGCCGTAATTGAGGAATACATATCCGACATGGTAGCACACACTGTACGAGCGGTGAAGGTAGAGGCATTCATACCATGCTCAGCATGAAGAATCAGGCAAAGATCCATGGTTTTCTCGGCTTGAGTTCCTGGCTCAACACCGTTAAGCATATATAAAAAGTTGAATGCGGTACTGCCTTCAGACAACGGCTGAATAATTTCCTTTCCGTGTCTGTATCGATCGTAAGCAGCGATGATGGTAGGAATTTTTGCTGTTAACGCGATAGCCTGACTCATAAATAAGTCTGGATCAAATTTACCTTTAGTGGGATCGTAATCGGCTAGCATTGATACCGCAGACTGTAAAACAGCCATAGGTTCTGCGCTTTTATCGGTAGTAGTAAGATAGTTGAGAACTACCTCAGGAATAGCACGTTCTTTAATCAGGTCATTTTTTAAAGATTCTAATTCTTCTGAATTAGGAAGTCGATCATTCCAAAGTAAAAAACAAACCTCTTCAAAAGTGGCTTCTTCAGCTAACGTATCAATGTTATAGCCTGAATAGATAAGCTCCCCTTTAGCTCCATCTATGAAACTTTTAGTGGTAGAGAAAGCTACGATTCCCTCAAGTCCTTTATTAATAAAGGGGAATTCGTTTTCATCAAAGCCTGTGTGTAGGTTTGTCGACATGTTTATTCCTTTTTTGTGTTTGATCAGTGACCTGTTTTGCCGTTTATTCTTTTGCTACCAACAAATGTGATTAGGCAAAAATTTCATCCCTATTTGAAAAAAATCAAAGGAACTAAAGGTAATGAAAGAGATGGAATTTTTTAAATGTAATTACGCTATTTAATATCGAAACAACACTTTTTTGTGCTCGTAATTTTTTAAGCAATTTGAAGAAAATCCGGAGTAGTAACTTATGTATCAGCTAGGAACCTTAGGGACTATACATTTGGTATCTGCAATTGCAGCAATGGCTTTCGGTGCAGTTGTATTGTTTCTGAAGAAAGGAACACCACTTCACATTCGACTAGGGTATTTCTATGCCGTAAGTATGCTCACATTAAATGTAACGGCATTGATGATATATAAGTTATTTGGTCACTTTGGGCCATTTCATTATGCAGCAGTTATAAGTCTGGCTTCTCTACTTGGAGGTTTAGTTCCGGCCTATTTAAAAAAGCCTAAGAATAGTTGGCTAGAACTACATTATGAGTTTATGAACTGGTCTATCATCGGATTGTATGCTGCTTTTTGGAGTGAAACATTCAGCCGATTTTTTAGATTCGCAGGTTTCTGGGTATTAGTTGCAACGGGTACAGCAATGACTGTCGCTATTGGGATTTATCTGCTCAAATCTAAAAAGCGAAGTGTGTTAGATAAGTATACTCGTTGAACTAGTTAGCTTCTTGTTTGGAAAGCTCCCAAAGCTCATCCATCTCTTGCAGAGTAGTTTCTTTTAGGCTTTTACCTTGAGCCTTCAGTTTATCTTCTATAAATCGAAAACGTAATTCAAATTTTCTATTCGTTTTTCTAAGGCTGTCCTCAGCAGTCAGTTCAAAAAAGCGAGCAACATTGACTAGAGAAAAAAGCACATCGCCGAATTCTTGCGCTGAAGCTTCTTGATCTCCCTTTCCGAGTGTTTCTTTAAATTCGCCCAATTCTTCATCCAGCTTCTCCCAGGCTTGCTGCCATTCAGGCCAGTCAAAACCTACGTTAGCTGCTTTTTCCTGCATCCGTTGCGCTCTAATTAAAGCAGGTAAATGAGATGGCAGTCCGTCTAATGTAGATTTCTTGCCTTCCTTAAGCTTGATATTTTCCCAGTTCTCGGCTACCTGGTCCTCTCCATTTACTACCTCTTCACCAAATACATGCGGATGTCGGCGAATTAATTTATCCATAAGAGTGTAAATCACTTCGCCAATTTCAAAAGTATCCGTTTCGCTTGCAATATTAGAATGGAATACTACATGCAACAACAGGTCTCCAAGTTCCTTTTTAAACTCATCAAAATCGTTTTGATCCAGAGCCTCAATAGCTTCATAGGCCTCTTCTATGAGATTGTCTTTAATGGAATAATGAGTTTGTTTTCTATCCCAGGGGCACTCTTTTCTTAGAATGGCTACAAGTTCAACTAGATCTTCAAAGTTCCGACTTGGCTGCATATAAAATTCAAAATGAAAGATTAAAAACGAAAGATAGCTCAAGGTACCATCTTTCGTTTTTAATTTTGAATCTTTAATCCTGCTAGGTTTTCTTTTTCTTCTTTTTAGCGGCAGGGAACAGAATGTTGTTCAGTATTAGCCGGTAGCCTGGGCTATTCGGATGAAGGGCGAGATCAGTAGGAGGGTCGTTTACACGATGTGTGTAATCTTCCGGATCGTGACCACCATAAAAGGTAAAGGTGCCATTTCCATAATTGCCATGGAGGTATTTTACCTGATCTCTTCCTGGCGCTTCTCCAAGAATTACTACTGAAGATTTGACTTTATCTGTTCTAAATGCGGTTGTTTGACCATAAAAACCAGGGATACTACTTACATGATTTTGATTAAGCATCGTTGGAACGGGATCCCATTTAGCAGAGAATTCAAAAAGTGTGAAGTAATCCAGGCTTCGATCTACCTGGGCTATAGCTACAGGCACATCAATATCAGCATGCTCATATTCATATGGGTTAGTAACGATATTGAAGTTCTCGAATGCAAAAGTGTTTGTATAATCAAGGTGCTGATGAGCGTGTGGGTCAATAGCATCTCCATCAAACTGCTCAGGGGCTATGTCTACTGCTAAAGATGCAAGAGCTATATCAAAGGTGTCGGTACCAGAACACATCGCAAAAAGAAAACCTCCGTTTCCAACGTATTTTTTTATCTCTTCCGCAACCTGCTTCTTTTGATCACTCACTTTTGAGAATCCGAGTTCATTTGCCATAGCTTCCATTTGTCGAACCTGATTAATATACCAGGGTGCATTTCGATAACTAGCCCAAAACTTTCCGTACTGCCCCGTAAAATCTTCATGATGCAGATGTAGCCAATCATATTGTTGAAGCTGGCCTTCCAGCACTTCAATATCCCAGAGCTTATCATATTCTACTTCAGCATAAGTAAGAGCGAGAGTAACGGCGTCATCCCACGGTAATTTTTGATCTGGGGTATAAACCGCAATTCGAGGTGTTTTCTCCAGATTCACAACCGAAGTATTAGAACCAGGGGACTCAACGGTAGCAATAATTGATGCAGCCTGGGAATTGGAAACAGTTTCCAGGTAAACATTTCGAAGCCGGGCTTTTCTTACAATATCATTGTCAACAACTGCCATAAAAGAACCACCTCGATAGTTCAGTAACCATTTAGCAGGATAACCATCTTTAATATGGTTGAAGATCACACCATATGCCTTTAAATGATTGGTTTGTGTAGCATCCATCGGGATGAGCACTTGTTGCTGAGCAATAGCACTACTCGTAAACAGAATGATTAAAAGGAGGGCGGAAACAATACTCTTCATGATTATGAATTGGGTTTCGGGAGTTCGGATAGTCTCTTTCTAGCATAAGGAGCATAAAAGCCCTGAGGATATTCTAAGATGATAACTTCATATGCTTCTATAACTTTTTCCAAAGTAATATTAATCGACTCTTCAATATTTGTGAAGACTTTTTCTTCTGTATCAAGCTCTTTATCAGCTTCTTCTAGTGACGAATACAGTTCATCGGCAAGTTTGGCTATTTCCCATAAAAACTCTTCCCGTTGAGATAGATAAGGAGATTCTTGTACATAGGTGCTCAAGCTAGCGATATAACTATCTGTTTTCATTTCAGGTAAATCAGATAGCATCAAATAAGCATCATCAACAAATACTCCGGGTACATCATCCTGGACAATAGCCAGTAATTGGTTTGTAGCTTCTTGTCTTTTCCCAGTGTTAAGGTTGAAATGAGCAGTAGCAAACTCTTGTAATGCCTCACCAGTAGTATCTGCTTTAATACCTTTCTGTAACCAGAGCCTTAATTCAAGGGCATCATTTGCATAGAACGAAGTATTCTGCCTACCTAATGATTTCAGCTGGATTTGAGCAAACTCAAAATCTCCGGCATAGAAATCAGTTAAGGCGAGGAAATAGCGCGTTTTCTCAGCTAGATCTCCGACTTCTGTTTGTTTATTTGATCGGGTAAATGAAATCCGCGCAGAAGTGAATTCTTTATCTGCCAGGTATAATCTGCCGTCCAGGTAGTTGGATTCTGGGGAGTCTTCAGACCCTTGTAAATTCTTGAGTCGATCGATAGCTATTGTGGCAAGTTCTTTATCGAATACAAAGTCCAGGGCTATTTCTGCTTGCTTCAGATATACTTGTTTAATTCGACTATAATTTCTTGTCTCCTCTGTGATTCCATCAAGAATGGCCATAGCCGTATTAAATAATGAGTCTTTTTGGTTAAAAAAATCGAGACTATAGTCGTCCAGATACTTGGCCCAAAGGGTATAGGTATTGGCTTTCTCTTCATTGGCTCTCCACTTTATTTCTCCAAATGAAGACTCTGAATAGTAATCGAATGCCTGGAGTGCCATTTCAAACTCATTATTTTCTGTGAGTGTTTTACCCACATTAAACAAGCTATAATTATAGTTGGAGGTTCTTTCCTCATATTCCTTAGCTGTGGCAAAAGCTCTTCTGAATAATTGGTTCTCTAATAAAAGCCAGATTTGAAGCTCATAAAAAGGTCTATATGAAGCATGGTCTGAGGATAATTCTGCGAGTTGATCTTCTAGCTCAAGTACAGCAATGTCATATAAAAGAGGATCATTATATCGCATCAGCATTCGTTGAATTCCTGAACTCTGCTGAGGGTTTTTCTTAACAAGGATCAACCATTCAGCGATGGCCTCTTCATATTTCCCAGCCTGCATGTAGGCATTGGGAATGTCTGCTACAAATAACTGATCATTATTGAATACCTGTCGTCCCTTTCTATATACATCGATCGCCTTTAAATAAGCTCTTCGATCTATCATCGCATTAGCGGTATTTAGGTACAATTGGAGCTGTGTTGAGTAGATTTCTAAATTTCTTTCCCAGATCTGAAAGGCTCTGGTAGTATCCTCCTTCAGATAGTACAACTCTCCTAAGACAATATTTACTTGAGGGGCATTGATTCGCTTTTCGATGTTTTCATTAGCCAACTCTATCGCAATATCATACTGTTTTAATTGTATATGGCAATCGATCAATCGATCAAAGAACAAAAACATTTCAGGTTCTTGTCGATTAATGCGTTGAAAGAAAGGTAGGGCTTCCTCATAGCGCTGCTGCTGAAACAATCTATTGGCTATCTGGAATTCTGAGTTAACCTGCGCAATACCTGAAACAGGAATCAAAAGAAGAAATCCAGAAATAAGTAAAGCTGAAATTTTTGCCATCATTATACTTGAGGAAATATCATAGTGTCTAAAATATTAGGTACAAACCTTTTTACCTCTCTGTAGAAGCGGTTTAAAGGGAAGCCGACTACATTATAATAATCACCATCAATATGCTCTACAAATACTGAACCCCAGTCATCCTGGATACCATAAGCGCCTGCTTTATCCATAGGGCTTCCCGTAGCAACATATGCAGTGATTTCCTCCAAGCTCAACGTACTAAATTTGACTTTGGTTTCTTCAAAAAAAGAAAAGGTCTTTATTGGATTACATTGCTCATCCGTAATTACAAAGCTAACTCCGGTATATACCGAGTGAGTTTGATTACTAAGTAATGAGAGCATTTCCATTGCTTCTGCTTCCGATTTTGGCTTCCCAAGAACCTTATCATTAAATACAACAATTGTATCAGCTCCAATAACTAGCGCTTGTTCTATATTCTTAGATGCATCAATAGCTTTTTGTAGAGACAACTCTTCTACAATTTTCTTGGGGTCGTTAGAAGTAATTATTTCTTCTTTCTGACTTGGAAGAATCTCAAAAATTAACCCTAATTGGTTCAATAGCTTCTTTCTTCTTGGGCTTTGAGAAGCCAGCACAATTTTTAGCATATATTATAAGTACTCGAACTTTTGGAGTTTCTGATAATTAAATAACTTATCAGTTCGTATCAAGCCTTGAAAACGTTAATGATTTTAAAAATTTAGCATGTCCAAAGGAAACACACGCAAAACCGATGACCAACCAATGTTCTTCTCAGGATTCAATTACAAGTTGATCGGTATCGCTATACTGTTGATAGTGAGTGGCTTTTCAGCAATGTATATTGAAAATGAAATTCATGGAGTTATCTCATTATATGTTTCTCCAATAGTAATTATGGCTGGATATGTCATTGTTATTTTCGCCATTATGAAGCATGATCGAGCCGAAAGCCCTGATAGTGAAAATGAAGCAGCCTCATAACTTGTGCTCGACAGGCTCATAAATATCTTTTTTCTTTTTTCTCTCATCTTTCTATTCCTCTTGGTAGCTGATGCCCAGGATCACCTGCGAATAACAATAGCATTAGCGCTGTCCGTACTCAGCGCTTACCTGGCCTTTTTTGTGAACTGGCTCACTTTAGATGGGGTATTTTCTGCAATACTCTTTGGGATTATCGCTTTTGGTCTGGCCGGATTAACAGGAGCAGTGATAGCCTTAGCCTTTTTTATATCCAGCTCGTTGATTTCGAAAGATATGATCAGTGAAGAATCATTACTAGATAAGAAATTTCGGAGAGATGGGATACAGGTTTGGTCTAATGGGTTTTGGTTTGCTCTTTGGATCATTATCTGGTTTTTAACCAAAGAAAAGGTATTTCTAGTGGCAGGAGTAGCTGGAATGGCTTCCGCTACCTCAGATACCTGGGCTTCGGAAATTGGCACGCATTACACCAAAGGCAAAACCTGGTTGGTTAATAATTTTGAAAAGGTAAATCCAGGTACTGACGGTGCGATTAGTGTACTTGGAACTATAGCATCGTTATTAGGAGCATTATTTATAGCGGTTATTTTTTGGTTGATTGATGGCGAAGTAACATTTGTGATAGCTTCAGTAGTAATGATGGCAGGTCTGGTAGGAAGTCTCATCGATTCCTGGATTGGAGCTACTATTCAAGGGGTTGAGCTGAAATCATGGCCAAAAAAGATTTTTGCGAAGCGAGTTTCCTATGTTGATAATAATATGGTAAACTGGTTGGCTTCCGGAAGTGCTTCTGTAATAGCTCTTTTGGCGATTTTAATTATTGGACAATAGGCAGATAGTTACACGTTTAAGATAAAAACAACATTCTATGTGGTATAAACAATTACACTGGCAAATAATCATCGGACTAGTTCTTGGCCTCGTTTGGGGTCTAGTCTCCAGTGTCCTGGGTTTTAACTCATTTACAACAGACTTTATAAAACCCTTCGGAACTATTTTCATCACCCTATTAAAGTTGATTGCGGTTCCGTTGGTATTGGCCTCTTTAATTGCTGGTGTTACAAGCCTAAATGATACTACTAAACTATCGCGTATGGGTGGTAAAACAGTAGTTATCTATTTAATGACTACCATTTGTGCCGTTACTATTGGTCTGGTTGCCGTTAATGTAATTCAGCCAGGTACGAGTTTACCACAGGAAACCCAGCAGAGTTTACAAGAGACTTATAGCAGCTCTATCGAAGAAAGGAGTCAATCTGCACAGGAAATCATAAACAGAGGTCCGTTGGATTTTATCGTTGATATGGTGCCTGCCAACTTTTTTGCTGCTGCGTCCGACAATGCCTTAATGCTTCAGGTTGTATTTGTAGCCATACTTTTGGGTATTGGTATCATCCAAATAGGTGGAGAGAAAGGAAATTTTCTGATCATGTTTTTTGACAGTCTCAATGATGTGATCATCAAAATCGTTGATCTGATTATGAAAACCGCTCCTTATGGAGTTTTTGCACTTATGGCTTCATTAATTGTGGATTTGGCTGGAGACGACCTCTCCAAGGCTCTTGAGTTACTCGGCGCGCTGGGCTGGTACTGTTTAACAGTGCTGATAGCTTTGATTATTCATGTACTGCTAGTGTATTCAAGCATGTTCAAAATTTTCAGCAAACACATGAAGCTTTCAGGTTTCTTTAGAGCTATTAGACCTGCCATGCTGTTAGGATTTAGCACAAGCTCCAGTTCAGCAACGCTTCCTGTTACCATGGAGCGTGTAGAAAAGCATCTTGGAGTAGATGAAGAAGTGTCAAGTTTTGTATTGCCAGTAGGTGCTACTATAAATATGGATGGAACCAGCCTTTACCAGGCAGTAGCAGCTGTTTTTATCGCCCAGGCCCTAGGTATGGATCTAACTATAGGACAGCAATTAATGATTGTACTTACTGCTACTGCAGCTTCGGTAGGAGCCGCAGGAGTACCAGGAGCTGGAATTGTAATGCTTGTGGTTGTACTGGAAGCGATACAGGTTCCAACTGCAGGGATAGCATTAATCCTTGGTGTGGACCGGATTTTGGATATGTGTAGAACTACCGTAAATATCACTGGAGATGCTGCGGTAGCATTGACGGTTGCCTCAACAGAGGGAAAATTACACGAACCGAGTCTGGAAGATTAAATTTCGAGAAAAAACGAAAGTTTAATGTGCCATTGTGTAATTAAAGTGGTTAATTAGAGCGTCGCTCAAATGCTAAGTGCCTATGGTTCAAGAGCTACTAAAAAGGATAAAGCATACAATTCTCCATATCGTTTTTGCACTGTCGTTTCTTTGTTTGAGTGACAGTCTCTACGGACAATCGGTATTGTTACCAGCCGATATTGTAATTGTATCAGTTAACTCAACCGACAATTCATTCGATTTTATCCCTTTGGTTGATTTAGAAGAGGGGACTTCTTTATGGTTTTCGAATGGTGCATGGGATTCTGAGGCTCTTTCTGTTTCTAATGGTGATGAAATAGAAGTGAAAATAACCTCCATTATAGAAGCTGGTACAAATATACACGTTAACAGCATTGAGGATCACCGGGTAGATGTTGTAGGTGATATAGCGTTTACAGGAGAGGGAGATCGAATTTTTGCCTTTCAAAAGGATAATGGCACTACACGAATAATTTATGGCATCGGTTGGGGAAGTGCGCAGATTTGGAACCCAAGGAATGAACTAGGTTCAGCTATTCCGGCAAGTATTTCAGAAGATAGCCATACGCTGCTCCATCTAGGGAATCTTGATAACTATCAATACTATTTAAGGAATGGAGCAAGTGGAACCCCTAAAATGCTTGCTTCCTTTGTTTCTGATCCAGCAAAATGGAAGGGCAGAGATAAAACAAGTTATAGATCAATGGTGACTGCCTTTAGGATTTTACCTCCACCAGTAGTCCTGTTTGATGAGAGTATTTCGACGACAAAAGAGAGCGAATCAATTCTACTAAATGTAGCTATATATGAGCATGACGGGTCCAGGTTGACTGTAGATGCGGTATTTAATCCTATTTATAGCTCAGCAGATACTAACGATACCGAGAAATTCCAGAAGCACACCTTCAACTTTACGGGACTTATTGGAGATGCTGTATATGCTATAGAAATTCCTACTACTGATGATGGGACTTATGAAAGCACAGAGAATGCTTTTTTTGAACTGCAAAACCTTTCACAGGGAGAACTGGGTGATTTTGTAACCCACGCTGCATTTATCAATGATAATGAAGTACCTGAAGTAGATATAAACCAGGTACTCTATTCAGGAAATCCGGAATTAGATTTCATAGAAATTAGAAATAACGAAAGTATAGACGTCGATCTTTCCGGGTGGAAGATTCAGAACAGGGGAGAGTTGTATGAATTTCCATATGGTACTTTTTTACCTGCTTTTCAATCAGTTAAAGTTCAGCATCCTGAGGCTTCTGCTGGTAAACATTTAGCAAAGCGATGGTTGAGAAGGAATTCAGGTTCTGTGGAGCTAAGAACTAATTATAACAGCCGAGCAGCTAGTTCGGGATATCGGTTGTTAGAAAGGGAGGCGAGTCGGACTGACATTGAGAATATTAGTTCAAATCAAATTCAAACTTCTGAGATGAGCAGGGTAGAAAGTGCTGTTGAGTTAAGTGCTTCCAGAAAATCAGAAGAGGAGCTACGTGAACCAGGTTGGTACGTCATGGGTGCATCTGAATTATCTTCTGATTGGGATCTCAATGAAGTATTCACGTGGAATGAGTCCAGATCATCATATGAAGCACTTTCAGGTTTAACTGAGTTTGATTCCGAAGTGAGCCAGTTGTTTAAGTTTTTATCAGAAGATGAGTTAATGGAGATTGAAGATGAGGAAGCCGATAGTCTTGCTATTCCTGTAATTGAATCTCAGAACTTAGAAACCTCATTATCATTCAGTATTTCGGGAACAGATGTAAATGAAAATGGAATCATAGACAACAATGAGGGTTTTAATCTTCTAAGAAACTCTTCGAGTCAGGACATTCGTGTTAAAGATATTTTTATTGGGGCAGAGAAAGTATTTCAGTCAAACTTCTTATACCCATATATCTATACCTGGGAGGAAAAAGCAGGATGGGCTAACTCAGTTGCATTAGAAGAAAATGATATCATTCCTCCGAATACTATTTTTTGGGTAAAAGCAGATTCTATTCTTCCTGCATCCGTTTTTGAGGTTGAGCTATTGGATTCACTAGCCCTTGAAGAGGAGATAGAGATTTTTGAAGAAGAAGTTTCCTTGTTAAGGCTGGAGCTTTCTTCTGAGACTACTTCCAGCAGTGTACAGCTCAGGTTTAACAGCGATGAAAGTACTATCACCGATATTATGAGTCCCGAGTTTGAGCCAGAATTATCAATAAGGGAGTCTGACGCTCTATTTCTAGGCCTGGGAAGAAGTGGAATCTGGAACAGGATGGTAGGAATAAACACTTTTCAGGAAGACCAAAAGTTAGTACTGCCAATTCGATTTGAAAGTTCTGAATCGGGAATATTCAGTTTTTCTATCAAGGAATGGGAAGGAATCCCTTCAGACTGGACAGTTAAAATGGTCGACGATCAAACCGAAAAGGAATTTATGTTAGGTCCATCATGGTCATTTGATTTTGAACAACTTTCAAATGAAAGAGAGGAAGAATTAGAAGGAGAAAGACTCATTTCCGACGAACTGAAGGAAGAAGAATATGAAGTGAGGTTCAGGTTAGTTCTGTTACCTCCAGGAGTAGAAGAAACTGAAAGTTTTATTCCTGAGGACATTTCTCTTCATCAAAATTATCCTAACCCGTTTAATCCAAAAACGATTATCTCTTTCACATTGCCTGAATCGATGCCGGTTAAACTTTCTATTTTTAACGTGGTTGGTCAGCCAGTAGCAGTTCTTTCAGAGGGTACCTTGTCTGAAGGGGATCATGAATTTGAATGGGATGCTACCGGGTTACCAAGTGGGATGTATATCTATCAATTAGAGGTAGGTACAAAAGTTATGACTCGCAAAATGACACTCGTAAAGTAATAGCTAAAAAAGGAAAAGAGGTAGACACAGAAAACTATGCAGTTTAAAACCGTTCAAGGGGTAGACGTGCCTGAAATTGGGTTAGGCACATTTGGACTCGTAGGAAAACAAGCAGAACAAGTAGTTAAAATGGGCCTCAGTATGGGCTATCGGCATATTGATACGGCCCAGGTCTATAAAAATGAGCAGGAAGTGGGAAGTGCTGTCCGGCAATCTCATATAGACAGAAATGAACTGTTTATAACCACAAAAATAGACCGGAGTTACCTCGAACCGGAAAAGTTATTCAAATCAGCTGAGCAGTCTTTACTGGACTTAGATCTCGATTATGTAGACTTGCTACTGATTCATTGGCCAAATTCAGACTATGATTTGGAAAAAACAGTAGAAGCCATGTTAGTATTAAAAGAACAGGGAAAGGCATTGCATATCGGGGTTAGTAATTTTCCTATGAAGCTTTTGAAAGAAATAACTGAGGAATTAGCTACTTCGGTATTCTGTAACCAGGTAGAATATCATCCCTTACTCGGTCAGTTTGATTTACTCGACTACGCGGCTCAGAAAGATATTCTGGTTACTGCTTATAGCCCATTAGGGCAGGGGAGGGTGCTTGATAACCCTTTATTGGTTGAACTTGGTGAGAAATACGGTAAATCTTCGGCTCAGATTGCTTTACGATGGCTGGTAGAGCAGGAACAAGTGGTAGCAATCCCTAAAGCTTCCTCGAAGGAGCACCTGGAATCAAACCTGGATATTTATGACTTTGTGCTAGAGGATGAAGATTTTTATGCGATCGACGACCTGGATAAATCTTTTCGGGTTGTCAATCCAGGTTTTGCTCCTGAATGGGATTAATCGTTCTTATACTCAATCTCAGAGATAGCTAAAGTCTGTGCATTATTCTTTTTGAGTTCGATCATCTTTGGGAGCTCATTTTCCAGAGAAGTGAAAACTTGTATGGTGTCTCCTGAAACCCCCTCGTTCATGAAAATGATATCGAAACCGGTGATATTGGTGAGCTCATCTTCAGGAATACATTCCAGCATCCAGGTGGTATAATTCACGTTATTTACATGATTATTCATGTCCAGGTCTGAACGCCTTACTTTGAACTCATCAATGCTTTGTTCCTTTGCAAGAGATTTGAAGCGATTCGACTTGAGTGCCATAGTATGGTCTCTATCCTGAAACTTAGTGTCTAATACACTTTGAGGGAGTCTCATAGGCTTTCTATTGACCAGGTCAATCATCAGCCAATAGCTTAGGCAACACCCCAGTTGCTTTCCGTTCTCATTAACGATTCGATAATTTCGCAAAGCCCGGAAAGAATCACCGGATGAAGGCCAGGTTTCAACGGTAATCTTATCTCTCCAGTCCGGATATTCATCAATTTTGATATCCATCCGATATAGCACCCAGGTAGATTGAGCTCTATGTAGATCGGTGATATCGAATTTTAGATCACGAGCATTATTTCCAGCTACCTCCTGGAAGAAATTGCATATTGCTGAAAGGGTTGCTTTACCTGAAGCGTCGATCTCGTTTGCTCGAATGACGAAGTCTTCCTGGTGGAAAGTATATTTGTCTGCCATAGGCGACAAACATAAAAAAACCCCTCAAAACTTGAGGGGTTTAATTTTTTAAGATTTGATCTTAGACATTAGGCCTATTCTTCCGGCCCATAACTTCACATCATCCAGAATGATATATAGTGAAGGAAGAACGATCAGGGTTACTACAGTAGAGAAGGTTAACCCTCCAATGATTGCTCTCGCCATAGGGAAATAAGGAGGCCCATCACCACCAATTTGAGTATTTCCTATTGCAAGAGGAATTAGTCCGAGTACTGTTGTACCAGCGGTCATCAGGATAGGACGCATCCGATCTTTACCACCCTGAATTACTGCTTCTCTTCGGCTAAGTCCTTCGCTGCGAAGATGCAGTATGTGATCGATAAGAACGATTCCATTATTCACTACAATGCCCATAAGAACGAGGATTCCAATTAGGGACATGAAGTCGAAGGTAGTTCCGGTGATAAAGAAGAACCAGAAAATCCCAACCACACCATAGAGAATACAGGATAGAATTCCCGCAGGGTAAATGAGGGATTCAAATAATGCAGCCATTACCAGATAAATCAGGAATAGAGCGATCATCATGTTGAACAACATTACGTTCATAGCTTCAGAATCGTTATCGAAGCTGCGGCCATAGCTCCATCTATAACCCGCTGGATAAACGATTTGATCCATTACCTGAGCAATCTGTGTTCTGGCTTCATCCATAGGTAAGCCATCCAGGTTTACATTAATACCCAACGAGGTTTTTCTGTTTTCACGGAAAATACGTCCGGGTCCCTGAGTCTGCTCATAGTCAGCTAGTGATGCTAGTTTGATGGTTTGATCTGGTCCAATGGCAATAGGAAGTTCCATCAAATCATCAATAGATTGGCGGTCTGAATTTTGAAGTGCTAATACAACATCGATTTCTGACTGCGGTCCACGAATTCTTCGCAGTGTTTGACCACGTACTGAACTGGAAATCATTTGAGCCACCTGGGTAGAGGTGAGTCCAAAGTTTCGGGCTCTTTCGTGGTCTATGCTTAATCGAACTTCTTCTCTTCCGATTTCAGCTTCTGATTTTACATCTGTAAGGCCTTCAATTTGATTTAGTCTCCATTCTACCTGTTCAGCCAGTTCTTTAAGGACGTCCATTGATTCGCCCTGAACAAATACCCGAACTGCTTCGGTGTTGTTTCTGCTTCTGAATTCGAAAGCTGGCTCACCAATCGGAACTATAGGAAGATTTTCTTCGATTTCTTTTTTGATAAGCTCTACAGACTTCTCAGCTACATCTTCACCGGTAAGGATAATGGTTGAGTTGGCAAAATCAGGTTGGTAGTAGGTGTATACTGATTCTATTTCGAATTTTTCCTGATTGTCGTACAGGTACTTTTCTACTTTATCAACGGCTTCTTTAACTCGTTCGAGGGTATAAGAGCTATTTAAATTATAGCGCAGTCCAAGTTCTCTTTGCTCAACTCTGGGGAACATGTCCGTGTTCATAAAGCTGGCTGGTATAGCGATACTGAATAAAAGTAGTAAGATGCTTATCGAAGATACCCAGCGTCGGTCAACGAACCATCCTAAGAAGGCTGCATACTTTACAGAGAATTTATCAATGATTGTTTTCTTTTGCTCTTCAGGGGCCTTCAACTTTGAAGTAAGCAAAGGAATCACTGTTAATGAGATAAGGAGAGATGCAATAAGCGAGATGATAATAGGCATCCCAATGTAGTACATATAAGGCTTAACAAAGCTCTCATTTACAATATTAGGAAGAAAAACTACTACGGAAGTTAAGGTACCTGCAGTAACCGCGATACCAACTTCTCGTGCACCAAAAATGGCAGCTTTGGCTGCATTTTTACCTTTACGCTGATGCCGGTGAATATTCTCCGTTACCACTACCGCGTTATCAACCAGCATACCTACAGCTAACATCAGTCCCATCATAGAAAGAATGTTAAGTGAGATATCCAGGAAGAAGAAAAAGCCCAGTGTTACGATTAAGGAGAATGGTACCGCTGTAGCAACAATCATAGTTGTACCAAACTGGCGAAGGAAGAAGAAGAGCATCACAACGGAAAGACCCGCACCCAGAATACCAGAGTTAAGGAGCTCACGAAGAGATTGCAGGATTCCGTCTGCCTGGTTATTCATCTCATAGATATTTATACCCTGCATTTCTGGAAGCTTATTAATCTCCTCAATCTCTTCCAGTACAGCAGCCACAACAGCTACCGTATTAGCTGTAGATTCTTTAACGATATCCAGACCGATGGCATATTTCATATCCAGATGTCGAGCATAATCTCTAACAGGTTCTACGTATTTAACCTCGGCTATATCTTTTACACGCAGGTTATTATCCCCGATAATGAGATCTTCAATATCATCAACGCCCTTAAGTTCTCCCATTGGGCGAACATTATAGCGGAGTCCGTTATCGGTGATTTTCCCAGCTGAAGAAGAGAAATTAGCTCGTCTTAGAGTAGCTGTAAGAGCATTTAAATCCACATTGTAGCTAAGAATCCGATCGGTCATTAACTCGATTCGGATTTCTTTTTTCTCTACACCATATAAGGTTACCTGGCCAACACCTTCAATCCTTTCTATCCGTTGGGCAAGGTTCCTGTTAAGCAGGTCATAGGCATCTGATAAATCTCGTTCACTGGAGATACGAAGCTGAAGTGTGTTTCCACCACCGTCCTGGAATTTGAAAATATTATAGTATTCAAAATCATCAGGAAGCTGCCCACGAACACTCTCGATCTTTTCTTTGATCTCGATGGCCTTAAGGTTAATATCAGCTCCTTGTTTGAATTGGACTACTATACCTCCATTGTTTTCTCCGGCATTGGAATTCATTCGCTCTAACCCACTTATCGTGGCAAGAGCTTCTTCCATAGGTCGAATAACCTGCTCTTCGATCTCTTCAGGAGAAGCGTTAGGGTAGGGGACCTGAACAAAAGCTCCAGGGAAGCTAATGTCCGGGAAGTATTCCAGGGGCACCAATCGGGTTGCAATGATACCAACCACCACGAGGCTTACAAAAACCATCATGGTGGTAACAGGGCGTTTTATGGATAGCTCGGTAAAGCTCATGATTCAGCCTCTACTGTTTCGTGTTCCACATTGTATTTTTTGTGATCCATAATGGAATACATCACAGGAATCACAACCAGGGTCAACAGGGTAGAGACGAGTAATCCACCGATTACTGTGATACCCATTGGAGCTCTTAATTCAGCACCATCACCAAATCCAATAGCTAAAGGTAAAAGACCAAGTGTGGTGGTAAGCGTTGTCATCAAAATCGGACGAAGCCTTGATTTAGCACCTTCAATAATGGCATCGTATTTCTCCATGCCACGCTCTCGAAGTTGATTGATCAGGTCAATCAATACAATCGCATTGTTCACTACAATACCAGCCAGTAGTATCAATCCGATAAATACCACAACACTGATAGTAGTACCCGTTACAAACAGGGCAAGTATTGCACCTACCAATGCTAGTGGAATAGTGAACAGGATTATGAATGGGTGTAATAAAGACTCAAACTGAGAGGCCATTACCAGGTAAACAAGGAAGATTGCCAGTGAAAGAGCGAATAGAAGGGAGCGGAAAGAATCTGACATCTCTTCGTTTTGCCCGGCAACTCTGGCAAAAATACCTGTAGGCTTACCGGTTTCATTGATAATCGTTTGTACTTCTTCTGCTGCTTCACCAAGATCTCCATAGTTCAGGTTTGCAGAAATGATAGCTACGCGTTGTTGAGAAGCTCTACGTATCTCTCCAGGTCCATTTGCGATTCGAACGTTAGCAATAGCGCTAAGAGGAATAGGACGCTCACTTCCAGGGTTTACAATAATCTGCTGTATTTCTTCAGCAGAAGATCTGTCTTCCTCGCGAGCTCTAACCAGAACGTCAATCTTGCGATCTCTCCACGAGTAACGTGTTGCTACATCACCACGAACATTGCTCACTACCCGGTCAGCAACCTCATGAACCTGGAGTCCAAGTGCTGCAGCGCGGTCACGATCGAAGAGAATTTGAATTTCAGGACTTCCGATTTCCATAGAGTTTTTCACATCGGCAAAGCGGCCATTTTCTTCCATTTTGCGTGTGATTTCATCACTTACCTTCTTAAGGTTTTCCAGGTCGAAACCACTTACCTCAACCTCAACCGGGGTTGAGAATGTGAAGAGAGATGGTCTAGCGAATTTATATTGTAATCCCGGAACCTGAGCTAAAGATTGTCTCATCGAGGTCATCGTACGTTCTTCATCAGAAGCAGAGGCTCCCGAAGCCAACATAACATTTAGTTCTCCCCAATTTTCCCCGCCTTCATCAGGGTTAGCGTCAATTCTGTTTCCAGTTCCGGCCACAGCAAACGTAGAACGAACGCCAGAGCGGTTTCTGGTAGCGTCCTGTACAGCGCGTAACGCATCGTCTGTTTCCTCAATAGGAGTTCCAGGAGGAAGCTTGAATTCAACGGAGAACTCACCTTGTGACATCTGCGGAATTAGTTCAATTCCAATTTTAGGAACGAGGGCAATAGCACCTGCAAAAGAACCAAAGGCAATAAGAAGAACCAGGAATCTGGCTTTCATTGCTCCTAATAATAGAGCATTGTAGGCTTTTTCTATTCCAGAATACGCTTTGTCGAATAGGAAAAGTGGGATGGCAAAGATTTTAGAAAATATCCACGCAATGCCTGCAATGATATACCGGAAGATCTTTGTGATAAATGCAGGAATGGTATAAAAGAGGAATAATCTCAAAGCTCGCATGGCTCTTCCAAAACCGGTTCTAGGTTCTTTTAAAGTAAGAGGCGCGTGTTCTTTCTTTTGAGAACTGAGCGAGGACATCATTGGAATTAAAGTCACAGCTACTACTAAAGAGGCTAGTAGTGAGAAGGTCACGGTTAATGCCTGATCACGGAATAATTGTCCTGCAATTCCATCCACGAAAACCAGCGGAAAGAATACAGCTACAGTGGTGAGGGTAGAGGCAATTACGGCGGTGCCAACTTCTCCGGCACCATCCTGGGCAGCTTTAAGTACACTCTTACCCATGCTGCGATGCCTAGCGATGTTTTCAAGTACTACAATGGAGTTATCCACCAGCATACCAATACCTAATGCAATCCCACCCAAACTCATGATGTTTAGCGTGATATTATTTCCATACATCAGGTTAAATGTGGCGATAATAGAAACAGGTATGGATATAGAAATAATTACCGTACTCCAGAAATCCCTTAAAAAGAAAAAGAGAACCAATACGGCAAGGATACCCCCGATTATACCGGCATTTCTTACTTCATTTACAGCAGACGCAATAAAGATGGATTGATCATATACTTTTTCCAATCTCATGCCTTCAGGAAGCATTTCCTGGATGCGCCCCATTCTTTGATCTACTAACTCCGCAACAGCCACCGTGTTACCGTCACCTTCTTTATAAACGGCTACCTCTACGGCTTCCATACCATTTAGTCGAGTGATTGCTTCTCGCTCTTTATACGCCTGGGTTACATCCGCGACATCTTTTAAGTAAATGGTGTTGTTGTTCGTAGTAGAAACGATCACATTTCGAATCTGCTCAATATTCTGGAATTCATTAAGCGTTCTTACTAAATACTGCTGAGTGCCTTCCTCTAGTCTACCCCCAGAAAGGTTTATGTTCTCTGAACTAAGGATATTTGTAACTGCTTCAATTGGGATGTTGAGGTAAGAAAGTCTCTGCTGATCTATGTTTACCTGGATTTCTTCTTCAAGACCACCACTGATTTTTACAGAAGCTACTCCCACTGTGGACTCCAGGCTCTTTTTAAGGAGTTCCTCGCCCATGATTCTGAGTTGCTTCAAGCGGGTGATCGCATCAGGGTCATTTAAATCCTGGTAGGAGGCAAAATCGACAGAGGCATCATCTTCTGCTGCGTCAGATTCAGCATCATCAAAATAGAGAGCATATCTCATTACAGGATCGAGCGAAGGATCAAAACGAAGTGTAACAGGTTTGCCAGCTTGAAGAGGTAGTTGAATAGCATCAAGCTTACTTATTACATCGAGATTCGCGAAATCCATCTCGGTACCCCATACAAACTCAAGAACTACATCAGATTGTCCTGTTCTGGAAACCGAACGGACCTTTTTGACCCCTTTTACAACTCCTACTGCTTCTTCAATAGGCTTTGTAATTAGGTTTTCAATTTCGATGGGTGCTGCACCTTGAAATTCGGTGCGAATAGTTAATGTAGGATAGCTAAGATCAGGCAGAAGATTGACATTCAGTCTACCCAATGAAACCACCCCAAACAAAAGGATCGCAACCGTAAACATACTAATGGTTACTTTCCTTTTGATGGAAAAATCAATCAGTTTCATGGTGTGTGCTCCCTAAGAATTAAAGTCGGATGATATTTACGCGGGTGCTGTCAGTTAAGCTTCCCTGTCCGGTAGTTACTACCATTTCGCCATCTTCCAATCCATCAACAACTTCGATTGTAGAGCCATTTACATAACCAGTCTGGATAATTTTTCGGAAAGCCAGAGAATCTTTAATTACAAAAACGGATTGTATTTCATCCTCAGACATGATTGCCGATTTTGGGATCATTTTTGTATTCATACGAGTATCGTATACAATTTTTACCCGGCCAAACATGCCAGGTCTCAGCATATCCTGGTTATCATCTAAGTAAACAGTAACTTTGAATGTACCGGTGGTAGGATCAATGGTTGGGCTTATTCGTTCAACTCGGCCAGTAAATACCTGGCCAGGAATAGCGTCAGCAAGCATTTCTGTTCTTTGGCCTGCTTTAATTTTTGCGCGCTCGTGTTCGGGGATAAAAAGGTTAGCCTGAATAGGATCAAAGTCGGTTACCTGAAAGGCTTGCTCGTCGGTACCAATCATATTTCCTACTTTTATAAAGCGTTCTGAGATTACCCCATTGATCGGACTTTTTATATTGGTATGCTCGTAATTCAATTCAGCAAGTTCGTACGCTGACTTCTGAGATTCATACTCATAACGCGAATTTTCATAGAGTTCTGCCGCGAGTAAGTCTCTATCGAACAATTCTTTGTTTCTTTGGTAATCATTGTAGAGTCGATCCAGGGTAGCTTTTGCTCTTTCACTTTCTATCCTGTACTGATCATCCTCAATTTTGGCTATAACCTGGCCAGCTCTAACATAGTCGCCCTCTTCGACCATAAGCTCTTGTACAATTCCTCTTACTTTTGCTACGATGGTTGCTTCTTCAACTGCTTCTAAAGTAGCAGTGTTAGAATAGTAGGCGGAAATATCTCCTCTCGTTACGTCATTGACTTCAACGGGAATTGCCAGAGTTGAGTCAGCGTCGTTGTTATTATCATTGTTGTTTTGGTCGCCCCCATTACTACATGCCTGAAGAGTAAAAATGGTTACGGCGGAAGCTATGACGAAGTGTCCGAAGCGTTTAGTTTTCATTCCGAAAAAATATTGATTTGAGTTGAACGGAGCCCGTTACGCCCTCATTTTCACATTGTTTCGGAATAGAAGGTTAAATTTTGTTTTCTTCTTCCGGGAGAGGAGGTTACTATCTAATTGCTGGCTGGAAGACGACGGAAAACAATATCTCCGTAGTACCCTTCACTTTGGGCTTTAGTATTATCCGAGTCAGTCATAATAGCTACACCAGAAATATTAGGAGGTTCTTCTCCAAACGCCGCTCTGTAATCCTCAAGAATATTTCTAGTTTCAAATTTCCAGTTCCCGCTCTCATTGTTTCCAGACTGTACAGCGACCATATATACCCAGTTTGTATAAGCGCTTGGTGCAATCGTTTCAGCTTCGGCTTTGTTTGCCCATATATAATTAAGAGCTCTTAGAGGGATTTTATATCTGGTAAAGGTGCGGATGGCTTCATACTTAACTCGATCCCCAAATTTTAACTTTCGTCGGCTGTAATCAAAAGTTATGTAAATGCGTGCCGGGTAATCATCTCCATTCTTGGTTGTTAGGTCTCCATTCTCCAGTACTTCATTTACTTTCCAGCTCCATTCAATAATGGGGTATTCGTTTGGATCGATATCAACCTTATATATAAGGCCGGAGGCGCTATTCATGCTTTCCCCTTTAATAGCAACCCGATCATTCATTTCTACGAGGGTATAAGAAGTCTTGTCTCTTCGGGGGAGAGAAAGAATAGACCACTTCGGATTTTCCACATACTCCTCCAATTGCTCTGGATTAAATTCAGTAACAGGGATGGAGATGGTATCCTGAGAAAATCCAGCAGAGGTGGATAAAGCAATAAGCCCAATTAGTAAAACTAGAATCTTTGAAAAATACATTTGAATTTTTTGACTCTTAACTGGCGATGTTCTCTTTTAGTTTCCAGAAATGGGATTTGTGATAGAAATGTTAAACTTTTTTCCCTCAATGACTTTGGGCCTTCTTGACCAGGGTCTATGAAAATCACAACTATTTCACAATAAAATTCAAGATGATATTAGTATGAATATATTTCAATAATTAAGTCATTAAATAAAATTATTTGAATACAAATTTTACAATAAATTATTATCTATAATTTTTTGATTAGATTTTTGTGTGGATAACTTTTGATAAGAGAGTAGTCGAAAAAAGGTATTTAAATGTATTTTTAAGCATATTTTTGAAAATCCTTACTTTTTTATTCGAATTAAAATTAATCATTTATATAATTAAAATAATGTTATCTCATCTTTATCAAATTCAGATATTTGTTAATGTGGATAAGTATTCGTTTTTGTGGAAAAAAAGCAAAGATTTAATTTGTTAGCATACTTACCTGCCTATATATTTGAAGGCACTTCTTTAGGAGAATCGGCTAGAATTCTCGAGGGGTTGACGGTATTAAATCCACGAAAGACTAACACGAACATCTACAGTATAACGCCAATGAAGTTTACTCGCTTTTACACTAATTCTGAATGGTCTACTCCCTATGATGGGATGAATTTTGTCAAGAGAACATCAGAAATTAAAAACCCGGACGGTTCTCAGGTTTTCTTTATGGAAAACGTGGAAGTTCCTGAGTCCTGGTCGCAAGTTGCTACCGATATTATAGCTCAGAAATATTTCCGTAAAGCTGGAGTTCCGGCATCATTAAAAAAGGTTTCCGAAAAAGGAGTTCCTACCTGGTTACAGCGTTCTGTAGCGGATGAAAAAGAATTAAAAAATCTACCTGAGGAAAAGCGCTTTTCTCATGAGATCGATAGCCGCCAGGTATTCAGTAGATTAGCCGGATGCTGGACATATTGGGGCTGGAAGTACGACTACTTTGATACTGAAGAAGATGCAAAGATTTTTTACGATGAGCTTTGCTATATGCTGGCTGATCAAATGGCGGCTCCAAATAGTCCACAGTGGTTCAATACGGGATTGAACTGGGCGTATGGAATTAATGGTCCAGCTCAAGGGCATTATTATGTAGATCCTAAAACTGGTAAACTCACTCGTTCGAAAGATTCTTACACTCATCCACAACCACATGCTTGTTTTATTCAAAGTGTGGATGACGATTTAGTAAATGAAGGCGGGATTATGGATTTGTGGGTTCGTGAAGCTCGTCTATTTAAATACGGTTCAGGAACCGGAAGTAATTTCTCTTCAATTCGTGGTGAGAACGAGCCTCTAAGTGGTGGTGGAAAGTCTTCAGGCTTAATGAGCTTCCTGAAAATTGGAGATCGTGCAGCCGGTGCTATAAAATCTGGTGGAACTACTCGTCGTGCTGCAAAAATGGTAACGCTTGATCTGGATCATCCGGATATCGAAGAGTATATCGGCTGGAAAGTGAAGGAAGAGCAGAAAGTAGCAGCATTAGTTGCTGGTTCTAAAATCACTCAAAAGCATCTCAAGGATATCATCCGCCTTTGCCATACTCCGGTAGAAATTGAAGGAAGAACTTTTAACGGCGCAATGAGTCGTGATCCGCTTAAGAATAAAGAGCTTGGAAAAGTGATTCGTCAGGCTAAGCGGGATCAGGTTCCTCTTAATTATATAGAGCGAGTAATGCAGCTTGCAGCTCAGGGCTATAAGGACCTTGAGTTTGAAACTTATGATACCGACTGGAATTCAGAAGCATATGCTACAGTAGCAGGACAAAATTCAAACAACTCGGTTCGAGTTCCTAATGCTTTCATGAAAGCAGTAAAGGATAATTCGGAATGGAATCTATACTGGAGAATAGAAAAGGAAAGAGCGGAAAAAGAAGGGCGTGAACCTAAGCCTTGCAAAACGCTTGAAGCACAAGATATGTGGGATCAAATCGCCTATGCAGCATGGGCATCTGCTGATCCAGGTACTCAATACCATGATACCATCAACGAATGGCATACCTGCCCTGAGGATGGTGAAATCAGAGCGAGTAACCCATGTTCTGAGTACATGTTTTTGGACAATACCGCGTGTAACCTCGCTTCTTTAAATCTGATGAAGTACTTCACAGATGAAGATTGTACTACTTTTGATGTGGAATCTCTTCGATTTGCTTCCAGAATATGGACAACCGTTCTTGAGATTTCTGTATTGATGGCTCAATTCCCATCTAAAGAAATCGCAGAGCTCTCTTATGTATTCAGAACTCTAGGTTTGGGATATGCGAACATAGGTGCAGCACTTATGGTACAGGGTATTCCTTATGATAGTGCGGAAGGTGTGGCTACGGCTGGAGCTCTTACTGCAATCATGCATATGAAAGCCTATGAAACAAGTGCTGAACTTGCAGGTGAGCTAGGTACCTTTGATGGTTATGAGAGAAATAAGGAGCATATGCTTCGGGTAATGCGTAACCACAGACGTGCAGCTTATAATGTAGATCCTAAGGAATATGAAGGATTAACTGTTAAGCCTCTTGGTATCGACGCTTCTATATGTCCTGATTACCTACTTACAGCAGCCAAAGAAACTTCTGATGCGGCAGTTTCGCTAGGTGAAAAAAATGGATATAGAAATGCACAGGTAACGGTACTTGCTCCTACGGGAACCATTGGCCTGGTAATGGATTGCGATACTACTGGTGTTGAGCCTGATTTCGCTCTTGTGAAATTCAAGAAACTTGCTGGTGGTGGATACTTCAAGATCATTAATCAAAGTGTACCAAAAGCATTAAAGACCTTAGGATATACTCCTAAAGAAGCTGAAGCGATCATTAATTATGCAAAAGGCCATGCTTCCCTGGAAGGATGCCCGCATATCAATCCAGAATCGCTAAAAGCAAAAGGATTTACCGACGAAAAACTGGAAGCAATCGAAGCAGGATTACCAAGCAGTTTCGATATCAAGTTTGCATTCAATCACTTCACATTAGGTGAGGACTTCTGTAAAGAAGTACTTGGAATCACTGAAGAGCAGTTATCTGACTTTACCTTTGATATGCTGAAGCATTTAGGATTTAGCAAAGAGCAAATCCAGGAAGCTAATGATTATGTCTGCGGAACCATGACTGTAGAAGGTGCACCTCATCTTAAAGATGAGCACCTTGCAGTCTTTGATTGTGCTAATAAGTGCGGAAGAATCGGAACCCGTTATATTTCTGCAGAAGGGCATATCAAAATGATGGCAGCAGCCCAGCCATTCTTATCAGGAGCTATTTCTAAGACCATCAACCTTCCTAATGAAGCAACAGTGGAAGACATGAAGGATGCTTACATGCTTTCATGGGAAATGATGTTGAAAGCAAATGCTCTTTACCGTGATGGTTCCAAACTTAGTCAGCCACTGAATAGTATGGCTGATGTATTTGAAGAACTGGACGATGAAGAAGTAGCGCCTGCTGATCCAGTAGTAGCGAAAGCTCAGGATCAGGTAGTTGAAATAGCAGAGCGCATCATTCATAAATATGTAGCTCGTCGCCAGAGACTTCCTTTCCGACGTGAAGGCTATACTCAAAAAGTGAAAATAGGCGGACAAAGTGTTTACCTAAGAACCGGTGAATATGAAAACGGTCAGCTTGGTGAGATCTTCATTGATATGCACCGCGAAGGCGCCGCTTTCAGAAGCTTGTTAAACTGTTTTGCTATTTCTATCTCTTTAGGTCTTCAGCATGGAGTGCCTTTAGAAGAATTCGTAGATGCCTTTGTATTCACTAAGTTTGAACCAAGCGGAATGGTAGCTGGTAACCCACATGTGAAGATGAGTACATCGGTAATCGATTACATTTTCCGGGAGCTTGCGGTTACTTATCTCGGAAGAGAAGATCTAGCGCATGTTCCGGCTGACCAAATTCATACTCGTGATCTGCGCCCGATGGAAGAAGCTGCTTCCACAGCTGCAGCTATAGCAGCTCCGGCACCAGCACCAGAACCTGTTGCACCTCCAGCACCTGTTGAGGCTAAGATTCCTGAAGTAGTTGAGCAGGTGATTACTGAAGCACAAGCAACAGTACAGGCTGTTAAAGCTGAAAAAGCGAGCAGTGCTATCGACAGCGATTACGAAAAGGCAAAACAAATGGGCTATACCGGTGATGCATGCCCTGAATGCGGAAGCATGACGATGGTACGTAATGGTACCTGCCTGAAATGTATTACGTGCGGCTCAACAACGGGCTGTAGTTAATATCGTCATTGCGAGGCATTCTGCGTTAGCAAATGCCGACGCAATCTCAGGGTAACTGATACTGAGATTGCGTCGCTTCGCTCGTAAAGGTGTATAAAGAGTTTCTTTCATGGAGAAACAGGATAAACCCCGATTGGTGGAAAGCCGGTTGGGGTTTTTATTTTCTAGTCATTCTGAGGCCTGTCCTCCGTAGTAATGCTTCGGAAGGAGGGCTACTGCCGAAGAATCTAAGTGATTATTAGTCAATTAGATCCTTCGCAGGTATGCTCAGGATGACTTTCTCTATTCCTCAAAGCTCTTTTCATTCATATCTCTTTACAAACAGATCAACCCTCGACCTTGGCATTCCCTAAGTAATTGTGTTACTTAAAATAGTAATGAGGGATAGAATTGTTAGCTACTCTCTTTTCCTTTCAAATTTTAATCAATCAAAAAGTGTAATGAAAAAACTACTACTGGGGATAGTATTAGCATGCTTCTCTCAATCTGCTTTTGCACAAATAAACGCAAAGCTAATGAGCTATTTTGATGTTTCGGATAGTCAGATCACATTTGTTTATGGTGGTGATATATGGGTGGTTCCTAAAGATGGAGGAACAGCTATCCAGGTAACAAATTCGCCAGGTGAAGAAAGTTATCCTCGATTTTCTCCTGACGGTAATCATATTGCCTACTCTGCGAGTTACAATGGAAACACCGATGTGTATGTAATTCCGGTAACTGGTGGAATTCCAACCCGGGTAACCTATCAGTCCTATGCCGACAGAATGTTGGAATGGCATCCAAATGGAGAGGAAATTTTGTTTGCTTCCAGAAGACAGATGGGGCAACGATCATCTCAACAGCTTTATACCGTAAGTAAGGATGGGGGGATGCCTGAAAGGCTTCCAATTCCTTATGGAGAGCTCGCTAGCTATTCACCGGATGGAAGTAAACTGGCGTACATCACAAAGATCACCGAAAACTACCCATTCAAGCGCTATAAGGGTGGTTTGGCTTCGGATATACTGATCTATGATACAAGTGATCAAAGCGTAATCAATGTTACCGAAAATGAATTTAACGATGGGAAACCAGCCTGGGCAGGAGATAAGGTATACTACTTATCAGACAGTGGAGAGAACTTCAGGCTGAATATCTGGTCTTATGATGAGAACTCTGGTGAACTCAATCAAATTACCAGGTTTGAAGATTTTGACATCAGCTATCTTTCAGCAGGCCCAGAAGAGTTAGTATTTGAAGTGGGAGGTCAGCTTTACCTTATGGATTTAGCTACGGAGCAATATCGGCAGGTGAACGTGAATGTGATTAGTGATTTATCAACAGAAATGCCTAGAAGTGTTGATGTAAGTAACAGAATCAGTAACGGGACAGCATCACCTGAAGCCAAAAGAGTTGTTTTTGAAGCAAGGGGCGAACTGTTCAATGTCCCTGTTAAAGAAGGCTATTCTGTGAATATCACTAAATCCAGTGGAGCATTTGATAGACATCCTTCTTGGTCTCCTGATGGAGAGCATCTCGCATTTTGGAGTGACAGAAATGGTGAATTCGAAATCTATATTATGGATCCGGAAGGAAATGGCGAAGCTCGTCAGCTTACCAGGAGAGGCAAAGGATATGGATATCGATTATACTGGTCGCCCAACAGCGAGCACATTGCTTTTATCGACGAGACCAATACTATTTTCCTTGTGAATGTTGAAAACGGGCGTACTACAGAAGTTGCACATACTGTATGGAATGTAGGTCACGGAGGCAGGAATGGATATCCTATAACCTGGTCTAGCGATTCTAAATGGATTACCTATGATAAAGGCCTTGAGAACGCAAATTTTGCAGTCATGCTGTATGATGTTGAGGAGAAAGAAAACCACCAGGTTACCAGCGGATTTTATAGTGAGTCTAATGCGGTATTTACTACTGATGGTAATTACCTGGTTTATACATCAAACCGGGATTTTAATGTAGAGTATTCCGATATGGATGGAACCTGGATTTATCCTAATTCTACTCAATTGGTTGCGCTAAGTTTAAGAAAGGATGTTCCATCTCCGCTTGAGCCTAAAAATGATGCATTGCCTAAGAAAGAAGAATCTGATAAAGAAAGTGATGACGAAGACGAGTCTGAAGAGGAGGAAGGTTTTACTATAGATTTGGATGGTCTTGAGTCAAGAATAACTGTCCTTCCTCCTGATGCTGGAAATATCGGTCAGTTAATGGCTTTTGATGGTATGGTTGTATATCGCAGATGGCCAAATACAGGATCTTCTGGAGGCTCACCAACACTAGTTGCTTATAATTTCGATGATCGAGAGGAAGTAACAATCATGGAAGGTGTAAGTGGAGCCCAACCAACTGCTGACGGAAAATCTATTATGGTTTCATCCAGAGGGCGCTATGGAATTATAAAGGCAGCTCCTGGCCAGTCTATCAAAGATGCTATTCCAACGGATGGGCTAACTATGAATTTGGTTCCTAAAGAAGAATGGAGACAGATTTTCAATGATACCTGGAGACGATATCGTGATTTCTTTTATGATCCTGATATGCAGGGTCTAGATTGGGATGAAATGAGAGAACGGTATGGAGCCTTAATAGAAGATGCCCGAACCAGATGGGATGTATCCAATATTCAATCCAATATGCAGGCCGAATTAAGCGCCGGACATACCTATACCTTTGGAGGAGATAATGAAAGTGTCCCAACTAAAGGAACTGGTTACCTCGGAATTGATTGGGAATTAGATGGCAATACTTATCGAATTAAGCGAATAGCAAAGCCAGCTCCATGGGAGACCGAGATTCGTTCACCTTTCGACAGACCAGGAGTAGGAGTGAGTGAAGGAGATTATATCCATTCAGTGAATGGGGTAGAACTGGATACCCGAAAGGATCCATATGCAGCATTTGAAGGACTTGATGGAGAGACCGTATCTCTAATGATCAGTAGTAATGGAAGAAGTGAAGATGCACGGCAAGTGATTGTAGAGACACTTACTCAAGGAGGCGAAAGCTGGCTGCGCTATCTCGAATGGATAGAGAATAACCGTAAAATGGTAGATGAACTCTCTGATGGTCAGTTAGGATACATTTATATGTCTAATACCGGAGGTCGTGGACAGCTTGAGCTTGTGAAAATGTACTATGGACAGCTCCATAAAAAAGGATTCATTATCGATGAGCGTTTTAATGGTGGTGGTCAGCTGGCAGACAGGTTCCTTGAATTACTAAAACGTCCGGTAGTGTATAATTTACATTGGAGACATGGCCGCGATCATACGCAACCTGTTCAGGCAAATACCGGCCCAATGGGAATGCTTATTAATGGCTGGGCCGGTTCAGGTGGTGATGGATTACCATGGGCTTTCCAGGAATTGGAAGCTGGGCCAATTGTAGGAGAACGAACACTCGGTATTCTTGTAGGCCCGGCAACTGGTCATGGTTTGATAGATGGTGGTGGTATTACAGTACCGGGTGCCAGATTATATGATAATGATGGTCACTGGTTCTGGGAAGGAGAGGGCGTTCGTCCTGATTTCAAGGTTTGGGATGATCCGAATCTTCTAATGCAGGGAAGGGATCCTCAAATGGAAAAAGTGGTAGAAGAAGTCATGAAGTTAGTAAATGATTCTTCTAACAAAATGACTCCGGCTCCTAAGCCTGATGACAGGACAGCTCGCGGATTGAGCAGAGGTAATTAATCAAAGGAACCCCGATTGGTAGAACCTGATCGGGGTTTTTTCTTCAAAAGTCATCCTGAGCATATCTGCGAAGGATCCACGGGAGAATAAGCAACTCTGATGTTCATTTGATTCTTCGGCAGTAGCCCTCCTTCCGTAGCATTACTGCGGAGGATAGGCCTCAGAATGACTTCTTAAGTTTTTTAATACTCGTACGTCACTTTTCTAAAATCCTGCCAGGAATTTTCTGTGTATCGTTGCCAAAGGGCATCGGTTCTTTTTCCTTCTTCACTAACCGTTAGCAGGTATTTAATGGAATGTTGCCATTCATTTTCTTGCCAGTTTTGACGCAATGTTTCGATATGGTCTAAGCCATCATTATAAGTGAAGACCATTCTTCTAAGATTGACCCATTCTCCATTATTATAACGTTGCCAAGTTTTTTCGGCGATTAAATTGTGTTCGTTATAAGAATGAAGAAGTCGACTTGTAACTGTCTTTTCTTCCTCTCCAATACGTTCAGCAAGTTCTTCTATCACCAGGTCTTGATCGTTGTAAGAATAGGTATGCGCTGTAATATTTATATCTCCGGAAGGGAGAAAGGCTGAGTCAATTCTGGTAGCGATGAGATCATTTTCATAATCAAAGGTAGAGCTGACTACTTTTTGCCATTCTTCATCACGCCAAACACTTCGTTCATTAAAATTCATAACCTGATTCTTATTATAGCCGAAGTAGAATTTTGAATTATTTTCCCAGTTGGAATAGTCTCTGGATACCGTAATTACTCTTTGCTCTTCTTTACCAAAATCAGTGTAGGTGTACTGGATCTTTCTCACAGGGAGCCAATCTCCTTCGGAAAGGGTATACTCGGTTTCAAGTAACCGTCCCTCTGTCGAGTCTTTAGGTTTTTCGACAGTAGGGGTTGTACAAGAGCAAATAATGAACAGGGAAAGAGCAAATAAAGAAGCCTTCATCTAAACGAATACCAGAAGATTTATTGATAGTTAGGATGGAGTTTATTCAAAACAGTAGAAGAGCGATAGTAAAAAAGAAGAAGCTTCAATTGGTATGTAAGAATTCAATTAATTGTTCTGCGACATCTTCCAGGGCATAATTGACTGCAACCCTCTCAGTTCGTTTTAGAAAATCACCGTCACTGGTATCGTTTCTATTTTTCGTTGATTGGTATTCCTTTGTTGAAATAGCTGTAAATGGGATGATACCAGTTCTAACATCTAGTAAAACGATTTCTACAGTGGCATAAGCTTTCGACTTCTTTGCTTTGAAAACACGGTATTCCTGGTAAATATCACTGTTGATTCTATAAACCAATAATATAGGTGCCTGGAGCCTGACAGCAGCTTCTCTCAGAATTGGTATAGTAGGATTTTGAGGAGTTAGCAGTGATGGAAGAAGAGATACATTTTTAATCTTATCAGAAGATTCGATTTTTGAAGTAAGAGTATCAATGTAAGATTGCTGAAGTTTTAAATAAGCTTCAGATCGCCAGTATCCATATCCATATATGGAAGAGTTGGGAGTATTATGGCCAGAAAAATTTATAAGAGCGAGTTTAGAATTATCTGGTAAAACTATCTTACTGGAGAGGATGGTATCTATGGCAGCTTGGGAAATTACTGACTGATCCGAAGCAAACAGTGACCTTGCCAGAATAGGATCATCAGAAGAGTATCCACTCGCCTGATAATTAGAGTAAAGGCCTGGGGAAGTAGTGGTGCAGTTAAGTAAAAACACCAATGAAATCGAGAGGAGGAATATTAGTTTTTTCATAAGAGAGAGCTTTGGATTCTGAATGTTAAAGCCATCACTGGACTTTTTGTTCCACAATTGGAGGCTGGAACTCTCAGGTGATTTATCTGGAACTTATAACTGCAATACACTCTACCTCAATGGCTGCACCAAGCGCCAGTCCATCAGCTCCGAAAGCACTTCGTGCTGGATAGGGCTCTTCAAAATAGGTTTTATAGATTTCATTAAATGAAGCCCATTGGGAAATGTCATCAATCATGATAGTACACTTCACAATATCGCTCATACTGAAATCGTGTGCCTCTAAGGTAGTTTTTATGTTTTCCATCACCTGTTTTGATTCAGCCTCAATTCCTCCTTCAACTAGAGTTAAGGTCCCAGGGATAATCCCAATCTGGCCAGAGAGGTATAACGTATTGTCAACTAACACGGCTTCAGAAAATGGCAGATTGGCATCCGGAGGAAGCACCTTGTCTGAGTTGAGGTGTTGTATCTCAACCTGCTTATTCTGTTCAGGCTGAGTACAACTCAGTGCGAATAGAGCAAAGAGAATGAATAATGATGATTTGAGGGTTGTTTGTCTCACAGCTTCAAAAAAAGAAATCTTTGGAATCTAACCAACTAAAGATCATTTAGGCATCTGGTCCTTAGAGAGATTAAAAAAGAAGAAGTGCAATCTATTTTCTTCTTTATTCACCACATTTCAACCCAAAAGATTATTTCTCTATTTAAAGAATCGATGGTTATGCCTCTTGTTAATCCATGGTTCCACTCTTTAGGCATTTTATCCGTGGGTATTGACAAGTTCTCGTGTAAATACTCTCCTTTTTGGGCCTGTATTACATAAAAAGGTAATTTATTGAGTACAGTTGTTGAGTCAATGTCTGTTAGATCATGGATAAATGAAGGCAATGGTACAGCAGTATTGATATCAGAACATTTTGACAAAACTGGCTCACCCATTATTGAGTTAATATAGTTTCTCTCTGGTAAAATTATAGTGCATTCATCCTTGAGAAAAATAGGATCAATTTCTTGAATAAATTTTGATGCAAAATTATTTGATGATGGACTCAATTTAGTTTTGTAATAGAACCGCGCTCCCATATTTGTTTCAAAATCATCTTTAGGGTATGAAATACTTATACTAGTAGGATAGATATCTTTTATTGGGATATGCTCGATAAGCTTTTTGTCAAATCTTGACTCGATAACACCAGCTTCATTATAAGCACAGGACATAACTACAAAAATTATCAGCAAAAATTTTTTAGACATAATCCTTTTCATTAGCACATAAAGGTTTGAAAGAGTAAAAGATATTTACTCAGGCATCTTATCCCAATCCATATAGGCCATATTCCAACGGTGCCCATCCAGATCCTGAAAGAGTATCCCATACATCCAGCCAGCCCATAAATCTGGACCTTGTACATTTCCTCCAGCCTCCAGGACCTTTGCGGCCATTTCATCCACTTCTTCTTTTGAAGTCGCTTCCATTGAAATCAAGATCTCAGCAGAAGTAGAAGCATCAATGACTTCAGCCTGAGTAAACTGTTCGAATTCGGGGTGTGTGAACATCATAACCTGAATTCTATTCTCACCTATGTAAATCCCGAACATAGTTTCAGTTTCATTCTCAACAAAGGAAGCATCAAGTTTTTTAAAAAACTCTTTAGAACGTTGTACTTCTCTGATGGGTAAGTTCAGCCAGGCTGTATGTTTCATTTAGTACACTCCAATATTACGTTGATCACCCCAGCGGTGCTTAATGGTTCGCTTCAAGGGAATCTGCATACCATCTGTTTCTTCCAGCCAGGTATAAATTTCTCCAGCTAATTCCTCAATAATCTCCTGTTGATCCGGGCTATTGATGAGGTTATACATCTCATCGGGATCGTTTTCCAGATCATAGAACTCATTGGTATCCCAAACTCCATGGTAGCGAATGTATTTATATTTCTCGGTTCTCACCCCATGCATAGTTGGAGTGTGAGGGAAATCATATTCCCAATAGTATTCATAAAAAATTCTATTCCTCCAGTCATCCGGGGTATTTCCTGCAAGAATGGGCATAATGGAAGCTCCATGCATATAGTCCGGCTTTTTGATTCCAGCAATCTCCATAAAGGTTGGGGCTACGTCAATATTTTGCACCATTTCGGTGATAACCTGTCCACCTTCCAGCACTTCCGGATACCGCACTAGAAACGGTACTTTGGCTGATTCTTCATAAAAATGGCGTTTATCAATTAATCCATGTTCACCAAAAGAGAAGCCATTATCTCCCATATAAATGATCAAGGTCTCGTCAAGGATACCTTTTTGTTCCAGGGCTTCCATCACACTGGCAATACTTTCATCTACAGCTAACAGGGTCTCCGTGTATCGTTTAAAGAACTCTTCAAAGTCCATTCTTCCGTGGTACATATAATCCACTCCATGCCATGACTCCCTTTGATTTTTGACCCAATCTGGCATGCGGTTGTCTCCGTAATATTCTTCTGCTTCTAAAGGAGTACCCGTATACTGGCTGGTTGGCAAGGCTGGAATATCATAGTTGGGAGTATTGTAGCTGGGAGGATAGATGAGTTCTTCATCTTCATATTCTCCAAAATGACGCTGGGCTGGTTTAAAATCAGCATGAACCGCCTTATGCGATAAGTACAGGAAGAAGGGTTTTTCGTCAGACTGTTCGTTCACCCAATCAACGGCAAGCTCAGTTAGTAAGTCAGTAGTGTAAGTAGAATCTTCATAGGTGATTCGCTCTCCGTTGATGTTCAAAGTGGGATTATAGTACACTCCTTGTCCTTTAAAACTCACCCAATGATCAAATCCAGGTTTGGGGTTATCGCTGTGATCACCCATATGCCATTTCCCGAAGTACCCGGTTTCATACCCATTTTGTTGCAGATACTGAGGGAAGAAGATGAGATTCCCAGGATCCGGCGCTTGATTATCTACTACAGTATGAGAGTGCGAGTACAACCCGGTAAGGATAGATGCACGACTTGGTGAGCATAACGAAGTGGTTACATAGGCATTTGGGAAATAGGCTCCTTCAGCAGCAAGCTTGTCCATGGCCGGAGTTTTAAGCCAGGGTACTTTGCCCGTGAAGCCCATGAAATCATATCGATGATCATCCGATAAAATGAATACGATGTTCTTTTTTTGAGTATTGGCAATGGTCTCAAATTCGAGTGAATCACCTTCTTGGGTGACTGAAGTACATCCCCAAAGAAAAGAGAGCGTTAAAAAGACAATTACTGAGTGTTTCATGTTATGAGTCATTAGGTGAGTAATCTTTAACAAGTCTAAATCCGGTATGGAGAAGTCCGCTATCAGGGCTGGATCGCATTCGTGCAGAAACCCGATACCCAGAACAATAGCTTTCATGACAAAGGAAGGAACCTCCTCGAACTACTTTTTTTGGAATAGTAGGCTCAAATGGATCATAGCCTTTCTCAGGTCCCAGAGGGTTTTCAGCTCCATCAGAAATTGCGTAATAGCCTGGATCGTACCAGTCTTGTGTCCATTCCCATACATTCCCAGCCATATCATATAAGCCAAGGACATTGGATTCATAGCTTTTTACAGGAGCAGAATAGTAATGTCCATCATCTTCTAAATTTTCATAAGGGAAAGTGCCATGCCATATATTTGCGGCTCTTGTAGCCTGTTTGCGAGTAGATGCATCTTCAAATTTCCCTCCACGGGCAGCATATTCCCATTCTGCTTCTGTTGGTAATCGTTTTCCGGCCCAGTCGGCATAGGCAATAGCATCTTCCCAGGCGATATGAATAACCGGATAGTTTTCTTTCCCTTCGATTGAGCTGTTCGGGCCAAGAGGATGCTTCCAATTAGCACCGGGTACCCAATTCCATGTTGGAAGGTTTTTTTCTATAAAATCTTTTTCGAATACAAGAGAAGCCGGTACAAGCACAGAGTCAGGAGGTCTGGGAGTTCCAGGTGGGAGCTGTTTCTTGAGTTCTTCCCAATCTGGAGCTTGCTCTGCAACGGTTATATATCCCGTAGCTTCCACAAATTCGGAGAATTGAGCATTAGTGATTTCGTGCTCATCCATCCAAAATCCGCTTATAGTAACGGAGTGAAGAGGGAGTTCATCACTTTTTGCGAGTGGATCATCGCTTCCCATTGTGAATGAACCACCTGCAACCCAAATCATTCCGTCCGGGTTTTGGCTGGGTACTACTTTTTTTTGAGGAGTACAAGAACATGAATAGAGAAAAAGGCCTAAAGCGAGAATAAGTAATCTCATCTGTCGAAATAAAGAAATCTTTGGGCATCTGCCAAGTGAAAGATTTTCTCATGGGCATGAACCTTGAACAAGTCCCTTAAAACCCGCATACTAGCGCACTAATATGGAGGTAATAGATGTCGGATAAAGACTTAAAGGGCTACTGGAAAAAGAACCTAAAGTACCTGGGGATACTGCTTACTATTTGGTTTGTCGTTTCATATGGATTTGGAATTTTACTAGCCCCTGAATTGAATGCTATTCGGGTTGGTGGCTTTAAGCTCGGATTTTGGTTTGCTCAACAAGGCTCTATTTATGTATTTGTGATCCTGATATTTGTGTACGTATACCTGATGAATCGCCTGGATAAGGAATTCGGTGTAAGCGAGGAGGACGCATAATGGATGTTCAAGTATGGACCTACATCCTCGTTGGAGTTACTTTTGCAATCTATATCGGGATAGCGATATGGAGCAAGGCGGGGTCGACCAGTGAATTTTATGTAGCAAAGGCATCGGTAAGTCCTTTAACGAACGGTATGGCTACAGCAGCGGATTGGATGTCAGCAGCATCTTTTCTCTCCATGGCCGGGCTTATTTCATTTATGGGCTACGATGGAGCCGTTTACCTGATGGGATGGACAGGAGGTTATGTATTACTTGCGTTGCTTTTAGCTCCTTATCTCAGAAAGTTTGGGAAATTTACCGTACCTGATTTCATTGGTGATCGATATTACTCTGATATTGCGCGAACAGTAGCAGTGATATGTGCGTTGATTGTTTCATTTACCTATGTGGCTGGACAGATGCGAGGAGTAGGCCTTGTATTCTCTAAATTCCTGGAAGTAGAAATCTTTTGGGGTGTTGTCATTGGGATGACCATCGTCTTTTTCTATGCGGTATTGGGAGGAATGAAAGGAATTACTTATACCCAGGTGGCTCAATACTGTGTGCTCATTTTTGCTTTCATGGTCCCTGCTTTTTTTATCTCCATGCAGTTAACGGGCAGCCCAATTCCACAGCTTGGTTTTGGTTCAACATTAAATGACGGATCTGGAGTATATCTTCTGGATAAACTAGATCAGCTGCATACCGAGCTTGGCTTTTCGGAATACACCTCAGGAAATAAAAGCATGCAGGATGTATTCTTTATTACTGTTGCGTTAATGGTAGGTACGGCTGGATTACCGCATGTAATCGTTCGTTTTTTCACTGTTCCCAAAGTGAAAGATGCCCGCATTTCGGTAGGGTATGCCCTTATTTTTATCGCGATCCTTTATACAACTGCTCCTGCGATTGCTGTTTTTTCTAGAACTAATCTGATAGAAACAGTAAGTGAGCAGCCCTATGAGCAAATGCCTCAATGGTTTGAAACCTGGGAAGAAACGGGGCTTTTGGCCTGGGTAGATAAAGACGAAGATGGTCTAATCGATTATAAACCTGGTGCAGCCATTGTAGGAGTACCAGAACTTCTAAAAGAAAATGGGGAAGTAAAGCGAGGAGAAGTAGGTGAGCCTTTATTTGGCAATGAAGTAACTAGTTCAGAGAACGAACTATATGTAGATCGGGATATCATGGTGCTTGCAAATCCTGAAATAGCAGGACTCCCGAATTGGGTGGCGGCCCTGGTCGCGGCTGGGGGATTAGCAGCAGCACTTTCTACAGCAGCCGGGCTATTACTTGTAATATCTACCGCTGTTTCTCATGATTTAATTAAGAAGCAGATCAACCCCAATATCTCTGATAAAGCAGAATTACGATATGCTCGTATTGCAGCTGCTGTTGCAGTAGTTGTTGCAGGGTATTTTGGGATTAATCCACCAGGTTTCGTGGCGCAAGTAGTTGCTATCGCTTTTGGTCTGGCAGCAGCATCTTTCTTCCCTGCCATTATTCTGGGAATCTTTTATAAAAAGATGAACAGAGAAGGAGCAGTGGCGGGGATGGTAGCTGGTCTGTTGTTTACCATGGCATACATCATCTATTTCAAGATTGCTTTTCCAGAGCTGAATATTCCTGAGAATTGGTGGTTTGGGATATCTCCTGAGGGGATAGGAACATTTGGTATGTTAGTGAACCTGGTTGTTTCGCTAGCCATTGCCAGGTTTTACCCTGATCCCCCTGAGCAAGTTCAGGAAATGGTCGAGGAGATCAGGTATCCTAGATGAATAAAGAACATTGAACGTTGAACACTGAACTTCGAAGTTCCTTGTTCAATGTTCGAAATGTTCACTTCTGATTATGTCATTCTACATAACTGGCTGCAACGGAATTTCTGGTTTGGATATAGCTTTGTAAAGAGCTTACCGAACTGCTAAAGCTTGAAGACTCCTGAGAAGCATACTCATTGAGCAGAGTCTCATAGCCAGTGATAGTGGCAATTACTTTCGAACTTTCGAATACCTCTTCGCAAAATTCTTCTATATAGTTTTTATAGGTGGTTTCGTATTCCTCAACATCCATGATGTATCGGATAATAGGCCAACTCGAACTCACCTCGCTCATTCCTAAGCTTAAAGCTCCGCCCATCTTTCCATCCTGGAAGGACTCATTATTATCCCATGGAATCCAGGTTAATCTTCCTTCATCATTATAGAGGAAGTAGTTATGTGTCATGAGTCCGTAGGTATCCCAGTTCTGGATTACATTATTTACAGCCAGGTATTTCAGGTAGGTATCTACATTGAAGATTTCCTCAAGGTCGGCTTTCCATTGGGTTTCGTTTGATGTTCTCACATCACTATGTAGTAAATCATAAAAAGCTTTTACATCAGAATAATCGGCTTCATCTTCATTCGTTTTGAGATCGAATTCTGACTCATCATAAGTTCCAAATGCGAAAGAGGCGGCATCTCCATCAGGTTTGTATAGGTTCCCATCATCATCAGGAAATTGGGAATCCGGAACGGAATCGTCTACCTCTTCAACTAAAGTATAAAGACCGATAAAGTTGGAGCCATTGCCGCGATCTAAATAGACCGCATAAAAAGCTGTTCGGGCTGCTACCACTCCGAATTCACGGAATAAGTCTGCTGCGATTTTCTCACGCATGAAAGTACCGTCTGAGTAATTATTTCCCAGATTCAATTGTTTAAACCCATAGAAACGCTGGTTGTTGATTTCGGGGAAATCATCTTCAAATTCGTCGAAATCCAGCTTGAATGGATATTTATCTCCGCCACTTCTGGAAGCATTCAATAAAGTAGAATTTCCTTTATATCGTACTCCTACTTTCGACCATATCAAACCCTCAAAGCTAATAGTAGCAGGAACCCAAATTGGAGTAAAATCGATGTCAGCTACGCTTCCCGTTAGGTTCTGGTCCAGATCTGCCTGCATGGCTGCCCAGTTAACTGAACTGATGGTGATGTCGATTCTTTTGACAGTATTTTCTTCAAAAACGACAGAGTAATTCGGGGCAACATCATTGCTATGTGTTTCTGTAGTCCAGTCTGAAAGATCAAGTGCGGTGCCGTCTTCCAAATCGATTTCTACTGTAGAATCGGTGTTGGTAGGGCTATCGCAGAAGGTTGAGAATAGTAAAATGAGTAGTAAGAGTGGGGTGTGCTTTTTCATGTATCAGGCCAAGAGTATTATTAAGTAGTTATCCTCAATACACATCAGTTTTCGATAACCCCCAAGAAGTTTAAAAGAATGAAGAATGTCACCCTGAGCATGGTAGTGAAGTGAAGTTCATATAGAAATTGCGAAGGGTATCAAATGGAATGTTATATCGTAGGTAGCTCAAGTTTGATATCCTTCGCGGCTAGAAGCTATCAAATCATTGAAAATGTGGCGCTCAGGAAGACAAGATTGAAATAAGCGTCAATAAATTTCAATGGATATACTGATAACTATTTACAAACCTAATAATCGGTTTTCTATACTTTCATGAAACTCAAAATTAAAGGGATTATTTACATGCGATCACTGCTTTCACTCTGTTTCTCACTTTTTCTGGTGACTATCACCTTCGCTCAAATTACCCCGGAATGGGTACGATATCCGTCCATCTCTCCGGATGGATCAACCATCGCTTTTACCTATAAAGGGGATTTATACACGGTGCCGACTTCTGGTGGTCAGGCTTCCCGGATTACCTTCCATAAAGCTCATGATTACATGCCAGTTTGGAGTAATGATGGAAGGCATATCGCCTTTGCCTCTGATCGATATGGAAACTTTGACATTTATGTGATGGAAGCATTGGGTGGAGCAGCTACCCGGCTGACTTTCCATTCGAATGATGAAGAGCCCTATACTTTTTCTTCAGACAATAACTCAGTCCTATTCAAGGCCCAGCGTCAGGATTTAGCGACTCATCGTCAGTATCCAACAGGCAGACAGGCTGAACTTTATTCTGTTCCAGTGAGTGGTGGAAGAGTTGATCAGGTATTTACCGTACCAGCAGAATATGTACAGGTGAGCAGCAATGGTTCTCAACTCATCTATCATGACAACAAGGGGTATGAAGATCAGTGGAGAAAGCACCATCAATCCGCCATTGCCAGAGATATCTGGAGCTATGATATGAGATCAGGTGAACACACGAAAATCACCGAATTTTATGGAGAAGATCGCAACCCGGTATATGACGCTAGCGAAGATAATATCTACTACCTGAGTGAAGAAAGCGGCTCGTTCAATGTTCATAAGCTGAGCTTATCTAATCCTTCTTCAAACACTCAGCTCACGTACTTTGATACTCATCCTATCCGTTTTTTAAGTATGGGAAATGGAACATTGGCATTTGGTTACCATGGGGAAGTATACACGATGCAGGAGGGAAGCAATCCCAGAAAAGTGAATATCTCTATTCGTACCCAGGATATTGCTAACAGCGATGAAATTCTGAATGTGAATGGAGGAGTTTCTGAGATGGCTATCTCTCCGGATGGTAAAGAGATCGCCTTTATTGCTCGTGGCGAGGTATTTGTAACTACCGTTGATGGTTCACTCACAAAGAGAATTACCAAAACTCCGGAAACGGAGCGCTTTGTTTCTTTTACTCCTGATGGAGAATCCGTGATCTATGCTAGTGAAAGAGATAAAAAATGGAGCATCTTCCAAACCAAAAAGATACGGGAAGAAGAGCCATTCTTTTATGCTGCTTCGCTTCTCAACGAAGAAGTACTTATCGAGTCTGATGTAGATAACTACCTGCCTAAGGTTTCCCCAGATGGTAAGAAGCTGGCTTATGTCGAAGATCGAAGAACACTAAAAGTGATGGATCTGGAATCGAAGCGAACGGTTACGCTGCTTACACCTGAAGATTTGTATCACATGCGGGATGGAGACAAAGATTTTAGCTGGAGCCCTGATAGCAAATGGTTGTTGATGCGGTATGATAAACTACTCAACAATGCCGATATCGTGCTTTTAGATGCATCTGGTGAGGAAGAAATGAGAACCCTTGTTCCAAGCGGGTATTATGATACCAGTCCAAGTTGGGTTAACGAAGGGAAGCAGTTACTTTGGTTTAGTAATCGTCATGGCTTAAAGAGTTATGCAACAAGTGGTCGTTCTCAATATGATGTGTACACCATGTTCTTTACTCAGGAAGGCTGGGATAAATACAACCTCAGCGAAGAGGACTTTAAACTGATGGAAGAGCTCGAGAAAGCTGCTAAAGAAAAAGAGAAGGAAGACGAGGACGAGAAAAAAGAGGATGAAGAGGAGAAGGAAGATGATAAAAGCCTGAAGTTTGACTGGAATGGGATGGAGGATCGCACAGCCAGGCTTACTATCCATTCCTCTAGTTTAGGTGATGCTGTCCTTTCAAAAGACGCAAGCAAGCTCTACTATCTGGCACGTTTTGAGCGTGGATTAAACCTTTGGGAAACCAATCTTAGAACCCGGGAGACGAAACAGGTATTGAGGCTTAATGCCGGTGGAGCAAGCCTGATGTGGGACGATAAAATGGAAAATCTCTATCTCTTAAGTAGTGGAAGAATTTCTAAAATCGACCCGGGTGCTGGTTCACAAAAATCAATAAGCATTAGAGCAGAAATGAATTTCGATTCAGAAGCAGAACGAGAAGTGATGTTCGATCATGTTGCTCTACGAACCAGCAAAATCTTTTATGAGCCAACCTTCCACGGTAACGACTGGGATATGCTGGTTGAAGAGTATAAGCCGAAAGTAGCTCATACAGGAAATGGATATGAATTTGCTGAGTTGCTTAGTGAGATACTGGGTGAATTGAATGTTTCACATGCCGGAGGCCGCTTTGGCGATAATATTACCAATGGAGACGCGACAGCTTCTTTAGGAATCTTCATGGATTATGAGCACAAAGACGACGGCATTAAGATCGTGGAAGTGATTGAAGGAGGTCCATTAGATAAAGCCAAGTTCGACGTTAAGCCTGGGATGATTATCCAAAGAATTGATGGAGAAGTTGTCTCAGCTGATGAGGACGTAGCTAAATATCTAAATAGAAAATCAGGAAAGTTCACTCTTCTTGAATTAACTGATGATCGTGGAAGAAACCCAGTTACAATCACCATGAAACCTGTTTCTTTGGGAGCAGAAAATAGCTTGCTTTACAATCGCTTTGTTAAGAAGAATGCAGAGGAAGTGAAGGAAAAGAGCAACGGGCAGCTAGGCTATGTTCATATTCCAGGAATGAGCGATGGTCCTTATCGTGATATTTTCGAAGATATAATGGGGAAATACTTAGATGCTGAGGCCATAATAGTAGATACTCGTTTTAACGGTGGTGGAGACCTTGTGGCTGACTTGGCTATGTTCTTTACCGGAGAACGATTTATCACCTATGCTACCGCTGATAAAGTGGTGGGAGGGGAGCCTACTTCTCGGTGGACGAAACCAACTCTAACTATGTTCAATGAAAGTAATTACTCTGATGGACACTGCTATGCTCAGGGTTATGTTGATCTGGAAATAGGTACAACCTTAGGAATGCCTGTACCAGGAACATGCAGTTTTGCAGGATGGGAGCGATTACCTAATGGCGGCGTTTGGGGCGTTGTTCCTGTAAGTGCCAAGGATAAGTCAGGTCGCTGGATGGAAAACCTCGAAACCAAGCCAGACATCCAGGTTAAAAATATGCCTGGTGTAATCGACTTCGGAAGAGATGAACAGCTAGAAAGAGCTATTGAAGAGTTAATGGAGCAAGTGGATGATTAATTAATTTAGAATTACCCACCTCTTTATCCCCTCCTTGGAGGGGAATTCTTTAAAGGCGCTTCACGGCGCCTTTTTTAATACCCGGCCACTCCACCATCAGGACTTGAACTATCAGAAGCGCCAATAAACACTCCATTTTCCTGATCCCATATAATCCCCATCATTCGTCCGAGACTACTTCTTGGAGCCAGGGTATGCCCCATTGCTTCAAGAGCCGCTTTTGTATCCGGAGATAGCGTATTTGGTTCATAAAGAATTCGATCAGGTAACCATTGGTGATGTACTTTCATGGACTCAATGGCATGGTCAACGCGCATGTCAAATTCGAGGACTTTTAGTATGGTCTGGAAAGTAGTATTGATAATGGTTCGTCCACCAGGAGTTCCAATTACGAAATAAGGCTTTCCATCCCTGGCAATAATAGTTGGACTCATACTCGACAGCATACGTTTTTCCGGAGCAATTTGATTTGGGAGTGTTCCAATTCGACCTGATCGATTAGTTTCCCCAGGAATAGCATTGAAGTCGCCCATTTCGTTGTTCAGGATAAACCCGAGTTCAGTTGAACCTAAACGAGAACCATAAGAAAATTCGAGTGTGTAGGTAAGAGAAACGGCATTTCCATTCTTATCAATTACAGAAAAGTGCGTAGTACTTTGCCCATCATACAATTGTCCAAATTTTGAGGAGTCACTCACAGAAGCTCGTTTCCAGTCGATATTTTCGAAACGTTGTTGTGCATGTTCTTTTGAGGTTAACCGATCCACAGGCATTTCCGGATTGAAATCAGGATCCCCTAAAAATTCAGCACGATCGGCATAACCACGCCGCATCGATTCAGCTACAAAATGAACGTACTCGGTGGAATTGAAAGGTATTTCTTCAAAATCGGCCAGTTCCATCATATTCATCATTTGGATCAATGTTGCGCCTCCTGAACTGGGCGGGCCCATTGAGATGATGTCGTACCCTTTATAGCTTCCTGTTACCGGCGCTCGTTCGACGGAATTGTATTTGGCTAGATCTTCCTCGGTAATAATTCCTCCATTCTCAGCCATGTAGTTTGCCAGTTTTTCGGCAACTTCACCTTTATAAAAACCATCCCGACCTTCATCTCTAATTTTTTTTAATACATAAGCAAGCTCGGGTTGTTTCCATACTTCACCCATTTTAAGAGGCACACCTGTTCCATTGGTAAAGAAATTCCGCATGAACTCGTTATCAGGAGAATTTTCTGAATAACTCTTTGCGTGTCGTGCAAGAGTAAAACTCAAAGGGAATCCTTCTTCTGCCAGTTCAATGGCTGGCTGAAGCAAATCCGCCCAGGCTAAACTCCCGTACTTTTGATGAGCATCCCATAAACCAGCTACTGTACTTGGTACTCCCACAGATAATAACCCATCGTTATTACTTCTTGGGATATAGTTTCCGTCTTCATCTAAATACATGGTTTTGGTTGCTGATAGGGGAGCTTTTTCCCGAAAATCGAAGGTAGTGGATTTACCTTCACTATTTAGATAAACTAAAAAACCGCCCCCTCCAATGTTCCCTGCTTGTGGATGTACTACAGCAAGAGCAAAAGCTGTGGCGATGCTTGCGTCTATTGCATTTCCTCCTTGTTGAAGAATCTCAGACCCAACTTCGGAAGCTATCATATTATCGGAAGCAACCATTCCATTTTGATAATAAACCTGAGCATTTATTGAAAATGCGAACAGTACCAAAAGCACAATAAGCGAGAGCTTTTTCATAAAAATTAGATGACCATTACTAAGTTTTTGACTGGCAACAATAAACGAAGATTTCTAAGTGAAATAAATAAAAAAAGCCCTCATGCTTGAGCATGAAGGCTTTTCATTTTCTTTCTATTTCTGTCTACTTATCCGTCCGATTTAATCGTAGAGAAATCATCTAGTGAAGCCTTACCCCGGGCCAAAGCTTCTAATCTGGAATAAGCATCCCAAAGTGTTTGTGCTTCTTCGAGGGTAGTATCAAATACATCATTTACGATTGGATAGAAGTAGGGGAGTCCCCATACCTGGCGCGCTAATTCTGCTTTCATTCGACCTTCGGCCATCCAGGCTACTTCTTCAAAATATCCAGGAGGTATTAGCAGGGAATCTCTTCTAAACTCAGGGCCACTTACTTCATCAGTGATGACCATTCCTTTTTCTTCTAATGAAGCTTTGAATTTCGCTACTTCATCCTCTGACCAGGTAAAATCCGTTCGGAACCGCTCAAAATCAGATTCCCATTCTGCTCTGAACTCGTCTCCGTAATTATCGAGATAGTTACGGACGAAATCGAAGGAAGCTCTGTTTCGAAGCGAGAAGTTGATCATATATCCTGAACGGGTAGTATCAGCCTGGATGATGTAATCAGGAACAATTCCGCCGCCGCCATATACGGTACGGCCTGCATCTGTTTTGTACTGAAGGGTATCAGGAACCTCATCTACAAACTCGATAGCATCGTTCATAGCATCGTTGCTGCGATTGTAAATTTCATAAGCATATTCTTCGCCACCTCCTTCAGTAAATTCTTTCTGAATTACCCGGCCTGATGGGGTAGAGTATCTTGAAATAGTAACTCTAACATAGCTTTTGTCAGTCAATTCATACTGTTGTTGAACCAAGCCCTTTCCAAAGGTTCTTCGTCCTACCACCAGAGCTCTGTCATGATCCTGTAAAGCACCAGATACGATCTCACTTGCCGAAGCAGCGCCTTCATCCACTAAAACGATAATTGGCTTATCTCTGAATACTCCATCTTTTCTGGAGAAGTATTCCTGGTTAAATCGGCTATGTCGGCTTTGAGTTGCAACAAGCTGAGTTCCTCTAGGGAAGAACTCTTCTGCAATCGCTACAGCCTGACCCAGGTAACCACCAGGATTTCCTCTTAGGTCAAGAATGAGTCGATCCATTCCTTCATCTTTGAGTTCGTCCATGGCTTGCATGAATTCGTCATGGGTAGTAGCAGCAAAACGATTAATCTTTATATAACCGGTTTGGTCATCAAGCATATAAGAGGTATCAACAGTATAGAGGGGAATGTCATCACGGGTAATGACGAAGTTCAGTTTTTCCGATACACCAGGTCTTACAATACCTACACGAACTTTAGACCCTTTTTCTCCCCTCAGATGCTTAACCACATCTTCGTTGCTGAATCCTACGGCAGAAGTATCACCGATTTGTACAATTCTATCTCCGGACTGTATTCCGAGTTGGTCGCTAGGTCCGCCAGCTATAGCGGTTACCACAGTAATAGTATCGTTGATGACATTAAACTGAACGCCTATTCCCTGGAATTTGCCAGCGAAGCTTTCCTGATCTTCTTCACTATCATCAGCTTCGATAAATACTGAGTGGGGATCTAACGTTGAGAACATTCCTCTGATGGCTTGCTCAGTTAGGAATTTCATGTCTTCATCAGGACTGTTGTTTGCTACATATAAATAGGCTTCCTCAAAGTTCAGATATGATTCCCTCAGATTAGCAATTTGGACACCAGGAAAGGTAGTGTCGATGGGAGTACCTGAAATAGTGATGGTAGAATCTTTGATGCTCTTAACCATGTACTTCACACTGGTTTTATACATGATTTCTACATCAGCAAAACCGTAATAATTCTGAAGGATTGCCCTTTGAGCCTGGACATATTTGGTAAGATTAGTCTTATCGTCGGTTTCTTTCTTGATGACTTCATCGACTCCGGCAAAATTTAGAGTAGCAAGAGTAAGTATGATGAATAGGTTTGGAATAAGAAATCTCTTTAATGTCATAAACTTCATAAGGCTAATATTCTATGCTGATAACCATTAATTCAGGAATAAGTTTCATTCCTAACGATTGTACTGAATAAATACGTATGAACCAATGTTAAAGGATGTAATGGCTTAGATCTTTATCCTTAACTAAGCCATCCAATTGTTTCTCAACATAGTTCGGATCAATCGTAATTTCTCCTGAGTTAATATCATCCGGCACAGCGAATAAGAGCTCATCGAACAAGGAAGACATAATGGTATGAAGTCTTCGAGCTCCGATATTTTCAACCTGACTATTTACCAATGCAGCTATTCTGGCCAGTTCTTTCACTGCATCATCTGTGAATGTAATGGTGACTCCTTCCGTAGCCAGCATCGCCTGGTACTGTTTGGTAAGTGCATTCTTAGGCTTGCTCAGGATGTCTACAAAATCCTCTTCTGTAAGAGAATTCAATTCCACCCGAATTGGAAAACGACCTTGAAGTTCAGGAATCAAATCAGAAGGCTTGGAAACATGAAAAGCTCCGGAACCGATAAACAGAATATGATCGGTTTTGACGATACCATGTTTGGTATTCACGGTACTTCCTTCAACGATTGGGAGGAGGTCTCTTTGAACACCTTGACGGCTTACATCCGGTCCGCTTTTCCCTCCACCAGATGAAGAGTCGGCGATTTTATCAATCTCGTCAATGAAAACGATTCCTTGTTTTTGGACTCGTTCTAATGCTTCCTGAACAGCTGATTCATGATCGATTAGTTTTTCTGCTTCTTCATCAATAAGGATTTGCCTTGCTTCTTTAATCTCTAACTTACGTTTGGCCTTCTTTCCCTTTCCCATATTACCCAGCATATCCTGGAGGTTGACTCCCATCTCTTCCATGCCTCCGGGACCAAAAACCTGCATCATAGGATTCTTTGAGCTTTTTACTTCGATCTCAATTTTTCGCTCATCCAGTTCTCCTTTTTTCAACTTTTCTCTGAATCGCTCCCGCGTTCGTTCATTCAGTTCAGCATCAGAAGCATTTTTGGCATCGAAACTGGATTCATTGTTGAAGCCAACCCCGGTCTTTTTTACAGGGGGAATCAGGATATCAAGGATGCGCTCTTCAGCTTGTTCCTCGGCTTTTCCTTTTACCCGCTCCTGCATTTCTTCCTTCACCATATTCACGGCAAGGTCGGTCAAATCTCTAATCATCGACTCCACGTCACGACCAACATACCCTACCTCGGTAAATTTTGAAGCTTCTACTTTCACAAAAGGGGCCATGGCTAATTTAGCCAATCGACGGGCTATCTCGGTTTTCCCTACCCCAGTAGGCCCGATCATTAAAATATTATTGGGAATAATTTCTTCCCGTATTTCTTCGTCAGAGTTGAGCCTTCTCCATCGGTTTCGAAGTGCAATAGCTACCGATCGTTTTGCTTCTTTTTGCCCTACTATATATTTGTCCAGCTCTCTAACTATTTGCTGGGGGGTTAGATTCTTTTCTTCAATCATTACTTACTCTCTATTTCTAAAATCGTACGGTTGTGGTTCGTATATATATCAATATCTGCTGCAATTCGAAGGGCTTCTTCCACAATATCTTTTGCCTTCATAGTAGGAGAATGTTTAACCATAGCCCTTGCTGCAGCCAGTGCGTAGCTCCCGCCGCTACCAATCGTTACAATATTATCATCGGGCTCTATTACATCTCCCTGTCCTGAAATTACTAACGCATGATCTCCATCCATCACGATTAGCAGAGCTTCAAGTTTTTGGAGGAACTTATCCTTTCGCCAGTCTTTGGCCAGTTCTACAGCAGCACGCTGCATGCTCCCATTATACTCATCAAGCTTAGATTCATAGCGCTCGAATAAGGTAAAAGCATCAGCAGTTGATCCAGCAAATCCGGCAAGTATTTTCCCTCCAGCCAGCTTACGAACTTTTTTTACGGTGGATTTCATGACGGTAGTTTGCATAGTCGCTTGTCCGTCACTTCCAATTGCAGCCTCTCCATTGTGGATGATTCCCACAACAGTGGTTGCATGTAGATTAAATGAACTCATTATCTAAAATTTGATTAAACCTAAACAGTTATCGCAATAACCGCGCCATTTTTAGTAGCTATCTATTTTGGCGCTGAGGCTGCTGTTTTCCTCTCGAATTGGCAGAATTTCCCGATGATCGGTTATTATTATTCTGCCTGTTATTATTCCTTCCATTATTCCTGGAAGGTTTTTTCTCTTTTTTCGAGATATCAAGGTTTTCTCTATTGTGCTGGCCGCTAGTGATCTCTTCGAGTTCCTGTCGGTTAAGTAACTCTTCGAGCGATTCACCCCGGATTATTACATCGGTTATATCAATATCCGAGCCGGCTAAAGTGACATGAAATTCATTCAAAGAAGTGTTCTCGTCACTGATTATGGAAATCTTGAGATGGTATTTAGAGATCCATTTCCATCTCTTGCTAAACATGCCTTTAGTGAGATAGGATTTTAGATATGGGTTCACATAAAGATCAATGGCTCTGTAGCCAGTATTATGCTTGAACTTATTAATCCAACTTTCAATATCCGTAACAATAGTATCCTGACTTACCACATTGCCTGATCCCCCACACATAGGGCATACTTTGGAAACAGAGTTGACTACACTTGGTCGGATACGCTGACGGGTAATCTGGATAAGACCAAAATCACTCATTCCAATAATGTTAGTTTTGGCCGGGTCTTTTCTAAACTCTTTCTTTAGCTCGTCATAGATCTTCTTTCGGTTCTTTTCATCCCTAAGATCGATGAAATCAACCACGATAATTCCACCAATATCCCGCAATCGAAGTTGTTTAGCTATTTCTCGTGCAGCTTCAAGGTTGGTTTTTAGGGAATTATCTTCCTGCTTTTCTTTAGCGGCATAAGGCCCGGAGTTAACATCCACTACATACATGGCTTCAGTCTGCTCAAAAATGAGGTATCCGCCCATTTTTAGTCGCACCCTTGGGCTGAAGATGGAATTCACATCTTCTGATATTTTCATAAAATCAAAGATGTGCTCTTTCTTTTTGTAAAGCTCAACATTAGGCACCATCTGAGGAGCAATCTGGCTTACATAAGACTTGATCTGACGGAACATTTTTGGATCATCAATCAACACCCGGTCGTAAGTTTTAGCAAACAAATCACGGATCAGGCTTTCCGTCATGTCCAGATCTTTATAAAGCAGGGTAGGGGGCTTTGCGCTCTCGAGGTTATCTACAACGCGCTCCCATTTCTTCAACACATTCCGTAAATCGTCTTCAATCGCTTCATCTGGTTGTCCCTGAGCAACAGTTCTAACAATAACTCCAAAACCATCAGGCACCATCCCATTCAGGATATTCTTTAATCGTTTACGCTCTCTGAAATTGTTGATCTTTTTAGATACTGCGATGTAATCACCCATTGGAATTAATACCAAAAAACGACCGGCAATGGTGATGTCGGTAGAAACTCTTGGCCCTTTTGATCCAATAGGCTCTTTCACGATTTGAACAAGCAGCTTTTGTCCGCTTTTAAGAATCTTGCCTGCAAGCATCTGCTTCTGCACATTAGATAGATTCTCTTTGTTTTGGATATCCTTCTTGGCTTCATTTGGGATAGCATTTCTGCCATTAAGCTTAGCCACGTAGTCATCCAGATGGTCTCCGGCATCGGAGAAGTGAAGGAAAGCGTCCTTCGGAGTTCCCATGTCGATGAAAGCGGCGCGAATACCGCTCATCACTTTGTGCACACGTGCTACATAAATATTACCAACAGTACGCTGGTTCTCTTCTGACTCGATGAATAACTGTGCGAGCTCTCCATTCTCTATGAGAGCAATTCGGGCCTGGTCGCCCGAAGAATGAATGATAATTTGATTCTTCATTGAATTTCTTTTTTCCCCGACGCCCGCTATCTCTGCAAGCCATCCATCTACGAATTTTTTTAATAGTATGTAGTAAAATGAGGTCTGAACTCACCGCAGTATTAGCACAAGCCGATAGATCGGCCGGGGTATAATTACTTGTTGAATTTGTTTTTTTAGGGTCGGATTCCTTGATTTCGGATTCCGAAGACAGTTTCTGGCTGGTTAGTGCAATCAAAAGTGACCAGAAACAGAATAAATCGAGATATAAGCCTTCCATTCTTGATTTTATGAAGGCTGCCGTGTTTTCTTGGTTATATGAATACAAAGTGTATTGCAAAAAGGAAAAGTTCTTTAGTGTATTTTCAATCGATTTATCGCAGGTGAATATAACGGCTGCGAGCCATTTATGTAAGGGCTTCCTTAAAAATTTAGGCGCTAACCCTCGACAACTTTGCGCCAACAGGGTTTAACTTATTTTCAAGAGATTCGTAACCGCGATCTAAATGATAAATCCTAAGAACTTCGGTGGTATTCTCAGCGGCCATAGCAGCGAGAACAAGGCTTACGCTAGCTCTTAAATCAGTGCTCATAACTGATGCACCTGTTAGTGGAGTTTTACCTGAAATATGTACCGTATTCTTCTCAGTATGCATATCTGCGCCCAGGCGAACTAATTCTGGTACATAACTAAATCGATCAAAGTAGACCGTATCAGTTACTGAGGAGTCTCCTTCAGCCTGGGTAAGCATAGTAGCCCATTGTGCCTGTAGATCGGTAGGAAACCCTGGATAAATTGCTGTTTCAATGGAAACAGGTTTTAAAACATCGGGAGCTTTTACTGAAATAACGGAGCCGTTAAGAGTTACTTCGGCGCCTGTTTTACTCAAAAGTTCTGGAAAATTTCCCAGATGCTCTGGATTACATCCTGTAAGAGTGAGTTCTGAGCCTGGTATCATAGCACCGGCAATCATATAGGTTCCCAATTCAATTCGATCAGGATCATTGCTTATTTCAACACCTTGCAGGGAATCTACCTTGCGAATGGTAAGAGTATCCGTTCCTATACCTTCAATATTCGCGCCCATTTTGGTAAGTACTTCACAAAGTTGCACGACATCAGGTTCTTTGGCCGCATTATTGATCGTGAATTCTTTTGATTTGAGTACGGAGGCAAGCAACAGGTTAACAGTAGCTCCAACACTACTTGGATTTAGTGTGAAGCTTTCTCCGTGAAGGGTTTCATCAGCTCTGGCAATTACATAGCCTTTATCGAGGGTGATTTCTACCCCCATGGCTTCCATTCCTTTCATGTGGAGGTCTACAGGCCGAGGGCCCCAGGCACATCCTCCGGGAAGAGAAACTTTAGCATAACCATGTTTTCCAACCAAAGCACCCAGCATATAAAATGAAGCGCGCATTTTTCGAACCAGGTCGTAGGGGGCTTCCAGGTAAGAAACATTTTCCGGATTAATGGTAACGGTGTTTGCGAGATCATCGAAATCAACCCGGGCGCCTACTACCCTTAGTACATTATTAAAAGTGTAGATATCCTGGAGTCGGGGGATGTTACGAATAGTTGTTTGCGAGTCTCCGAGCAGGGCAGCCGCGATAATGGGAAGTGCTGCATTTTTTGAGCCACTTATGGCTATGGTACCTTTTAGAGGAGTACCTCCTTCAATAATAAATTTATCCAAGTTTCTCTATCTCCAGAATAGGGCTGTTTTTTTCTAATGATTGTCCGGTTTCTGCATCAATACTGCTTACTGTTCCATCAATGGGTGATTTCAATTCATTTTCCATTTTCATGGCTTCCAGAATTGCTACAGGCTGACCTTTTGTAACTTCATCACCAACACCGACTAAAATCTCAAGAATTTTACCAGGCATTGGAGCTTTGATAGAACCTTCAGCGACTTCACTACCAGTTTGGAATCCCAGGCTATCAAGCAGTAATTCTTGCTCATCTTTAACAGTGACAGTATGCCATTCTCCGTTAATGGAAAAAGTTATCTCAGAGCCGTCATAATCTACATTATCTATTTTGTAGAGCTTTGTTCCCAACCGTAAGAAAAATCGACCATTCTCTTTTTTGAAAACGAAGGTTCCTGAAGATTCACTGGTTGAAAACGAAGATTCATCCTCATTCAGTTCAACTTCGATGGTCGTTTCCTTTACTCCAACTTCAAATTTCATACAACTTCCCTAATGTGTTTGAGTCCTGTTTTTGTAGCTCGGAATGAAAAATCCTGAAGGTTGTCAGCATCATAAAATGAAGTTCCGTTTATAGAATCGGAATCGTGATTAACGACTTCAACCAACCGGTAATTGATGAGATTGATCAGATCATCTCTGAGTGCACCGACTGGCGAGCCTGTTTCCTCCAGTAATACCTCATAAGGTTCCGGAAAAATCAGGTGCTGTAAAATGGCTTTTTCAGAGGGTAGTAGTTTCCGCATGGGTGGGAAGATAGAGCGCCCGGGAAACTATCACAACCTACTCGATCTCAATATCTCCATATGTAATCACTCTCTGATTACCATCTAGTAAAACGAGCCGATAAGTACCTCTGGCTAGCGAAGCGTTAGACCCAAAGGAAGCAGGATTTACAATAAGCGGGTTTTGGCTGAAGTCAGTAACTCCGTCAACACGCTGAACTTGCGTCCATCGGTTTTGAAAGTCGAAATATCCTAATTCAAGTACCGAGGTTAAGGGGGTTCCATTAAGGAAAACATCCAGAGTGGCTGAAGAACTATAGAGTACCGGGTTTGGGAATACAGGATTAATTTCTGCAAGTCCTGCGTAGAAAGGAGAAGTTCTCCAGTCATCGGTATCTGGATTACCTACGATATTTCCATTTTCATCAGTTTGAGTAATCCCATCAGCAGGACTAAAAGCCTGACGTTCAAAATCCGATTGGGCATCGTTATTGGTGCATCCAAAAGTCAGAAAAAGTAAAAGTATGGTCAGTCGTAAAGAATTCATTACACAAATGACTGTATGACATTCAAAGTTGTGAGATCAAACCGTATCTTCCGCCAAAATACGAAACTATTCACCAAAAACGTATGCTGCATATAATAGGGATTCCAAACTGCGATAAAATTAGAGCCACAAAAAAGTGGATGGATAACAAAGAGATATCCTACGAGTTCATCGATGTAAAAAAAGAGCCATTAACTTTGGATGAGCTTAAAGATCTGGAATTTAAAGTAGGGATTGATGTACTGGTAAATAAAAGAGGAACTACTTACCGACAATTAGGTCTCAAAGACCAAGAACTTTCCAATGAAGAGCTTCTGGAAGTATTAGAGCAAAATCAGAGCATGATAAAAAGACCGGTACTTGTACACGAAAACTCAGTGCTTGTAGGTTATGATGAGGAAGCCTTTGAGAATTTTCTGAAGGAAAATGGATTAATGAGTGATTAACCACTAAAACGGGATATGCGGAGAGTTTTACTTCTTTTACTTTTTCCTCTTCTAACATCAATGTATGGGGTGTCTCAAGAGAATATTCTCTCGGAACAACCAAGCTTAGAAAAACTGGTTTCTGTAAAGGAGACTTTCCGGTATGAAGTAAAATATGGCTTCTTTAAACTGGGTTGGGTTGAGGTGACACTTTTGCCCGATACGGTTTATAATGGGAGAGTGCATAAGCACCTTGTAACCAAGATGGAATCAAATTCTAAAATTCCGTTCATGGGAACCGAGATCGATCATTTTCATAGCTTATTTTATGAGAATGAAGACGGTATCCCTGTTACTTCATTGTATTGGAAAGACAACCTGGACGAAGGCAAGGAAAAAGAAATTATCTACTCTTTTGATCGGGAAACCGGGACGGTAGCTTACAAAGAGGAGGATAATACAGAAGGCATGCTGGATCTTATCGAGCCAGGAACTGCGGGACATATCATTTTCTACTTTTCCCGGTTGTTTGCAGGAGGAGATAGTCCAAGCTCTATGCCTGTGTATGTTTCAAAGAATGTTGGGTATATCCATTTTGAAAATTCTCCGGATTTAGAAAGAAGAAAGTACCGGCCTTTTGGTAAAGTTGATACGTATTTGACCAGGGGCAAAACGGAAGATTTGGAAGGTCCATTTGGTTTTAGTGGTAATTTTAGAGCCTGGTTCTTAAATGATGATTTAAGGGTACCGCTAGAGGCTAGAGTAAAGGTTTTTTTGGGCAACGCCATCATCAAATTAATTGAATATGAAAAGGAAGAGCTATGAGTGACATCAAGTTTAAGAAACTATCACATGCTGAGGATTTACCGCTACCTGGTTATGAATCTGCTTCTGCCGCTGGCATGGATATAAGGGCGGCTCTTGATGAACCAATCACATTAAAGCCTGGTGAACGTATTCTCATTCCTACGGGATTGCAAATGGCTTTACCAGATGGCTATGAAGCTCAAATTCGCCCTCGGAGTGGTCTGGCAATTCGTAATGGAATCACCATGTTAAATTCTCCGGGTACTATTGACGCAGATTACAGGGGAGAAGTGAAAGTAATCGCCATCAATCATGGACAAGAAGATTTTACTGTAAATCACGGAGACCGAATTGCTCAAATGGTCATTGCTCCGGTTGTACAGCTTTCTATTGAAGAAGTCGATTCACTAGATGAAACCGAGCGTGGAGCCGGTGGTTTTGGCAGTACAGGGGTTAAATAGAAGTCAGAATATTGAGCAAAGAATAAAGAAGTAAGAATGGTCTTCCACTCTTACTTCTCTAATGAATATTCTTCCTTTTTACTTCTATTAATCGTTGTCTTCAGGAATATTGAAGTCAATATTAGTTCGGTAGTCATCTAATAGGTGCTCAGCGAAGTAATACCACATCATACGATTAAAGTATGGTTGGTAAGGACCGAAACCATGGCGGCGACCAGGTAAGATCATCATATCAAACCGCTTTCCTGCTTTGATGAGCGCATCCGCAAGTCGGATGGTACCGGCTGGGTGCACATTATTATCCATATCTCCATGAACAAGCAGAAGGTGTCCTTCCAGATTTCCAGCTAGTGCTGCGTTTGTTTCGATTGGAGCATCAAAAGTGATGACTTCCTCTTCAACTTCCACACTGTCAGCATTCATCTTCTTAACGGTTTTCCTGTTTTCTTTTACTCCGTTATGAACTTCACTCCACCATACGTTATACACATTGTTATCGTGGTTACCGGCACTGGATACAGCTACATCATAGAATTCAGGATAAGTAAGCAACGCCGCTGTAGACATAAAACCGCCTCCGGAATGCCCAAAGATTCCTACCCTGGACCCATCAATGAACGAATGACGCGAAGCGAGCTGCTCGATTCCGTACTTATTATCTGCCAATGGATAATCTCTCATATCACCATATCCAAAGTTGTGATAGTATTTAGATCGGATCGGGCTACCGCCACGCTGGCCAAAGGCTACTACTACAAAACCGAGTTGTGCTAAAGCCTGATTTCTACCCGCTGAACCAAAATAGGTAAAGGAAGTAGGGAAGGGTTCCACCTGCGGCCCAGGATATACATAGGAAATAATTGGATACTGCTTGGTAGAATCAAAATCGAAAGGTTTCCACATTACCCCATAAATATCGGTATGACCATCTGCAGCTTTCACCATAAAGTTTTCCGGTGCCTTCCAGCCTAATTCTTCTAAAGGAGCTACATCAACTTGTTGGAGGTTGATAATCACTTCACCAGCTGCGTTTCGAACCACGTTAGTAGTAGGGTGGTCAATTCTTGAATAACGATCTACAAAGAAATTACCTTCATCAGAAGCGATGACACTGTGATTAGCATCTTCGGGGGTAAGATGACTCATTCTTGAACCATCAAAGCGAACCGAATATAAGTGTTGATAATAAGGGTGTTTCCCTTCCTCTTTTCCATAAGCAGTAAAGAAAACAGTTTGCGCTGTAGTATCGATTCGCTGGATATCCCCAACAACATAAGGTCCTGTAGTGATTCGATTTTTCAGGTTTCCTTCACTGTCATATCGGTATAGTTGTCCCCAACCGGTCCGCTCACTCCACCAAATAAATTCTTCACCAAAGTTGATGATAGCTAATTGTGCAAAGCGAGTATTGAAATAAGGTTTGCTTTCCTCATGGAAGAGAACTTCAACTTCTCCGGTAGTTGTATTGGCTTTTAGCACATCAATCTTGCTCCAGGTACGATCACGGCGGATCAAGTAGAGATAATCGGATCGATAGGTTTCATAAAAACCACCATCATTGAAATAAGCACCACCAAGTGCCTGATCTTCCCATTTGTCCGTATCCAATCTCACCGAGGTTTGCGCTTCAGGGTCAAATACAAATACTTCATCAACATACAGGTCTTCTTCGCCTGGCATCGGGTATTTATAAGTTTCTAGTCTGGGACGTTTAGCCAGAGAGTTAATTACCCATAACTCGTCAACCTTGCGTTTATCCTGACGTCGGACATAAAATTTCTTTGAGTCTTCAAACCAGTTTGCTCTTGATCGAAGCTTTTTATTTGAAGTTGTGTCTCCATCATTTGCCTGGTAGCTGTACCAACGTTCTCCATCCGTGGTGAGTTGGACTTCCAGAGAATCAGGATCTCCCTTTTTCTTAATAAACAGGTTATGATTTTTTGCATAAGCCATCCAGGTGCTGTCAGGGGAGTAGGTTGCCCAATTGTCATCCGGATCTTTTTCAAGAGAATCACCTTTTATCAATTGATTCCCGTTCAGGTTGTAGATGAATTCGATACTATCTACATGAAAGGTGAATCGGTTTCGGGAGTCATCATAATCAAAACCTTTTAGATCAAGATCTTTTGCATTAAATGGGCGATTGAATGTCTCTGCCAGTTTCATGGCGAGTTCATCCTGATCAAAGAGTAAACGTTGAGAGGCTCGTTCCGGATCAACAAAATACCAATTGGTTCCTTCATTAGTTTCATACTGGTACCAAAACTGATTGGTATCTTCAATCCATCTTGGGAATACACTTGTTGAGCCAATTAACTTTCCTACTTTTTGAGAGGTAAAGCGCTCAGCTAATTCGAAGTTTGCTTTTTGGGCGATACTGCTGCCTGAGAAAAAAGAAATAGTAATGAGGGCTAGAATACCCCGCATGATTGGCGAATTTATTTTCATAGTAGCTTTTTGATGTGTAGTTAGCCTAGGACGATACTAAATAGAAGTCATACTTTTTGTAAGAATTTGAAACAGGGGAATCGAATTAAGGCTTATTTACACTCTTTTCGGGGACTTTATTTGGGCTTTTCATTATCTTAGGCCCGAATTAAAAACTACTTGATTGAAAGCCTGGAAATACGTCGTAGCGCTTTGGATGACACTGGTAATAGCAGGGGGAATACTCATCCAAATTCCTCGAATACCTATTCTTGAACAAACAGCTAGAAACATCTTTTTCCATGTTCCCATGTGGACGGCTATGTTTTCTATGTTTACCGTCAGTTTTGTGTATAGCATACGCCAGTTGAATACCCCAAATCTCTCTTTTGATATTAAGGCAGAGTCCGCAGCCAAAGTGGGAATGATTTTTGGTTTATGCGGTTTGCTAACCGGCTCTCTTTGGGCTCGGTTTACCTGGGGAACCTGGTGGACATTTGCAGAACCAAAGATGAACCTTGCTGCCTTATCAATGATGATCTATGTCGCCTATTTTGTGCTCAGGTCAGCCTTCGATGATGCAGAAAAAAGAGCTAAGATTTCCGCGGTCTATAATATCTTCGCGGTTACCACAGTACCCTTTTTGTTATATGTAGTGCCAAGGCAGTTAACCAGTCTCCATCCCGGAGCCGATGGGAACCCGGCATTTAGCGAGATTACGGCTCCGGAAATACGATACATTTTATACCCTTCAATGATAGGTTTTATTGGAGTCGCATTCTGGATTTACGACATTACTCACAGGTATAAATCTCTTCAAACAAGAGTTGAAAATTCATAAATTTGAACGTTAAAGGAATTCGATGCAAGAAGATTCAGTTGCCGTCGTTGACACCCTTACTCAGTCTTATGCTCCTAAGTGGAGCGGAGCAGAACTGGAGCAAGCCAACGCATTCATAAGCTTTATGTATTCAAACGACTTAATATATGTTGTACTTGGCGTTACACTCATTATTTGGGCAGTGCTGTTGTTCTTCATGTTTCGAGTAGATTCCAAAGTATCATCCTTAGAAAACAAGATTAACCCATCAGAGAAAGAATGAAGCCAAAAGTAGTTCTTGGAATAATTGCCATTGTAGCCTTTACCTCGTTGTTGATGTTCAACCTTGGCGAAAGCATCAGCACCTACACCGATTTTGAAACAGCTACTGAAATGAGTTCAGCTCATGTTCCGGGAACATGGGATGATTCGAAAGAATATGGATTCTCAAAGGAGACCTTACAGTTTTCGTTTTATATGAAAGACGAATCCGGTAATGTAAAGAAGGTTGTTTACCCGAGACCAAAGCCTAATAATTTTGAAGAAGCCGACCGCCTGGTTGTCATTGGTGAGATGAGGAATGATGTATTCTACGCCAATGAAATGTTGATGAAGTGTCCATCAAAGTACAATAGCGGTGATCCTTCTGAGTACGTGAAAGCTTCTGAGAGTTAACATATGGCAGAAGTTGGACCTGTCTTTGGAATTCTGGGAAAGCTGACCATAACGATCGCTTTCCTATTCTGTTTGATCTCTCTCATTTATTATTACCTCGCGGCAAAGAATGAGGATGAAAAGAAACTTAAGATCGGAAACTGGTTATTTGGTCTGAAAGGTTTCTTTATGATTATTGGATCTGCGATGTTGGTTTGGCTCATCTTCAAACACCAGTTCCAGTACTATTACGTATTCAATTATACCAGCCTTGATTTAGCTCCGAAATATCTTTGGTCAGCCTTTTATGGAGGACAGGAAGGGAGCTTCATGTTATGGATCATATTCTCCTGGGTAATAGGACTGGGTCTGATGAGGTGGACCAGGGCTCCTTATAAAGCACCGGTACTCTTTTTTCTGGGGCTTACTCAACTCTTTCTTATTTCAATGATCTTAGGATGGAGGTTCGGAGATCTTACTTTTGGTGCTTCTCCGTTTAGAACGATAGCTGAGGAAATGCCGAATGCTCCTTTCCTTCAACAGAATCCAGATTTTGTACCAGCTGATGGAACCGGATTAAATGACTTGTTGAAAAGCCCATGGATGATGATTCATCCGCCACTTCTTTTCGTTGGTTTCGCTATGATGACTATTCCATATTGTTTTGCTATGGCTGCACTATGGAAGAGAAAGTATAATGAGTGGGTAGGACCGGCGCTTCCATGGACACTTGGTGCCAATCTTTCTTTACTAACAGCAATCTTCCTTGGTGGATACTGGGCGTATGTAACTCTTTCATTCGGTGGTTTCTGGGCATGGGATCCGGTTGAAAATGCCTCCTTAGTTCCCTGGTTGATTGGAACCGCCGGAATTCACACGATGATTATCCAGCGAAAAAGCTCAGTTGCTCAAAAATCGTCACTGATTTTTGCCATCCTGGCTTACGTTGCCATTGTGTATGAGACTTTTCTCACCCGCTCCGGAATTCTTGCTGATTCATCAGTTCATAGCTTTGTAGACTTGGGACTTTACAACCAGTTGCTGGTATTCATGCTCGTTGTAACTGGTGTTGGCCTGGGAATGTTTTTCTGGAGGTATAAGGAACTTCCATCACCGGAAAAAGAGTCTAAAATTTTGAGTCGCGAGTTCATGACATTTACAGGTGCTGTGATGTTGTTTATACTCGGGCTGGTAATCATCCTGGGAACAAGCTCACCCATTATTGGATTATTGTTTAATGATAACCCTACTCCTCCGGAAATCAGTTTCTATAATGATTGGAGTATGCCGATTGCCATTATAATGGCGATTTTAACAGTGTTAGGACAATATCTGTTTTGGAAAAAATATGATGCAGAGACATTAGCCACAGCGCTTATTTATCCATTATTGATTACCTCATTATTCACTCTCGCCTCGATAATTATTGGAGGTGTTCGGGATGCATATTATATGCTTTATCTGTTTGCAGGATTCTTTGCTATTGTAGGTAATTCCTGGGTGGTAGGAAGGCTAGCACTTCAGAACATGAAACTGATAGGTGGTTCCTTAACACACGTAGGATTTGGAGTACTATTGGTGGGAATACTGGCTTCATCAGCTTATAACCGTCCTCTTGTGGATCAGGATACAGAGGATTATAACGCTGCTGTGAAAAGGGGAGAGGTTCAGGATGAGCAAGGTTTTACTGTTTCGCAGACCTTAGATATGTTGGAGCTTAATATTGATGAACCTAAAATCATTAATGATCAATATATCGTTACCTACGAAGGGTATGATTTAAGCAATCAAAACAGGCCGGGACAACAAACTTATCGGATTCGTTTCCAGGATAAGGATGGAGGACGTCCTTTCTACTTATATCCTGAGGTATATCCAATGTTAGCAACTTCAACTCCAGGAAATGTGAGCTGGTCGGTTGATCCGGATGTACGTACGGGTTTATTTAGTGATATCTATTTATATGTAGCCGGGAGTTCATTTGTTGAACAAAGAAATCGACAAATTGAACGCCAGCAAGAACTTCTTCAGCCCGCTTCTGATACTCCAGAAGATCAGGCAATGACACAAACCATTGAGTTTGAACGAGGCTCTGTCAAAGAAGTAGGAGGGTTCAGGTTTACCTTTAATGATTTTGTACAGGCCGATTCTGCCAACCTTCCGGCTAATACAAGCATTGGTGTAAGAGCACAATTAGAAGTGTATCATCAGCCAAGTGGCCAGACTTACCTCATTGAACCTCTATTTGCTTTGTTCAACGAAGAGGGGCAAACTTATGTATTATCGCCTCCGGTTAATCTTACTACTCATGATCTGGTGTTCCAGTTTACCAGCGTTAAGCCTGAGAGCAATTCTATTGAGCTAACTATTGTTGGCCTGGATGAAGAATACCAGGAAGATTGGGTACTTATTGTAGCGGAGAAAAAACCTTTTATATCAGTTGTGTGGACTGGTACGTTTCTTCTTATGGGTGGATTTACCGTCTCCATTTTAAGACATTGGGGAAGAGAACGTAAGAAAAGCGAAGAGTAACTTATTGTATATGTTCAATAGCAAAAGCCAGAAAGCAACGATTCAAAATTCAAAATTTAAAATTTTAAGTTTTTGGTTGCTTATAGGCATTTTGCTTGCTCCGCAATTCGTTTCAGCTCAGGAACTACCTACCAACTCAGAACTCCCATCTCCAAGGACAGCATTTCTTCGTTCGTTGGCAGTACCAGGCTGGGGGCATCACTATGTAGATAAAACGAACTGGACAAGGGGACAATACCACCTTGCAGCCGATGTGGCTATGATTCTTTCCTATGCAGGATTAACAATCCGCGGAAATCAGTTGGAACAAGAACTAGATGTGTATGCACTTAGTAAAGCTAATGCGGATATTTCTAGTCGGAACCGTGAATTTCAGCTAGCAGTAGCCACATTCGATAATCTTGAAGACTATAACGACTTTCAGCTTCGCTCCAGGAATTGGGATAATTTACTGCCAGACATCCCCGAAAACAGATGGAACTGGGGAGAAGATGCTGAACGATTCCAATTCCAGGATATGAGAGAACGAGTAGATAGGAATAATAGCCAACTACCTACCATTGCAGCTCTCATGGTTGCTAATCGATTAGTAAGTGCGCTCAGTGCTTATAATCATGCTCGAAGAATATGGACTAATGCTCCAGAGGCTAGCTTTTCCTATCTCAATGAATTTGGGCAACCGGGGGTCACTGCAAGATTAAGGTTTGAGCTCTAAAAGCCCGAATTTAACATCCGGGCTTTTACAATTACTTAATTAGTACCATTCTTTTAGTTTGAGAAAATCCTTCAGCACTAAGTCTGTAAATATAGATTCCAGACGAGAGGGTAGAAGCATTAAAAGTGATATTGTACTCACCTTTTGCATATTCGCCATTAATCAATTGAGAGACTTTTTGTCCTGATAAATTGAAGACTTCTAAAGTTACTTTTGACGCATATGGTATGCTGAAAGAGATTTGAGTAGTTGGATTGAAGGGATTTGGATAATTATCGGATAACTGGAAATCACTTATATCACTATTTTCCTCGATGAATGGATTCACTTTAGAATTAGGGTTACAAGTGAGATCATTTGCATTGCTATCATATACGAGGTTTGGGTGAGTGACATTATCAACGCAGAAGTTAACGGTTACCCCTCCCTTTGCTGTAGCTATAGTAGAAATAACTGCAACCCCATTTGCATCGGTTACTCCTGAAGCAGTCTCATTGAAGGTTCCTGAAAAAGTACCAGATACAGTTGCACCATTAACCGGGTTTTCATTTTCGTCATGAATAGTGACTTCTGCTGTTCCTTTTTTATTTCCCTGACCTACACCTTGACCGTATGTTATAATATTTTGGACGTGTAAGGTATTACCGGAGCTTCCACCTTCACTTACGTTTACAGCTTGTGTTAATGCCCCTGCAGCACCCTCATTGTCTGTTACTGTAAGGGTAACAGAATAAGTACCTTCACTAGCGTAAGTATGAGAAGTAGTTTCTCCAGAACCATTAGTTCCATCTCCAAAATCCCAATCCCAGCTCACTATAGAGCCATCACTATCGCTACTAGCTGTGGCATCATAATTTACCATTAACCCTGAATTGGAGGAAGAAAAAGAAGCAGTTGGGCTGCTGTTTCCTCCAGAATTACCAAAATATGTTTCTCTCAGCCAGGTTAGGGCTGGGCGTTCCTGATTTGGGTCAACTACTCTTACTTCAAGGTTTTCATCTCCGGTAGCACCTTGTGCCCGGACAGTTATAGAGTTCTGTGCAAAAGGAAATTGTATATAACCAGTACAATTCATCTGGTCACTAAATCCTCCTCCTCCACAGGATCCATTCAAAAAAGCAGCAGTATTTGTTGCCTGATCTTCAGCTTGATAGACTATTCCGTCAATTATCGCATAATCTACTACTATGTCATTGTCGATATCATCATTTGTGAAATGTACCTGTATATCCCCTGTACCGTTTGTAGAATAATCTGAAAAAGCTGTACTAACAGTCCAACTTCCAAGAGTAGATGAACTACCCAATAGATAGGCGTTGGGCTTCCAGTGTCGTCCATTTATATATCCCCAAAGGGTAACCCCCACTACACCCGGGTGTTCATACAGAAGTGGCCAAAGACTTTGAAACCGATTCAGTTGAGCTTGATCATCTTCAAATTCGAGGTCCAATTCCGAAATGTAAATTGGAATTCCTGTAGCAGCTAAATCATCTAGGCTATTCTGTATCTTCGAGTTTTGAGCATATTCCAAACCATGAGCTTGTAATCCAATACCATCGATTAGGTTTTGGTCTTTAAGAATATTTATGATTTGAACATACTGGGTAGTATTTCTCCTATTTCCTAGTATTCCATAATCATTAAGGTGTAATTCTGCACCAGGGCAATGTTGTCTGGCTTTTTGAAATGACCATACTACCCAGTCCCATCCTGTTGATCCGCTTCCGCCAATAGCATCAGAATATGAGGGTATTACATGCAAAGGTTCATTTACTACATCAATCATATCTGTGTCAGGATATCTAGCGCAGTAAGATTGTATCCACTCTTCTACCTCCGTAGCTTGTTCAGCAGCAGATAGCCCTACCACCCAACCCGGTTCTTGCAACCCCCATACTAATGTATGTTGCTTGAAAGGTAAATTTTGTACCTGAGCATGATTATAAGCTACGTCCAAGTCACCCCAATTCATGGTATCACGAGTTGACTCTACACTTTCCCATTTCCCTGAGTTTTCAGGAGTAATCTGATTCCAGTATGTATCAAAGAGATATGGTACCTCTCCTCCATAAAAAATATTTCCGACAAATTTTGACTGCCCATCAGAAATTTGCGCATAAGATGAGGTATTATGGGCAATAATTGTAAAGAGGGTTAAGATAAAAATATAGCTTATATGTTTATTTAAGTGCGTATTATTCATTGTATCTCCGTTATTTGACTCCAAGTTTTGAGAGAATAAAGCAAAAAAAATGCTAAAATGAACAAAAAATTTGAGCAAAAATTGCTCAATATACTTTCTTATACTTAGTCTTATTTTTCAAAATGAACAGATTTAAACTTACTATAGAATACGACGGAACCAATTTTTCAGGGTGGCAGGTACAACCTGAGGCTCGAACAGTTGAGAGAGAATTAGAAGAAGCTTTTTCAAAAATCCTTCAACAGCCAGTAGATATCGTTGGGCAGGGGAGAACCGATGCAGGAGTTCATGCTCTGGGTCAGGTTGGCCATGTGGATCTGCCGGGTGGCACTGATTCAGAAAAATTGATTTTCGGAGTAAACAGAATTATTAGTGATGAAGTAGCTATTCATTCTATCGAAGAAGTAGCTCTTGATTTTCATGCTCGTTTTGATGCTGCTTCCAGAGAGTATGAGTATGTGCTTGCCAAAAGATACTCTCCGTTGAATCGGTTAAACAGTATTCTTTTACCCAGGAATTTGAATCTAGATTCTATGAAAGAAGCAGCCGCTCATATTTTAGGAGAGCATGATTTTGCCCCTTTTTCAAAGTTCAATGAAGATAATTTTACCACAATCTGTACGGTAGATACTTCTGAAATTATTGAAACCGGGAATACATTGATTTATAGAATCCGTGCCAATCGTTTTCTTAGAAATATGGTTAGAAGGTTGGTAGGCACCATGATCAAAGTTGGGGAAGGCAAGTTATCTATTGATGAATTTGAAAAGGCCCTTTCAAACCCAGAAAGTGAGATTGCAACTCAAACAGCTCCAGCTAAAGGATTGACCCTTAAAAAAGTGTACTACTGATAATTCTATACTGAAATGGACAGTTTGAAAAATAAGGTCATTTGTTGGTATGGATTGCAATGAGATAATCTTTTGCAATCTACATAAGTTACAACCCACCCCTCAATCCCCTCCGTAGGAGGGGAAGCTTGTTGTTCTATTTCTAAATTAGATTAAAGAGTTCCCCTCTTGTGAGGGAATATAGGGGTGGGTCAGTTATAACTCTTTCGATCTCAAAAAGGCATTCTTGCTCAGAAAAATAATACTACTCAGGGTTTCCAAGTACCACATCAAAGAAAACACTATCTCCTGCAAAAGCAGTAAAAATTCCCAGAGCATTCTTGATATTAGAAGGAGGCTCATTCAAGTCTCGCGAATCCTGGGTTTCAGCTTCAAAAAGATCTACATATTCCTCGTTTACACGATATACTTTTACCACATGAGGTCCATAAGTAACCAGACTTAACCCCAGGATTTCGAAAAAGCCTTCTGTGGAAGGTTCTCCAATAAAGCGGAAGCCATCCAGAGTGTTTGCAACTTGTTCGGGTAATTGGTCGGGAAGAATAGGACGGAGGGAGTCTACTCTACTTTCAATAACCAGGTAGTGGAAATCACTTTCTGGTGTCCATTCAACAAGTAATCTGGATTCTTCCAAAGCTCTTATAAAGCGGTCTCTGATATTAAAGCCGAACCGGATATTAGGGATGAGCATGGTATCAGCTTCAATCTCCAGTCCGTTAGTGGGAAGTGGAACATAGGTAGTAGCCGTGGAAGTTCGATCACCGACAGTTACAGTTAAGTCGAACCGGTCTCCTCTTATAATTTCAACTCCCGTCGGATTCGGGTACTCATACTTACCGGTTGTCTCGTTGTATACAAGAGAATATTCCTCGTCCTGGTTTCGGGTCAGAATAACATTAGCGTCTGGGATTGGGGTGTTGGCGCTATCACTCCCCGAGAATATACTGATGGTTTTAACAGTGATGTCATTAACAGGAAGTCCTTCATATAGAAAAGCTTCTACCACATAATTTGAAGTATCAGGCTGACTGGCAATGTGGCAAGAGCTTAGTATAAAAGCGAAAGCCAAACCGAGATATAGAAGTTTCTTTGTTTTCATTAGAAATCCACCGCCAGGGAAAGGTTGGGGGTTAAACCAAGATAGGTGACTTCAGTAGTTTGAAAGGGCTCCTGGCTAAAGTCATACTCGTAATACCAGATATTCTCCCTGTTATAAAGATTGAAGAGGGACAGCGTAAAGGTAGTCTGCACTTTTTTTACCATGAACTGGTAATTGACGGCAACATCTAATCGATGGTAAGCCGGCAGCCTCGAGCCATTCTTTTCTCCCACTCCGATGTAGCTTAATTCTCTTCCATCTAACAGTTCAATGGAATAGACTCCTTCTGGTTCGGAATAGGGTTTGCCGGAGCCATAAATAAAGGTGGAGGAGAAATTCCATCCATCAATAGCATAGCTTTGTACAAACTTTATCTCATGCCTTTGATCATGAAGAGCAGGGAAGGGCTCGCCATCATTGAATACATCAAATTCATTAGCAATACTACTTAAGGTATAAGAAGCCCATCCGGTAAGTGGCCCCGTTTTGCGTTGTAATAAAAACTCTATACCACTCGCTTCTCCATCTCCTTTGAAAAATAATTCATTGGCACTCACATTTCGGTTTTGTCTGAAGCGGAGTGAAAACTCCGAGAGATTTTGGAAGACTTTATAATAAGTCTCCACATTTAAGAGCCAATGGTCGTTTTCCAAAACTACACCACCAACAAAATTGTCAGAAAGACCGGTATCGATCAGTCGATTATCGGTGAGCAACCAGAAATCTCGTGAGCCCTGAGTTATGTCCTCATTGATAATTCGGTTCACGAATTGATAGTGCCTTCCGTAAGCCAATTTAAAAGTCAGGAAATTGGTTAACTCATAGGAGGCTGAAGCTCTGGGGGAGAGCAATAGCCGTTCGCTATTTTCATAATATGTAAGTCGTAGTCCAGGGGTAAAGGTGAGTGCTTGAGTTGGTTTCCATTCATCCATTAAATAAACAGCACCCAGCCATGCCTGTTGATTCCTTTGTACCAGTGTAAGCGTATCGTTTCTTACATTTGAATAATCCACCTCAGAGTTAGTGGCCTGCACTCCAAATTCTACTTCATGGTACTGGTTCAACTTCCATTCCCAGTCCATCCTGGAGGTAAAATCTCTCACATTATTGTCTTCAAAATTGGATCTGGAAAAGCTAAATAGGGTAGTATCTGTTTCAGGAATAGTATTGGTGAGGGAAATATTTCTGAAATAATCGCTGAAGTACTCCGAGCCTGCTACACTAATATTACTGAATAAACGGGGGCCCCATTGGCGAGTCCATGTCAGTGAACCTGCTATATTCCCCCAATCGGTATTTTCAGCTACATCAGAGGTTATGAGTCGCTCTCCCTGAACTGGAGCATTCTGATTTGGGTTAAAAGTGAAGGTTGCTATTCGTGATTCATCGAGGAAATCATTGCCTCTATAAAAACTGGCGATAATTGCGTCTTTTGAGCCTGGCCGATATGTAAGTCGGAGGTTGGTATCATAGAAATAGAACTCCGGTTCAACTTCATTCACGTTAAAATTTGGATTCGGATTGGGAATATCATTTTCACCAATCAGGTTGTCTGAAATACTATTGAAAAGTCCACTTTGCAAAATGTCCGTGTACGACCTGCGGAAGGATCCAATTACATTCAGGGATTTAAAAATAGGAAGTTCAAGGTAGGCGCCAGTGTTCATCAGGTTAAGGTTCACTCCACCCTTTAAGCTGGTTGTACTTCCTGATTTACCAGTCAAATCAACAACACTGGAAGTACGGCCTCCATATTTGGCTGGAAAAGTGCCCTTATATATCTGGACATCCTTAACGGCATTGGCATTAAATGCGCTAAAAAATCCAAAGAAATGATCCACTTTGTACACGGTCATTCCATCCAGTAATACCAGGTTTTGATCAGGAGTACCTCCTCGTATATAAAGGCCGGAAGAATTTTCGTTGGTACCGCTCACCCCAGGCAATAACTGAAGAGATCGAAAGATATCTGTCTCTCCAATGCTTGGAAGTAACGACATCTGCTCAGGGGACATGGTCACTTTACTAATCTCATCGGAAGACTGAATAAAGCTGTATGACTCGGCAGTTACCAAAACATCTTCTAACTCGGAATTAATTCTACTTAGTCTGATGATTAAGTCGGAGTTGGTATCAATAGAGTCGGAAGAGATAAACAAGGTTTGATATCCTATGTAGCTTATTCTTAGTTTGTATTCGTCTTCCTGTATACCCAGTAGTGTGAAAAAGCCTTCTACATTAGAGTTACTACCCCTTGATGTTTCCACAATAAAAATATTAGCAAAAGAAAGTGGTTCATCCGTTTCACTATCTAAAATTCGACCCGTAATAGTAGTTTGTGCATATGAACTGCCAAAACACATCCAGCATAGAGCCAACCCCCACAAGCTCTTTCTTGTCATATAAAAATTAGTTTTGTTAACGCGTTACAGAACAAATACACACCAGCTGGCTAATACCCCTAATGATAATTAAAAAAAATTATGAGTTTTTTGTACGATTTAAGGTTGATTGTAGATTAACATTCTCTTTATATTTGTCGCTCTCCAAAAACGGAGAATCTGTCATTCCTCGGTAGCTCAGTGGCAGAGCAATCGGCTGTTAACCGATCGGTCGTTGGTTCGAATCCAACCCGGGGAGCTTCAAAGCCTCAAGTCTTAATTGATTTGAGGCTTTTTTTATGTTTGCCAAAAACAAAAATATTCTAGGCTAAGGTATCATCTGAAGCAGTCTTTCTGAACATGTAGGACTTGGAGACTACTAACAAACTAGTTTTCTCAGAAACTTATTTACTTTGCCTTCTAAGTATTTTAACAATCCTACTATTTATGATTTCCGAAAGGTTCCAATTATATAGTTTAGGATCGGTTGTACTATAGAAGGTAATAACCACGGCGTCCAGGTCTTCATGATATACTGCAAAACTCTGATATCCCGGAACCCAGCCGGAATGTTTGTACTCATAAACGGAAGCATATAATTCCTGCTCTCCAGGTTCAAATAAAGAACCATCATTCAACGCCCTTAAGAAAGTACCTACATCTTCCGCTGTGGCATGCATACCATAATCATTTTGCTTTAAATCAGATGGATATCCTACATGATAACCACTCATTACATCCTCAATATTGACTTCGCTTAACGAAGGGAAGGTATTGTTAAGATTTAGCGGGATTAGAACTTCTTCCTGGATGAATTGAAAGTTTCCATAACCGAGTACATCATCCATAATCTTATTAATTAACAGATAATTCGTATTGCAATATTCATAGTCTTCACCGGGTTCAAAGTTGGCTGGCTTGTCCAAAATCAATGCCAGGCTTTCTTCATAGGTCTCTGTTGGAGCTGCCCAAAAATCTGGAGCATCGGTAAAATTGGGAATGCCACTTCTATGTTGAATCATCAATCTCAACGTGATCTTGTCCGCGTTTTCGATTCTTCCCACAAGTTCCGGTAAATAATCAGCGATTGTTTTATCCAGGGAAAGCCGTCCATCGCTTACCAATTTGGTGACCGCCACAGCATCATATAGCTTACTAATGCTGGCGATCTTAAAGAGAGCATCAGGCCTAGCGGGTATCTTAGATTCTCTGTTATGCCAGCCGGAAGCAAAGTATTGAGGTGGTTGACCCGCCTGGTCCACATAAACGATCATACCTTCAAATCCATGATCAATGGCTTGATCTGCCTGCTCCTGAATGGTATCTGGTAGTGGAAGTATCCATGCTTTTACTAATAGCCATGGTACGAAGAACAAAGAAACGATAGTTCCAACTAGTAATATGATTCTTATTACTCGCTTTTTGATCTTGTCAGTATTTAAATTTGACTGAGAAGTTTTGGGTACCATATCGATTTAGGGAGAAGTTTTTTTAAAACCTGTATTAAGACCAAATAGAGGACGAAGGAAGCTTATCCTTTTGATGATATATTCATAAATCAGGTAGCACACAACAACTGTAAATGCTACAACGAGCAAGAATTTTTGTAATACAGGAATTTCTAAAGGAAGGATTATATAAGCACCAGCATACAATACAAACATATGTATGATATAGACTGGATATGCAGCTTTACTCAGATAATTTAAAATACTACTAGAGTGGTTTAAATATTTGTACCCAAAACCAAACAATCCATAAATCCATAAATTGGATTCAATAGCTACTAGATAACCAGGTAAACTTACTTCTAAAGGAGTGATGCGAATAAAATAAAGAAGAGCGGCTAATCCAGTAAACAACCATCTCCACGAACATAATGTTTTCCAGCTGGTTTTACCTGTGTACATAAATAGAAAACCAAAGAAGAAAGCAAGTAATCCAATAAAAAAGCCGTGAAATGTCTCAGCATATACTTCAAACATTACCGGTTTCACTAAATAATACTCCAGGACAAAAATAAGAGTAATAGATAGTGGTGCAATTGGACTACTCATAAATGCAGTTAGCCTTTTTGTAAAAGCACTTTCTTCCTTTTTTTTCAGATATAAGAAGATTGGTGATAATAGTATTACATAAGCAAAGATATTTCCGAGGAACCATAAGTGTCCTGCATGTGGGAAATAATCAAAAGGCATTTTATAGTAGCTTTGAAAAATAAACATATGCAAAGGTGTAATTGCAAGAAATCCAAAGATAAAAGGAACTAGAATTCGTCGCGTTCGTTCAAGAACCAGCTGCTTCCAATTACGTTTTCTTAGTGCAAAAAACACTCCCATTCCCGATACATAAAACAATAGTGGAATTCGCCATACATTGAGCATAGTCATTGGTTTCCAGAGTGATTCCATTAATTCGTCACTCCGGATAAATCCAAAGAACATTGCCCAGGGTTGAAAAATGATAGCTATATGATATATGAGCAATAACCAGATTGCAATGACTCGTAGCCAATCAATATCGTGTCTGCGTGCGGTTTTCATAGGGACTTTAATGTTGAATTTTTGTTACGGTTACATTCTGACCTGTCAGCATATAGCTCAAAAATTCACCCCGATATAAATGTTTGGCTCAAAGAGAAAGACATTCCCGTATTTATCATCAAATTCTTTAAAACCTTCAGGCGAGTTGTTGTCAAAAAACCATTGATTAACATGAACTTGAGGTTCTATGAATAATCGTTTTTTCTTACCAAATTCAATATGATACCCCAGGTGATATGAATTATAAACTTTAAAACCATTCTTAATTTTATTGCCGTCTAAATCCGTATATGTTTGTATCTGTGGTAACACCTCAACAGAAGCAAAAAGTCCTTTCCACAGCATTCGCTGGTAGGTAATACCAATTCCAGTTTCTCTTAGGTATCCATCGTAATAGTCGCTTCCTGAATCGATCTTATCCAAGAGGCCTTCCCACCATAGGATTCCCATAGGTTGAAACAATCGCCAGGTAGCAAACTTTACTCCTATAATGTTTTTATCATCAAGGTTACGTTTAACATGTAATTCTACCATTTGAATACTTGTTCGCTTACCGTAGCCGTAGATAATCTCATCTGGAACAATATAAGGCATACTTACGCGCCACTTATGGGCTACTTCAGTTTCTTCACCCATAGGTGAGTTAGTTTGGGCAAAAGCACTATGTGTGCAAAGAAATAAAAGAATCGTTAATAGATTTTTCATAGGTCTGTTAATTTTTGAGTTTTTGTTATTGCAACATCATGGCTATTACAGGACGAGTTTTTTCCAGCTCTTCCATATCGAGCTGTAATCCAAATGGTGCAAGTTGTTCGTGCATCATAGTGTAGATAGGTTGAACCTGTTCGAAAGGTCCCATAACAGATTCACGAGCTGTTGCACCAAAGTTGTTACGCTGGTCTTTATCCACATTGGCATCAATCAGTAATTGTACAATTTCAACCCGGCAGAAAAAGGCTGCTGAATGGAGAGCAGTTGAGCCATCGTTATTTTTTACTGAAAGGTCAGCTCCGGCATCGATCAATGCTTTGGCTATATCAGTTTTCCCAAAAGTGGCAGCAGTGATCAAAGGAGAAGATCCAGTCATAGGATCTTTTTTATTGATATCTGTTCCAGCATCTATATGTTGCCTTACAACTTCAAGATTCTCCGTGATTATTGCCGAATGGATATCTATTTCAGGCGCGTTAGTCTTGGAGACGGTTTGTGATTTATTACTTTGTTGAGAACATGCTGGCGCTATTGCTAAAAGAAGTACGATAGCAATTATTGCGTTGTGCGTATTCATGTTGAAATATTTCATGTTTCTGTATTTTTTGATTTCTGGTTGAGATTTTGTTCTCCAGAAAGATCAAAAAAGTGCTTACACAAGGCCTATCAGACATGAAGCCAAATACATCAACTTTGAGGAAAGCATAAAAACTATGACGCAAGAGTATAAATTATGACGCAAGTCGTAACTTTACAGTCTGAAAAAGGGGATTTTCAGAAGTCGATAAGATTTCTAACTTGAACTGGCTTATTTCACCTTAAAAAGAACTTCCCAGATATGGAAGAAGACTTTATTAGTCAAATGACAAGTATCATTGAGGGGAATCTCGATGATGAACAATTCGGAGTATCAGAATTAGCGTCTGTGATGAACATGAGTCGCTCTAATCTGCTCAGAAAAGTTAAAAAACATACCGGCCTTTCAGTGAGCCAATTCATTCGGCAGGTTCGTCTTGAAATAGCCATGGATCTGCTAAAGGAAGGGGCATACACTATTTCAGAAGTTTCATTTAAAGTAGGTTTTGGTAGTTCATCCTATTTTATCAAATGCTTTAGAGAACACTATGGCTATCCACCCGGAGAAGTTGGGAATGAGCGCACTGAAGTTAAAGAAAGTGGCACGATGCCCAGAAAGCGGCTATTGGTAGCAATCATGTTTACTGATATAGCAGGGTATACATCTCTTATGCAAAAGGACGAAGAAAAGGGGATTGTTTACAGAGAAAGACACAGAGAAGTTTTTAACTCCATTACTAAAAAATATCATGGGCGTATATTACAATATTACGGAGACGGTACATTAAGCACATTCCCAAGTGCAATAGATGCAGTACAATGTGGAATTGAAATGCAATTAGCTTTTAAAGAGGAGCCAAAGGTCCCAATTCGAATCGGAATCCATTCAGGTGATACTATAATAACCGATGAAGAAATAATTGGGGATGGTGTTAATGTGGCTGCCCGTATTGAAGCAATGGCAAAACCAGGAAGTGTCTACATCTCAGATAAGGTATATGATGAAGTTAAAAATCAACCCGGACTAATTACAGCTCCACTGGGCGTTCATAAACTGAAAAACATTACCAAACCCATGGAGGTGTATATTGTATCCAATCATGAACTTGGTGGTATTGAGATCCCGGATAAGAATAAAGTTATTGCTAATCCACTTTTGAAGTGGTCACTAGTAGCAACTTTTCTAATTCTACTTGGCTTCATAGGTTATTATTCAGGGATTCTTAGCGAGATATCAAGGCCTGAATCAAATTCAGTAATGATCGAAAAATCAATTGCTGTATTACCATTTAAAAATGAGAGTAGTGATTCCGGGAATGAGTATTTCATAAACGGTTTAATGGAATCGACGCTGAATAACTTGCAGAAGATAGAAGACCTCAGGGTTGTAAGCCGAACTTCAGTAGAAAAATACAGAAATGCAGATATGGCTATTCCTGAAATCGCTGAAGAACTCAATGTGAACTATTTTGTGGAAGGTAGTGGTCAGAAAGTAGGGGATCAGGTTTTACTTCATGTTCAGTTAATAGAAGCTTCGTCTGATAAACACATATGGGCTGAGCAGTATAACAGGGAGTTAGCAGATGTTTTTGTTTTACAAAATGAGGTCGCAACTAAGATTGCAGAAGCAATAGAAGCTATAGTAACCCCTGAGGAACTTGAACAAATCGAGAAAAAACCTACAGAAAATCTGATAGCCTATGATTACTACCTCCAGGCTCTTGAACCTTTTCATGCAAGGACATCAGAAGGATTGGAAATAGCTATTCCATTGTTTAAAAAAGCGATCGAACATGACCCGGAGTTCGCATTAGCATATGCCTTCATTTCGATATCATATTATCACCTGGAGATATATCAAATCGAGAAACAATACACGGAACAGATTAATTATTATGCAGACCAGGCTTTGCTTTACGATCCCAGATCTGATGTAAGTCTGATAGCCAAAGCATTTTATTATATGCAAATTCAGGATTACCGTTTGGCTGTTCCGCATTTAGAGAAAGCTCTGGAATATAATCCTAATTCATCAGGGGCAGTTCAGATGCTCTCGGATTTATATTCACGCTATATTCCAAATACTGCGAAATACCTAGAGTATGCTCTCAAAGGAGTACAACTCGATATTGCTCCCAATGACTCTGTACAAAAAAGTTATTTGTATTTACATCTAGGTAACGCACTTATCCAAAATGGGTTTGCTGATGAATCTGTTAAATACATAAATAAGTCACTTGACTATAATCCGAATAACGAGTTCTCATCATATTTAAGAGCATTGATCCTATATGCTGTCGACGGGAATATAGAGCGGACCAAAAAAATGCTTATTAAGGAATGGAAGAAGGATACATCCCGTCTGGATATCCTGCAGGAAGTGGCAAAGATTTATTATTTCGAACAAGATTACGACTCGGCATACTTCTATTATGAGAAATTAGTCAATGACCGGGAAATGTATGGTTTAGATATATATGCAAACGAGGACGTGACGATTGGGTATGTATACGAAAAAGTGGGTATGGATGAAAAAGCAGATGAATTCTTTAGTGCTTATGCTCAATACTGTGAAACAGATGAGTCGATTTACCAGAGTTTAAATAAGGCATTATTATATGCGCATACAGGTGAAATTCAGCTTGGGATAGAACAATTGAAGCAGTTTGCTTTGCAGAATAATTATCAATATTGGGTTGTATTATATCTGGATGATGATCCTCTGATAGAACCACTTAAGATTCACCCAGAATATGAGGAAGTAATACAAACTATTGAGGATCGATTTATGAATAATAAAGCGAAACTCAAAAACGAATTATTAGAAAAAGGATTCTCAGACTACATTCTTAATTAAGTAGATACTTCACGGAAGCTCATACTTTTGATCATTTGAAAGTTTTCAAATTTAAAAAAATCCGAAAAATATAAGGAGCATCTTCGGGACTTCCCGGGAGCAAATTCAAAAGGGTAAGGCAACAATGTCTACCCTTTTTTTATGCTTCTCTATTTATTGAAGGAAGTCTAAGGCAACTAAAAGTTCTATATCGGGGGATTGGTTGATTCTCTTGGTCCTTCAAGTGTATAAAGAGTAGTAGGAGTTGTTTTACCCTTTAAAGTAATTTTCCCAAGTTCTTTTATTAGGTGATTGTTTGTAAACCTTAAGTGTTCTTCCATATTGGATGAAAAAACAAGATCAGTACTTAGTTCTTTACCCATTGCTTGAAGTCTTGCAGCTGTATTTAAAACATCTCCTGTAAATACAATTTCTTTTTTAAGGGAACCGATTTCCCCAGCTGTAACTTCTCCCATATGAACACCTGCTCTGAAATCTGGGTTAAACTTATATACTTCAAAAAAACGATTCTTTTCTTTTGAAATAGCTTTTTTTAAATCCCAATAACAGTTCAGCCAGTTATTATTAGATATTCCTTTATCCATTTCCCACGTTAATACAATCTCATCTCCTACATACTGATATACTTCAGCGTAGTGATTAATTATTGCATCAGACATTAAATCATAATAACTGCGTAGAAATTTGAAATAGGTAACATGGCCTAAATTTTCAGCAATCGTTGTAGACTGTTTCATATCCAAAAACATAAAAATTCTCTTTTCCTTTTTTGGAGTATGATATTTACCAGTGAAAAAATTCTTTAGAACATTATGTCCGAGATTTTCACTTATTGCCGCATAAATCAAACTTACAAATAATTCAAAAGATAACTGTAGAGCTGTATTCAAAAAAACTACACTACTTAAGAAGGTGACTAGTTTTTTTAGTACCTCTGGGTGAAATGGAGGTAATCCTTGATCAATGGAGGCGGCAATAGGGTAAGTAATTAATATGATGATGAACAGGAATAGAACATAGATCAAAAATTTTGCGAAAATTTTCCCCGTAAAGCTATAAGTAGTAAATCTTTTCTCAAAGAATACCATCTCAATAGTGCCAATAATCAAGCCTAATACAAATATGGCGGAAAGGGCGAATACCAAAACCGGCAAAGTCAATTCTATAGAAGCCTCCGAAATATCATTAAGATCATAACTGATTGTAATATCATTGAGGAGAAAAACTAAACCTAATACAAACCAAATAAATCCAAATGGTAATATCCTGGAAATATTACGCTTTATTTTCGGTGATAACTTCAATGACGTGGGTTAAGGATTATAACTTTGATAAATGAAATTAATAAAAAGAACTAAAATCATTCGGCTCGGTTTTTTATAGTAAATCTTTAATACAAGACTTTGATATTATTTTAGTCAAAATTATGTTTGAGCCATGATTAGAGACGCTATTCATATTAATGATTTTATTATCCTAACAGAAGTTGCTGATGTAGAAGAGACCATCGTTGATTCCTGTAAATTTGAAGAGCCAGTAGTTGCAGTAGCTTTTTATGGATCAGGAAATGTAGACTTATCTGTAAAGTATGAAGCTAATAACAGAGACTATACCAATACGAATGGACTAGCGCTTTCTTTTTACGCTAATGAAATGGTCGAATTTCAACATAAGGTAAGTTCAGGACATCCATTACGTTGCTTATTACTGGTAACAGCACTTCAAAACCTTGAAAATTTACCTAAGCAAGAGAGTGAACTTTTTGATGAAATGCTACATCAACTGGTAAATCCTTCTGATCATTATGTGGAGGGGCCACGCTTTTTTATGCCACCTGCTATGCAGGTTTTAGTCGATCAGTTTTTTATAGTACCATATTCGGGAAAAGCAAAGATGCTATTCTTCAAAAGTCATATAACAGCTCTTCTTTCTCACTACTTCGGACAATTAGCATTAGATCAGACTTCAAATATACCTGATCATGAACGCCAAAAGCTACAGTTAGCCAAAACCATTCTTTCTGAGAACTTGGAAACTCCTCCTTCACTTTCAGAATTAGCGAGGCAGATCGGGTTAAACACTTTCAAGTTGAAAAAGAATTTCAAAGAAGTCTTTGGAGTACCCGTATTCAAATATTTACAACAAATGCGGCTGGAAAAGGCACACGACTTAATTAAATCGAATGAACTAAGTGTACAAGAAGTAGCCTGGGATGTAGGTTATGATAGTATCAGTTCATTCTCGAATGCCTTTATGAAAAAATTCGGATACCGCCCAAGCGATTTAAACAGATAATCCTTTTCGAACAAATCTTACTCCTTTCAGAACAACAGGAAGTATTAGTTCTTCAATAATTTGATTTCAGTAACAATAACGGTGATGCAAGTCACCACAAAACTGAACTCAAATGGAACTATCAATCACAAACATAACCACTTTCCTAGCAATCATACTAACCGGATTATCAGCTGGCTTATTTTACGCTTGGCAAGTATCCGTGATACCCGGGACATCAAAAGTCTCCGATGCGAATTACTTATTTACAATGCAGTCCATAAATAAAGAGATCTTGAATCCAGCCTTCTTCTTAATCTTTTTTGGAAGTCTGATTGCCCTGGTAGCTACCAGTTTTTTAACCTATGGAACCCAGTCATTTTGGTTTACACTATCTGCGGCCTTAGTGTATTTATTTGGAACCTTTTTTGTGACTTCTGCAGGGAATGTACCCCTCAATAACCAACTTGAGGCTTTGAATCTTGGACAAATTTCTCTTGCACAAATAAGTGAGTTTAGAGCCATGTATGAGCCGAAGTGGAATCGATTACACACAGTGAGAACCGTCTTCTCGGTCCTGTCATTCATACTCATCTTAATGGCAACTATTCCTTTTAAGGGTTAATCAAACAAACAATTTCAAATCAATAATTCTAAATCAACAAGACAATGGAAAAGAACTATCTAGTAATCGGCGGAACTGGTAAAACAGGAAGAAGAGTAGTTGAAAAACTACAGAGCAGAGGCCACAATGTTAACGTGGCATCAAGAAATTCATCACCTTCATTTAATTGGGACGATCCTAAAACCTACGAACCAACATTAAAAGGAATGGACAGAGTATACATTGTCTATTATCCGGACTTAGCAGTTCCCGGAGCTTATGAATCGATATCAATGTTAACGGATGCAGCAAAAAATACCGGAGTCGAAAAGTTGGTTTTACTTTCTGGAAAAGGAGAGAGGGAAGCTGAACGGTGCGAACAAGTCGTTGCAAACTCAGGCTTGGATTATACCCTGGTTCGAGCATCATGGTTTAATCAGAATTTTTCGGAGAGCTTCTTTTTAGAGCCCGTGAAGTCTGGGCTTGTGGCGACACCAATGCCAGATGCAGAAGTTCCATTCGTGGATGCGGATGACATTGCTGAAGTTGCTGTTCAGGCTTTGATTAGTCATGATCTTAACGGCCAAACAGTAGCAGTAACCGGACCAGAGCTATATACGATGTCTGAGGTTGTGAAAATCATTGCAGAAGCTTCAGGTCGAAATATCCTGTATATCCCAGTTACTTTGGATCAGTATACATCTGAAATGAGATCGGCTGGTTTACCTGACTCCTATATCTGGCTGTTTGAATATCTTTTTAAAGAAGTGCTTACAAACCCATCTAATCAGGAAATAAGTAATGATGTTGAACGGGTACTTGGTAGAAAGGCAAAATCCTTCAAACAATTTGCTAAGGAAGCAGCACAAACAGGTATTTGGTCAGCCAAAAAGTAGTTGGTTCATCCAATAATTAGTGCCTCGGACTTTAAGTCCGGGGCTTTTTTATTGACGATCGTCAATGAACCTCTTGATTACTCTAATTAGGTTAGCATCAGTTAGGATAAACCAAATCATTAAACTGATGGAAAACACAAAAAAAATAGGACGAATAACTGGATTTTTATATTTGGTAGTAATCTTTTGTGCAGGATTTAGTCAAGGCGTAGTTCGAGAAGTAGTTTATGTAGCTGGAGAAGCAGCTACAACTGCTGAAAATATTCTAGGGAATGTTTCTTTATTTAGATGGGGGTTGATCACAGATTTTATTGCTTTTTCAGCTGATATAGCAATCTCAATTCTTCTTTATTTCCTGTTGAAAGAAATGAGTAAACCGTTAGCTATAATAATGGCTTCTTTCAGATTGATTGCCCATCCCGCCGTAGGAAGTTTGAATCTTATAAATCATTTTGCTGCTTTAAAAGTCCTAGAAAATGATGGGCTAGCAGCTCAATTTACTTCTGCTCAACTTTTTGAAATGTCTCAATTCTTTATGGAGGTACATCATTTTGGATATTTGATTGCTGGTGTATTATTTGGCATCCACTGTGGATTGCTAGGGTTAATGATGTTTAAATCACCTGCTTTCCCAAAATTCTTGGGAGTATTGTTAGTAATCGCCGCTTTTGGATATTTGATTGAGAGTTTTGGGTTTACTCTTTATCCCGAACACAAAGTAATTTTTGGCTGGATCGTAGGATTAAGCGCGGCTATTGGTGAGGTTACGTTATGTATTTGGTTGATGATAAAAGGCAGCAAGAAAGAAACTAAGTTAGGAGTAGCTTAGTTTTTGTTAGCCAATCGTTCTTCAGCAACTCTCTTTCGAATTCTGCTTAATGATTCGGGAGTAACCCCTAAATAACTTGCCAAATGATACTGAGGGACTCGATTTAATAGATCGGGTCTATTTTCTAGCAAATCTAAATATCTTTCTTTAGGACTGGAAGTGATGAATTTAGCCAGTCTTTTTTGATGTTTACCAAAATCATCCTCAATCGAAACCCTGCAAAGTCGCTCAAATTCAGGGATAATCTTATAAAGAACTTGTTCTTTGTCATAATTGAGAACCGAGAGAGTACAGTCCTCTACGCATTCAAAGTATTGATCGGCAGGAGTTTGATTCACATAGCTGGTAAGAGCCGCAATTGAATCCTCTTCTGTAAAAAACTGAGTTGTTCGTTCTTCTCCTTCTTCAGTGAGATAATATTCCCTAACACATCCCTTTAAGTTGAAATAACATTCTACAGCAATATCACCAGCTTTGAGAAGCAATGTACCTTTTTCAAAGTGCTTTATAGGAATATTGTTATTGATGACTTCAGCCTGCTCTTCGGTAAGTTTGAGATAAGGAGAAATCATTTCTGCCATTGTTGGGAAACTCATTACTACGCCTCAATCATAACTTTCATTTTAGGTGATAGGTGGCAAAATATACTATAAACTGAATTTTCAACAATGCTTACACAGTAGATGCTCAAATAAAAAAGCCCCAAATCATTAATCTGAGGCTTCTTCTATTTAATGCTTATCTATTCCTAATCGTGATCCAATCCTAAAACAGGTGGGGCTCCGTTTGCTTTCAGTCTTTCAGCTAAAGCAGGTATTACTTCATGCATCATAGGACGGAATTCATCGTGAATTACTTTGAACTCCTCTTTTCCAACACGAAGCATATCCTTGTGCATAGCTGTTGGTCCATAAGTGCCTCTTAGTCCACCAAAGGCAACAGAGATTCGATTCATTACTGTTTTCGGCATTACATCTCTTAATTCTCTTTGAGGGAGGTTTCCGTTCATTTTGGTATCCAGTGCCTTAAGTGCCATTTCAGTATCGTGCAAATCTTTCATCAACTCAGCATCAGGAGTTGCAGAACGGCTAAGCGAAACCTGCATGGCGGTAAGTAGTTCTTCCGCTTCATCCATTTCATTGTTGAGCATCTGTACATGATTTGAGAATTCCTGTAACTCCTCCTGGAATGCCAGTACTTCCGCGTCGGATTTTCTTGGAAGAGCTCCTTCTCTAAGTGGAACCACATCGAACTCAACCATTCCTCCGATATTGGTAGAAACCCCATCAACAATTTTCACTAGTTGAGCAGTATAGGTACCAGGCCTTGCCATGGTTCCAAATCCACCACCAGTTCGTTCCGGATTAATTAATCCTTGTGAAGCAGTACGTAAATTCCAGTTTATGCGATGGAAACCTTTCGATGTTCTTGCTCGCACTCGCTGAACCAATTCACCACCGGAATTATATATCTCCAGATGAATGGCTGGAGATTTTTCGCGCATTTCTGCTTCCAGATTATCCCAACCTGGAAATGGTATATCTGCATCGCCCAGCTCTTTTTCCATTTTCTGGCGCTCAGATTTTCGTGTAGTTAACCCTTCCTTCAGGAAGTAAGTGAAGTTAACACCGAACCGGGGATTTGGAGCTGAGTAATAATCATCACCCATATACCGGGATACATTTGTTTGTACATACCACTCTCCATCTCTAGGATCGAATAAATGAGCTTCCTGATCTAATATTTCAGGGGTTAAAGTTCTTAAAGGAGTATAATCGTCAAGAATATAGAAACCTCTTCCAAAGGTAGCTCCCACAACGTCGTTTTCTCTACGTTGGATAGTGATGTCACGGAAAGAAATAGTAGGTATTCCACCCTTCATTTTAATCCACTCATTTCCGCCATCAATAGTGAAATACACTCCAAACTCATGAGCTAAGAAGAATAAATCCTTATTTACATGATCTTGTACAATTCTCCATACCATTCCAACCTCAGGTAGATTACCGGCTATTGAAGTCCATGATCTTCCATAGTCGGTACTCTTAATCAGGTAAGGCTTGAAATCTCCTTCCTTGTGATTGTCTAAAGCGGCATAGACCGTAGCTTCATCGAAAAGATCAGCACGCACATCATTCACAAAGGCATTCTCGGGAACTCCTCTAATGCTTCCAACTTCAGTAGCCGTCCAGGTTGCTCCGCCATCTGTAGTGGATTGCAGTAGTCCATCATCGGTACCGGCGTAAAGTACATCTGCATTAATGGGAGATTCGCCCAATGATGTAATGGTTGAAAACTCAGACATAGCGTACAAGTCCCAGGCATGATCCCAGCTTTGAGTACGTCCCATGATAGGCTCTGTAATTCGGTCTTTGTCTTTCGTTAAATCACCCGAAATAGCTTCCCAGCTATCGCCCCGATCAGTAGATTTCCAAACTCGATGAGAAGCAAAATAAATGGTACTTGGCACATGCTGAGAGGGTAGGATAGGGGCATCCCAATTAAATCGTTCTTCTCCTTCACCAACACCAGGTTGAGGTTGAATGAACACTGACTCACCGGTGATACGATCTAATCGATTAAGAAAACCTTGCTGGGATTCTGCATATCCGATGTCGGGATTACCAGGTTCAACAGCAGATTGATGCCCATCTCCACCTAACACGCGAGACCAGTGGGCATTACGGATTCCACCTGCATCGGAAGTTCGGGATGGACCTCCATGAGACCCGTTATCCTGCGTACCTCCGTAAATGTTATAAAAGGGCTCAGCGTCATCTACTGCCAGTTTATAATACTGGGTGATAGGCAGGTTTTTAATGAATCTCCAGGATTCTGTGTTATCTACCGTTTCATAAATACCACCATCAGTTCCCAGGAGTAGATAATCTGGTTCATCAGGTAAGAAATTCAAAGAATGAGAATCAGAGTGTGTTGCACCTGTATTCAACCGACTGAATGTCTTCCCGTGATCGTAGGAAACCTGCATGCGTACATCCACCAGGTAAATAGTGCCAAAATCATGAGGAGAAGCATAGAGTTCCTGGTAATAATGAGGGCCCGTTGCGCCAGCAACAGCATCCGACATTTTCTTCCACGAAGCTCCTTTATCTGTACTGGTATACACTCCGCCTTCACGTCGTAAAAGCTCAATAGCAGCATATACATAATCAGGATTTTGCGGGCTGATCGCTAAACCAATTTTACCTTTAATGCCACCTGGTAAGCCTCTTTTTAGCTCTTTCCAGGTTTTACCACCATCGGTAGACTTATGGATTCCTGATCTAGGTCCGCCATCAACAAGAGCAGCAACCGTTCTGTGTCGTTGCCAGGTAGCTGCATATACTACATTTGGATCTCGTGGATCAACGACAATATCAGTTACTCCTACCCATTCATCATCTCCGAGGGTTTTTGTCCACGTTTTACCACCATCTTCGGTGAGATAGAATCCTCGTTCACCACCTTTATTCCAAAGAGGTCCTTGTGCAGCTACCATTACGATATCAGAGTTTGAAGGATGAACGATAATTTTTCCAATGTGCTCTGATTCGGGTAAGCCCATATTTTTCCAGGAAGCTCCTCCATCTTCACTTAAATACACTCCATCTCCAAAAGCCACATGTCGACCACCGACATTTTCGCCGGTTCCAACCCAAATGCGATGAGGATTATTAGGATCGATGGTGATACAACCAATGGAATACACCGATTGTTTGTCGAAAAGAGGAGTCCAGGTTGTTCCTGAGTTTTCTGTTTTCCAAACGCCGCCAGAACCAACGGCAACATACCAGACATGTCGGTTATCGGGGTGGATAGCGATGTCTGCAATCCTTCCCGAAGTAAACGCCGGCCCAATATTTCTAAATGCAAATGCATTATAACTCTGGGAGGCTATCGCTGACTTATTATCGTCAGAGTTTCTAGATCTTTGTGCGGTAGCTGTTTCAACTACCAACAACGCAATGATTGCGAAGAGAATAAAACGGTTTAAACGCATGATGTAAGAATAGTTAGCTTAGAAATTATCGGCGCTAAAATGGTGCAAAATCGGAAGAATGAAAAATGCGGTAACGAGCTGTAACATTTTTTAAAGCTCGGGTGTGGAATAATTCTCTTCTCATAAAAAAAGGCGGTACGCTTGCGCTACCACCTTTTTCATCAATACCCCGTTGTGGTTTGTGTTGTACGAGAACTATTATTTAATAAGGGTAAGTTTTTTGGTGATAACCGTATTCCCAGTTCTTAGTTGGTATAAATACATACCGGAAGCCAGGTTTTGCGCATCAAAGTTAATGGTATGATATCCGGCCGATTGTTGTTCATCCACTAAAGTGGCAACCTTTTTCCCGAGAAGATTGAAAACAGATAACTCCACATTAGCTGATTTCGGGAGTTGATAGCTAATCAAGGTAGAGGGGTTAAATGGATTCGGATAATTCTGCTTAAGCGCTAAGATAGTTGGAAGGGCGTAATCTGGTTCCCTGGTCGAGGTAGTTAGTACAGTTATTCGGATTTTCCAGTTATACTCACCTGCTGCTAATTTCACATCATTCTCTTTTAAATCGAAATGCTCTGAGGTCTCCGTATTTATTAACTGTACAAACCATTCATCGGAGAAGCTATTCTCTGCAAGAGAAAGGCTAAGTTCTTTATCGATGTTATTGGATTCTATATCGAGTTCAAAAATCATTTCTTCTTCCCAGGGGCGTGTATCTATAGCTAAAGCTACATTATCTGTTGAGTAAGAGTTAATGCTGATGTTTTGGAAGGACAATGAGTTTAGTTTTACAGCATCAAAACTATCATAAGAAGTGTTGGCACTATTCCTCACTACTAGTCGTAGTTCATCCCTAAAGTTATCTTCATTTGTTAATCGCAGGAGCACAGAAGAGACATCGCTCGAATGATCGTCCTTACTTTTCGATTGTACATTGGAAGAAATAGCAACAGAATCCACATCAATACTAGCCTCCATAGCAACAGTTTTTAACCAAATTGCCTGGAAAGGATAAATGTACTGTTCTGCACCGTTTACACTCATCCCATCCTGCTGAAACACTTTATAATTACTAATTAAAGGGTCCCAGGTATAGAAAGATGAGGTTGTATTCGCTCTTTCAATTTTTTCCCAATCCAGGATAGAGTTAGTAGGGTTAGATATCAGGTTAAAACCATTAAGCTCATTGTTGTTTTCTTCTACATAGGTTAATGGGATAGCAAGTGGCAAAGCATTCAAATCACCTGATGAGCTAATGTTTTTGGGAAACCCTCCTTGTATTCCTTCAGTTTGGGGATCATCATCTTCAAACACATAGATTGCAAATGCTCCGGCTGTTCCAAGAATACTTGTCATCGAATCAGGTGCTTCCCATACTTGTTGAGCTTCATTCCAAAGAAGAATATTTGGAATTTGAGATGGATCATTGGAACCAATAATTCCCTGTGTAAGTAGGGAATCAGTCAGGTTTAGTAATGTTGAAGAGGTGAAGGGAGAACCGAATAGATACCATCCTTCAGATCCGGACAGTTCTCTTTCAATAATGGTTGTTGAGCCTTCAGTTACTGAGTTGTTGTAAGCAGGGTGGAGCGTTTGAGCTTTTATATCAGACGACCAAAAAGTGATGACTAGAAAGCAAGAAATGATTAAAACCGGGCATACTTTAGATTTAGAAAGAACATTAGACTGCATCATGATACTACTCCTGTACTAATGATTAGATTTTCAAGGACTACTATTCAACAATCTGTAACTGACAAAGACAGCAGGAATCTAATCTATAGAGTCATTTTGGGAAGCTTTGTAGATGCTATGTAGCCTATTAATCGGGTTAAGTATCCCTGGTTAAAATATTCTGTTAATGTTGATTATTTGATCAATAAGGGCTATCTCAATCCACCCAGGTTCTTAATTTGACAAGGTCTCTTTCAGTATGGAAATAGTGTTATCCGGTTCGGTAATCAAACAGGTGGATATGATTATCCAAAAAGCCATTGAATATGGGGTAAGTGATATTCATATCGAGCCTTTTGAAAAAAGTTATCGTCTCAGGTATCGCTTAGATGGGGTATTACAGCAAGTAGCAGACCTGGCTGTTAGTCAAAAAGATGCACTCGTTTCGAGGGTTAAAATAATGGCTCATCTTGATATTGCTGAAAAAAGAAGACCTCAGGATGGACGAATAAAAGTTCGGTCTGCTTCGGGCTCAGATATAGATTTAAGGGTTTCCACCTTGCCTACCCAGTTCGGAGAAAAAGTGGTACTTCGAATTCTTGATAAAAGTCATCTCCAACTAGAACTAAACAAACTTGGTTTTGAAGGTGAATTGTTGTCCAAATTCAGAGAGGGTATTAATAATCCTTATGGAATGATATTAGTTACTGGCCCAACCGGGAGTGGAAAAACAACCTCATTGTACGCGGCATTAAATGAATTGAATACCCCTGAAGTAAATATCACAACCATTGAAGACCCCATCGAATATAATTTGGAAGGGATTAATCAAACCCAGGTTCATGAAGAGATTGGGCTCACCTTTTCTCATGTGCTTCGATCTATTTTAAGGCAGGACCCGAACACTATTATGGTAGGTGAGATACGTGATAAAGAAACAGCGGAGATTGCAATTCGAGCGGCACTAACTGGTCACCTGGTATTCTCCACCTTACATACTAATGATGCAGCTTCAGCGATAACTCGTTTAACGGATATGGGAATTGAACCCTTTCTGGTTACTTCATCTGTAAAGCAGGTGCTCGCTCAACGATTGGTTCGAAGGGTTTGTGAAAACTGTAAATCAGCGTATAAGCCGGAAGAAAGTAAGCTGAAGGAGCTGGGTTTACCCATCAAGAATCAGGTTTATTATAAGGGCACCGGATGTGAAAAATGTAACCAAACAGGCTATAAAGGCAGGATAGCCCTCATAGAGATTCTCCCGTTAACAGATAGCCTGTCTCAGGTAATCAACGGAAATAGCAGCGCGATGGAAATAAAAGAACAGGCAAAAAAAGAGGGAATGATAACTCTAAGAGACACAGGGACGAGGCTTATTTTGGATGGGGTGACGACAGTAAGTGAAGTATACAAAGAGACCGTACTTTGAATTTGATTGGCGCACAAAAACGAAAAATTTAGTGAACAATTTTTTTTTCAGACGGCTTGGGTTTGGAATTCAAAATTTGGTTTTTCAATATCAAAAACCCTAAAAATCTGGGCTATAATAAATTATTGTTATCCGGTTGGGAGTTTAACTCAAAATTATTAGTCTGTATTCAGATAAGAAATCAAGAAGCAAGAGTACCCTTTAGGTTTTAGCGGATATAATGAAGTCTGAAAAAACGCGGTTAAGAAAAAAGGGCATCTGATACTAAACATCTGTTCGGTTAGGAAATACTCTTCTACTAGTTACTAGCAATCAAAAGTGATAGGATATGAAACGCTCTATTTATGGGATAATTATAGCCCTCCTTGGAATAACTGTATCTGTTAATGCGCAAAGTGTATGGGATTCAACTGGAACAACCATCTATTACAATTCTGGTAAAGTGGGTATTGGTACTGCTAATCCTACGGGGCATTTTGGTATATATAAAGCTGGAACAATAGGGCAAGGAAATTTTAATAATGCCTTTTTGTATTTGACCGATGCAACTAAGACACTCGGATTTGACCCAAACCAGATATACGCGTCAAATGAGCTGGTTCTGTCTTCAGGAACCGACCATATTCAGTTGCAAACAAATGGAGTAAACAGGTTAAGGATAAATAATTCTGGGAGAGTAGGAATAGGGAATGATGCTGTAGGTATTGCTGGTACTGCCTTAGATCAGGTAGTAATAGGGAATGGCACCAGTGCACAAGGTGTAGTCTTATATCATGGTGGAAGTAGCTCAGCAGCATATGCTTTTGCGGATGATACTGGAACATTATCAGGTCGGCTGCTATATGATCATGCCAATGATGAGATTAGTATACAACATGGCGGTGCTGACAAGATTGCGGTTGAAAGTAACTTGGTAAATATTATTCCAGACGCAGTTTTTGGAGGAGATGTAGGAATAGGGACTACTTCTCCTTTGACAAATATGCACATTAAGCAATCAAGTACAGGAGCTCCTACGCTACTTATCCAAAGAAAAGGCTATGTGGGAGGTTCAGGAGGAGAGGAAGGAGCTGAACTTGGAAGCTTGTTATTCAAAAATGATCATACCAATGATTATGGAGCCATGATAAAAGGCGTAATTGGATCGAATGGTTGGGCAAGTGCTGGTGCCTTGGATTTCTACACAAGTACTAATGTGGGTTATAATTTTGCAATGCGTATTAATAATGATGGAAATGTAGGAATAGGTACAGCTACTCCCGGCAACAAACTCGAAGTAAATGGTACAGCACGTGCTAAAGAAGTAATTGTTGAAGCCACCGGCTGGCCGGATTATGTATTTAGCCCAGAGTACACGCTTCTCTCATTAGAAGAAATTGAAGCTTACATCGAAGCAAACGGTCACTTACCGGAAGTTCCTTCGGCCGAAGAAGTGGAGGAAGAGGGTCAATACCTGGGAGAAATGCAGCAGCTTCTTCTCAAGAAAATTGAAGAACTAACACTTCATACGATTAATCAAGAGAAGGTAATAGCTACACAGCAAGAGTTATTGACCAAACAACAAGAGCTCATCAACCAAATCACCTCGCGATTAGAGCGACTAGAATCCAAGAACTAAAAGATTAAGCAGACATGAAAAAGCTACTAATACTCTCCCTACTAATTCTAAGTACAAGTCCATTTTTAATTGCTCAAAGTCTATGGGATTCCACAGGCACAAATATATACTATACCGGAGGTAAAGTCGGTATTGGTACATCAACTCCAGTTACAGAATTCGATGTGAGAGGAAAAATCCGACTACAAGATACATCCACTGATAAATCGCTCGTCTGGAGATTTGATGCTTTATATAACTCCACGCATACTAATGTACACCGATTCAGGGTTTCTGGATCTGGAGCTTCGATTTTTTTTACTCGATATGATTCTCACGACTGGATTCGGTTACTAGATAATAAAAATGTACTTATCAATCCTAATGGTGTAGGAAATATTGGAATAGGTACCACAAGCCCATCAAGATTACTACATGTTAATGGCTCAACTACGGATGTTGTTTCTGCTTTTGAAAGCACAGATAGTGGAACACAAGTTGTTTTAACCGATAACTCCGGTTCCTTACGATTAGGAACCTTGAGCAATGGGGCATTTGCGTTAAGTGTGGGTGGAGATGCAAGTTCAACTACAGGTGCAAATGTTTCAGAAGCGATGAGAGTTACCTCAGCAGGGGACGTAGGAATAGGAACAACCACACCTGAGACCAATCTTCATATTGGCAGAAGTGGTGAAGACTTAGATTTGATGCTCAGATCTGATAATACATTTAATTCAACCCTAAGATTATCCGAAATTCAAACCCAACAAGGCGGGTACGTGAAAAATCAGGGCGATGGCAATTTGTTTCATATTGGCGTGAGTTACTCGAGCGCAGATTCTGATATTATAACCATACCTTATAGCGGCAGTAATTCTGGCAATGTAGGCATCGGCACCACCACTCCCGGCAACAAACTCGAAGTAAATGGAACTGCGCGTGCTAAAGAAGTAATCGTAGAAGCCACCGGCTGGCCGGATTATGTATTTAGCCCAGAGTACAAGCTTCTTTCATTAGAAGAAATTGAAGCTCATATCAAAGCCAAAGGCCATTTACCAGAAGTTCCATCAGCTCAAGAAGTAGAAGAAGAGGGCCAACACCTCGGAGAAATGCAACAGCTTCTGCTTAAAAAGATCGAAGAGATGACTCTGTTGATGATCCAACAGGAAAAGAGGATTGCTGAATTAGAGAAACAGCTGGAAAAATCCACCGAAGAGAACTAATACCCGCAACGGTCAAGCTAGCTAACATTATGAATACTCTATTTAAAACCCTGTGTGTGCTGGGGATTACGTTACTGGTATCCTCTTCTTACCACACGCTATACGCTCAAACCGCATTTGATAAAGGGATACAATCCCCTACGGCTGCTTCTTTAGGAGAATATGGAAACGAACAAATTTCTCTGTATACAGGAAAAGCATCCAAGTCAATACCATTGGGTACACTGAATGCCGGGAACTACGCCCTGAATATTGGCTTATCCTACAACTACAATGGCTTTAAGCCGGAAATAATCCCGGGATCAACCGGCTTAGGTTGGGCGCTAAATGCCGGTGGGGTAATTACCCGTACAGTTCAATCTATCAGAGATGAAGATGATAATGGGTACAGTAAATCTGCCGTTTATACTGCTTACCAAACGGTAGAAACGAATAACAATTTGCTTGAAGATGTAATCCAGGGAAACAAGGATGCAAAACCCGATATGTTCTACTTCAATGTTAATGGAATGTCGGGAAGGTTCTTCTACGATAAATATGGAAATTTCCAGGTAGACTCCTACCGAAACCTGATTATTGATTGGGATATTACACCGGGTAATGAATTAACAAGTAAATTCACAATTACGGATATAGATGGCACGATTTACAAGTTTGGAGGAACGAGTAACGAAGTAAGTCAAAGTAAAACAGAAGTTCTGGGAGATGAGCCAAGCGTACCCTCAGTAACGGATGAATATGTTACGGCCTGGTACTTAACCGAAATCAAAACAGTGAATGGAGAAAGTATCAACTTTCAATACACAACCGTAACGGTTGATAATCCTTCTCCTATTACAGAAAATGCTAACTATGTAGAACGAAAAATTTATACCGAAGAAGTAAAATCTACTGGTGGCCCTAATTCTTACAGTCAGATTAAAACCTGGGATTTGAAAAGAGCCTCCTCCTGGGTTAACCAGATTACAAATAATACTCAAACCATTACCATCAACTACTCGAGTCGAACTGATTTTACAGATCAGAAGAAAGTCGAAAGTGTGGTTTTTTCTACTAATAACTCCGCTAATACCTATGATTTTACTTATGACTATTTGGGTACCACCGGGGTTAATTCAAGATTGATCTTAACAGATGTGGATATGTCCGCATCAAGCACTCAACTTCCAGGATGGCATTTTGACTATTACGGAGAAGGCTCCAGTTCGGCACTGCCTGATATAACCTCGTTAGAAGTCGACTTTTGGGGGTATTATAATGCGGAGGTAAATAATGACGCCGTTTATCATCGGGGCCTTCCTGAGCATTATTATTTGGATGAAGAATCCGGGTCCAGTACCTATGGAAAAGTATTCCATTTCCCTGGCATGAATTTAAATCCCGATCACTCAGAAAGCACCATTGGTTTGATGAAAACCATCAGTTATCCCACAGGCGGAACTGCAGAATACAAATACGAAGCTAATTCCTACTCGTATATAGCAGATCTTACCCAACAATTATATGACTACTCCCAAGATCCAGGATACGCATGGAGCGTAAGTTTTGAGAGAGATGGAAGTACCTATACTCCTACTTCTCCCTACCATGATCCCTTAAATACCATTGTGGTTACAGGAACCCAGACAGTCTCTTATATCTTAAATACCTCTTTTATTATTGACCCCTCTACCGCGGACTGCTCCGATCCAACCATTCCCCAGGTACCAGGTGAAGACCCCGGACCAGAATGCTATGGCTCAATCGTGATGAAAAATTTATCCGGAGGTTCTGATGTTCCCATCCTTTTTGAAACAGATGGAGTAGTAAACCTACCCCCAGGTACTTACTCTGCGGAATTTACCCTCAATAGTGATGCTATTGACGATCTGGAAAATGCCGTATTGGAAGGGATACTTTTTACAGTAGATATAACTCCTTTTGCACAAGCTACAGCGGTAAATGAGTTACCAGGCCCAGGTCACCGGGTGGAAGAAATCACAATTAAAGATGGATTAGATGACTCCATTAACCAGGTAAGAAAATTCGACTATGTAGACTTGAACAGTCCAACAAAATCAAGTGGCGCGTTGGTTTCGGAAATAAAAACCCAGGTAGATGGTCTATTTCAGTACACAAATTATGATTTCATTTCCGGAACAGAACAGATAATTACCGACCTAATTCGCTACAGAAGTTCGGGAAGTGTGATGCCCTTAGGAAGTACTCAGGGATCACCGATGGGATATTCGCATGTACAGGAAACCATTATTACAGTGGATGGTAATAACACCAGGGAATATGAGTACCACTCACCAAGAACTTATCCAGATGCAAATCCACCGTATCCAATTTTCCAGGCAACTACTCATGACTATGGCAGAGGCTCACTTAAGTCAGTAGAAAACCATAACGCCTCTGATGAAAAAATCAGCTCAAAAAGCTACCAGTACTCACATACTACCAAAAATAATAATACGGTAGGGTATGATAAGTTATCGCCAAGATGGGAGCTGAGAAGGCTGGGATACATAGGTGGCTTTGGATTTGTGCCCAGTTCTATTGAGTACAACTTGCCAGTATGGTCTAGAACGGTAGCCGTATATGAAAATATTTTCGAGGGAGGAGTTCAAAGCTCGAACAAGAATACTACTACCAGCTATAACTCTGATAATCACCAGCCAGAAACTGTAATCGAAGCTTCGGGCGATTACACAAAAAGAACTACCTACCAATACGCACATGAAGTTTACAACGCTACGGGTGAAATGGAAGATTTAAATATGCTTACCCAGCCCTATTCAGTGCTTGTTGAAACTACCTCGGATCAGATCAGCTGGGACCCGGTAGGCAAAAGCTGGACACTTTGGAGTAATACCATAACCGGTGCACCAACAAATTCCTGGCAAATAGAACAACTATGGACCTGGAATGGATCAGGAAACGATCCAGCAACACCTTCTGAGCCATCATCTATACGAAATGTACTTGCCACAGAATATGACGATGACGGGAATCCCATCGAATTTATCGATGCCAGTGGTACTACTACGAAATTCTACTATGGAACAAATAGTGCTCCCTTCTCTCAATCCGCATCGAACAATTCCAGATTAACGGGCATTCAGAAAGTAATAGGAACAGAGGATGCTATTCCAGGAGGTGGAACCCGTCCCACTTCGGGAGATGACCTGTTTACTGAGGCTGAATATGGCAGCTTAGATAGAGTCTCAAAAATCATCTCTGAAAACGGAGTCGAAAATACATTTACTTATGATAGCTTCGGCAGGCTTACCGCCTCCTATAACAATGCAGGGGTACAGGTAGCTTCCCATTCCTATTCGTTAACAGGAAGTAGCTTTTCGGAGACCAACCCGAATTGGGTGGAAAGTACCACCTTTACCAGTGCGGGTAACCGGGTATCCCGACAATATATGGATGGTATAGGAAGGTCTGTTCAACAAGTTACCGCTTCAGGTTCTGAAGTAATTATATCGGCGCAAAGTTATAATGATCGTGGTAAACCCTGGAAAAGCTATAAACCCTTTTCGAGATCAGGGACCAGCATGAGTTTTGATACGGTCACCGATTCCGCAGCCAAAGCCAAGTTTGCTAACCAGGACGCCTTTACCATCACCGAATACGAAGATTCACCCTTGCAGCGAGCAGAAAAAGCAGTGCCACTGGGAGGAGAAACCAGTTATGGCTCTGTAACTACCACACATGATGTAGAGAATATCGATGGGGGTTCAGAATATTTTGCAACGACCACCACTACCGACCAGGAAGGCAATGTCACCAAAACCTATACCGATGGCTGGGGAAGAACTATCCGCACAGTATCCGATCCAGCGGGGATCAACGCCATCACCGGGTTTGTATATGATGAGTTAGATCGCCTTCTCGAAGTACGTCCTCCCAACTATTTTAGCCCTCCAACAGGCAGTGTGGCCAACGACTGGATCATTACCTACACCTATGACACCATCGGTAACCTGACCAGCAAAACCAGCAACGATTTTGGAACGGTAAACTATGCTTATGATAAAGCCAACCGTCTGCGTTTCAGTCAGGATGCGAACCAGGCAGCAGCCAACCAGGTGGCATACACGGTGTACGATGTACTGGGCCGGATTATTGAATCAGGAATCGCTGACTATACCGGAAGTTTTTCCACATTAGACCCAGATAGTACTTACAACTTTGAAAGCACAGATGACTACCAAAAAGGCGCCTATGCCTACGATGCCAAGCCCTCCACCAGCGCCTATCCATGGAGTGAGTTCTCTACTGAAATCACCAATTTTAGCATGGATGCCGAACGAGCCAAAGGACAGCTGGTAGCCGACATGTACCGCTTTAGACCAGAACCCCTGGAAGCCAATGTAGATACCAGCGGACTAGGTATTTCTGGTGCCGAAACCTACCGGGCGATTGATACCCTGAGTATTAGCACCTCCGATATGCTTTCGGGAAGTAATGTGGTACTTGAAGCCGGGAAGCTGGTAATCCTAAAAGAAGACGTTACCGCCTTCGACGGCTCCGAGGTCGTTGTTAGTATAGATGAGAATTTGATAGGCACCGATTCGGTGGGAGTAAACTCCCAAACAGGAACCAACCCCTGGCAGTTACAGCTCTACAGCTACGACAGCGAAGGCCGGGTAGCCACTAAAAAGATTTACACCGGAAGTCAGCGCGACTGGGATGTCACCATCAGCTATGTGTACAATCGCCTGGGAGAAGTAACCCGGCGTAAAGTAGAAATTGGCGAAGATGCCCTCTTCCATCATTACGTCTATGACGAACTGGGCCGGCTGAGCAGTGTAACGCTAACCGCAGATGGAGTAGCAGATACCGAAACTGCTGAGATTACCTACAGCTACGAAGCCGATGGAAGCATAGAAGAAAAGCAGTACAAAGGCGGAACCACCTTTGATTACCAGTACGACATACAAAGCAGGCTTACGAAAATTAATGACCCGGCCGCAAGCAGCCATGTGTTCTCTGCGGCCTATACCTATTTTGATAACGGGAATATTGAAGAAGCGGAGTTTTATAACCCGCTCACCAGTTTAGGCTCCGATCATTACCGCTATAAATACACGCATACCTATGATAAGCTAAACCGGTTGACTTCGGCTACCTACAGCAACTACGCCAGTTCTTCCTGGGCAACCACCAATGCCTTTAAAGTAAATACCCTGGCTTATGACAAACAGGGGAATATTACCAGTTTGAACCGTTACGATGATGCTGCCAGTCTTATTGATAACCTCTCCTATAGTTACGCAGCAAATAATAGATTAACTGGAATTACCGATGTCATAAATACAACCTCGGAAACCTGGGATGTCGAAGATGCTACCTATGGCTACGACGCCAACGGGAACATGACCAGCAAGACCGGGAAGTTCAGTACCCTTGTCTACAACGAATTTAATCTGCCCATTCAGATTGAAACTACCGCTGGAAAAAACCTGAAAGCCAATTATAATGGGGCAGGGGAACGGATTCTTAAAGAATTCTCCGAAGGCACCTGGACTTACTACATCCGGGATGGCGGGGAAACCCTGGCTACCCTTGACCAGGCCGGAGATTTAAACTTCAACCTCATCGGAATGGGCACCGAAGGTCAATTACTGGGTGGAGTAGTTGATCCCGTGATTGATCTTACGGGCACGGTTTCCACCGAATCCGAATCCAACGATACCCAGGCTACCGCCGATGGGCCGATTGGTTTGTCATTTGGAGGGGATATAAGTCTAACCAATCCCCAAGGCGATTGGGTGTATTTTGAAGTGTTACGAAGTGGTACGGTAACTATAACAAAAGCAAAAACGACCGGAGAGTATAGCGGTGTAGAAACTGATCTGGATTGGACGGTTAAAAAGAGTACCACTACGGTAGCAACTGGTAACGGAAGTGGAAGTTTTAGTGTTACTCCGGGGACCTATCATATAAATCTTAGCCCTACTCAAGGGTTGGTAGCGGATTACTATGATTTAAAATTGTCCGCCCAGGCCTCTACGGAATATGCAACCCGTTATTTCCTCAAAGATCATTTAGGAAGTACCCGTGCTATTGTGGATGAAATAGGAACACACCTGGCCAGCTATGATTACTACCCCTTTGGCCTGGAAATGCCGGGGAGAGTATCTACCTCCAGCACGCAAATTGATCCCTATAAATATACCGGGCATGAGCGGGATGAAGAAAGTGGGATAAACCTGGATTATATGTTAGCCCGGGGTTATGATCCTACTATTGGCAGGTTTTTGCAGATTGATCCGTTGGCAAGCGCTTTTGCTTCGTGGACACCTTATCACTATGTGTATAATAATCCATTGAACCTAGTTGATCCTACGGGCATGTTTTCTTGTGACCGAGACGCTAATAATGACTGTGATGCTCAGTATGCGGAGTACAGTAATGCAAAACATAATTCTTTAGAAGTTGGTATGGGAGGATCATTTCAAGATCAAGTTTCCCAAATATTTCCTGTAAATAATAATCAGACAAGTGGAGGCCACGTAAATCCGGGGACAGGCAGTCCTGATTTTGAAAAAGATAAAGAAGGCCTTGCAATTGCGATAGCAAAAGCAATATTACTTGGTATTTCAGTGGATTTATCTACTCCCGATCCAACTGATCTTGCGCCTCCTAAATATGTAGTTGAAGGTGCACTAGGAGCTGTAGCAATAGCGGTCCTGGCTGTACATGGTAATAGCAACAAGAATAAAAATGAACATCTTGTTTATGAAATTTTCAGTACGAATATTCTTACTGGTGAAATGAGGACTGAGAAGTATGGTATAACTAGTAGAAAGGATAATCTAAATGGAGGAAATGGGAGGCCAGGAAGCCAGGTGAATAGATTCAATCGTGAGGGTGACCTTATAAGAATTTATGGTTGGCGAGAAATAACCAGAACAAACGGTAGAGTTAGCGCTAAGGCGGTTGAAACTTTACTTGTAACTCAGTATGTACTAAGGAATTCTAAGATGCCTCCACGTCAAATTAGACCATTTCCAAAAGGACCAGGCAGTATACCCTCAAACGGATTTTAACTATTATGCCTATTACAGAAATTCAAGTAATCCCAGAAACAACAGGAAGTGATATAGATAGTTCATTGGTAAGTTCAAATGCTAATTATGTCAGCAATCTTTTTACCCATACCCTCAATGCTTCATTAGAAAGTGGGATAAAGAAGATATTAATAGAAGTGCATAATTCTGATGTGCATAAAGACAAGCCAGTCTCATATTATAGGAGCGATTCTATATATATAGTTACTAGCTATTTTGATTTTAATTGCTTGAGTATCTTATCTAGCGACAAAATTATATTCAAGCTAGCAGAACACGTAAGGATAATATTGAGCCATCTTTCAAGTGAACTTGAATGGGAACCTGATGTGATTGAAGAGGCATTCAACTCAATTCAAAAAAATGGCTTTGATTTAGTCATTTATTCCTCTAAGCCTAAGTTTAATAAGAGCCGAAAGTTAAAAGCAGGAGTACTAATTAAGTATGAAATAGATGTAGCAAAAATTTATCTATATGTTACTAATAAGGAAGAAGTAGAAATATTTCGGTTAAAAATATTTGAGACTGTACCAAATTCTTTTATTTACAATCAGCTAATTGGAGAGATAAAATGGACAGATAATTCAGTTTTCGTTTTTTATAGCGTAAGTAAAGAGATCGAATTACATATTGATATTTTTTCTACTTCTCATTTTACTAAGTTCAATATTAAGGATAGAAATATTGAGGATGTTTTAGAAGAGCTAAAATATTTATCTAAGGATAATATTTTACCTGAATGGATTATGTAAAGGCTGAGTAAAATGCATGGTTGATTCAGATGGTAATACAACAGGTTATACGAAAACTACTGAGCTCCATCAACGATTTAGAGAACCCAACTACGGAAACCTGGGATGCCGAAGACGCCACCTATGGCTACGACGCCAATGGTAACATGACCAGCCAGACCGGGAAATTCAGTGATCTGGTCTACAACGAATTCAATCTGCCCATTCAGATTGAAACTAATGCTGGAAATACCCTGAAAGCCAATTATAATGGAGCCGGGGAACGGATTCTTAAAGAATTCTCCGAAGGCACCTGAACCTATTACATCCGGGATGGCGGGCAAACTCTGGCGACCATTGACCAGGCCGGAGATTTAAACTTCAACCTCATTGGAATGGGCACCGAAGGCCAGTTACTAGGTGGAGTTGTTGACCCGGTGATTGATCTTACCGGAACGGTTTCCACTGAATCCGAATCCAATGATACTAAGGCTACCGCCGACGGCCCCATTGGACTTTCAACATGGGGGAGTACCAGTGGTAACCAGGAACCAGATTGGTACTATTTTGAGGTACTTCGAAGTGGTACGGTTACCATTACCAAAGCCAGGACTTGGGCCGAATTTCAATCAACGGAATACGATCTAGACTGGAGTGTGTCTAAAGATGGTACCACGGTAGCAACAGGAACAGGCTCTGGTTCCTTTAGTGTTACTGCCGGCACGTATTACATAGAGTTGGACCCTTTACAAGTAGCCGACTACTATGATTTAAACCTATCGGCTCAGAATTCTACTGAATATGCCACTCGCTACTTCCTCAAAGACCATTTAGGAAGCACCCGTGCTATTGTGGATGAAATAGGAACACACCTGGCCAGTTATGATTACTACCCCTTTGGCCTAGAGATGCCGGGAAGGTCTTCCAGTTCTGGTACTCAAATAGATTCGTACAAGTATACCGGGCATGAACATGACGAAGAAACTGGCATTGCAATCATTCATATGAATGCACGAGGCATGGACCCAGCGATAGGAAGAATGTTACAAGTGGATAGAATGCACGAAAAATACCCTGCTTATACTCCGTACCATTATGGAGCTAATAATCCGCTTTTTTATGTAGATATGACAGGGGATACTATAGTAGTTGCCGGAAGTGACGAGTTTAAGCAAACTGTAAATGAAACTTTAGAATTCATAAAAAACAGTGGCGAACTTGGTAGTGAGTTAATTGGGCTTTTAGAAAGCAATGCCGCCACAATTACAATTAAAGAAGCTTCAAATCCAATGAATAATTTCTTCGATCCTAGTACAAATGAAATTAATTGGAATCCGGATCATGCGGTAGAGACTGATGGTGTAGCCAGTTCTCCTGCTACCATATTAACACATGAAGCAGGTCATGCTCTTTGGAGAAACTATAACAGTGAAACAGCATATGAACAATTTAGAGATAGAAATACAAACTCTGTTAATCCGTTAATCGGAAACGCTCACGAAGAAAAGGTCATCTTGATGATTGAAGGACCGTTTAAAGTAGATATCGGTGAAAAACAAAGAAATTGTCATTCAAATTGTTCCAATATTAAAGTATATAAAGTCAAAACACCTACATCTACAGAGAAAAAATAGACTTTAACTCGAAATTCAAAAGAAAATGAAATATATATATTTAGCCCTTTTACTGTGTTTTATTATATCCTGTAACTCAACCTCAAATTACCAAAGAGCAGAAGTCTATAGTGTTTTATGGGAAGTTGATTTCTTTATTGCGCAAACACCTAAGATTATCATTGATGGATTTGAGAATTCAAATGATAACATTGTTATAAAGAAGAATATTTACGATCAAGGCTTGTTACAGGCTTACCAAAATGTAACTAGTGATAGATTTGATGATTGCGACAAAGTATGTCCCGATGCTGTTCGGGTTGTAGTTCTATTATATAGCCCAACAAATGAACAAAACCCAGATACACTAACATTTGGGCATGTCAGAAAGATGTCTTTCAATCAAAAATACTATGCTTTTGATGAAGAACTCTTAAAATCTACTTTGAATAAAGTTGATTCATCTCATTTACAATCATATGTGAATTTATCTAGAGGTAGTGATTAAGCTATAGAAAGAAAAGACGGCGATACCTTTAAGATTGGAAAATTGAAATGGAAAGAAATCAACAAAAGATGAATAGTGACATTGAAGAGTATCAAAAACCTTTTAGCAAGGAGTGGTATCTATCTTATTCTGATAAAGACCGAAAACTATTTGAGTCACTTTTATTTATTCTTCTGCCAGTTTTAGTGCTCTTTTTTTATACACTTACAAAAGAGCCTACAGATGATGGTTACTACAAAATGCATAGTGCATTGTTCTTATGTTGCATAATGATTGCATTATTATTCGTCATTCGAAAATCTGAGATCAATTTGATAGTTAAGAATGCTTGGCTTACTGTTTCAAAAAATAAAGGCGTTGGCTTACCAGAAGTTGTTGACTCTTTATTTTTTTTATGCGGAGTTCTAGTCATTGTGTCGCTGATCTTTGTGATAGATTTAAGCTTTTTGTCAAATTATGGAATTAGAATTGGGGGAGTGGTAGCGTTTGGACTGGCTAAAACTTTAAAAACGATCTTTTCCTCCCGCTGAATTCGAAAAGAACCCACTATGTGCACAATAACACTGATTTGGATTGGTATTATTTTGAAGTGCTGCGCAGTGGTACGGTCACCATTACCAAAGCCAGAACTACCGCTGAGTATGAATCTACGGAGTACGACCTAAGTTGGGAAGTCTTCAAAAGCGGATCGGTGGCGACTGGAACAGGCTCGGGCTCCTTTAGTGTAAGCCCGGGCACATACTATATAAAAATAAACTACCTACAAGGAGTTGCCGATTACTATGACCTGAAACTCTCGGCGCAATCTTCTACGGAATATGCAACCCGTTATTTCCTCAAAGATCATTTAGGAAGTACCCGTGCTATTGTGGATGAAATAGGAACACACCTGGCCAGCTATGATTACTACCCCTTTGGCCTGGAAATGCCGGGGAGAGTTTCTACCTCCAGTACCCAAATTGACCCGTACAAATACACGGGCCACGAGCGGGATGAAGAAAGCGGCATAAACCTGGATTATATGCTGGCCCGGGGATATGATGCGGCGGTCGGTAGGTTTTTACAGGTGGATCCTCATTATTTTAACTATCATAATATTAGTCCTTTTTCGTATGTATTAAATAATCCTTTGTACTTTGTTGATCCTGATGGTCGTGATGTGGCAGTTTGGTACACAAACGACGAAGGAGAAAGAACATATTGGGTCTTTAATGGAAGAAATCAAGATGAAGCCCCTGAAAATGAATTCGTTCAGCCCCCAGCTCTCTTAAGTCTATGACTTAAGAGAACAAGCTAAGCAAGTCTCTGACTTGCATTAAGGCATAGAAATACAAAGATTTAGCTATGCCTTTCAAAATCCATAACCATCAACAAGCTCATTTCATAACCTTTGCCGTTGTAGACTGGATTGATGTTTTCACCAGGCCAATCTACAAACAAGTAATTATTGAAAGCCTTAACTACTGTAGGATGAATAAAGGCCTTCAAATACATGGATGGTGTTTAATGACTAATCATCTCCATTTAGTAATTAGTGCGAGAAAAGATCATAGCCTATCCGATATACTAAGAGACTTCAAAAAGCATACAGCCAAAGCTATTTTGGATGACTTACACACCAACAACAAAGAAAGCAGAAGAAGATGGATGCTTTGGATGTTCAAACAAGCAGGCTCCAATAACTCCAACAATACCAACTTTCAATTTTGGAGACAGGATAATCGCCCTATTGAAATTCATTCCAATGCGTTTTTTCATCAAAAGATGGAATACATTCATCAAAACCCTGTAAAAGAAGGTTTTTGTTATCAGGCTCACGAATATCCTTACAGCAGTGCATTGTGGTATAGAGAAAAGAAAGGGATGTTAGAAATGGATGAGATACTGATATGAAGTGTTTACCAGCAATGGAAGTCGGAGACTTCCAGCAGTTTTTAGAAGTCTATAACCATGTTTCAGAAATGGAAGGATTCAAAGCTTTAGTATCTACTGTTTGGGATTCCGAAAGAACTGTATCGCTTGTTGAAAGTGAGGAAGGAAGTGTATTCGTACCAACTTTGAAAGGACAAATCAATTGGAACCCAACCCAAGGTCTAGAGTTTGATGATCGTACCCTTTCACCTGCTACAATACTTGGTCATGAATTTGAACATGCTGACTCTTATTTGAAGAATAGAAATGCGTATATAGAAAGAAGAAATAGAGTCAGATCTGATGGCTTTTCAAATGATGAAGAGTACAGAGTAATTTCAGGACCTGAAATACAAATGCAACTTAACATGGGCGAAATTAATGAAGGCCAAGGCCCTCGAAAACATAGTGGTCCACAAAAGGGAAGAAGAGTTAAAACTACCGGTCCCACTTCTAGCAAAGTGATTAGAAAACAAAAAAGATGAAATACTATGAAAACAAAAATCTTTCTATTGCTTATAATTTCAATTGTTTATTGTAAAGAACAAAATACTACTGAAATAGTAGCTGGTGAAGAATATAAAGGTATAATATTCACAGACTCTTTCAGTATTACCTATCCCGATGGTGAGGCTGTAAGTGCTTCATACTTTGTTCCAACAGAAACCAGGGGTTTATGGACGCCTAGTACTTACGAAATAAGTCTTCTAGAGCAAGATTTAAAATCTTACAACCAGAATGAATTGAAATTCAAAAATCTTTCTGATTACTATCGTCAGTACATTGGATATTTAGGCTCGTCAGAAGAAAAAATTATCTGGGTTAATCTAGTGAACATAGATGGTCTGGAGGCCGAGCTCACTAAACTACCACTAATAGTTCAAGATGCTGATAGCTCGGCTTTCTCATTAAATTATAACATTGAAAGCAGTGATTTTTTTGATTTAAGGTTCTACTAAAATTCCTTGTTAGCAAAAGGTTTTTCCCAGATCAAGCATTTAATACTTTATTTATAGGAAATCCTTTATATGAAGGTAGAGGGGATTACGTTATAACATTGAGATTGAATCAAGGTGTTCCTGTATCTCCGGTTATTAATACTGGAGGTAGAGAATGGGTCCATCCTGGAACCTTACGTTTTGAAAATGGGCGACATGCGCAAATATTATATGGAGGCCCGAACCCTTTAAAAGATTAATATCATGGAAATAAATAGCCTAAAAGAATTAGAATTATTGAACAAAATGATTTTGGAAGCTAAGTTCTCAAAAGATCCTATTGATGAAAGACTAATAGGTAGTCCATATACTGCAGAGATAGCTAATAAGGTTTATGATTCTATAATTGACGAACTAAAAAAAAATGAAGCCGAAAGTTTAGAATTTTGGCTTTTAGAAAGAAAAATGAATAAACAAAGCCATTCCAAGTTTTACGAGATAGGTTCATCTTATGCCAAGAAAATTGATGGAATGAGGTTTAGTAAGGAAAAAAAGACTAAATACATTCGAGATGTATTTAGTCCATTTGAGATTTCTGATGAATTATTAGAAGAAATACTCCGTGAAATAGAATAATACCCGCAGCTCTCTTAAGTCTATGACTTAAGAGAGCAAGCCAAGCAAGTCTCTGACTTGCGTTAAGGCATAGAAGTACAAAGATTTAGCTATGCCTTTCAAAATCCACAACCATCAACAAGCTCATTTCATAACGTAGTTGACCCGGTGATTGATCTTAGTGGAACTGTTTCCACGGAATCTGAACCCAACCTAGCGCAAGCGTCCGCTTGCACCAGGGTGGGAATAAGAGACTACCTCCTTCTATAATTATAGCTCAGTTCCTCAGCCCTAGCTTCCATACGGGAAGGTGATTCTGAGCAGGAGAACCAGGAGGTTCTGGCGTGTATTCCCAGGCAAGAGCTTAGGTACGAGCCAAAATTGGAGAAAGAAAACGAAGCTCAGTAAAAAGAAATAGACCGATTAAAAGAGAATTAACGAATGTTTACTTAGCTGGTAATCGGGAACAAGAAAAAGCTTTCCGGCCTATAGGTAAGTACCTTAAAAATTTAGTATTCTGTTCTGGTTAAAGATCCTGTTTAGTTATAAATAAAAATATGAGAGTGATACTTCGTACAATCTTATTTGTACTTCTTGCCGGGGTGCCCCTTGGAGCTGTAGCTCAGGAAGGTCCTGAGAGAGAAGATTCAGCCGCGGTAGCCGAACGCATGCAATACCTGGAATATCTTGAAGGCATTATCGATACGAATATGGTTCAGATCGATCTAGAAAATCTTCCTGAAGTAGTACTACAGCAAACCGATAATATAAATGTAGGCGGGATTGATGCCCGAACCTTTCTGCGAGCACTTGGGCGCGAGTATAATCCTTTTAATGTAATTGTAGATAACAGGGTAAGTCGGCAAGTCACGGTGAGTTTATCTAATGTAACCCTGATTGAATTAGTCATCTTTGTATGCCAGGAATACAATCTTACACTCCGGCAAACCGGACAGGTATTTAGAATAGGAGAATACACTCCTCCCGAACCCGAAGCAGTGGTGGTAGCGCCACTCATAAGTTTTGATGAAAACCTGCTTACCCTTGATTTGGTAAATGTGGAACTGGCTGCTTTTACCCGCGAGCTTACCGAAGCAACGGGCAGAAATATCATTATTAGAAACGGCGTTCGAGGAGAAATTTCAGGCTATCTAAACGAAGTTGAATTTGAAAATGGACTAAATCTATTGCTCACTAACAATGGATTCTCTCTCAGAGAAAAGGATGGGGTATATATCATTGACCGCTTTGGATTTTCTTCGGATGAACAAGGCGGTGGCACTTCTAATTTCTGGGTCACGATGGAAGATGGCCTGGTAAACCTGGATGTTGTAAATGCCCCAATCACCGATGTGGTTCGGGAGATAGGCTATCAGAGTGAAGTGAATATGATTACGTATGGTCTGCCTGATGCCACCATCACGGCCAAAGCCAGTAACCTTACCATAGATCAGGCCCTGACCTATATCTTCAGGGGAACCGAGTACACCTTCAGAAAAGAAGGAGAGATGTATGTGTTGGGAGACAAGAATACCAGTGGTATAGCTTCCAATAAATTACTCCGGTTAAAGCATATTCGCGCGGATGTGATTGAACCTCTTATTCCTGAGGCGATCAAGCAAAGTGCCAGTGTGCAGGTGATCAAAGAGCAAAACGGACTAATGATAATTGGTACGAATGATATTATCGTAGAACTGGAAAATTTCATTGAGCAGATTGATTTCCCAACTCCCCAGATTATGATTGAAGCCCTTGTGGTGGATGTAAATACCACAGACTTATATCAACTAGGGGTTTCCCTGGCTCAGGGTTCTGCTCCGGACAGCAGTTATTTCAATCCATTTAGTGCGCTATTTGGACAAGGTTCGGATCAGACCGGAGGATTGAGTATTCAAGGTGATGGAACGGATTTAAATAATGCCTTTGCAAGTAGTGGTAGTTTGTTCGGAATCCAAAACCTGGGTCGACTGCCTAATAATTTTTTCTTCCGAATTAATGCCCTGGATCAGGAAGGATTGGTGACCGTGCGCTCCAGGCCACAGATTTCAACGATAAACGGATATACAGCCAGTATCGAAATCGGAACCACGCAATACTACCTGCTTACTTCAACTACTCCGCTTCAATCTCCGAACCAAATTGTTACCCAGGAGTCACAGCGTTTCGAAACCATTGAGGCGAATGTACGATTGGAAATCACGCCATGGGTAAGTGCTTCCGGTGATGTTACCGTAGAAGTGAGTCCTGAATTCAATACGCCGGTAGGCACTATTTCCTCAGAAGTTCCGCCAACCATTAACAGCAGGGTATTAGACTCTACCGTACGATTGAAGGATGGGGAAACGATTATTTTAGGTGGATTAATCCAGGAAAGTGAGTCGGAAAATGTGAACAAAGTACCTCTACTTGGTGATATCCCGTTATTGGGACGACTATTCCGAAATAAGAGCACCAACCTGATAAAATCCGAGCTGGTTATCTTTATCACTCCTCATGTATTCTATGGTGATGGTACCGACAATGCACGTTGGAATCAGCTACGAGAAGACCTGAATATTGACAATTAAGCAGACTGATTATGCTTAAGCTTCCTTTCTTAGAACATACCGTTGTAGGAATCGAAATCACTCCTGAGTTACTTCGATGGATTGAACTTGATAAACTGGGCAGCCGCATCACCGAAAGTTCAAAAGGGGAGGTTCTGCATAACAACGGAGAAGTTTCTTTCCGTGGAGCGATTGAAGAGATGCTTCCACAGTTAAAAGCAGATGCTTTTGTCATTGCTCTTTCCATACCGGAAGCACTGTTGAGTCTGACGGTTGAAGAGGTTCCTTATTCAGAGGAGGAAGAAGAAACAGAACGATGGATTACAGAACGGGAGAAACAAGTTCTTTCAGAATTTGAAGATCATGAATCTATCCAGCTCCAGTCCCACATCATTTCCTTAGATGAAGAGACTAAAAGATGCCTTTTCCAGGTATTCGATAATCAGATGTGCGAAAAGTATGTTTCGGTATTGGAAGAGCTGGGCTTGTTCCCCAAATACCTTTCGCCTGGTTTTATAGAATCGGGATATGCTCAAATAATAAATCCCCAGTTTATAGAAGGCTTATCGGGTGTTCTTTCATATTCGGGAGATTACACCTTCTTAGTGATTTATCAACATGGATTGATCCAACATGTATTTGAATGTTCAGGTTCAGAGGACGGAGATCTTAGCCTCGCAATACAGGAAGCAGATTCCTATCTAAAGACTGAAGAAGCTTCCTCTGATTTGTCCATGGATTCTATTCCGTTGTTTGTACCGCTAAGGAATTCAGAACTTGATCAGTGGTCGGGAATGCTTAGCCGATCCCTGGAGATATTTGAGCATCCCAAAAGAAAAGAAGGGTTGCATCCTTCTTATGTAGCTGTGGAAGGGACTTCTACTAAGCTATTTTATCCTGATTTAGATGCATTTAATTTTGCAACTGAGGATCAGCAAAAGCAGGCCGTGCTGTCAAATGATAAAAAGGAAGTACTAAGGATGAGCATTTTGCTATTTGCTCCACTCATCTTCTTTGCACTTATTACTTATGCCTATGGCAAAATACTGGATTATCGTCTTGTAGAGAGTAACCAGATTATGGGCCAAATCGGGGATAAAATTGAAGAGGTGACGGAAAAACGAAGTCAGCTTTTAGAAACCCGAGATGATTTTATAAGAACAAAGAATGTATTGGAAGACAAAGAATCTTCTGCCTTTCTTTTCGATTTAGTAAGTACCCGAATTCCTGATCAGGTATGGCTCACAAATCTTAAATCGCAGCAAAGTAATGACGGTAGCTTTATTCAGTTGAACCTAGTTGGTTATGCACGTTCAGAACAGGCTGTTTCAAATTTTCTTCAACAGTTAGAGCGAGCTGAGGAAGTAGACCGGGCCGGATTGGTGGTTTCAGAGAAAGAGGAAAGTGGCAATACGCAGACACAAGGCCAAAGACCGGTTGGCTCCAGTATTCGATTTGAACTTCAGGTATTGGTGGGCTCATGAATGATCAGATGAACATACATACCTGGAAGTATTTAGGAAGCATTTCATTACTGTCCTTTTTAGCGATTACCATCTTTTTAGTGCTCCCTTTTATTGTTGATACCTATGAAAAACATTCCGTATTGAGCTCACAGAACCAGCAAATTGAATTGATGAGCAATTGGCAGACGGAGCTCATTGACTTAAATGAAAAGCAACGAATCTTGGATGAGCGTCTTAATTCTATGGTCGTTAACATGCTTAATGACGAAGATTTTTCAGAAGTGCTTGAACAGGTATTTGATGAAGCAAGGAAAGCGAATGTGACCATAAACCGGGTTCAGCCTTTATCTGGTGAGGTAAAAGGAGCATATTTTGAACGCGAAATAGCCCTTGATTTCACAGGTAGTTACCATAGCGTGGCCCGCTTTATTAACCAGGTGGAACAAGGTGGGTTACTCATAGAAACCAAACAACTGGAAATCGACAGCTCAGCACCTAATGCCGGATTTTTGGAAGGAACGACCACATTAACCATAACTTTGTTGAGGGGTTAATCAGTGAAAGACTTCCTGGAAACAACCATAGGAAAAATCATTCTCGGTGCCATTGTGATAGTGGTATGGGGAGTGAACGTGGTTAATTTCTCGGAACTGGCTTCTTCCGAAGAGGTGCCTGTAGTTCAGCAGGTACAATCCATTAATTTGGATGAGTTGACTGTGCCAGAGAAAATTGGCTATACCTATTCTCCATCTGGCCGGGATCCTTTTAGGATGTCTGGTACTCCCCAAGTAGTTCAGGCTCCCCAGCCTGTACAAAACAGACCTGAACCTGAAGTTCCTATGCCCAGACTAATCTTGTCCGGAATTTTAGATAATACCGCTGTAATTCTGGACGATCGTGGTCAGTCTTATTTTGTGGAATCAGGGGAGACTTTTAGAGAAGGAATTTTAGTCACGGCAGTGGTTCGTGATTCTGTACTGTTGGAATACAACGACAAAAAATTTACACTGAAATTAAATGACAATTAGAAGAGCTATGAAGAACGTACTCAACCAGGTTATAAAGAAAGAAGATGGGTTTTCACTCACCGAACTACTTATAGTGTTAGCCATTATCGGTATTCTCATTATGATAGCAGTGCCCTTGTATCAAAATGTAACTACGCGGGCCAAAACCACAGAGGCTAAGACCCAATTAGCATTCCTGCATACCTTACAGCGAGTGTATCACCTGGAGCACGATAGTTATTCTACAGAGTTCACCTCTATTGGATTTGAGCATGAAAAAATGATCACCGAAGGAGGTCGTGCTCGTTACCAGATTGAAATAGAAAGCGCTGGTCAGGCTGAATACCTTGCTACCGCTACTTCTATCATCGATTTTGATAATGATGGGGTATTCAATAAATGGCAGGTTGATCAGGAAGGGAATGTAGAACAGGTGATCCCGGATTAAGGGTGATCGTTCATCTTTCAATAGCTGTTTTATTTGCGGGTTTGGGAAGCTATGTAAGCTTTTTTAAGCCTGAATATCTGACGTCAAATATTGATAGCAAACCTTCAAACCTCTGGCAGTGGGTTGCTACTATTAGTTCGTTCTTCTTCTGTATTGCGGCAGTACTTGTTCTTTCTCCACAAAGCGTATTAGACTGGGTAAATATACTTTTTCTGCTGGTATTCTTTTTCATAGCTTTTATTGACCTATACAGCAAAATCATTCCAAATACTCTTGTTATTCTATTACTGTTGGTTGTGATTCCAAAACTGTACCTGGAATTTAAACTGGAACTGGTGCTTTCAGCACTGATACTCTTTACAGTCTTTGCATTGTTGAATGTGGCGATGCAGAAATTCTATTCTAAACGGGCATTTGGATGGGGAGATGTGAAACTAATTACTGTCCTGGCTCTGTATTCGGGTTGGGATATTTTATGGGTGGTATATCTTGGAATCATTCTTGGTGGAGTGATTGCAGGAGTTGGGCTTTTGACGAAAAAGATCACCAAAGAAACACATATTCCAATGGCAGTTTTTTTGTTTCTAGCCTATATCCTTGTCCCATTAATTGATCCGGGAAAGTGGTTTTGAGATGACTGGTCAGGTAATCAACATACTCCATGAAGAACAAGGTTCTGCCTTAGCAACCGTACTGGTTATTTCGGTGATTATCATGCTCTTCATTGGATCGGTATTTTCGGGAATTATTCTTCAGGGTAGGTTTATACAACAGGGAGTGAATGAAACCAAAGCCTGGTATGCAGCAGAAGAAGGAGTATTTCGTTATTTGAATCTGGCTGAAGAAACTCCCGAATATGAAACCAGGGCTCTAGTTCCAATTTCATCCGGGAGCTCTGCATCTATTACAGCTATACCATTTGGAGGATTCTGGGATATCCGTTCGCAGGTGGTGGTATCCAATCAATCCAAAACGGTTAGGATGTTAATTGGAGATGAATCCGTTGGGTTAACCAGTGCTGCTATAGCTCTTGGCGATAGTACTTCCTCTTTGACGGTGACAGGAACTACCAATCTGAATGGAACGGTGTATTCAACTAATCAAACCATCAGGCAAGAGGATTTTAAAGGAGTTCCATTTCGAGGGACGCTAAATGCACCAGGTTCATCATTAAAGGAAGAAGGAGGGATGCCAGAGTTTGATAATGGGTTGTTCCGTATCCAGGAAGAGTACTTCGAGTCCCTATTTGACAATGCTTCGCTTTCGCGTTTCTCATCTTCATTCACTGGAATCAATCCAAACAGCATTACTCGGGATACCTTGTACTTTGAAGGAGATATTTCCTGGGAGTCGAACCAGGAGGTTTCCCTGGAAAGGGAGCTTTTGATTGTAGTGAAGGGGAATCTCACCATAAACGGACCGTACTCTTTTGCTCCCTATACCAAATTCATTGTGGAGGATACCTTGCTTGTGGGTGGAGCAACAGAAGGGACTCACCTTCTTTTTTATGCAGGGGAGTCTTTGCAAATAGGAGGGGGAACCAGGGCGGCGGCTCAGGTACTTTCAAAGGGGGAGATTACGGTTAGAGATAATGCGTATTTGCTATACCCAAGCCTTATGTATTCTTCCAAAGAATTTTCAAATGCGGGTAAAGGGGAAGTAATCGATCTCCGAGATCAGTCGGTTGTGGACGGAATGGTTGTCTATCCTTTTCAGCCCAATTCTTTTAACCGGGAGCGTTTGAAAATCAGGATAGGACCTCAATCTATAGTAAGAGGCGGAGTGTACACTAGAGGTCAAACCGAATTACTTGGCACAGTGTATGGAAGTGTACTTACCGATCAATTCTACTTTTATGAGTCTCCAACCAGCTATATCAACTGGCTTAAAGATGTTACTATAGATGTCACCGAAAGACCGGATGATTTTGTGCTTCCTGTAGGACTTTCTGATTCAACCAAATACTCAATACTGGATTGGAATGTGGTACAATAAGCAAATAAAAAGCGAAGAGGGATATACCCTTGTAGAGGCGCTAATCGCTATGGCGATTTTGTTAGCAGTGCTCGTTCCTTCAACGATGTTCCTTACCACAATCGGTAACAATACACTTTCAAAGGATAAGATTATCGCTCATAATCTTGCTCGAAACACAATGGAACAGGTCCTGGTTATGGAGAGTGATTCCTCCAAAGTGATGCTGGTAGATAATAATTGGTGGGTAAAGCAGGAAGTAACGAGGAATCAGGATTTATATCAGATCAAAATAGAAGTGTTTAAACGAGACACCGTAGGCATTCCCAAAGTAACTCTTCAAACGGCGCGGTTATGGTATTAAAGCAGCTCAAAAGAGAAGAAGGGTATACCATCGTAGAGATTTTAGTTTCTATTACTATTGTGTCCATTGTATTGGGAATAGCAGGTTCTGTATTCTTTTTTATCAATCAGCAGATGGTGCAATGGAGATTAAATACTGAATTTTACTCTAACTATGCCGCTATTGAGCATAGGGTATATGAGGATGTGCTGTCCGCTACGAACATAAATGTTCAGGATTCTGTGGTAGTGCTAAATGGTGGACTGGAAACACAAAGGACTTATTGGATTGGAAGTAGTCCGCTATTACTAAATGGATCGCCTACAGAGATTTACCCTATGGATAGCCTGGTTATAGATTTTATTCCATCAACTGCTTTATCCAACCAGGTTACCGCCTGGGAACTCGAACAGGTAAAGGGAAGAAGAGAACTGTCTCAACAGTATATGCTATCGCCACGAAAACCTGTATTATGGAACCCTATCAAATAATCATGCATGGCCGCACTTCCTAAAACCATAGCAAAACAACAAAAAGGAGCCACTACAGGTGGAATCCTTTCTAAGGAAATTAAGCTGCCTTTTGTGAAAGAAGTGCCTGAAAAGCTTGTGATTGAGTTTACCCGGAATTTAGCGGTGATGCTGAAAGCGAAGCTTCCCTTGCTAAGAGCTTTGGATACCAGCATTGAGCAGGTCAGCCATAAGCGGTTTAAAGAGATTATAACTCAGATAAGAAAAGAGGTAAAAAGGGGGAGAAGCTTATCCCAGGGGATGAAAAACTTCACTTCTGTTTTTGATTCCATTTATATCCAACTAACAGAGGTTGGAGAGGTTTCCGGGGTGTTGGATGATGTGCTTTTACGACTTTCCAGCTACCAGGAAAAGGCGTTTAAGCTAAAGCAGAAAATCCGGATGGCCTTGGTTTATCCTTCCATCATTATCACCGTGGCTATTGCAGCAGTAAGTTTTTTGCTGGTGTTTGTGGTTCCTACTTTCGTGGACATGTATAGAGATTTTGATGCCGAGCTTCCCGGACCAACTCAATTGATATTGACGGTAAGTGAGTTCTTAACTCAAAACTTACTAGTAATTCTCATTGGCGTACTAGCGCTGATTATTCTCATTCGTTTCTTGTTAAGAACTGAAAAAGGAAATCGATTCATAAATCTGTTGAGGTTACGTATTCCCTATTTTGGAACCATGTACTCAAAAGGTTTGGTAAGCCAGTTTACCAGTACCTTATCAACCTTACTGCATAGTGGAGTTACCTTGTCTGAGTCATTGGATGTACTAAAAAAATCCACTTCAAATAGCATCCTGAATGAAGAAATTTCTGAAATGGGGAAATCCATTCGGAAAGGAAAGAGTTTGAATAAATCACTTAGTAAGAGTCTGATCTTTCCCATAATGGTTACACAAATGATTAGCGTGGGAGAAGAAACAGCAAGCCTGGATGAAATGCTTCAGCAGGTAGGAACGCTCTATGAAGAGGAAGTGGATATTATGGTTGAGGGATTGACGTCCGTAATCGAGCCTGTTCTTATTGTATTTATTGGGCTTATTCTTGGGGCAATTATCGTAGCGTTATACCTTCCTATTTTCGAAATGGTGAATGTGGTAGGGTAATAATTGAGCAATTAGCAATGCTTCAATTATCAATGACTCATTGATAATTGCGTAATTGAACATTGAAAAATTGCCCACCCAACGAACACTTTTCTTTTTTTTGGTTTCTAAGTAAGTGAGGCGGCCTCAAATAAACTGAATCAAAAAAGAAAAAAGAATAGGAACACGCTATGAAAAGAGTAGCCCAATTATTCATCATTGCAGTATTTGCGATTACCAGCACCCAGGCTTTAGCCCAACAAAGGGGAGAACAACGAAGAGCAATGGCTCAACGAGCTATGCAAGCTCAGCAAGCAGATCGAGGCTTTAACCATAGAGGACTCGATTTGACAGACGAACAAAAAGAGCAGATCCAAGAGATCAGGTTTGAGACTCAAAAAGCTTCTCTTCCAATTCAAAACGAACTGAGAGAAAAGCAGGCTCAACTTAGAACCCTTACTACTGGTGAAGAAGCCAATTATGGCAGAGCACAGGATGTAGTTCGTGAGATTGGAGACCTTAAAACAGAGCTTCAGCTTATTCGACTAAGCACTCGCGAAGAGGTTCGAAATCTTCTTACTGATGAGCAAAAGCTAAAATTTGATACTATGGGCAGTAAATTCGAAAGAATGAAGAAAGCTCAAAAAGGACGTCAAATGCGTCAGGGTAGGAAATAGGATAAATGGAGACTATGCTTTTCCAATCAAAAGCATACTTTCCAACCATGCAAACTAGTGATGCATTGGTAAACGATCAGGTATTAATCACCAGGTTAAAAAAAGGGGAAAGGACAGCTTTCAAAGAGCTGGTGGAATCCCTGCAAGACCAGGTGTTTAATACCGCGATTGGCTTTGTACATAATGAAAGTGATGCTGAGGATATCGCACAGGAAGTTTTTGTTGAAGTATATAACTCAATAAATGATTTCCAGGAAGGCTCAGCATTAACCACCTGGGTGTACCGGATCACCATCAATAAATCATTGAACTTGCTTCGGTACAAAAAGCGAAAGAAGAGGAGCTGGTTTTTCCAGGCTTTATTTAATGCCGACGAAGAAGTAGACCAGGTTCAAAATGACCAGAATTTTTACCATCCAGGAGTTGATTTGGAAAATAAAGAACGGTCATCGATACTCTTCAAGGCGATTGGAAACTTACCGGAATCACAAAGAGTTGCTTTTACATTAAACAAGGTAGAAGGTCTTAAATACGAAGAAATAGCTGCTATCATGGAAAAGAGTGCTTCTTCGGTTCAGGGCTTAATACATCGGGCGAAAGAACAACTCAAAAAGGATTTGCACGAGGCATATACATCAGGAAGTATTTAATAGATAGCGAAGTTAATCTTCAAATATAAAAGCTATGGAAAAGAAACATTCAAATATCGAAAAGGAAGTTCAGAAGACGCTAGAGTCTCTTGATAGTGTTTCAAGAGCCACTCCCAGGCCATTCTTCTTCACACGGCTTGAAGCAAAACTCGAACAGGGAAATGCTAAGCCGGGTAAAATTTTCGATGTATTAGTTCAACCTAAATACGCATTTAGTACAGCTGCATTACTCCTGATAGCGGTACTTAATGTTGCATTTATTCTCCAACAAATGAATACAGGAGATATAGATACGGCTAATGGACTGGAATCAGTCACACTAAGTGAATACGAGGAATTAGCCTCATTCACCACTTTCTACCAGGATGAAGGAGTGGATTATGAAGAATAGTAATAGACTGTTAATAATTGGACTTGTAGTTATGGTGGTTTTGAATCTGGCTCTGCTAGGTTTTATGTCATTCGATGGCCCTAAAGATGGCCGGTCCAAACAACGAGGGGCTAACCGTTCTTTTCAACCATTTGAAAAGGAGCTGAGTCTTACTCAGGATCAAATCGAACAGTTTAAAGCATCCCGAATCGAGTATAGAAAACAAGTTGTAGATGTAACGAAAGGGATTTATAAAACCCGGGGTGAGCTTTATCAAAGCTTAAGAGCCGGAAACAATGATAAAGTAGATTCTTTAGTGGCAGAGATCGGTGATGCTCATAAGCAGCTGGAGGTGTTGAACTTTGAACACTTCACTGAGTTAGGATCCATTTTAACCGATGAGCAGAAGCCTGTTTTTGCGCAACTCATCAGAAAAATGATGATGAGTGGTCCAGGCAGAGGTATGGATGGTACACATCAAATGCAGCGAAGGCGCGGGGATTGATTTTTTTGTCATCCTGAGCATACTTGCGAAGGATCTAATTGTTTACAACCTCGTTTAGATTCTTCGGCAGTAGCCTTCTCTTAAGACCCTGAAACGAGTTCAGGGTGACATCTATGTTTAAAAATGAATGTAATTCTAGTATGTTTGGCCATCTAGCAAAGTAGTTACCCAATTTGATCGATCGCTCACTTCTTACCAGGCAGTTATACTCATCGGATGCTTCGATGTATCAGGAGTTGCCCGAAGGAGTGGCATTCCCATCTACGACCAAAGACATTCAGGAACTGGTTCGCTTGGCGAATAGAGAAAAACTCTCTATAACCCCACGAAGTGCCGGCACCAGTTTGGCAGGACAGGCTACTGGAGGAGGGGTTGTTATGGATGTATCCCGGTTTATGACTGAAATTCTATCCATTCATCCTGATCCAAAAACAGCCAACGTTCAACCCGGTGTAATTCGTGACAGCCTCAACAGAGCTAGTTCAACGCATGGTCTTTTCTTTGGCCCGGACACTTCTACCACGAGTCGTTGCATGATTGGTGGAATGATTGGAAATAATTCAGCGGGCTCATTTTCCATCAAATACAAGACCACTCGAGAACATGTAAAGGAAATGGAAGTAGTGCTGAGCGATGGCTCCATTGCTCATTTTCATCCGTTATCCAGAGAAGAGCTTGAAGCTAAATGCAACCTGGATAATTTGGAAGGGCATATTTATCGATCAATGATTGATCTTCTGAATACTCACAAAGAACTCATAAAAGCTTCATATCCTCATCCGGAAATTATTCGAAGAAATACCGGCTACGCTCTAGACAGGTTGTTGGAGATGCATCCCTTAACCGAAGGAGGAAGGCCGTTCAATCTATGCGAATTACTTTGTGGAAGTGAAGGAACGCTTGCTCTTACCACATCTGCAACACTTAACCTCGTAAAAAAGCCTGAACATCAGCTGCTTATTATTCCTCAATTCGAACATCTAAATGATGCGATGGAAGCTACCAGGATTGCTGTTGGATTAGAACCTTCAGCTGTTGAACTAGTTGATCATATTATTCTGGATGCCACGAAAGAGAATTTAGAGCAACAGAAGAATCGATTCTTTTTAGAAGGATCACCCAGGTACATACTCATCATTCAGTTTGATGGAGAAACAAAGAAAGAACTAGTAGAAAAAGCAGCCAAGTTAAGATCAGCTCTTAAAACAGAAAATTTAGGCCTGGCTTATCCGGTTATTTCAGAACCAGAGATGATGAAAAGAGTTTGGGAGCTAAGAAAGGCAGGCCTAGGACTGCTCATGGGGTTGGGAAAAGAATCCCGTACACCTGCATTTTGCGAAGACACTTCGGTGCGAGTAGAGGATTTACCGGCTTATGTTAATGACTTCAAGCTGCTATTAGAAAAATACGGTACCGAGTGTGTGTTCTATGCACATGCTTCAGTAGGTGAGCTTCACTTTCGGCCTATGATTGATACCACCACAGAATCTGGTGTATCAATGATGAAAGAAATGGCTGGTGAAGTAGCAGATCTGGTTAAAAAATATAGAGGGTCGCTTTCTGGGGAACATGGAGATGGAAGGGCCCGGTCTCCATTTATAGAAAAAGTGTTGGGGCAGGAGATGATGCCGGTTCTTCGGGAAGTAAAGGAGATATGGGATCCTAATTATCTCTTTAATCCCGGGAAAATCGTTAACCCGCAACCCATGGAGAAAGGACTGAGATTTTCTCCGGAGTATAAACGAGCAAATGAAGCAACAATATTCCATTTTCGGAAGGAAGGGAGTTTTGGAAATGCCATTGAATTGTGCAATGGAGCAGGAGTATGCAGAAAACTCGCCGCAAGTGGAGGTACGATGTGTCCATCCTACCAGGCTACGAGCAACGAAAAGGATTCGACAAGAGGAAGAGCCAATGTATTCCGGCAAGTTTTTTCCGGGGAGAATCCATCCACCTATTCATCAAAAGAACTGAAAGAAGCCCTGGATTTATGTCTCAGTTGTAAAGCCTGTAAGAGTGAGTGTCCCGCCAACGTTGATATGGCCAAAATGAAGGCAGAATTCATGAATGGCTGGCACAAAACCAATGGAAGTACACTAAGCGAGAAATTCTTTGCATCCACATCATCATTATATACTCTAGGCTCCGTATTTCCATCGGTCACTAATTTTCTAACTGGAACGTCTTTCTTTAAGGCGGTACTAAGCAGTTTTTTCGGAGTAGACAAAAGAAGGGAGTTGCCTAGATTGGCCAAAGAACCGTTTCATACATGGCACCAAAAGCAAAGGTCTAGCACAACAGGGAAGGAAGTAGCTCTTTTTGTGGATGTCTTTACCAACTATCATGAGCCGGAGATAGCAAAATCAGCACAGTTCGTGCTTAACGAAATGGGATTTAAGGTACAGTTATGTCCTGTTATGGAGTCCGGTCGTCCACAACTTTCAAAAGGTTTTTTAGACAGGGCCAAAGAATTAGCTCATCAATGTATCATAAAACTGGAAGGGTTTTATTCGAAAGGGATACCAATTATAGGACTAGAACCTTCAGAGATTTTGACATTTAGAGATGAATTCCTGGATATATGTGATGAGGAGTATTACGATAACGCAAAACGTCTGGCTGATAACTCATTCACTTTTGAAGAGTTTATAGTGAGCAATAAAGAACTACTGGTTACTAAGAATTCAGAAAAAAAGATCGTGTTGCATGGGCATTGTCATACGAAGGCACTGACGGGAAATGAAAGTACCATTGAGGCATTACAATTGGCAGGTTATCAGGTAGATGAGTTAAATACGGGATGTTGCGGCATGGCCGGAAGTTTTGGGTACGAGAAAGAGCATTTTGAGGTATCGATGGAAATTGGAGAGCTTTCCGTTTTTCCATCTATTCGGAATAAAGAGAAAGACTCTTTGGTATGCGCGCCTGGGTTTTCGTGCAGGCACCAGATTAAAGATGGAGTAGAAGAAGAGGCACTTCATCCAGCTATTCTTATTGCTAAGGCGCTATCATCCTCCTAGTTGTCATTTCGAGCGAAGCGAGAAATCTAAATATTTGCTCCAAAAACGATTTATAGATTTCTCGCTTCGCTCGAAATGACAAGGGAATGTAGAGTAATTCCAAAATTGCACTCAATTTTAGGTATTTACAACTTCTTTCAGCATCAGTGGGATGGCTTTGGTTTATTCATTTCGAACCAATATAGGATACAATGAAAAAAACTATTTCTTTATTACTACTAACTGCATGCTTTTTTGGGACAGCGAATGCTCAATCTCCTGAAATGGAAGTACAAAAGGTAATCGAAACCATGTTTGATGGGATGCGGGCAGGCGATAGCTCGATGGTAGCCTCTGCTTTTTCCAGAGATGCCATCATGCAAACCGTATCTAAAAACCAACAGGGACAGGTAATTAAAAGCGAGGGAAGTCTAGAGCGATTTTTAAACGCTGTTGGAACTCCTCATGATGAAGTATGGGACGAAAAAATCCTGGATTATCAGATCAAAATAGATGCAGATTTGGCTACTGCTTGGACCCCCTACCAGTTTTATCTGGGTGATAACTTCTCGCATTGTGGGGTGAATTCATTCCAGCTGGCAAAACTGGATGGAGAATGGAAGATTATCTATATCATCGATACAAGAAGAAGAGCTGGTTGCCTTGACGAGTAATTAAAATTAGCTGAAATAAAAAAGGCTTCAATTATAATTGAAGCCTTTTAAAAAACAAACTAGTAGAAATTAACCAGCATTCTTTTTAGACTGAATTTCAAGACGAATATCTTGAGCTAATTTCTTAAGATCTTGAAGCCCCTTTCTAGCTCTGGTTCCAGCAGCTTTGTTTCCTTTATCGTAAAATTTTTCCATTTCAGATGATACGCTTTCTACTAATGCTTGTAGTTCGCTTACTCTACTCATTATATAACTCCGTTTGTTTGTGTTTAAATGAATTTCATTGTTAGAAACTGCGATGAAGCTATTGATTCATCTTAACTGAGTCAAATTAGAAAGTGCTTTTTTAGCATAAAAAACGAAGTTTTTTAAAAAAAAAAGCCCTTTTTCGCTTCTATTTTCAAAAAAAAGCAAAAAGTTAGGGAGAAATAGCACTATTGCTTAAGTGATTGGGAGGTAAAGCTAAAGGGGAGAAGGTCTAAAGATATATGTTCCGACATACTTCCATCTGCATGATATAAGGTGAATTTATTCATTGGAAGATGTTCGATAAGCACTTGCCGACAAGCGCCACAAGGGCTGCTTACTTCTCCAAGCTTTGTATGAATAGCTATTCTTTGAAAGGCGGTTCTCCCGGATACCAAGGCTTTACATAGAGCCACACGTTCTGCACATAAACCCATTCCCCAGTCAGAGACCTCGATGTTTACCCCTTCAAAAAAGGAGTCATCAGTATATAAAATAGCAGATACCGGGAAATCTGAATGTATTGGTACAGCACTATCTAATAGGGTAACAAGGCGATTTATTTCTGGAGAAGAAAGAGGCTCTTTAATCTCAAGATCCGTGGCCGAAGGAAGGGAGTCAGTAATAGTAAGCTCAAGATTAAACTCATCTTGCCAGAATTGAAGCTGATCAAAATCTTTATCAGGAATGAAAAGAGCTGTTGGAGTTTCTCCTTCACTTAAACAAATGCAGCATGCTGCCTGTATCGCTGTTATAGTAAGTGGAAAAGAAACATTTTCTATACGGACACCTGCAAAAAAGCGTCCTTTATCACCCTGTATTACACAGGCTTTCTGATTTTCCGAATAAGGAACGTACGAACGGTCTTTTAAAGTGGTCCAATTCATTGAGGGGAAATAAAGGAAGAAAATGCAGCATCAGCAACAGCAGCACGTATTCTGCTTATTCGTCTGCCATAAGAACGATTTGGGTACGTACGATTAGTTAGCAGAATAACAATCATATTCTTCTCACGATCTACCCAAAAACTAGTCCCTGTAAAACCTAAATGCCCAAAGGTGTCGTTGCTGGCTAATTGACCAGCCGTAGTGAATCCTTCGGGACTCTTCCGATCGAAGCCTAATCCTCTGCCACTTAGTTCTGATTGTTTGGATGTGAATTCACGAATGATTTCCTCTGATAAAAAGCGCTGATTAGCATAAATCCCATCATTCAATAGCATAGTCCCAAATTTTGCGAGATCATCCGCAGTAGCGAATAACCCTGCATGACCAGCAACTCCATCTAAGAAATAAGCTCGTTCGTCGTGTACATTCGCCTGAACTAATCCACGATCGAACACGGTATCTATCTCGGTTGGTGGAATTCTGTTCACATACCATCTGCTTACATTTCTCGGATTGAAATAAGCACCATACATCCCCATTGGGTAATAGAATTCCTTTCTCATATAGCCATCAATACCCTGATCTTCAATAAGGGAGACAATTTCGGCTAGGAGTATCATTCCCAAGTCACTATACACGTATTGAGTGCCCGGAAGGTAAGTGAGCGGTTCATTTTTGATCGCCCTGATTATATCCGCTCGATTTTTTAGAGAATCGACATATACCCTGAAAGGAGGGAGCCCGGATTGATGAAGGAGCATATCCCGGATCGTAATTTCTCGTTTCTCATCGGTATCAAATTCGGGGATAAACCTCCAAACCTCGTCATCAAGGGAAAGTTTATTCTCATCTACCAGCTTCATTACAGCAGTAGAGGTGGAAACGATTTTAGTAATGGAAGCCAGGTCATATACATCGGTGTCTTTAACCTGCTTCAGTTTATCATAGTCGTGATAACCCACTTCTTTCTTATACACCATTACTCCATCCTTCACTACTGCAGCAATAGCTCCAGGGAATACTGAATCTCTTACTGCGTCTAGCAGGATGTCATCAATTTCAAAAATTTCCTTAGATATCAGCCCAACATCTTCCGGTTTACCGTATCGCAGTACAGTATGATCAATCTCAATTCCATCGCCTAATTCATACATCCCGGGGATTTCAATTGAAAGCTTACCCGTGATTGGACTCGCACCAAATAATCCAGGAGCTGTATTTCTCATTTGGAGGGAGGTATTTGCCCAGGCCATAATATGGGCATCTGTATCTTCCAGCTCAGAAACCAGGTATGGATTACCAAACATAACCAGGACAGTAGGTTTATTGACTCTTTTTAGTCGATTCAAAAAAGAGGATTGTTTCCTTGAAAGCTGTATGGATTCCTGGAAGCTCAGGCCGATAAAAGAACCTATGATCACCAAATCTGCTTTTCTGGCTTCTTCCAGGATTTTCTGCTCATCATTGGCGTTGCTCCTTGTATCATGGACACGGAATGTGACATCAGGGTGGTAATCTCTAATCGTCCGAACAAAAGCCGATCCAGTATTGCCAAAGTCTTCATCCGAAATAGAAACAAGCAGCACCTTTTGATGAACGGTAGGGTCAATAGGGATGAGATTCCCTTCGTTTTTTAGCAGGGTGATGGATTCTCTTGCAATACGGTCTGCTACTGCCTGATGGAAATTGGTACTTATACGGTTATCAAGGTTATTGATGTCTACCTGATTATTCTGATCAAATAAGCCATGCTCCTGTTTCCAGGCTATGATTTTCCGGTATGATTCATCTATTCGCTCTTCCGAAATCTCGTTTCTTTCCACGGCGTCTACTACCTCATTGATAGCTGTATAGATGTCGGGACTGATTAACATGATATCAGCACCTGCTTTAAGGGCCTGTACCACTGCGCGACCTGCCGAGAATTTTGAAGTAATTCCCTGCATCTCAAGCCCGTCAGTAACTACAACACCGTCAAAGTTCAGGGAATCTTTAAGTATTCTTCCCAAAATTGATTCGTCAAGTGTGCCCGGTAATTCAGGGTGTTCACTAATTTGTGGGAAAGAGATATGCGCGCTCATAATACTCGGAATTCCCATATCAATAGCCGCTTTGAATGGGATGAGTTCTATGGAGTCCAGTCTTGAATAATTGTGATCGAGAACAGGCAGCGCTAAATGAGAATCAGTGTCAGTATCACCATGACCAGGAAAATGTTTAGCGGTAGAAACTACTCCTTCGCTATGAACACCCTGCATAAAGGCAATTCCAAACTCAGATACAATTTCAGGATCGCCTGCAAAAGAACGAACATTAATTACCGGATTATCTGGATTGTTATTTACATCCAGAACAGGTGCAAAAATTTGATGTACTCCAAGGGCTTTTGCCTCAATAGCGGTGATTTTGCCCATCATAAAAGCATTTCGCTTATCTCCGCTTGAAGCTACTCCCATAGCAGGTGTGAACCGGGTAGTTCCGGAAACCCTCATCGCAGCTCCAAATTCCATATCCTGAGTGATCCAAAGAGGGACTTTACTAAGTTTTTGGAGCTTATTGGTTAACATAGCCTGCCCATAAATATCTCCTCTCATGAAGATGAGCCCACCAATATGCTCTCTGGTCACCAAATCGGAAAGTTCTTTAAATCGGTGACTATCATGATTCAGGAACCGGCCCTCAACAGGCACAAAAAAGAGCTGCCCCACTTTTTCTTTCAGGGAGGCATTGGCAACTAAAGAATCGAGAAAGGATTCGTTTGAAGGAGGTTCATTGGTATCAATTTCCGAACTGGTATTAAACCCGGAAAGAAGAACAAAAAACCCTAAGAATAAGCCAAGAAAACCTAATTTTTTCATTAATGAAGTCTGTACGATGAACTATTCGTTTGAGAATGTACATCCTCAAACTAAAGCAACCAATCAATATTGGTTAAAAGTTCAAAAAAATTAGAGAAAAGCGGAATGGTGATTAGTTATTGGTTAATAGTGCTGGGCTAATAACCAATAACTAATCACCATTAACTAAAGCTGTTTGGCGATCGTTTTTCCTTTAGGAGCACCTTCCCGAATAGCGAGTTGCCCACAGCCTGCATCAATATCGTCTCCACGACTTCTTCTTACCGTTGCTCTTACATCATTCCTGATTAAAGCTTTCAAGAAATTATCTAAGCGTTCTTCCCGAGCTCTTTTCAATTCAACACCAGCAACGTTATTGTACATAATGATATTCACCTTGCTTGGAGCCCACTTTACAATCCTGGCAAGGTTCCTGGCATCTTCTTTGGTATCATTGAAGCCATCAAAGAGAAGATATTCATAAGTAATAGGTCGCTCCGTTTTTCGGTAATAATGTCGAACCGCCTCTTCCAGGGTGCCTAAATCCATGGAGTTGTTGATAGGCATAATTTTGTTTCTCTTGTCATCACTTGGGGCATGAAGGGAGATGGCCAGGTTAAAAGGTTCGGAATCATCAGCCAACTTCTTTATTTGTTTGGTAAGTCCAACAGTTGAAACTGTGATTCTTTTTGGAGAGAGCTCAATACTAAGCGGATCTGAAATTATGCTGGCCGAATCTACTACTGCTTTGTAATTATGAAGCGGTTCTCCCATACCCATATACACGATGTTGGTGATTTTCTTCCCAAACCGCTCTTCAGAAATGTCGTTGATATATTGTACCTGGTCGACCACTTCTCCATGCGAAAGATTTCGAAAGAATCCCATTTTACCGGTTGCACAAAAAGAGCATCCAAATACACAACCGACCTGCGATGACACACAAACCGTCAATCGTTTAGCAACTCCATCGGGGTAGAAATCGGGGATCAATACGGCTTCTACCTTATAGTCTTTATCTTCATCGCTAAGCCTGAAAAGGAATTTTATGGTTCCATCCTTCGACTCTTGTTGATTAGCTACTTCGATTCGGTTTATGAAAGCAACTTCATCCAATTTAGCACGGAGGTCTTTCGACAAGTTGGTCATCTCATCAAAAGAAGAAGCTCCTTTTTGATACAACCACTGGAAAATTTGGTTTGCTCTGAATTTCGGCAGACCTAAGCCATCACAAAACTCCAGAAGTTGAGACTTGGTGAGGGACTTTAAATCGGTTTTTGAGAAGGTAGAAGTGTTGCTCATATCCTTTCAAAGATACAGATATGAGCAACTAACTACATGAATTACTTGAAAGCGTTAGCGGCAGCTAAAAGGATATCGCCGTTTATTCGCTCCCTGTGATCAGGGTTAACATATTGGAACTTAACCGTTCCTTCTGTGTCGATAAGAAAGACAGCAGGAGCAGGCAAAATATGGTGGTCGTATCCTGAATCCTTTTCGATATCGATGCCATAGTTTTTGTAGCGCTCTACAGTTTGAGAATCAAGGGTGTAAGCAACTCCAAAGCCTTTAAGAGCATCAGCAGGACTATCAGAAAGAAGGGTATAGGTTAGTTCAACATCAGTGAGCGTCTTTTTCAGCGCCTCTGGTCTGTCAACACTTATAGCCAGGATTTGATATCCCATTTCCACAATTTCCTTCTCAATTTGCTGGAGTTCAGCCATATGCTTGGTACAATATGGGCACCAGCCTCCTCTATAAAACACAATCATGGTTGGTTGCTGTGCTACTAATTCTTTAAGGACTACATCTTCACCATCGATATTTTTAAGCGATACATCAGGAATAGAAGAATTAATTAGAATAGGGTTCACTTTAGATGGAGAGTCCGGAATGGTTTGAGCAATACTACTGGAACTCAGGAAAAGTGATAGGGCAGTTAGTAAAAGTAATTGGCTAGATAATTTAAATTTCATGCCTAAAGGTTTATTGATTAATAATAAGTTGACAATTTAACCAATACCTGGCTTTAGTTCGTTCTCTCAGACCAAATGTGATAAAAATGTTAGAATTGAGCCTGTGTATTTCGGCTCAATTCTATTTCATTTGATTAAGCTGCTGCAGCCAATCGCTCAAGGATTGCAGTCCACCCATTTGTATGGTTGGTTTGCATTTGCTCATTGGGCATAAAATCATGCACTAGCTTCACTTCTGTACCACCTTCTACTGAGTTAAGTGTGATGGTAACCAGGGTATCTTCTACTGCTTGCGAATTCCAGGTGAACACGATTTTCTCGTTTTCGATTACTTCCTTGTATTCGCCGGTATGCGTGTAGGTATCTTCATCACCAATCATATCAATTTTGAAGCTTCCCCCGGTTTTAACGTCTGCATCAACAGCGGCACTCCAGCCATCAGGTCCTGCATAAAACCATTTTTCCATGATGCTATTATCAGTAAGCGCTTTAAAGATTGCTGGCTTATCCGCATTAATTACTTTTGATACCTCAATGGCATGTTCGTTTGGTCGGCTCATAATTATTCCTTTTTAGATTGTTCAATAAATTGTTGGAGCTCAGTCAAACGTGCATCCCAGAATCGTTTATACTCTTTTATCAAAGACTCTACTTCGTCAAGAGGAGAGAAGTTCATACTACAGGTGATTGTTCTACCCTTTTTCTTTTTAGTTATGAGATTTGCTTTCTCCAGTACTTTCAGATGTTTTGAAACGGCAGCCAGCGACATATCATAAGGCTCTGCTATTTCATTTACCGTTCTCTCTTTTTCTGCCAGAGAAAGCAAAATAGAGCGACGGGTGGAATCGGATAAAGCGTAAAGTGTTGAGTCTAGCATAACATTTAACTGATTGGTTAAATATAAAGGATAGATAAAGAAATATTCAACCATTTGGTTAAATATTTTCTAAAACTAAATTTAGTAAAGCTTTAGAGCCTTGGGTTGATTACGTTATTGTAAATCGAACCAAATGTAAATTCAAGACCAATACTCCCGCCAAAGCTGTAAGAGGTGGCCTGGTTTCGAAGGTTAAGGAGTACATCAGCATCAGTAGATTCACCAGCAGGCAGTGAAAGCTGATCGTTAATCAGGGAATATCTTCCAGAGATGAAAACCGAAAGTCCTCTGAATATCCTAAAGTCGACTTCGGCATCAAAACGAACATTATTCTTTGAAAAATCATGTAAGTAGGCTGAGGCATTAATACCGCCTTCTATTCCACCCCAGGGCTGGGTGAATTCGGTATTAATATTTAGCTCCTGCTCAAAAAGTAATTCCTCTGTTTCATTAAAAATGGTTCGCTCAGTATAGTCAAGATCTGCTATGGTAATTCCGTACCGGAATGTTACTTCTCTTCGGGTGAATTCTTCATAAGGGAAAAGACTGTATTCGATAGTAGGAGCGATGGCCACACGAAGATCGATGTTATCCTGAGTGGAGGACCTGATAGAAGTATAAAAACCAGCAGACCAATGAGGTCCAAGGCTTTTTGCTACCAATCCAAAGAAGCTCTGACTTTCTCGAACAAATGCTTCGGTTACTTCTACATCAACGGTATCAGTGCCAACAATCTCTTCTTCGGTAGTGGTAAATGTTCTGCGGTTATAGTTGTATCTATGCCGAAAATCCAGCTTCCAGTTTTCCGTAATTCGTCGTGCAGATCCGTATCCGTTGAAGTTTAAGGTCTTGCGTGCCTCTTCTCCATTGAAAAATGTATTGCCACCCACCTCAAACAGCCATTTATTCCATGGATCATTTTCCGGAGCCTGCGTGGGTTCTACTTCAACGGAGTTGTCAAAATTCAAATCCAGCTGGTTGATGATATCAGTATTGAACAGGTAACCTACCAGTCCGAGCTTGATATGACTGACCAGTTTATTTCTTCGCTCTTCCTGGGTATCAGATTCCGGAGAGATAACCTTCATAGTTTCATCATCTCCATCAAATTGTTTTTGCCCGATGAACTCAATGGTATACTCCACTCCACCGCTACCGGTCCTCTGGTTAACAATAAAGATGTGGAGATCAGCATCTTCAGGATCTCTCACAAAGTTAATAAACTCAATTTCAGTTTGGATGAAACTTTCGCTGCAACCCCTGCAATCGAGGTAGGCATAAATGGTTTCTGAAGAAGATTGTGCATTTGAAGTTTGAGGAGCAAACAAACTAAACGAAAGAGCAAGGAATAGGGTGCTTAATATTCTGTTAAACAATTGTAGATGACCAAATTAGTAGTTATGAGCTAAACCAAAAATTAGCCTTTTTCTCTCTGTACGCTTGTAAAAAGATTTTCCAGAATTAGAGGAGCATCTGGAAGGCAGTCATGCCCATAATGGCCATGGTTATCCAAAATCCAATCTTGTGAGGTTCACATTTTTGTAGTGCCTCAGGAATTAGTTCAGCGAAGACCATCCAGATCATAGCTCCAGCTGCCAGGCCAAGCCCAAAGGGTAGGTACTCTCTAAATGCTTCAACAAAGAGAAAGGCAGGAATGGCCATAATGGGTTGAGGTAAACTAGAAAAGATACTCCATCCCACCGCTTTTAGTGGAGAAGTGCCTTTGGGTACCATAACAAGGCTGATTGCCAATCCTTCCGGGATATTATGGACCGCAATTGCTATCGCGATGAAGATCCCGAATTCGAGAGTATTAGCAAAGGAAACACCAACACTAACCCCTTCAGCAAAAGAGTGAATGGTCATAATCCCAAGGAAAAGAAGCATCTTCTTACTGCCTGCTCCCATTAGGTTTGTGACATCCACTTCGAAATGCTTATTCATCCATTTATCTGCACCGATGACCAAAAAGATACCCGCCAGCATTCCTGCCAGAGTCATCCAGTCATTTTCCTGGAAGCCTTCAAAAATTAGGCTATAGCTTGCTGAGAGCATCAAGCCAGCAGCAACCGCATTGGCTTTCCCCAGAAAGGAATCCGAAATGTTTTTGATAAAAAAGAATGGAAGTGCACCCAGACCAGTAGCAATGGCTGTAGCCAGCGAATAAATAAATACCTTAAATGTGAGTGAGTCTAGAAATTCCATGAGCTATTATCTCATGAATATAGGAGTGTACAGTGGTAGTTACTATGAGACCCATGTATTTAGAATCGGATTAAATAGAAAAAGCTTGTTTGAGTTGGAACATTTAGATATTAACAAGTCATCCCGTGCCTGACACGGGATCTGTAGAGAGCGGACCGTTGATCGTTTTGGTTCTAAATCAAAGTCTGGTTCCCTTACAGATCCCGCATCGGAGTGCGGGATGACATTTGAAAAAATTCCTAACCCAAATTATGCAGCCAAATACCTATACTTGGGCACACGTTAAATCTCCAAAACAATTGCTTTGTTAAACGATCGCCGCTTTGCGCGCCCACGAAATAAACTCGTTGAAGAATTAAGGGAAAAAGGAATTATAGACCAGCGAGTGCTTTTAGCCATTAGTAAAATCCCCAGGCATGAGCTTATTGATACCGCACTTCATACAAAGGCTTATAATGATACTGCGCTTCCAATTGGAATGGGACAAACCATCTCTCAACCTTATACGGTAGCCCGACAGACCGAGCTTCTCGAAATTGAGAAAGGAAATAAAATACTGGAAATAGGTACCGGTTCGGGCTATCAATGCATGGTGCTATGCGAAATGGGAGCGAAGGTATATAGTGTAGAACGACATAACGAGCTATATCATCGAGCTAAAGAGGCGTTAAAGAAGCAAGGGTACAATGCAATGCTAAAAGCAGGAGATGGGACTTTAGGTTGGTCGACGTACGCACCCTACAATGGCATTGTAGTAACAGCAGGGGCACCTGTAGTTCCTGATGATCTGATTAAACAATTATCGATCGGAGGACGTCTGGTAATCCCCGTAGGGGATAGCAAAAAACAGATGATGATTAAAATTACTCGTGTGAGCGAGACCGAATATCAACAAGAAGAACTGGATAATTTTAAGTTCGTGCCCCTGATCGGGGAAAAAGGATGGGATAACTAGTGATAGACGAAACGAAGACTGGAAATCAGGACGAGACTACATTTAAAGAAGCACCAATCCTGGCCATTAAAGGTTTTTTGATGGGTTCAGCGGATATTGTGCCGGGAGTAAGTGGTGGGACAATGGCCCTCATTCTTGGAATTTATGTGCGCTTACTCAACGCCATCAAAAGTGTAGATATGGAGGTGATCAAAAACCTCTTAACTTTTAAATGGAAACCTGCTTTTTCAAAGGTTCATGTCCTTTTTCTAGCTGTTCTTTTCTCGGGAATACTGAGCGCGACCTTCTTTTTTACGAAAATTGTTCCGCTCCAGATTTACATGTTTACTCACCCCGAAATTGTATATGGGCTATTCTTTGGCCTGATCGTTGGATCCATTTTTGTGCTTATCAAAGAACAAACACAGTTTGGTATAAAGGAACTAATTTCGTTGTTAGCTGGAATAGCCGTTGGGTTATGGATAGTAACCATGGTTCCTGCTGATACTCCCGATCATCCCGCTTTTGTATTCCTGACCGGAGTGATTGCAATAAGTGCCATGATTCTTCCAGGGATTTCTGGTTCATACTTACTTCTCATTATGAGGAAGTATGAATATGTACTGAGCAACATCAGTCTTATTTGGGGAGAGGATCCAATAACAGGAATCATAAACATACTTCCATTTACACTTGGTACTCTTTTTGGAATCGCTCTTTTTTCAAGATTTTTGTCCTGGTTACTTGGAAAGTATAAATCTCAAACCATCTCTGTGTTAATCGGCTTTTTAATTGGTTCTCTATTTGTGATTTGGCCATTCCAGCACCGGGACTTTGTCGAACAGGTTCGGGAAGTGGAAGTCCTTTCTATTACTGACGAAAGAGTAGTTGAGCTTCGGCAAAGCCCTAATGAAAACCTTCCTGAATTTGATCGATTAGGAACACAGGTTTCAGAGTCAACTGTAGAAGTTCAAACCATTAAAAAGAAGTTGATCAAATCGAGCCCATATGTGCCGGGAAGCATCGGATCAGATGGGACAGAGACCCCGAATGTGTGGGGAGGAATTATCGGAATAATGATTGGTGGTGTATTGGTACTTGGAATTGATTCTCTTAGACATACAAAAGAAATAGGTAGCTGATCCTTCATTAAACCTTCATGTTGTTTGTGCATATATAATTGGAGCATAAACAAAACCAAAAAATGGAGGTCAAAATGAAGATTAGCAGAATACTCGTCCCTACCGATTTTTCAGAAAACTCTGAAGTAGCACTAAGAACAGCCGCCAATTTTGTAAACACCTTTGGCAGTACTGTTGACTTAATTCATGTAGTTCCTGTAATGAGGTATTTCCATGAGAGCATGGAAGCCTTAGGAGTGCCATTTTCCATTGAGAACAAGCTCTATCCCCATACCATTGAGGTTGCTCATGCTAAGATGGAAGCTCTTGCCTCAAAGTATATCCCCAAAGAGCACAGAGGTAGATTGCTGACTGTTATTGATCGCAAACCATCCGAAGCTATAGCCCGACAAATAGAGCAGGATGAGTATGATTTAGTAATCATTTCAGGGAAGGGAGAACATAGCTCTCCTCATATTCTGGGAGGTACTACTGAAAAAGTGATTCGCTTTAGTAAAGCTCCGGTATTCAGAGTTAATGAGTCTTTTGACTTTTCAGGTACTTCAACCATTGTGGTGCCGTTGGACTTCTCCGAAACTTCCTATTCATCTATCATTCCAGCGTTTGAAGTAGCACGTGTACTAAATGCCGATATAAGTCTGGTACATGTGATCGAGCTTTATGCTTCAGATTCCTATATGATTCCGTATGTTCCCGCCGGAGTTGATAATCAGCCTGTGTATGAGTCCTTGATTCAAAATCTGGATCAATATTTAAAAGATCATCATAAGCTATTATCAATTAAACGGACTGGCACTGTATTCGAGGATATACTTGCATTGAATGAAGGCGCTAATCAAACGTCAATTTCAGTGAAGACTACCATCCTCAAAGGGATTACGGTATACCAGGAAATTGTGGATTACATGAATGAACATGGCGATTTGCTAGTAATGAGTACTCATGGCCGAACAGGAGCAGCCCGCTTCTTGCTTGGCTCTACTGCAGAGCGTCTTTCTAAATCTATCGAGAAACCGGTTTGGTTTACTAAGAAATAGTTAATGTAACTATCTAATTTCTGCACCCTTCTGATACTAAGGGTGCAGATCATTTAGTTTATTGCTTTTGAGATTTTCTTGAAATTGATAAGCAGATATATCACTCCAGAGAATGGAATGAACAGGAAGATCAAGCCAAGAAAAATTTTAGTAGAACTTGAGTATCTATCATCCTTTTGTACCATAAACACGGCATAGAGTACAATTAGGAAATAGACAAGAAAGATGGTCCAGGTTGTAACCGAGCTTGTGAAAAACATTGAATTAAGTATTTCTGATTACGGTTTATTGACAACAATATGCTTGACTTGCATAACATGCATGATTATCGAGTATGCATGATGAATCAACATCCCCAATTTTTGTACATGACATATCGTTCTCATCTTCATACTCCTGAACTAATTCGGCTGCGGCTTCGCCACTTACATTACTTTCGGCAACTGAGCGACCCCAAGCAAAGCTTGACACATACCATTCAGTTCCATCACAAGAAGGTAAGGATGATAATATGTTACTACATGATTTATCATTTTTTCTCTTACTATTTTGATCACTAGTAATTTCAGTTAAGGCCAACATTAATAGTAAGATTTCATCATTAAACTCATTTTCGCTTATCTCTTCGAAAGCCCCTTTAAATTTTGAAGAAATAATGAAGGGGGCTCCATTAGACAACGTGGCTCCATAACCCGGAAAATCTTCAATGTATAATACCTGGTCTTTAATGTAAAAATTTAACGTTGATTCTATTGTGAAACTTTCACCGATCAGTGTAAGATTTGGGGCATAAAACTCTATAGATATTATGTCATCTTCATTCCGTACGAATACCTTTTCTACACCAAAATCTAAAAAGGTTTCTGTAAAGGTATCACCATTATTAACAACTTTGATTTTGCTTTCTAAATCAAAAGTGTCTTGAATTGGACTATTAGGGTTTTCACTGCACGAATAAATAAATAAAACTAGCAGCGCTAATGTGCTCAGGTATTTGTATTGTTTCATCTTCTAATTGATTTAATTGAAGTTTGATTGCTTAGTATGTTATTGGGTACTGCTGAGTTTTAATTGTAAGAATCAAATTCATATCAAATTCTTACATGTAAACCTCAATTAAATTTTATCTTTAAGCTTATACATATTCAGATATGTATACTTATTGTAGTTGTACAACTTGAGAAGTAACTCATTGAGCTTTAAAACCAAAAAAAGTCTAGGACAGCACTTTCTGAGTGATAATAATATTATCGGCAAGATTCTGAATTCCATTCAGGCTGAGGCATCGGACCGGGTTATCGAGATTGGGCCAGGAACCGGAGCCCTTACCAAATGGCTGGTTCAGAAATACGAGGACATTCATGTGATTGAAGTAGATGAACGGGCTGTCTCCGTACTTGAACAAGAGCTTCCAGGTCTTTCCATCCACAACAAGGATGTGTTGAAAGTAGATTGGAGCGAACTCGTTTCAGAAGATGACGGGAATTATATAATTGGGAACCTGCCTTATTATATAACCAGTCCCATCCTGTTCAGCCTGTTTGAATCACGGTCCCTTTTTACCGAAGCCATTGTGATGATGCAGAAAGAAGTGGCGCAACGTCTGGTTGCTTCACCATCGAGTAAGGATTATGGCATACTTTCAGTTCAGACTCAGCTAATGAGCACACCAGAATTGTTGTTTGATGTTTCTCCCAACTCGTTCAGTCCTCCTCCTAAAGTGATGAGTTCAGTAGTGCGACTCACTTTCAACAAACCGGCATTACCATGCTCTGATGTCATGTTGAAAAGGGTAGTGCGTACCGCATTCAATCAACGAAGGAAGAAACTCAGCAACTCGTTAAAGCCGGTTCTTGGGGGTTTCTTCCCTGAGGGATTTAATTATGATCAGAGAGCAGAGGATTGGGCGCCTGACATTTATGCAGAATTAGCTTCTCAATTAGAAAAGTGATCAGAATGGAATGATTTGGTACGGTACTTGCTTTAAACGTGCTGAAACAAAAGGGCAATGCCCATCAATTTTAAACACTAACTAAAAATCAAAAGGAGTCATACACATGGCTAGCATCAAACCTTTAGGCGACCGCGTACTCGTGAAAGCGGACGTAGCTGAAGAAGTAACCAGCTCTGGTCTGTACATCCCTGATACAGCTAAAGAAAAACCACAACAAGGTACAGTTGTTGCGGTAGGTCCCGGAAAAGTTGAAAACGGGAATAAAATTGACCTAACCGTGAAAGAAGGGGATAAAGTCCTTTACGGTAAATACGCAGGTACTGAAGTAACTCTGGATGGAGAAGAGTTCCTAATCATGCGTGAATCTGATATTGTGGGAATCCTTGCCTAACCCGTCCCATCAAACGAAATTAAATCAATAACTAAAAACTGAATTAAGAAAACTATGTCAAAGTTAGTTCACTACGATATGGAGGCACGTGACGCTTTAAAGCGCGGTGTTGATAAACTTGCTGACGCCGTAAAAGTTACACTAGGGCCCCGTGGACGTAATGTTGTAATTGAAAAATCATTTGGAGCACCAAACGTAACTAAAGACGGTGTTACTGTAGCTAAAGAAATCGAGCTTGCCGATAAAGTGGAAAACATGGGAGCTCAAATGGTAAAAGAAGTTGCTTCCAGAACTTCTGATAACGCTGGTGACGGTACTACTACTGCTACCGTACTTGCTCAGGCGATTGTAAGTGCAGGATTGAAAAACGTAACTGCCGGCGCTAACCCAATGGATCTTAAAAGAGGTATCGACAAAGCTGTGGATGCTATCGTAGCTTCTCTAAAAGAACTGAGTAAAGAAATTGACGACAGAAACGAAATTGCTCAGGTAGGAACCATTTCTGCAAACAACGATGAGTTCATCGGAAACCTGATTGCAGACGCTATGGAAAAAGTAGGTAAAGATGGTGTTATCACGGTTGAAGAAGCAAAAGGAACCGACACTACTCTTGATACTGTAGAAGGTATGCAGTTCGATCGCGGATACCTTTCTCCGTACTTCGTTACTGATTCTGAAAAAATGACTACCGTACTTGAAACTCCTTACATCCTAATCTTCGACAAGAAGATTTCAAACATGAAGGATCTTCTTCCAGTACTTGAAAAGGTAGTTCAAACTGGTAAGCCACTTCTTATCATTGCTGAAGATGTAGAAGGTGAAGCACTTGCTACTTTGGTAGTTAATAAGCTTCGCGGTTCTCTTAAAATTGCAGCAGTAAAAGCTCCTGGTTTTGGTGACCGAAGAAAGGCAATGTTGGAAGACATCGCTATTCTTACTGGTGGAACTGTTATTTCTGAAGAGCGTGGATACAAGCTTGAAAACGCTTCACTTGAAAACTTAGGTCAGGCTGCAAGTGTTACTATCGACAAAGACAACACTACAGTTGTTGATGGTGCTGGAGATGCTAATAACATCACAGCTCGTGTAAACCAGATCAAATCTCAAATCGAGACTACTACTTCTGATTACGATCGTGAGAAGCTTCAGGAGCGTCTTGCTAAACTTAGCGGTGGTGTTGCTGTTCTTTACATCGGTGCTGCTTCTGAAGTAGAGATGAAAGAAAAGAAAGCTCGTGTAGAAGATGCACTTCATGCTACCAGAGCCGCTGTTGAGGAAGGTATCGTACCTGGTGGTGGTGTTGCTCTTCTTAGAACGGTTTCTGCACTAGATGGTATCGAAGCAGCAAATGCTGATGAGAAAGTAGGATTTGATATCGTGAGAACTGCGGTTGAAGCTCCTCTAAGAACGATTGCAAACAACGCAGGTGTTGAAGGTGCTATCGTAATTCAGAAAGTATTGGAAGGAAAAGATGCTTTCGGATATAACGCTAGAACTGAGGTTTACGAAGACCTGATTAAAGCTGGTGTAATTGATCCTACTAAAGTGACCAGAAATGCACTTCAAAATGCAGCTTCTGTTGCTGGACTATTACTTACTACGGAAGCAGTAGTATCTGAAAAACCAGAAGAAAGTGCTCCTGCTCCGGCTATGCCAGACATGGGCGGAATGGGAGGTATGGGTGGAATGATGTAAGATCATCCTCCGATTCTCTTAGAGATTAACCCCGGTTCACGATGTGGATCGGGGTTTTTTGTTTGTTATCTCTCACTTTTCTAACCGCGTCATCCCACACTCCGATGCGGGATCTGTGGTGAATCCAGGCGTTGATCGCTTATTAAGCGTATCAGCAGTTCATGCTTTACAGATCCCGGATCAAGCCCGGGATGACCGGGAAAGGAAATATCGTAGCAGTAGTGCTCTCACCCACCTAAGGAAAAGACTTGCTAAACTCAGATGGCGATTTCCCAAATCGATCCTTAAACGTTCTGCTGAAATAGGATAAACTATTAAAACCACAGGCATAGGCAATTTCGGAGATACTCGCCTTTTCATTCAACAGCATTTCTTTTGCTTTTTCCAGCCGGAACTGGTTTACAAACTGCTGGGTATTGAGCCCGGTTTTTTCGTTCATCATGCGGTATAAGCTGGAGCGGCTCATGAACATTTTCTCCTGGATCAGGTGAACCGAAAGCTCGGGGTTGGAATATTCCTTTTCCAGTACTTCATTCAATAGCTTGATGAATGGATCAGGATCATCAGATTTAATTTTCTTCAGGTTTATATACCCATTTAAATCACGGATGATTTTATCCCTTAACCGATGGCGACTGGTAAGGAGATTCTGCACACTCACAATCAGCTCTTTTGAGTCAAAAGGCTTAGTCAGGTAAAAATCGGCTCCTTCCTCAATGCCGGAAATCTGACTTTGCTTGGCGGTTTTTCCCGATATAAAAATAAGAGGGATAGAAGAGGTGTCAGGGTTTGATTTAAGTTTCCTGTTCAATTCAATTCCATCCATCTTAGGCATCATGATATCGGCAATAATTAAATCCGGGGGAGATTCCAGGACTCCTTTATAGGCATCAATACCATTGGTTGCTTCCAGTATCTGGTACTGTTCCACGAGTAATGATTTGATGTAATTCCTCATATCCAGGTTATCCTCGATAATCAGAATCGTGGTTTGATCCTGGGTGTAGTTTACCGGGAGTGTGAGTTCATTTTCCTCGCCAGAGACGACATTAGCCTGGGTATTCTTGGAGGGCGGGACCTGAGCCGGTACTTCTGTTCTTGCTGGAGATATATTAACCTCTACGTCCTGGAAATGGTCTTTTCCTTTAGGTAGATGGATAGAAAAAGCTGTTCCTTCACCAGGGGTAGAGCTAACATCAATGCTGCCGTGATGAAGTTCTATAATCTCTTTGGCGATGGAAAGGCCGATTCCAAATCCCTCTATTGGCTTAATTTCCTTATCTCTGACCTGGTAGAAGCGATCAAAGATATTAGCCAGCTCCTCAGTATCAATTCCTATCCCGGTGTCTTTAACTGTAATAATGAATTCCGCATCATTCTCATCCAGCAAAATGCTGATCTTCCCCTTATCCGGAGTAAACTTCATGGCATTATTAATCAGGTTTCCGATTACTTTGTCCATGTTTTGGGGATCAATATACACTTCACTAGATAATGCTGTGGAATGAAGGGTAAGCTGTATGTTCTTCCTCTTCAGTTCCTCGCTATATAGTGCAATGTTTCGATGGAGAAAGGGAAGGATTTGAACCAATTCAGGCCGGATAGGGATTTTACTGCTTTCCATCCTGGATACATCAAGGAGTTGGTTAATCAATGAAAGTAATCGATTACTGTTTCTCAGAATCATCTCCTTTTGCTCTTTAACCGACTCACAATCCATATTCAACTTGCTGTTGAATAGCCTTTCAAGAGGTTCAAGGATAAGGGTGAGGGGGGTTCTCAGTTCATGGCTTATATCTGCAAAGAATTGAGACTTTAATTTATCCAATTCTCTGAGTTGCTGGGATTTAGCCTTACTCTTCTCTCTTTCCTTTCTCAGCTCTTTTTTTAGCGAACGTATTTTAAGCTCTAACTCTTCTCTCTTTTCCTGCTCATTATTTGAATTTTTGAAAAAGAAAATGGCCATGCCAAAACTGGTTATAAATAAAGAAAGGATTACCCAGAGTTCTTCCGGGATAATGCTATTGATTGCAAAAACACCGGAAAGATCAAGTGTGAAAAAAGCAGCAATAGGATGGAGGCATACCTTACTCAATGCACCATATCCAATTATGCTTAAAAGTTTGCGATGAGTCATCGTTACTCAGTTAGAGATCATTGATTCAGAGTTCACGCAAACGGAAACACAAAAGAAAAAGATTTTTACCTAATACCTATTTCTGTCCTTCACTAATAATTAACGCTGATTTTCTAAAACCAGCTCATTTCTAGTTAACCCAAACATTTAATGGGCCAAAGTTAGTCCATGTGAGCAATAGATACAAAGTGCTGAGTAATCTGTAAAAGCATTTGAGTAATCACTGAAAACTTATGAAAAGTGAGTGTCAGCCCCTCTTGGAGTAGATCACTAGTTTTTTCCAGCCAATGGGTATGACAAAACAAGAGTTTTAAATAACTCTGATAAAAAGTGACATGAAATCGACTGGAAACCAACTGATATATATAGTTGACGACTCAACTTCGTATGGAGAATTCTTGCGAATGTTATTCAAAAGAGAAGGGCATGAAGTCATGTTCTTTGAAAGTGGAAGGTCATTGTTAGAGGTCTACTCAGAGATGATTCCAAACTTGGTTCTTACTGATATTGAGATTCCTCATATAGATGGTTTTGACTTGTATGATATCGTCTGGAGTCATTATCCGGATACACATCAGGTTCCGTTCATCTTTATGACCTCACTCGAAACTCCTGAAAAAACGGAGAAAGCCAAACTCAGAAGCATTCATCCTGTTTTTGAGAAATCGATTTCCATAGCACCTCTTATCAAGCTGGTAAATAAAATTCTTCTGAATCAGCCTTCATCAGTTCGGCAAATTAAACGCAATGGGTAGTTACTGGGTATTGTCTAAGATTCAAATACAATAAATCTAAAATTTTCATCCACATGAGGACTATTATGAAGGGCATGATTCAGCCAGTTTTGGTACTGGCAGTGATATATCTCTTTTCTATCCAGGGAGTAGCCCAAACCGTCAGATATGTTTCCACCTCGGGAAGTGATTCATCAAACAACTGCAGTGTTGAGGCATCGCCATGTGCTACCATTCAGGCCGCTATAGACTCGGCAGCAGCAGGGGATACCATTAGTGTAGCTCAAGGAGCGTACTCCGAAAGTTTAACCCTGTCGACTTCCAGGCTTGTATTAAAAGGAGCACAATTCGGAGTGGATGCAAAAGACAGATCAGCCACCGAATCAGAAATTACAGGTTATATCAATATTACCGGGAGCGCAGATAGCGTTGTAGTTGACGGTTTTTCCATTTTGGAAGGAGCTGCGATTTCGGGCAGTAAAGCCGGAATCTATATAGGCAGTAATGCCATCAACATCACCCTTCAAAACAACTTGTTTACCCGTTCCGGAACAGTTGATGGAGACACCTTCCGGGGTATTGTAAACGCCATTGGTGGGAGCCAGACAGGGCTGATTGTTCAAAACAATAGTTTTACAGGCTGGGCTACAGGTATTTATTTAAATCCCGGACCAAAAGGAGCCCAGTTACTCAATAATGAGTTAAAAGGAAATTTTGTAGGGGTATCCGTCGATGGGCCCGATAGCACCGTATTCACCGGGAATAGCTTCGAAGACAATGTCTTTGAAGGCTTAGGAATTGGTCCCTGGACAGACTCCGGTACTTCAGCACCCGATCCATTGGTTGCCACTTTCACCAGCAATAGCTTTGTAAGCGACGACACCTATATCGGCTTATATAGTGGTTCCGGTTCTGAATTCGATTTCAGCACTTCCAGTTTTGAAGGGGTAACTGCTTCTACCATGACCAATGCACAGCTATTAGCCGCAGAAGAACAAATAGGTCATGGGGTTGATGCTTCCGGTGGATATTCAGGCTTTGCATCCCTCAGAGACAATACCATTCTGGTGACTGATGGAAACAGTGTGTCCACAGCTCTGGGCTTTGCCGCGGCAAGTGATGCCATAATAATTGGAGCCGGGAGTTACAGCAAGCAAACCATCGATAAAGATGATCTGTCCTTTACATTTTCTTCGGGGGTTTCGGGAATAGATAGCCTCAAGTTTGAAAGTTCTATCAACGATCTACAGTTAGTTGGTAATGACAGTGCTCTTGTAATTGTAGGGAATGGAAATGATAACAACATCAGTATTTCAGGAGATAATATTACGGTTGATGGAGGTGAAGGAAGTGATACGATCACTCTTTCCGGAAATCGTCCTGCCTACACCATTAAGGATAATACCACTAACTTTTCCTTTAATGATGGTAGCTCTAATAGTGAGGCTACCGGCTTCGAATTTGCTGCCTTTGATGATATTACCATCGCTCTGAGTTTTGCTGAGCCTGTTTCGTATCCAGGCAGATCGATTGCTTTTGGGGATAACAGCTCCACCTTGAGTATTCCCGATGATAACTCCCTGGATGCTACTACCGCACTGAGTATCGAGTTTTGGATGAAAACCTCCGGCTTCAGCAGTACTGATCAAAGCATCATAAAAAAGGGTTCAGATGCATGGAGCATACACCGCTATGCAGATACCAATTTCCTGGCCTTTACTACCTATCATTCAAGTACAGGCAATACCCTGTTTGGGGATATTTCCATCACTGATGATGCCTGGCATCATATAGCGGTAGTATTTGATGGCACAAATAAATCTATTTTTATTGATGGAAAGCTAGATGCAAGTACCACCATAAGCGGTAATCTGGATACCAATAGTGAGGCAATTTCTGTAGGAGGATGGACTGGAAGTATAGACGACCTTCGTTTTTGGGATACTGCCTTAGATTCCACTAAAATAAGAAATAATGGCTTCCAGCCCTTAAAAGGAGATGAAAGCGGGCTGCAAGGCTACTGGAGAATGGATGAGGGAAGTGGATCATTGGTTGGCGACTTCACCACCAACTCGAACGATGCTTACATACCTTCTGGTTCGTCTATCAGCTGGAATACCAGTTCACATCCAATCGGAAGTTTCATAACCGGTGATGAAGGCTGGAGAATACTGACTTCCCCGGCAGATGGAATCACTTATGGAGAGTTGCTGGACGGCATCTGGACGCAAGGCTTCACAGGTGCGGATTCTGAAACCGGATCAGCTAATGCTTATACCTTTACTGAAGGAGACGGAGATACCGACGCTTCTTCTCGAGGATTCCAGGCTATTACTTCTGCATCTGCAACAACTACGGCAGGTGAGGCATTGCTGGTGTATGTATATGCAGATGATGACCCTGACACCGAAGGAGTACAGGGAGCTTTTCCAAAAACTATTCAAACCGATAGTGCCCAGCATTCCGGAACCATCACTCCATCCCTCACACTCACTAAATCCGGAGCAGGAGGGAGCTATGACGCCACCAATGACGGCTGGAATATGGTAGGGAATCCTTTTGCTTCAAGTTTAGATTGGGATGCCAGTTCCGGGTGGAGCCGCTCAGGCTTAGACGGTTCCATATATGTGTGGAGTGATAGTGCCAATAGCGGTACCGGCGCTTATTTGACCTGGAACGGATCCAGCGGAACACTTGGAAGCGGTAATGTTGCTCCTATGCAGGGATTCTGGGTAAAAGCCAATGACACGGGCGCTCCGTCCTTTAGTGTGAATGATACTGCCCGAAGTAATGGGGCAGTACTTCTCAAGCTAAAAGAGATTCCTGAAATTCAGTTCAAACTATCAGGTGAAGGGATGGCAGACCGTGCGATTGTCATGTTTAGTGAGGAAGCTGAGGTAGGAAAAGACCCACTGGACGCCTATAAGCTTGCTTCTATTAACCAGGAGTGGCTGGCCGTTTATACAGCTACTGATGATGGAGCAGGTATGGATATACAATCCCTTCCAGTACAGCTTGAATCGCCGTTGGAGCTTAATCTGGTGATAGAAGGAAGTAATCTGGATGGGGAGTATGCTCTTTCCTGGAATCACAGCCTTTCAGAAGAATATGAGCTTCTCCTGTTGGATACCGAAACGGAAATGATAACAGATTTGCAAAGCCAAAGCAGCTATGAGTTCACAGTAGAAGGAGTGTCGGAAAAGAAAAGTACGAGTCCTCATACCGACCAATTTGCCATAAGTGTGTTAGGAGCTGGGGATGATGGGAATAAGTCAAAAGAACAGGGAGAGCGATTTAAGCTGATTATTGACAGTAGTCAGTTAGTGGGCACTGAAGAGGGAGGAGACAGGCCTGGAAAATTGCAGCTCGATCAAAATTACCCGAATCCGTTTAATCCAACCACAACCATAGGCTTTTATCTGCCGGTGTATTCTGAAGTCAGGCTGGAAGTATTTGATTTACTTGGTCGGAGAGTAACAACCCTGGTGGATGGAGAATTCAGGCAGGCTGGCCCTCATTCCGTCCAGTTTAATGCTCAGACTCTGTCCTCCGGGGTTTATTTCTATAAGCTCTCGGCCAATTCCGAAGTCATCATTAAGAAAATGAATGTGATTAAATGATAGAGAGATTTAAACCCTTACCCTTAAAGCGTATTGAAAGCAGGTGGTGGAAGCCCCTGTTTTTCTTTCACAAATCCATTGAATCATGAACAAAAAATCCCTGGTATTAACCACCATACTTTTTTCGTTGTTGTTAATCATTTTGTGCGGAGCGGAGGTAGTAGCTCAGCCTTCTTTTCCCGATGCACCCGACCAAACACCTATTGATGGTGGTCTCGGGCTCCTCGCCGCCGCCGGTGGGGTGTATGCGTATAGAAAATTAAGAAGTAAGAATATTCAACAAGGAGTGAAGAAGTAAGACTGGTACGAATTACCTGCTTCCACATTCTCTATTGAATATTGGACATTCAATATTCTTCCCTCAAAAAATTCCTAACCTACCCAGGCCTCGTAGTGTAGTATGTGCGAGGCCTTTTTTGTGGCGCACACCGAGCGGCTGGATTCTCTGCCGTGTTGCGTCATATTCATTTCTGTATCTTCTTTATCACCAAATCTCATACTTCATGCTGTATCAGCAATCACGTCATTTTGAATCCCCACCACCCAATCATCCTGATCTCTCACCAAAGTCATCCCGTGCCTGTCCGCCGTACAAAGTACTTTGGAAGGCGGGCTTGACACGGGATCTGTAAAGAGTGAACCGTTGATCTGTTTGGTGCTAGGTCAACGCCTGCTTCCCCTACAGATCCCGCAACCTGTGCTGAACTTGATTCAGTATCGGAGTGCGGGATGACCCAGAAAAGAAGAAGGAGGAAGGAACTAAGAACCTGCCTACGGAAGGCAGGTATTCAACAAGGAGTAAAGAAGTAAGAATGGTGATAGGTATCCGAGCCTAAATTCTTCAATGAATATTGGACATTCAATACTCTTAATTCACAGCAATCGTATCCAGGTAATCCTTAAGCCTCATTTCCGTCGATACATTCAGCTTTTTCTTCAGGCGGCGTTTCGCTTGTTTTACACTATTAGGTTCAATATGAAGAATATTAGCGATATCCTTATTCGACATATCCATCTGAACCAGCGTAGCCAATCGCTCATCTTTGGAAGTTATCTCCGTACTTAATCCACGGAGTCCCACAAAAAATCCCTGATTTACTTTTTCCACTTTGGTAAACAAGATTTCTTCCTGCTCCGAAATACTGGAATTCATGTGTATGGTATCCACCAGGTGGGTAATTTCCTTTCTTCCTTTGAAAGAACTCACATGCTTTCGTACTTCTTCTAATTCATCTCTAAAGGTGGAAATAAAGCTGTTTTTTTCAGCAAGCAATAAGCTAAACTGCTGCAGCTCCTTTTTAATGGCTTCCATTTTAATGCGTTTCTCAGCTGTTTTTTTGCGGTAATACCACAACGAGCCAATTGCTACAGCAAGGATAAGAAAGGCTCCAATTATTCCGATAATCGCTGCTCGTGTTCGCGCAAGCTCATTCTCTACTTCCAGGAACTTAATTTGTGCTTCCTTCTTCTCCGTTTCATAAATGGTTTCCAGTTCAGAAATACGAAGAGCCATTTCTTCACCATGCAGGCTATCCGCATAAGCATTTAACTCTAAGGAATAGTTGAGGGCTTCTTCAAAATTGCCCAGGTCTTTTTCAACACCAACCATAGCCAGGAGAATGCCAGATTTAACCGAAGTTAATTGAGGAGCAGTTCTCATAAATTCCACGGCATCCAATAAATACCCCTTTGCTTCATTGGGTTTGCCTTGCTTCGCAATTAAAGAACCAATGAAGAACTTATTTTCAGCAATATCTACTTCCGAGCCAATTTCTTCAGCATATTGCATACTTAGATTATAATTGATTAGAGCTTCTTCGTACTCTCCCCATAATTCCAGGATTTCTCCTTTTGTTCCATACAAGCCTACAAAATTTCTAATGAGCTCATAGTTAGTAGCCAGCATAATTCCCCGGTTTATATACTCCATAGCTGTTTCATAATTCCCAAGTTCAAAATGAACTAAGGAAGAATTAGTTAGGGTAGAGCCCATGTAACGCTCAAAATCAGGAGTATTAAGCACGTCTTCTGCTCTTGAATAATAGGAGAGTGCCTGTTCAAATAATTCCTGTTCCAGGTAAAGGCTTCCGATGTTATTCAGTGTGGTTCCTACTGCCGCGTAATTCCCGAATTTTTCGAAATTGTCCACCGCCTCCAGGAAACTGGTAATGGCCAGATCATATTGCCCCGCCCTGGCATGATTCACACCTATAGAAGAATTCATGACCGCTATGCCCCGTACATCTCCCAGTTCTTCATAAAGCTGCTTGGCCTGGAGCGTATAATATATGGTACTATCCAGCTGGTCCTGGATATGAAAAGCATTCGATATAATTCGGCTTGCAGCTGCTTTGCCTTCTGTATATCCCAATTCCTCGGAGAGAGTAAGGGCCTGCCTCAAATAAATCCTGGCAGAATCCGGGTAGCCCCGGTAAATCCACTGTGCGATGGTAGTCAAATTCTGAACACGGGTGGTATCAAATAGCTGATCCTCTTGTAGCCATTGTACCAAAGAATCCGCCACTGGTTGACGAGCCTGAAGAAGTGATGACTGGAGGCTAACCCAGAATACAACTGCGCTTAACATGATTACTTTTCTCATATACCCAATAGTTTAGTTCGCTGAGATGATAAAAAAAAATCGGCTCTAAACACGTTCTAGGGGTGGATGCAAGGGGACTACAGTCGTTACAATTACTACATCGATGAAATAGATTCGCCACCAAAAGTTTTGCGTTCGGCAAAGAAGTAAAAATAAAGGTGACATCCTATGCAGTTAACCAAACCACCCTTCAAAATTTCACAATGGGTATTCATTATTCTCTTCTCTATTTCAATCCCCCAACTCGTCTATGCACAAAGCTCCACACCGCCTTCGGGCAGTGGTACGTCGGGTGATCCCTATTTAATTACCAGCCTGGATAACCTGTACTGGTTGAGCCAGAATAGCACGGAATGGGATAAATACTATGAACAAACTGCAGACATTGACGCCTCTTCCACCTCAACCTGGGATTCCGGAGCGGGCTTCTCACCCATAGGAAATAGCACCACGAACTTCACAGGTAGTTATTATGGTGGTGACTACACCATTTCCGGGCTTACGATTAACAGACCTACCACTGATTCTGTCGGATTTTTCGGATACACATATACAGCTGCGGTAGGCAATCTTGGGTTAATGGATGTTTCCATTACCGGGAATGACAATACCGGAGGTATGTTTGGCATATCGGATACTACGACCCACTTTCATCTTTATACAACGGGTACCGTCACTGGCAACTCAAGGGTAGGTGGATTGGCTGGCCAACTAATTAGAGGCTATCTGGCCATAAGTTATTCAGAAGCAGATGCAGTAGGAGATCTTGAAGTAGGTGGACTGGTGGGAAAGCTGGATTTTAATAATAGTACTTCATCTTCTACAATCGAGGGTGCCTATGCTACGGGTAGTGTTACCGCGCATGTTCAAACTGCCGGAGGGTTGGTAGGACAAGGAGCTGCGACTAAGGAAACTACCTTTGTAATTAATAGTTATGCTACTGGAAATGTTGCTTCTCCCCAGTATGTAGGAGGATTGATGGGTGGCGCAGAAAACGTGCAGATAACTAATTCATATAGCTCTGGCCAGGTTTCCGGAGATATCGGTTTTAGCCCAGTTGGGGGGTTTGTAGGGATTAACACCGATGCCCTCATAACAAACAGTTACTGGAATATTGAAACGAGCGGACTCAGCGATGCTTTTGGATCAGATGCTAGTGGCAATACCCACACCGTTACGGGGCTCACTTCAGAACAGATGAGGAACTCCGCCAACTTTGGCGCCTTTGATTTTGTGAACTTCTGGACCATTGAGGAAGATTCAACCTCTCCCTATTTGCAGGCCATTATCCCGGAAACTTTGCCTGGCACGGTGGTAGCCCCGGAAGGCAGTGGAACAGAGCTGGATCCTTATCAAATTGCTACACTGAGTGATTTGTACTGGTTAAGCCAGACCAGTTCGGAATGGGATAAATACTATATTCAAACCGCTGACATTGACGCTTCTACCACCTCAACCTGGGATTCTGGAGCCGGTTTTACACCGATAGGAATTATCACCGACGCCTTTGGGGGCAACTACGATGGTGATGGCTATAGCATTTCCGGGCTTACGATTAACAGGCCTACCACTGATTATGTAGGCTTATTTGGGTATACCTATAACGCTACGATCGATAACCTTGTGCTTTCTGGTGCATCGGTTACCGGAGAGGATTATGTAGGGGGACTCGTTGGTTATTCCTTTGGATCATCTCATGAACAGCTATATACAGATGGTACCATTACCGGTGAGACTAATGTGGGTGGAATAGCGGGGAAACTCCAGAGAGGAACGATTACAGCCGGCTATTCCGGGGCAGCTGTAACAGGAACTACCGAAGCTGGCGGACTCATTGGAATGCTGGACGATAATTCCGATTCCTTCATATCTACCATAGAATCCAGTTATGCTACCGGTACGGTTACGGCCACCAATAGTGGTGGAACAGGCGGGGGGCTGATAGGTTCAGCATCCACTCCGCCAAATGTTTCCATTATAAGAGATAGCTATGCCACAGGAACAGTAAACGCGGATATTGGCGGGGGCTTTATTGGAATAGCCGCAAAAATAGATATTAGCGATAGTTACAGTACCGGGCAGGTTTCCGGAAGCAATGCGGGAGGCTTTGCAGGATTTTCTTCCCAGGCGACCATCACTGATAGTTACTGGAATACGGAAAGCAGTGGGCTTTCTACCGGGATTGCGATTAATAATAACTCGCAAACCGTTACCGGGCTTACTTCGAACCAGATGCTGTACCGGGCAAACTTCTCCGGTTTCGATTTTAACACCACCGATGCCTGGGAAATCATCAATGGCTTTACGGAGCCCTTCCTTCGTGCCTTCCAGCCAGACACGGTAAATGGCCTGTCGGTAAGCGAATACCATCAAACCCCATCTGGCAGCGGTATTTCGGGTGATCCTTATCAGATTGCCACTCTGGGAAATCTCTACTGGCTCAGCGAAAGCGATTCCGTGTGGAGTGCGTCCTTTATACAAACGGCGGATATTAATGCTTCCGAAACCGCAGCCTGGTACGACAGTGCCGGTTTCTCTCCCATAGGAACTACCACCACCAACTTTACCGGTACTTATGATGGCGATGGCTACACCATTTCCGGGCTTATAATTGATCGCGAAACAGAAGACTATATTGGGCTATTTGGCTATGGAGATTCTACGAGTATTACCAACCTAAGCTTATTGGATGCAGAGGTAAGCGGAAATGGATATGTAGGGGCTTTGGCTGGATTTATTCAAGGGGCCTCTATCCTAACAAGCAATTACGCAACCGGGGAAGTAACATCAGCAAATACTTCTGCATATATAGGAGGATTGATAGGTATCCTGACTGGTAGCGGGAATTATGAATACTCAGACCTGGGTGCACATGTACGTGTTTCTTCCTCAGGAACTACTTCTTTTCACATTGGTGGGTTAATAGGTTCTTCGTCTGCGGACCTGTCGTCTGGTTATGCTATCGGAGATGTGAACGCAGAAGGATTTAATGTTGGTGGCTTAATAGGTTTTTCAAGTGGAAACCTAACAAATAGCTATTCCACCGGAAACGTAGTAGCAGGTCAAGTGATAGGAGGCCTGGTAGGAAGTTTGTCAGGAGGTAGTATTGAAAGCAGTTATGCTACCGGAAATGTATCAGGTGATTTACAAGCGATAGGAGGTTTGGTAGGAACATCTACAGGTATTATCGAGGATAGTTATGCCTTAGGAGATATATCGGGAGATTCACAAGTGGGCGGATTCCTGGGAAACAACAATAATGGAACAGTGATAGCTGGCTATTCTACTGGAACCATTACTGCAAATACTGAGTTTGGCGCTTTCATAGGAAGCAATAGTAGTGGCGGAACGATCTCCGGTGGGTTTTGGGACACCGAGACCAGTGGCTTATTAACAGGTATTGGATTTGATGTCAACTCCCAAACAGTTACCGGACTCACCTCAGCTCAAATGACAGATTCTGCGAATTTCTCTGGCTTTGACTTCGACAGTACCTGGTCCATACGGCAAGGGGTTACCTTTCCATATTTGCTTTCTGTGATACCCGAAACCCTTCCCGGGGTAGAAAGTCCAATCGTAGATATTCCTTCAGGAAGTGGAAGCCCGGCCGATCCTTACCAGATTGCTACCCTGGAACACCTGAACTGGTTGTCTCAAAATGAGGCGGAATGGGATAAATACTATACCCAAACGGCTGATATTGATGCGTCCGTTACCACAGGCTGGAATAGCGGGACAGGCTTTTCTCCTATAGGAAACTTTACGAACAAATTTACAGGTACGTATAACGGTGGCGGCTATACCTTGAGTGGGCTCACCATTGTGACTCCTGATGATAGTTTTGTTGGACTATTTGGAGTTGCTGATAGTGCAAGTTTTGATCAGGTAAGCCTGGTAGATGTTTCCATTACCGGAAACAATAGTGTGGGCGGTTTGATTGGTTTCCTCCAGAATAGAGGTTCAGTAACGAGCTCAAACACTTCAGGAACCATAGCAGCAATACGTAATGCTGGTGGGCTTATTGGAACCATACAGTCAAGTACGGATTCTCTGGATAGTTTTACAGGTAATTATTCCTCTGCCAATGTTTCGACTGAAGAATATAAAGCTGGTGGTTTGATTGGGGAGATCGTAGTACATGTAGATTCAAGAATCAGGGAAAGCTATGCTACGGGAGAGGTATCTGGTGAAAATTTAGTCGGTGGATTGATTGGTAATATAACTCCAGGTGCAAGAGGGCATAAAATCATCGATAGCTATGCAACAGGTAATGTAACCGCAACAGGTGAAGCAGGAAGCTTTTTTGACACCGGAATAGCTGGTGGTCTTATTGGTGAATCCCTGGGAGCAGAAATACGAAACAGCTATGCCTCGGGTAATGTTACAGGAGTAGATGTTGTTGGAGGCCTGGTAGGGCATATGCAGCTAGATATAACCAATAGCTACGCGACCGGAGATGTAACGGGCGAAGGCTATATTGGCGGATTAGTTGGTCACTTCAATAGTAGTACCATTACACTTTCTAATAGTTTTTCTTCCGGAGAGGTAAGCGAAACTTCAGGCACTGGTACGGTAGGCGGTCTTATTGGTGAAAATTCTGGCGCAGTAATTTCCAATGTGTATTGGAATATAGAAAGTTCGAATACCACGACTGCTTTTGGCTTTGACAATAACTCCCAGTCGGCAACAGGTCTTACTACAGCCGAGATGATTGACTCCACCAATTTCGTGGGTTTCGATTTTGCGAATGTGTGGGGCATTCACCAGGGCTATGGCTATCCCTACCTGGAGGATTTAAGCCATCACCGTATCGCAGTAACACTCATAGATGGTGCACAGGGTTGGCGAACTATAGGTCACAACGGTCAGGATGTTAGCTATGGAGAACTTTTGGAACCTCTATGGACTCAGGGCTTTACCGGAGCAGATTCGGAGACTGGATGGCCTAATGTATACACCTACGATGGAGCTTCGGATAGTTTTGATCAAATAACCTCTGCTGACGATATGTTTGGCTATTTCCAAATACAGATAACACTGGTCCCGCCGACGACTTGCCTGTATATCTGATTTCTGAATACACCAATAAAGATCAGGATCACGAAGTTCAGCTAACTATGGCTGATAGTACCGCTGAGTATGCCGGATGGCACCTGGTATCCAATCCTTATCATACGGCCTTAGACTGGAGATCAGTAGTAGATGGTGGCCATCTGGATATATCTACTACTCTTCCTTTTGCCTATGTATGGGACATTACTCAAAATTCAGGTGCAGGAGGGTATAAGATTATATTCGGTTATCAACTGCCTTCCGGAACCGATGAAAGTATTATTACCAATGATCCTATTTCGGCAATGCAGGGTTTCTATGTGGCTACCACAAGTTCCTCAGGTTCTACTATAACCTTTAAGCCGGAACACCAGGTGGGCGGACAGGATCTCCTAAAACAAGCACCAGAAGATTCGCTGGAAAAGGAACCCATATTAACACTGAGCCTAAGCCATGAGACATTTACAGACCATGCGATGGTATTTGCGGGTTGGCATGAGGAGAACCCTGAAATAAATATTCCAAAACTGTCCACTTCGAATATTCTTACCGAGTATGCCGAAATGGCTCTTTCCCACGATGATCAGCTCTGGGTATCGCGTTCATTATCTGAGGTGAAAGAAGGGATGCATTATCGTATTCCTCTTGATCTAACCACTACAGAGACGGGAAGCTTTACCCTTAGCTGGGAAGGTCTGGAGCTCTTCGCCAATGACTGGGAACTCACCCTGATTGATGAGTTGACCGGGCATCAGGTATTCCTGAATGAATCAGAGGAACTCACCTTCGATATTTCTAAGCCTGAGGAACTCATGCTCAAAAACGGCAATGCCAGGTTCGTATTGAATATCACGGTGGGATCATTAGTAGTAGGCAATGAACTGGGAGCAGACCTGCCTTTGGAGTATTCACTATCACAGAATTACCCAAATCCATTCAATCCAACTACAAATATCCAGTTTGATCTTCCGGAAAGCGGGAATGTGGAATTAGTCGTGTTTGATATCCTGGGAAGAAGAGTATCTACCCTTGTGAATGGACGCTTAGAGGCAGGAACTCATAAGGTGACCTTTAATGCAAGAGATCTGGCTTCCGGAATGTATCTCTATCAGCTGAGAGCCGGGAATAAAGTATTCACTAAAAAATTCACATTAATCAAATAAGAAAGGTGATAGGAGATGAGTGATAAGGATGGTTATCACCTTTCACCTTTCTCCTCTCACTAATAAACCGGGCGCATACTTTTTCTCTCTGTACTGTATGCTCATAAAAAACAATTAGAAATCGGAGAGGAAGGACAAATTTTTAATTCTTTTAATTATACACTCATGAAAATCACGAAACGAATTCTTTTATCGATAATTACCATTCTATTCATAGTACTGGCATCAACATATATCTATGCTCAACCAGGAACTCCAGGCGGTGGTGGTCCCCAGGTCCCTATAGACGGAGGACTCGGAATTTTGGCAGCAGCTGGTGGCGCGTATGCCATCAAGAAATTGAGAGATAAATCGAAGAGGGGGGAAGAAGAGGAGAACTAAGGATTCAAAATGAAAAATTTAAAATTGGAAAGCCTGGCAGCTGTCCATGTTAAATTTTTCATCATTCATTTTTTTAATACCCTAACAAAATTCTAGACACTCATCCTGATACGGTGGGTGTTTATTTTCTCTATTCAGTACAAAGCCCCGCATGACTATTCATGTAGGGCTTTTTTATTTGCCCGACTTCTGGCCATTCCTTACCACTTACCAACCAAGTAGCCCCGCACTACATAAGTCATCCCGTGCTTGACACGGAATCTGTAAAGTACAATCCGTTGATTAAGCTCTTTTTAGATCAACGTTTAGTTCCACTACAAATCCCGCAACCTGTGCTGAACTTGATTCAGTATCGGAGTGCGGGATGACCTTTTAGGGAATACGAATGGAAATAAGAACTAAAGCCAAAGAACAAAGAGATCAGGAATTGAAAATTTAAAATATGGGAGAGAGCCCATCAGGCTTCCCAAATTTTAAATTTTTCATCTTTCATTTGTTCCCTTCCTATCTACAACAGGGCTACAAACAACGCATCAATGAGTCTCTGCAAATAGCTTAAACCGGCGGTTTTAGAATCAGGTAATGAATAAAACTAAGGTGATTAGCATTATGAATGAGCAGTCAAACGGGTTTTCCGATTCACCAAGGTGGTGTAACAGTTGTGGTATCCAGCGAGGCCTTCACCAAAACGGGGAATTTGTAATACTAAAGAAAAAAGAAATCCGCGGGCGCACATTATACCTTTGCTCAGCATGCAGGATTAGGTCGATTAACCGTGCCACCCGTTTTAATAAAGGCTTATAAAGATGGATTGAAAATTAGAAATTAAGAATTAGGATGTAAGTATTGGACTCTAGGCCAATATTCCTAATTCTTAATTCCCAATTTCTAATTAAAAATGCCCTTCATTTCTAATAAAGATTAGCCTCCTCTTCGGGTAGTACCTTTTTTTTGCATTGATTAACTTAGTTCATTAATTAGGTATTCATTAAGAAGTAAGTAAGAAGTGTGTGTTAGGTAACATGAAGCCCGCTACTCAATACACGAAAAGTGGCAGGATAAATATCGCATACCAGGTTTTTGGGGATGGCCCTATTGACCTTGTATACATTCCCGGATGGGTATCCAATATCGATCTGATGTGGGAATGCCCTGAGCTGGTACATTTTTTCCAGGAAATAGGAAAAGTGGCAAGGGTTATTCTCTTTGATAAGCGGGGAACAGGACTTTCGGACCGGGTAGTAGATTTATCCACCATCGAAGAACGAATGGATGATATCAGGGCAGTTATGGATGCCGTAAGTTCCGAAAAAGCCGTTTTATTCGGTCATTCTGAGGGAGGTTCAGTATCCGCTTTATTCGCCGCTACCTATCCCAATCGCACCCTCTCACTTATTGCATTCGGAATTTTTGCCAAACGAAGATATTCGGCTAATTATCCCTGGGCACCAACTGATGAGGAACGTCAGAAAGTGTATGATATGATCGAAACAAGCTGGGGGAGCGGTGATATGGAGCTGGAATCCCTGGCTCCCTCAAAAGCGGACGATCCCCGGTTTATGAAATGGTTGGCCAGTTATTTCCGATCAGGAGCAAGTCCCAGCGCAGCGATGGTGCTTACCAAAATGAATACCCAGGTTGATATCATTGATATTCTTGGTTCCATTAAAGTGCCCACACTCATTATGCAGCGCACCAACGATATAGACGTTAAAATTGAAGAAGGACGTTTTATCGCTGAGCGTATTGAAGGGGCAAAATTTGTAGAGTTTAATGGCGATGACCATCTTTTTTGGGCAGGAAATACCGAAGAGATCCTGGATGAAATGAAGGGTTTTTTATCAGAAATGAAACCCATCAAAGTGTATAAAAAACAGCTCTTCACCTTTGTGAAAGCGCAAATCGACTTCTCTGATGAAAGTGAGGTCAATCTCCAGGGTTTGATAGGTCAGTACATAGGCACCTATAGGGGTAAGATTCTTGAATTTAAAACCAATGCCTTTGTTGCGGTATTTGAAGGGCCTAGTAAAGCGGTACACTGCAGCATCGACCTGGTAGAAGCTGTAGCTGCAAAAAATGCTCAACTCAAAGTGGGTATCTACATCAAAGAAGCAGCTATTGACGAGACTGATTTTGAGCACGATATCATGTTCAGGTTTTTCAACGAGGTGTTTGATTCGGAACGTGAAAAGCAGGTTTTAGTAACTCAAACAGTCAAAAATCTCCTTTCCGGGGCAGGATTGTTTTTTTCTGAATACAAGGAAAATCAACCCAATGAATTACCCGCTATTTTTGTGGCCAGCGAGACCTTAAAGAAAGGAGAACCTCATTTCGAATTACCCCCTAATGATCCTCCTTTAAAAGGCTCGATTTTGGAGACGGTACTTCAAAGTATAGATAACCATTTGAGTAACGAGGTATTTGGGGTTGAAATGCTGAGCCGGGAAGTTGGAATGAGTGAACGCCAGCTTCAGCGAAAACTCAAGCGTATTACCAATAAAACACCGAACCAGCTAATTAACTCTGTACGTTTGCATCGGGCTAAAGAGTTAATCCTGACTGGTGAGAATAATATTTCAGAAGCATCCTATCTAACCGGATTTTCCAGTCCATCTTACTTTTCCAAGTGCTTCAAAAAGGAGTTTGGAAAAACGCCATCCGAACTACAGGAAGTGATTAAATAACCTGAATTTGAGGTAAGAAACGTTCTTTAACTACAAATAGGTCATTCCGGGGCGAAAGCCGGAATCTAGAATTTCGTAAGAGACAAAGATCTACCTACAAAAGTTGAATCTAGATTCCCGCCTCCGCGGGAATGACGTAAAGGCTTGCTTAACCGCTTTTCTAAATTTCCTTACCTCAAACTCACACTAAATAGGCCCCATCTGTCGGATTTATGCTACCTATGTCGGGAAAGTACGCCTATTTGCCGCATTCGTGATAACGAGTGTTGCCTAAATGATCGTAACCTTGCATCAGGAAAGAAACGCAAACTCTTTTCTACACATACACTTCTTACTTACTAATACTTATTAACTGTAAATCTGATGACTATGAAAAAGCCAAGCTTATTAATGCTGTTCTTGGTGATGGTGGCCTTTGCCTGTACAAATAACGAAGAGGACTTACTTGTTGGTCCAGACCCTGAAGATCCCATAGAACAGATCAGCTATGCCGATCAAATCCAGCCTATTTTTAATACTTCTTGTGGAGGCAGTGGATGCCATACTTCAGGAGGTAGCGCAAGCGGGGTAAACCTGGCGAGTTATTCCCAGGCTATTGCCAGTACAGGTAACTTATATGGTACACGAGCGATCCAGGCTGGAGATGCTGATGGAAGTCCTTTGGTGGATAAACTAGAACCAAGCCCTACACACGGTTCCAGGATGCCTTTAGGTCGAAGCCCACTTTCAAATACTCAAATTCAAACTATTCGCACCTGGATTGATGAAGGTGCACAAGACAACTAGGAGATAACAATGAGAACATTATTAACACTATGCATCTCCGCATTAATAGCTACTTCCGGATTTGCTCAAAGCTTTTACACCGAAACTGGCACGGCGGTATTCCACTCAAAAGTACCTCTTCACAACTTTACCGGTACTTCAGAGAACTTAACCGGGCTTATTAATCTGGAGGAAGGAACCGTAGATTTCTTTGTGGATCTAACTACCCTGGACACCGGAAATGGGAAGAGAGACAAAGACATGCGTTTAACACTGAAGACAGAAGAGTATCCTTTTGGAGAATTTTTTGGAAAGTTGACCTCCGACTTTGATGTAGAGAACACAGAAACCCAGGAAGTAACAGTAGAGGGAACCTTTAAAATTCACGGTAAAGAAAAAGAAATTACCGTTTCGGGTGAGCTTACTCCTCAGGGCGAAACGCTGGTTCTAAAAGCAAACTGGATATTGAACCTGGAAGATTATGAAATCAGACCGCCAAAGCTTCTATTTGTCAAAGTGGATGAGAAGCAGGAAATAGAAATAAATGCGGTCTTAACTATTAAGGAGTAAACGATGCATAAGTACGGCCTTCTATTCATTCTGGCATTATTCTTTTCACAATCGGTATATGCTCAATTAGAGCGTAAACGCACGGTAAGAGATGAACCAGTGGAAGTATTCTTAACTATGTCGCTGGTTACGATGTCTACTACTTCAAATCTCGAAAAGAATAATATGAATAGTACCATTATGCATAATTTTGGGTTGGTCTCGGGAGGAATAAGCGATTTTTGGGGACTCGATAACGGCGCTGCAGTTCGGCTGGGATTAGATTACGGTATTTCCGACAGGCTGTCTGTTGGTATTGGAAGAACCAGCCGTGAGGATAACGTCGATCTCAGATTCAAGTACACACTGCTTCAGCAGATGAAATCTGATAAAACTCCGGTGGAAGTAAGCCTGAAAGGGGATATAGGAATCAACACCCAGGAAGAAAACCGCTTTGATTTCACTTTCCAGGAGCGACTCAACTTTCTTGGATCAATAGCGGTGGCCAGGCGCTTTAGCGACGCACTGAGTTTACAAATCGCTCCAATGGTATCTCATTTCAATACCACCGTAATTGAAACGGCAGATCAGAATCCCGTGCATACTCATTTTGGTACGGGCTTTGGGGGAGAGTTCCGTGTTAGTTTGAACCATTCTTTCTCCTTTGAATACTACACCGTGTTTGGAGATCGGACTGCAGGAACAAAGAACCCTATAGCCGTTTCCTGGCAGATTGATACAGGAGGGCATGTGTTCCAGATGTTCTTCATGAATGGCAACTGGTTTACTGAACAGCACTTATTAGCCAGAACAACAGACGATTTCTTTGCCCGTGATTTCAGGTTTGGATTCAATGTAAACCGGGTATTTGGGCTGTAGGACCGAAGCTTAAGAGGCGTAAGAATTAGGAATTGGGAATTAAGAATAGTGGTTATTGCCAAACTCGCTATTCTTAATTCTTAATTTTTAATTCTTAATTCCCATTCCCCGTAGAATTTTACATTCTTAACGTCGAATTAACTGGCCTTTAACAACCTTATTCTTCTTTTCGGCTAAACTCACTCCATTATCAAAATCGTAATGGAGGTATGATGAGTTATGTAAGGAGTACACTATCATTGGCACTGGCGCTGATGATTTCTCTCAATAGTCTGGGTCAGACCAATTCAAAGATTAAAGGGGTTTTATTAGGGTATAACGGGGAGCCCATGCCATTGGCCCACGTTAGTCTGTCTCCCGCAAACTCGGGATTTCTTTCAGATGATGTAATTCAACAGGTAACAGTGAATGAAGATGGAAGCTTCGAAATGGAAATCAGGGAGTCTGGCAATTATACCCTGCACTTAACCGGAGTACATCATAAAAGATATACCACACCCATAACTATAGATGGTTTCCAGGATATTGACATAACCGCAAAGCTTGGAACACTACAGCAGCGGCTAGATAGAGATTCCTATGTAATCTCAGCAAGTATGAATAATTTCAATATTATGGGTGGAGTAAAGGCCAACAGGTCAGGAGATAGTGAATATAAACTGCCTATTACAACCAGCGATCTTCCTTTTAAATACCAGGTAGGTTATGGCTACCCAATAGCAGGTATCTCAGATAAATATGAGCTCATTACTTCACTGAGATATAGTTCTGATCATTATGTGGCTGTAGTCGAGAATTTAGAAGAGCAATCCGGGCTGGTATTCGACGTCTCCAAATTCCCACCGGGCAACCTTGAGCCCGAAGTTAGTTTTGGTAATCAAATGCAGAATAAACTGGCTCAGCTTGAACAATTAATAAGGGAGCAGGAAACAGAATATGTGCGGGCACGAAGCAATCACCTTATGTCCGGAAGAGATTTGAGTTCTCTTAGCTATGATTGGTCTCCTGTTCTTGATCAGCTTTCCCGGGAATATGAAGCTGCATCTGAAAAAGAGCTCAAAGATATCCTCGTAGTATATATGCTGAAATTAGGCTTAAGCGGAGCCGAAGTTAACCAGGAGATTGGAGAATATGCGTTAACGAATATCTCTCCAGCATCTGACGCCTGGGCCATAGAACCTGCTGCGCTATTTGTTGCAACTAATCTGATGGGAGGGATGGCGCAAAACCAAAGTTATATCGATGAGCTATTAGCAACTCAGACGAGTGACGATGTCAGAAAAGAAGTTCTATTTGTATTAGTTCGGTCTATGAAAGAGCAGGACAGAGAAGAGGATCATGCTTATTATTATTCTAAACTGGTGAGTGAATTTCCGGAATCAGACGAAAGCCTACAGGCTAAGCAAGCTTTCACTTTTAAACGAAAGATTGAAAAAGGTTCTATTGTACCACCATTTTCAATTCCCTCCCTGGAAGATGGGCAGGATCTTCTCACCAATGCACATTTCGAGGGTACTTATTATCTCATTGATGTATGGGCTACCTGGTGCGGTCCTTGTATTTTTGAAATGGAAAACCTGCATGAGGCATACGAGCTCTATAAAGACGACAATTTTGATATTCTCAGTATCTCCATTGATGAATACGAAAGCTATGTGACCGATTTCAGGGAACAAAAGTGGCCCATGCCCTGGAAGAACGCCTATGATAAAGAGGGCTTCCGCGGAGAGACCATGAAACTGTTTGAAGTCTATGGGATACCAAGGGCATTGCTTATCAACCCCGAAGGAGAAATAGTAGCTATGGATGCAGAATTACGAGGGGAGAACCTTAACACTACTCTCGAGAAGTTTTTGGGTGATGAAAGTAATTAGGAATTAAGAATTAGGAATAGTGCGTTTTGCAATGACCACTATTCCTAATTCTTAATTTCTAATTATCACAAAGCGCCTCCACCTTCGCTTTTGAATTCTCATCATAAGGAGCAAGCTGAACCCAGAGTTCACAGGCTTTAGGAATATCACCTGCTGCTTCATAAGCCGACGCCAGTCGGACATGGCTGTTTGTAAGGTCAGTCGAATTATGGAGTTCAATAGCTTTCAAAAAGTCAGGAATGGCATTTTCAGGCTCTCCCATAATTACATAAGCCTGCCCCCGATAATTATAGGCATTGGTCGAATTTGGATTTAGAGTAATAGCTTTATCAAAGCTAGCAATGGATTCATCTACCTGGTTAATGATCAACTGAGCTCTGCCCATACTCTCATAAATCTCCGGTACATTCGGATTGGTAACCAAAATCTCCTGGTATTGAGTAATGGCATCTGATTCAAGCTGTACCTTTTCAAGAGCTTCAGCATACCGCAGTCTGATTCTTGGATCATTAGATCGTTCTGATATTACCAGCTCATAGCCTGATTTAGCCTGATCGATCAAACCCGTTGCAAAATAATTATCGGCTCGATCCAGGATAGCGACAGCTCGTAGATCAGGGTTTTCCGTTTTACTGATCGCCTCAGAAAACTGGTTATTCCCACCCTGGTAATTGCCCGTTTTACTGAAGCTTACCCCATACCAGTAATGATCTTCATCATCAAAAGAGCTTGACCAAAGTTTCTGGAAGTATTCTATAGCTCGTTCATAATCCTGGCTGCTCACATAGTATTTGGCATAATCTGAAAACATGTAAGTATCGGTATTGTCAATAGGATTACCAGTAGTGGCATCCACTAAAAACACATGACCATTATTTGGGAGATTTACTTTGTAATAGCTATCCGTGACGCGTTCTACTTTTCCAAAAATAGGAGGGAGGATAACATTGCCTTCCAGATCAATAACCCCTTTAAGGTCTAATACATAATTGTTGGATTGTGTGAGTGTATTAGAAACGATGGCTGTTCCATCTTCCTGGAAGGCCTGAACACTCCCATTAAATTGAAGAGGAATTTTTAGCTGGCCGTTTTCATCCATATATCCACAGCCTTTTCGATTCCCCTCTTTCACACAAATGCCAATCATTCCCATAGACGCAGAAGTACGATGAGCGATATTATATTGGGTTTTCAGGTTCCCATTCAGATCGCTAATGGCATAATCATAAACACCGGAGTCATTTTCTTTCCCAATACTGATAAGGTTATTGGAAACGGGGGACACGCGGGTATTCTCATGACTAAAAAGTTCTTCGCCAGCCAAGTCAATTAGAGCCCAGTCATCTCTTCCTTTAAAATTTACCACCAAACGGTCATAGTCTTCGAAGCCTGTATCGAAAAGAATTTCATCAAACATATTCTCAATTACAGGTTGGTTAGAAATATTACGAAGCTGATAGTCATGATTCTGGATGGGCTGTCCCCAAAGACTGGTCGAAGTTGGGTTGTCAGCATCCACAACCCCCATGATGAACATATCATCTTTGAAATGTACAATTCGGGTATATTCGAAAGGAATAATCGTATTCTGATCTGAATCAATGATTCCTATTTCTCCACCTTTATTTACAATATGATAGGCCTGCTCATTGATAATCACAGTTCGTATTCGTCGGTCATATTCAGCGGGTAAAATTTCCGTACCTGTTTTATCAACTAGGCCGAACACACCTCTTACTTCACTACTCTCGAAAGTGGCGTATCCATTTTCGAAAGGAAATAGCTCTCTGGTAGTCATTGTAAATAATAACTCCCCGGTATCGCTAATTATCCGGCGATAATAAGCAGCTAATCCACCTCTGCTTGTAATGGTAGTTCCATCATAGAATATATGTGGGTCTCTATTCCATGAATCTTCAATTTCATTTCCCTGGTAATCGATTAACACCCAGCCACTTTCCGTAGGAACAGATATGAGTTGGTTATCGGAGTGAAACCTGGCATCACTATATCGAGCTTCAAAAGCTGGCCCCAGGGTTTCAGGGTTTAGAAAACCTCCGTTCATAAAAATAGGCCGCTCCTGGCCGAAAGCAGGAAGAACGATAAATAGTAAACTAACCAGAACCAGGTTTTTCATAGCTAATAATTTTTCTATAAAAATTGGTACGGGCCGATTTTTTCTCAATCACCCGAATTGGGTAAATCAACTACAGGGTTTTAAGCTTTGAATTACATTCAAAGCTCTGCTATTTGTCGTTTTTTTTTACATTGCTACCCATGCTTAGGGTGACTTTCTTACTTATCGGGGTACTGATTATTCAATTTAAAGAGGTTTCGTCTCAGGTAATTGCTCCGGGATATTCTTACCAACAATGGACTATTGAAGATGGTTTACCCATTAATGAGGTATCAGATATTGAACAAACCAGGGATGGCTATATCTGGTTGAGCACCTATGATGGTCTGGTCAGGTTTGATGGGAATCGGTTCGTTGTTTTCAACAAAGGAAATACGGACGGGATTATTTCTAATCGGCTTCAGGGTTTATACGGGAATCGTTCAGATGAACTCTGGATTACTACGGAAACCATAAATGGCAATGAGTATTTAATTCACTTTAAAGAAAACACTTTCAAGAGTTATGGCCCGGAAGAGGGCTTTGAAGGAGATATACATTCAATAGGATTTTATGAGGATGGTGAGCTCTGGGTAGTTAATCAGAATAAAGTACTGCTTTATACAAACGGAGTTTTTGAAGCTCATTTTGAGGATCAATTTCACGGAGAGGTTTTTTCCATTCACAAAGGGATGGAAAATGGGATGTGGATTTCTACTAATCAGGGAATATTTCATGTAAACCCGGATACAACCATTCATTATAGCCGAGAAAACGGCTTAATATCTAACGAGGAGAACGAGCTATATATAGACACTAGAGACAGATTATGGGCCAGTAATCGGAATGGGGTAAATTTTATAGAATATGGAGAGGTACAAACTGTTGAGACTCCGATGAATCTACCTGGGTATACAGGCTTTGAGGTATTTGAGGATAAATCCTCGCCTGGTAGAATCATCATTCCATTAGATGCTCATTACCAGCTTGTTTACGTGGACGGATCGACTACAGTAATTCCTCCAACCGCGTTGAATAGCACAGGAGAATTTATCTCTATTGATTTACCTGGAGAGCAGTCGAATAAAACGAATGAAGAATGGTTTAAAGCCGATAATAAACTCTTCCATAAAGGGAAAGTTGTTTATGAAAACCCAGAGTTTATCATCCAAGTTTATGACGATCTGAATGGAGGCTTATGGGTAGCTAAGAAAGATGGGCTTTACCATGTAAAGAAGAACCTGTTTGCTTCATTCGATGAAGAAAATGATGGTATATGGAATGTGTATCCACTTTTGGAAGATCAAGATGGGGTAATTTGGTCATCCAATATTAATGGGAGAATTTTTAAATACGAGAATGAAACCTGGTCACAGTTTTTCAGGGAGCAGTTCAATAGATTCTTTTCCTTATTAGAAGACAGCAACGGCAGAATCTGGGCTGGACACAGGAGGGGTATTTCCAGATACGATAGAGGGAGCGAAAGAGTCTTTAACCCTATAGAAATACCATTGGAGGGGGATTTCAGGCAGATTCGTTCAATGCATGAAGATGATGATAAAACAATCTGGTTTGGAGGTATTAATGGTATTACCCGGTTAAAAAATAATGGCGAATGGGATACCTTGGAATTGACCAATAACGGAGAGGAGATTAAGGGGGTTCGGGTTATCTACGAGGGGCAGGATAAGACAATCTGGTTGGGTACGAACGGATCAGGGTTATTCTATTTTCAAAATGGGGAGCTTTATAAATTTGAAGCCAATGATCGTCTCTCTGATACTATTGTTCGATCTATTTATGAGGATGAAGAAGGGGTTCTTTGGGTGGGTCTTGAAGGAGGAGGTTTAGATCGGTTAGAATTCAATGGAGATGAAATTGCGATTACTAACTATGGTTTACCAGAAGGTCTGTTTGATACGGTAATACATATTATTCTGGAAGATGACCGGGGTCGTTTTTGGATGAGTAGTAATCGTGGAATTTTCTGGGTGGATAAAGCAGAACTGAATGCATTTGCCAAGGGGGAGATCAATAGAATTAATTCTACTTTTTATAACGAACAGGATGGATTACCGGGTAGAGAAGCTAATGGAGGGATGCAGAACACGGGTATTAAAACCAAAGACGGAAGCTTTTGGTTTTCGATGGTAGGCGGGGTAGCAACTATAAATCCTAATGACGTAATTCGGAATCAGACGGAAATTCCTACCCTGGTTGAAACGATAATTGCCGGAGACTCGACATTTAATCGGGTGAATAATGAAATCGATGTACGTAAAGATCAAAGGGATCTACAGTTTGTATATACAGCATTTAACTATGAGGTAAAACCGGAAAACATCTTATTCAGGTATCGTTTGAAGGGCTACATCAACGAATGGATTTATGCCGGGACAAGAAGGGAGGGCTTCTTTACTAATGTTAATGCAGGGGACTATACCTTTGAAGTACAGGCAAGTATCGACGGTACGAATTGGAGTACACAGACTGCTTCACTGGAAGTGAATATAGAGCCATACTTTAGAGAAACGACGGTTTTTTGGGTATTAATTATAATCGCAGGAGTGGGATTACTGTTTGTGAGTTACCGGTTGCGAACAGCTCAGCTATTGAAAAGGCAGGAGGAATTAGAGACTATAGTTCAGGAACGTACAGAAGACTTGAACAATGAGAAGCAGGAAGTAGAGCGACAAAAGGAATTGGTGGAAGAACTTAGTACTGCCAAGGATCACTTCTTTACGAATATCTCTCACGAATTACGCACACCTTTAACCCTGGTATTAGGTCCGCTTCAAAAACTCGTGGACAAGAAAGCTGATCTTAAAGAAGACTGGCAGCATCACCTGACGCTGGCGAATCGTAATGGGCATAGATTAAAACAACTGGTAGAACAAGTACTGGATTTGGCCCGGCTCGATTCGGATAAACTGGAACTCAATCTTTCAAAAGTAGATGTACGTGGAGTTACCAAATTACTGGGGGAATCTTTTGAAAGTTTAGTGCTGAGTAAAGGAAACCAGCTAATTGTTGAGGTACCGCTTAGCCCTTGTTATGCTGCTCTGGATGCGGATAAATTCCATAAAATCCTTACTAACCTCATTTCTAATGCCATCAAATTCACTTCTGATAAGGGTAGTATCACGGTTTCACTCAGTTGCGATGAAGAATTGGTAAAAGTATCTGTTACTGATACCGGAAAGGGTATTTCAAAAGAACATCTACCTTTCGTATTCGATCGTTTTCATTCCAACGAAGAACGAATAGCAGGTGGAGGAAATGGACTGGGTGTAGGACTAAATCTTACCAAAGAGTTTGTTGAACTACATGGAGGTTCAATTTCTGTAACAAGCGAACCGGATGTTGAAACAAGATTTGAGGTGACTCTTCCGGTAGGAAAAGAGCTTTTGCCTGGATTAGAAGAACTTTCTACAGGAGAACTAAGGGTTGAGTATGAGCAAAGAAAATCTTCCCTGGTTTCTAAGCAAAGCATTGCTCTTGAGACTCATATTTTGATTGTTGAAGATAATAAGGACATGAGTGCTTATATCAGGAGTTTATTAGATACGGAGGAAGTGCAAGTTTCTGAGGCTGAAAATGGAGTAGAAGGGAAGAAAAGGATTTCGTTATCTAAGCCTGATCTTATCATTAGTGATGTAATGATGCCGGATATGGATGGCTTTGAGTTCGTTGAGTTTGTACGATCAGTTCCGGAGTACCGGTTAACACCTATTATCATGCTAACAGCACTAGCCGGTATGGAAGACCGGATTCAGGCTTTGGATTTAGGTGTCAGTGATTACCTCACCAAACCTTTCCATGAAGATGAATTAATAGCACGGGTACGAAATCTACTTCGACTCAAAAAAGAACGGGAAGAGATTTTACCAACCGAAGAGCCAGAGGATAGTAGCGAAGCTGCGTTATTTGTTAAGAAACTCCAGGCTTATGTGGAAGAGCGAATTGAAAACAGTGAAATAACAGTGGAAGAGTTGAGTGATGCGGCTAATTGGAGTCGCCGTCAGTTGTATTACAAAATCAAATCCACCACTGGCTTCACACCCGCAGAATTCGTTCGGGAAATTCGATTAACCAAAGCTCGTCAGCTTATTGAAGGCAAGCGAAAAGGCACCGTTTCAGAAATAGCTTATGCTGTCGGCTTTTCTACACCTACTTATTTTACCAGGCTCTTTATTGAGCGTTTTGGAACACACCCTAAGGAGTTGCTGGGTTCTTAATTCGAGCCATTTCAATTCAAAATTAAAGATTTAAAATTGCGATAGCAGCGCTACAATTTTAAATCTTTAATTCTACATTTTTAATTCCAAACGGTACGTTTGTTCGCCTTTTTTGCACATCTGTTCATATCCCTGATTCTAATTTAAAAGCGGTTTAAAGCCTCTTTTCAGGCATTTATTCCAAAACTGGCTTTTAATTAGGATGAACACATATGAAAACTACAAAGGGTACCAAGTACACACTACTACGACCTGTATGCACTCTCTTTTTGTGGATGACAGGAATGCTACTCATATCAACCGATGCTATACATGCCCAGGTTGATTCACTAAATATAGATAATACCGTTTCCTTAAGTGGCGCCCACCGGGGTGAGTTGGGATGGATAGATTACGATAATGACGACGACCTGGATCTATTCATTATCGGAAGTACAGGCTCAAGCATCGGGCAAACACTCATCTATGAAAACGATGGAAGCGGGGGACTCACTGAGGACGGAACCCTTCCATTTACTGATTTATACAGTGCCACCTTCGAGTGGGCTGATTTCGATAATGACGGTGATTTGGATTTACTCATTTCAGGAACTGAGGGTTCAGACAGAGAAGCCCATTACTATGAAAACGACGGTACAGGAGGATTCACAGCAAGCGCTCCTGCTAATATTACCCCGGTAACAGGAGAGTTACTTTCAGGAGATTATGATGGTGATGGCGACCTGGATTTAGTGGTTTCGGGTTGGGATGGGAGTAATCGTATTACCGAATTCTTCAAAAACGATGGAGATGGAAATTTTACAAAGGATAATTCCATATCGATTACGGGGCTTACAAATACTTCTATGGATTTTGGAGATTATGACAATGACGGAGACCTGGATTTGGTCATTGCCGGTTGGAATGGGAGTAACAGAAGAACCTGGGTCTACGACAATGATGGAAGCGGAGGATTTAGCCAGAATTCCAGCAGTTTTACCGGGGTTCGCAGGGGCCATGTTGAATGGGGAGATTATGATAACGATGGTGATTTGGATGTGATCGTTAGTGGAGAGACAGGTTCCCGGTACGCAGCTTTATATGTAAATAACTCCGGAACGTTTACCGAAGACGCCACACTTACTTCCGTAGAATACAGCGCATCACATTGGGGCGATTATGACAACGATGGAGATATCGATGTTTTTGTAACTGGTTCCACCTCCAATGCTGTAAGTGGAGCAACTTCTACCTTATATGAAAATGATGGCTCAGGAAACTTCAGTGCAAATGCGGATATAAGTATCCAGGCAGTAACGGATGGGTCTGTAGCCTGGGGTGATTACGATAATGACGGAGATATTGATCTCGCTATAATGGGGATCACCAACTCCGACACGGTAGCATTGGTGTATGAAAATATTCCTCTTTCAACAGGAAGCAGCCCCTCCGTTCCTTCGGGTTTAGCCGCTTCAAGCAGTGTTGATACCCTTACCATTTCCTGGTCTCCCTCTACCGATGCGGATGGTGGAACCCTTTCTTATAACGTGTTTATTGAGGATTCGACGGGAGCTTCCTCAGCAGGGATGCCCGCCCAGGCAGATACCTCCAGTGGATACCGGCGCATCGTTCGGTTAGGGAATGCTCAACAAGACACCACCTTTAGGATACGATTAAACTCCGGAACCTATAATTGGGGCGTTCAGGCGATAGATGGCTCCTATAAGAGCAGTGTTTTTGCCGATGGTGGATCGATTAGCATTGTTAATAATCCTCCGGCTGCTCCTGAACTTATTAGTGTTACCGAAAGCAATAATCAGGTAACTATACTATGGAACGCAAATACAGAAAGTGATCTAAGTTCTTACTCGGTATACCAACAAACGGATAGTACAACAACGCCTTCCAATGTCATAGCAACTGTTACAGATACAACCTATACCACCGGACATTTGGCAGCTGATACCTACTATTTTTATGTTTCAGCGACTGATAATGCTGATCAGGAAAGCGAATTGTCGGATTGGGATTCGGTAACAGTGAACAATGCACTGCCTGCAACGCCTTCTGGTTTTGCCATTACTAACGGCTACGAAGAAATAGACTTAATCTGGAATACCGTTGCTGATACCGATCTAAATACCTACCGCTTATACCAGGAAACAGATAGTTCTGCAACACCTTCTAATGTGATCGCCAATCCTACAGATACGACGTTTACAGTAAGTACTCTATCTACAGATACCACCTATTACTTTTACGTTTCTGCTGTAGATAGTGCAGGCCAGGAAAGCGCGCTTTCAGATAGTGTGTTTGCTACCCCCTTAAGAATACCATTCACAGAGAATACTGCATTGCGGGATTTTGGAGTAAATGACCATTTCAATGATATTTTGTACTCAAGAGTTAATTTTTCGGATGCAAATGCTGATGGATATTTAGATGTCATTTACTCTGTACAAACCAGGATTAGCGATATTCCTGAAGGCCAATCTGTTTTACGATTGAATAAGGGAGACGGAACATTTGCTGCTTCTACCATATCATTTAATACCTATTCTGATAACAGCTTTATACCATCTGGATATATAGAAGGCTCTATTTCTGCAGGAGATTATGATGGAGATGGGGATATTGATATAGTATTTACTGGAAGCGATGCGAATGAAGACAATGCTTCAGATTTATATGAGAATGATAACAGCGGAGAATTCAATAAATCAGAACTTTCTTTAACTGGCTTTGTTAATAGCGGTAGTGATTGGGGTGATTATGACAATGATGGCGACCTGGATCTTGCACTACTAGGAAACGCTTCTGGTTCTAGTTCAAGCGTCATTTATGCCAATAATGGTAGTGGGGGGCTTTCGGATTCGGGTATTAGTGTTGCTCTAAGCAATACTTCCAAAGCAGAATGGGTAGACTACGACAACGATGGCGATTTGGATTTGCTGCGTATAGGATCATCAACAAATACTTTATATGAGAATGATGGAAATGGTGGATTATCTGATTCCGGTGAAAGTATTTCCGGGGGATTCCAGTCCTGGTTTTCCTGGGGTGATTATGATAATGATGGGGATTTAGATGTACTGGTTGCCCGAAGTACGAACATTCTTTATGAAAACAATGGTTCTGGTAGTTTTTCAAATTCGGGTGTTTCTCTTCCGTCCAATCAGGGATATGCGGTGGAATTCGCTGATTTTGATAATGATGGTGACCTTGATTTTGCCATTGGAGGAGAAGGATCGTCAGAATACACCAGGTTGTACGAAAATGATGGTTCCGGAGGCTTTTCTGAAATCACAGCAGTCAGTCTAATTGGAACAGGGGAGGACGGCTCATTAGCCTGGGCAGATTACGATAACGATAATGACCTCGACTTGTTCATTTTCTCATCCCAGACAGGTGAAGTTTATGTATATGATAATCGAGTTGCTCATAAAGGTTCGGCACCTGGTGCTCCCACCAACCTGGCCACCAGCGTAAATGGGGATATCCTTTCCTTTTCCTGGGATGCTGCAACCGATACCGACGGAGGTCCACTTAGTTACCATGTATACATGTATAACACAGACTCCTCTAAATATGTGATTCCAACCATTTCAAATACAAAGAATGGAAACTTATGGCAAATGGAACGAGGAAATGCAGGATTAAAAACCTGGCATAAGATTCGAACGAACAATTTGCCGGATGGAAGTTATACCTGGGGCGTACAAGCCATTGATGGTAGCTTTAAAGCCAGTGCATTTGCCACAGATTCTGACATCAAGATGAATGGTTTTTTTACCATCCTTGATTCCAGGGTGCTTGCATATACCGACAGTGCCTATACCTTTTCTTCAGGCTTCATCAGCTTAGGATCATCCTATGCCGATTCAAGTCTGACTCTCTCGGTCGAAAACAGTATCTCCGGAATCCTGTTTGTAGATGCGGATGATGATTTTGAATTCGATTCGGGAGTAGAAACCGAAGTAGATGGAACCGGAATTGACTTCGCAGACCTTGATACCGATTCTCTTCGCTATTATAGTGAGTCGCCAGGGGTAGAGAACATTGTGTTCAAGCTTGCTGCAGCCTCAAAACAAAGCACTTCTACCATCCAGGTGCTGGTAAATGAAACGGCACCGGAAATTAGCGATGCGGATAGCTCGAATGGTTGGCATTTATTAGCAAATCCACTCCAGACTACCCTGGGAGAACTCTTTGATAATATCTGGACACAAGGTGCAGTCAATTCTGATGCCCCGGGAGCTTCGGCCACCTTATACACCTTCAACCAGGACAGCTCTGTCTATGAAGCCATTACTTCCGATTTAGATGCCACCACCTTGGAGGCAGGAACCGGAATCTTGGCTTATATCTTTGCCGATGATGATAATGATGGGGGAACCCCTTTGGTAAATGGTGGATGGCCGAAAACGCTGTCCAACATCGGTAATCCTTTTGATGAAGAAGTTGCAATTCGAATTAAAAATCATGATAAAGATGGTTCAGGGTTTACCTCGGGAAGTGAAGGTTTTGCCCTTATCGGGAATCCATTCGGCTATGGGTTATCCATTGATTCGGTGACAGCCACGCTTCGAAGATTAGATCAATACGCCAATAGCTATGTGTATCAATGGAATGCAACGGAAGAACGCTATGAGTTAAGTTTCTCCGGTGCTATAGATCCATATGAGTCCTTCTTCGTTCGAAGCATTACTTCGGGTTTAGACGACAGTCTTCGATTTGATTTTGATGATGCCAGCGCAACGGCTCCGGCAGAAACATCAGCGAAAGAACTAGCTAGAGATCGTTTCAAATTTACTCTTTCTCATGCCAAAGAAGGGCTAGAGTCAGAAAGCTACCTGATGTTCAATGATAAGGCATCGGTAGGTATTGATCCCCTGGATGGCTATCACCTGGGTTCCTATGCTCAAAAATATGCGATGCTTTATTCTAAAGTGGCCGATCAACATTTGATGATTAACAACCTCCCAGGCTTTATGGATGAGGAGATAGAGATTCCTTTCTACCTGGATGCTACAGTTACCGGCGCTTTTGATTTGAACTGGGAAGGAGAGCTGCCCGGTGGAATCTCGTTCATCCTCAAAGAGGTGGAATCCGGGAAAAGCATCAATTTAAAAGAAGAGAGGAAGTTCTCATTCAATATTCCAGAAGAACATGGATCGCAGGGCAAAGGAGGTTCTCAACCTGAGCCGTTATTCATCCTAACAGTAAGACCGGGAATCGGAACGGACATTGAGGGCGACCTTGGTATCCCGAATGACGTAGAACTGTTTCAGAACTACCCAAACCCGTTCAATCCTAGTTCTGTGATCCGTTTTGGAGTGCCAACCACCAGCAAAATTCAACTGGAAGTATTTGATATACTGGGCAGGAAAGTAGCTACCCTGCTAGATGGGGAAAGCCGACAACCGGGAAGGTACAACGTCCGTTTTGACGCCCGTGATTTATCCTCGGGAATGTACATCTATCGCCTTGTAATAGGAGACAAGGTGCTTACCAGGAAAATGACCCTAATCAAGTAATTAGAAATTAAGAATTATGAATTATGAATTATGAATATTGAATCAGGATAAGCCTGGTCAATATTTATAATTCTTCATCCAAACCGAAGACATTATGAAAACGATTTTAATCACTCTTGCCACCTTAATAATTATAGTACTAACCTCAGATACCAGCCCGGCTCAGGGGCTACCCGGCCTCCCAGGATTTCCTGACAATCCAGCTGCAGCCCCAATCGATGGAGGCCTGGGCATCTTAGCCGCTGCTGGTGGCGCTTATGCCCTCAAGAAGCTCCGGGATAAGAATAAAGAAGAGGAAGTGGAATAAAAGGAAATAAAAGAGAGACTAACCATAGACCTAAAAACAGAGCCCTTCATAGTTGTATGGAGGGCTTTTTTGAATGAATAAGTTTATTAGAAATGGCTGACCCCCTTTCAGAAAAGAATACGCACTGATAGATAACTCAAACTATCTATCAAAAATGAAACGTATTTATTTATCTCTTTTTCTTCTTTTAGCTGCAAGCACAGTGTACGCACAGCAAATGATCGTATTAGATTCTCTTATCCAGGAAGCTGGGAACTTCTCGATAGCAGGTTCAAATAATAGTGATTTTGGACTCGAAGCAACTTCCGGAGATTTTAACGGCGACGGCATTCAGGATGTCGTGTATACCAGTTCGGAAAATGTAGGTGAAGGAGGTTCCGATACCAGGGGGGTAACCATAATTTTTGGATCGGATTCTCTTACGGCACAAAATCTAAACAGGGTATCTTTTGGTTTTAATCCTGCAAATCCGCCTTCGAGTTTTGAATTCGGAACAGAGGCAGGTTCAGGTGATTTGAATAATGACGGGATTGATGATTTAATTATCGGGATTCCTGAGTGGGATGATGAAAAAGGATTGTTGTATGTAGTATATGGAAGACAAGAATGGCTTAGTCCGTCTTACCAACTAGGTGCGCTAACTGATGATGAAGCCTTCAAGGTATATGGTAGAATCTCTAAAGAGCCCGGTAATCTTGGGAAAGCCGGTTCCCGGTTAGGAGATGCTTATGCCATCGGGGATATTGATGACGATGGGCTTAATGATCTGTATGTATCTGCACCACGCTCCAATACATCATTCGATCAATCTTTTGGAGCCGGATATGTGATTTATGGTAAAGCGATACAAGGTAGTTCAACTGTGGATCTCGATACGCTTTCACAGAAAAGTGGTATGGTCATCTTCCCTTCAAATCCGAATGAAGGTGTGGGAAATGAGGCCATGTTTGCGGATCTAAATGGGGATGGTATTGAAGATCTACTAATGGCAGCCGAAAATGCCTGGTCTCAGGGCAGAATTCATATGATTTATGGTTCTACCAATCTCCCTGACTCGCTCGATTTAAATATCAATTCCACGAATGATTTACGAACCACCATTTTTGGGTCAATAAGTCCATCACAAACACGATTTGGAAAAGACTTTGACACAGGAGATTTCAATGGAGATGGCGTAATGGATTTGGTTGTTTCTGCTTCAAGAACTGGGGGAATCGCAGGTACAGTATATATCATATATGGAGGAGTAGATACCTTTGAATCAAATGTAGTTCCAACTAGCTTTGTGCAAGGGGAAGGAGTATTGGTGAACGGCTTAATTGGAGATTATCTTGGGATATACCTGGATGTAGCCGATTTCAATAATGATGGTTTTGATGACATCGTATTTTCGGGAGGTATTCATGATCTTGATCCGGGAATTACCCAGTTCTATAAAAACAGATTGCGAATTCTGTTCGGTACCGATGAATCACTTCCTCTAACTCTTGATTTGGATAATCCTGATCCCGCTTTTAACATCACAGAAATTACAGCGATAAGTGATAGCAGGGATATAGGAAATGATGTAACAGCTATCGACTTGAATAATGACTCAAATACAGACCTGATATTTGGGAGTTATTCACGAAATCAGGCAACGGCAGATGATCAGTTTTCATTGAATATCATTCTGAACATCGATTTTAATTTTGATCAGGAACAGGATACTACAGCGCAAGATAGTTCTTTCTTTGCTGGAGGTTCAGGAACTGAAATGGATCCTTATCAGATATCTACTTTTGAACAATTAGATAGCGTACGGTTTTTTCCTGATTCGTACTTCACACAAACTGCGGATATAGACCTGGGTGAGTTGACAGGTACAGGCTGGATACCGATCGGTTACGATCAGAATGATACCTATTTAAGAGGTGAGCGAGTTTCATTTTCTGGAGTGTATGATGGAGGAGGATATACGATTAGCAACCTGAATATTCACAATAGGGGAAAGATCATCGGCCTTTTCTACTCATTAACAGGTACGGTTAAAAATGTAATAATCGATGGAGCCGACTTCGAGTACATACCATTTGACGAGCTTCCGGACAGTATTCTATTCGACCCTGATATCCTCATTGAAGATGCTCCCAGATTTTCGGGAATAGTAGCAGGTAGAGTGGAAGCAGGAGGAGTGATAGAAAATGTGGAAGTTAGAGAAGGGAGTATCGAATATGGATCATTAGGTTTGATAACGGGCTGGAATGAAGGCTCAATTACTGATTCATATGCACAAGGGACAGTGTTCGATGCCTTTCAGGGTGGGGGGCTTGTTTCTGTGAATTTAGGGACAATTTCCAGGACTACCTTCGAAGGTTCCCTACAGGAGATTCCTACCATATCCGGGGGACTTGTGGGATCCAATCTGGAAGGTAATATTTATGAATCAAATGCCATTGTTGAAGTAGAAGGCTCTTCCATTTTCGGCGGACTTGTTGGAGTGTACAATTACGGAAACGTAGAAAACAACTATGTGGAGTTTCAGATAAATGATAGTACTTCTACAGGGGGTATTATTGGCAGTTATGGGATTTCGGCTACATTGAATCCTAATCAGGACCCATTAAGCGTGAAATACAATTACGCCTTTGGTGAAATTCCATTTAGAGATGAAGATATAGGTACTTATCGTGGTATTATTGGCTTCGCCTTTCAAACTCCTTCTGATTCAGCAGTTACAGTTACCAAAGTGAAGGATAATTACTGGAATACTGAGCTTTTTGGGGAAGAGGATGATGTAGTTGGATTCAGAATAGCCGCTGGTGGTATTACAACAAGTGAAATGAAAACAGAAAGTACATTCCAAAATTGGGATTTCACGAGTATTTGGAATATCGATGAAGGAAGTAGCTTCCCCTATCTTAGAAATAATCCACCCTCAGAAAAACCGGGTATTGATATTACCTCTACCAATAATTCTGTTGAGACTGAAATTGCCAGTCAGGTACAGCTATCCCAAAATTATCCAAATCCCTTTAATCCTACTACCAATATCAGTTATCAGTTACCGACTTCAGGAAAAGTTAACCTGGAGGTTTTTGATATGCTTGGCCGGAAGGTGCGGATACTAGTACAAAACGAAATCCAAAGTTCAGGAGAATATAGTGTGCTTTTTAATGCTGGAAACCTCCCATCCGGTGTATATATCTATAAACTTACCCTGGATAATAAATTCAGTGTGATAAAGCGATTAACACTAATCAAATAGTTGAAAGCAACCCTGTTCGCTATTGGGGGAAGGAAGCGTCATGCCAGGAGAGGAAATCATAGATGACCCCGGCATGGCCTTCCAAATTTAACTTTTCAAGATTATCTATCAGGCGTTCGAAGCTTGTATAATTATAATAGGCGAGCCTTTGCTCAATATTTTGTTTTATGGTTTCGATCGTATCATTAAATGTTGAGAAGGCATCAGTATCTCCATCTAAATAAGTACTAATAGAGAGATTGAGCCGAGCTCTATTCGTCCAGAAGTGTTCATTACCTAAAGAATTAGAATAAATAGTTACGGCTTGTTCGTATTTAGTAACACTTTCAGCAAATGCTTCGATGTTGCGTAAAAAACCTGCATGTGCAGTATAAGCTTGTCCTACTCTCCAATGCTCATCTCCATATTCTGCTATGGCTCTTTCAATTCGATCTTGGTAGATAGCATCAGAACGATCAAAATCTTCATTAAAGTAATGGGAGGTAGCCAGATTCAAAAGTACGTTTAAGGTGTTTGGATGAGCTTTACCATACAGATATTCAATAATACTCAGGCTTTGATTATATGCTTCAATTGCTTCGGGATAATTATCCGCCATTCTGTATGAAAAACCCAGGCTGTTATACATTCCTGCTAGCGACAGCTGGTCACCATTTACATGTTGTTCAGAGAGTTGAATACCTTGTTCTAAAATTCGAGCCGAACGGTCATAGTGTCCAAGTTCCCGGTTAATATCGGCATTGACTATGAGTGTATTTATTAGTGTGGGGTAGTCATCATTTTCTTGATTTAATAAAACTGCTACAGCCTGATCAATAAGTGTCTCAGCACTATCCAGTTTTCCTAAATGTGCAATGGGAACTGCTAAATAGAGTTTGGAACTTGCTACCCTCGGATCAGATTCATTGAATAATATTCTGTTCAGCATCAATGAAGAATCCGCCAAATCCTTAGCGACTTGATAATTCCCTTTATGCTCATATATGTTGGCCAGTGATTTAAAGATATTCGCCTGTTTTGAGGTTATCTCTTCGTTCAAAAACCGGTTCAGGCGCAGCGTTTCTACATAGAGTGATTCAGATTGGTTGTAGTCTCCCAAATGAAAGGCTACCTGAGCCAGGGTATAACTCGCTTCTTCTTTTATTTCTGGCTGGTTATCGAGCCCACTTAAAGTACCTATGCTGACATTTAGAAAGTCTTCAACAGTTTGCTTCTCTCCCGGTTTGTTTAATGGATTTGCTGACTTAAATAAGTCGATGAGATAATCTTTTGTTACGGTAGCTTTCTGCGCTTCGTTTTGAGCTATATCTCGTTCTTTAGTGATCTGGATATTGTAAAAAATCCCGAAAACAAGAAGTGCTATAGCTGATAATACACTTACAGTAAAAGCAAAGGGATTGCGTCGAAAAAACTTTATACCACGTTCTCGTGCGCTGGTTTTTCTGGCATTGATAGGCAAATGACCCAGTATTCTTTGGACATCAGCTATCAATGACTCAACACTTCCATATCTATTATTTGGGTTCTTCTCTGTGGCTTTTTGAATGACTGCATTAAGGTCTTTCGATTCCAGAGTTCCCAATGATTGATTACCAAGTAATGGTATATCCTGTGTCCGGATAAGTTCCTGGGCTTCGTCTCTTTTTAGTCCCTTTAAGGCGAAAGGGTGGGATTCTTCAATCAACTCATAAAGCAAAATCCCCAATGAATAGATATCAACCGATGTGTCGAATGATTCCTCTTCAAATTGTTCGGGAGCTGAATAGGCGAGAGTTAGTGCAGGTTTTTCTCTATTAAATTCCTGGTCTTTATCGAAGCTTTGGATCAGCGCTGATATACCAAAGTCTAATATTTTCGCTTCTCCTTCTTCAGTGACCAGAATATTTGAGGGTTTGAGGTCGCGATGAATGATCAGATTCTTATGTGCATAAGCTACGGCATCGCATACTTTAATAAACAAATCAAGACGCTCGTAACTACTAAGGTTGTTATTGATTGCATGGTAAATCAATTGTACCCCTTCTACATACTCCATAACAAAATAGGGAGTACTGCTATCAGATAAGGCAGCGTCATATAGCTGGGCTATTCCTGGATAATTGAGAGAAGCCAGAGTACGTTGCTCAGAATCAAAGCGATCTTGTACCTCACTAACTTTCATGTTAAAGTTCATCACTTTTATAGCAACTGTCCGGTCAAAGGCTCCGTCATCACGCTTTGCAAGAAATACCGTTCCCATTCCGCCAGAGCCAATTCGTTCCAGAACTTTATAGCTTCCAAGATGAGTTCCTAACATTGTATCCTCTGTTGGAAATCTGGTAGATAGGTCCTGCGATACTTCTTCAAAGATGGAGGCATTTAGCCTGCTGGATGTTTCCCACCATATATCTACTTCTTCAGAATCTGTAAGGATTTTGGTGAGTTCATGCAGCAAGTCGGTACGATCACCACAAAGCTGTTTCAGTTTATCTAAGCGGCCTTCTTGTGGAGTTTCTAAAACTTCAGAAAGGATATTCCAGGTATTTATACTCATACTTCTAATGCGAAAAAAAAGTCAGACAAGGGACTAGATCTCAGCTTTTTTTTGGAGTTCGTTATAAATCCAAAGCCGAGCTTTACTCCAGTCTCTTTTTACTGTTTTTTCAGATATATCTAATACCTCAGATATTTGTGCAATTTTCATACCCCCAAAAAATTTCATCTCAACGATTTGTGCAGCCCGGCTATCTAATTCGTTAAGCTGCTTCAAAAGCTCATCAATAGCCAATACATGATCCTCATGTTGTTCAACAGCTATTTCTTCGGGAATCAAAGTAATAGTGTAAACCCCGCCACCTCGTTTATCTGCTTTTTTCTTTCGGGCATGATCAACCAGAATTTGTCGCATACAGTTAGATGCGATTCCGTAGAAGTGGCGTTTACTATTAGCAGAAATATTCTCTTGATCAACTAGCTTTAGATACAATTCGTGAACCAATTCAGTTGCCTGAAAAGTGACTGCGGCGTGTTCTTGTCGTAGGTGAGAATGTGCCAGGCTTTTTATCTGGTCATAGATGACAGGAAAGAGCCGTTCAAAAGTGTTTTTATCACGATCCATTTCCGCAAGAAAATCGGTAATGCTATAGTTACCCAAGAGGAAAATTCATTTGATTAATACCTATAGAGGATAATCAAAAATAAATACAATGATCTGGATTTATTGGAATCAGAAAAATTGGAGAGTAGATGCGAAATAGTATTCATGAGTAGTTGAGAGAGAAATTATAAACGGTTTGAGCCCCATAGTTTTATGGGGCTTTCCACCTAAATTTATCTATCTGTCTCCTTCATAAACTCCTGCTGCGATAAAATACTCGGTACCAGGAATGGTCATAACGAAAGATTTTTTCTGTTCGTCTTCACCGGTAGCTGGATTCGGCCAATAGTATTCATAGAATCCGCTTGCAGCACTGCTTTGAGCAATAGAAGACATATCACGAACGATGTAAGAGCCCTGTGAATCTTGTAAATCCCAGTTGTCCACTCCTTCCAGTTCTTCTTGGCTTCCATGGGCAATGACTACTCCTTCAAAGTTAACGATGAAGAAATAACCGGACTGGTCTTCAAAAAAGGTAATGTCATCTACAAAAGCCTGACTGAATGCAACTCGGTCTTGCTCGTCGGTATAGATGGTACTGAACACTTCAGCAAAGCCTCTTGCATTGGTCTCAACCAAATCCTGCACAACGATTTCATTGGCTTCGTCAATGGTGTACATAGTGTTCTGGGTTTCATCTGTGTAATAGAAACCGGCGCCTATGAACCAGTCGGTAGGAGGGAGAGAGGTTACATATGATAGCTTGTCCTCTCCGTTTCCTGAGGCAGGATTGGTAAAGAAATATTCTACAAAACCGGATCCGGAAGTATTTACGGTGTTGATGATTTCCTGTACGTGGAATTTCCCGTTCAAATCCTGAGCAAAGTATCTTATAGTTCCGATGAGGCTCTCGTTCAAATGGGCGATAACATACGCACTATCCAGAGTTTCGATGAAGAAGTAGCCTGATTCATCCGGGAAAAAGGTACTCTCGCTTACATAAGCCTGACTTATTTGTACGCGTGTGGTACTGTCGGCTTGCATATTGGTGAATACACTGCCCAGACCGGTTGCTGTGCTGGTTACATTAAATTCTACAATTTCTTTGTTGAGGTCGAATAACGAGATGCTTTCTTCATCGTCGTTACTGTCGTTTACATTACACGCTGAGAAAGAAATAGATACAGCGATGAATAGAATAGAGGTTAGATTTCGAATAGTTGACATACTTATACTGATGATGTTTGTGTTACAAAATCATACCTAACCGCGAAAAAATAGACATTATTTCACTTTAAAAGAAAGAGGAAGATGAGATTAACCAATTTCTTAACCTTACTGCGTAATCGTAATTAGTAATCAGTTGAATTAGTCAAATAAGTGCTATAGTCATCCCGAACTTGTTTCGGGATCTTTTGTCAGGGCTTAAGATGCTGAAACAAGCCCGCCTTCCAAAGTCTTATACGGCGGACAGGTTCAGCATGACCTATTAATTTAGGAGTACCAATAATCCTGGACGAGTAACCTCTAATCCCGATAATGCTGAGCAGCATTCACATCCAGGTAATCCATTCTCAAGAAATGAGACTGCAGTCGCTCCAGGAAGTGCTCCCACTCTTTGTCAGTTTTTGGGGTCCAGAGCACTTCAGACAGTCCAATCACTCTGGGAAAAGCCATGTATTCCACTTTAGCTCCGGAATGCATGTATTCTGTCCATACGTTGCCCTGCGAACCAAGTACATACTTAGATTCTTCTTCGCTTAGTTCAGCCGGTACAGGTTCATAACCATATACATCTTCCAAAGTAGTAAAGCCACCAATGGCGATGGGTTCGGTAGCATTATCAGCCTGGTAATGATCAAAATAATTCGAGCCATTAGGTGTCATGATCACATTGTGACCCATCTTGGCTGCCTCTATTCCGCCCTGTTCCCCTCGCCAGCTCATTACAGTAGCTCTTGGGGCAAGTCCACCTTCAAGGATTTCATCCCAGCCAATGATTTGTCTTCCTTTGCTATTCAGGTAACGTTCTATACGAGTGATAAAGTAACTTTGGAGCTCATGCTCATCAGCCAGTCCTTCTCTTCGTATTACTTCCTGGGCCACTTCACTTTCTTCCCATTGTTTTTTAGGAGCTTCATCCCCGCCAATATGGATATAAGTACTTGGGAATAGCTCAATCACTTCATCGAGTACATTTTCAAGGAACTCAAAAGTTTCTTCTTTAGGGCAGTAAATATCTTCAAATACGCCCCAGGTAGTGGCCACATCAATATCCTGGTTAAAACAACCAAGCTCTGGATATGCAGCAATAGCAGCGGTGGAATGACCAGGCAATTCTATTTCAGGTATTACGGTGATAAAGCGTTCTTCAGCATAAGCTACGATTTCGCGGATTTCATCCTGGGTGTAATACCCACCATACCGGATTCCATCGTATTTCCCGGTTCCGTAATTCCCGATAAGAGTGGAGTCACGCCAGCCTCCGATTTCAGTGAGAAGGGGATATTGCTTGATTTCAATTCGCCAGCCCTGGTCTTCAGTCAAATGCCAGTGAAAGCGATTGTATTTGTACATGGCTATCAGATCTATATATCTCTTCACAAACTCAACCGGAAAGAAATGGCGAGCTACATCTAGATGCATACCTCGATACTCAAAACGGGGAAAGTCTTTGATTTCAACTTCAGGTATGTTCCAAACTATATCTCTGGTGATTAGTGAAGGATCGGTATGCTCAATTTGTTCAGGAAGAAGTTGTCTCAGTGTCTGCATCCCGTAGAAAATTCCAGCTGCAGCAGAAGCTTCAATCGTCACTTTTTCTTCGGTTACCTCAAGCTGGTATCCTTCGTCGTGGGCTTCCTCATCATCAACTATAGACAGGTAGATTCCTTTGTCGGTATGATCGGTACCAGAAATAACCTCATAGCCTTTCCAGTTGGTGACAAATAAAAGATCGTTTAACTGATGAGCTATATGTTTAAGAGAGGGATTAGAATAAAAAATGGCGATATCGTCTTCTATAGTAAATATTCCTTCTCCTGTTTCCATGAGTACAGGTTTCGGAATGATTGAAACTTCATTGGATTGGTAGGCCGTAGCTAGTTGAACATTCAATAGAAGAACACAGAGCAGAAGTAGATGTCGCATATCCCGATTTATTAGTTGGCGGGTAGATGATACTAAAGTGAAATCATTTAAAAAATTCCGCACACCTCTCATCGGAAAAATCCGCATCTTTAGGGATATGACGATTTTACTATTCATCCTAGGACTTATAGCGTTAATCGCGGGGGCAGAACTTTTTTTAAAGGCTGTGGATCACTTTGGACTCAAATGGGGAGTCTCACCACTCATTATGGGTTTAACTGTAGTGGCCTTTGCAACAGGAGCTCCTGAATTAGCCATTAGCATCAAGGCCGCGGCAAGTGGTAGTGCTGATTTGGTATTGGGAAATATCATTGGAAGCAACATTGCTAACATTCTATTGATTCTGGGGATTACCTCGGTAATTGCTACCCTCAATATCACCCTTCGCGTTATTCGAATCGACGTTCCCATTGTAATTGGAGTTAGTGTGGTGCTCTTTTTCCTGGCTTGGGATGGCCAGCTCACTACTCTTGACGGAATCATTCTCCTGGGAGGTTTCATTGCGTACTCCATCTTTACGTATTTCCAGATTAGAAAAGGGAAAGAAGAGGATAATGTGGAGGAAGTATTTCAGTATGAGAAATCCATAGATGAACTAGAACAGGGATCATGGTTCTATATCAAAAACGGCGGTCTTTTGTTAATTGGTTTAACGCTCATCGTGCTAGGTTCAAATTGGATGGTAGATAGTGCAGTGAAGATTGCCACTCTATTAGGTATTTCAGAATTAGTAATTGGTTTGACTATTGTTTCTATAGGAACTTCATTACCGGAAGTTGCTACCTCATTAGCTTCAGCTCGAAAAGGAAATGCTGATATTGCCGTGGCAAATGTACTGGGGAGCAACTTGTATAATGTGTTGCTTACGCTCGGCCTTACCTTAATCATTGCACCAAGTGTACTCACTGTTTCAACAGAAGCAATTAACCTGGATCTGCCATTTATGGTTGCGGTGTCCATTGTTTGTATTCCAATCTTCATAGCTGGATTTAACCTGACCAGGATGGACGGCACGATCTTTCTGTTCTATTATGCAACTTATATGACTTACCTGGTGATGAAGTCACTGGAATCACCAGGGGTAGATATAATAGAGCAGGGAATGGGATTTGTAGTTATTCCACTTACCATCACTTACATGATTTGGAAAATCTATTTGTACCGCAAACAATTAGCGGAAACTTTTGGCGCAGATTGAGAACGATTTAGATAACAAAGTTGGTTGATAGGTCGGTTTATATAGTATGCTCAAGCAATCATTACATATCACATTATATCTTTCGAGGTGGACACAAAGCCTAAAAAAGGCAGTTCAACCTATCGTAGTTGGTTGTCCCCAGCATCATTTTGAGGAACGGTAGTTCTATTCCCATCTCTACTGTAGCTTCCTGCTGCCTCAATCCAAAAAACTAACTCAAACCAACTATGGCAAACCAATCTTCAACAAAACCACTTTCTCCTGTAATGGAGTTTATCCGGGCGGAGTCTTTCTCGGGTATTTTATTAATGATCTCAGCAGTATTAGCACTTATTGTTGCTAATTCCCCTTTATCCGACTGGTACATTCAATTATTCCAACAGAAACTTACCGTTGGATTTGACGGGGCAAATATTTCCAAACCACTTATTCTTTGGATCAATGATGGGTTGATGGCCATTTTCTTTTTGCTCATTGGTCTTGAAATCAAGCGGGAAATTAAGTTCGGTGAGCTTTCAACGATGCAGAAAGCATTGCTTCCTGTTATTGCCGCTTTTGGTGGAGCTTTAATTCCGGGTCTGATTTTCTTTGGTTTTAATATGGGTACTGAATACCTGGATGGTTGGGCTATTGCTATTGCAACAGATATTGCGTTCGCGATTGGGGTGCTTGCCTTATTAGGAAGCAGAGTGCCGGTTTGGGCGAAAGTATTTCTTACAGCAGTAGCGGTTGTTGATGATTTGATTGCAGTGCTGGTAATTGCTCTGTTTTACACTAGCAAGATTTCTGTAACAGCTTTAGCTGTAGCTGGAGTTACTTTTGTTGTACTGTTGATCATGAATCTGTCTAACATTCGAAATATGCTGCTATACCTGTTTTTCGGATTAGTTCTTTGGGTTGCTGTGCTCAAGTCAGGAATACATGCAACTATAGCCGGTGTACTATTAGGATTCTTAATTCCAGCTACCTCTCCAAGAAACAAGGGGGAACTTCTTGATAATATCGAAGAAGGAATAAGCATGTTGAGAGAGGCGCAGAAGTCAGAAGGGAAGGAGGATAGCCAAACGGCTATGCATCATATTGAAGATAATGTCGAAGAGCTTGAAAGCCCCTTACACAAGCTAGAGCATAAGCTTCATCCATGGGTAGCCTATTTCATTATGCCTGTATTTGCTTTTGCTAATGCTGGTGTAGCCTTGTCAGCTGATCAGGCAGTAGCTGCGTTCTCATCTTCATTAACACTAGGTATTCTATTTGGGCTCTTTCTTGGTAAGCAAATCGGAATCATGCTTTCAGTTTGGGTTTCGAGCAAACTTGGGATTATTCAACTGCCTGAATCAAAGCAGGTATGGACAGTATTCTATGGAATCGCCTGTTTAACCGGTATTGGTTTTACTATGTCGCTCTTCATAGGCGGGCTGGCCTTTACCGACCCTACTTTTATCGAGTATTCAAAAGTTGGGATTTTCGTAGGATCACTGCTTAGTGGATTACTCGGATATATGTTCTTAAAGGTGAAGCTAAAGCCTGAACAAGCTTAAGAAGTAAGAACCTGCCTACCGCGAGCAGGTATTCATTGAAGGATATAGAAGGAAGAAGGGTATCTACATATTCATTCTTCCTTCTTAAATCCGTGTTCTTTAATCTTGCTTTAATGCTTTAAAGGTCATCCTGAGCATACTTGCGAAGGATCATACTTTTTATGAAGATGCTTAGATTCTTCGGCATTAGCCTCAGAATGACATCAGAATGACAACAGAAGATGACGATTTACTTCGCGTTCTTCTGTTGAGCTCGCTTTTCCTTCTCAGTCAAAATCCAATTCACATATAGGAACTCGAGAGCAGAGCTCTCATAACCTTTCCAGTTCTTAATGTACTCCTGGAATTCTTCTTCGGTCGTGTTGTTAGGATCTCCTCCATAGCTCCAAATGATCCACCTTCTCAAGCCTTTTTCTTCACCTTTCTGAAAGTTGGAAGGGAAGGAGGCATCGGTACGAGCACGCATCATAACTAAATCCTGGGCAGCAGTAGGTCCAATTCCTTTGATTGCACAAAATTCTTCATATGCCGTATCAGGATCAGTGTTTGAGATGTGATCCATATCGGTAACTCCACCAACAATATTAGTAGCCAGTTCAACCAGGTATTGACCTTTTCTCAGCGTCGGTCCTAGCTTTCGGATATTAGCCGGATCAGCTTTCATAAGCTGATGAGCTCGTGGCCAAGCAGGCAATGTTCCTCCTTGATGTTCAATAGCAGAACCATAGCTCTCACGGATTCGATACATCATTTTCTTGGCGGTCGGCTTGTGGTTCATCTGCATTTCCACAATCCGGTTTTGAATGTCTTCAAACAGATTAGCACGAGTCATTCGCTTTAATCCGTATAGGTTTCCAAGCTTGTCTCCTAAAAGAGGGTCGTTAGCAGCCTGGTCATATAACGGACGAACATCCATTTCTGTCCCAAAGATTTTAGCCAGACTTATATTCGCAATCTCAATCTCCTCTTTAGTAAGAGATTCTTTCGACTCAATGTTGAATTCAGGTTGATCTGGGTCACCATTAAAGAAAGAAGTAATAATTACATCCCGATCACCAATGGGAATAGGGCGGGTAAAGCCTTCTTCAAAAATGGTTTCCGGGTTGTGTTCATGATCGAAATAAGATTGGACGTCCAGGCAAAGAAACCAATCGTGGGGAGGGGTGGATTTTAGGGTCCAGCTACTCATAATTAATTAGGAATAGTTTAATAGTGGAATTAGGAATAGCGAAAACTTAAAGTTTCTATTCCTAATTCCCATATTCCTAATTTTATTTAATAAGCATCATTTTTTTAGTGCTGGTGAAGTCGTTTACTTCGAGGGTATAGAAGTAGAACCCTGATGCTAGAGCCGAGGCATTAAAAGTAGCTTTGTACGTCCCGTTGACTTTGTATTCATTTACTAACACCTGGATTTCTTGTCCAAGCAGATTATAAATAGTCAATGTTACATTACCTGCATCCCTTACCTGGTAATTAATAGTTGTGGTCGGATTAAATGGATTCGGGTAGTTTTGCTCAAGCTTATACTCTATGATTTCTCCCAATGGTTCTTCTATAGAAGAAAGCTCATAGGCGTAAAATTCAACATGACCAGCATTTTCTAATCCATCAACAGAAGTATATGGTGATGAGACTAATAGATCAGCATTTTGATTTGTTGCTACTCTACTGCCATAATATTCAGTGTCGTCACTATTTCCAGGAAAGTTAAAGACTTCAAAATCATTTGGAATCACTTCCGTTTGATAAATTCCATAGTGATGGATTTTTCCTTCGTTTTCAAGCCCCGTTCTATTAGCACCAACCAGCAAACCTGCTACCGTACTTTGAGCAATGGTGATTCCAAAATGGTCATTTGCACTCGTAGTCTCATCAAAGAATTCAGCAGACATAAGCCATTGATCTTCTACTTTATTATAGAAGTATACCGATCCCGTTTGAACTCCTTCTGAGTTGTTTGCTCCAGGTGCTCCAATAAATAGAGTACTACTAAAGTCATGTAAGCCATCCTTAACAAGTACATATACATCCACTTGCGTTGCCAGGCTATACCCAAATAGATCACTTGATGTGCCATTAGGATCGAAGAGCTTTGCCATTTGGCTCCAGCTGCCTTCTTCGTCTTTCCGAAATATGTAAACGGCTCCACTTCTTTCGGAGGCCCCGGTTGCGTTATAGGCCCCAACAGCGACCAAATCTTCGTTTAATATTAATACTGAGTGACCAAAAAAATCATTGGCTTCTCCATCATCTGCAACCAATTTGGCTGTTTCAATCCATTCACTGTCATTATACTCAAAGATATAAGCTGCTCCGGATTTTGAGGCATTTCCTTCTGCCTGATAAGCTCCGATAACTGATAAGTTAATAGAGCGATCCATATCTAGTGCAGTCCCAAATCGACTTCCTATTTTGGCATCATTTGGTCTCAGCGATTGAGTTTCTATCCAGGAAGTATCATTGTGTTCATATGCAAAAACGGTTTCCTGCATCAGTATTCCATTTTCACTTCCAAGAGAGCCAATAAAGGCAGCGTCACCACTAATCCTGGAACTGATACCAAAATTAGAAGAAGAGGGGACTCCTGTTGGAGTGACTTCCTGAGTAATGACCCATTCGTTTTCAATTCGTTGGTAAAAGAAAGCCACTCCCTTAGCTTTACTATCACCAATATCTTTCTGCGGAGCAGTGGCTACAGCCCGGTAATCTGATATTGAAATCGAAAAACCGAATAGTTGATTTTCTACAGCTTTAGGTTGTTGGGAGGTGATTTGATCCTGAGCCAATCCTGATACAGATAGAGCTGAGAAAAGGAATAGTAAAAGTGATGTATTAAATGATTTCATTAGTCTACCTCCGTATAGGCTTCAATTTCTAAGTCTAATTCAATGGATTCTCCTGTGAAATCTATCAGGGTATGAGATTTACGATCTGTTCCTCCTACAAAGCGGTATCCGGGAGGGAGTACAATGCGGAGTTCATACTCACCCTCTTCTACATTGTGGATGGAGAACTGTCCGTCGGTACCAGTTACAGCAAAGTACTCAAGGCCTCCAGTGGACTCCACATCGAAGCTGCCATCCTTGTCTTCATCCAGGAACACCCTAAGGCCCGATTTAAGAGAATCTGAATCCTCTGGAAATGTAACAGTCCCATATACATCGGGAGCAAATGCAAATCCAGTAGTTGGAAATGTTCTTTCAGGAGGATTAATTCCATCATCGATTACCGCATAGAAATACAGAGAATCCGCAGTAGAAAGTAGATCCGGGGAAACGGTGATGGATTCGGTTCCATATCCGTCTTCATCAAAATTCTGAGCTTCAACATGGGTAAGAATACTTGCTAATTGATAGATACGTGCTCCATTTGCATAAAAGGTGATGTGGGTGGAATCAGGCAAATTACTCCAATAGTCAGCCGTTAATTCATAGGAACTTCCATTGCTTGATACCTCAAGATCAATGATTGGAGATTGATAAATCTCACTCACATCAAGAGATACTGAGTCTGGAGCTTGCTCTCTAGGAAGGGAAATAAGTACCTGGTAACGCCCATCTACTAACCTGGTATGACCAATTTCCTCTTCACTCATGGCCGAAGGTGAATGAATGATAAATACGGCTCCGGTGTCATTCGTTACCCAGTCCATATTCTCTTCATAGTCAAAGTTAGGAAGGCCGGTGGAGTCATCTTTAGAAACCATAATGGCTCGGGATAGCTCATGAATCCCTTCAGGCCCTACAACGGTAACTAATACACTGTCAATTTCTGAGCCCCAATCTGCAATAAATTGCAGATAATTTGGGGCTACAGGGTCATCGTATACTTCAAAGGTATGAGAGCTGACGATATAAGGTGAATGATCAGTGAGCGCCTTTTCACTCTCATCCTCTTCGATATCGTCTTCAATATCACTGATGTTACTTTTTCCAGAGAAGGTGCTTACACTCTGATTTTTAAATTTGTATTTCGCTCCCAGGTAATACTTGGTCCAAAGTACGGTGATGTGCGTCCATCCCGCGGCATAGCTGTCAGAAAGGTCATCGTATTTATATCGAATGGCTCCGTCTACGCTTCCTAATTTATCCCCACCTATAAATGGAATAGAGCTAGGGACGTAAAAAGTCACATCAATCAGTGCATCAAAATCTTTATTGGAGTTTACATACACTGAAGCATCTAACTCTACCAAAGGGTCAGAGGGAATACTGACATCTATCTCTGCAAGGACAGAAGCGGAATAATTATATGTAACTGTGGTTTGTAAAGCGCCAGCATCTATTAAGTCTTCGATAAACTCATCACTAAGCCCTGCATCTTCCCAGAGTTCATAGACCTCATCAGTAATATCCACTTCTTCTGAATAATCCTGGAAAATCACATCCAGTTCAAAACTTCCGTCTCCCAGTAAGGCCTTCCAGTCATCTCCATCTTGATAGGCACCCACATTCACATCCCCGCTCATATCAAATTCATACTGGTCGATGGTCACCGCATCATACATTTCTATGAGTGTTGCCGACTCACCCGATAAGGTAAACCCTCCTCCGTAAATGGTAGTTATATCTGCATCTACAAACAGATTAGAAGTATTGGTCAGGTTTCCAACGGTTCCACTCATTTCGGCAATCTGAACACCTTCAAAAAGCTCAAGTGCTTCTTCCAGATTATCGGCTGTATAGGTAATGGAAATTTCATCGAGAGTAGCAGGATCTCCGGTGAACTTGAGTACTGCATCAATTTCTGTACCGGAAGCAAAGACCACATCTACTTCAGATTCAGTGATTCCATCTTCATCGAAAGCGAGGACAAAATTCTTAAGATCCATGGTACCTAAATCGGCATTCTCGATTTCGATGGTTAAATCTTCCACTTTAAAAGAGGGCTCACTTCCACTTACGTCGATTTCAAGGCCAGGGGCATCATCGCTCCCCAGGGTCACTGAAAGGGAGAATACTTCAGTGATTTCCATTTCACCGGTTACCTCAAAGATATCACTTGAATAAGCAATAACGAGATCTTTAGTCTCTACTTCCAGGTTTCCAAGGGTTAGATCACTGTTCACATCTACTTCAAAGGAGTGTAATTCGCCATTCTTTATGACTAATCCAGGATCATCAGAAGTCCCAAAATCGACATCTATGGTTTCATTATCTACACTTAAGCCAGCATCACCGTACATATCAAACTTGCTGCTTCCGCTTTTCCATTCAACACCCAAATCTTCCGTTTTTACGCTTAAACCTGAAACTGTAAAGTCTTCAGTAATACCAATATTTATTTGAGTGATCGCTCCATCTTCGATAACTAACCCAGGATCATCTGAATCTCCAAGGGTAGCAACTACATCGTCATCTCCAATTTTAAACTCGATGTCCCCATACATTTCGAAGTAATCTTCTGAGGTATCGTACTCAAAAGTTAGTCCGGTAGGGGAGATGGTTAATGATTCAATCTCAAAATCGGCGGTAACTCCGAAGTTGATATGGGTGATGCTCCCACTTTCGTAAATAAGTCCTGGGTCGTCCGAATCTCCCATACTTACATCCATTTCTTCATCATCGAAGGTGATGCTTACATCTCCGTACATTTCGATGTAATCTTCTGATGAATCGTATTCAAAAGTTAAATCAGAAGGAGAGACAGTAACCGCTTTTAAGTCGAAATCAGCAGTGATAGACATCGAAAACTGGGTAATGGTACCATCTTCGATTAGAATCCCCGGATCATCGGAATCACCCATCGAGATAGATACATCCTCATCATCAAGGGAGATATCTGCGTCTCCGAATATTCCAAAGGTAGTGCCACCAGTCCATTCAAAGCCAAGATCGGTCGGTGTCACGGTGAGTGATTTCATACTGAACTCTGTAGATACAGAAAGAACAATAGATTCCAGGGATTCACCAGAGACATCAAGGTCAAGTGTGGCATCAATAGTCTCTCCATCAAATGAGGTTTCCACAGTTCCATCCAGCTCAAATAAACTTTCGGAATCGTCATAGGAGAAGGTGAGTGATTGTGGGCTTATGGTAACCCCGAAAGCGGTGAAATCGTCAGTGAAAGCAATCGAAAAATCACCCCCGGTTGTATCAAAACTAATACCGGATATACCGCTTATGGTAAATGATTGAGCAAAAAGATTACTCGAAGGAGTGTATTGGATAATGCAGACAAGAAGAAATAGTGAACTGCATCTAGAGAAGAGTTTTAGCATAGTCTACCTGGGTTTTTTGCAAGTGTAGTGAATTTTTTTTCAACTACTTAGGCATGTAGACTAAAAATAGTGCAGTATTTTAAATAATTAGGAATAGTGAAATAGGGAATTAGGAATAGAGAACGACACAGTTCTTATTCCTAATTCCCATATTCCTAATTCTATTTGATAAGCATCATCTTTTTAGTGCTGGAGAAGTTGTTTACCTCCAACGTGTAAAAGTAGAAGCCCGATGCAAGGGACGAGGCGTTGAAGGTAGCGGTATATGAACCTGTAGCTTGTTGTTCATTTACCAATACTTGTACTGCCTGACCCAAAAGATTGAACACAGTCAGTCGTACCAACCCGGCATCCTTAACCTGGTAGTTGATGTTTGTAGTGGGATTGAAAGGATTTGGGTAGTTTTGCTCGAGCTTATACTCGATGATTTCTTCACCAGGAGTTTCTTCATTGGAAACGAACTGGTAATCAAAGAAGTAGACCGAACCTGAATTGGTTGCACCCTCTACATCGGCATGAGGAGAAGAAACCAATAAGGTGAGTTCATCGGCAGCCACCTGATAGCCAAAATTGTCAAACTCTCCGGATTCGTTGATTGTAATGATATTTACTTCTGAATCAGGGGTTTCATCAAAGAATGGCCATATTTGATACTGATATACCGTTCCGGTTTTACTAACCGTGCTTTGCGAAGAACGGCTTGCTCCTACATAAAATCCACCATAATCATTAGCAGCAACTGAGATCCCGAAATGGTCGTTATGCTCACTGCTTGCTTCGATTAACTCTTCGTTCAACTCCCAGATTCCTTCTCCTGATTTCTCATAGAGATAAACTGAACCCGTTTTTCCGTTTTCGTTGATAGTGCCCGGAGCACCAACATAAAGGAATCCACCGAAATCGTTAAGTGCAGAGCTTTTTTCCAGATTTACTTCTGAAGCTGTTAGACTATAACCGAACAGGTCACTTGAAGCACCAACCACGTCATAGAGTTTGGCTGTTTGTTCCCATTCATCATCTTCCTTTTCGAAGATATACACCACTCCGGTTCTTTCTGTGGCGCCATCAGCGTTGTAAGCTCCAACCGCAATAATGGATTCAGTAATCAGAGTTACAGAATGCCCAAAAGAATCATGTGACGAACCATCCTCAGCCATAAGTTTAGTGGTTTGAGTCCAGGTATCATCCGATTTCTCGAATATATAAACGGCACCTGTTTTAGCTTCAAGACCTGTGGCCTGGTTTGCTCCGATAACAGCAATTGATTCATTGAGATCTACAGACACTCCGAATCTTGAACCCGCTTGTATATCGGATGCCTTTAGTTTTTGAGCTTGAGCCCATGTGGTGTCATTGTATGCATACACATACACTGCTCCTGAATGGATACCTCCTTGATGATCTCCGGTAGCTCCGATAAGAGCTTCACCATATCCAAGACTAACGCTTGCACCGAAATTGATGAAATCAGTCAGGCCAAGGGGAGAGGCTTCAAGAGCAATGTTCCACTCGTCATTGATTTTTTGATAGAATAACACCGAACCGGTAGACTGGTAGTTGCCAATATCCTTTTGAGGAGCACCTACCATGGCCCAATCTCCTAGCAGAGCGGAAGACCACCCATATAGGGCATGTTCCACAGCCTCAGGCTGCTCAGATTCGAGTAAGTCCTGTGCATTTGTTGAAACAGCCAGGAAACAAAGTAAAAGAGTCGATAAAATATATTTCAGAAACTTCATGATTAGTCCTCCTCAGTATAAGCTTCCATAGTTATTACAAGAGTTTGAGGAGTTCCATCAAACTGTATGATTTCAGAACCGAAACGATCGGCTTCACCAACGATTCGATACCCCTGGGGCAATACGATTCGTAATTCATATTCTTCCCCAGAAGTCAATCCGCTTATTGCGAAGAAGCCACTGGAATCAGTAATGGCAAATAATTCCAGGCCACCGGTAGATTCCACATCAAAACTGCCATCAACGTCTTCATCAATAAATACGCGTTGACCGTCTTTCAATGAATCTGCTCCTGCCGGGAATACCAGCTGTCCAATGATATCGGGTTGATATGGAAAGCCTTGAGTAACCTCAGTTTTCACTGGTGGATTTTCTCCATCCTCAATAATCCCGTAGAAATAGAGTGTGTCTGCTCCGGTTACGAAATCAGGGATTAACTCATAGGTTTCTGTTCCATTACCGAGTTCATCAAAATTACTTGCATACACATGATCGATTAATTTTCCATCCGTTGTTTCTGCAGACGAGGCTACATAGAATGAGAGAATGGTCGAATCTGGTAAGGTACTCCAGTAATCAATCTCAAGCTCAAATCGGTTGTCGTCCGTTTTTTCTGCTGAAATGGAAACATCTGGCGCCTGCCACAATGGGGTAAAGGTTACCGAATCGATGGCAGTTGCTTCATCAAAGAAAGAGATTACTAATTGATACCGGCCATCTAGTAGTTGGGCTTTGGCCATGCTCGAATCTTCGTTGAATGCAGAAGGAGAAGTATACAAGAAAATGGAAGAGGTATCACCGTACACTACGTCCATATTCTCTTCATAAGTAAGCGTTGGGGTTGTAGTACTGTCATTCTGTGATAGAACCACACCTTTAGTTAGCTCGTAATTTCCTCCAGGGCCGATTACAGAGATTAATGCCGAATCAGACGCTTCTGCCCAGTCAATTTCGATGAGCATGGTATTTGGCATAGGGTCAGTTACGTCAAAGGTGTGAACAACCATTTGTGGAGCAGTTCCATCTGCAACTGCTTTATTCTGGTCGTCATTAATTTCCCTTTGAATGCTGCTAATCGTACCACTACCAATTTTGGATACCTTTCTGCTGCCAAAGTTGTACTCAGCACCTACATGGTAGGTGTGCCAGAAGGTTTTGATACGAACCCAGCCAGCTCCATAACTATGGTGTAGATCGCCATGCTTATATCTAACCGCACCGTCTACACTACCATAGTGCTTACCACCAATAAATGGAACCCAATGAGGTACGATAAATTCAAGATCTATGAGGGCATCAAAATTTTGATGGCTATCCAGGGTAACGGTTGCTTTTGCTTCAATAAGCGGATCACCAGGTATTTTGATGTCTGCGCTGGCTTTTACACCTGTCCATTCGGTAGTAAGACAAACGGGTTCTCCTGCCTGTAGTTCAAGCTCTATGCACGCTAATTCACCAAATGGAAGATAGTAGACGGTTGTACCAATAGAGAGATCGATATCACCGCTACCGATTAGAGAATGCCATGAATCGGTTCCTGATCGGTAGGCTCCCACATTTACATCACCATTAATTTCAAAGAAATTTGGTTTGATGGTTACATCGTCTCTCATTTGGAGTAGCGTGGCTGATTCTCCTGCCAGGGTAAATCCACCACCATAAATGGTCTCAATACTACCTGTAACGGTGAGTTCCGATGGCTTGGTCAGGTTGTCTACCGAAGCTCCTAACAGGGTTAGTTGAACTCCTTCGAAGATTTCAATGGCTTCGCCAATATTATCAGCACGGTAATCGATTTCAATGCTGTTCAGCTTAGCAGGGTTGCCCGTGAACTTCATGATAGCATCGATTTCCCATCCCTGAGGGAATACCACAGCAACATCTGATTCTTCGATACCACTGCTGTTAAACTTGAGATCGAGTTTCTTAAGGTCAATCGCACCAAGGTTGGCATGTTCGATATCAATTTCCAGGGCTTCTACTTTGAAGCGTGGCTCAGAACCACTTACATCAATTTCCAGACCTCCCTGGCTTCCTTCACCAAGGGTAACAGAAAGAGAGAACACTTCGGTAATTGCCATTTCACCTGTTACTTCATACTTGCTGCTGGAATATTTGATATCAAGGTCTTTAGTCTCTACTTCAAGGTTACCCAGTTTCAGGTCGCTGTTTACGTCAACTTCGAAAGAGTGAAGGTTACCATTTCGAACCACGATTCCAGGATCGCTGAAGGTTCCAAAGTCTACATCAATATTCTCACTATCGATACTTAAATCAGCATCTCCATAGATATGGTAGTCCGATCCGCTATTCCATTCAGCACCCAGGTCAGTGGTTTTTATTTTTAGTCCTTCCAGGGAAAAGTCGGCAGTTACACCGATGTTTACGTGTTGGATGCTGTTACTTTTATAAGTTAGTCCCGGATCATCTGCGTCTCCCATATTGGCAGTTAATTCATCACTACCAATTTTAAAGGTAAGATCACCGTACATCTCGAAATGATCGTCTCCTGAATCATATTCAAAAGTAAGATTAGTAGGAATTATGGCGAGGCTCTTGATCTCAAAGTCAGCAGTAAGACTGAAATTTACATGAGTAATGCTTCCACTATCGAATACCAGTCCGGGATCACTACTGTCTCCCATACCTGCATCTATCTCTTCACCGTCAAATTTAACCGCTACAGAGCCATACATCTCGAAATAGTCATTACCTGAGTCGTACTCAAAGGTGAAAGCGTCAGGCGAAACGGTTAGTCCTTTTACCGAGAAGTCGGCGGTTACACCAAAGTTGATATGAGTGATACTGCCGCTGTCGTATACCATGCCCGGATCATCAGCATCTCCAAAACTGGCATCTACTTCTTCACCATCAAACTTTACGGTCAAATCACCATAAAATTCATAGTAGTCATTCCCAGAATCATATTCTAAGGTGAGGTCAATAGGGGAGATGGTAATGCCTTTCATATCAAAATCGGCAGTAATACCGAAGTTGATATGAGTTAAAGAACCACCATCAACAATTACTCCAGGGTCGTCTGAGTCGCCTAATGCTAAATCAATAGAGTTACCGTCAATGGTGGTAGTTGCTGATCCATACATTTCGAAATGGACACTAGTAGCATCATATTCAAAGGTAAGACCGTCAGAAGTAAGGGAAATTCCTTTTAGGTCAATGTTTCCGCTTACATCAATATTAAAGCTCGTAAGGTTGCCTCCGTCAATAACAAAGCCTGGGCTTCCAGCATCACCTAAGGCCCCATTTACTGTATTTCCATCCAGATCAACATCGATATCTCCAAAAGCCTGGTATTCATCATCTGCACTTGAGTATGCCAGAGTCAGGTTATCCGGAGATATGCTCAGACCGTCAATGGTGAAGTCGGTAGTCAGCGACATATTCAATGAAGTTATACTCCCTGAATCAATAACCAGCCCTGGTGTGCTGTCATCACCCAGTCCGATATCAGCAGTGTTACCGCTGAATGAGATAGAAGCAGAGCCGAAGATTTCAAAATGATTGCTTCCGGAATCCCATTGAAAGGTTAAAGCATCAGGACTCACAGTTAGAGATTCGAGCGAGAAATCGGCTGTTACTCCGATATTTAAACTGGTTAATGCACCACTTTGTATTACAAAACCAGGAGTGTCTGCATCACCTAAACTTCCTGCGATGGTATTTCCATCAAAACCGGCAGTGATGTCTCCATAAATTTCATACTGGCTATTTGCTTCGTCATAATCAAAAGATAAATCAGTAGGAGTAATAGTTAACCCATTGATAGAGAACTCAGCGGATATAGACATATTAATAGAGGTGATATCTCCATTGTCGACTACGATTCCAGGGTCACCAATATCTCCCAGACTGGCATCTATATCATCAGAACCTACAGTAGCGGTTAAATCGCCGTAGATACTGAATGAAGTTGAGCCCGAAGTCCAGGTAAATCCAAGATTATCCGGGGTTATTGAAAGAGAGCGTAACGTAAAGGCGGTAGTAATACTTAAGGAAACCGAAGTAAGAGCTCCATTAGTAATTACCAGGCCGGGACTACCTGCATCTCCAAAACCCACTGCCATACTTTCTCCGTCAAAAGATGCGGAGGCTGTTCCGTAAAGAGAGAGAGTTTCATCATCGTCATTATAACTTAGGCTTAACCCAGACGATGTAATATCTATTCCGTGAACATTAAAGTTCGTGGAAAAAGAAATGGTATAGCTTCCTCCCGTAGTGTCGAAATCGACGCCCGTAATTCCAGGAATGGAAATATTCTGGGCTAGTAGCGGGGTGGAAAGCATCAAAAAAGAAAAGATCGCGATACTTCGCGCGATAAACTTTGAATGACTGTTCATACTACCCTGTGTTTATTGATAAGCTAATTCAAAGATGATAATAGAACGAATTGTTACAAAGAATTAGAAATGTAGGGTACGTGTAGGGTATGTAAATTATGCCCTGGAGAAGGTAAATGAAGGGTTTTTACCTTGTCGTTCTCTTTCCTGACTTATTTTTTCCTCATATAAACGCTCCACCTCTTTTAGGGTATCCGCATCAGAAGGAGAGAGGTCCCACCGTATGGCTTTGAACCTTGGGAAGCGTAAGGTGTACTTTGCTTTGGTTCTTTTATTGATTTGAATGTCTTCGAATTCGAGCTCGATTACTAAGTGAGGTTTTAATAAAAGCGTAGGACCAAAACGCTCTAGCGTAATTTCTTTAATGAGGGCATTCATCTTTTTCAGCTCTTCATCAGAGTACCCTCCATAGGCTTTTCCAATGGGAATGAATTCTTCCTCATATCGATCATCATCTTTTACTGAAATGCCGAGGGTAAAATCAGAATAGGTGCCACCTCGTTTTCCGCTTCCTGCGTGTGCATAAAGCATTACAGTATCTAAAGAGCCGCTCGGCTTCTTCACCTTCAGCCAGGATTTCTTTCTCTGACCATATTCATAGGTCGAATCTTTCCGTTTAAGCATCAGCCCTTCATTCCCGTGATTTAGCGCTCGTTCAAAAAGTTCTTCCACATCGTCTTCATCACCAATGGTCATTTGCGAGGTAAGTGGAAGGGCGTACTCAGTTGAAAGGTTCTCCAGTTTCTTTCTTCTGCTAACCAAAGTTTCATCAAATAAAGGCTGCCCATCAAGATAGAGAATGTCGTAAGCGATAAAGAGTACAGGATATTCCTCTAGGAGTGAAGCAGATGGCTTCTTAACTCCCATTCGTTTTTGAAGCATTTGAAAAGGCAAAATGGTGTCTTCTTTGAACACACAGATTTCACCATCTAACACTACTGGGGGGACATTTCTTTGTTCAAAGAACTCAAGAATCTCGGGGAATGAGCCTGTTATTTCATTCAAATCCCTGGAGAATAATTTTACGGTACCATTGGCGATATGAGCCTGGCATCGCATACCATCGAATTTTTCCTCAGCGATATAGTCAGAAAGGTTTTCTACTGCCCTGCTTTCAATAGGGGAGGCAAGCATGAAGGCAATGGGGCTAAACATTTCAAAAGTAGCGTCATCCAGGCGATCATTTTTTGCCATTAGCGCGGTTTCTTCAATACTTCCTGTAATCATTCGAGCATATCGAACCTGTTCCAAGGGTTGATTGAAGGCCTTGGCAATGGCGTTTTCTACGCTCTTCGTTTCAAAGCCTATGCGGAGGGATCCTTGCCCCAGTATTCTTAAGAAGTATTTGACTTCAAGTGGGGTTAGTTCAGTCCATGCATCCCAGAGAATCTGGTTCTTGTACTCCCTTTTTGAAGTGATGTAAAGCTGCTCGAAGATAGAATCCACTTCCTGTAGACCAAGCTGTGTATTAGACCACTTTTCTCTGGCTTCAGGGATGTTTTCAAATAGGCGTTGAATTGTTTCTGAGGAACTCCCTGTCGCTGTTCGGCTTGGTTTGAATACCAGTTCATAATCAATTTCGCAGAACTCAGCAGCGAGACTGGCAATGGTTCGGTGTCCTACAGAAGCTCGTTTTCCCGAAACTGAAGAGAAGGCTCCTTCGCTTAGGTATCGGGCTGCAAGCCTTAAATCATCGTCATTTTGAAGGGAGCTAAAGTATTCTGCACCCAGTTTAATCTTGGCATTGTTTCCACGAGTAAAGGCAATGGTTTGAGCTATTTCGGCAAGTCTTCGAAAGGTTTTAGCTTTTTGCATTACTTACACACCCCTTGTTCCCCTCTAAAGAGGGGAGACTCAATAGATAAGTTTAAGTTTATATCGAAGAGCGTCCCCTTCCAAGGAGGGGATTGAGGGGTGGGTCTTTTTAATTTCGAAATGACAAATTGCTTACTCATTATCCGCCGCCTCCAAATCCAGAAACCCTGAATTAATTTCTAGCCCATCCAGGTAATGTTGTACTACCCTGGGATTAGGAGTATGGGTAATGAGTACTTTTTTAGGGTTCAATTGTTCACAAAGGGAAATCAGTTCAAAGAAATCCAGGTGATCAGAAATAGGAATGAGCTCATCTACTGTAAGCTGTGTTTGTCGGGATTCATTGGCTGCCCATCCGGAACAATATGCGACTTTCTTTTTCTTCACGTTGCTTGCGAAACCTGTACCGAGGGCTGAACTTGGGCAAATCAATATCTTTCCTTTACAGCTTTCCCGGTCATAAGCCTCATAGTCTCCTAGTGAGAATCCATGTTCTTCATAAACAGAACAAAGTTTATACCCGGCACCATGGATTTGCATCGGGTGATCAAGCTCTTTCAGAATGAACATAAGCTCTTGAGCTTTCCCAAGGTTATAAGCAGTAAAAATGGGAGTAATACCCTGATCCAGGTTTTCAGAGGCGAAACTCCTAATCTGGTTCGCCAGCTCTTCCTCTGGCTTCCATTTATAAATGGGTAAGCTGAATGTGGCTTCTGTAATAAAGGTGTCGATCTCAGCGTCAGGTAGTTCAAAGCCTTCGGTAGCAGGGGATGGAGGGGTTCGATAATCTCCTGTGTACAGCAAATTGCCTTGATCGCTCTCAACAAAAGTCATCGCAGAACCCAAAATATGACCAGCTGGATAGAAAGTGACACGGGCGTTGTCCGTTTCAAGGGGTTTACCAAAAGGAAGGGGAGTTACGGTTCCTCGAAATCCTCTCAGTTTCATAAAGCTGGCAGTAGGAGGAGTAGCGTAGACACTTAGTTTCCTGTTTTGAGGAACATGATCGGCATGGGCATGAGAGATGAATATATGCTCGGCTTTGGTGCCCGAATAGTCTAATCCAACTCCCACTTCCGGGAGGATGATGCCATGGTATCCTGCTTTTTTGATTTTGAGCATGTGTTCTTATTGTCATCCTGAGCGCCGAAAGTAAAAAATGGCTTGAACGGTATTGCGAGGGATCTCAAATGGAGTCTTAACACAAAGATAGTTTAAGGTTTGATACTCTTCGCAATACTGAACCATCCCTTAATTTTTATTTGGGTGCTCAGAGTGACATCTAAATTAGGTTCCAAAAGCAAAACTACAAAGCAAGGGTGACAGTTCACGGCACATAAGAAAGGTTTTTTAGTAGGGTAATTCTTTGCTCAGTTGTTTCATAGATATAACTTAACATCAACTAAACTATTCCCATGAGACAATTGAGCCTTCTATTAGTTCTTCTGATTGCATTTTCTTCGTGCGACGGAGAATCCCTAATCAATACCAGTAATTCCAAAAATCAAATTTTACCCATAGGTGATTCACGTATAGATGGAGCGCGTCCTGATTTTGAAAGTTATCGCTATGAACTTTGGAAACTTCTTATCGATTCGGAAACAGAATTCGATTTGGTAGGCCCTTATAATGACGACGATCATGAAGGAAATTATGCCGATTACCAGGGAAAGACTTTTGATGATGATCACGCCGGAGTAGGAGGCTTTCAAACAGAAGACGTATTGGAAACGATGACTCGAATCCTGCAAGCTTCTCCCAAACCAGATATCGTTCTGTTAGGAATTGGAGGGAATGACTTGCTAAATGAAGATCCAGTAGCAGATGTGATAACAAATATCAATTTAATTATCGACCTGCTCCAGGCAGCAAATGATAGTGTGGTTATTATTTTAGAGCAGATAGCTCCAGGCCGATCTGATTTTATGAACTCCCAACGGACAGAGCTCTTTAATGAATTCAATGCTTCTATAGTCAATGTAGGGGAGCAACAAAGCACGGATTCATCACCTGTAATTGTAGTAAATATGGCCGCGAGCTGGACCGATGAGTATATGGCTGACGATGTACACTATAATGAGGCCGGTGCAAGGGTAGTAGCTCAGCGTTATTTCGATGCTTTTATTCAATATCTGGATCAATAGCTTACTTCTTACTTGAATATTCTTTAATGAATATTCATTATTTCCTTGACTCTAACCTTGCGTTAGGCCCTATCTTGGTGTTGAACAAACAACATTGTCATGGAAAAGTATTCAGTAAGTCGATTAGCAAACCTGGCTGGTATCACCATTCGAACCCTTCATCATTACGATAAAATCGGGTTGTTAAAACCAGCCAAACGCGCCTATTCAAACTATAGGTATTATGGAGAGAAAGAGCTCCATCGACTTCAACAGATATTGTTTTTCAAGGAGCTTGGATTTCCACTAAAGGAAATCAAACCTGTGCTTGATGATCCAAACTTTGATCAATTAAGAGCACTCAGGTTCCAGCGCATTCAATTGTTGAAGCAAGCGGACCGGCTTCAAACTCTGATTCAAACCATCGACAAAACCATAAATAACCTGGAAGAGGATACAACAATGAACATAGAAGAGTTATATGATGGTTTCTCTAAAGAAGAGGTAGAGGCCATGCATAAAGAAGTAGAAGAGAGTTATGACAAAGAGGTCGTGGCTGAATCATGGAATAACATAAAAGCGATGGGAGCAGAAGGGACTAAAGCAGTTTCTCAGGAGATGGAAACTATCGCCAAAGAAATATCGGCATTAATTGGAAGTCCCCTAGATTCTGAAAAGGTCGTTGCTCTAATGAAAAGGCAACACCAGGCTAATGAGATGTTTTATAAAACCTCAGCAGAAGTGTTCAAAGGACTGGGTGATATGTATATCTCCGATCCTAAATTCACTGAGTTCTATGATAAGTATGCGAAAGGAACGGCTAAATTCATGCGGGATGCCATGCATCATTACGCAGATCATGAATTAAAAGGACTCGAGTAATAGGACGAAATGAAAGGAGAGAGGTGATGGGCGAGAGCGTATCACCTCTCATTACTCAACTACCAGCTCTTCCTTATGCTCTTTGAGTGATTCAGGTATGGAATCTTTGATTGAGGTACCTAAGGCATTAATCAGGTTCTTCTTTAAAAATTCCCTGCTGTAAACCAGTCGAATTTTGCGAGTAGGGACTGGATCGTTGAACTCTTTGATAATACCATTTGCACAACGGGTATCGTGATCTTCCATGGATAGGTAAGGCATGAGAGTAATGCCGAAATCCTGTTCAACCAATCGCTTTAATGTTTCCAGGTTCCCACTTTGGAACTGAATATTGCCTTTGTTTAACCGCTCATTATCTTTTCGGCAAATTTTGATCGCCTGATCTCTGAAACAATGACCCTCGTTAAGTAACCAAAGATTTTCTTTATACAGATCCTTTAAATCCAGTTTATCCTTAGAAGCAAATTTGTGCATGTTGGAGATATAGCCAAGAAAAGGCTCCAGGAATAGCTCTTCCTCAAAAAGGTGTTGATCAGTAGCGGTAGCGATAATGCCCACATCGATATGATCATCATGCAAATTCTCCAATAACTCAGAAGTAAGCATTTCCTGGAAAATAAGTTCGACCTTGGGATGTTGCTCCGAAAAATTCTTAAGGAATAAAGGAACGAGGTAAGGAGCTACCGTTGGAATGATTCCTACTTTAAAGGAACCTTGTAACTCATCTCCTCTTAAAGCGGCTACATCTTCGATTTCTTTAGCATCCCTAAGGATGATTTTCGCTTTCTCAATGATTTCTTCTCCAATCTGGGTAGGAATTACCGGGGTTTTAGATCGATCAAATATCAAAATTCCTAACTCATCTTCCAGCTTCTGGATTTGCATACTTAGCGTAGGCTGCGTTATATAGATTTTCTGAGCTGCAGTAGCGAAATGGCGGTATTTATCAACCGCTACTATGTATGAAAGCTGGGTAAGAGTCATGGATGGATATTTATGCTAGTTTCCTTCGAATGTAGTAATAAGTTTTTCCCAAGTACAGTTGGCGATAATTTGTGCTCCTTTTTCATCAGGATGCGAATCTCCGGGAATCTTTAATTCATCCAAACTTGAAATAATTTTGTCTTGAACACAAGCATAGTTGTCAAAAAAGTTTTCCTCCTGATCAGATGCCCCCTTGTACCATTCGTAAAATTTCCGATCATAGATAGACATATTCTCTTCTTCAAAGAAACCGGTTGTTACTACGATAAACTCACACCCATTTTGAGAACACCATTTTTCGATTTTGTTTAGAATGGCAAAGCCAAGAAGATTGGAATAGTTGGATTCTTCAGAGAAAGAATCCGGTTCTGGAATCCTTACAGAGCTTTTTTGGGGATCAAAATTCTTTGCTACGTCTTTGAAGTACACATTTCTCCAAAGAAGCTTAACCGCAATATTAGCAAGATCAGAATTAGCTTGCACCCAGCGATACCACCTCTTTTGAGCCAGATATGGCATTATTGATCGGGGCCTCCATCGCTGTGATTTTTCAAGTGAATCAGGCAGAGATTCATCAAATACATATAGGTTTTTGGATAACGCTCGATTGATATCATCATAATTCATGAAATAAACCAGGTAATTGATATCAATATCGGTTCCATAAGTCTCAAGCCATCCTGGCCAATCGGCCAAGCCTGAACCTCCAACTCCTCCATTTAAAAACTGAAGAGAGTCGGGATACTGGTGATCTGCTTTTTGTTGCAGAAGACGCGCATAGGTGTATTCTTCGTTGAGTAAAAGGCCAAAGGTATAGGAATCCCCAATAGTCAAAACATTGACCTTTTCCTTATTGATTTCACTTCCTCGGAGCCTTTGCTTATTGAACCGGTACTCAGCCTTTCGATCATTAAATTCATGAAACGAATTCCCTTCCGATTGATTCATTACGAATCCGTCCGGATGCATTTCAATCCAGGTGATCATTTTATCCTGAGGCAGTATAACTCGAACGGCCAGCTCGCAAATTAAGATTGCAAAGATTGAGCTGAAAAGAACAAGGGAAGAAATTTTGAGGAAATTATAGAGCCTGGACATCTATCGAGGATTTTGAATGGCTTTAATGTAGTCCTTTCCACTCATTTTTAAATCGTTCTACATATTCAATCATAAAGTTATGGCGTTCTTCTGCCATCTTCTTTCCTGATTCAGTATTCATCCTGTCTTTAAGAAGGAAGAGTTTCTCATAAAAATGATTGATGGTATGTCCCTTATCGTTTTTATAAGCTTCAAATGAAGTATGCATAACAGGAGGGATGCCCGGGTTATACATTTCCCGTCGTTTAAATCCCCCGTAGGAAAAGGCTCTTGCTATGCCGATAGCGCCGAGTGCGTCTAGTCGGTCTGCATCTTGGACTACCTTACCTTCAGTACTTTCCATTGGTGTAGAAACGCCGGCACCTTTAAAAGAGATTTTAGCGATTATTTCACAGACGTGATTGGTAGTTGAATCAGGAATAGGAAAATTACGAAGCCATTTTTTAGCTACTCTTGCTCCCATCAATTCGTCTCCGCCGTGGAATTTATGATCGGCTATATCATGTAAAAGAGCGGCTAATTCTACAATGAACTCATTCGCATTTTCTTCTTTTGCCAGAGTTAGCGCTGTATTTCTGACTCTATGAATATGCCACCAGTCATGACCGCTGTCTCCTTCAAGAGTTTCTTTTACAAACTCTTCTGTCTTCTGAATGACTAACTCTGTTAAAAGTTCAGACATGTACAGAGATCTTCAATTACATCCTTTTTTAGTTTGCCTACCCTCTCTAGCGCAGCGTTGATGGTTTCTTCGCTTACTCTCTCTTCAGCTATTAATTTTTGAATGGTATTGATGGCTTTTTTTGCAATGTCCTTTTCATAAACCAGGTTATTCCCAAAGATGAGAATGTCTACTCCAGCATTTAATGCTTGTTCTATAGCAGTTTCAAGACCGTACTCTGCTCGTATTGCTTCCATCTGCATGTCGTCAGAGAATACTACCCCTTCAAACCCAAGAGAATCTCTCAATAACCCATTAATGGTAGCGGGAGATAGTGTTGCTGGCCAATCTGGATCTATGTTTGCATTGTAAATATGAGCAGTCATTACTGCATTGATATTTTTTTCAGCAAAAAGAATTTCATAGGGAATCAGCTCATCAGGGCTCCAACTATCAGTAACATCTGTAACTCCCAAATGAGAATCTTCGGAAGAACTGCCATGCCCAGGGAAATGTTTGAGTACAGTTAGGATACCCTCAACATCAAACTCATCGATCATGTACCCAGCATGTTCGGCTACTTCATAGGGGTCGTCCGAGTAGCTTCTCTCATATTTGGCAATTACAGGATTATCAGGATTGGTATTCACATCTAAAACCGGGGCGAAATTTGTATTCACACCTACCACCATAAACTCCTGGGCCATTGTTCTGGCATAGTGTCGGGTAGAATCCTCATTATCAAGTTCACCAAGGTACTGCGCCGATACTGTTTTTGGGAAGCCCATGCTTGGTTTTAGCCGGGCAACCTGTCCACCTTCCTGATCTATCGAAATAATAGGAGGGGTAGATGAATAAGCAACAAGAGCACTTGCGAGTTTAAGTAGTTGATCGTCTGAATCGATATTCCTTCCATAAGACTTAGATTCAACATCGTAATCAAACAGTACAACACCACCAATATTGTAGTTCTTGATGTCCTGAACAATGCTGCTCTCAGAATCAATTTCGGTTCCCCGGAAACCTAAAACCAGCAATTGTCCTAATTGTTGGTCGGTAAAGGAGGTTTGATAGGTTTCTTCTACAGGTTTGGCTGAACAACCTAATAGTAAAGTGGTGAGAACAATTAGTGCTTTTAATCTCATTAAGGGGCAGAAGATGTATTTTTATGTTGCTCGATTAAAGTATCAAGTATTTCTGTAAAGTTGAATGAAGGACGAATATCGTTATATCGAATGATATTTCCATCAGGGTCAACTAAAATATAAAAAGGAATGCCTCCTCCTTTATAAGCCTTGAAAGTTTCCTGCTCCATTCCATCACCCCCATATAATTGAGGCCACGGATTTTGGAAGCGATTTATATCCTGTATCCACACCAAACTATCCACTTCAGTAGATATTGCAACGATTTCTAAATCGTCTCTACTGTAGTTGCTATATATTTCTCTCATGTGTGGAAATTCCTCCAAACAAGGTTGACACCAGCCCGCCCAAAAGTCGAGGAGAACAAACTTACCTTCATAATCAGAAAGTGAATAGACATTTCCTTCACGGTCAGGAATGGCAAAAGGAACAGCAGGTTGACCAGGAGAAACCGATTCAATCTCATTATAAAACCAGCTAAGAAATTCTGTGTATTCTTCAAATTCGGCATAGTCTTCCAGGTATTTCAAATAACTTGGTTCGGAAATACTGAAAGGTTGTTCTCCAATTCTCTCCGCAACTAAAAACATTTCAGCATAGGCTTTTGCATCCTGATCTTCGATGTATTCAATTACCTGCATTCTTTTGTCATCTAACTCTGGATAAGCGACTTGTTTGATGTCATATTCAGCCAGGTTCATCTGGAAAGCATTGACTACGCTATCATATACTCCGAAAGTTCGTGAGTAGTAATGAGTGAAGTCTCTTATACCGGCACGCTGTGATTCCAGTATATCTAGTGTGAAGAAATCTTTGCCAATAGCTTCTTCAACCACTCTTTGTCGTTCGTTATCTACATCATAATTTTGAATGTGACGATCTGAATATTCTACTGCACGGATCTTTAACACCAGGTCTTCACCTATTACTTTCTCGTATAATGGATTAAAATTGGTTCCTTTTAAGTGTTTCTCAGCACTATTGAGCTTTTCTATACTATAGGCTAGCGCTGAATTTTTTTGACCAACTTTGAACTTGTCCATTTCAGCTTTGATAATAGCATCAAGACCATTTATTTCTTTCAAATACTCTTGATAGCGTTTGTTTAGCATCTCGTGGTCTCCTGAAATAGCAACTTCAAAAGGGAATGAAGCTCTTTTTATATCAATAGAAGACGATGTCCCTGGTTCTACATAAATCGGATATGACACATCCTGTATAGCTATCAAGATAATTTCCGGACCATCAATGGGAAATGAGATTTCAAATTTTCCTCCATTTACCTCGATGTCGTATCGTTCTTTGCTAGAATATTTATAGTGCAGAGGAGGTACTTCGATATATATATCTGCATCTCCAACATAGTCGATAGTTCCGTTAATACTAGCTTCTTCATTGGAACTGCAATTAAAGAAAAAAACACAAAGCAGGATTGCGAGTGTTCTTGGGGCTAATAATTCTATTTTCATTGGTTTTAAATAATAAAGTATTAGTAGAAAGGGTTTATTAGAAGTTTTTAAGAATTGTCATTTTGCTCAAAAAAGTACCTCTTCCAGTATAGATTGTAGTTAAAAAATAATTTCAATTATTGGTGTAACAATTAGTTAACATCTTTCTCTTTTAATATGATTGCAACCAAATTAATGAGCAAATAATTTGATTGCTACATTTATAGGGAAAGGGTATTAGACAAGACGTGAACAAAAAAAGACGGTATTTTTTGCTCAGTAAAATAAATCCCAATAATAGAGATAAATAAATAAACCAATATCTAACGATCAGATAATGATAGAAAGTAATGTCAAAAAAGACTTGGAGCACAAGATTGACCTCTACGTCAATGGGAAGCTAAGCCAAGACCAGGTCGATGAGTTGTGGTCTGAACTAATCCAGGATGGCTATTATCTGGACTATACTAAAAGCGTTGCCAATATAAAGGCAGTTATTGAATCGCAAAGAGAAGAGAAAAGCACTACCCCAATTTACAGATTGCGTAAAGTGGTTAATTATGGAACAGCAGCAGCTGTTGCAATTATTATCGGCGTAATCGGAGTGTTTAGCTTTTCAGGAAACGATCAAACATTTTCACTACAACCACAAAGCCAGTTAGACCTGGGAAATATCCGTGGAACGGAAACCGAGATTTTTAACCCTTCTGAGATTATTACACAAGCTATTGAATTAGCCAACAATGGAAATGTTGAGCAGGCTGTAACGCTCTTAGAAAAGGAATTAGATAGAACTGAAGAACCAAATTTGGTGGCAGAAATTTCTCTTACTTTGGGTTCAATCCAGTATAATTACGGAGAATACGAAGCTGCTCTTGAGAATTTTGAAAGAGTTATCAGCCAAAGTTCTATCGAGCTTCTAAATTTAGAGAAAGGCTACTGGTATTTGGCCAATACTTATCTCCAATTAGATATGCTTGATAAAGCTGAGTCTGCATTCAAAAACGTATACGACTTAGATCAGGGCTATAGCCGAATTGCTAAGACATATCTCGATGCTTTTGAAGAAAGCAAGTAAGAGCTAATCTTATAAAGAGTTTTCTCTGATCAAATAAATTCCGCCAATTATTATCACAAAGAAAATCGGATATAGAAGGCCAGCATTAGCTGGCTTTTCTGTTAATGGAGAAGGGTTGCCGATAAGCATGTAGGCGCCCCAGTAATAAGGATTAGCATTCCCGGTTTTAAGAAGATCTAATTTCGCAGATCTGATTGCCTGAGATTTTTCAATACCATTGTTTACATCAGAATAAAAACTTGAAGCAAATTCTGAAGCAGCTTTGTCATTCACCGACCATAGATTTAAAGCTAAACTTTTAGCTCCTGCGTATCTCAAAGCTCTACTAACACCTACTACTCCAGCTCCTTGTAAATAGCTTCCAGAACCTGAGCTACAAGAGTTGAGCATGATGAACTGATTATTCATGTCTGCTTCAAAAAGCTCGTAAGCATATAATGGTTCAAATCCATTACCTGCATCATCTCTTAAATAAATAGTAGAAAAGAGGGGGTCGTGTTCTGACACTTCGCTATGAGTTGCTACATGAATTATTTCAGAATTTGCTACCATATCAAGAAATGATGTTTTAGTAGCATTTCTTTCTAGAAAGATTTCCTGGTTTTCAAAATTCCGCATATGACCGCTTATTTCTCGTACCTCTTTTGTGGCGAAGGGTAGAGAGCTTAATCGTTCATTTCCTGATAACTCAAAATTTGAAAGAGCGAAAGCCGAAAAACTGATTCCCTGGTTCGACTTTCTGGTCCGGGTGTTGTCGTGAAATTCATTTAAGGAAGTGAAGTATTTAATTGAATAGTCTTCAATTAAATACCTGGTTGACCCATAACTAGTAGTACTTTCTGGTTTCTTCACAGGTAGTACTTCAAGGGGTATCCTGTACAAGTAATTGTCAGGAATTACTGTTAAATGGGTGATTATAGAAGGGATTTCCTTTTCTATACCAAGAACTTCATAAACCTGATATAATTCATCCAGATTAGTTTTAGAAGAAGCAAGACTATTTGCTGTAGAAGTGAATAATTGCTTTGTCTCAGAATCAAATTCAACGGGTACAATATGAACATCATCTCTCGAGATATAGCTTATATAAAGCACATCTCCAACTTCGGCAAAATGAACAATCATCTCCTCTTCAGAAAGCTTGCGCTGTGCGGACCAGATTGGAGGGTGCTCAGTAGGAGTATTCCTTCTGATTTTGTTTAGAATTTGTTCCCTTTCTGCAGATAACCTATCGATTTCAGCTTTTAGATCTAACTTTCTTGTATTTGAAGAAACATTTAGATACTGAGTTCTTAGTCTCAAAATCTGGTTGTTCAGCATTTGGTCCTGAGCAAGGTCTTGTTCAGAAAGTCTTTTTGCCCTGAGAATAGGGCTATTATAGAGCGCAGCATCATTAATGGTCTTAATTTCATCCAAAAGCTGTATAGCTTTGGCAGTCCGGTTCGATTCAAGACTCATCTTTATAAATGCATTAAAAGCATCTAAATATTCAGGCTGTATGGACCAAAATCCTGTTTGAGAATTAATATTGGTCCGTTCTCTGTTTATGATTTGCTCTATAACAGGCTCTAATTGTACAAATGCGTCACGCAAATTCCCTTGTTTCTGAAGGTATTGAGCCTCAATAGTTCTATACTCTACTAATAACTCAAATTCTATATTATCAAGAGGGTATATGTTGATTTCAGAAAGTAATTCAGAAGCTTCAGCAAGATTGTCCTGTTCAAAAGCAATTTTAGTGAGCCCAATTAGTGACTCTAAATAAAAAGAGGTATTCGAACTTTGTATTGAAAGCTCTTTTAAGGTTTGATACTTCTCAAAAGCGTTATGCCACTGTTTAGTTGATACTAAAATTCCAGCTTCTTCTTTTAGTGCTCCAACGTAATTTCTGAAATTATTAATCGGATCAAATTCTTCCTGGGCCAAATGAAGTTCCTGGAGTGCTCTTTCAGCATCGTTGTAATATTCCCAGTAAAAATTGCCTGAGAAGAAGTGAAGAACTGCTAACTCATACTTGTCGTCATTTTCTCGAGCTATGTTTTCAGCTCTGTTTAAATAACTTATTGCAGTTTCAGCGTCCTTAATTGAGGTGTAGTAACTGAAGAGATTATGCAGAATAACAAGCTCATCTTTATATATAGAATCTTGTTGGGCTTGATTCAATGCCTCCAGTTGCATACTAAGGTATTTATTCCTCTGTCCTAGTTTTCTGTAACAAAGGCTAAGGTTATTAAATAACTCAGATTTCGAGATTGAGCTATTCGGATTATTATAAAGTTTTTCATATTCGATTCGTGCTTCATCGAATTTACCCAATGAGTACAGGCTGAGCCCCTTTCTGGAAATGGCTTGTTCATATAAAACAGCTAGATCCAAATATCCTGAGATTGGAATAAGTTTCTCTCTTAGCACTCGAAGTGATTCATCATATCTTCCAATGATCAATAGAGAATAACTGGCAACATTGTAGTACCTGGACTTATCAATCGATACAGGAAAAAACTCTTCTTCATGTATATAAGGAAAAAGAAATACCAAATCTCGATACTGATCTATCTCGAATAGAATAGTGATCAGGTTGACTAAACGAATAGAGTCATTTAGGTCATTGTCGAATCCTTCTTTTCTGAAATATTCAACCCATGTATCTGCCAGAGAGCTTAAGAAATCGGAATCGAGAAGAGAGCTTGTATTGTTAGTGTAAAGAATACCATAGATAATCAGATCTATATCCGGACTGGATAAAATATTGATATCCGGCTTGGTACGATCATTAATATGGGTAAGAAGTTCTAATTCTTCTACACCAATACCTTGGGGCCAACTTTCAACAAAGTCCTCGAAAAAAATGGTTCTTTGAACTTCAGACGGCTCTAATAAGAGATATAAACTCGCGATTTTGATATCGCCATGGTCAAGGGCAAAATTACTTAACCTGAAAAGTCTATTAGCGCTATTAGAGGCCTCGTCTTCTCCGCACCCAAATTCAGTAAAAAAATGCTTTACACTAGTAGTTGACCCAAAAATAGCTCGTGAAACAGAATTATTTATCTGGCATGTCGAGGTAAAAATTTCATTTAATGCCCAGAAATTCTCTGAAAGATTTTCTTCCTTCTCAATTCCTTCAATGTATCTGTACGTTTGATTTATAAGCTGTTCATCTAAGCTTGCTTCCGCAGTAAAAAATAACCCAAACAGTAATAATGCGATCTTCATAAAAGAATGTACATCACACGAATCATTCTTTCACTTCAAAAAAGAAAAAAATTAAAGCTTTGGTTTGTTGATGATAGGTCTGGTAGGATCTGTACCTGCAAATGCTGCATCATCGGTAATGGTGATTTCTACTTCAGGTTGTACTGCTTCGGTGGTAGCTGGAGTTTGATTAGCTGGAGCACAAGCGAAAGAGATAGCAACCAGGGTAAGTAGAGTAAATAGAGACTTAAGTGATTTCATGATGATAATAGAGTTTTATAGTTGTGAGTTGAGAGAGAATTAAAGCTTTGGTTTGTTGATGATAGGTCTGGTAGGGTCTGTACCTGCAAATGCTGCATCATCGGTAATGGTGATTTCTACTTCAGGCTGTACTGCTTCGGTGGTAGCTGGAGTTTGATTAGCTGGAGCACAAGCGAAAGAGATAGCAACCAGGGTGAGTAGAGTAAATAGAGACTTAAGTGATTTCATGATGATAATAGAGTTTTATAGTTGTGAGTTGAGAGAGAATTAAAGCTTTGGTTTGTTGATGATAGGTCTGGTAGGGTCTGTACCTGCAAATGCTGCATCATCGGTAATGGTGATTTCTACTTCAGGCTGTACTGCTTCGGTGGTAGCTGGAGTTTGATTAGCTGGAGCACAAGCGAAAGAGATAGCAACCAGGGTGAGTAGAGTAAATAGAGACTTAAGTGATTTCATGATGATAATAGAGTTTTATAGTTGTGAGTTGAGAGAGAATTAAAGCTTTGGTTTGTTGATGATAGGTCTGGTAGGGTCTGTACCTGCAAATGCTGCATCATCGGTAATGGTGATTTCTACTTCAGGCTGTACTGCTTCGGTGGTAGCTGGAGTTTGATTAGCTGGAGCACAAGCGAAAGAGATAGCAACCAGGGTGAGTAGAGTAAATAGAGACTTAAGCGATTTCATGATAAATTGTATTTGTTTTTAGATTATATAATTGGTCCAGATAAAGAGTTTTTTATATCGAATTTGTTACGAAAAAATTGATCTTTATTTAGATTTTGAAAATTATATTTATAGTCCAGATTAAGAGATTTTTTTACCTCTTTTGTTACACTTTTAACCTACCCTAAAAAATTTAAACTCACCAAATTTTTATTAAAATTTCTTAATCTATGCTTTAAAAAGGGGCAAAATCGAAGCATATAATAGTTTTTAAGTATCAGGTAGAGTTTTATATTCTCCCGGGAAAAGCTATTCACAGTTTGGGTTTGAAGTAGTTCTAAACAGTAACTTTTAGTCGTTTCTTTTGACAAAAAATAGAGTTGATTATTCTGAGTTAGTTGTAGCTCTTCAAAAAGGTGACGAAACTACATCCGCAAAACTAATAAAGGAACTTACTCCTCGATTAGAGGACTATCTCGTGGTAGTAATGAATGCGGAGCGTTACTCGGCAGAGGAATGTGTTCAGCAGGCCTTTCTTGATGTATTTGAACAGATAAGAAAGGATAATATCAAAGAGAAGAAATACATCTTTAGCTATCTGATAAAATCGTGTAGGCATGAATATCTTCGTTATAGCAAGAGAGAACACAAGTTTAAGTACGAAGAAGAAGCTCTAAATGTACTTTATGAGCCTGAGGAACAAATAAAGAACTTGCTAGATAAAGAAAGGCAACGAATTCTTGAAGAATGCCTTAACGAACTCAAGAGTAAGTCTAAAAGATTCATCGAATATTTTATCGATAAGCCCGATGCAACCACAGAGGAAGCAACAGAAGAATTCGGGTTAAGCAGTGCAAATGTAAGAACCAGAAAATCTCGGATTCTCAGTAGGTTGCATCACTGTTATAAGCGTAAGTCAAATGAGTAAAAGCTAATCTTTGTGAGTGTAACAATTCTTGTAAATCTCTCTGTAATAACGATTTAATCGAGAGATAAAATTTTATCTTTCTAGTGTAACAGATTTAACTAATCTCAATTATTTCACCGTTTACGATTCCAAAAATCTGCTCATTTCGTTTGGGGGCAATTGGATGGGTTCCTGTAAATCCTCCGAAGGCAGGTAGTAATCCAAATTCCCTGCCAAAGTAAAAGCAAGGGATGCGGAGCTTTTGCCTGGCTTTTCCTTTTAGAATCACTGAAGGGTGAATATGTCCTGAAATTATATAGTTTTCGATTTCTGAATCGACCAGAGTGTGATCGTGACAAAAAGCGAAGGGAGGGATATCGATTAAGGAGCTACATACCAGCCCTAAAGCTTCATACTCTTCTGGAGAATAGAAATCATGATTACCCATTGCCAGGATCATTTTAACCGAAGGATGTTCTAACCTCCATCGCTTAAATAAATCCCATTCCTGGTTTTTATCGCTGTGAAATAAATCGCCAAGAAAGAATATAACCTGAGGATTAAATTGCTCTAGTAAAGAATCTAACCGTCTAAGATTTTCGTCATTAACTCCACTCGGTACAGGTATTCCCGATTTCTGAAAATGTCCTGTTTTGCCAAGGTGAAGATCAGATAATATCAACACCTGTCGATCAATCCAGTACAGTGCTTTTTCGGGAGCGAGGATAAACTCTTGTCCTTGAATCAGTGTTCTAACTTCTTTTGCTGGATTCATTTAACGTGTTTTCCGAGTTGTACCTGCATTTTCTTTATTCGATCAATAAGCTTCTCTGAACTCAGTTTTCCTCTCAATCGATCAACCATAATTGGGAAGGCATATGGAGTGAATCGCTCGGTATGATTTAACACTATTTCCTGGTGCTGTATCTTCATCATTACTTTTTTGAGTCTAATTTCATCCAGTTGAAAGAACATGACCTCATCAAAAGCTTGTTGTATAAGCAAATGATCGGGTTCATATTGGGCAAACACATCAAATAATAAACTGGAGTTCATCCTTAAGTGCTTTGTCTTACGTTGCTCACCTGGGAATCCATGAAAAATTAGTCCTGCGACCTGACCGACCTCCCAAAATTTTCTCTTTGCCAACTCGGTATTATTAAGACTGGATCGAATATCTTCTGATAAATTATCCGGTGAAAGCACGTCATTTTCTAATGCTTCTTCAATGGGAATATCCTGATCAGATAGTAATTCAAATCCATAGTCATTCATTGCAATCGAAAAAGTGATGGGTTTCATTTTGGAAATACGATATGCTAATACTGCGGACATGCCCTCATGAACATACCGACCCTCAAATGGATAAAAGAATACATGACATCCTTCCCGTGAAAAACTTTTTTCGATCAGGAACTGGTTTTCAGCTGGAAGGATTGACCAGTCTTTCTGGACATCTAAAATAGGGGAGATGGTATCAAGTTCGATCATCCCTGTATTTCCAACGGCAGCCTTCTGCATGGTTCTTCTAAGAATTTTTGACATGTTTGAAGAAAGAGACATTCGACCGCCCTGCCAGCTGGGCACTTTTGATTTAGTTCCTTTTGCCCTCCTTACGAACGCTGTGTTTTCTTTGATTTGAATTAATTCCAGGTTTCTTCCTGCAAACCAGAACTTGTCTCCGATATTAAGACTCGCTATAAATGTCTCTTCAATAGATCCTAGCGATCCTCCACTAAGGTATCTAACACGTAATGAGGAATCGCTTGTGATTGTACCAATACTCATCCTGTGTCTTCGGGCTATTCTTCTGTCTTCAACTTTATAAAGATTGTTGTCATCAATAATAACTTTCGAATATTCCGGATAGCTGCTTAGGGATTTTCCACCAGTTGTAACGAATCGCAATGCCCATTCCCATTCTTCATTGTTTAAGGTTTGATAGGCGAACGTAGATTTAATTTCTGAAAGCAAATCATCTGGATTAAAGCCATCAGAAACAGCCAAAGTGACCAAATACTGGACGAGCACATCCATGGGTTTGAGAATAGGTTCCCGGCTTTCCATTTCTGATTCATCTACTGCATTTTTAAGTGCAGCTGCCTCAATCAATTCTAGTGCATGAGTTGGAACAAAATGGATAGAGCTTGTTGCGCCTGGCTTGTGTCCGCTTCTTCCTGCTCTTTGTAGGAAACGTGCGATCCCTTTTGGACTGCCTATTTGAATCACGGTATCAACCGGACTGAAATCTACACCTAAATCGAGACTGGAAGTACAAACAACGGCTTTTAGAATTCCTTCGTGTAGGGACTTCTCAACCCAATCTCGAACATCCCTATCCAAAGAGCCGTGATGTAAAGCGATAGTTCCGGCATAGTCTGGTCTTGCATCAAGAATTCTTTGAAACCAGGCCTCCGATTGCCCTCTTGTATTAGTAAAAATCAGAGTCGAGGTATGGGAATCAATGATAGGCAGGATTTTTGGTAAGAGATTCAACCCCAAATGCCCATGCCAGGGAAAGGTTTCAATCTCATCTGGCAATACTGATTCAATAACTAACTTCTTTTCTATATCAGCTTTTACGATTAATGTATTTGAAGAAGAAAACTCATTCCCCAAAAGTACTTCCAGTGCCTGGTCGATATTGCCTATTGTTGCTGAAATCCCCCATATAGAGAGTTTAGGTTGTAGGCTTTTTAATCTCGATAAACCTAACTCAACTTGTATTCCTCTTTTCGAACCCAAGAGCTCATGCCATTCATCAATAATGATGGCATCAAGCTTTTTGAAATGTCGTTCATAATTTTTTTGAGCAAGCAGAATATGAATACTTTCTGGGGTAGTAATTAAAACCTCCGGCATTTTTCGGTTTTGCTTCTGCTTGATTGATTGAGACACGTCTCCGGTTCTTCTGCCAACCTCCCACGGAATTCCCATTTCATCTAAAGAGCTTTGTAAGGCGGATTGGATATCTTTTGCAAGAGCTCTTAGCGGAGTGATCCAAAGCACCTTAAGTCCATTGGATTCTTTTTCAGAATAATCATCTGGGTGTTCATTGATCCATTTGATGATATTAGGCATCCAAAGAGCAAAGGTCTTGCCACTACCAGTAGGAGCATTCAATAACCCTTTTCTTCCATTTAGGAAGTGAGTCCAAACTTCTTGCTGAAACGGGAAGATGGTCCATCCCTTCGAATTAAACCATTCCTCAACAATTTGTTCGCCTGTAGATACCTGCTTATTCAATAGAATTTATTCTTGCTTATGCGCCTAAAAAGCGTCAACATTCGACACTTCGAAACCTAACCAATTTGACACAAAATGTGGCTGAATATTAAATCATTCAATAATTATCAGGAAACTTTCAACGCAAGCGAAAAAGACCGTCTTGCTTTCTGGGAGCATGAAGCTGGAACTTTTTACTGGAGAAAAAGATGGCATACTGTGCAAAGCGGAGGTTTTGAAACAGCCGATATCAAATGGTTTGAAGGAGGAAAGTTAAATATCACTGAGAATGCTCTTGATCGACACTTGAATACTATTGGTAACAAAACAGCCTTCATCTTTGAACCCAATCATCCAGATTCTTTCAGAAGAACGATTACGTACAGGCAACTCCACGAAGATGTTTGTCGATTTTCGAATGTACTCCAAAGTAAAGGAATTGAGAAAGGAGATCGTGTTTGTATTTATATGGCTATGACTCCTGAATTGATCATTGCAGCATTGGCATGTGCAAGAATAGGAGCAGTGCACTCTATTGTATTTGCAGGATTTTCAGCTCAATCATTGAGTGAGCGTATTAATGATTGTGAAGCTAAGATGTTGATTACCAATGACGGCTTAAGAAGAGGGGATAAGCATGTTCCATTGAAGGATATTTCAGATGAAGCGCTAAAAACCAGTCCTTCTGTAAAAAATGTGATTGTATGCCAGCGAACAAATAGGGATATCGATTGGGTAGAAGGCCGAGATGAATGGTGGCATAATTTAATTCGAAATGCTTCGAAGGAACATGAGGCGGTGGAAATGGATTCAGAAGACCCGCTCTTCATTCTTTATACCTCAGGTTCTACAGGAAAACCAAAAGGTGTGGTTCATACTTGTGGTGGGTATATGGTGTATACCAGCTATTCATTTAGGAATGTATTCCAGGTTGGAGCAGATGATGTTTACTGGTGTACTGCCGATGCAGGATGGATTACTGGTCATAGTTATATTATTTATGGCCCTCTTTTTACAGGTACTACGGGAATAATTTTTGAAGGAACTCCAACTTACCCTGATGCAGGTCGTTTTTGGGAAGTAGTGGAGAAGTATAAAGTAACTCACTTTTATACGGCCCCAACAGCTATTCGAGCGTTGATGAGCTTTGATCTTGACTTCGTTCGTAAATATGATTTGAGTTCGCTCAAGATATTGGGGTCAGTAGGAGAGCCTATTAATGAAGAAGCCTGGCATTGGTACCATACTCATATTGGTAATAATCGCTGTTCAATTGTAGATACCTGGTGGCAAACAGAAACAGGGGGGATTATGATTTCACCATTAGGAGGAATTACACCTACCAAACCTGGTTTTGCAACGTTACCTCTCCCAGGAATTTTTCCTGTGCTTATGGATGAAACCGGGAAAGAAATTGAGGGGAATGGTGTAGAAGGAAACCTATGCATTAAACATCCCTGGCCTTCGATTGCACGAACCGTATATGGCGATCATGAGCGTTACAAGCAGACCTATCTTTCAGCGTATAAGGGATATTATTTCACTGGGGATGGGTGTCGTAGAGATGAAGATGGGTACTATCGTATTACTGGAAGGGTAGATGATGTATTAAATGTTTCTGGCCATCGATTAGGTACGGCAGAGATTGAAAACGCTTTGGATGAGCATCCCAAAGTAGTAGAAACGGCAGTAGTAGGATACCCTCATGATATTAAAGGGCAGGGGATTTATGCCTATATGATATGCGATGGGGAAATAGCTGATGTATCAGCATTCAAAAAAGAATTGCTGGAGCTTGTTGTAAAAATCATTGGACCGATAGCCAAACCAGATAAAATCCAGGTAGTACCCGGTCTTCCAAAAACTCGTTCTGGAAAAATTATGAGGAGAATACTCAGAAAAGTAGCTGCCCAGGATTTGGATAATTTGGGAGATACATCGACTCTTCTAGATCCTAGCGTTGTTGAGGCGATTAAAAATGGAGAGGCTGTTTAAAAACTCAACAAATACCCTACTGGCAAGAAAATCAGACTGAGAATTAGTAGCACTAGTCTAAATCTGGTTTTTATCATCATTTGATGAAAAAAGAGACCGTAAGTGTATGGATGATCAAGCAGCCAATCGTAATAATGATTACGGTGAGAGGATCCTAAAGCCATCGTCACATGTCCATGGATGATGGTCATCATAAAAGGAATGGAAAACATAAATGCTCCCAGGTAACGAAGTACTTCCATCATGCCTAATAACTTTGCAGCATAATAGTACGGCCAGGCAAATAGAACGATTAGTGGAACACTGAGAATCCAGTTAATCAGGCTTATTCGGATATAATTTGAGTGGGAGAGCTCGGACAAAGAAATTTTGGATTATAGATTTTGAATTAGGCTGTTGGAATATCTTATCAGCCTAATTCAAAATCCATAATTAATCATTCAAAATTAAATTTGAGAAGCAATCAACATTTCGATACCTCGATAAGGGATATCAAACATCTCGCTTATTGATTTTTTAGTGATGTGCTTTTTGTAAGCATAAGCACCATTTCGAAGGGCTACGTTCTCCCATAGACACTCTTTTACTCCTCCCGCATCGCCGATGGCTAACACATAAGGAACAAGTACATTATTCAAGGCATAGGTCGCTGTTCTTGCAACGTTTGCTGGAATATTGGGAACACAGTAATGGGTTACATTGTGGACACTGAAAATCGGATTTGAATGGGTAGTTGCCTGGCTGGTCGCAACACATCCTCCCTGATCAATAACGGTATCCACAATTACACTTCCTGCTTTCATACCAGCAACCATTTCCTCAGTTACCCAGCAAGGGGAACGTTCACCCTCAGCCATAGCCGCTCCGATAATTACATCTGCGAATTTCAAAGCGTTACTTAGGTATTGCTGATTGGCTACTGCTGTAATAATTCTCCGGTCGAGGGCATTTTCTAGTCGTCGAAGGGCTGTAAGATCGTTATCCATCACAAAAACCTGAGCACCATATCCCAGGGCAGTTCGAGCGGCATATTCACCAGTAATTCCAGCTCCTAAAATTACTACCGTAGCTGGTGGTACCCCTGAGATTCCTCCAAGCATAATACCCTGACCATTGCTTCTGCTTTCTAAATAATGCGCAGCTATCTGGACAGCTATTGATCCGGTAATTTCGTGCATCATCCGTACAATAGGGAACTCTTTATCATTGCCATGGATAAACTCGTAGCCAATTCCTGTTACGTTCTTTTCTACCAAAGCGTCAAAATACTCCTTGGTTTGGCTTCCAAGGTGTAACGCTGAGATTAATGTATGATTAGGCTCTAGAAACTCGTATTCATCAGGTGATAGGGGAGCGATCTTAAGAATGAGTTCACACTTTTTATACACATCGTCTGAGCTCAGCGCAATTTCGGCCCCTGCTTCAGCATAATCTCTATCCGTAAAATTCGCCTCGCTACCGGCTCCTTTTTCGATAAAAACTTCATGACCATTAGCGCGAAGGATAGAAACTCCTCCAGGAGTTAGAGATACCCTTTTTTCATCAACCGAATTTTCTTTGGGGATACCGATCTTAAGCGAAACATCACTTTTAGTACGTATTAGATGTTTTTCAAGGGTTTTTATCCCAATTTGCTCGGTATCTAAAGGATTAATATCCATAATCTATGATTCACCTATCATTGAAAGAAACTGACTCTCATCCAGAATCACAATTCCTAGATCCTGAGCTTTGGTAAGTTTACTACCTGCTGATTCGCCAGCCAGTACATAATCGGTTTTTTTGCTCACTGAGGACGAGGTTTTACCTCCATTTTGCTCAATTAATAAAGCTGCTTCCTTTCTTGAAAGGGTAGGAAGAGCTCCTGTTAATACAATGGTTTTACCCTCGAACACATTGGAAGCTAGTTCAACCTCTTCAATTTCGAATTGTAACCCATACGAAATAAGCCTTTCAGTGAGTGCTTTATAAGTTTCATGTCTAAAAAATTCGACTACTGATTGTGCAATTCTGGGGCCTATCGAATCTACTGCAAGAAGCTCTTCTTCAGTAGCGTTTTTAAGATTTTCAATATTCTTGAAGGCTTTGGCTAAGTCTTTCGCTACTGTCTTTCCAACAAACCGAATTCCCAGAGCATAAAGAACTCTTTCAAAAGGCTGGGTTTTACTTTTTGTTATTCCGTCGATGAGGTTCTGCGCGCTTTTTTCAGCCATGCGCTCAAGCGGGATAATTTGCTCTACGCTCAATTCATATAGGTCAGCGTAATTAGAGATCAGCCCTTCGGTTACCAGCTGGTCAACCACCGACTCTCCAAGACCCTCGATATCTAAGGCATCACGGGAAGCAAAGTGTTCAATCTTAATTCGTACTTGCGGAGGGCATAATGGGTTAACACATCGCCAGGCCACCTCACCTTCGTACTTGATCAGCTTTGCATTACATGCTGGACAATTTTCAGGGAAATTAAATGAAGGAGAACGATTCTCCCGATCGGGATTCACTACACTTATAACCTGAGGAATTATCTCTCCGGCTTTTTCTACAACTACCGTATCTCCAATGCGAATGTCTTTGCGATGAATCTCCTCTTCGTTATGCAGAGAAGCACGTTTTACAGTTGTTCCAGCTAATAAAACAGGTTCAAGCTCAGCAACAGGAGTGATTGTTCCCAGTCGTCCAACTTGTAAGGTAATGTCATTTATAACTGTGGTAGCCTGCTCCGCCTCGAACTTATAAGCTATCGCCCAACGAGGGAATTTGGAAGTACTGCCAAGTTGAGCTCTTAGATTTGTTTGGTTTACTTTGATGACCACTCCATCCGTTTCATATGGTAGGGTATGTCTCAGCTCATCAAATTCATTGATTGTCTGGTGAACCTCATCTATGGTCTCACATACTTTTGGATAGGCATTTGCAGGTAGTCCATATTCGTTGAGTAGATCAACTTTTTGAGATTGTGTGATCGAATCATCTTCTTCGTCAAAAAGCAGATCGAAGGCAAAGAACCGAATAGGACGCTGGGCAACGGCACGGGGATCTTGCATTTTTAAAGAGCCTGCCGTTGAATTTCTTGGATTAGCAAATACAGACAACCCTTCTTCTTGTCTCTTCTGATTCATTCGAGCAAAAGCCTCTCGCTCCATGAAAGCTTCACCACGTACCTCTACTACTGAGGGGTAATTTCCTGTTAGCTTTAATGGGATATCTCTAACCGTTTTTACATTCCTTGTGATGTCATCACCTTGTTGCCCATTTCCGCGGGTAGCACCGAGAGCCAGTTCTCCATTTTCATAACGTAATCGGAGAGAAGCACCATCAAACTTTAGCTCAACGAGGTAATTATACTCCGTATGTCCGAGAATCCGCTGTACTCTTCCATCAAAATCATTTAGCTCCTGCTCATTATAGGTATTGTCCAGGCTTAGGAGGGGAACTGGATGGACTACGGTTTCAAATTCAGAAGAAGCTTCACCACCTACACGTTGAGTAGGGGAGTCATCAGTGATAAGATTAAACTCTATTTCAAGTGCTTCTAATTCTTTGAGTTTTTCATCAAACTCTTTGTCACTCATAAAAGGTTGAGCATCCTGGTAATAGGCGTCATTGGCTTTTTTGAGTAACTCTTTTAGGACAAGTACTCTTTGTTCAGCTTCTTTCCTGTCCATGCTGTTTGCTAGAAGTTTATTCGATACACAATACTGTCAGGAGCTCCTTCTTCATAAGGAAATTGTGTAGGTGGTGCTGCCTGGAAAACCGGATTTTCTAATACCTCTTTTGTAATCATTACAGAACCACTTTCAACGTCGTAATACTGTTGCCGTATATTTTCTATCACATGACCATTGTACAGAATTAGCATTCTGGAAAACTGCCCTCTGACTAATAAAGTATCATTGAAATCGAAGTAAAAGGCTTCCCCTTGTTCCATCCAAAAAGGGTTTGTTCTCCAATTTAAATCGCTGGTAACTCTAACTGGCTCAAGCTTATCGAAGGCTGCATAAACTGCTACAGTGTTTATCTCACCAGGAGGATTTGAAATGAATTGGGAAGTTTCAGTCTGAAGGGTAGAACTTGGAGGTTGAATTGGGTCAATGGAACCAATTGGATTTGAGTTTTGGAGCGTATCCAGTGTTTGAGCTTCAGATTCGGTTTCAGGTTCTGGAGCCTGTAGTGTTGGAGCAACTTCAGATGTTTGTGGTTCTTCACTACTAAAGAAACCAATAATGTCGTTTCTAAAGAAAAAAGCAGTAGCAAGAAGAGCGAGTATAAAGAAAACAACTAATACAACTACCCAGGTTTTGGAACTTGTCTCCTCAAGAGAGAACCTTTTACCCATATCTGCCCAATTGACATTCTCTACAGTAGGTTCAGGCTTATCACTAGAAACCTCCTTAGTTGTAGTTGGGGCAGTTACTATTGGAGGCTCAGGAGATTTTTCTTCTTCTTTAACCGGCTTTTGAAAAATGGGCTCTTCACTAGAAAGAAGCTCACCATCATAAATACCTGCTTCAAAAGCATCCAATGCGTCAACAACTTTTTGTTCATCTAGTTTTAGAGCTCTAGCATAACTTCGAATAAAATTTCTTATATAGGTTTTGTTATGCTCCGTAGAAGAGAAAATAGAATCGTTTTCGATACTCTTAAGTGTGAGTAAAGGAATTTTGATTGAACTTTGAATCTCTTCGAGACTGAGTCCTAGTTCTTTACGGATGGTTGAGAGGTCTTTCCCAAGAGACATGCGCAAAAGTTGGTTATCTGCTTTGTTTAATTTCCGCAAACTAAGTAATTAATGTGGACTGCAAAAGCAAGCTTTTAGATTTTTAATTCATGATATGTATGAACCGTTAAAACAAGCGAGTGAAGGCTTAATACAGCTGCTTTTTCCACGCATATGTTATGTATGCGGAGGTTTTCTACCAGAAAAAGTGAGCCATTTATGTTCGGATTGTACCTTATCCAGATTTGAGCGCGCCAATCCCGATTTAAGGCACACTTCAAGTGACACACTCTTGCCAGAGGGAATAGTGCTGCAGCACGCCCTCTGGAAATTCGACAAGGGAGGAGATTTACAAGAGCTTTTGCATGCACTCAAATATCATCGCTTAGTAGGTATTGGCCATGATATGGGAAGAGCTTTGGCAAAAGATGTAATTAAAAACCCCCACTTTAAGATTGATAGAGATTCAATACTTGTCCCCGTACCACTACATTCGAAAAAGAAAAGAAAAAGAGGATATAACCAGGCCAGGTGTATAGCAGAGGGAGTTCAGCAAATAGTACCACTGGATATTGCCGATCCCAAAGATATTATCCGGATAAAGAATACCAGAACTCAAACAGGCTTTACACTTTCTAAACGAAGGCAAAATATAGATAAAGCATTTCGAGTCGATACTACTGATACAATTAAGAGCAAGGTATGCATAATCGTAGATGATGTTTTTACTACAGGAGCTACTGCGTTCGAACTGGCTGATACTTTATTAAAAGCTGGTGCCAAAAAAACTATAATAATTACTGTAGCTCAAGCCTGAATCATTACAAGATTCGGAGTATCTTTAGCAATGAGTTCACGACGTACGGACGGTTTTAAATGGCAGATGATGGAGTTATCTGATGGTATTACTACCTCAAACGGGAATTGGTACCATATTAACTCCGAGCAAGTTGAGGCATATGCACCCGGTCTACTAAAAAAGACCCCTCTGGAGTGGTTGATAAAAGAAGCCGATGCATGGGTTAAAAGCGCAGACGGACTTTCTTTATTTCTCTACTTTTTATTGGTCTATATCTCAATAGATCCTTTGATAGCTTGCCTCGTTTCGTTAGGCTTCTTTCTTATTTGGTTCTTTAATACCAGTGCCTTTTTAAACCTTATCTCAAGTCCTCTGATTAAATTATTAACTACAGATGGATTCGTATATATAGCTTCCGCTGTACTATTAATGGGTTTTGCGTTTAATGAAGCGATATCATCATTTGGACTTGATGTAGATTTCGAAGCACTATGGTATGGGTTAGCTCTATTCTTTTTGTTCAAAGTTGGGCTAATGAGACTACTCATTCGGTTTATTCAGAGTAAGACACTTCAGCCAATAGTCGAAATGCCGGATAGGATTTTGAATATGCTAATTATTCGTTACGGAATGAGGCATGGAATACTAACAGGCAATATTAATGAGATGCAGGATAAACTGATTGAGATTGCCAATTATCACAAAACAAGGAAGAAAAATAAAAAATGAAGCAGCTTTACTTTATCCGTCATGGAGAGACCGATAACAATAAGAATCATTTACTCCAGGGAAGAAAGATTAATGCTTCAATAAACAGTAAGGGTAAGGAGCAGGCCGAAGCTATATCTGTTGCGCTTAAAGAAATTCCAATCCAAAAAGCGATTACAAGTAGCCTGATAAGAACTATCGAGACGGCACAACCTCTCATCAACTCAAAAAACCTGAAATTCGAAGGATATGAGGAATTAGATGAGATGAGCTTTGGTGAATGGGAAGGAAAGCCATTTTCAGAGGTAATAGATCAAATCAGGATTGTACAAGAAGCCTGGATTTCCGGAGAAACTTCTACCAGGATTCCAGGTGGTGAATCACCCGAAGAAGTTTTAGAAAGAGCCGGGAAGAAAGTTTTAGATATCCTTGAATCTAGTAGTGAAGAACATATAGCATTTATATTACATGGGCGTCTAATTCGGGTCTTGCTTTCGGCATTTTTAGGAATGGGCCTAAATAATATGCACCAGATTAAGCATCAAAATGGAGCTATCAACCATTTGAGTTGGGATGGAGAAAACTTTAAGGCGGTAAAGCTTAACGATATTGCTCATTTAGAACAGGAGGAGATTGTTTATAAATAGAGATTCTGGTGAATTAAACCCGTATTTTTATAGTTGGGTATCGTAGTTAATAAAAGGTTTTAAATGAGTGAAAAAGTTAGATCGATGTTTGCTGACATTGCAGACGATTACGATCGCGTAAATACAGTTCTTTCTTTTGGAGTGCACCATCGCTGGAGAAAGAAAACTATTGAGGAAAGCGGAGCTCAGCAAGGACATCATGTTCTTGATTGTGCTACAGGTACAGGTGATCTGGCTATTGAGTTTAAAAAAGCAGTAGGAAGTCAGGGCTATGTATTAGGCACTGATTTTTGTGCACCGATGATACAATCTGCTCCAAGTAAAGCAAAGAAGAAGGGGCTTGATGTAGATTTTGAAGTAGCAGATGCAATGAATCTGCCCTATAAGGATAACCGCTTTGATATTGCGAGTATCTCGTTTGGCATCAGGAATGTCGATGAACCAGTTACCGCGCTTAAAGAAATGGCTCGAGTAGTTAAACCTGGAGGCAGAGTAGTAGTGTTAGAATTTGGACAGCCTAAAGGGGTTCTTAAATACCCTTACAATATATACAGCCAACATATTATGCCTACTGTAGGCGGTCTCCTTAGTGGAAATCGAGATGCTTATACATATTTACCAAGAACCAGTGCGATGTTTCCCGCCGGCGATAAGTTTTTAAAACTTATGGAAGAAGCTGGTGCCTTTTCTGAGACAAGGAAGGCAAAGCTTACCGGAGGAATAGCATACGTATATGTGGGTGTAGTGCAATAATTGTATATTCACCGCCGAGTTTATTAAACCAATCAAATACATGCAGATAGAAGATATTAAGAAAGTTATTCCGCACCGTTACCCATTTCTATTGGTAGATCGGGTTTTGGAGATGGAAGAGGATACTATTAAGGCCATCAAAAATGTGACTGGCAACGAAGAGTTTTTTAACGGTCATTTTCCAGGACAGCCTATAATGCCAGGAGTACTTCAGGTTGAAGCGCTTGCTCAGGCCGGAGCAATTATGCTTATGAAGACCAAAGTAGAAGACCCTGATAACAACATCATGGTGTTTACCGGAATTAAGAATTGCAAATTCAGAAGGCAGGTAATACCTGGTGATCAATTAGTGCTGGAAGTAGAATTAGGCGCTATGAGAAGAAATTTTGTAACGATGACAGGTAAAGCTACCGTTGATGGGGAAGTGACTTGTGAAATAGAAGCCTCAGCAGCTGTAGTACCAAAAGAAGGGTAATGAGTACCCAAACCGGAACAAACCGTCCTGCAAAAATTACCACTCAAACGGTGGTAGATATGAAGCGTAATGGGGAAAAAATCTCCATGCTTACTGCCTACGATTACACAATGGCAAAAATAATTGATCAGGCAGGGATTGATATTATACTTGTTGGAGATTCAGCCAGCAATGTAATGGCCGGCTTTGAAACTACAGTTCCTATCACTCTTGAAAACATGATTTACCATACCTCATGTGTTGTCCGGGGAGTAGATCGTGCATTGGTTATTGCTGATCTTCCTTTCATGAGTTATCAGGTTACTCCTGAAGAAGCTCTGATTAATGCTGGACGAATGATGAAAGAAGCCGGCGCTCATGCGGTAAAAATGGAAGGTGGTAAGCCTATTTTAAATACCATTAGAAAGATCGTAGACGCAGGTATTCCGGTGATGGGGCACCTGGGACTTACACCTCAGAGCATTTATCAGTTTGGTACTTATAAAGTACGAGCTCAGGAGGAAGAGGAAGCCAATACCCTGATCGAAGAAGCGAAATTGCTTGAAGAAGCTGGATGTTTTTCAATGGTACTTGAAAAAATCCCAGCTAAACTGGCAAAAAGGGTATCAGAACAGCTTTCCATTCCTACTATAGGGATAGGTGCAGGAGTAGATTGCGATGGCCAGGTTCTTGTTATTCATGATATGCTGGGTATGAATAAAGGCTTTAGTCCGCGCTTCCTAAGGAGATATGCAGACTTACATGAAGTGATGACTGGCGCAGTACAAGACTATATAAAAGATATCAAGGAAAAAGATTTTCCAAATAAAGAGGAACAATACGGCGGATGACAGATAAGAACAAGAAACCACTAATTCTTGTTAGTAATGATGACGGAATTTATTCCAACGGGATAAAAGCACTTGCCGAAGTAGCGTCTGAATTTGGAGATGTAATTATAGTAGCCCCGGATCGGCAACAAAGTGCAGTAGGTCATGCAATTACCATTGAACAACCACTAAGATCACAAGCAATAGAAGTAGCGGGGAAGTACAAAGGACAAGCAATCAATGGAACTCCAGCAGATTGTGTAAAACTTGCACACGATCAGCTACTGGATGTTAAACCAGATTTAGTTCTAAGTGGGATTAATCATGGAAGCAATGCTGGGATTAACATACTCTATTCCGGGACTGTCAGTGCAGCAACTGAAGGCACGGTCTTAGGTTATCCATCTATCGCGGTTAGCTGTATGGATTATGATAGTGACGCAGATTTAACTGGATGTCAGGAAGCGGCTCGAAGAGTTACTCGTTTTGTACTTGAAAACGGACTTCCAAAAGGAGTTACGCTAAATGTGAATGCTCCTTCAGGAGAGTTCAAGGGAATTAAATGGGCAAGGATGGCCGATAGCCGGTATGTAGAAGAGTATGAGGCGCGGCAGGACCCTTCTAATCGTCCTTACTATTGGTTAACTGGAAAGTTTGAGCTACTGGATGATGGTAGCGATGCTGATATTCATATCATCAACGAGGGTTTTGCTTCTGTAACCCCAATACAATACGATCTAACAGATTATTCACTTCTAGATAAAGCGAAAAAAGATCTGCTTTAGCTTTCCTATTTAGCTAATAGCATCTTTTGAGTGACTGTACCAAACCTTGTTTGAATGGTATAGAAATACAATCCACTGGCAAGATTATCCCCATCAAATCTCACTGAATGCAAGCCCGATGAAAAATCACTATCGGTGAGTGTTCTTATTAAGCTCCCTTTAATATCAAACACCTTAATAGAAACCTGGCTTGAAGCAGGTAGTTCAAATCGAATAAGAGTGCTGGGATTGAAAGGGTTTGGATAGTTCTGATGAACAATAAACTGATCCGGGAGATGGGTATCAGTTTCGTTGTTAACTGCATTTTTCCTTGAAATGAGCAAGCTCAGTCTGGAAGGAGTGTCCAGTTTTGAGTGTATTTTCTGAGCAAAAGAAATAGTTCTTTTTTCCTGTTGATCATGAATAGACTCATACATCATCTGGTACGTGTCTGCATCCGATAGTTTTATTATTTGATCCGTTTCGGCATCAACAAGTTCGAATGTGAAAAGGGAAAGTAGTTCTTCATCAATTTCCCAGTCGAGTTCTAATGCATCATCAACATTTTTGGATTCGATGAATAAATCTATCGGCAACGTCCTAGAAATATCTAAAGGCAACGATTCAACTGATTTTACCTCTTCATTAAACTGACATCCTAGAATAGCATAATTATCAATAGTAGGGCTAAGCTTCGAAGCATCATATAAATCCCACTCAAGAGTCGCTTTAGGAGTAAAGGTGATCTTGCAACCTTTGTCGTAGGTTGAGTTAGAACGAAGATTTAACTTCGCAGTAAGCAATTTTTCAGAAGCCTTTGAAAAAGCATTCACTGTTGCTGAAGAGTTAACCTTTCCAGTTGTAGGAAAAGTTAGGGAGGTGGCAGGGGAGGAAGTTCCTGATTCCACCCAAAATCCCTGCCAGGGTTTTATAATGGTTGAGCTTCTTGTTTCAGCTGAATACAGCCCCTTCTCAAGGAAATGAATGTTGGCCTGGAGAGGATTATCCACTGTGATGGAATTCGCATCAAAATTACTTTGGAATGGGTTGCCAACCAGCGTGAAATAGGATCCCGATTCTGAAGTAGTGGTATTAAGAGTGACTGTGACATTAGATGAAGGTTCATCACCTGACGCATCTAGTTTAATAGGTAATTCGGAGCTTCCTGCAGTGTTATTATTGAAGAAGTATAAGATTAAGCCTTCACCGTTAGTCAGCGCAGTACTTGTCGTGGCAGGAGTTTGGTAGCTTCCAGAACTATTATAAGTAAACACATTAGCAGCATTACTGTCATCTACTCCCTGTATCGCTGTATCATCAGAAATTTCAGCAAGAGTAGCGTTATTTACAGGAATTGAAAGTAATCTCCATCCTGTAGAGTCAAAAATAATGGCTCCAGGTTTAGCTGTAGCTTCAATCCCTCTATTATAGCCAGGAGTAGCTACAAGTTCAGCATTCCCATTACTAGAGCTTATGTCGAACACCACCCAATTACCAGATGATACCGTATCTCCATCGCTGGAACCTGAAGTTTGCCCAAAGCTACCATCATTAGGTAATTCTGATGCAATGCGATAGGCTACCTGATTGGTTGCAAAACTGGAACTACTTCCTATGTTGTCTTTTGCAAAGGAATCTATTGTATCGGGAGTGGAAGTAGCGTTCTTGACAAGAACATATTTATCATTTCCATTGTGGTTTACAGAACTTGTATTTAGATCAACAAAGCCTTCACCAAAAACAGTTTGAACACCACTACTGCTGTTGTCGTCACCTACCACAAAAAAGTCCTTAGAAGCAATTTCTCCGGATAGAGAAATAGTAGTAGGGCTATTATTATCGTTTGTATACCTAAGTAAAGCCCAATCACCGGTAGTAAGGTTTATGGTAGAGTCTGAGTTGTTAAATAACTCTAGGTATTTAACGGTGCCACCATTTGCTTCATATATCTCCGAAATGTAAACATCCGATGATGAAGAAGAAGAACTCCCCGAGTAGAAGTAGGCCCTTCTTACAAGCGTGGTGTCATGGATAAAAGGGTTTCTGTTTCCTTGTATCTGTTCGATATGTAAACTCCGGGCGAGCTCATCAGCATCCACTGGATCATCCTGATGCCATTGATATAAGGTCTGCTTCATTCCTTCGAAATAAGCTTCATTATCAAAAGCGTCGTTTATGATATCAGAATTTGTTTGGTAAATCGTCCAGAAATAGAACATTGCTCTGGCAGCATTTCCTTTATGATCTTCTCTTGGTTCGAAAGTGTCGTTATAGTATTCACTGTATTCATCAATATTCGAAGAGGGGATAGATGCAACACTGCCACCATTTTCCCAGAACCACCACGAAGTAGTAAGATTGTCATCTATTTCTGCGTATGGATGGTTACCCCTCGATGAATTAGGCGAGCTCCAGGTAGGATATAGATGATGAATATCTCCACGCATAGGTTCATTTTCATCATAAAAACTTTGAGGCCAGCTATGTTCGGTATTAAAGCTTAAGGCTCCATTGCTGGGAGTTCTGGTGCCATCTGCTTCTGCTCTTAAACCCGAATACACACAGGTAAGACTATCGGTGATATCTACATCAATAGATGTGTACATCGAGTCTCTGGCTTCATTGTAGTTTTTTGGAGAGGATGCGGTGTAGTTATTTCTAAGAAAAACTATTAACGAAGAATCGTTTAGACTTGGCGCAATAGAGTCGGTCTGGGCCCAGGCTATTTCGCCTCCAAACAACAACACCAGGAGTACGGCTACCCTTTTTAATAACATAGAACTTTCTAAATACCACCCTTTAATTCGACGCCAAATTACAGCTAATTAATGATTTATCAATGTTATTTTTGTGAACCTGTAGATAAAAAGAGGGTGATTCTCAGATTGAAAATCACCCTGGGTATTAGCTGGATAGGTTATTATTGATCAGCTAGTATTCGATAGTATCAAGAAATGGGTCTATTTAGTTAATAGCATTTGCCTGGTTTCTGTACCAAATGCGGTTTTAATGGTATAGAAGTAACTGCCACTTGCTAATCCCTCTCCTTTGAAAGTAAGGGTATGAGACCCTGAAGAGTATCGCTTCTGAGTCAAGGTTTGAACAAGGCTCCCTTTAGCATCATATATATTTACGATCACCTCACTCGCTGCTGGCAAATCAAAACTAATTTGAGTGCTAGGATTAAAAGGGTTGGGGTAATTTTGATGTACTGCAAAACTTCCCGGAGTGTCTTCATTTTCAGAATTGGTAGTTGTACCGCCTAAATCTTTCCAATGCTGTAAGAGGTCTCGTAAAGCCAGAGGTTTGTTATTAGGAGCCAGATTACCTGCCTGGCTGGTATTATTAATTCCATGACAGCCTTCACATGTTCGGATTTCACCAGGTGCAAAGGTTACCCATTGACGCTCCCTAACAATTCCTTCTCCCTTTGGAGAAACAGTTTGCCATGTTAGTGCTCGTGTAGCAGGGACGAATGCAGCGATAGAGCCATCTTCACGAATTGGAATTAATGCATCTCCAGCTTCTTCGTCCAGCATATTATAATCATCCATCTCAGGATGGTGTTCTGTATTCCGAAGGGGGTGGGCAAGGACTCTTCTTCCGATTTCATGTTTTAAACCGTAAGCCCGGAGCAGTTCCGCTCCGAAAATCTGAAGGTGAGAGATATTATATACGGTTCCATCTTTTGGGATGGTTGAAGTCCCGCCAGGTACTTGAAGGTTAAATGGCTGCTGACTTTCACCTGCATCTCTTTCAGTAGCATTTCGGATTACAATCATGGCTAGATTTCGTTCAATCATCCAATCACGCAGTTCCTCTGCGTCTACACCTTCCTCCTCGATTACTTCTTTTTCAATATCGGCTATTTCATATTTAGGCCGGGCAGCTGGCCTTGAGCGAGGTACGATCTCAACAATATCTACTTCATGAAGATCTACCGTGTCTCTAAGAGGTTCAACAAAGTCGCCATACCACACGATTTCTTTAGAAAACCCATCACCAGTTATTGGTTTTCCTGCATAATGTTCAGTTCCTGACTCACTTTCCTCATAAGGAATCATCTTCTTGATTTGAAAATGATATTTGTTTTCCAGATTGTATAATCCCGTTTGGTCGGTATGAGAAACAATCATAGTTCCATTTGTACTCATCATCGGGTTTCTGAAATGCCCCTTATCGTTTTCTTCTCCGCTATCAATAATCGGATTTGTCCAGTCTACTATCTCCATATCCTGCGGATTCTTTCCTATTGGCAAAGCAAATTCAAAAATTCTTCCTGATGCAAACCGACTGAATTCTCTCGCCCATGTTCCGTAGAATGTGCCTTCTTTTCCTGGACGCGGGTCTTCTTTAATCTGGAAAATACCTGCATCGGAGCCAACAGTGAGGCGATAGTCATTTGCAGATAAATCTCCCAGATTATATACCAGGTTTGGATCATCTAACTTGGATGGATGTTGAAAAACGCCCCCGAACTCATGACGTCCAACGTGGTTCATGGTCTGGTGCCTTTCCCCGTTTTCGGTAATTTCCCAGACAAGAAATTCATTGAAATCGTGGAGAGGCTCATTGGGGTCACGAGTGGGGTCGTTTTCTGCTCTTGCTTCAGGGTAAACTTCATAAGGGATTCCTTCTTCATCCGCATAGGGCTTGCCGTCTATCATAGCTGGTCCATCAATAACTGCAGCCCCATCCATTTCACTTTCAAATTGAATAGGTTCATAAGCTACTAACCCGGCGCGGTGGGCGTCCGCTTGCTGATCTCTTTTTAAGTGTTCCCATCTGGTAGAAATAACCCGTCCATCACTTGCCAGGAACAAATCGAAATCACCACTTGGAGAATGGGTTAAATGGACAACATCTCCTGTTGAAGGATTTAGCTTCCATATTCCGGAATTGATAGGGGTGGATTCATATTCATCCAGTTGAGGGTAGGTATGATCCATTCCAAAAAGGGGAGCATCAGAAGTGTATATAATTTGATCATCGGTACCATAAATAGGCGAGATATTATTGTAATTCGGCTGAAAAGGAACTTTTACTATATCAGCGGTATCTCCTTGAATAACAGCATCAAGATTGGTTATCTCATAAATCTGCCAGCGATTGTTTCGATGCGATTGGTCATAAGGTTTTGTTGGGCCTCCAATTAACATCGAAAATAACGCTCGTGTGCCATCCCAATGTACGGCTGGCTGGCGAACAGCAATTCCTTCTTCGGTTTGAATTTCACCTGAAGGTAGGCCAAAACCTGCTTCTTCAGTAAGTAGTCTTACATTTCCATAAATATCCATTAGTGCAAGATCTCCCCCTCTTGGAGCAGCTTGCATTGTGGCTAAATGGTTACCAAAAGTTTCAAGTTGGTGTGCATATGATCCATTTGATAAAACCGGAGGTCCTATCAGTGCAAATAAAAGTGGGTTTTCCAGTATTTGCTCTTCCTGTGCTGTAACTGTGCTCGTTTGAGCTAAGATGGCGCAGACCCCGACTAAGGCTAATAGCTTTCTTATTGACATAATTCTAATTCTCTGCATGATTTAATTAGCGTTTAATTACTAAAAAGTAATCTACATGCAGATTTGTTACGGCACAGTTTACCGTTTGTCTATGGCTTTTAGGGCTTGTTCACCCGTTGTACACCTGAAATAAACCTCTAAAGAGGAGAGAGTTACTTTAAAGCCTCTTCAATAAGCTGTCTTTGTTCCGCATCATGTACCTTTTTCTGACCAGCAGCAGGAGATGCGGAAGCCTGGCGACCTGCATATCTCAGTTTCTGACCAGAAGCCAAAAGTTCGCTAAATCTTGAGGCAACAAAGAACCATGGTCCCATGTTTTTGGGTTCTTCCTGGCACCATACTACTTCTTTGACATTCTTGAGAGATTTCAAGTAATCCTTGACGTCTTTGTCAGGGAATGGATAGAACTGCTCAAGCCGCGCTATAGCAACATCATTAATCCCTTCTTCCTGGCGGTATTTGAATAAATCATAGTACACTTTACCAGAGCATATGACTAATCGTTTTGCATTGGTAGTAACTTCACTATCCTGGATGAAAGGCATGAACTTTCCATCGGTTAGTTCATCTGTAGTGGATGTAGCAAGTGGATGTCGAAGCAAGCTTTTTGGTGTCATTAGCACAACAGGCTTTTTCTGTTCTTGTAGTGCTTGCTTGCGTAGCATATGGAAGTATTGAGCAGGGGTTGTCAAATTCATGACGTGCATATTATCCTCAGCACAAAGCTGCAAGAAACGCTCTAGCCTTGCTGAAGAATGTTCCGGTCCCTGACCTTCATATCCATGTGGAAGGTTGAGTACCAGAGAGGTGGTTTGCCCCCATTTTGCTTCACTAGAAGAAATAAACTGATCTATGATGATTTGGGCTCCGTTTACAAAATCACCAAACTGAGCTTCCCAAATAACAAGTGCATCTTTTTGCTTAGCACTATACCCAAATTCAAAGCCTAAGGCCGCATACTCGCTCAGTAAGCTGTTATGAACATGGAAGGTTCCTTGTTCTTCCTGAAGATGGTTAAGTGGAGTAAAGGTTTGATTGGTTTCGGTTCCATGAAGTACTGCATGGCGATGTGCGAACGTACCTCGCTCTACATCCTGACCAGTAATTCGAACGGTTTTTCCAGACTTAAGCAGAGACCCAAACGCAAGGGCTTCAGCAAATCCCCAATCTATTTTCTTTTCCTCATTCTCAACAATATCAGCTCTTTTAGCTAGCTGACGAAGTAATTTTGGGTTAGCATCAAAATCTTTAGGTACAGTATTCAGTTTGATGGCTATATCATTCAGGTCATCTTTAGAATATGTCGTATCCGGGAATTTAGGTCGCTTAGCCTGAGGAGTTTCTGATCGGTCGAATAATTCAGTAGTTACCTCAACATTTGGGGATTTTTTTGCATCCTCAAAAGCGGCTTGTAGCAGATCATCAAATTCTTTGAAAATTTCTTCTGTCTCTTCCTCTGATAACTCTTCATTTTTTACCAGATGTCTGGTATAGAGATCACGAACTGTTTTATGGTCATTAATCTCTTTATACATGCCCGGCTGAGTGAATGCTGGCTCATCACCTTCGTTATGACCATGCTTCCGGTACCCAATCAGGTCTATGATTACATCCTTTCCAAACTTTTGGCGGTACTCTAAAGCCATTTTAATTGCATGAACTGCTGCTTCAGGGCGATCTCCATTTATGTGGAAAATAGGAGCCAGGATTAGCTTAGCTAAGTCAGAAGCATATTCCGTTGATCTTCCATCTTTAGGCAAGGTGGTAAAACCAATTTGGTTATTGATGATAATGTGAATCGTACCACCAGTCTTATATCCCTCTAGTTGAGACATATTCAGTGTTTCGGCAACAACACCTTGTCCTGCAAATGCAGCATCACCATGCATAAGTACAGGGAGAATTTTTTTACCAGCTTCATCAGACTCATGATGATCTTGAAGTGCTCTGGCTGCGCCTTCAACCACAGGATTTACTGCTTCCAGGTGACTTGGATTCGGCATTAATTCAATCTCAACTTCTTTACCGCTTTGAGATTTATGCTTTCCTTTTGCTCCAAGATGGTACTTAACATCTCCGGATCCCTGGATAGAATCACGATCAATATTACCTTCAAATTCGGCAAATACTCTGTGATAAGGCTTATTCATGATATTCACGAGGATATTCAGTCTTCCTCGGTGAGCCATTCCCATGAATATTTTTTCGATATCAGCAACTCCTGCTTCTTCAAGCAGGAAATGGATCATCGGAATCAATGTATCATTCCCTTCTAATGAGAAACGCTTATGCCCGATATATTTTTTATGAAGAAACTCTTCAAAAGCCATTGCCTGATTTAGCTTATGAAGAATCTGTTTTTTGTCCTCAATAGTTAAATCCGGTTCATTGCCGGTAGACTCCATTCGTTCCCTGAGCCACCTTCGCTCAGTAAGATCGAGAAGGTGCATATATTCAGCACCAATATGCTCGCAATAGGTGTCCCGAAGTAATTTTATAATCACTCTTAACGGAGCTTTTTCCATACCGCCTAGTCCACCACAATAGAACTCGCGATCCAAATCCCAAAGGGAGAGACCGTAGTATTCTAGATCAAGTTCCGGAGTATGACCTGGCTCTTTCTCAAGTGGATCAATGTTAGCAAGCACATGGCCTCGCAAACGATACATCGTGATTAATCTCCATACACCAATAGCTCGCTTATCTTGCGCTAAGGTGTTTCCAGCACCTGCAAATAGGGCAGAGTAATTATCCTCTCCGTAAGGAATCGGATCATATGGGATTTCAAGGTCGGCAAAAATGGATTCGTAAAAGTCAGACTTACCACTTAGTAGCTGATGAATTTTTTGTAGGAATGATCCTGACTCTGCTCCCTGTATAATTCGGTGGTCATAGGTACAAGTCATGGTCATTACTTTACTGATACCAAGTTGGTTCAGTACTTCACGAGACATGTTTTGATATTCCGCTGGATAATCAATAGCGCCAGTAGCGATAATGGCACCTTGTCCCTGCATCAATCTTGGTACTGAAGAAACAGTGCCGATAGTTCCTGGATTAGTAATACTGATTGTAGTTCCCTGGAAGTCATCAATTTGAAGTTTACCAGCCCGGGCTCTACTCACTAAATCAGCAAAGGCGTAAAGGAACTCTTTGAAGTTCATTTTATCCACGCCCTTAATATTTGGAACTACCAGGTTCCGGGATCCATCTTTATTGGGGAGGTCAACAGCTACTCCAAGATTAACCTGGTCAGGAACTACTCGATAATGCTCCTTTCCATTGAAGTGGTAGGTATGATTAAGCGTTGGGAATTCTTTAATAGCCTTTATAATTGCCCAACAGATAAAGTGAGTAAATGAAGCTTTTGGTTCATTTCTCTTAACCAGATGTCGGTTTATGATCGTCCTGTCTTCCACCATCATCTTAACCGGAAGCACACGAAGTGAAGTCGCTGTTGGCACTTCAAGGCTTTGATCCATGTTCTCAACGATCTTGGTAGCAACTCCTTTTATCCTTTCTAATTCGGCACCTTTAGGAGGCTCAACAGTTTTTTTCTCTTCTTTAACTTCGGGTTGCTGCACAGCAGCGGTTCCATTAGTCGTTGGAGCAGGTGTTGTCTCAGCAGCAGGGGTGGTTTCTTCAGGAGAAATTCCATCTAACTCGTCAAAATATGTTTTCCAGTGAGCAGGAACAGAATTAGGCTGATTTTTATATTGTACGTAAAGTTCCTCTACAAGCGCTGAATTGGGACCAAAAATGGCTTCAAGTGATTTCAAAGGATGGTAAACTTCGTTGAAATTATTTTAATCTCTGAATGGATAATGAATTCAGTTGAAAAAAGGTTCATTTCTGATGGAAAAGCCCTTTTTAAATTAGCTTTAAAGGTAAGGAGAAGAGGATTAAAAAACGAAATATTAGATCATTCATTAAAGGAAAAAGCACCTTTACATTTCTTTATTTATATCGCTTAAAACAACAATTATATTCCCTGAAAATTAACATCCAAACATCAAGAATGAGCGAATTGAAAACGAAGCAGGAAAACGGAGCCGAAAATATTAACTGGGATCTTTCTGATTTATATGCATCCAGTACCGACCCACAGCTGAGATTAGATAAGGAAAGTCTGCTGAAAGAGGCGGATGAATTCGCTGCCAAGTATAAAGGAAGAGTATCAGAGCTAGGTGTGAATGAATTTAAAGAAATGCTCCAGGACTATGAATCCTTGCAGGATAAGGGAGGAAAGATTGGTTCATTTGCCTATCTGCAATGGAGTACTGATACCACTAATTCAGACTATGGTAAGTTAGTTCAGGAATCGAATGAATTGGGAGCCGAGTTGAGCCAGAAGCTGGTTTTCCTGGAAGTAGAATGTCTTCAAATTTCGGAAGAGGATGCTCAAAAGTTGATTGATGCATCAGAATTGGAATTCTATAAACATTATTTAGAATCTTCTCGCAGGTACAAAACGCATGTACTTAAAGAAGAGCAGGAGCAAATTTTATCTGCAAAATCAGTGACTGGGAGAAGTGCCTGGGTTCGCTTTTTTGATGAAACGCTTGGTAGAGCAAAATTCGAGTTAGATGGAGAAGAGTACTCGGAACAGGAGGTGCTGAGTAAGCTTCATGATAGTGATAGAGAACTTAGGGTCAGAGCTCATGCATCACTTAGCAAGAAATTTAATGAACTATCTCATCCGCTCACTTTTGTCTTTAATACCTTGCTGGCAGATAAATCTACAACGGATAAACTTCGAAGCTACCCAAGCTGGATTACTTCCCGAAACCTTTCCAATGAGACAGATGATCAAACCGTAGATTCGCTTATATCATCAGTAACTTCTAAGTACGAACTGGTTCAAAGATATTATCGGCTTAAAAAGAAGTTGTTAGGCCTTGAAGAGATGAGGGATTTTGACCGGTATGCCCCAATGATTAAGAATGAGTCGACCATTACCTGGGAAGAAGCAAAGGATATGGTATTGGAGTCTTATTCAGATTTCCATCCTCAAATGGGGGAGATCGCCGGGCATTTCTTCCACAAAAACTGGATTGATGCGGCTATCAAACCAGGCAAAAGAGGAGGTGCGTATTCGGCAAGTACTGTTCCTTCGGTACATCCTTACGTGTTTATGAACTTTGACGGTAAAATCAGGGATGTTCAGACTCTTGCTCATGAGCTAGGACATGGCGTACATCAATACCTGTCACGCCAACAGGGACCTTTGCAGGCAGGAACCCCATTGACGACCGCTGAAACTGCTTCTGTATTTGGAGAAATGCTCGTTTTCCAAAAACTACTTGCTGGATTGAACACGCCAAAAGAAAAGCTCGCTCTTTTGATTGGTAAAATTGATGACACCATTGCTACTGTATTCAGGCAAATATCTATGAATCGTTTCGAGAATGCGATGCATACAGCCCGGAGAGAAGAAGGAGAATTAACTACAGAAAGATTTTCAGAGCTTTGGATGGAGCAGCAGCGCGCTTTATATGGTGACTCAGTTTCCCTAACCGAGGAATATGGAATTTGGTGGTGTTATATCCCTCATTTTTTACACACTCCAGGTTATGTGTATGCTTATGCATTTGGGGAATTATTGGTACTCGCTTTGTACGAGGAGTACACTCAGCGGCCTGATGGTTTTGCTGACAAATACCTCGAGCTACTAGGTGCGGGAGGATCTGAATGGCCACACGATCTGGTGAGTAAAATGGGGCTTGATATCCGTGATTCTGCGTTCTGGGACAATGGCTTAAAGGCTTTTGAGGCAATGATTATTGAAGCAGAAGCACTTAGCGAGGAGATTTAAAAGACATTGTAATATCTGCTTTGTATCTGCAAATTAGGACAATGATTTAAGGCTGGGCAATTTCAGTTAAAAAGTTCGATATTGACACGGATTTTTTGGGCTTTTAATTAAGGAGTTATTCATTTAGGACATGAGTCTAGACAGGCAAGAAAAAGCTTTACGGGAGTTTAAACAGATCATGGCAGATCTTGTGCATCTGTTGAGAACTTCTACCAGAGTTGAGCTCGCATACATGTGTTGGGTAAATCACACTCGACAGCAATTTGTGTGGGAAAGCAATAGCACCAACTTACCTAATGTGATGTTCCAGGATCGCTTGGCGTTCGAACAACATTTTCTGGATGATTACAAAGAGATCAAGGAAGTCACAAAACTCACTATCGGAGAAGACATCCCAAAGGGTAAACTTGCTCACTATTTTGATTTCGTTGCAGCCAAACATATGGTGTTGATCCCGTTCATAAATAAAGGAGAAACAGTTGCCATTACCGTGTTAGAAACGGAAAATGAGGTGAATCTGCAAACGATAAATGACCAGGTGTTTGCCTATAACAATGCTCTTGTAAATGTGCTGGATACCTATCTCGAAATTGTAGATTTACATGAGCAACAAAAAGAGTGGGAAGAATACGAAGAGTCTCTTGCAGCTCTTGATTATCGCTTACATCGGGTGGATTTGCTGAACAAAATGCTTGATGAAATGCAGCTTTATCTGCCAAATGGTGGAGCTTGCTTAATCTGTCCTGGGATGGAGACATGGAATCTTGTGCTCTCCTCAAAATTTGCTAAAAGCTCTCCCTTGCTTGGATTAGAAATGGAGAATAAGAGTGTAGCATATGAGGCTATTGAAAAAGGATCTCCGGTGTTCAATATGCACTTTAACAATAATCCTAAGTTGATATCCAGCAAAGAAAAGAGAACGGAAGGAGCTAGTCTCGCTATTCCAATTATGATTCATGATCGCAGACAGGCTGTGATAGTTACTTATGATTCTGATCCTCTTACTTACAAAGAATCTACCAAGCATAAATTAATCAACCTTGCCCGGATAGCGGCACTTTCCATTCAATCTGTAGGGAAGAAGTCAGGAATGGCGGAAGAACTATTTACCCAGAACTTTGGCGCTTATATGACAGAGTTATGGGAGGCAAGTTTAGGAAACGAACTCCAAAAGATTCGCTCTGGTAAGAGCAAACATACCTGGTTTGGATTGGTTTCTCCCCACGAGCTGTCATCAATTCGAACAAAGTACCGGCTTGAGGATCTGATTAAAATTCAGAAAGACTTTGTTTCTTTTCTAAATCCTACCAGGCATGATATTCCTGGATTTATCGGTTATAATTCTGATTATGTATATGGATTTGTTATCCAAAGTGACTCAGAAGATGCTGTTAATACCTGGATGGAATCGGTAAAAACTAAACTTGCCCATGGACTTAAACTCTCCAATGGCGAAACACTGGATGTTTCGTTTAAAGCAGGATTTACGAAGTTAGTAGCCGAAGACGCTAACTCTTACCAAGTACTCACCAAAGCAAAGAAAGCGCTTAGTGAAGTAGTCAGAAATGAAGAGCTGGAGCTCTTCGAAGCCTGATGGGCAATTGTTACCTCATAATTATTGATGGGCTTGGAGTAGGAGCCCAGGAAGATGCACATCTTTATAATGATGAGGGTATGAATACTTTAGGGAATGTTTCTGAGCACACCCGAGTGCAGCTTCCCAATCTCTCTAAAATGGGAATTGGTAATATCATCCCTCTGGCTTCAGTTCCAAGAGAAGAAAACCCAAGCGCTGCCTATGGGAAAATGCGGGAAGTATCAGGAGGGAAGGATTCTACAACCGGGCATTGGGAAATTGCCGGAGTTCAACTGGAAAAGCCTTTCCCTACTTATCCTAAAGGATTTCCAGAAGAGGTCTTAAAAGCATTTTGTGATGGAATAGGAGTTGAGAAAGTATTGTGCAATTTGCCTTATTCCGGCACTGATGTCATACGTGATTACGGGGAAGAACATTTAGCAACGGGATTCCCAATCGTGTACACTTCAGCGGATAGTGTTTTTCAGGTAGCTGCTCATGAAGATGTAACACCTGTATCAAAATTATATGAATGGTGTGAGTTTGCCCGAGAGAAGGTTTGTGTTGGCGAACATGAAGTAGGGCGGGTGATTGCACGACCTTTTACAGGGAATCCCGGCGCTTTCGAACGGATATCTGATCAGCGCCACGATTTCTCTGCGATTCCTCCTGAGAATAACATTGTTCAAAACTTGTTTGATACCGGTATTGAGACCTATTCTATTGGTAAAGTAATTGATCTTTTTGCTGAGAAAGGGTTCTCTAAGTTTGAAAAAACCAAGAATAATGCAGAGGGGATAGAAGTGCTCTTGAGAGTGATGAATGAGGTGACCGATACCTTTGTATTCATTAACCTGATAGATACTGATCAGTTATTTGGCCATCGCCTCGATCCTGAAGGCTATGCAGGAAGCTTACAGGAATTTGATAAGGCTTTACCTGAGATTTTAGCGAAAGTGAAGGAAGATGATCTTTTAATTATTACTGGTGACCATGGTAACGATCCATGTTCAACAAGTACCGACCATTCCCGTGAATTCGTCCCTGTATTGGTATATCCCAAAGAAAACGCTGAAAAAGAAAACCTGGGAACAAGAGAGACCTTTGCAGATGTGGCGGTATCTATAAGCTCCTATTTCAATATTGGAAAGGAATTTCTCGGACGTTCTTTTTTCAAAAAGAATTAATATTGATACAAGGAAATTTAAAATATTGAATTCGCAAATTCGTATATTTGCAAGTTAATGGATTCAAAAAGAGTGCAGACGCGCGAAGCTTCGAATACAGGTTGCAACCGTTCAGCTTAACTATACCATACCTGCATATCTTTACCCTATAAAATTTTTCACCAAATAACTTAATTGTGGCAAAAAGTTCAGGAATTTCGACTCGTGAATCGGAATCGCTAGATCGGTACCTTCATGAGATAGGTAAAGAGAAATTGATTACACCAGATGATGAAGTACGTCTGGCGAAAGAAATCCAAAAAGGAAGTCAGAGAGCACTTGAAGATTTAACTAAAGCAAACCTTCGTTTTGTGGTATCTGTAGCAAAACAGTACCAGAATCAAGGCCTTTCCCTGGGTGATTTGATTAATGAAGGGAACCTCGGTTTGATTAAAGCAGCTAAGCGTTTTGATGAGACTCGTGGATTCAAGTTTATTTCTTATGCGGTATGGTGGATTCGTCAGTCTATTCTTCAGGCACTCGCTGAGCAAAGTAGGATTGTACGACTTCCTTTGAACAGGGTAGGTGCTCTTAACAAAATCGGTAAAGAGCTTTCTAAACTGGAGCAGGAATACGAACGACTTCCTTCAGCTCATGAATTGGCGGAAAGCCTCGAAATGACAGTAGGCGAAGTAGCTGATACCCTTAAAATCTCCGGAAGACACCTTTCAATGGATGCTCCTTTCGCTCAGGGCGAGGATAACCGTCTTCTTGATGTACTTGAGAACGAAGAGATTCCAAACCCGGATTTCGAATTGATGGGTGAGTCGCTCAAGGTTGAAATTGAGCGTGCTCTGTCAAAGCTTACTAAACGTGAGGCAGAAGTAATTAGATTGTACTTCGGTATTGGACGTGAGCACTCTCTTACCCTGGAGGAAATAGGAGAACGGTTTGATCTTACTCGTGAAAGAGTACGTCAGATTAAAGAAAAGGCACTAAGAAAGCTTCGTCATCACAACCGAAGCGCAGCACTAAGAGTGTATTTAGGATAATCCTGATTCTCTATGAAATTAAAGCTCCCACGCTTCTGCAAGGGGGCTTTTTTTATATAAGAAGTATTGGTCGGCTAGTAGATAATGAAGTACGGTCATTCCTGCGGATGCAGGAATCTGGATTGTAGATAAGTAGCTAGCCTCACTAAAGATCCAGATTCCCACCTTCGTGGGAATGACAATATAACTATATCGGTCTATCTAGAGCTTAATCCACTCTCCGTCTTTTTGAGAAGATTCCATAATGGCCTGTACTATCCGGATATCTTTTAGCCCATCTTCACCAGGAACTATTGGATTTTTACTTTCTTTGATTGCAAGGGCATCATTATCCATCTGTCGGGCTTGCTGATGTCCAGGATCAGCGGGTAACTGAATCCCGTCACTGGTTTGTCCACGTACTCCTGAGTAACTTTGAAAAGGCCGGAGCTGATACCATCCCCGAGAACAAGTTACATCCAGGTAGTTACTGGATTTACCAAATGCGGTTTCGCCTCTTACGAAGAGTCCATTTGAGAACTCCATCTCAAATTCTGAAAACTCATCTACTTCATTATACATCTCAGTTCGGTCCGACCATTGCCGTCCCCGAACCTTGATTGGGTCCATTTGGGCAGCATATCTGGCAGCATTTATCGGATATACTCCCATATCATACAGCGCTCCACCTCCTAAGTCTTTACTTCGGCGCCAGTTTCCATCTGCATGGCGTCCACTGTAGCCCGCACCGGTTTTGATATCCTTGATATCCCCATATGTCTTTTGGCGCGCATATTCTATGATCTGCTGGTTATTTGGTTCATGCTGTAAACGATACCCGATTGTAAGCTGAACCTTACTCTTAGTAGCCGCATCAATAATAGCCTGGCATTCCTCAACGGTTTTAGCCATCGGCTTTTCGCACCAAACATGTTTCCCTGCTTCAGCACCAACAATGGCATATTTGGCATGTAGTCCAGTAGGAAGTACAATGTAAATGATGTCAATATCATCATTATTGGCTACCTGATGCATATTTTCATAGTTGTAGACGTTAGCATCAGGGATATTGTATCGTTCCTGCCAGGTGGGAATTTTGCTTGGTGTTCCTGTAACGATGCCTCTTAGTTCACAATGCTCGGTGAGTTGTAATCCTGGCGCAAGTCTTCCGTTGCTGTATCTCCCTAAGCCCACGAGGGCAACTCCAAGTTTGTCTTTCTTTTTAGAAAAAATGATGTTGGGGAATCCGATGGTGGACAGAGCAGAAATGCCTGTAAATAAAGCACCGGTTTTTTTGACAAAATCTTTTCTTGAGATCGCTTTTTTCATGATGAAGAGCTGGAGTGAGTAAACATTTGAAGATTAAAAAGGAGGAGCAAAGTTGTTGAAAAAAGATGAAATACTAGGTCATATCTGATGCAGAAACGAATACGGGTTTATTTAGTAAGTCATTTTTCTGTTGTTCATCAAAGCCTATAAATCTCATCATTACTTCAGCAGTTACTTCTTTTCTTATTGAGTTTAGAAATCCCAGGTTATTCGATTTTTTAAATAGCTGAGTGATATCTGCTTCAGTATCACACCAAATCATTCCTGTATGGATATTGTGTATAGAACAGCAGTGCTCCATGACTTCAAATAGCAGGTCAATATCTCCTAATGAAGTCCAGGCATAATCGAAAGCCAAAAAGCTGAACTGCTTCGGGCTAAATAACCTACTTGTCAGAGGTAGATATGGAAGTACTTTTTGCATGAGAAAACCACTAAAACCTGGTACCTCAATTAATTCCCAATGAACAGGTTTACATCTAACCCCGGCTACTATTTGCCCATTTTGTTCTAGTACAAAATAGTTATCAGTATTAGAAAGTGGATCATCAAAATAGAAGGCATGGTCAGAGTAATGCTGACTGAGTATTTCTTTGAGTCCGCTAAGTTCTGATTCCTGGATTTCCCTGCATTTGCTTGATGTTTTCGGGAAGAACCTGCTAAAAAATATGGTCGATAATCTTCGTTGAGGATAGAACCCCATAGTAATGCATAGCTCCTTTGAATTGTAGTTCTCAGATTCGACAAAAGCGTAGAATACCCCTTGCTGATTTTCATTTAACAATGGGGATTCAAAATGACCAGTGATTTCTGCTCCAATTTTTTGTTTAAGCGAGGTCCCAATTCGTTTTCTCTTTTTTGTGGAAGAACTTGTTGGCTTGCTCTTATTTGTGAATGGATTATTTATGGAGAGGTAGCGGATATACAGGCTGTTCATCACATTGCTGATACCCGAAGTTTTTCTGGAAACGACTCCTGTAGTGCCTAATAGCCGATCTCCTTTCTTCACCTGAACAAACTCCAGGTTCTTTTGGGCTTTCATTCCATCAACAATGTGCTTTTGTCGGTAACGGACTTTACCTTTTGTGCCAAAGATCGTTTGCTCTAATAATTTTGTTACCTCAGGCGAAATGCCTTTTTGCGTCGTTACGTGTAAAGTTGATTTCGAAGAAGTGTCTTCGTGCATCTGGTATTAGAATAATTCAGAGTTTTGCGAAGATAGAAAGTATTAAATAAGACAAAAGTGATAATTACCGAGAATAAAGAAATGGAGGCTAAATTTAGGGCCAGCTTCCAGGATGGTTTTTTCCTATGCAAGGAATTGAAGGCAGAAACTGAACACTATTTAAAACTTCAGGGCTGGATACCTTCTACAGATTCGTTGCTCTCCTTAAGTATTCCGGGCGAGGGAAATATGAATTATGTGCTTAGAGCAGAATTCATTAATTCTGAATCCCTGATTCTTAAACAGGCCCGACCATGGGTTGAAAAGTATCCTCAATTCGATGCACCAACTGAACGAGGAAGGGTAGAGAAGCAATTTTTAGAAGTGGCGTCCTCATATGATGAGTTAAGTCCTTATGTGCCCACATTGATTGGGTATGACCCTGGGAGTAATATACTTGTTCAGGAAGATCTTAAAGACGCCCATGACCTGATGCATATTTATTCTGAAGGGAAATCTATCTCCGAACAAGAAATCGATCAGGCTATTGGTTTTGCAAACCGCTTATCAGCTATTGAATTTGATGGTGAATACCCAGGAAACCTCGAAATGAGAAAACTCAACCATCAACATATTTTTGATTTGCCTTTTCAGATCGATAATGGTTTTGAACTGGATTTTATTCAACCTGGACTAGAGGAATTGTCACAACCATTAAAGTTGGATGAAGAGCTCAAGAAAAAAGTACATGCTTTAGGAGAGGCTTACCTGGGGCAGGGTAAGTACCTTCTTCATGGTGATTTGTATCCGGGAAGCATACTTACTTCTTCATCAAACTTATATGTAATTGATCCCGAGTTTTCCTTTGTTGGCCCAGCAGAGTGGGATATAGCTGTATTTGTTGCACATCTGATTCTGGCTAAAACGGAACCTGATCTGATTAATGGAGCAATCGACAACTATGCAAAGCCCCAGGGATTTAACACACTACGGTTTTGTGGGTTTATTGGTGTTGAAATAATTCGGAGATTAATAGGGATAGCACAGCTACCTTTATCTTTAACTCTTGAAGAAAAAGAAGGGCTGTTAACTGATGCTTCCATTTTGATAAATCGTGGGTTTTAAATGAGAATACTTTTCGTTCTAGCAATATTTTTATGGGCTGGATGCCAGGCAACAGAGGAGAGGATTCAGACTTTGGATCTTTCGAGTGATCTTTTACTCGAAGTGAAACGGTCAAATCCTACGGATTCTCTGGAAGTGGTTATGGCAAACCTACAGGGAGAGACCCTTGAAATTGAACTTGATTCAGATCAAAAAAAGAAGGCTTTTTGGCTGAACATCTATAATGCCTGGTACCAGATTGTTGCAGACCGATATACCTATGGGCTGGACTCTGTGTTTATTAAACCTTTGATACCGATTGCAGGCGATACGCTTACGTTTGATGAAGTAGAGCATGCGATCTTAAGAAATAAACCGGGATATACCTTAGATCAGTATGCTGTTGAATCGGTTGATTTCAGGATTCATTTCGCTTTGAATTGCGGAGCGAAAAGCTGTCCTCCCATCGCGTTTTATAATTGGAAAGAAATTGATAAACAGCTTGAAGCAGCAACAAAGCTTTATTTGACCTTAGAAACAGATATCGATGAGTCTAATAAGTTAGTACAGGTAACTCAACTCATGGAATGGTTCGCAGAAGATTTTGGAGGAGAAGAAGGTATCATTGATGTTCTTAATCAATATCTAGAACGTGATTTTTCAGGATATTCTATTGAGTATAAAACCTTTGATTGGACTCAACAGCTGGAAAATTTTACTAAATAGCACCTGAAATTGCTGGCTACTATTCTCAGCTATTTTGCGTTACTTTAAAGCTATGAAGAATTGGTTCTCTGTTGCCCTAATCACTCTTTTTTTATTTCCTGCCTCAAGTTGGTCTCAAACTTTTCCTTTTCGAACCTATTCAATTGAAGATGGACTTAGTGAGTCGGTCGTAAACGATCTTATCCAGGATGAAGAAGGGTATCTCTGGTTCGCAACAGGGTATGGGTTAAATCGATTTGACGGGATCGTTTTTGAGGCTTTCTTTGAAGAAAGCGGACTGAATCATAGCAACATTCTTTCTCTATACCAGGCTAATGATGGAAAAATATGGATAGGGACTGCAGCAGGGGTTAACTACATAGATGGGGATAGTGTGTATAGTCCACCAGGTTTTGAATCACTTGCCAATAGTGATGTAATCAGCATCTTTGAAGATCAGGAAGGGCATTTATGGTTTGGAACAGATGGAGATGGGGTCTGGCATTATTTAGGGGGACAAGAGCTGGATCTTTATTCTACCTCACAAGGATTTATAAATAACCAGATTCGTTCTATAGCTCAGAGTTCGAATGGAGATTTATGGTTCGCTACCCGAAATGGGCTCACCTCACTCAGCAACGGAAATTTGAGGACATTCACGATTGAAGATGGGTTGCCAGAAAATAGAATCAGAGATATAGAAATTGATCCTGATGGTATCCTTTGGATTGCTACCCGTGAAGGGATTTCCAGATTCGATGGTGTTGAATTTCAGAACTATGGAACAGAAGAAGGCCTGATTGATCCAAGAGTACGTTCTCTATCTATTTCCGGAAATGGGGATATCTGGTTAGGTACCGAAGGAGGAGTTAGCAGATTCTCAGAAGGGACATTCAAGAACTTTACCAGTATGCAGGGACTTTCTAATGATATCGTCTATTCTTCAATTACAGACAGGGAAGGAAATGTCTGGTTTGGAACATTCGGTGGAGGCGTGAGTCTGTTCTTAGGTGACTATTTCGAAAACTACACTACCGATACAGGATTAAGCAATAACCTGGTTACTTCAATTGCAGAAGATGAAAACGGAAAACTTTGGTTAGCTACCTATGGTGGTGGCCTAATGTCTAGAAATGGAGCAGGATTTGATTATTTAAATACAATCGGTGGGCTACTAGATGACCGCGTTTACCATCTGAGTCTAGATTCTAAGGACAGACTCTGGATAGGAATGAGAGATGGGTTGGCCTATTTAGAAAATGGAAGAATTAAGAACTTCAGTTCCAATGAGTTTCCTTTCAGAAAGGTACGAGACGTCATGGAAGCTTCAACCGGAGAATATTGGATTAGTACTTATGATGAAGGTTTGATCAAATGGCAGGGCTCATCTTACCAGGCCTTAACCCAGGATGATGGTTTGCCAAGTAATACGGTACTTAAAAGTGTAGAAGACGAAAATGGCAGTATCTGGGTGGCTACGTATGGTGGGGTTTCTAAGATTGATGGTGATGAGATAACCAATTATTCAATCCAACAGGGTGTCCCTAATAATGGGGTTATGTCGATCATGACAGATAATAATGGCACCGTTTGGATATCGACATTTGGTGGGATAGCCTGGTTTGATGGCGTACAATTCGTGAATATTACAGATGAGGATGGTTTACCTGATAAAGTATGTTATTTCATTACTCAGGATGAAAATGGCCTGTTTTGGATAGGTACAACTGCAGGTATTGTTCGCTTAGATGTGCAGAAATTTTACAGTGATATTGAAAGTGAGAAAGAACAATCTATTCAGGTTATAACTAGAGAACAAGGTTTGGTTTCCGATGAAATGAACCTGGGAGCTGTTTTTGAAGATTCTAAAGGCCATTTCTGGTTTGGCAGCGTGGAAGGAGTAAGTCATTTTGATCCTGCTATATATAAAGGGAATCAAGTGCCACCTAAAGTGCATTTGGTGGAATTTACTGCTTCCGGAGAGGAGTATGAGACCTATGGTCTTCATTTAGATAACAATAGCAATTTTGTAGAGATTGATTTTGCGGGGCTAAACTTTACCGCTCCAAATCAGGTGATTTATGAATATAGAATGAGCAATATCGATCCTGATTGGGAGCGTACTACTTCGCGCAGTGCTCGTTACCCGTCATTACCTCCAGGTGAGTACTTTTTCCAGGTACATGCCCGAAATTCCAGTGGCATTTGGAGCGATGATATGGTGATTATTCGATTTTCAATTGCGCCTCCTTTTTGGATGAGCTGGTGGTTTTTAGCACTTATCGCATTAGCAATTGGGGGAATCATCTATCTGTTCTATCGAAATTATCAGATTATGAAAATGGTAGATATTGAGCGGATGAGAGTACGAATTGCCAGCGATTTGCATGACGATGTTGGAGCTAGTCTTACCGAAATAGCACTCCAATCTGATTTTCTTCAGGCTAGTCATGTTGAAAAGGAATTCAAAGAATCTCTTACTCAAATTGGAAAACAATGCAGAAGGGTTGTAACTAGCCTTGATGATATTGTGTGGTCTATTGATGCTCGAAATGACACCCTTGGAGATCTAACAGACAGAATGCAGGATTATATCATCAATGTACTAGAGCCTAAAAACTTCCATGTCAGTTATGATTTTGAAGAATTAAGAATGGAGAACAAACTCCCGGTTCCGGTTAAAGAAAACCTATATCTCATCTTCAAAGAAGCAGTGAATAATATTGCGAAGTATTCGAATGGAGATAGGGTAGAGGTAAGTATGGAATCAGAAAATGGAGAATATAAATTCAGAATTTATGATAATGGAACCACAGGCAAAGGTCTCAAGAAAACCGGACATGGACTTCGTAACATGGAAATGCGAGCCCAAAGAATCGGAGGAAATTTCAACTTTGAAGATAAAGACGGATTTACAGTAATTCTGAAAGGAAAGCTGAATTAATAAACGGAGAATGAGATGGCAGTTATTGGGATTGTAGAAGACAACAAAAAGATCAGAGATTTAATCCAGCGATATCTGGATATGCAGGAGGACCTGGAGTGTCCTGTAGCTACTGATACCGTTGAGGAAATGCTCGAATTCCTTGAAGGGCACACAAAACCAGATGTGCTTCTGATGGATATCCAACTGCCTGGAATGTCAGGTATTAAAGGGATGGAGATTATTAAATCGAAATACCCTGAAATAGATATTATCATGCTTACGGTATATCATGATTCTCACAAAATCTTTGATTCTCTAAAAGCCGGAGCTTCAGGGTATCTTCTAAAGCATACGTCTCTTCCTGAGATAAAAGAGTCTATTGAAACCCTGTTGAAAGGAGGCGCACCTATGTCTCCGCAAATTGCGAGGAAGGTAATCACTCATTTCAATGATCAAGCTCCTAAAAAGAATGAAGATAGCATGCTTACTTCCAGGGAGCAGGATATTGTAAATGGATTGGTGGATGGACTCAGTTATAAAATGATTGCGGATCGCTTCGATATTTCTATTGATACAGTTCGGGCACATATCCGAAATATCTATAAAAAACTGCATGTCAATTCGAAGGCAGAAGTGATTGCAAAATCCCTTCGAGGTGAAATCTAACATCATGTAACATCATCATGTTATTTAAGCTAAAAGCCAATTTTGAGAGGTTAAAGCGTAATCTTGAATCAATGTTCTAAGGAGCAGATATGAAAGTCTCAAAAACTATTTCCGGAATCACCCTCGCATCCCTTTCTTTATTCTTTTCTGGATGCTATACCCAACTACAAAGTACAGAAGGTTTTTCGAGAACTAATCCTTCTCCTCAACAGACTGAATACTATTCCTGGGGGGATGATGCCGAACAAGCAGAAGCTGGATATAACTGGAGTGATGAACCTCAAACTGCGAAACAGTATCAAGAGCCAATTCAGGAAGGAGCAGAAATTGATGAGCCTAAATATGAAGAAGATTTAGAGGCTGCTGGTATCTACTATAAAGATTACGAAGCAGAGCAATGGTACCAGGATAATTACGCTGATAGAATATATTGGGAAGGATACGATGATGGATTTGACGATGGATATGATCAGGCTTATGATGATTACTATTGGGATTCATACCACTATGGCTACAACAGATACTACCACCCAATAAGAAGAGGCTCCTGGAGAGCTGGATGGAGAATGAATACCGGACTTTACTTCGCTTATTATAGTGGTTGGGGCCATGGAAGCTATTATAATTCCTGGTATCGTTACCCACATTGGGGATACTATGACGATTGGTATTACGGCTGGGGAGGATGGGGCTACTATCACCCAACGATTGTTGTATATAACAACTACCATAGAAACACTTACAATAATAACTCTCGTCCAAGAAGCACTGGCTTATACAGCAAAGGAAATGGAGATTCTGTTACCGGAGTACGTACCCGTTCGGGAAGTTCAGGATCTACCGGCTTAACAAGCAAAGGACGAGGTACTACAGATGTGACTAAAAGAACATCTTCCGGAAGTGTTGGCTCAAGATACACTGGAAGAACAGGCAGTAGTACTGGACGATCAACAGGAACTAGTGTTACCAGATCAGGAAACACAGGAAGAAGTTCCGGTACCGTTCGTAATACTGGAAGAAGTAGATCAGGAAGCTCAGGAACAAGTGTAGGTCGTTCAAGATCATCCTCAGGAAGTTCTGGAACTGTCAGGAGTACAGGTAGAAGTGGAAACAGTTCAGGTAGATCTGGAACCGTTCGTTCCTCAGGATCTAGAAATAATAATTCAAGTTCGGTAACGAGAGGAAGATCGTCTGTAAGGTCGAATAACTCGGGTAGTTCTTCAGTAAGATCAAACAATTCGGGAAGCTCTTCTGTTAGGAATCGTGGAACATCGGTTAGAACAAACAGATCAAGCAGTACTGGAAGTCGTTCTCGTTCTTCATCAGTTCGAAGCAGCTCAGGAAGTAGTTCATCAAGAGCAGTACGAAGCAGTTCTTCCAGAAGTAGTAGTTCTTCAAAAGGGAGGAGTGTAAGAAGTAGTTCTTCTTCTCGTTCTTCTTCAGGAACACGCTCTTCATCTGGATCAAGCAGATCTAAGCGAAAAAACTAATCATCTAACACATTACTTATTACTATGAAGAGAGTCTTGTTTATTCTCTTAATGGCAGGAGTATTTACTTTATCGGAAGCGTATGCTCAAGATGGTCAAGATCCGATAAGGTACTCCAGCCTTGCTCAGCAGTTTATCACCTCAACCATTAATGGTGATGCCAACGCATCTATACTTCCATCTGTAGCAACCCAAAATGGCTTTGGTAGCTATCTGGATAACCCGGCAAGTATGGCGTTAATCAACATGAGTTATTTGAATACTGGATTGATATCAAATACCGGGGATCATAACAGTACATATTTGGGAAGTGATTTTGGGTTTGATGACACAAGAACCCAATTTGGAAATATTGGATTGATTTATTCTGTTCCGGTTACCCAGGGAAGCATGGTGGTAGGAGGGGGGTATTCGCTTAGAAACGACTTCAATCGTACGAATATCTTTAACGGAAGAAATACTAGCAGTTCGATTACAGATTTGTTTAAACAATCCGGAAGTGATTATAACTCTATAGCATTTGAATCCTATGCCATCGATTATGCCGATGTAGAACAAACCTCTCTGGAATCAATATTTCGAATTGGTTTTGCTCCAGGAGACTTTTTGGGGATTCAGCAGGAAGGAGAGGTTAGGCAAAGAGGCTCGACCGGAGAGTATTCGCTATTTATGGCGACTGAAATTCAAAAGAATCTTTTTGTAGGCGCCTCACTGGGAGCTATTTATGGGAATTATTCATACGAAAGGAATTTCTTAGAAATTGACGAAGGAAACATTTACGATGGAGACTTTATAGACACCGATTCTGAAGGTAATGGTGGTACAGACGTAGCAAACATTTTGCTTGAAGATGAAATAGATATGGAGATATCCGGCGCGAGCGTAAATGTGGGCGTGCTCTACAAGGTCCTTCCTAAAGTGAATATTGGTGCGAGTTTCTTGCTTCCAACACGACTTAATGTTACTGAAGAATATTCTTCTTCAATACTTACAAGGCTAGATGATGGAAGAACTCCTTTTGGAGATAGTTTTTCTGGAAATTTTAATTACAAAATTAGAAGGCCCTGGGAATTGAATTTAGGATTCGCTTTGGAAGATATTAACCGAATTACCGTATCGGCCGCAGTCGAATTAATTGATTATAGAAATACCAGTCTGGACTTAACAAGCAGCGACGATAGCGCATTCCGAACTGCCGAACTAAGAGAGCAAGAGGCAATTTTTGATAGCTTATTCACTAATAGCTATAATCTGGTAGCCAATCTTAGTGGTGGAGTAAAATACAAATCCAAAACTGGTTTCGAGCTAAGAGGTGGTGCTGCTTTCTTACCTGGTAAAAGTTCAAATTTTGAAGCCAACAGGCTTATTCTTTCAGGAGGTCTTGGGATTCCTGTTTCGAGAGAACTCTACCTGGATATAACTACACAATATACCGGTTGGGACGACCGTTCGATTCTATATGAATACTTTGACCCAGTCAGTGGTCAAGAGAGAATTGAAAGTATTGATGAGACGATAAGTCAAATCAATGTTATGGTTGGTTTAAAGTATAGGTTTTAGAGTTATTGATAATAATCCCCAAAACCTCCGTAGTTAGTTTTAAGAGAAAGTTTTGTGAAAGAAGCTTTCTCTTTTTACTACCACCATTTCCTTTTCTTGAAATAGACCACCATCCCTATAGTTGAAACAATCATCACCCCCCATACCAGAGGATAACTCCACTTCCAGGTCAGTTCGGGCATATAGCTAAAATTCATACCGTAAATACCGGCTATAAAAGTTAAGGGAATAAAAATGGTTGCTATGATAGTGAGAACCTTCATTACCTCATTCATCTTATTACTAAGATTAGTCATATACATATCATGAAGTCCCGCTACAATGTCCCTGTTATTGTCCAGGTTATCTATAATCTGAATTGTATGATCATAAACGTCTCTTAAAAAAAGCCGCGTTTCATCTGCTACAAAAGGGAAGTTATCTCGAAGCATTGCATTCAGGTTATCCCTTAATGGCCAGGCACTTTTTCTGAATTGAATTAACTGTTTTCTCATTTGATGAATATCGGTGAGTGTATCTTCATCTGCGTTTGACCATAAAACATCTTCGGTTGCTTCAATTCTGTCGTTCAATACTTCCAATGCCTCGAAATAATAGTCGATAATGATATCTATTAAGGCATAGGCCATGTAATCAGGACCTCCCTTACGCATTCTGGTATTTTCCGCAGCTAACCTTTTTTTGATAGGAGCAAAAATTGGGCGTTCAGATTCCTGGAATGAAAAAATAAACTTATCGGTAAAAACCAGGCTTACCTGTTCCTGATGCAATTCATTGTTTTCAATATAGAGCATCTTCAAAACAACAAATATCTGATCACTATAATCCTCTACTTTTGGACGTTGCTTGGTATTGAGAATATCTTCTTGGATAAGTGGATGAAATTCAAATTCATCCCAAAGCTCTTTTAGCTTAGGTATATCGTGCAATCCTTTTACCTGTACCCAGGTGGGGTTTTCAGTCTTTACGAATGGCCTGCATTCGGAAACTTCTTTGACTTCTTTTATTTCAAGGTGGTCGATTCCATAATCATGAAGATCAATCGTTAAATCTTCCATTTTCTGCTCACCAACATGAGTAAGCGTACCAGGAGCTGCTCCAACATGTTTTGATGAAAAAGCGGATCTAATCTTTTGTGGGATAGTTTTTTTCTGGGTACTCATGTGTTGAGTTTCACAAAAAAAAGGGCAAAAAAAAAGCCCTGCTCATAAAATGAACAGGACTGAATAAATTCGGAAAAGGCTAATTACTCAATATCTCCTTTTTCAGCAGCTTTCTTAAGCTTGTCGTTTGCCCAGATAGCAACTTCTACCCGACGATTTTGTGTGCGGCCTTCTACTGTTGAATTATCTGCAACAGGGTCAGCTTCACCGAAACCAGTTATTGTCATTCTGGTAGCTTCCACACCAGTAAAGGCGGTGTATTCAGCAACAGCTTTTGCTCTTTTTTCAGATAACTCAAGATTGTATTCTTCACTTCCGGTATCATCAGTATATCCACCAAACATGATGTTTGTATCTTCATATTTTTGAAGAATCTCAGAAAGCTTGGCGATTTCTTCTTTGGAGGTGCTGCTCAGTTCATAAGAGTTTACTTCAAATAGAATACCTGAGTCGAAGGTTACTTTAATTCCTTCTCCTACACGCTCTACTTTTGCTCCCTCTAAATCCTCTTCCATTTCTCGTGATTGACGATCCATATAATTTCCGATAGCAGCACCAGTGGCTCCACCTACAGCCGCACCGGCAATAGCTCCTGTAGTAGTATTTCCAGCAGCTTTACCAATTAAAGCTCCAGCTAGAGCTCCTGCAGTTGCACCAATGGCTGTTCCCTTGGCTGTTTTACTAATTGAATCGCATGAAGCTGTTAATAATCCAGCAATAACAACAAATGAAAAGATTTTTAACGAAAGTGATTTCATAGTATTTAGTTAGTTAAATAATTCTTAGTTAAACTCATCTATCACGATAAGTTCCTCATATTAAAGAATTGTTTCCTAAGGATTAAGTTAGAGTCTTCTTAAGTAGCTTCTTCTCTTAAGATTTCCAGAGGAGGGCGTTGGTGAATTCCTCTTGTATTCAACATCCCAATCGTTAACACTAACAGTATAAGTATGACAGCTTCGGTAAGGAGTATGGAAAAACTAGGGGTAAACTCTATATCAAAGTAGAAATAGCCAAGAAGGAAACTAGCACCAACTGAAAGGAACAGGCCAAGTAAAGCGGCCATAGTACCTAGCAAGGCATATTCGATAACCTGGATTTTAACTACCTGGTTTTGTTTAGCTCCTAAAGTTCTCAATAGCACACCTTCCCGTATTCGTTGGAACCTACTGGTTGCAGCTGAGCCTGCAAGAACGATCAGGCCAGTAACAATGCTAAACAAACCGATAAACTGGATCACAAAAGTAACCCGGTCTAAAAAGTCTCGAATGGTACTTACAATTTGACCAACATCTATAGCTGATACATTAGGGTAAGCCTGTACAATTTCCTGCTGAAGGTTCACAGATGATTCTCGGCTGTTAGTTCTAACTGTAGTTGCAAAGAACTGAGGTGCAGGTTCAAGTACTCCAGTAGGGAATACCACAAAGAAATTAGGTTGTGGAGTTTGCCAGTTTACTGTTCTAACACTGGCTACATAACTTGTAATTGGTATGCCCTGGACATCCCATATAATAGAATCTCCAAGCTCTATGGCTAAATCATCCATTAACCCTGCTTCTACTGATATTGGAACAGGTACATTAAAGCCAGTTACACTTGGAATAAATTCCCCGGATTCCAGGGTCTCAGTTTCCACTAAAGAATCACGATATGTTGATCGATATTCCCTTGTTAATGCCCAACGTCGTGCATCGCGAGAGGTATCAGCTAAGACTTCTTCAAGGGTATTTCCTTTTAAGGATTGAAGCCTCATCGTTACAATAGGCACATTCTGAAGGATTTCCAGATTATTATCGGTAATAATGGAATTGACCCCTTCATTTTGATCATACTGAATATCAAATAAAGCGAGGTTGGGCAACTCGTCTTCTCCATCAAAACTAATAGTACCAAGTAACATATCCTGTGTGAGGTATAGGGAGCTAATTAGTGTAACTCCTAACCCAAAAGTAAGGAGAAGGGTACTGGTCTGGTTATTAGGGCGGTAAAGATTCGCTAATCCCTGTCTCCACTCATAACTCCATCCGGAAGGCATGAATCTTCTTGCAGCCTTCATCACAAGTACGGCACATGCGCCAAGCAGAAGGAGACAAATGGTGAATGCTCCAGTGAAAAAGAGAGCTCCAGTAAGATCATTGAGCATAAACCATGCATAGCCTGTAATAGAAGCGCCAATCACTATGGTCAGCAGCACTTTTGTACCGAATCCCAAAAGCTTGGAGAGGTTTACTTCAGAAGAGCGTAAAGTGAAAAGAGGGGAGATTCTTCTTACTGCAACAAGAGGCAACAGTGCGAAGATTACAGATATGAGGACACCTGTTACCACTCCAGTAAGTACAGAGCCCCAGGAAATAAATAATTCGATATCTACCGGGATGAAATCCTGTACCAGTACTGGCAGATAAAGCTGGATAAGAGTTCCAAGAGTAGCGCCGATTAATGCACCAATCAGGCCCATAGACATAGCCTGTAGGAGGTATATCATCATCGTTTGATTGGAAGATGCTCCAACGCATCGAAGTACTGCTACTGTTTTGATTTTTTGCCGGATATAGACAAAAATAGAACTTGCGACACCGATACCACCCAATAACAAAGCGATAAAACCGATCAGGTTTAAAAAGTTAGACAGATTGGTAATAGCTTCGCCAACTTCTTCTTTTCGCTCCTCGATATCATCGAAACGGAAATCCATCACATCGTTCATGACATCAAGGCGCTCTACAACAGCTACCGGGTCAATACCTTCTTTGTATTTGATATATGCCTCGTATTCAAGACGACTACCTCGTTCCAGCAATCCGGTGTTTTCTACTCCATCCAGTGGGATCAATACTCTTGGACCAAAGAAGGAGGTGGCTGTTGATTGACCGGGAATGTCAACTATAGCGCCTGTAATTTCATAGGTCAGAAACCCAACTTTGATAGAGTCTCCCGGTTCAAGCTCTAACTGCATCAAAATAGTTTGATCTACAAGAGCTCCATATTCGTCCAGATAATTATTAGCAGCATCAGCCGGAATAGTTTCTATCTCTCCATAGTAAGGGAAACCAGATTCCATGGCTGTGATTTGAGATAGCCTTGTTGCTCCATTTTTCGGGAACAGGGCCATGGATGTAAAGCCCAGGGCATTGGATTGATCCACCGCAATTGAATCCAGGTAAGCCTGTAGTTCGGGTTGGAATTCTGCATTTCTTTCGACTTCCAGATCAGCACCGAGCAACTCTTTTGCCTGGTCGTTAATGCTAGAGTTCAGGTTTACTCTGAATGAAGTAATGGCTACTTGTGCGGCAACTCCAACAATGATGGCTGCCATATAAAGAAATAATTTCCTACGGTTTGAACGGGAATCCCGCCAAGCCATTTTAAAAACCCAGGACCATTTCATTCAGTCACCAATTCTTTTTCGGTAGTGCGTAAGTCTTCGTCAACCCGGCCATTCTTAATCTTTATAATACGCTCACACTTCGCGGCGAGCTCTAAATCGTGGGTAACTAAAATAAGTGTGGTTTTCTCTTTTTTATTGAGATCAAAAAGAAGCTCTTCGATATGTTGTCCGGTTTCAGTATCCAGATTTCCGGTAGGCTCATCAGCAAAAAGAATTTTCGGGTCATTTATAAAAGCCCGGGCTATGGCGACACGCTGTTGCTCTCCCCCTGAAAGTTGGGTTGGATAGTGATGTGTTCTGTCAGCAAGTCCTACTTCTGCCAAAAGTTCTTTGGCCCGTTCTCTTACTTTTTTTGTAGCCTCTCCTCGTAGTTCAAGGGGAACCATCACATTTTCGACAGCAGTAAGGGTGGGGACAAGCTGGAAAGTTTGGAATACAAATCCCACATGTTCATTTCGAACAGAGGCTCGTTCATCCTCAGAGAGTGGGTTTAATGAAATCCCTTTGAGTATGACTTCGCCTGAAGTAGGGCGATCAAGTCCAGCGCAAAGTCCCAAAAGCGTAGTTTTACCACTTCCAGAAGGACCTACTATTGCACAAGAAGTACCTTCTTCAATTCCGAAATTAATGTTATTGACTACGGTTAGTTTTTTTGAACCGCTTTTAAATTCACGAACCAGGTCCTGAACCTGAAGTATATTCGACACGATTTATACTATTTTAATTAATTTGAAACGTTAACCTGCTTACTTTGGATTTTCATTCCAAAGCAAGTGGGCAATTACGAGAAACTTGGTAATTAGTTCACCAAATTTAATGCAATTTGAACGAATACTAGCAAAGCGAGTACCATGTATCGCATCCTTATCTTTTTTTTACTGATTTCCATTTCAGCTCATGCCCAGGAAGAGCCTAAAAAAACTATTCTAATATTTGGGGATAGCATAGCTGCGGGATTTGGAGTAGAACCAGAACAAGCTTTTCCGGCTATCATTCAGGATAAAATTGATTCCTTAGGGTTGTCCTATGAAGTGATCAATGGAGGCTTAAGTGGAGAAACTTCGGCAGGTGGCTTGAGGCGTATCAACTGGGTACTGCAGCGAAAAGTAGATATCATGATTCTTGAATTGGGTGGAAATGACGGCCTACGTGGTATCGATTTGACATCCACAAAGAAAAACCTCCAGCAAATTATTGACAATGCTTTAGCGAAGTACCCGGATATGGAGATTCTTATTGCGGGAATGCAGGTCCCTCCAAATCTTGGAATCGAGTACACCAATGAGTTTCAAAATCTATATCCGGATCTGGCTGAGGAGAATGACCTGACGTTGATTCCACTTATCCTGAATAAAGTAGGAGGGATTGACAGGTTTATGCAGCCCGACCAAATTCACCCCAATGCTGCCGGTCATAGAGTGGTAGCTGGAACAGTATGGGAGACGCTAGCACCAGTGGTTATGAATTAGAATCATACATTATTTATCAAAGATGAAAAGATACACATTACTATTACTTACACTATTCGCAGTAAATAGCTTCGCACAGGAAAGCTTAGACTATGAACCAAAGATATTACTTGTAACAGCTCATCCAGATGATGATGCTCTTTTTTCTGCTACGGTCTGGAAAACCACTAAGCTTTTGAATGGCACTGTAGATCTGGCCCTTTTGACAAATGGTGAAGGAGGGTATCGATACTCCACTCTAGGAAATTATGTCTATGGTCTGGAATTAGATAAGGAAGAAGTAGGCCGAGCTCATCTGCCAACCATTCGAAAAAAAGAGTTAATAGCAGGAGGTGATATTGTTGGAATACGAAATTATTTTTTCTTTGATCAACAAGATTTTTATTTCACAAGGGATGTAGAAGAGACACTTGAGAAATGGGATACAGAGTTCTCAGTTGAAAAACTGCATTCCATTATGTTAGAGGAGGAGTACGACTTTCTATTCCTAATGCTCCCTTTTGACCAATTTCATGGACACCATAAAGCTGCTACAGTACTGGCACTAGAAGCAATGATGTTGCTTCCCGAAGAGGATCGTCCAATAGCGCTTCAGGCTTTTGTTAGAAGGGGTCAGGAAGATGAAGGAGTAGAGTTTACAGAATTGGAAGGGCATCCAAACACAAAAATAATGGAGGGTGTGACTTTTGAATTCGACCGTAACCAAACCTTTGGCTTCAATGACAGGATGAATTATAACATTATCGCCAATTGGGTAATTGCTGAACATAAATCTCAGGGAACCATGCAGCTCTTATCTCAGAATAGTACAGGTATTATTGAACAGTACTGGTATGTGGAAATAAACGGAACCAGCGGACTTGAAAAAACCCGCCGGTTTTTTGAGGCTGTTAATGCCTTTCAGCCGGATTAATTGATCGCAAATTCAATCGAGATTGACGCTGTCACTGAAATAGATTGATCGAAATCCATCATAGAAGATCCAGCAACATCCACCATTAATGCTTCACCGCGAGCCATTCTTGGAGATGGGCTAACCATATAATCGGAGTAATTAATAGCGACTACATCTCCTAATGTTACTCCAGTTGTACTTGCAATGAGCTCAGCTTTTTGCCGGGCACTTTCAATAGCTTTAACCAAAGCTTTATCTTTTCCTGAATGCAATTTGGTACTGGAGAAGCTGCCGTTAAAGCTGTCAAAACTGTTTTCGATCAAAGTTACCTGAATTTCTTCATATATCCCAAAATCACTAAATGTAACAGAGACTTGTTGATTGGTCATCGATACTTGAGACCGATTATCATTTCGATATCGTTTATTGATGCTGATTGGTTGAAACCGGATATCTTCATCTTTGATATCAAATTCTTTCAATAACTCAGCTAACACACTTTCTCGTTGTTTATGTGTATTGAATGCCTCTTGTGGGCTTTTGCCTTCCGCATTGATATTGATATTAAATACAATCAAGTCTGCCTCAACAAGTTCAGTAGCAGTCATATTTATCGAAATCTTCTTTGACTCATCAGTTTGTTGAGCCATTGTGCTACATCCAATCCCTGCAAAAAGTATTATCGTAAAAATTAGTTTTTTCATAACTCTCCATTTATTTGTTGTACAGGAGAAAAACCCATACAAAAGTATTCTATTGTTCAGATAAAATTTCTCTAACAGTTGGGAGCATTTCTTCAACCCAAAGTGTATACATCTTTCCAGATGGGTGGAGCTGATCTTCAGCAATAAGTGTCGGATCATCTTTTGCCCATTCTGAAATTGGAGAAATATTAACGAAAGGGATTCCATACTCAGATGCTATGGAGTCGGCTATGGCATCATACAACAAAAGTTCCTGCCTAATTTGATCTTCCCCTCTTGATTGCCCAAAAGGAGTAACTCCATAGTTAGGGATGGAAACTACAAATACCTTATTCGTATCTCCCCGAGCAAAATCTATTGCCTGCTCCAGCAGTTCTTCAAATTCTGATCTATAGATATCGAGCTCATATCCCCGGTATTGGTTGTTCACACCGATTAAAAGCGAAACCAAATCGTAATCAGAAGAAGGGGAAGCTTCTTCGATACCTTCCTGAAGCTCAGCTGTAGTCCAGCCCGTGGTAGCGATTATGTTTACTTCAGAAAACGAATACTCACTTTTTCTCAAAGAATCTGCTAATTGATTAGGCCATCGTTCAGGCTCAGAAACTGATTCCCCAATGGTATAAGAGTCTCCAAGTGCCAGATATTGGATGGATTCACCAGAGAGTGAGCTTTGTTCTTTTTCAGCAGATTGTGTACAACTTCCTAAAAAAAATATGGATACTACAAGAGTTGAAATAAATCTTAGTGGTGACAAAAGCGCTTAGGTTAAATTGTTAGTGGGAGTAGATAGGAGAATTTTCTTGAAAATAAAATTCATTCTAAGTGATGTTTTTCTGTAATTTTGCGGGATTAAAAAAACTATGAAAGCGCTTGCATTATCGCGAAAACAAACTTTTCTTAAATAAATGTGTCATTTTCTGAAATGATCATTGAAAATGATTAGTTCAGCGGAATAAGCGAAAAGCCCAAAATTAATATCAATCAAACAGGATCAGACTATGAGTAAACAGATACGGCGGTTGTTTTTCTGCCTCATTCTTGTTGTTGGAGTTGGTGCTTCTGCCAGTGAAGCAAATCCAACAATAACTGTTAACGATGTAACAGAAGTAGGAGGTAGGGTAGTAGACGCAAATGGAGAGCCTTTAGCAGGGGTCAACATTAGAGTAAAGGACAAATTAATAGGTACAACTACAAATCCGGATGGTACTTTTAGCCTAAGAGTATCTCAAAATCCACCACTAACACTCGTTTTTTCAATTGTAGGTTTTCAATCACAAGAGGTAGATGTAACTACCAATACCGATTTGGATATCGATGTGATGTTGGAAGAACAAACCATTTTTGGAAGCGATGTGGTTGTTTCTGCATCAAGAGTTGAAGAAAGTATTTTGCAATCTCCAGTTTCTATCGAGAAGATGGATGTATTGGATATTCAGGCAACAGCTTCTACCAATTTCTATGATGCAATCAGTAATCTAAAAGGGGTAGACTTTAGTACTCAGAGTTTAACGTTCAAGTCTATTAACTCAAGAGGGTTCGGGGCTAATGGTAACACTCGATTCGTACAACTAATTGATGGTATTGATAATCAGGCTCCTGGTCTGAATTTCGCTGTTGGTAATATTGTAGGTATTTCTGAATTGGATTTAGAAAGTGTTGAATTGATTCCTGGTGCAGCATCTGCACTTTATGGGCCAAATGCGATTAACGGTATTTTGTTAATGAATAGTAAAAGTGCTTTTGATTATCAGGGCCTTTCTGTAAACATTAAAACCGGTGTAAATCACATCGATAGTGATGTTGAAGATGTATCATTATACGAGAGCTATAGTGCTCGCTATGCAAAATCTTTCAACAATAAATTCGCATTCAAAGTAAATGCATCCTACCTAAGAGCTAATGATTTTATTGGAGAAGACTTTAGAGATCAGTCTGACATAGTGGAAAGGGGAGCTACTTCAAGGGAAACTGCTGCTGTTCCAAGACTGTATGATGGAGTAAATACCTACGGAGATTTTGGAATCACTGTTGGTGATATCGCGGATATTGTAATTGCAGCAGGAAGTGCACCTGGTGCATCTGCAGCTGATCAGGCACTTGCAGCAACAGTACAGGCTACCCGTACTTTGTATCCTAATGGTATCGAAGGTGCATTCACACCAACAGGATATACCGAGTCTTCTTTTGTAGATAACACAACGGAGAGTATTAAACTTGGTGGAGCGCTTCACTACAGATTGAATGACGCTTTTGAGTTAGTTGGTCAGTACAATATTGGATACGGTAGTACAGTATATACTGCCAATGATCGTTTTGTATTAGATGACTTCTCTATTTGGACTGCAAAATTTGAAGTTAGAAATCCTGATTTTTATGTGAGAGCTTATACTACTCAGGAGGATGCGGGAGATTCTTATGCAGCCAATACTTTAGCTTCTTTAATCAATCAGCAAACCTATTTAACTCCTTATTTCGGAGCTTATGCAGCTGCTAGGAATGATGGTGCGACTAATGAGCAAGCACATGCTGCAGCCAGACAGGTTGCTGATGCAGCTCAACTATCTCCTGATAGTGAAGAATTCAAGACTTTAGCTTCTCAATTAAGAAGCACACCAATTTCTGAAGGTGGGGCTCAGTTCTTAGACAAGTCAGATCTTTATCACGCTGAAGGTTTCTATAACTTTGGAAGTGTAATTGATCCTGAGACCGTTCAGATTGTTGCTGGAATGAACGTAAGAAGATATGCGCTCGAATCTCAGGGTACTTTATTTGCTCTGCAAGACAATGGCGATGAATACGATATCGATGAATGGGGAGCATTTGCTCAATTTAGTAAGCAATTTATGGAGGGCGACCTCGACCTAAGTGCTTCATTCCGATATGACAAGAATGAATATTTTGATGGTCAGTTATCTCCAAGAGCATCTGCTATTTATACATTTAATGATACACACAATTTCAGATTCTCTTTCCAACGTGGATTTAGAATTCCAACTACACAGGATCAATTTATCGATCTGGATGTGGTTTCTAGACGCCTTATCGGTTCTAACCCTGATCTTGTTGATAGATATCGTTTCGAGACAAATACAGTTTATACTGGTGTGGCAGCGGCTCGTGCAGCGCTTGCAGGTGGAGCGAGCTTGAATGATGCTATGGCATCTGTGGAGGTCTTCAACTTTGAGGATTTCGAACCAGAAAAAATTCAAACCTGGGAAGTTGGTTATAAGGCGCTTATTGACAATCGATTATTTATTGATGCCTATTACTACTTCAGCGATTACACCGATTTTATTGCTGAGGTGACTTTTACTCAAGGTATTCCAGGTGGTTTAACAGTAGCTCCTGATGCAAGTGTTTATACAGGTGCAACTGCTGTTGGCTCTGAAGCATGGAGAACTTCAGTTGTAACCCAGCAAGATCCTAATAATCCAAATCAGTCATTCGCTACTCAGTCTTATGGATTTGATATCAACGCTGATGGTAATGTGCGATCTCATGGTTTTGCAGTTACTACAGAATATTCTCTAAACGGAGGATATTCAATTGGTGGAAATGTTTCTTTTAACAAGCTACTTGATCAGGATGATCTTATTCGTCAGGGCTTCCGTGCCAGTTATAATACTCCTGAATGGAGATATAACATTAAGTTTGCTAATCGAAAGTTGACCGATAACGTTGGGTTCAGCCTCAATTACAGATGGCAGGATGCTTACATTTGGGAATCTTCAATAGGAGAAGGTGTAATCGATGCGTTTGGTACCCTGGATGCCCAGGTTAGCTATAAACTGGATGCTTACAATACCATTCTTAAGATTGGTGGTAGTAATATCCTGAACGAAAGACATACCACATCTCTTGCTAACCCAAATTTAGGAGCGATCTACTATTTCTCTCTGACATTTGATCAATTCTTGAACTAATAAGCCTAACAGACATGAAAATTTTCAATAAATCTTTTTTAAGTGTACTTGGATTGGCTGTTATGCTAACGGCCTGTGAAGGACAGTATGATTCGCTTGTTGATGAGCGAATAGAAGACAACCCGCTTCCAACTACTGAAGTGAGCGCGGGTGCAACAGACTTCTCGACCTTTGTTTCGCTAGGGGCGTCATTTACAGCAGGGTATGCTGATGGTGCTCTTTATGATCTTGCTCAACAGAATTCTTATGCGGCAATGATTGCGAACTCAATTGGGACTACCGTTGATGGTGGACTAACGTTTACTCAACCTGATATCAATTCCGAGAAAGGGTTTAACACTAGTATTGGGCAGGATCCAACTTCGGCTAACCCACTTGGCAGATTCAAGCTGGATACAAGCATTCCCGGTCCTTCACCAACACTTGGCGGTGACCCAATTGCAGCTTACACAGGATCTCAGGTTCATAACTTTGGTGTTCCAGGAATCCAGGTTGGTCAATTGGTAACTCCTCTAACTGGAGGTCCTGCGGTTGGAAACCCTGCGTTTAACGCACTCTACCAAAGATTCGCGAGCAACCCTGGTACATCTACCATCCTTGGAGATGCAGTAGCAGTACAGCCTACTTTTTTCTCTCTTTTTATTGGAGGAAATGATGTATTAGGTTACGCTGTATCTGGTGGAGCAAATGATGCTATTCTAACAGAGGTGGCCGATTTCCAAACTGCTTATGGTGCTGTAATCAGTACTCTGATGACATCTACTAGTGCAGATGGTGTGGTGATGGATATACCTTTCTTTCTTGGGTTACCTTACTTCCAGGCTGTGCCTTATAATGCAGTTCCGTTAACTGATCAGGCATCAGTTGATGCGCTTAATGCTGCTTATGCTGCATATAATGGGGGGCTTCAGGCGGCTGTAGGTGCAATGTTAATCACTCAGGAAGAAGCAGATCGTAGAACAATAAGTTTTTCACTCGGTGCTAATGCGTTCGTAATGGAAGATGAGTCACTAACAGATCTTTCAGCATTAATGTTACCAAATTACCGACAAACTGAAGCAACAGATCTAATTGTAATTGGCGCTGCAACTGCGTTAGCTACAGGAGTTGGAACACAGACTCCAGCTGGTGATGAATTGGTGCTTACTCCTGAAGAGCAAGCTCTGCTAGAGACTCGTCGTCAAACCTTTAATGGTGTGATTGCAGCTATTGTTACAGACGCTTCGATTTCTGATCGAATAGCTTTAATTCAGGCTACTCCGTTTTCAAATCCAGCAGATCCAACAAGCTGTACAGGCGGGACTTTCTGTGATGTATTTGGTCTTACTGATGGAGTTCCTGGTATCACAGTAGAAGGGGTGAATTTAGCTCCGGATTTCTCACCTAACGGAATATTTTCTACCGATGGGATACATCTTAATCCCAGAGGTTCAGCCATTTTTGCAAATGAGTGGCTTGATGCCATTGAAGCTAAGTTCGGAGCTTCAGTTCCTTCTGTCTCCGTTATTGAGCTACCTGGGGTTGTAGTTTGTGGCGGCGATTGCGTAAGTGAGCAATAGATAAATACACTAGTATAAATTTAAAAGCCCCGATTAAATCGGGGCTTTTTTTGTTTATAGAACTGAGAAGTAAGTTTGTCAGTTATCAAATAAGAGCACTTAATGGCACCATATTTGCTTGAAATAGAGTGAAAAAGAAATTCAATTAATTCAAAGAATGAGTAAGGAAGAACTGAAAGAAGAAATTCAGGATCAGGAAACAGTAGAATCATCAGAAGAGATAGTAGAGGAGACTATATCTGAAGAAGAGGTTATTGAAGAGCTGGAAGAAATTGATGAACAAGAACAACAGATCATCACCTTGCAAAATGAGGTTTCGACATTAAAAGATACGGTTCTTCGAAAAGCAGCTGAATTGGAAAATGTGAGAAAGCGCGTCCAAAGAGAAAGGATAGCTCTTTTTGAAGAAGCGAAAGTTATAGCTCTTGAGGATTTTTTGCCCATCTCAGAAGACTTAAAACGAGCATTGGACGCCTCAGAAGGAGAGGAAGTAAATACAAGTTTTAGAGATGGAGTGAAACTGGTAGCCAATAAATTCGAAGAGGTATTGGCAAAAAATGGAGTTGAAGCTATAGATAAAGCAGGGATTCCTTTTGATGTTAATCTTCATGATGCTTTACTCCGTCAGCCGGCTCCTGATAAAAAAACCAAAAGCGATACGGTGCTTCAGGTTTTAGAAAACGGCTATAAAATAGGTGGTAAAGTAATTAAGCATGCTAAAGTAATTGTAAGCGAGTAAGACCAATGAGTAAAAGAGATTATTACGAAGTACTTGGTGTAGATAAAGGAGTTGGAGAACCTGAGTTAAAGAAAGCTTACCGTAAGCAGGCGATGAAATTCCATCCTGATCGAAATAAGGGGGATGCGGAAGCCGAAACTAAATTTAAAGAAGCTGCAGAGGCTTACGAAGTACTAAGTGATCCGCAAAAAAGAGCTCAGTATGATCGTTTTGGTCACGCTGGAGTTAATGGCCATGGAGGTTATGGCGGTGGTGGAGTAGAATTTGATATGGAAGATATTTTCAGCCGCTTTGGAGATATCTTTGGTGGAGGGTTCTTTGGAGATGATCTTTTTGGTGGTGGAAGAAGTCGCTCAAGAGGTCGAAGACAACCAGGAACCCCGGGTTCTGATATGAAGATCAGGATGCCTTTGTCGTTAGAAGAAATAGCTTTTGGAGTTGAGAAAACCCTCAAAGTTAAAAAGCAGACCACTTGTGAAACGTGTTCTGGAACAGGGGCTGCTTCTGAGTCTGATTTTGAGACTTGTGGCACTTGTAATGGAATGGGAGAAGTGCGACAGGTAACACGAACTATGCTTGGTCAAATGGTAAATGTGCAGGCATGTCCTACCTGTCAGGGAGATGGCCGGATCATAAAGAATAAGTGTAAGACCTGTTCAGGAGAAGGACGTGTTCGAGGTGAAGAAACGATCAAAGTGAATATTCCTTCGGGTGTATCAAATGGGAATTATATTACACTCAGAGGACAAGGTAATGCCGGAAGACGAGGAGGTCAGGCTGGTGACTTAATCGTACTGATTGAAGAGATCGAGCATGAGGATTTCATAAGAGAAGGAAATAATATCTATTACGATCTTGGATTAAGCGTTCCAGATGCCATTCTAGGTACTGAAGTTCAGGTTCCAACCCTTAAAGGGAAAGCTAAGCTTAGAATCGAGGAAGGTACCCAGCCTGGTAAATTGCTGAGAATGCGAGGTAAAGGTATTGAAGGACTAAATAACTCCGGTGTAGGTGATCAATTCGTACGAGTAAATGTTTACATCCCTAAGGAATTGACTGCAAAGGAAAAGAAGGCGATTGAATCACTTAAAGATTCAGAAAATTTCGATGCTTCAAATCAAACCAAAGAAGAGAAAAGCTTCTTCAGTAAAATGAAAGATGTCTTTGGCTGATGAACGAAGGAACTTCGAAGTTCCTAAGTTACATCCCTAAACTCTTCTTTATGTCTTCTGAATACCACCCTTGCATAAGGACAAAGAGGAAGGATTTTTAGATTATGCTCCCGGGCGTAATCAACAGAATGAAAAACCAGTGCTTTACCCAGGCCTTCGCCTTTATGGTTTTCACTCACTTCCGTATGGTCGAGAATAATCCGGTAATCTCCGTTTCGGGTATAAGTGATTTCTGCAATACGCTCTCCGTTTTCCTCAATAAAGAAAGATCCTTTGGTATTTGATTCTTCGTGCTGTATGTTCATTTCCGTTAATTTTGTTCATTAATAGGTACACCGATTTGAAGAAGATCGTTTGGCTGGTAGTAATTTTAATCTTTGGAGGTATAGATTTTGTTTTCGCGCAAAATTCCCGCCCAAAGGCCATCCGATTGGAAGAATATAAGAGGATTGACCAACCTGCAAGAGAAGAAGTATCTGGGATTGTAAAAAGTAGAAATCTGAACAATACGTATTGGGTTCATGGTGATTCAGGAACCAAAGATCGAATCTATGCCATCGATAAAGATGGAAATATCAAATCTGGTGATAATGATTATAAAGGAACGGAGCTTATTGGAGTCAAAAATGAAGATTGGGAAGACATTGCTTTCTTTGATGACAGCACCCTAATTGTTGCCGATGTAGGTAATAATTGTCAATGTAGAAAGGACTTGAAGGTATTGTTAATCAGGGAACCTGACCCTGGTGCTGAGGAAGTAGCTATATATCGTAGCTTTCCAATCCAATACCCTGAAAGAACGGGCTTGTTGGGATTATTCATTGAGGATAATTTTAACTCAGAAGCAGTTTTTACTTTTAATAGGAAAATTCATCTCATCGAGAAGAATGAAGGGGGAGGAGAGGCTGGAATTTTCATGCTAGATAATCCAACTCAGGATTCGGTTAACATTTTGAAGAAGGTGACTTCATTTCCTTTTAGAGGTCAGGTTACCGCTGCGGATATATCGAGAGATGAATCAATGCTTGCTGTACTTACTTACAGAAGCGTTTGGTTGTTCAAGCTTACAAACAACAATTTGTTTGAAGGCGACATCTTTTGGGTGCCAATCCGGGGAGTGGAACAAGTAGAATCTATTGCCTTTTCCGATGAAAGCTTATTGATAGCAGAAGAAAATGGGGACTTGTATGAATTGCCTATTTCTGATGTCCCACCTTTTTCTAATCAGTAGCTTTTGAGTTAAGAAGGAGACCTTCCGAATTTTTTCCAATCCGGCTTTCTTTTTTCAAGGAATGCATTTTTTCCTTCTTCAGCTTCCTCGGTCATATAGGCTAAACGGGTAGCTTCACCTGCAAATACCTGCTGACCTACTAATCCATCATCAATGAGGTTAAAGGCAAACTTTAGCATTTTGATCGCGGTAGGGCTTTTAGTAAGTATTTCCTGGGCCCATTCGTATGCAGTTTCCTCAAGCTTGTCATGGGGTACAACGGCATTAATCATGCCCATCTCGTAAGCTTCCTGAGCAGAATAATTTCTTTCGAGAAAGAATACCTCTCTAGCTCTTTTCTGGCCTATCTGTCGGGCAAGAAGGGCGGAGCCAAATCCTCCATCAAAGCTGGCTACATTAGCATCAGTTTGCTTGAAAATGGCATGTTCTTTACTCGCAAGGGTTAAGTCGCAGGTAACATGCAAACTATGACCTCCGCCAACAGCCCATCCAGGTACAACAGCAATTACTACTTTTGGCATGAACCGGATTAATCGTTGGACTTCCAGGATATTTAATCGAGCGATCCCATCACCAGCTTTATAGCCTTTTGAGCTACGAACTCTTTGATCTCCTCCAGAACAGAATGCCCATTTCCCATCTTTTGAAGATGGACCTTCCCCGGAGAGTAAGACCACACCAATATCATTATCCTCTTTGGCGTCTTCCAATGCCTCATAAAGCTCAAATACTGTTTTAGGACGAAATGCATTTCTTACCTCAGGCCTGTTAAATGCAATTCGGGCTACTCCGTTAAGCTTTTTATAGGTAATGTCTTCGAATTCTTTAGCAATATTCCAGTTCATGAAAGAGAGTGTTTGGTAATAAATTCTTTGATGATGTTAGCACATTTTTCGGGTTGTTCTAAATGGACTCTATGATTCGCTTGTTCCACAATAGTAAGTGTACAGTCAGGTATTCCTTTTTTCATTGCCTGATTAATCCGCAAAAACTTTGTGTCTTGAGAACCAACTATCAACTGAACAGGGATGACTAATTCTTCTAGCTGGTCTTTTACACAAGGCATAGTTCCCGAACCAAAGCCAAGCAGGGAATTGGACATCCAGTAGTTATTTTGAGCTTTTTGAATATCGGTCAATTCCTTCTCTTCCTCAGGAGCTAATGAGGACTCAAATATTTTCATTTTGCTCCATTCATCAATAAAGCCTTCAAAATTCCCAATAATTTGATCGGCTCTGGATGCATCAAGAGCCTGCCTTGCCTGGCGTTCGTTTTCATTCTCAATACCAAAACTACCACTCTCGAGGATTAATCCTCGAATGAGATCCGGGCGCATTAAAGTTAATTGTAAGGCTAGCCGTGCCCCCATACTATATCCATATAAAACGACAGGGGCAGTGAGTTGCTCACTTATTAACTTAGCAATATCAGCCACCTGCTCTTTGGTGGAAAAGCGATAATGAAGCTCTGCTCCTTCAGTTTCTCCATGTCCAAGAAGGTCGATGGTAATAGGATTAATATTAGAATTTAACCGGGAGATAAGAGGCTTAAAAACCTCGCCAGTTCCTAAAAAGCCGTGAAGGAAAACCACATCTGAATTTTGTTCAACGTTTTTGCTGAAGTTGATATGGTAGGAAACTCCCCTTACTCGAATGTTCATTTCTTTTCAGGGAGGTAGTTCCAAAGGATTTCTCTTTGATTCATAGATTCTTCAGAATCAGTAATGCACTCCAGAACATGAATGCCAGGTTTTTGGACGCGTGCTTCGAATGCAGGAATTAGTTGTTCGGGCTTGGAAATCAAAGTATGGTCCACTTTATGAGCGCGGCATAAAGCGGCAATAGATACCTGTTGAGGAGTTTCAAAATAAGGAGTAAAAGTTTCCTTAAGCTCGTGGATAGGAAGCATTTTAAAAATTGAGCCTCCAGCATTATTAAGTATTACCACGACCAATGGTTCGTCTATATAATTGGCTTGAAGTAAGGCATTGGAGTCATGCAGGAATGCGATATCACCAATAAACAAAACGCCTGTTTTCTTAGAAGATTTGCTTATCCCAATGGCCGTTGATGTAATGCCATCAATACCAGCTGCACCTCTGTTTACATACACTTCCCTTCCTTCATAATTACCGAAAAGAGAGAAATCTCTAACTGGAAATGAATTAGAAAGCATCACGAATGATTTTTTGGGAATCAACTGTGCAAGATTATGAAATACATAACCATCAGTTAAGGGAACAGAAGGATGGATGCTTTCTTGTCTAAACTTAGTAAACAGCTTCTGGTGTCTTCTCCAGCTTTTCAGCCAATTTTTATCGGTAGCCCCGGACACTTCAGGGATATCCAGCTCTCCCTTTATTGAAACCGTCTTAGTTGAAGTGAGGCTCTCATCTTCAAGAACATCCTTTCTTAAAAAGCGAATCTGAGGAGATTTATAATGTGTGTTTAAGTAGTCCTTAAGGGCTCTACTAACTGGTTCTGATCCAAATCTAAGTATCAGATCCGTGTGTAGTTCTTCGACTATCTCTTCATTCCTTAGGAATCCATCATAGCCCGATATTACATATTTAGAATTCGGTATTTTTGAACCTGGTTCAGCCAGGATAGGTGCATCCAGGGTTTTGGCTAGTTTTTGCACATTTCTGATCTCATCCTCTTCGGATACTGCTCCTGCAATAATGATTGGATGTTCAGATGAGATTAAGTCTGACCAGAACTGCTCATCAGCGTAAGAGACAATTTCGTTAGCCGAAAAACTCCTGAACGATTGCTTAGCGTGCTTATCGTTTTCAAACGTGGTTTTTTTAAGAAACTCTTCCTCAGGTGTTAGTGGTTTTGAAAATGGGAAGTTAATATGAGCTACTCCACCTTTCTTCTTTGACAAAGCCACGGCCTGGGAAGCAGCTTTCTGTAATCTTGTTATGCTTTTATCACTTTCTTTGGGTTCTCCAACGTCATGAAAAAATACCGGATAGTCTCCATAGACTTTGAGCTGATCTATAGTCTGTGAAGCTCCTAGACCTCTTAGGTGGGGAGGGCGATCGGCACTTGCTACTAACATGGGAACTCCAGAATTGGAAGCTTCAACAATAGCCGGGAAATAATTAGCTAATGCTGTACCAGAGGTACAAACCAGACAGGCCGGAGTACCTGATGCTTTCCCCATTCCTAATGCAGTAAACGCAGCAGAGCGTTCATCTATAACTACATGCTTCTTAAATCCGGAATGCGATGCAAAAGCCAGGGTTAGAGGGGTAGATCTGGAACCTGGGGAAATGACTACCTCTCGAACTCCGTCTTCAAATAGAGCTCTAACAAACTGAGTGCTCCAATAAAAATTTAAATTGATAGGGTCACGATCGGGCATGTTCCAAAGTTGAGAGCATGGGTATAAATTTAAGATTCGTTTCGTCCCATTCCTTATCGGGGTCTGAGTTTTTAACGATACCGCATCCTGCAAAAAACCGCACAGAATTTTCCATTATAAGCCCGCTTCGTATAGCTACTATAAACTCACCATTTCCATGAGCGTTAATCCACCCAAAGGGAGCTGCATACCATCCTCTTTCAAAATCTTCGTGTTCTTTGATAAAGCTTACAGCTTCATCACGAGGAAATCCTCCTACTGCTGGGGTAGGGTGTAACGTTTTTAATACTTCAGTTCTTGATACACCGTCCTTTATTTTTGCTGTAATAGGAGTGTACAAATGCTGAACATTTGAGAGCTTCTTGATGATCGGTTGATCTGGATGATTTACCTCTTCAGAATAATAATCCAGGTTCTCCTCAATGGCTTCAAGAACAATTTCATGCTCTTCAAGGTCTTTTGTGCTATGTAACAAATCATATTCTAATACAGCGTCTTCTGAAGCTGTTTTTCCACGAGAGGTGCTTCCAGCTAATCCTTCTGTAAGTACATAATCAGAATTGAAAGAGGCCAGACGTTCTGGAGTACAACCTAAAAAGCTGGCCTCACCATTTTGACGAATTAAAAAAGAATAGCAGTCAGGGTATTGAAGCCGAAGCTTGTTAAGAATATGAGTGTCTTTAATAGAATGATTTAGTGGTATATCAATCTTTCTGGCTAACACTACTTTCTCAAACTTGCCTTGCTGTATTTCTGATTTAGCGACATCAACAGTTTGTATCCAATTCTTGTATTCTTCAGAAGTCTTATCCGGCACCTTTATCTCTATTCCATTTTGGTGACTTCCGTTAAGCACGTAGGAACTCGCTGAAGTAACTGGTTCTAACTTTTGAAGGATTTCTTTTATTCGATCATTAACCTCACTACGATCTGAAAAAGTGAAACAGAAAGTAAGGATGGAACATCTACCTTCTTTTATAATCGTCCATTCGGGAAGTGTAAAAGAAGATGATTTAAAATCATTCCAGGTACTAGATTCATTTCTATCGAAAAAGGAAAATCCTCCAAGCAAGTGTATTACTGCATTCCGATGATTGATTCCCGAATAGTGATGAATATGATTGATAAGGTCTTTTCCCTTCCTGGATGCTTCTCTAAATCTATTCTCTCCCTTAGTAATAATTCGTTCTAGTTCTCCAGAAGCAGCAATTGCGAAATCATCTACAGGTTTTTCCCAATAGTATTGAAAACCTGTGCTTTCGGGAACCTGTTCAATAGCAGCTAGAGGATCGACAGAGGGGATTTGAATGGAAAAGGCTAGATAAGTAGGTGATGTGTCGTTGAAAGATGGCAGTTCTGAAAGAAACGAATTCAAGCTGTTTTCAGGAATTTGTTTCTGAAACAGTGAAAAAAGAGAAAGCTTTTTTTCTGCAATTTCTGACACTTCAGTACCTCGCTAAATCAATTTTCAATATAAATTGAAAATTGGCAAGAATAAAGCCTAAAAGCACTAAAAGATGTGAAAACTACTTTGCGTCGTCGGGTGCTCCGGTCTTGAAAGGATTGAAAATACCAAAGCTTTCTAAGTCGAAATCAGCCAGCTCAAAAAGATGTTCCCAGGCAGCTTCGCTGGTTCCATCTTCTTTTACCCAATTCGTGTGGCTTTGCTTAATTAAACCCACTACTCGTTTGGCATAAGCAATTCGTTCTTCTCCTTCTGGTAGTCTCGGGATAGCAGCTATCATCAGGTCAAGATTGTAGCCGCAGTCAAAGTCTTTTGGTTTATGTTGTTCTATGAACATGTACTGTTGTTTAAAAATGATTTCAAAGATAGGTGGATTACAAAAAAGTCAAAAGCCATTGGCTGTAAATCTTTTATTGTTTAATGCTGGTGGTTGATTTATTTCTTAGTTTTGGTCGAAATTTTAACACAAAAAGTTTATGTATTTAAATTCCATTCTTGAGGCCGTAGGAAATACTCCACTAGTTAAGCTTAATCATGTAAATGGGGGCTCTGAAGGAACCATTCTTGCTAAAGTGGAATACTTCAATCCAGGTAATAGCATTAAAGATCGTATTGCGATTAAGATGATTGAGGATGCGGAAAAGGCAGGTTTATTGAAGCCTGGTGGAACTATCATTGAAGGCACATCTGGAAATACAGGAATGGGATTAGCACTTACCGCAATTGCTAAAGGCTATAAGTGTATTTTTACTACTACCGATAAACAAAGCCAATCTAAAGTAGATATTTTGAAGGCGGTTGGAGCTGAGGTGATTATCTGCCCTACAAATGTGGAGCCTGAAGATTCGGAAAGCTATTACTCGGTAGCTAAACGCTTGAGTACTGAAATTCCGAATTCATACTACCCAAATCAGTATGATAACAAGAGCAATTTACAGGCTCACTATGAGACTACAGGCCCGGAGATTTGGGAACAGACTAAGGGGAAAATCACTCATTATATTGCTGGAATGGGAACAGGGGGGACTATTTCAGGAGTAGGAAAGTATTTGAAAGAACAGAATCCAGATGTTAAGGTAATCGGGATTGATTCGGTTGGCTCAGTATATAAGAAGTATTTTGAGACTGGCGAGTTCGATAAAAATGAAATCAAACCATATCTAACTGAAGGTATCGGAGAGGATATTATTCCGGGCACCATTGAGTTTGATTTCATAGACGAAGTGCTTCAGGTGAATGATAAGGATGCTGCACTAACAACCCGAAGACTGGCTAAAGAAGAGGGTCTTTTTGTGGGTTGGTCATGTGGCTCGGCAGTAGAAGGTGCATTGAGATATTTTGACGAGCACCCACTTTCAAAAGAGGATATCGCAGTTGTTATATTACCAGATAGCGGAACCCGTTATATAGGTAAAATTTATAACGATGAGTGGATGAAAGAACAAGGATTTATAGAATAGGAGATAGTATGTCACAAAATAACCCAGCAGAAAATCCTGGAAAAATGGAGATCGAGCTTCCAGAAAAGGAAGCAAATGGAACTTACTCTAACCTGGTAATGATCACCCATTCTCCTTCAGAATTTATTCTTGATTTCATAGCAGTAATGCCTGGTGTACCTAAGGCAAAAGTAGCTAAGCGAATGATTCTTACACCCGATCATGCTAAACGATTAGCCATGGCATTAACTGATAACATCAAGAAGTATGAAGACGAGCACGGCACAATTAATATCCGTGAAAAAGTAGAGATACCGATGTATCGGGGGCCTCAACCAGAAGCCTGATTATTTCTTTGCATTAATAAGCAGGAACGCGCCAACTATAAAGAAGAAAACATGGGGGAGGATGGCCGCGAGCTCAGGAGCTATACTTCCATGAGCACCGAATGGTTCTACTATCTTCATGAATGCGAGGTAGAGAAAGCTAATCGTCAATCCAACAGCTATATAAATTCCTTTTCCTCCTTTCCGACGGACCGAGGCTACTGAAAAACCAATAAGGATCACTACAATCATGGACAAAGGATAGGCCAATCGTCCATAGAAATGTACTTTTGGGATATTTATTCCTCCAGCACCGCTTCTCCTTATGGATTCTATATAACGTTGCGCTTCTGGATATGTAAGCTGGTATACATCTGAAGTAGTTCGTGATAAATCAGTAGGGGTAACACTAAGAGAAGTGTCTTTACCTGAAAATTGGGTTACCGAATAACCAGAGTCAGAGTATTCAAACTTTCGGACGGAGACCATTCGCCATTTTTGGATATCCTCTTTCCAGGACATATTTGTGGCAGTAAGACTACTTTTCAAAGTGAGGCTGTCAAAATCAAAAATTCGTACTCTGTAGGCTGTTTCCTGAGACTTATCGAAATAATTGACCTGAAGAATACTATTCTGAGAAATCTCGCGGAAAATATCGTTTCGGTCTATCCGCTCATTTTTTTGTTTTATGAACGAATTTTCAAACTCAATTCTCTTTTTGTTTGATTTTGGAATTACATAAGCATCCAACAAGCTTATAGTGCCAGCGCTTAAAATGGCAAAAGCAAAGTAGGGGATTGTCAATCTGTACAAACTTACTCCAGCTGCTTTCAAGGCAGTTATCTCCAGGCGCTCTGAAAGCTGACCTGTTAGAAAGAGACAAGCCGAAAAAACTGCTACTGGTATTACCAGACGTATCATTTCAGGTATGTAATTCAGGTAGTAATCTCCCCAAATCTCAGCCATTGTTGCTCCCCGATCACTAAAGTCATCGCTGTTTTCGGAGAAATCAATCATTATATAAATGAAAATCAGGATGAGCAGTACAAAGGAGGTTATGCCCAGCAATCGAAGAAATACGTATCTGTTAAAATGTTTAATCACGCTTCGAAAAAAGTTTTGTGGGGCTTAGATCTACCATAAGATGGGTGATGAGTAAAATACCCACCATCGAAAAAATAACATTGAAACTCCACATTCCCCAAAATGGGGTGATAAAGAGCCGATCGGCCAGTTTCTCACCCTGTATAATGGATATCCAGTAAACGGTTAGAATTACAGCACTGATAATAGCTGCATATCCAAAATTCCCTCTCCGGGTCATAATTCCTATAGGAGCTCCCAGAAGTACAAACACAATGCAGGCGAAGGGGATGGAGAACTTTTTATGAATTTCAACCAGGTACCTGTTCACACGTTTGAGTCTCCAAAGCATATTGGAGCTAATATTTTCGATTTTTGATTTATGCTCCTCCAGGCGTGTAGTACTTGTACGTAAAGCACGATCTCTGAATTCTTTTGTACCGAGTGTTTGTAAAGCTAAGAGCTCTGTTTGCGGTAAGACGTCTGCTGTATCTACCTCAATAGGTAGGGTAAACAGGTTTTTAGTAGCGCTCTGTGTTTCTTCAGATGTTCTATAAAAAGACTGGTAACTGCTTACCTCCGATACTTCAATTTCATATTCCTCTAGCTCTTTTTTCAATGTGTCTACGACAACTGACATGGCTTGTGCACTCATAGTTCGGTCTGAGCGGCTTCTCTGTTCCGGATTTGACCTGGAGAATTCAAGATCAGAGAGGTCAAAAGTAATCCGATATCTATCAAATGTAGTAAGCTCCTGATTTTGTCTTCCCTGCCCGGCTTTGCTGGTCAAAAAACGTATCATCTCTCCATCTTCTAAAATAAGGGAAAGACCATTTGTTCCTTCACTCTTTAAAAACCCTCTATTCGATTTGATATAAGCTCGATCCCGGGCATTAGTAGGTTCTTGGAAAAGAGTTACGTCGTACAGGCTGTCCGTCTCTGGATTGATTTCATCAACGAGGAAGGTATATCCATCAATACCATTATAAAAGATATTGGGTTGGAGTTCGAACCCAGGCTTTTTAAGCCTTATATCGATAAAGAGAGATCGGGCTTTGTTGTTAGCTTCAGGTAGCACATTATTCGAAAACCAAACCAGGAATACCGCCAAAACCAGTGATGCGAGGATGACTGGTCGAATGATGGTCAAAGGATTTACTCCGGAAGAACGTAAAGCCGTTAGCTCATTTAATTCGGAAAACTTACCAAATGCCATGAGTGTGGATACCAGAACTGCCATTGGAGCAGCGAGTACGACCATATAAGCAAGGTTTGTAAGGATAAGTTCTATGATGATCGGTAGGGGGATATCCTTGCCAATCAGTCTATCCACATAAAGAATCAGAAACTGCATGAGCAGTAAGAACATGAGGGTAAAAAAACAGAATAGAAAAGGCCCCACATGCCTTTTCAGTAAATCCAACTGTATTTTGTTGTTTATATAGATCAAACTCGATTTTTTATGGCCCTTTGGGCACTAATTTAAATCGTCAAACGTAAAGTTAACGACCGAACAAACCATTAAGTTTTTGATGCTTTCAAACAGGTCAAAAGCTTTCAACAAATCTAAATATATGGTATTATCGAGCCTCATTTGCTCAAAATTATCATCTTAGAATTAATGCCTATCGAATAAAGCTACAAAACTTTCAAAACCGAAAATAATCGGCTTCGGTGCGACCTACTTTAAGGCTTTATTTTATATTAACATGCTCAGTACTTTTTTGTGTGCTTGGCGGAGTACGTTTCTCAAATGCCCAAGAAGCGTCCGACTCTCTTAATGTAGCAAGTGATAGTACACTAAAAGAGATTAAATTCTTTTCTAATTCACAAGGCTCAAGAATAAGCAGACTTCCTTCGAATAAAGTTCGGAGTCTTTATGGCAAAACTCCCGGCTTTTATACTACTACAGTTTCGTGGGATAGCTTATCCAATTATAAAATTCAACGAACTGTTTTTGGAAGAGAGTTTTTCTTTCCAACCCTGGTTGATTTTGAAACCTACTCAAGCCTGAAAAGGCAACAGCAGAAGCAGAGAATCCAATCCATCCTGGTTCAGGAGTCAAGAAGCCAAGAGGAGGAAGGAAGAGGTCTGCTGGACTTTAAAATAAATGTACCTGGCGGAGAGAATTCTGCATTCACTACCATTTTTGGAACCAATGAGGTAAACCTCCGGGTAAATGGTTCCGCTAATATGAATATCGGTGCGTCTATTCAAACATTGGATGATGGAACATTATCACCAGATCAAAGAAGAAGGGTCGATCCAACCTTTAATCAAAACCTTCAGTTGAATATTCAAGGTACGATTGGAGATAAGCTGACCATAGCTACAGATTGGGATACTGAAAGACAATTTGATTTCGAAAACAGGCTGAGCATCGTTTACAGGGGCTATGAAGACGAAATCATAAAAAGTATTGAGATGGGTAATGTTTCGATGGAAACAGGTAACTCATTAGTTAGTGGGGGTAAAGCTCTTTTTGGGATAAAGGCAGTAACTGAGCTGGGCCCGTTGAAAGTAACTTCGGTAGTATCTCAGCAGGAAGGAAAAAACAATACCAAGACGATTAATGGGGGATCGCAGGAGACTCAAATAAACTTAAGCCCGGCTGATTATGAAGATGGAAGGCACTTCTTTATAGATTTCTTTAACCGGAACTTTTTTGAACAATCACTAGCCGATCCTCAAAATATCCTTCAACCGTATCAGGTAACAGAGGTATATGTATATGTGAGTCGAGCTACTGATCAATCAGCGAGTGACCGAACGGTTCCTGCAATAGCTTTATTAGATCTTGGTGTAAATACCCTGGGAGGATTACCTGGGAATGATGTAGATATCTTTGATCAAACACTACTTGATGCACTTAGGCCTACAAATAGCGGTGCTACTAATGATGACTTTGGAGTGACCTCGCAAGAATATGTAGATGCGAGTTTTGAGCTGCTGGAAGAGGGAGTGGATTATACCTTCAATAGAGCATTGGGCTTTATTAGTATGAAAAGCTTTATCAACTCTGGAGACGCTATTGCAGTGTCTTATGTGTATAGCAATCCAGCAAATGGTGCTCCTGTTCAGGTTGGAGAATTGACAGCTACTGAAGGAAATAAGCTATATCTCAAACTACTTAGGCCGGGAGGTATGACTACTCAGGATAGAGCATGGCCATTAACAATGAGGAATATTTACTCACTGGGGGTAACCGGTTTTACCCCTGAAGGTTTTCAACTGAGTATTACTGAAACGAGAGGTAATCAGCCAGTTTTTTCATTACCGTCCAGAAGCCAGGAATTACTTGAAGACTTAGGTCTTGATAGGGTGGATTCAGAAGGTGCTATTGGAAAGGATAATATCGTTGACTTCATATCTCCGATTCTAAATAGCGAAACGGGTAAGCTTATGTTTCCATATTTAGAGCCTTTCGGAGACAGAGTTTTTAATCTCTTAGATGGCTTGGTAACTGATTCTGTCCGAAATGTGCTGGCTTTCACTGAGTTGTATGATTTAAAACAAACCGATGCCCGGGTAAGCTCAAAAAATGGGAATTACGAAATTTCCGGTACATCAAGCGGAGGTGTATCCGGGACTTTTATCCTGGACTTTGGGTTAGTTGAAGGGTCGGTAAAAGTCTTTGCTAATAATGTAGAACTAACAGAAAACAGTGATTACGAAGTTGATTACTCATTTGGTAGCCTAACGATATTAAATGATAAATACCTCGCTCCGGGTCAGGAAATTGAGATCGAATATGAGAGCAACCAGTTCAGTATCATCGGGCAGAAAAATTTTACAGGAGTAAGGGCCGAGTATACCATTAGTGACGATATTAAGATCGGGAGTACTTTTTTCCGGTTAAGGGAGCAACCCCTTTCTGATAAAATCAGGATAGGAAATGAGCCGATTAACAACACCATACTTGGTCTGGATGCAAAAGCTCAATTTGATACTCCATGGCTTACCCGCTTTATTGATAGGATTCCACTCCTTCAGACACGTACTCCTTCCAATTTTTCGTTTACCGGAGAATTCGCTCAGTTAAGACCTGGAGTGGCACAAACAAACGCTGTTCAGGAAGCAATTGATAATGGAGAACTCTTTTCGGATGAAGAGAATGGATTGGTTTTTATCGATGATTTTGAAGGGGCGGAATACAGCATTAGTTTTGTTAATCCTACCCGCTGGAATTTAGCAACTGCACCTGCTGCGATTCCTGGGTATATCAATGATGAATCTTATTTCTTTGATCCGGATAACACTCCTCCCCAAACATTGACCGACCGTAAAGCACGCTCCGATCTAAGGTCACAATTCTCGTGGTACTCTATTCCAAGGAATTTGACTTCCATTGGGAATGCCACTTTCAATATAGAATCAAGGCCAATTCGTATTGATGAAGTTTTTAGGGGACGAGAGATAGTTAATGCGAATGATGCACAGCTTACTCCACTAGATGTTTACTACGATCCGTCAAATAGAGGGCCGTATAACTATAACATGGATCTAAAGAATCTCCTGGAAAACGAACCAGAGAAAACATGGGGGGGAATGACGGCGGTGATCCCGCCAGGGCAGGAAGATTTGGTACAAAACAATATCGAATTCCTTGAATTTTGGGTTCAGCCAGTACTTCCAAATGGTCAGGACCCAACAGGTTTAGAGTCATTTTATAATGGTAAGATGTATCTCGATCTGGGAATTATCTCTGAGGATGTAGTACCAAATGGTCAGCTAAATACAGAGGATGGTCTGTCCTCGGTACTCAATAATCTTGTTGAAGATGATCCTGTTGGACAAGCACGGTCTTATATCTCGCCTTCACCTCCATTTCAGTTGAACCAGTTTTCTAATTCGAACCGATCGTTGGAGGATGTTGGACTTGATGGGGCACCTAATCCAGGAACTCCAGGTGCAAATGGCTTAGATGAAGGAAATCTTTTTGCTGATTTCATTGAGCAAATCAGAACGGATTATGGTGAAGGTAGCGAGATGCTACAAGCCGTTGAAGCTGATCCTTCCAACGATGATTATGTATATTACAACCAATCCATAGTTCGTAATCTCGAACTAAATGAGCGTTTTTTCAGGATGCTGGGTTACCATGATGGAAATACACCAGAGAGTTCTACCAATAGTGATAAAACTGCTATTACCCTAAAACCTGATACGGAAGGACTGGTGAGTACCTCAGTTCAGCAATCTAATTCTTATTTCCAGTATGAAATAGATTTTAATCCTGCTGATCAAAGCAGGCTTCAAATAGGAACAGAGGGAACGTATATCGTAGATAAAGTAGTGGTTGGTAATGCTGAATCAGATACTTCCAATACCTTAGCATGGTATTTGGTACGTATTCCCCTCACTGATTTCAAACGCCAAATAGGGGAGGTAGATAACTTCCAGAATATCTCTTATATGAGATTATGGCTTTCAGGGTATCAGCGCCCATTTACTATGCGCTTTGCTACTTTCGAATTTATTGGTAGCCAATGGAGAAAAGTAACCGAACTCACAGAATCTCCTCCAAGTGTAGAGAACTTCCAGATATCTACTATAAATATCGAGGAAAATGCGAACAGAGAACCTTTTCCATATCGCCAGCCTGATGGTTCCATCCGTGCATTAAACAGGGGAGCACAAGTACAGGCTTTAGAGAATGAGCAATCTATTGTTTTAAATGTGGAGGGATTGGGACCTGGAGAAATACATATGATCAAAAAAGTGTATCCGGGCAAATTGAACCTGCTCAACTACTCGAACATGAGGATGTTTGTACACGGTGAAAGCTTTGATGATACCGGTGATGCAGAGTTAGTAGTGCGAATAGGAAGTGACCTGGAGAATAACTTTTACGAATACAGGCAACCTGTGACACCTTCACAGCCGCGTAATTTCAATTATAATATCAATGATCCTTCCGGGCTCTCTGAAGAGGCTCAGGAAATATGGCGGTATGATGAGAATAGTATGAATATTCTCATTTCTGCATTCAATGTATTGAAGCAGAGAAGAGATGAAACCGGAACTGACCCGACTCAGATTTATGAGGAAGCCGGTTTACTTACAACATTGATCGGAGATGAGGCAGTAGAAGGAGCTACACTGGCTATTCGTGGAAATCCATCATTAGATAGGGTAACAGAAATAGGCCTTGGTATTCGGAATCCATACGATCCAAATGATACAAATTCGCCGGGTGTACCTAGTCTTAATGCCGAATTTTGGTTAAACGAATTACGGGTATCTGGTTTCGATAATGAATTCGGTTGGGCTGCTAATGCTAAATCATCAGTTAAACTCGCCGATTTTGCGACGGTTAATGCGAATGTAACACGAAGGACGAATAACTTCGGGGGATTAGATTCAAGACTTGGTGATCGATCAATTTCAGATCAAATAGGATATGGCATAAGTACAACTGTTAACCTTCATAAGCTAGTTCCAGATCGATATGGTTGGAATTTCCCTGTTAGTATTTCTAATCGAAGAAACACCCAGACTCCTAAGTTTTTACCAGATCAAGGAGATATCCGGCTTTCAGATTTTGAGAATGCTGTTAATTCACGAACGGATATCAGCAACGGCGAAAAACAATCTATTATAGATGATAAGATTAGCGACATACAGACGGTGAGTGAGAATTTCTCGTTCAATATGTCCAACATCTCCAAGACAGGTTCAAAGAGTAAACTTGCTCAGTACACTATTGACAATATGCGCCTTAGCTATGTGTACAATAAAGGATATTCCAAGAATCCTCAGCTCATTTTCCAGGATAGATGGGATTACAAAGCATCCGTTCAATACAATTTGAGATTAAGGCAGGTAAAACTAATCCGACCTTTCTCCTTTACTGAAAATATCCCTATTGCAAAGGCCCTATCGGGTTTGAGATTAGGGTATATGCCTTCATCAGTATCAACTTCAACCACTCTCACAAGAAGATATGATGAGTCGCGAAGGAGAAACTTAAATGATCCGGATGCTCTTCAGGCTTTGAATCAACAGCATGCATTTACTCAACAGAATAATTTCTCGATGAATTATTCTCTTACTCCTTCAATACAAACCACGTTTAATACCAGCACTAGTTTTGACCTATCAAGTGCAGGGATTAAAGACCGGAATGTTTCCGGAGTGGATAGCAGCAGTTATGATGTAGTTCCAACGTTTGAGGTACTTAAAGGGATCGTTTCTGATTCTCTTACAGCCCGTCGCTCTACATATTCTGAGCGCTATACGGCTTCTTGGCGCCCTGATCTTACCAAAATCGAAGGCCTTAACTGGTTAACATATACTTCTTCTTATGGAGGAGGATATCAATGGAATAATAGTCCAAGAGGATCGAACCTGGGAGCCAGTGTGGCTAACAATTTCCAGCTGGATAATACCATTCGGATTAACACGGATAGGATATTTAGAAAACTCGGTTTTTATAACAAGATCCAGGACGCAGATAAAAAAGAGACTGGTGACCGAAGGGCCGCAAGAGAAGCTCGAAAAAGAGAAGCAGAGGATACTCCTGATAGCTTGCGAACTCCGCGGCCAAGCCCTGAGCTTTTGAAAGATTTGAGATATGTTAGCAGAAAAGCATTCCTGTCGGTATTTAGCATGAAGGATTTCTCGTTTAGTTATAAACGAACAAAGAGTGGAAGCCAGCCAGGTTATAGTGGGCAATCTCAGATTTTCTATGCATTTAGTAATACTGGGGCAGATAATTTCTCTCCTCCGTTTGGCTACAGGATTGGATTACAAGAACGTATACCACGCTCACAATTAATTGGTAATGTTGATGGTGTAAACGAGATCAGGTTCCCGGCTAACAACAGGTATCAGGATCAAATTTCTGCAGGCACAAGGATTAGCCCATTCCAGAATGTAACCATAGATTTAGATTGGACTGCCTCATTCTCCAATACCCGAACTGAAAATATTGTAGTAAGTCCGGAAGGAGAGTTTTCGTCTACATCTACAGAGTCAGGTAATTTCACCACTTCTGTTTGGGCCTTTGGTGGGGGGTATGAGGATTTCTTATCCCGTCAGATAGAAGCTGCTTACGATGATATTGTTGAAGGAAGTACAGTACTTAGGGATTCGCTTGGAAATTCTGATGGAAGAGGAGTACTGAACAGGAATACACTTCAAGATGACTTCCGAAAAGCATATTTAGGAGGCAATAGTGTTGGAAGAGGAGACAAAGGCTTTATCGCATTTCCGCTTCCACAATGGCGCCTCAATTGGTCCAAATTAGAACAGTTTATTCCTTTTGTTGGTCAGTATATGAATACTGCTACCTTGGTCCACTCTTATCGAGGCACCTACCGGGTAGACTGGAGCTTAAATTCCGTTACGGGGTTACAGCCAGGGCAATCACTTGGAGACTTTACTGTAAGAGATGACAGGGGATTATTTGAACCCACATCCATAAGGGTAGAGCGAAGGTTCTCTCCACTTGCCAAACTTAATGTGACCTGGAAATCAAACCTGAGAACAGAGCTGGGATATGATAGGTCCGTGATTTCATCTTTTGCCATCAATAGTAGCAGGGTTACAGAAACACTTACTAGCGGGATCGATTTTGCAGTCAATTACACCTTTAGAAATGTCAAAATCTCGTTTCTCCCTGGCATCAAGAATAATATTGATATGAGTATTAGGGGGAGTATCGATAACGATTTAGAAAACAGTTATAAGCTGGATACCGACCTGAGTAATACCTTGAGAGACGCAGATGATTTGCCTTCCATAAATCAGGCTGTGAGTGATAGTAGGGAAACCAAAAGAACAACGGAAAGAAATCGAATTAATGGTTCGCTTACGCTTGGATATCAAATCTCAAGAACTATTTCCTCAAACTTTGAATACACCTACAGCCGAATCGAGGCGAATGATCTTCCAACCAGGACGAATCATGACATTCGTTTCAATATCAGGATAGCGATTCGGTCGAGATAGAAGATGGGTTTCTTCTAAACCTCCCTATTAGAAAACCTCCAATTGAGAGGATAAGAGTTAAATAAGAAAGCCAATCTCCGAATCTGGTATAAATAGTAGTTGAAGACAAATTAGGGATGGTCGAGGTAAACCCTGTTCTAACCCAATAATCCGTTTTTCGTTCAACAGTGCCATCCGGCCTGATGATACCAGAAGTACCATTATTTGCACTTCGTACGATCCAGCGATCAAACTCTATTGCTCTCAATCGGGCATAAGCAAAATGCTGAAGATGACCACTTGAGTTACCCCACCAGCCATCGTTGGTGATTACGGTAATGAAATCAGCACCATTATCTACAAACTTCCTGGTCCACGACGGATACACAGAGTCATAACAAACTAAACCCGGGGTTGAATAGGCATCCGTTTCTAACATATCAGGAGTGGTTCCCTTTCCAAACCCCGCTTGTTTACCCCAGTCCACCCATTCAAATACATCTATAGTGGAAAAGAAAGGGAGAAAAGGAAAACGCTCAACAATAGGAACCAGGCTAGCTTTATCATAGCGTGATTTAGATCCATCCGCTTCAATGAAAAGGGAAGAGTTGAAGATGTTATAAGGCTGATCATTTATAGTGCCCCTATACAATTTCGGTTCTTCATCATAGATCGTGTAAAGCCCGGTACCAACAATAAAGTCTGAATTCCATGCTCTGGCTGAATCAGCAATTCTTTGACTTGTATATGAATCAAAGAATATGGGTTTATCAATAGCATTTTCTGGCCAAACGATCAGAGCAGTTTCTTCAGTTCGGATTTTTTGTGTGATTGAAAACAAGCTATCAAGCACTTCTAGTGCCCCGCTCATACCTCCATAGTCGAGGTAAGAATCATGATTGGGTTGAATAACAGCGACGTTGGTTACGCTTTGGTGATCAGAAGGAAGGTCTTTTGCACCAAAATAAATAAGTGATAGAAGTGGGAGTGTCAGCAAAGAAACAACCGTTCCGATAAGTAAGGGTTTCGTCCGGTATTTAAACGTCTGCATAGCCAGTGCAGCTACAAATACTACCCATAGTGAGATTCCAAGATGGCCGGTTATGGATATGTATTGAATAAGACTTACATGATTTGCCCATGCATTTCCAATGGCTATCCACGGCCAGGCTAAATCCCAGTGATGATGTAAGAACTCATAACTTACCCATCCAGATGCCTGCAATAATGCGATTAGGAAAGGGGAGGAGTATTTTCGGGCAAAAAAACGAGCCAGTACTAATGGTATGGTCATTAATACACTATTCGCGAGAATTGCGGCCACTCCGGCGCCTACACTTGCCATGATGAGCCAATACGTTGTTCCGAGGTTCCATATCAAAAAACCGGCATAACTGTAATAAGCCGTCTGCTTATAGGAATCGCAATCTTCTGCCAATTTAAAAAGCAGCATAAATGCCGGAATACTCAGGAAAGAAAGATTAACAGGAGGAAAACTTAGAGCCAATAACAAACCTGCAGTTGCTGATAATGCCCATTTATTTGAAAGCCAGTTATTCATTCTGAATATCCTTTACCTGAAACTATAACCACAATTTCTCCTTTGATTGAATCACGGGAAGAAAACTCTTCTTTTAGCTCGGTTATTGTTCCTCGTTGAATTTCTTCAAAAGATTTAGTGAGCTCCCGGGCAACAGCCATTAAGCGTGATGGCTCAAAATGTTCTTCAAGTTCACCAAGCAGTTTTATGAGTCGGTTAGGACTTTCATAAATGATAAGGGTCCGTTCTTCTTCAGCCAACTGAGAGAGCCGTTTTTGTCGTCCCTTTTTTTGTGGGAGGAAACCCTCAAACACATAACGGTCGCTTGGAAGCCCGCTGGCAACGAGTGCTGTAGTAGCTGCATCCGGGCCTGGGATCACAATCACTGAGTGACCTTCTTGCTTCGCAGAACGAATTGCCAGAAATCCAGGATCAGATATGCCTGGCATGCCAGCATCTGAAATTAGAGCTATGGTCTGGTTCGCATCCAGGATATTCAATACATGCTTTACCTTGGAGTGTTCATTGTGTTGATGGAATGAAAAGGTTGGTTTACTGATTCCAAAATGTTGTAGCAATTTATTCGAAGTACGTGTGTCTTCACAGGCTATGTAATCCACCGATTTAAGGGTTTCTATGGCTCGATGAGAGAAGTCGCCTAAATTTCCAATAGGGGTAGCTACGATATAAAGTGTCGACAAAATTGAAATGTTAAATGAACTGCACGGGTGCACAAAAATACAACCAAGCATAAGGATTCAAAAATTCAATTATTCCTTAAAAGCTGTATCATTGCACCTAAATTAAAAGAACGATTTTAGATAGATGAATTTTAAGCCTTCCGGACTAAACCACATTACCATCAGAGTAAACAGAATAAATGCTTCCAAAGAATTTTATGGAGAAATACTCGGCTTAGAACTGATTAAGACTATGGGCCAAAGTATGGCTGTGTATGATATTGGCAATGGAGATACCCTGGTAATAGTTGAAGCTGAAACAAGCTATGACCCTTCGTCCAGAGATTTTCGGGTAGACCATTTTGGCTTTTACGTGGATAGTCCCGAGGAAGTAAATGAGCTGGCTGAATTCTTCAGGAGCAAAGAAGTAACCATCATGAGTGGGCCAGCTAATAGAAAAAAAGGACGCTTTCTTTTTGTAGCTGATCCCGATGGGAATATGATTGAATTCTTCTATGAAGAAAAAAATTAGTCAGAAGGAGCTAGTCGAACTCAGAAAGAAAGAACAAGCTCGTAAAGAAATGGAATACGAGCTGGGGAGAGATTTAAAGCTACAGGGTCAGCAACAGGATAGAGAAGAGAGAAACAATTCAACTTATAACAGGGCGATAATCGCAGCATTTAATTTCTTCGGTACACTCATCATTTTTTATGCTGTATATTTTTTAGTTCTTTTTAAGATCAGGTATTTCTTTGGGTTCTTCTTCGACAAACATGTAGAATTCCCACTTTTTGTATGGTACATACAAATACTGTTTTGGATTACAGCATTTTGGAGTCTATTCTCAAAAAAAGGCTTTTTTGATGTCTTGCTGCAGAAGTATACCGAGTTTATGAGCTAGGTAAATTCGAGGTATTCCACATTTCGAACTTCAAAATAGTCTTCAATAGCATAATCGGTATTAATCACTACCCCGCCAATCAGGTATAACTTAATATTCGAAAGATCTGGTTTAATGGCTCTTAAGATGTTATACAGCTTTTCGTGGATTTCCTCATACGCAACGTCGGTCACCTCTTTCAATGGGAATTCGCTTTCCAGAATTTCGTCTCGCTTATTATATAAATGCTCAACTACTCTTGCTTGCTGGTAGTCCAATGGGTTATCCATTGGCAGGTGTTCTTCTTTTTTTAGTGAATCGAGTGCTGCTACTAAAGATCCACAACAGGTTGAGGATGCAAACTGGTTTTGACGATTTACGCGCCCCATTTTACCATCCTCAGAGATGCCTATATGCGGACCATAAAGAATAAGTACGGCGCCCTCGGTGGGGGCGTGACTTAAAAATGCTTTCATCCCTGTAATCCCAGAAAAAGGAAGCCCGGAAAGACCTCCCATCATAAATGGACCAGGACCTGCAAATAAATCATAAAATGGAGCAAACATATTATTTACTTCATCACTACAAAAAGAAGTAGCCCAAATAGTGGATTTTAAATCCAGTTTCTTGTGGACAAGATCTGTAATAATCTTTGTTTCCAATTCCGTAATTCTAATTGCAGAAGGGTAGTGCTTTGGAATGGTAGTATGCATATAAATACTGGTGGCTACTTATTTCGGGTTTGAATATAGAGTATGTTTGCTAACATTAGTAAAAAAAACCAGGGCCTTTTTAATCGAAGAAAGGAACTCAGTTTTTTTTAGTAATTTTTGGGGCTTTAAAAACTGACTACATCTACTGATAATGGAATCTTTATTATCCAATTTTGCATCCCCGGTCGTCCTTGCCTTTGTACTGGGAATTTTAGCCAAGACATTTAAAAGCGACCTTGAAATTCCCAAACCGCTTTATCAAGGTTTATCTATTTACTTGTTGTTAGCTATTGGACTGAAAGGAGGGGTGGAACTGAGTAAGACCCCTTTTAGTGAGTTTATGTGGCCTGCGGCTGCTACTCTGTTACTTGGTGTGCTAACCCCATTAATTGCGTATGCTGTACTTCGGTATATAGGGAAAATGGATTTAATTAATGCCTCTGCAGTGGCGGCACATTATGGATCGGTTTCCGCAGTTACCTTTATAGCTTCTGTAAGCTACATGGAAGCACAAGGATTAAGCCCGGAAGGGTTCATGCCCACACTTGTGGCGATCCTTGAAGTTCCGGGAATAATTGTGGCCCTAATGATCCCTCAGCTAATGGGTACAAATAAAGGCTCCTTTAAAAAGGCATTACATGAGGTGGTTACCGGGAGTAGTATCATTCTGCTTTTAGGTGGATTAACTATTGGGTTCATAGCCGGACCCGGGAAATTTGAATCGGTAGAACCTTTCTTTGTAAGTGGGTTTCAAGGAGCGTTAGTATTATTCTTACTAGAGCTGGGGATGGTCACAGCGCGTCGTCTTCAGGATTTGAAAAAAGTAGGGTTCTTTCTACTTGGCTTTGGGATTATCGTCCCTATTCTTTTTGGCTTGATGGCAGTATGGATAGGGCAAATGGCGGGACTAAGTATAGCTGGGTCTGCGGTACTTGCGGCTATGGTTTCCAGTGGATCTTATATAGCAGCTCCTGCAGCGGTAAGAATTGCCTTACCAAAAGCGAGCCCTACCTTATATCTAACAGCATCATTAGGAATTACTTTCCCATTCAATATCGCATTGGGAATACCATTATATCTTTACTTAGCTAATTTAATTGGAGGATGATATGGCTTTAACAGAATTATATTTAGTAACCATAATTACAGAGCGCATATTCAGAGATGATATCATCGAGGAGATTAAATCTTTTGGAGCTACTGGTTATACCTTAACCGATACCACTGGTGCAGGATCCAGAGGCGTTAGGGCCAGCGACTGGGAAGGAAAGAATGTGAAAATTGAGGTAGTAGTTAACAAAGAAGTAGGGGACAAAATAATAGATGCAGTCGCCGATAAATACTTCGAAAACTACTCCGTAATTGCCTATGTCTACCCCGTCAGAGTAGTAAGGGGTGATAAATATATTTGATAGCTCTTCTCTTTTCTGATGTTCCGCCTCTCAAAACCACCAGAATAATGTGAAATCTGTTGATTTTGGAACCGCTTCTCAAAGCGGTTCCATGCTAAATCCAATGTTAACATAATGTTAATTAATCCTATCGATTTAGGATTGGTACCGCTTTTTAAAGCTCATAGAGCATCATAGAATAGTACTGAGTAGGTAATAGAGCTTTCCTATAGCTTGTTTACAAAAAAAAGTCCCGAACTTTGTTTCGAAAAATCAGGACGGCGATAAATCATCACAAACAAGAACAACAACAGAACTACTAAGAGAGCCGCACTGGTCAAGATTAAACGATTAGAGGAGAAAACCATGAAAAAACTCTACACATATACCTTACTATTACTAAGCACCTTATTTCTAGGAACACTTTCAAATAGTTCCAATGCACAGGAAAGCGAATTGCTCGTTACCTATGAGCTGAATGCTTTTGAGAAGCTGAACGTATCCCTCAAAAACACCGAGGTCATCATCATCATGAGTTCACGCAACCAGGTGATTGTTCAGGGCGACTCACTCACTCAGGAACAATTTTCATACGATCAGGAAAATGGAGAGCTCTTATTAAGCTCAAATAAAGAGCTAGCGCCAACCCGAATCGTAATTGAGACTGAAGCATTGACTTCGCTAACTACTCAGGATACAGGTAAAATATACCTGGTAGGTAAGGAAAGAAAGACTTTGGGAATTGCGAATTCCACGTTATTCACTTTCAATTCTGTATCCGCAGAGAACTAAAATTAGAGAACGTTAAATACTGAAAGGTTAAGCCATTAATTCCTTATCTTTAGCGCTCATTTGTGAGTTCTGATAAGACTGGAATAATTGATCCATTGAATTAATGGTAAAACCTTTCAGGTTTAGAACAACCATTCCTTGAAAAAGGAATCTGAATCAAGCAGTCGAGCTTGCCTCTTGTCTCCGCTCACCTAATCATAATCCCGGCGAGAGGATCACCATTGAGTGATATTCAACTTGGGGAAACTATATTATATGTCCACTTTTAATGAATTGGGGTTACAGGAAGATGTTCTTGAAGCCATCGAACTACTAGGCTTTGAAACCCCAACCAAAGTACAGGAACTTGCTATTCCTACAATATTAAACTCAGAAAGAGATTTAATTGCATTAGCACAAACAGGTACCGGAAAAACTGGAGCCTTTGGATTACCATCCATTCAGATGGTGGATCCTGAATTAAAAAATGTTCAGGTTTTGGTTCTTTCTCCAACCAGAGAGTTGGCCATACAGATTGCAAAGGACCTTAAATCTTTCGCCAAAAAGAGAAAAGGAGTGACTACCGTTGCAGTATATGGTGGGGCTAATATTTCAACACAAATTAAGGCACTCAAAAATGGGTGCCAGGTTGTTGTTGGGACACCCGGTCGTACTCTTGATTTGATTAAAAGAAACAAGCTAGATGTCTCTGATATCAGAACGCTGGTTCTCGACGAAGCTGATGAAATGTTGAATATGGGCTTCCAGGATGAACTGGATGCCATTCTGGAAAACACACCCGAAGAAAAAAGGACCTTTCTTTTTTCAGCCACCATGCCCAAGCCCATTGCTAAGATGGCCAAGAAATACATGGCAGATCCAGAGGAGATCGAAGTTGGTGAACGAAATTCCGGAGCCAAAAATGTAGAGCACCATTTTTATATGGTTCATGCTAAAGATCGTTTTGAAGCCTTAAAACGAACAGTGGATATGAATCCGAAGATTTATGGCATCATATTTTGTAGAACCAGATACGAAACAGCTGAAATTTCGGCAAAGCTTACCAGGGATGGTTACGACGTAGATTACTTAAATGGTGACTTATCTCAGGCTCAAAGAGACGATGTAATGAATCGGTTTCGAACCAAAGAATTACAGTTACTTGTTGCAACGGATGTTGCTGCTCGGGGCTTGGATGTTGATAACCTCACTCATGTAATCAACTTCAATTTACCGGATGACCTGGAAGTTTATGTCCACCGAAGCGGAAGAACCGGAAGAGCAGGGAACTCAGGGATTTCTATAGCAATCGTTCACACCAGGGAGATGAGGAGAATCAGAAGCCTGGAAAAAATGATTGGGAAGAGCTTCATCAAAAAAGAAATGCCTACTGGTGAAGAGATATGTGCGATTAGGATGCTGGATTTGATTGACAAGGTGAAGGAAACCGAAGTTAATGAAGAACAAATTCAGAAGTTTCTTCCTGAAGCAGTAGAAAAGCTTTCAGATTTAAGTCGAGAGGAGTTAATTAAGCATTTCCTATCTGTAGAATTCAATCAATTCCTCGATTACTACCAAAATTCAAGAGATTTAAATACTTCTCCGGCCAAAGAACGAAAAGGAGACAGGAATAAAGGTAGAGGACAAGATTTTGATCGATACTTCATCAATTTGGGAAAAAGAGATGGGCTGAATCCTGTTCGTTTGATGGGACTGGTAAATGAAACACTAAAAGGTACCAAGCCAGATTTCGGTAAAATTGATGTTCAACTAAATTTCTCCTTTTTTGAAGTGGAAAAAGGTTACCAGAAAAACCTGATCAACAGTGTAAAAGGAGTGTCTTTTGAGGGAAGAGAAGTAGTAGTCGAACCTAGCGACAAAGACCCCGGGAAGAAGGTTAGAAAACGATCAAACAAAAAGAACAAAGGAAAGGGTAAACGCAGAAGGTAATGAGTACTTATGATGTCGTAATCTTAACGGAATCAAGGTATCTACATCCCGAAGACCAAAGCGAATATGTACAGAATATTCTGCTTGAAGATGGTTTGCTGCAAAAAGCTTTCGAAGATCTGGGGCTTAAATCAACCCGGGTAGATTGGGCTGATCCTGACTTTGATTGGGAATCGACCAGGGCTGCTATTTTCAGAACTACCTGGGATTATTTTGATCGATTTGATGAGTTCAAAAACTGGTTAAACCACGTAGAGCTAAAAACTGAGTTCATAAATCCTATTTCACAAATTCGTTGGAATATGGATAAATGGTATCTCAAGGACTTGAAAGAGCGAGGAGTTCATATCGTTGAGACGAAGTACATCAAAAAAGGAACCACTAGAGATTTGCAATCCTTAATTGGAGAGACCAATTGGAAGGAGGTAATTCTTAAGCCCACAATAGCTGGAGCAGCACGGCACACCTATCGAATCAACCTGGGAAATATCAATGAGTTTGAAGGGATATTTCGAAAGCTAATCGCAAATGAGGATATGATGCTTCAACCATTTCAACACAATGTGATGGAAAGAGGGGAGGTATCATTGATGGTGATTGGTGGACAATACACACATAGCGTTCTCAAAAAGGGAAAAGAGGGAGACTTTAGAGTTCAGGATGATTTTGGAGGTACTTTACATCCTTATGAGCCTAATAGAGAGGAGATCGAATTAGCTGAACAGGTAGCCAAAGCCTGTGAACCTTTACCTGCTTACGCGAGGATTGATTTGATGTGGGATAATGAAGATAAGTTGGCTGTATCAGAAGTAGAGTTAATCGAACCAGAACTATGGTTTAGGAGAAAGCCGGAATCAGCTCAAAAACTAGCCCAGTGGGTAAAAGAAAAGGTGCTTGATTAACAAGCACCTTTAGATCATTAACGCTTGAAGCTAAAAAGTCTCTTATGGTCATCCTGAAACAAGTTCAGGATGACGGGAAAATTGGTATTCATTAAAGCTTAAAGCTTTTGTCTTCCCAATTTTTCTCAGCCGCGGGATATAAATTAGCTTCATCCTTATTCCATCGAGGAAGAGTATTTACAAGTAGCTTATTGTAGAAGAGTAATAGCTTACCATCCAAGATTTTGTACGTCTTAGGATTCGCATCAGCGGTATACCCTTTACCCATAGCATATGCACACCATCCACCGTAAGCAGGCTCATATTTAGCAGGATCAGCTTTAAACATATCCAGGTTTTCCTGGCTGCTGAAGTAATAGGTAGCTCCGTTATAAGCGTGGCTTAGGTTTTCGTTTCCTTCCATTGGCTCGTCAGAAACAAAGTAGCTAACAGGGTCATAACCTTTAATAGCTATGCGATCGTCTCCAACATTAAGGTATTTGTTCTCCTCTGCTTCCTGTGCGATGGCAAAAGAACTAAACAGAAGTATTGAAAAAAGTGCAAGTAGTTGAGTTTTCATAAGAAATCTATTTTTTAAAGTTTATACATCAATGTTATAACATTGATTAAAAATATGCTCATAGTTTTTGACAATGCCGAGCATAGTTAAACTGAGACTAACTTAACTCACCAATTAGAGGAAATAATCACAAAAGAAAAACTTTTGTGTTAGTTACCCGGGCAAATAGATGGTGTTAGTTCCAGATTCTGAGCCTGAGTATCGGTTACAGCCTGGTGACTCAAAACCATACGATCGATAGCATGACCGTTTGACCGACCTGAAATCAGAAGGGTATAGGTGCCACTTGTTGAAAATGTAGCAAACACCTGGTGTGGATCATTATCGGAGGTATTTGCATCCCAATGCCAGCTGCCTAAGGTATTCATATATATTTTGAACCATCCATCTGATCCTGCTCCTTCGGGATTCGGGGATTTACCAGAGCCATGTGGGTAAACAATTGCATTCCCATTTTTTATGGCAAAGAAATCATCGGCATCAGGGATTTTAAGCCAATTGTCGTTGTGCTCGGTGTTATTGTCGCCAATACCGATGCGTGATCTCCAGTTAAAGCGATAAGTTCCCGGAGTTTCTATATGAATCTTATAAGAGATGGTTCCAACTCCGGGAGTACCGAAGTTGTCTGTTCCATTCCACTGTAGGTAACCTGAACCAGTATACCCAGCAAAATCAGTTTCAATGAGCCAGTCGTTAGGCACACTATCTTTTTCTGCTTCAATTATGGCAATTCCATTTACTTCGAGGATATCTCCCTCAGAACAAGCTCTTGGTGTTTTTTCAGTTGGAGAGTCAGAGGAGCAGGAGACGCTCAACAGTAAAAGGAGTAAGATGAGTGAGTATTTCATGTATGTGCAAAAGTGAATGAATTAGAAAGTATCATTTCACTTTTGCAGTTGCCAGCGTGAGAAATCTTATCAGAGTTAGAGCTTGGTGGGGTTTGGGGCGTCCCCATAAACCTCTTCAGGATCAAACACTTTTTCTGTCTCTTCAAAATGCAAAGCACCTTCTTTTTCGAAGAATTCTTCTCCAGTTGGAACACTTCGGTAGAAACATGAACGGTATCCTACGTGGCAACTGGCTCCATTTCCCTGAACCTCAACCCGAAGCCAAACACAATCCTGATCATCATCAATACGCATCTCTTTGATGATTTGGGTAAGTCCAGAGGTAGCTCCTTTGTGCCATAGTGTTTCTCTACTGCGGCTATAATACACTGCTTCTCCTAACTCGATGGTTTTTTTAAGAGCCTCTTCATTCATATATCCATGCATGAGTAACTCTCCTGAGGTATAATCAGTGGTTACAACAGGAATAAGTCCATCTTCCTGAAATTTTGGAGCCAGGTCCTTTTCTTCTTCAACCTGGTAAACAGAGATGCGCTTTTTAAATGTAATGTCTTTCATTATAGATTATTTGTGACCCCTATTAACCAATAACATATGGCGTGAATAGTTATTCGTTAATAGTGTTTGTGTCTTTTAATTTTTTCTTATTTGGGTTTCCAGGAACCGGGTCATGTCCATGACCACCCCAGGGGTGACAACGGCCAATTCTTTTTATTCCAAGCCATGTTCCTTTTAATGGTCCCCATTCGTTTACAGCTTCAATCATATACTGCGAACAGGTAGGGGAGTATCTACAACTACTTCCCAACCATGGAGAAATAGCCAGTTGATAAAATCGCACTAAACCGGTAATGATTTTGCTAAATATGGTTACTAACAAATTCATTAATCGATACTGAAAGTGGTACCGTCTTTACCATCCATTAGCTGAACACCCAAATCCTTTAAATCATCCCTGATTTTATCAGAAAGAGCAAAATCTTTATTTGTTCGGGCTTCTTTTCTGATTTCGATCAATAAATCAACCAAGCCTCCGGTTAGCTGGAGGTTTCCACTTCCGTCTTCACCAGGCCAGATTCCAAGCACTTCTTCAATAATGGTATGTAGGAATATGTTAAGTTCGCCAAGGTTGGAAGGAGAGGTACCATCGTTAATTCTTTTTCGAATTTCCTTCAAATGTTCAAAAAGTACTGCAATAGCCTGAGCGGTATTGAAATCGTCATTCATAACGGCTTCAAATGCAGACTTGAGTGCATCAATATCAAAAGCTTCATATGTTCCAGGCTCTGCTTTTGATATCGTCGAGATCATAGAATGAAGATTCTTGAGCCCGGTCTCAGCAGCTTCCAAAGCTTCTTCAGAAAAATCCGTAGTACTTCGATAATGGCTTTGAAGCAGGAAGAAACGAATTACCTCCGGAGACCACGATCTTTTAAGTAATTTGTGGCTTCCATTAAAAAATTCATCCAGGTTGATAGCATTTCCTAACGATTTCCCCATCTTTTGACCTTCCAGGGTAACCATATTGTTATGCAGCCAATATTTAACGAAGGAGCAATCGTTCGCACATTCCGACTGAGCAATCTCACATTCATGATGCGGGAACTGGTTCTCAAGTCCTCCACCATGAATATCAAAGCTTTTGCCAAGGTACTTATTACTCATTACTGAACATTCGATATGCCAGCCCGGGTATCCAACCCCCCAGGGAGAATCCCATTTCATGAGGTGGTTTTCATCTGCTCTTTTCCAAAGTGCAAAATCAGCCGCGTTCTTTTTATCAGAGGCTGTTTCAACCCTCGTTCCTGATTCGGCTTCTTCTACTTTTCTACCGCTGAGCTTTCCATAATCAGGATCTGAGCTTACATCGAAATACACATTTCCGTCAACATCGTAGGCATGTCCTTTTTCAATAAGCGTTTTGATCATCGAAATTTGCTCAGGGATATGGCCGGTAGCTCTTGGAGAAATATCCGGCCTCAGGACATTCAACTTATCCATGTCTCTGAAATAGGTATAAGTATATTTCTCAGCAACCTGCATGGGATCAACTTGTTCAAGACGAGCTCTTTTAGCCAGCTTATCTTCACCTTCATCCCCATCACCTACAAGATGGCCTACATCCGTAATGTTCTGAACGTATCTCACATTATATCCAAGATAACGGAGGTATCTCAGCACGACATCAAACGAAACATAACTCTTAGCGTGACCTAAATGAGCATCACCATAGACGGTAGGTCCACATACATACATTCCTACGAAAGGAGGGTTGATGGGCTGGAACTCTTCTTTGGTTCTTGAGAGTGTGTTGTAAACGAATAATTTTGACGAATCCTGATCTGCCACTAAAACGGGATTTTATTTCAGCTAAAAAGAAGCGTGAAAATACGGGTTACAGTGAATAATTGTGAGCGTTATTTTGAGTTGAGAACGAATTCAGTTGTTGAGTATTCATCCATCTCATTAGAACGAACAGCATAGGTAAATCCTTTATAGACTGAATACGCTCCATATTCTCCATTTTTATTTAACGCCAGAAAGCCAACCTGCAGATTGGTGTGGTCTTCATGCTTTTCAATAATGCGTTGTGCTGCTGCTTTACAAGCTTCATTTGGACTCATTCCGTTTCTCATCATCTCAACTATAATGGCACTTCCGGCTGTTCGAATAATAGCTTCACCTAAGCCTGTTGCACATGCTGCTCCTACTTCATTATCTACAAAAAGTCCGGCCCCGATGATAGGGGAGTCACCAACTCGACCATGCATTTTATACCTCAAACCACTTGTAGTGCACGCTCCAGCAAGGTTACCCTCTGCATCAAGAGCAATGGAGGCAATTGTATCGTGATTTTCGATATTTATAACCGGTTTGTATTCAGAAGTTTTGAGCCATTCCTCCCAGGCTTTTTTGGTTTTCTCTGTAAGCAGTTCTTTTTTCTGAAAGCCTTGCTCAAGAGCAAATTGGTAAGCTCCTTCTCCAGCTAACATAACATGGGGAGTTTCTTCCATGACTTTTCGTGCGACGGAGATTGGGTTTTCAATATGTTGTAGAAAAGCTACCGAACCGCATTCATTTTTGTGATTCATGATGCAGGCATCCAGAGTTACGAATCCATCTCTATCCGGGCTTCCTCCAATGCCAACTGTGGTTCCCCTTGGATCTGATTCGACTACTTTTACTCCCTGTTCCACGGCATCGAGAGCGGTACCATTTTCTTGTAAAATCTCCCAGGAGACCTTATTTGCAACTACTCCATGATCCCAGGTTGAAATAACGATAGGTTTGCTTCGAATTTTTGATTTAGGCAGAAGAGGGGATACAACCGTTGATGTACCTGCCAAAGCAGTTAGTTTTAAAAAGTCTCGTCTGGTTCCCATAACTATTTGTTTTATTGTGAAGATGAGGATTCGAAAGAAGAACTCAAAGCTGGGTACTTTTTATTGATAAAATCGATCATGTTTTTTTATCAGAGAAACAAGATTATGTGCTCATTAATTGAACTGATAAATCAATAGATCAATGATTAAGCATATTGTGATGTGGAGGCTTTTAGAGGAAGCGAATGGAAAGCCAAAAAAGGAAAACGCGAGTGCATTCAAGCAAATGCTAGAAGCACTTCCGGAAAAGGTGGATGCACTGCAATCCCTGGAAGTTGGGATTGGATATCTTGACGCTGAGGGCCCGGTTTTTGATATGGTCTTAACGACTACTCATCATGATAAGGAAGCATTACAAGCCTATGCGGTTCATCCTGAACATGTAAAGGTGGTTGAATTTGCTAAAACCATTGTGGAAGAACGAAGGGTAGTAGATTACGAAACTGATTAGAGGTTATGGAAGAATTTGAATCTGTTGAGTTACCTATTGATGGCATTCTGGATCTGCATTTCTTCCAGCCGAAAGAGGTGAAAGATTTAGTGCCGGATTATATCGAAGCCTGCCTCGAAAAAGAGATTTACTCCCTTAGAATTATTCATGGGAAAGGAAAAGGGGTACTCAGACGAATGGTTCATTCCATCTTAGAAAAAAACGAGCATGTACTTTCTTTCCGACTTGCAGATGATTCGAGCAGTTGGGGAGCTACACTTGTAGAATTAAAGAACTAAATGATGACGAAAGAAAAGCTTGAGAAACATCTTGAGTACCATATCCAACGATTAGGACGGATAATCAACGAAAGGGAACGAGTAAGTACGATCTACTCGCGAGTCAGGCTTTTATACTTTATAGTAGCTCTGATAACAATTTACCTTAGCTATGGAACCATGCCGGTATGGGCCTATTTGTTAAGCCTTATCGGTTGGGTTACCGGCTTTTTGGTACTACTTGACAGGCATCGAAGAGTGTATCAGTCTCAGGAGAAGTTCGAGCATTTAAAAAGCATTAAACAGGAACACATCGCGAGAATGAATCTTGACTGGGATTCAATTGACTATCGATCTGTTAATTATGATGCGAAGCAGCATTTTTTCGCAAATGATTTTGATCTTATTGGTAAACACTCGCTATCTCATCTCATAGACACGTCTATTTACCAGGCCAGTTCGATAAGGCTCATAGAAATCCTTCTTTCTACCAGTCCAAGCAAAGAAAGAATAGCCTACCAACAGCAGCTCATTAAAGAGCTTGCTCCCAGAACAGCATTCAGGGATAAGCTAAGAGTGCTTGGTTTATTCACAGCAAAGCATGGGTCGGAGAAAGACTGGACAACGGAAGAGATGCTTGAGTGGCTTCGATTACCTAAAAGAGAAGAACTGAAGTTCCCCTTAATACTTCTCTGGGTGCTCTTTGGGATAAATGTTGTATGTACCACACTGTTTCTCTTTGAATTAATAAATCCTTTACCTCTTATAGTTGGCATCATTGCTTACCTGGTGACTTTTAAGTTCAATGATCACAAAATCAAAACTCTTTTGGACTCTGCGTATCAAATCGAGATAATGCTGAATCGTTTAAAGGAGATACTGCTACATATTGAGGAATTCAAAGCACCAGCTGATAGCGAATTAGAAGCCTTACTGGAGGTGTTTCAGAAAAGAGGGGAGAGACCTACCAAGTTTATAAAAAAGATCCAGAAATTGATGAGTAAGGCTTCACTTAAAAAGAGTGAAGTAATCTGGATTGTTGTGAATACGATTATTCCCTGGGACTATCATTATTCCTGGAAGGTCGAAGAATTAAAAGAAGAACTTGAACCAAAACTCTCGAAATGGTTGGATGCATTGTATGAATTGGAGGCATTTAGCTCTTTGTCGAACTTTGCAATGCTTAACCCTAAATATGCCTGGCCGGAGTTCGAAATCGATTCTAACACCCTTTTTGAATCAAAGGGATTAGGCCATCCATTAATTTCTTCAGTCTCAAGGGTTGATAATGATTTCAAGGTAGAGAAAGGAAAAGAACTCTTTTTGATAACAGGCTCTAACATGGCTGGAAAAAGTACATTCCTTAGAACGGTTGGAGTAAATCTGATTCTTGCATATTCAGGGGCTCCCGTTTGTGCGGATTCTTTTAGAACAGATCTCTTCCGGGTTTTTTCTAGTATCAATATCACGGATTCACTTGATGATGGCCTTTCACACTTTTATGCAGAAGTGAAACGTCTTAGAAAACTATTGGATGAGCTTTTGAAAGAAGACGAAGTCCCGCTGTTCTTTTTCGTGGATGAAATCTACCGGGGTACAAACAACAGGGAGAGGTATGCGGGAAGTGCTGCCTTTTTAAAGGATGTGGCAGGTAAGAACGGAATTGGATTGGTTTCTTCGCATGACTTGGAGCTTGCTGATCTTGATAAGGAGATTCCCCAGTTAAGCAACTGGCATTTTGTTGAGAAGATTGAGCAAGGCAAGATGAGTTTCGAATATAAATTCAAACCTGGACCTTGCCCAAGCACAAATGCGTTACATATTATGAAGATGGAGGGTTTACCTACCTAAGAGTTAATAATTAATGGTTACTATCGAAAACGAATAACCATTAACAAATAACTACTCTTCTTCTAACTCGAATACCCTTACGTAATCAATCTCGAAGGTAGCCGGGAAGTTGTTGTCATTCAAACCCTGAGCTCCGCCCCAGTCGCCACCAACAGCCAGGTTTAACAGGAAAAAATGAGGTTTGTCAAAAGGCCACTCATCATTCGTTGCATCAGTTATTTTGTTGAAGGCAAAAATGATATTGGTCTCATCTTCAACATAGAATCGGATTCGGTCTTCTTCCCAAAGAATTCCAAAGACATTGAATTCTTCCTCGATATCATTTAATGCAATCGGACCAGAACCCCGGGCAGTTCCATCTCTATGATTAAAAGCTCCTGTATGAACCGTAGCATAAAACTGATTGGGAGCATAGCTTACATATTCCATGATATCAATCTCGCCACTTTCGGGCCAGGAAGTACCGGTTCTGATCGCGTCACCAAGCATCCATATAGCAGGCCACAATCCATTTCCTTTTAAGTCGGGCATTTTTGCACGAATCTCCATTTTATGACCAGGGCCAAAAGCCTGAACACTGGTCATGCGAGCAGAAGTGTAATCACCGACATCCTGTCCGTCATCAATTTTGCGTGCGATGATCTTCAATACTCCATCACTTACTTCAATGTTTTCCGGGGAAGCCGTGTAGTCCTGAAGTTCATTATTCCCCCAACCACTTGCCCCTAATTCCGGAACCCAGTTATCCCTGTTCCAGGTGGTGCCATCAAACTCGTCGCTCCAGACCAGGCCATCTAGTTCTGAGCCTTCATCTTCAGATGAAGAACTGTCTTTACAGCTTATGGTTAATACAGAAATGAATGCGAGTAAAAAGAATCCTTTTAGATATCTCATAAAATCTTGTGTTATTTCAATTGCCAGACACGAACGTAATCGACCTGCATTGTGGATGGAAATATTGCATCATTAACACCCTTGGCACCTCCTAAATTCCCACCAACAGCAATGTTTAGTAGAAAATAAAAAGGCTCGTCGAATGGCCAGTTGTCGTTGTTAGAAAATCTTGGTCGGTTAAACGTGAGTAATACATTGTCTATTTCATCCACATAAAAATGGAGGACATCTTCTTCCCAGAGAATTCCAAAATTATGAAACTTCTCTTCAATGGTTGGTAGTGGTACAAAATCGGAACTGACCTGGGTGCCATCCACATGATTATTAGCATTGGTATGAATAGTTACTAATACGGAATCAGGTCGGTAGCTTACATATTCCATGATGTCAATTTCTCCAGAGTCGGGCCAGCCATTTCCTTCCCTGAAGGGTTCGCCTAACATCCAGATAGCCGGCCAAACCCCATTTCCTTTTAGCTCAGGCATTTTTGCTCTGATTTCCATACGGCCATATTTGAAGGACTTTCTGCTATTCAGTCGAGCGGAAGTATAGTCACCTACATTTTGTCCTTCACCTGTTTTTCGGGCGGTAATATGAAGGATTCCATCCTTTACAATGGCGTTACCTGCTTCTTTCGGTTGATAATCCTGAAGCTCATTATTTCCCCAGCCCCAGTCACCTTCTTCAAAAATCCACTCAGATTCATTTACCTCCGTTCCATCGAACTCATCGCTCCAAACCAATTCGGCTTGTTCCCATTTAGAGAAGTTGTAGGGTTCCTCTGGTTGGCAACCAGCATAGACCAAGCCTATAGTGAGTAGAATGAATAGTTTTTTCATGAGAGTGAGTTGATTGGCCTTAGCAAAGGTCATTCTGAGTCCGCCTTCCGAAGTACTCGTACGGAGGACAGGCGAAAGCGAAGAATCAACATATTCCGAATGTGTGTTGATCCTTCGGAAGTATCCTCAGGATGACTTTTAAAAGGCGAGACCGAATTTCTGTAATTCAAACCTCATTTTCTAGAATAAACTCTGACATTTTTAAAAAAGTGGTAAAGAACTTTTATTACAGTTTCGTTACAGAAAATAGCTTCGAATTTCTTTTATTGTTCAAAACTAACTACCGGGTATACTACTGCTGTCTGAAATGGAACAAATTATTTCAACCATCCTTCTTATCGTATTGATCTATATCCTGATCGGGATTGTATTCACAGTCATTTTTATCTGGAAGGGATTGTCTAAAGTAGATGAAGGGGTGGTAGGAAGCGGTAAGCTCTTCAAAGTATTAATCTTTCCTGGTATGGTCGCCTTCTGGCCTGTGTTCTTAGCTAAATGGAGGAAAGTATGAAAGCATCCCTTCGTAAGTCGCACCTAAGGATCTGGGTATTGGTAACCCTTGTTGTATTAACCCTCATTATTCTGGCATCACCATGGGCGTAAATTATACCTCCGTTTTATGGAATAGGCAGAAGAAGGGATACGATAAAATCCTATGGCTTGGTATTCTCTTGATGCTTGTATGCTTTGTTGCTTTTCAGCTGCTCTTCCATCCACAAATAACAGCAGAAACCTTAGTAATCCGGGCAACTGCTGTAACGGCGTTTGTGCTCCTTCATATCATTTTGGCCATTGGACCTCTGGCGCGATTGAATACCAAATTTCTCCCGCTGCTTTATAATCGGCGGCATCTGGGGGTATCCATGTTCTTCATCGCATTAATTCACGGTGCATTTTCCATTATACAATTTCATGCTCTTGGTGATGTGAATGCAATTGTAAGTGTATTTACCTCAAACCAGCATTATCAATCGATCAGTGAGTTCCCGTTTCAGATTCTTGGTTTCCTGGCCCTGGTGATCCTATTCTTTATGGCGGCAACCAGCCATGATTTTTGGCTGCATAATCTCTCCCCAAAAGTCTGGAAAACCCTGCATATGGGTGTGTATCTGGCGTATGGAATGTTGGTACTACACGTCGCTTTAGGCGCACTTCAATATGAAAGTCACCCGGTATACTGGGTGCTACTAATGGCAGGTTTTATAGGGATAGCGGGTCTTCATTTAGCTGCTGGAATCAAAGAAAACAAAAGACTTTCAGCCGACAAAAATAAACTGGAGAGTGAGGGCTTTTATGAAGTGAGTCCTGTTTCAGAAATTCCTGAGAAATGCGCCAAAACGGTCTTTATTGATGGGCAGAACATTGCCATCTTTAAATACGAAGGAAAAGTTTCGGCCGTCCATAATGTGTGCAAGCATCAAATGGGGCCATTAGGGGAGGGGAAGATCGTAGATGGCTGCATTACTTGTCCATGGCATGGCTATCAGTATCTACCTGAAAACGGTCAATCACCACCGCCGTTTACTGAAATCTTGCATACTTACGAAGTGAAGGTGAATAATGGAATGGTTTGGGTGAATCCTACTCCAAAACCAGAAGGTACCTTTGTTGAACCAGCAATCGTGGAGGGAGCATGAGCGAGAACGAATTTTATATAGGCTGGCAGGAAGAGATGCCTCCATCAAACAGGAAGTTTTTGAAGCGAGTAATCATCGCATTGTTTTTACTGGTTGCGATGTTGGTGTTCGTTTTGGTGAGTCTGCAAAACCCATTCAGCCAAAGCCACTTCGAGTTCGGAACTCTTACCGAGCTTACCGGGGTCTATGTAAATGATCCTGTTCCAATGTTACAGGTAACTGATGGAGTTCCTGAAGGCTTTTCGAAAAATGTACTGCTTGTGGGATTTGGGAAATTCGGCGCCAGTAGAATCATAGAAGATATTGAAGAAGATCACGGGTCGTTGGAATACAAAGAAGTGACGTTTTCAGGAACACTCATTTACGGAGATGGAGTCACCTTAATGGAGCTCACCAATCTCGAAGATAGCTTCGTCTCATCTAAAGAATCCGATATTCCAATGATGCTGGATACTCCTCGTTTAGAAGAGGTAAGCCTCACCGGTGAAATTCTTGATCCGAAATGCTACTTCGGAGTAATGAAGCCCGGGGAAGGGAAAATCCACAAGAGTTGTGCGATACGATGTATAAGTGGTGGTATTCCTCCAGTAATGCGCGTTCTTGAAGCAGATGGAGTCAACTACGATTATTACCTGGTTAAAGGTGAAGGAGGGGAGGAGATTAACGAGGAGGTTCTTCCTTATGTGGCTCAAACCATTACCATAACAGGTAACAGTACATGGCTAAATGGCTGGAGAGTACTCTATCTAGATACTGAGGAAATTGCAAAACCAGATTTAAGTTTCCTGGATGATTTTGATGCCAACATGTGTGTATATCAACCTGATAAAAATACTCTGGCCGGAAGATGAGCTCTTACACTAAAACCGATCAATGCATTCACTATCTCTCCCAAATACTTGCCAAAGCAGGGCGGACCTTTGTGCCTAAAAAGGAAGATGATAGCCACACGAATCTGTATTTCGATGCAGAAAAGAATTGGATAGAAGGGCGCTGGATTGAGACGGATAAAGGCAAGATCAAACTGGTACTCCGAATCACTGATTTCTGCATGCTCTGGGTGGATGAGGAAGGCGAAGCACTTCAAACGGTATCCTCTGTAAAGAAACTGGAGCATGAGGTCATCAAGCAACTATCAAAAACTCCGAACCAGTTGGGACTAGACATCGGTAGTTTTGCAGACCCACTGCATTTTGAAATTCCGGATTACAGTTTCTCAGGGCAGCCCTATCAAATGATTAATCGCCATAATCTTGATGAATGGAGGAAGTGGCGGATATTGGCTAACCAGGCTTGTGAACGAGTATTAGGGAAATTAGATGTAGAAGGAGAAATCCGAATCTGGCCTCATCACTTTGACACAGGAATTTATGTGCACGCCAATGAGAACATCGGGATTGGATTTGGCTTCGCGATGGAAGATGAAATGGCTGGAGCTCCCTATTTCTATATGTCTGGCTACCCTGCTAGTGGAAGCCTGGATTATGAGACCGTACCCGAATTAGAAAGCGGTACATGGATCATTTCAGAAGGGTATAAAGGAGCCATCTTAGCCATTACTGAATTTGAAGAAACCAGCCAGGCACTCGATACATACATCGAACAAGCGTTGAACTGGTTTTTAAGCAAGTAAAATATTAATCGGCCTTAGAATTGTACGCTGCAAAGTTTTATTGAATGTAGCCGTGAGGAAAATTTCACGAAATTTTTAGGCGGAATGAAATCAAACCAGCGTAGAATTCGCAGCCGAGAGCTTTTGGTTCTTTTGTCGGTACAAAAGAACAATGAACTGCATAAGAAGCGAGATTTAAGTTAACATAACCAACAAAAGGCCGAACTATGAGCGACCCCCTAATCTGGCATAAAGTCCTCGATAACAAAGAAGATCTTCCCGAAGGAAGAGTAATGACCGTAACCGCAGGTCATAAAGGAATTTGCCTCACTCATTTTGAAGGAAGCTACTCAGCTTTGGATAACAAGTGTCCTCACCAGGGAGGTCCACTAGGAGAAGGAAGCATCGAAAATGGAATGCTACGTTGCCCATGGCATGGCTGGGATTATCATCCATGTACAGGAAACTCACCCGGTGGCTATGATGATGGAGTAGCGGCTTATGCACTCAAAGAAGAAGACGGTGCTATTTACGTTGGACTTGAACCAGAAAAACCGCATGAAACCACCGTTTCTGATGTAATGGTAGAAACCATGATCAATTGGGGAGTGAATACAGTATTTGGAATGGTGGGACATTCCAATCTTGGTTTTGCCGATGCCATGCGCCGACAGGAAGAACAGGGAAATCTCCGATTCTTTGGAATCCGACATGAAGGAGCCGCTTCTTTTGCAGCCTCCGCCTATGGAAAACTGACCGGAAAACCAGCAGGCTGTTTTGCCATTGCAGGGCCAGGATCAACCAATATGTACACGGGCTTATGGGATGCCAAAGTCGACCGGGCTCCCATCCTTGCACTAACCGGACAGGTAGCCACTCAGGTAGTGGGAACCGGTAATTTCCAGGAATTGGATTTAGTACAGGCGTTTAACTCGGTAGCAGAATTCAATCATAGGGTAGGGGCAACGAGTCGTCATGCAGAATTGATGTCTTTAGCCGTAAAACATGCGATCCTTAAAAGAGATGTCTCTCACCTCACCTTCCCGGATGAAGTACAGGAAACGCCAGCTCCGGCGCATGCCAAAGCGAAAACGCCAGAGAATCGCATCACGCCAATGAATATTGCTCCTCCTAAAGAAAGCTTTGATAAAGCGGTAGGGATGTTAAATGAGGCCAAACGTCCGGTAATTATTGTAGGACATGGAGCACGATTCCATATGGACCAGGTCATCAGTTTTGCGGAGAAATTGAAATGCCCGGTACTCACCACTTTTAAAGGAAAGGGGGAGATATCGGATCATCATCCACTGGGATGTGGAGTGTTAGGCCGTAGCGGTACTCCCATTGCCTCCTGGTTTATGAATGAATCGGATTTATTATTGGTAGTAGGAGCTTCTTTCTCCAATCACACAGGTATCACACCCAAAAAAACAACCATTCAAATTGATTTCGATCCTTTGGCGTTAAGCAAATTCCACCAGGTAGATGCTGCCGTGTGGGGGGAGATTTCAGTAACCATGGAAATGTTTGAGGAAGCTGGTATTAACCTGGCTAACAAAAACGATCATACCGATGAAATTGCCGATCGCTGGGAATTCTGGCGAACGGAAAAGACCAAGCGCCTGATTGAGGATCATGGAAAAGGAGTGAGTTCAATTGCTGTATTTGATGCCCTAAATCAATATGCTCCGGAAAATGCAGTGATGACTGTAGATGTAGGAAATAACGCCTATTCCTTCGGTCGTTATTACGAAAGTAAAGCCAACACCTTTTTGATGTCGGGTTACTTAGGTTCTATAGGATTCGCATTACCAGCTGCCATAGGAGCCTGGACCGCAGTAGGAAATGAGCGCCCAGTAGTTGCAGTTGCAGGGGATGGTGGTTTCTGCCAGTACCTAGCTGAGATTACTACGTTGGTTAAGTACAATATGCCCATTAAGGTGATTGTGTTAAACAATGATGAACTGGGTAAAATCTCCAAAGAACAACGAGCAGGTGAACTGGATGTCTGGGCGACTAGCCTATCTAATCCTGAATTCGCTGAATATGCTAAAGGATGTGGAGCCAAAGGAATCCTGGTCACCGAAAGAGATCAACTCAATGCAGCCATGCAAGAGCTCTTCGCTCACGATGGCCCGGCACTATTGGAGATTAAGACGGATGTGAGTTTGATTTGACGGTTTGGTTTTTTTGGCAAATCCAGTACGTTCTGCTAACCACCAACACAAAAACTCTATGAGATTCGCTCTATTCAGCTTTGGCTTACTACTACTTATAGCATGCTCTCCATCAACAAAAGAACCCCCACCAAACATCATCTACATTTTTGCGGATGATTTAGGTTATGGAGATGTGGGAGTGTTCGGAGCAACGGATATCAAAACTCCGCACATAGATCGGATGGCAGAAGAAGGAATAAAATTCACGGAGTTTTATTCCGCCTCACCAGTGTGCACGCCTTCAAGAGCTGGTTTGCTTACCGGGCGTTATCCGCAGCGTATGGGCTTAAACGGAGTGTTCTTCCCTGAAAGTTTTGAGGGCATGCCTCAGGAAGAAATTACTATTGCCGAGATGCTTAAGGACGAAGGCTATGCAACCGGATTGGTAGGGAAGTGGCATTTAGGGCATATGCAGAAATTCATGCCGCTGGCACAGGGATTTGATGAGTATTTCGGTATTCCATATAGCAACGATATGGAAAGTGTGGTGTATATGAGGGGCAATGATGTAGTCTCTCATTCTGTAGACCAAACCCAACTCACCAAAACCTATACGAAAGAAGCCATTCAGTACATCGAAGAGCATAAAGAAGAACCCTTCTTTTTATACCTTGCTCATAATATGCCACATGTTCCGCTATATGCTTCGGATGAGTTTCTGGGGAGTTCCAATCGCGGCTTATATGGAGATGTGATCCAGGAGTTGGATTGGAGTGTGGGGCAAATAATCGAAAAACTGGAGGCAGAAGGGCTTCTAGAAAATTCCCTGGTCATTTTCTCCAGCGATAACGGTCCATGGTTGGTGATGGAAGACCATGGAGGAAGTTCAGGTGGACTTCGGGAAGGAAAGATGTACTCCTTTGAAGGAGGGATGAGAGTCCCGACGGTAGCTATGTGGAAGGGGAAGATTCCAGCTGGAACAGTATATGATGATATGGCTACTCAATTGGATTGGCTTCCAACCTTTGCAACGCTTACTGGTGCAGAAGTTCCAACGGATCGAGTTATCGATGGTAAAGACATTTCAGCGGTTCTATTCGATACTGGAACCAGGATGGAAGAAGGCTTTCTGTACTTCGAATTCGGGCAACTTACGGGTTATAGAAAAGGGGACTGGAAGGTGAAACGTCCGTTCGAAGGATTTGAAGGAGCACGATGGAAGAAGTCTTCACCCGCTCACGATTCTCTACTCATCAATTTGAAATCTGATCCTTTCGAGCAGGTGAATGTGTTTGAAGAGAATAAAGTGCTTGCTCGTGCCTTGTTCCGGGAAATGGAAGAGAAGTATGCGTCACTGGGAGAGCTTCCTCCATCTATCGTGCTTAGGACTCCAGCTGATGAGAGTCATTATGAGTATTTGGAGGCTAAGGAATAAAGAATATCCATTGAAGAATAGAGAAGGAAGAAACTACTCATCAATTGAATTGTCATTCTGAGGCTTCTGCCGAAGAATCAACCATACCATTAACCTTGCTGATTCTTCGCTATCGCTTAGAATGACAAGAAAGACAGCAACCAAATCCATGAATTCTCGTCCTACAGCCTTGTTTTAGCAAAAGTATATGACAAGATATTTCTCTCTAATTCTCACCATTCTCTTACTTCAATCTCTTCAAGTTTTTGGGCAACATCGCTTTGAATATGTCTCGCCTGAGGAAGCTGGATTCGATGCTAATAAATTAGATTCACTCGCTATGTACCTGGAAGACGCAGGTTCTTCATCCATGATGATTCTTGTTGATGGAAAAATCGCTTTCGAATGGGGAGAGACGGATCGACCACATACCATTCATTCCATCCGAAAATCCATGCTTAATTCTCTTTTTGGAATCAAAGTGAATGAGGGAATAATCGATACCAATAAAACCATAGCTGAGCTGGGAATCGACGATATCTTTGAATTAACGGATCAGGAGAAAACAGCCCGGGTAGCTGATTTACTAAAATCCAGATCAGGAGTGTATCATCCATCTGCAGCTACTTCACCAGGAATGCTTAGGGGAATGCCCGAACGAGGTAGCTTCGAACCTGGCGAACGTTATATCTATAATAACTGGGACTTCAATGTGCTTGGACACATATTGGAGAAAGAGACGGGGAAGAGTATCTATGAATTGTACTATGAAGAGATTGCCCAGCCTTTGGGGATGTATGACTATAAAGGGAGATACGATTCCATCACTATTGATAAAGATTTTGAGGAGGAGGATTTTCCTACCAGAGATGGCTTCTATCAATACGAACCAGATAAATCAAAATACCCCGCCTATCATTTTCGGATGTCTGCTCGCGACATGGCCTTATATGGACAGCTATATTTGCAAAAAGGAAACTGGGAAGGCGAGCAACTTATTCCTGAATCCTGGATAGCATCGAGTATTAGACCATATTCACCTTATAACAGACGATTTGGTCTTGCCTATGGAATGCTCTGGTATGTACTTATGCCTACCGAAACCCGATCCAGTACTTCCTTTTATCATACCGGAACAGGAGTACATATGATGGGAGTATATCCGGCATCAAACCTGGTACTTATCCACCGTGTAGATACTGAAAAAGAGTACGATTTTGGCGAGCGTGAATTTTACGGAATGATCGATCGGGTATGGGGAGCTCGTGAGTAAAAGGCCTTAAGTATTTGTTCGAGGTCTACTAATCCAGTCACTAATGAGATCATACATCTCAGCTCGTACTTTTGGCCCGTAGTTTCCATTATATCCGTAGGCACAAACCGCGATGGTGCAATATTCATGATTATCGTTTATAAAGAATAATGGACTCCCGCTTAATCCAAACACCAGTTGATTGGTGAAGGAAATACTCTTGTCATATACTTTCACAATCTTGCCCTGACTCATAAACTGATCACCAATAGGTGATTCAGAATAATCCGGAGACAAGTCTTTATATCCTCCTGAAAAGACGCTCAGATGAGTTATATCATCACGTTCATCTATTTCATACAGCTGAAAATGACCTTTGAGTCTGTCGTACAAATCAGTGTTGTCCAGCTCAATAACTCCAAAGTCGTATCGCCTACTATTTTGGGTTCCACGGTTATGCTCCCATTCGCGCGGTACGAAAAAGTGAGATCGTTTAGCTTGAGATTGCCCTCCCACATAAGCGGTATTTCCACTTAGAGCTGGATATATATCGATCCTGGTTGGGAAGTCATTCTCATATTGAGGCAGGATACAATGAGCTGCAGTCAAAATATGTTGGGGAGAAATCAGCACTCCGCTTCCACCAACAGAATAAGTAGGATAATGGATGATCAATTTGCAGATAAACCGATAGGGAGGATGTAATATCCAGCTTTGTGGAACTGGAGTAGGTACATTGCCAGCAGAAGTGGCCGGTGCCAGGGTGGTTAAATCAGCTGCATTATCCAGGGTGTTGGAGTTAACGGAGTCATTCCAATCGTCCTTATGCTGAAGGTAATCGGCCAGGAAAATAGCCTGGTTATCAGGGCCTAAAGAGGTAATGGAATCAGTTGAGCCAAGTGATAGAATACCCATGATTATTTCCTTGATGAACGAAATGCGCGATTCAAAGTAAATCCCGCCCAGGCATGGATTCTTGAATTCTCATTCCAGAACTCGGGAGTTTTCAATCCTACATAAGGACTGAAAAGGAAGTTCTTGCTCTTAATCATAACTCCAAATCTTGAAGTACCATATACAAAGCCTGTTTCTTTCCAAGGGAGGGTATAGGCCGAGCTCCTGAATTGTCCATGAAGCGATCCATTGTACAGCATTATTGAGGCACGGGCATCTCCATAAAAATATATCTCCCAAAAGGAATCTTGTCTTAAGTGATTAGCTCTGCTGGCGAATGGACCACCGGCAACCGCCATAGCATCCACATTTCTGGAAGGATTTATATACCAGTTTCGCAAATCCAGCTTTCCCAATCGAAATTCTAAACCTAGCCCACCTTGTACAACATGACCTAAATCCACGTTAAATGTTTTGGTGAGCTGTCCTCTAAATTTCTTCACATTAGCGGGATTATTATTCGAAGACTCTTCAACGAGAGCTGTCTTAGTAACTAGGTTTTTCTTTGAATAAGAAAGTAAAAGGGTAGGTTCTCCACCCTCTGAAACCTGGTTGCTCCACCCCTCTGGATTGTAAGGAGGCTTGGTATTATTCTCATTCTGAGGTTTATGGATGGCTGTTTGTATTCCCTCAGCCAATCCTGGAATTCCCATCATTCCCAGGCTGAATTCCCATGATTGTCGTGTGTATTCTTGCTGATCCAGCCAGTTGAAGTTTAGGCCTAGCCAAACTACCGAGGCGTAAGGACGGTCACCTATAATCGGGTCCTTTTGTCTGAGATCATCAGGAGAAAAAGCGGCATATCTCAGGAATATTTTACTTGGCTCCTGGTAAGAAAGAGGCGAGCGATAGTTATCAATTTTAGTATGCAATTCGGCATCTTCAATTTTCCCCCTTATAAAGCAGGCTAGTCTGGGAGAATTCAAGGCAAACTCTCCTCCCTGAGTATAATTACGATCTTCATTCAGAAAGCCCAGACCCATGAACCGGGTAAACGTATCATTGTCCATGGTGAAGGACCAGTCACTGAATACTTTCTCAGTTTCACAGTTTTGAGCCCAGGCAGTTCCTGTTAATAGTATAGTGCAGACAAGCAATAGAATTGTCTTCTTCATTAATATCCCTTATTAGCGTTTTTTCCGTTTAATATTATATGATCATCGAAGAGTTATACTGGTGCAGTTTCTTCAATTCGTTTGATAGCGTTACAATGGGCCATTGCAATCTGATTTCGGCCTTCTTCAGAAAGTAATAGCTCTGCTTCTTCCTGGTTCGTCATAAAAAAGTTCTCGGTAAGAATAGCTGGCATTACCGTTTTTCGAAGCACAAAATAATTAAACTCTTTGTCGGGGTCATTATCCCCGAAATCACTTCGAAATCGTTTATCTGGAAATATCTTTTCCATCTCTTCATAAAAGACCGTAGCTATGGTATCTGATTTCGTTTCGCCTTCTGTAGTAAAGACCTCCCAGCCATTAGCGCTATTGAACTCCAGCTTTCCGGTTGGGGTATATGCATTCGCATGAACAGATACATAAATACATGTTTGGCCGTCCTGCTGTAAATTCCTTCGGTAGATATCATTGGCAAGATCGGTACGATCTCTGAGTGGGATATCAATATTAGTATCTACAAGGTTTATCCAGTTGATTTCTTCTACGGTACACCAGGCTCCCATACGCTCTACAACTGCCCGGTTGAATTCCCCTTCAAATAACTGACGCCCATCTTCAAATTTTGGTGAGCGCTTTCCCGGAGTTTGGTATTCCCCATTTATAATCCCCCCATGACCGGGATCAAATAACCACAAATATCTACCCATTTTTACTCTTTTTTATGAATAAGCTAAATAAATACTTTATGATCAAGTCGATTGTGATTTTAAGCTGTTGATTACTTGTCATTTAATAATTACCTAATACAAAAAACTGAAAATAGATTACTATGAAAATTATCATTACCGGCGCTACAGGAATGGTGGGGAAAGGAGCTCTTCTGGAATGTCTGGAAAGTGAAGAAGTTGAAGAAGTATTACTTGTAAGTCGCAGATCAGTAGAGATGGACCATCCAAAGCTTAAAGAACTCTTGATCGAAGATTTTTTCAACCTGATACAAATTAAGAACCAGCTTTCCGGATATGACGCCTGTTTCTTCAGTTTGGGTATTTCTGCAATGGGTAAATCGGAGGAAGAATATTCCAGGATTACTTTTGAGCTTACTATGAGTTTCGCTAATACGTTATTAGTCCTTAATCCTGAGATGACTTTCATCTATGTGTCAGGAAAAGGAACCGATGAAACTGAGCAAGGGAGTATGATGTGGGCCAATGTGAAAGGGAAAACAGAAAATGAACTCGCAAGACTAGGATTTAAGGCATTTTATCGGTTCCGACCTGGATATATTCACCCGGAAAAGGGGATCGTTTCCCCAATCAAAACCTATCGGATATTTCATGCCATCCTAACTCCTATTTATCCCAGGCTGAGAAAAAATACCAAGTCCTTAACCGATACAACTCGAATAGGAGAAGCAGTAATTAGATTAGTGAAGGATGGGTATGAGAAGGAGATTATAGATCCTGTGGATATTAATCTGTTGGCAGCAAAATCATAATACTATAACAATCATGCTGAACTTGTTTCAGCATCTGTAAGGGTAATGAACTTTGATATGTCCCGAACTAATTCAAAGGCTCGTCCACTACAGATTCCGGGTCAAGCCCGCCTTCCGGAGTACTCGTACGGCGGACAGGTCCGGAATGACCCAAAAATAAAGCTTAGGTATTCCTGAAAGTTGATATTCTTGCTACTTTAAAACTATGAGTGAAGAAAGAAAAGTAAAAGTCGCCCTCATCCAAATGAGCTGTTCCTCAGACCCCGAGGAGAACCTGGAAAAGGCAAAAACAAAAATCAGAGAAGCAGCTGAAGAAGGAGCTCAGATAATCTGCTTACAGGAACTATTCCGATCGTTGTATTTCTGTGATGTAGAAGATTACGACAATTTCAAACTGGCTGAGCCAGTTCCAGGACCTACTACAGAAATACTTCAACCCATAGCAAAGGAATTAGGGGTAGTGCTGATTGCTTCTTTATTCGAAAAAAGGGCAGAGGGTTTATACCACAATACAACAACAGTTATTGATGCAGATGGAAGCTATTTGGGTAAGTATCGAAAAATGCATATCCCTGATGATCCGGGTTATTTCGAGAAATTCTATTTCACTCCTGGTGATACTGGTTATAAAGTCTTCAAAACTAAATATGCGACCATTGGAGTGTTGATATGTTGGGATCAATGGTACCCAGAAGCGGCTCGTATTACAGCATTAAAAGGGGCGGAGATGTTGTTTTATCCTACAGCAATAGGCTGGCACAAAGACCAGGATATTGAAACGAATGAAGAACAATACGAGGCCTGGCAAACTATTCAACGTTCCCATGCGGTAGCGAATGGGATTCCCGTGATTTCTGTAAACCGGGTTGGGCTGGAAGGAGAGATGCAGTTCTGGGGTGGTTCCTTTGTAACCAATGCTTTTGGTAAAACCCTTCATCAAGCTCCATTTGATGAGGAAGAAGTTCATATTCAGGAGTTGTCCCTGAGCCAGTCCAATCAGTATAGAACTCACTGGCCATTTTTAAGGGATCGTCGCATTGACTCCTATCAACCCATCACAGAACGCTTTTTAGATGAAGATGAACTGGATTAATGCTCCGGTTTCAATAAAACAACCTGATTTCGAAGGAATACCCAAAGAAGAAGGTTATTACTTTCCAGCAGAATGGGAAGAGCACGAAGCTACCTGGTTGAGCTGGCCTCATAATCCTGATACCTGGCCCGGAAAAATTGAGAAGATATTTCCGGTGTACTGTGAGTTTATTCGTTTGCTGGCGGAAGGAGAGAAGGTGAAGATCAATGCGAACTCAAAGGAGATGGCAGAAGAAGCTTATAAAATGCTTTCAGATGCTGGAGTAGATGTGAGCAAAGTTTATTTCTATCACAATCCAACTAATGATGCCTGGTGTAGAGATCACGGCCCTGCTTTTTTGGTGAATAAAGATCCATCAAAGCCAAAGATACTCGTTGATTGGGAATACAATGCCTGGGGAGGGAAATATCCTCCGTTTAACCTGGATAATCAGATACCTTCTCGAATAGCTTCCCAGGAAGGTATTTCATTTGCCCATCCTGGAATCATCATGGAAGGAGGCTCGGTAGATGTTAATGGAGGGAGTATTTTATTGACTACTTCTTCATGCTTACTTAATCCCAATAGGAATCCTCAGCTATCTAAAGAGGAGATAGAGGCTTATTTGAGAAACTACTATGGAGCGAATGATATTATTTGGTTGGAGGATGGAATCGTTGGGGACGATACCGATGGCCATATTGATGATATCACACGTTTTGTAAATGAGACGACCATAGTAACGGTAGTAGAAAAGAATGAGCAGGATGAAAATTATGAACCGTTATTAGTTAATCGAGAATTGGTTAATGAGCTATCCATTAACCAATTCCCATTAACCGTTGTTGAACTTCCAATGCCTGGACCAGTTTATCATGAAGGGCAGCGATTACCAGCTTCTTATGCCAATTTTTATATCTCAAATAAGTATGTGATTGTTCCGGTATTTGATGATCCCAATGATAAACGAGCATTATCAATCCTTCAGGGTTGTTTCCCTGATCGGAGAGTAATTGGATTAGATGCTCTTGACCTTATTTGGGGGTTGGGGGCATTTCATTGTTTGAGTCAGCAGGAGCCTAAATAAAAAAAGCCCCGATGTAATCAGGGCTTTTAAAATGAATTGCTAAGAATTTAGTTTGATTTAGGCCCATCCCAATCACTAATTCCCCAACCTTCGAGGGCTGCCAAACGAATAGGCTCAACCGCATCATTAACCGCCTGGAAACCGAAGTCTAAACCAGAAATGGTTCTAAGTGGGCGAGTTCCTGGTTCCATATTGATGAGCTTTTCAAAATCCTTTACTACAATCATTGGATCAGTAGCTTCTGGAGTATTCTCGAAGAGATCAAGAACCTGGCTGGTAAACCCTTCTCCAAACTCCTGCACATGCTGGTAAGCAGCGGCTGCTTCAGGATTAGAAGGAGCAGTCATGTTTCCAAAGAAACTGGTTTGGAACGGGCCTGGTTCAACAAGCACTACATCTACTCCCAAAGGAGCGAGTTCGTATCTCATTGCTTCACTAAGGCCTTCTAATCCCCATTTACTAGCATTATAAACCCCAAATCCTGGGAATGCAGCACGTCCTGCAGTTGAGCTCACCTGGATAATTAATCCTGAACCTTGAGCTCTCATTCCTGGTAGTACTGCATTAGCAGTTCGGACAGTTCCTGCAATATTAATGTCTAACTGAGCAAGTACATCATCTCCGCTAAATGCCTCGATTGGACCTCCAAATCCTGATCCGGCATTGTTAATTAATACATCTACTCCATCAGTCTTGGCAAGAGCAGCACTTATGCTATCATCTGAAAGTACGTCTAATTCCAATACTTCAATAGCTACATTGTTTTCGCTGGCGTGTGCTCGTAATGCAGAAGCAGCATCAGCGTTTTTGCCATCAATATTTCTCATGGTTGCATATATATGATGACCTTGATCGGCTAAATATTTAGAAGCGTCGAAACCAAATCCTGAGCTGGTTCCTGTAATAAGTATCTTTTTCATTGTAATAATAATTAGTTGTTCGGTTTATTGAATAATGGTGCAGCCTGAACTGCTTTTGATTCAAGAAATAATTAAATCAAATCCAGGTGGGATAGAACAAACACCATGCTAAATGGCACTTAATTCTGATAGGAAGAATCTATAGGGTCGATTAGCCTAGCTATTTGGGCGGTAAAAATTCCAGGTAGTGAAGACTGAATCCACAGGAGCTTTTCCTAGAAGCTTATATCCGAAATACTCATAAAAAGGCACGTTTTTGGCCATCTCAGTGGATAAAGTTACACCTTGAGACTCGTTCACTTTCTTTGAAAAATCATGTACATATTCCAGAAGAATTCTTCCTAAACCTAAGCCCTGGGCTTCCTTCTTAACTCCAAGCATATTTAAGTGGATATGTGGTTCATCAATATCAAATTGAGAACATACTGTGCCAAATTGTTCATACCTGACACGGGCTTTGTTACCCAATTCCTGCCAAATCTGTTGTCTGACACTTTCCAATTCTGGGGCTTGTACAGGTTTAAATGGTATGGACACAGTAGCTACTGCTTTGAGATGATCCTCATCAATAATACCAAACATGAACTCCTTTTTTAACACCCTGTTCAATACAAAGAAATGGATGAGCTTTCTGTATTTAGAATCATAATCAGTGGTATCTCCGAGGACATACTTCATAACAGGGTATTCTGAAAAAGCATCGCAAAAAACATCGACAACCTGTTCGATATCTTTCTCAGGTAGTTGAATTACTTGGTACTTGGGATTGCTCTTCATAACAATAGATTTAGGTACCAAATGTATTGTTAATCATTGTCCAATCAAAAACTCTGACTCAAAGTGAGGCTTCTGGTATTTCTCCTTTGACGGGTCCAACGATTTCTGAAGTAATCCATCCTCCATAAAAACCTCCCGGTTGGGGAAGTACCTTCTCTCCACCAACAAAGCAATCTAATTGTGACGGATAAAAGGAGGTATACCCGGCTATCTCTTCAAAATCCTCAAAAGGGTCAGGATAGCTCCAGGCAACTTTTCTGAGTGGCTTAGGCCCAACGATTACATCCCAATATTGGGCATTCCCTTTCCATTCACAGAGAGATGATCCTTCAGCTGTTTTTAGATAATCCATATTAATCGAGTCTGGAGGTAGGTAGAAACTAGGGGGGCTGGCAGTTTCAAGGATTCGAATTGCGGCTCTTGTCTCAGCAATAGTTATTCCTTCGGATTGTACAGTCACTACCCTTGAATCGGTTACAATCTTCGGAGGGCGAGGATAATCCCACACTGATTCTTCCCCTGGTTTAGGTGCAATGGCAAACGGAGGTCGTTTTTGCCCTCGGTATTCCCACTTGTCTCTGCTAGCACGTATCCAGTAAGGTATTTTTGCCATGAATGATTTGCTTTAAAATTGGATTAATCATGTTGACAAATATTCATGGAAAATGGTTTCGTACTTACAAGATTTGACTTCAAATTTTATCAAAAAAGCGCTACCATAAATTTGTGCGTGTATTTTTAACAGACCAATAAATCTTCTCTAAATGGATGCTCATTTTGAATTAAACGAAGTTACTTCCAAGCTTCCTAAACATCTGCACAAGTTCATTGTTCGACAGCCTTATGAAGATTACACCTACCAAAACCAGGCGGTTTGGCGTTATGTAATGCGCATGAATGTAGATTACCTGAGTAAAGTAGCGCACGGTTCTTACATAGATGGCTTGGCCAAGACAGGGATCTTTGTTGATCATATCCCACGGATGGAAGGAATGAACCGCATTTTGAAAGATATTGGATGGGCGGCAGTTTCTGTAGATGGTTTTATTCCTCCAAATGCATTCATGGAGTTCCAGGCCTATAATGTATTAGTTATTGCTTCAGAAATGAGGACCATTGATCACATTGAGTACACGCCAGCTCCAGATATTATTCATGAAGCAGCTGGTCATGCTCCCATTATTGCCAATCCGGAATATGCAGAGTATCTGAGAAGATTTGGGGAAATAGGAAGTAAGGCTATTTCTTCTTCTAAAGATTATGAGATGTATGAAGCCATTCGTCTTCTATCCATTTTAAAGGAAGATCCAAATTCATCTCAAGCAGAGATTGATGAGGCTCAGGAAAAGGTAGAGTATTTGCAGGAGAATATGGGTGAGTTGTCAGAAATGGCAAAGATCAGGAATCTCCATTGGTGGACGGTTGAATATGGCTTAATAGGTGATCTTGAAGACCCTAAGATTTATGGAGCCGGATTACTTTCTTCTATTGGAGAAAGTAAATGGTGTCTTCAGCCAGAAGTCAAAAAAGTGCCTTACTCTTTGGATGCCGTATACCAAAATTTTGATATCACCAAGCCTCAACCTCAGCTTTTTGTTACTCCTGATTTCGCTTTCTTAAGCCAGGTACTTGAGGAATTTGCGAACACGATGGCGCTAAGAACAGGGGGCTACGAAGGTGTAAAGAAACTGGTAGATTCTAATAATCTTGGAACTGTTGAGTTAAGTACCGGAATCCAGATTTCGGGAACATTCACGAGTGTGATTGAAGATGAAAGAGGAGAGGTAGCATATCTACAAACGAAAGGTCCAACGGCATTAGCAAATCGAGATAAAGAACTCATTAAACATGGTATATTTTACCATACCGATGGTTTTGGAAGCCCGGTTGGGAATTTAAGAGGCATTAATCTTCCTATAGAAAATATGTCTCCCAGGGACTTGGAAGCCTATGGAATCTATGAGGGGAAAACAGTTTCTCTTGAATTTGAAAGTGGGGTAAAAGTAGAAGGTAGGATCATAACTGGAACAAGAGATATCAGAGGAAAAATCCTACTAATCACCTTTGATGAATGTACCGTTACTTACCAGGGTCAGGTGCTTTTCAAACCAGAATGGGGAGTATACGATATGGCAATTGGGAAAGAAGTAGTTTCTGCTTTCGCTGGTCCTGCTGATGTAAATTCATTCGGAGATGTCGGAAAAGTTTCTGAAACAAAAACGCACAAAATTGTTTACTCCGAATCAGAACAGGTTCTATTTCAATACTACAACCAGGTAAGGGTTTTAAGAGAAAGTGAGTCGGTTAGCTCTGAACATTTACAAGAGATTTTTGATAAAGTAAGAGCAGGGTTTTCTAATGACTGGTTACTTCCTTTGGAGCTTTATGAGCTCGCTTCGAAATATGAATTGGATATCCAGGATTCACTGTTAGATTATCTTGAAGGCTTAAAAGAGAATGATTCTGTAAAAAAGCTTATTGAGAATGGGCTTGAGATTATTCGCGAGCAAGAACTCCAGAGAGCCTGATACGGTATCTGCTTAGTAGTACACTCCGGAGTTACTTACAAAGGCGATTTTTTTACTGTCCGGTGACCAGCTTGGTACATTTAACGTACCCTGTCCGCCATATACATAAGCAATAATCGTCGGCTCTCCACCTTCTACAGGCATCAATCGAAGGGTTACTTCTTTATAAAAAGGGTGCTGAGAAGGTTTCACATCTGGTCCAAAGCTGATAAATGCTATCCATTTTCCATCAGGTGAGATATGGGGAAACCAGTCATTAAATCCTTCATCAAATGTTATTTGAGTTTGATTCGAACCATCTGCATCCATTCTCCAAATCTTCATTGCACCAGTCCGGTCAGAGTTAAAGTATATGTATTTCCCATTTGGTGAATACTCCGAACCATCATCTAAACCTGGAGTATCGGTAAGCTGAGTTTCTTCCATGGTATTTATATCGGCGGAATAGATATCGTATTTACCATTTCTGTAGCCAGTAAAAATTACGTTTTTATTATCAGGTGATATTCCATGAAGGTAGGAAGCACCAATTCCCGATCTGGTAACCTGTCTGAGGCTATCACTTCCTTCACTTGGGAGTAGGTATATCGTCGAATTATTATCGTCTTCAGGATTATGATTGCTTATTCCGAGTAAGGTACCATCAATTGACAGCACATGGTCGTTGTTATTATTGACAGCAAACCCTGAATTGAATTGTCTTATTTCTCCTGATTCAAGATGGTAGGTATAAAGATAACCATTGGAGTTATAGATTAAGCTCTCTCCGTCAATCGTCCAGTTTGGCGCTTGAACAGAATGTTCAGACTCAAATAGTACCGTTCTATTTCCTGATTCTATATCCAGGATTTCCATCCGGCTCCCCAGGTATTGCTGGTATTGAATTAAATCTTCAGGAGCGGGTTTTATGATCCTCACATTTTTGAATTTGGCTTGTTCAATTACATCCGGATTATGCGCACATACATAAATTCCAGCGAGTACTTCATTTTTTAAATTTACCTCAGAAGTCTGCACTACGGTAAAAGGACTTCCTTTTTTAGCGGTAGAAAATATATAGGTGCCACCAATTCTGGCTAATTGAATCACATTAGCAGAGCTGTCTTTCGAAACCGTTTCTTCTGTGGGGCCATTGAACTCTTTTCTGTATTGTAGCGATACCAATCCGTCTCCATGAACGGTGCCATTAACCATTGCCGAATGAGGGGAGAGGCTATTCCTGACTGCCCAGCCAACCTTTCGATGTGGATCAACTCCATCTCCTATAAATTCAATCTCTGCTCGTAGGATGAAATCCCCTTGAATAGCTTTCCAGAGAAAATGCATTTCATCCGTTTCTGCCCACATATTAAATCCGGATCCTTTAATCATATATTCTTCTGTTATTTGATTGTATTGAGTTGAACCAGCATGTTTTACGTCACCTATATCTATGGAGTGGTCAAATATTCCTAGTTGGTGATCGGGTACTTCTTTTTCAGGAGCTGAACAGAACACTAAGAAGGTGACTATTGGAATCAGTAGTACTGGGTTTTTGGCTTTCATGTAATGGGTTGGTTAGGAATAAAATCGGCTGGGCAAGTATATAGTAAAATGAATTGATTAATCCTATTAAGCAGAATTTTACTATGAATTTCAATGGAATAGTAAAGGAGGGGGAAATGGTTTTGACTCCCGTCTAAATCAGAAGAATAACTTCATCGTTTTAAGACCCAATGGGCCATTAACAACTTTAAATGGTTCGCCAAATTCAAAGCCTCCCAGGTGTCCGAAGTATCGAGCTCTTGCTTCAACTTGTTTAAAGTAACGATTGGACGAGATGTAGGTCTCAGATTCATTACCTGGATCCGATACATTAAACTGAGAATCAAAGGCGAGAATGCTCTTCTTTTTTTGCTCCCAATGCTCAGAAATGTCCATAATGAAATCAGGCTCAAAAGGTCGGTCCTGCATATACTGAATAATATGTTTAGGTCGCCATGGAGCTTGTGGCTTACCATCAGTGTCATTGCTCTCAAGCTTGCTTAAGCCAGAATAAAATAAAGCATCAATACACAGCTTAGTTGCTTTTCCATGATCTGGGTGCCGATCATAAGAAGCTCCAATAATGCACAAGCTAGGTCTGCACGTCCGTATTTCTTTAATTATGCTTAGCTGATTATCCCTGGAGTTCTCGATAACAGAATCCCCAAGATCTAAATTGGTACGATAGGATATTCTCAAAATCCGAGACGCATTCTCAACTTCCTTAGCTCTTGATTCAGCAGTGCCCCGGGTACCCATTTCCCCTTTTGTAAGGTCAACGATACCAACCTTGTATCCTTCAGCAACCAGTTTAGAAATTGCTCCTCCGCAATTTAACTCTGCGTCATCAGGGTGGGCGGCAAATACAAGTACATCCATTGGTGTCATTTTTATCAGAAAGTAAGAAGATTTATAGATGAACCTAAATTTCAGGCATGAGCTCTTTTTAAATCTTTTTATTTTGAATTCGGTGAAACGAACGTGAATTTATTCCGTACGGTTTCCGCATTGTTCAACATTCTTTCCACTATGAGATTTCTAAATAGCTTTTTTGAAGGACTAAGGGTAGCTCTTCGAGCCCTTGCGATTAATAAAGTCCGATCGGTATTAACCGCACTCTGTATTATTATCGGTATTACCATGGTTACTGTAGTTGACTCGGTAACAACCGGTATGGATGAAAATTTTGAAAGCAGTATGGCCATGCTAGGTCGCAATGTGGTTTATGTTGAAAAATGGCCCTGGGATTGGGGTGATCTAGAATGGTGGGAAATCGCTGGACGAAAGGAAATGCAGCTCGATTATGTTGAATTCCTGGATGAAAACAGTCGTTTAGCCAGTGAAGTAGCCGCATCTGCTAATCGGAACGAATCTATTCGCTACAAAGATAGGAATGCTGATCAGGTCGGTATAAATGGAGCCACAGCAAATTATCTGAACATCCAGGGCTTGAATATTGAACGTGGAAGAATGTTTACAGAAGAAGAAGCCAGGTCTGGGGTAAAAGTGGTGATTATAGGTAAATCATTACAAGAAGGATTATTTGAAGAAGAAGATCCTCTAGGAAAGGAAATTAGGTTGGGGGGACAGAAATTTACTGTAATCGGAATTCTCGAAAAGCAAGGGAGTTTCCTGGGATTGGGTGATGCCGATAACAGAGCTATTATCCCAATTTCCGCCTATGGTACCATTTATGGATTGAGATGGGGGATACAAATCGGGGTTAAATTCCCGGATGAACAAAGCGCTATTGATGGGGAGTATGAGATCGAAGGGCTCATGCGCAGAGTACGAAATGTAGACGCAGCTGAGGACAACGATTTTGCGATTAACAAACCCCAGGCTTTTGAAGAGCAACTGGCTGGTTTTAAAAATGGCCTCTATATGGGAGGGTTTTTATTGGTAGGCCTCTCTCTTTTAATAGGGGGGATAGGAATTATGAATATCATGTTCGTTTCTGTTAGGGAACGGACCAAGGAAATCGGAATACGAAAAGCAGTAGGGGCTAAATCCTGGGAAATTCTTACCCAATTCCTCATCGAAGCAGTAATGATTTGTATGCTGGGAGGGGCATTTGGAGTAGCTCTTGCAGGCGTGATAACAATTTTTATTGACCAGGTATTTACTGCTACAATGAATATGACGGTAGTCTTTGTAGCATTTATGATTTGTACTTTCGTAGGTGTACTCTTTGGTTTTATACCAGCCTATAAAGCTGCAAAGTCTGATCCTATTGAATCTTTAAGGTTTGAATAATGCAGTTTACAGAAACATTTAAGCAAGCAACGGACTCTCTAAGGGCTAATAAAATTCGCTCTTTCCTAACCCTTTTAGCCTTAGTAATTGGGGTGTTTTCAGTAATTGTATCTACTACAGCTGTTGCAGTACTGGATAATTTCTTCACAAATACCATGAGTATTCTAGGGAGTGATGTAATTACAGTTCAGCGGAACCCGGCAGTACAAATGGGGCCTAATGATGCAAGTCTTAGAAATAGGAAAAGAATAAAATTTGAGGACGCTGAGAACCTCGAAGATCGCGCCCGAATAGCTGAAGGAATAGCTCCCGCTACCACTTTTAGTTTCACTAAAATTACCTTTGGTGATGAAGAAACCGATCCGGATGTAAGAGTGAGGGGAAGCAACGGTGAGTTTATCGAAAACAACGCGTTCACTCTTGGTGATGGTAGAAATATTAATGAAGAAGATGTTCAATATGCCAGGAATGTGGTGTTACTTGGGAAAGATGTTCAGGTTGAACTTTTTGAAAATGAATATCCACTCGGAAAAACAGTAAGGATTGATGGGAAGCCTTATCTGGTTATCGGGCTCTTAGACAAAAAAGGACAGATTTTTGGATCCTCCTTCGATAACATCGTAATTATGCCATATACCACTGGTATAAAAAATTATGGAGGGGACAGAGGAATAGGTATTCAATTAAGGGCTCCGGAGATAGCTAAGCTTGATGATACTATTGAAGAAGTTACTGGGATCATGAGGGTTATCCGGGGGGTTAATCCTTTAGACGATAATGATTTTGAGGTAATTACTAATGACTCCTTAGGAGGGACATTTGATGCCTTTACGGGTGTACTATATGCAGCTGGTTTTGTGATTGGGTTTATCACCTTACTAGGAGCTGGTATTGGCGTTATGAATATTATGCTGGTATCAGTAACCGAAAGGACAAGGGAAATTGGCGTTAGAAAATCGGTTGGAGCTACAAGAAAGGTTATTGTAAATCAATTTTTGATGGAAGCCATTTTTGTATGTCAGATTGGAGGAATTATTGGAATGATTTTTGGCGTACTTGCTGGAAACTATGTAGCGGTACTTATTGATACGGAACCTGTAGTTCCGCTTTGGTCCGTAATTGGTAGTTTTGTTGGTATGACGGTAATTGGGCTTCTTTTTGGAGTATATCCGGCATTTAAAGCTTCCAAGCTTGATCCAATAGAGAGTTTGCGCTACGAATAATAAAGGCGCGGAACGAATTTCTGATTCTTGTATATTATTCAAGTGCAAGAAATTAGCAGGGCATTTTTATGAATGAAGAAATAATCCAAAATTTAAACGAGCGTTTAGATCTCGCTATTGATAAAGGAAGAGATATTCTTTCCGATGAAGAGCTTCAAATCCGATTAAGAGAGCTTAAAGATCAGGCAGAAGAAACTATTCGTGAGCGTCCACTTTTAAGCATCGCGGTAGGAGTAGCTGTTGGTTTCCTTATCGGAAAAATCTTCAGTTCTGACGATTAACATGGATCAGCTAAGTTCCAGATTAAAGCAGATTACAGGTGAGCTTAAGGAGTACCTCGAAACTCGGATCAACCTGCTTGTTCTCAATGTTGGGGAACAGGTTACGGGATGGGTAGGCATAACTACTCAAAAGATTATCGGGTATACCATTCTGGGATGTGGGCTTTTCTTTGCTGCTTTGGCATTAGCTTTCTACCTCGGTGACCTTCTTGATAATGAGGCACTTGGCTTTTTAGTAGTGTCACTTCCGCTATTACTTATTGGAGTAATTTTTGCGTTTTCCAAGCCTTTTGGGATAGCCAAATCGATACAACGACAATTAATGTCAGGAGTAATTGAGTCTATCGAAGAAGGAGAAGTGAAGGAAGAAAAGCTTCCTCAGTTAACCGAAGGCTCGAAGAAGAAGGAGTTGAAGAAATGAGCAAGTCTAAAGATACCGTTGCTCAAAAGAAGGAAGAGCTGAAAGCAAATCTGGTTCGAATCCAGGATGACCTTGACCAGTCTATCTCCGGGGTTAGGGAGGAAGTGGCGGAAAGCCTCACTCCAAAAGAAATTGTAAAACGACATCCACTCCCATTATTAGGGGTTTCTATTCTGGTTGGATATTTATTGGGATCAAGTGGAGGAAAGAAAGGCGGAAAAAAATCATCAAAGGGTGGTATTGCACAATCAGTAGGCAGCTCAATCAGAAAAAAGCTCACTCAAAAAGCTATAGATGCCGCGCTAGACTACGTAGACGAAAAATTTTTAAACCGGAAAGAGGAATAGAATCGTCTTCTCTTTGTGCCTGAATAAGTAAAAGGATATAAAACTTGCCAGGCCAAGAAAATTCTGTAACTATTTTAAGTGTCTAACGTGCAAGCACACCGCAATTAAACCAAGATATATCTAGATATGAAACGAATCTTATCGCTAGCACTTCTAATAACATTCATTACTACGGCAACAACTTTAGGGCAAGCAGTACAAACTATAACACTCCAGGACGCAATTGAGATTTCTCTGGAGAACAACTATCTGCTTAAGCAGGCTGAAAACAATCTGGATTTAGCCGAAAAAAGCATTACAAGTGAATATGGAGACTTCCTACCATCAGTTAATGGTAGCTTGAGTGGATCCAGAACAACTGGTCAGCAGTTCATTTTCGAACGATTCAATGATGGACTAGACCCTTTTGTTGATCTTACCTCTCAATCATTTTCCGGAAGCTTAAATTTAGGAATTGATATTTTCTCTGGATTTGAGAACATCAACAGCTTAAGAGCTAGTCAGCTTACTAAGCTATCCAGGGAAGAAAGTTTAACCAGAGCTCGTGAGAGTGTGATTTTTAACACTGCTACAAGATATTTGCAGGTTCTACTTTCTATTCAACTGTTAGAGATTGCTGAAGAGAATCTGGAGACTTCCCGAACGCAACTGGAACAAGTAACGGCACAAGTTGAGGTTGGTTCAAGACCTGCTGTTGATCAATATAACCAGGAAGCACAGGTAGCCAATGATGAGCTATCGGTAACTCAACAAGAAAATAGCCTAAACCTAAATAGGCTAACTTTGATTCGGCAATTACAGATTGATCCTCTAGGAAACTATGAGTTTGTAGTTCCTGAAATCGATGGAGAAAGCGCAGGAGATGCTTCCTATTCTTTGAGAAGCCTTATCAACGAGGCTTTATCTGGTCGTTCAGATATTCGAAGTGAAGAAGCAAGCATTAGTGCTCAAAAGCTGCAACTCCAAATTGCTAAAGGAGCATTGCTTCCAAGTTTAAGAGCTACTGCAGGTATTTCTTCGCGATATAGTGATCAGTATGCTGTAGCTGGTGAGAAGGTTAATTTCTCTGATCAGTTTTTTGATCAGCAGATAAACAGATCGTTGGGTCTTTCTCTGAACATTCCAATTTTTAACAATTGGAGCAGAGTGTACAACATCCAATCACAACAAGTACAATTAAAGAATGCCGAACTAGCTTTAGACAATACTAAACTGCAGGTAATTCAGGAAGTAACCCAGGCATTTAATGACTACTCATCGTATGTGAAGCAATTGGATGCATCAGAAAAATCAAGAATAGCTTCTGAGAAAGCGTTTGAAACTCAACAAGAGCGCTACAATGTAGGAGCGAGCACCTTGATTGAACTAAGCCAGGCACAGGCTAATTTTGTAAGTGCACAATCAAATTACACACAAGCTTTATACAATCTGATTTTCCAGGAGAAGCTACTGGATTTCTATTTAGGAAAGCTTAGTGGTCAAACAGTAGAATTTTAACATTAGTTATTGAGGGGTAAATCATGGCTAAAAAGAAGAAATCATCAAAGAAAACGCTGTACTGGATTCTAGGAGTTGTACTGGTACTTTTTGTGGGCGGTTTTGTATTAAAACAAACAGGGGTTCTTGGTAGCGAGGATCGAGGAACTTCTGTAGAAACTGCTCAGGCAAAGCTTAAAACCATCACACAGGTAGTTTCTGCTTCTGGTAAGATTCAGCCTGAAGTAGAAGTGATCATTCGACCTGATGTATCAGGTGAGATTATCGAATTAGCAGTAAAAGAGGGTGACTTCGTTAGAAAAGGAGACCTCCTTTTGCGCATCAAGCCAGATATTTACCAGGCCAGAATTGATAACCTAAATGCAGCTCTTCTAACTCAGAAAGCTCGTCATGAGCAAACGAAAGCAAGTCTGATTCAGGCTGAAGCAGCTCATGATCGAGATAAAGAGTTATTTGATAAGAAAGTGATCTCTGAGATGGATTACATTCAAACCAAATCAAGTTGGGATTCTCAAAAAGCAAATCTTAAGGCAGCTGAGTACCAGGTGGAAAGTGCTGAAGCACAATTACGTCAGGCACAAGAAGAGCTTGAGCAAACTGTGATTCGTGCTCCACAAGATGGTACCGTTACTGGTTTAGCTATTGAAGAAGGGGAACGAGTGCTGGGTAACTCCCAAATGGCTGGAACAGAAATGATGAGGGTTTCACTTTTAGACCGCATGGAAGTTCTTGTCGAGGTGAATGAGAATGACATTGTAAATGTATCTGTAGCTGATACCGCCAGAATTGAAGTAGACGCATATCCTGAGCGTTCATTTAACGGAGTGGTAACTGAGATTGCTAACTCAGCAAGAATTACGGGTGCAGGTTCTAATGAGCAGGTGACCAACTATCAGGTTAAAGTGAGAATTGTAACGCCTCATAACCTCGATAGTACTGGAGATCAGCTTGTACGTACTGACTACCCGGAAAATCCGGAAGAAGGATTTGTTCCTAACTTCAAGCCGGGTATGTCTGCTACAGTAGATGTTGAAACTGAAACAGCAATCAATGTCGTTTCTATTCCTATCCAGGCAGTTACAGTGCGCGATTTTGCTAAAGATGTGGCAAAAGAAGCCGAAGGTGCTGAAGAAGGAGAGGGAACTGAAGATGAAGCACAAGTTGAAATGGCTTCTGCTACATCAAATGATGACGATCTTGTGATTCAGAAAGAAGATTTCAGAAAAGTAGTGTTTAAAATTTCTGGTGATGAAGTAACAAGAATCCCTGTTGAAACAGGAATTAGTGATAATACTCACATACAAATTACAGCTGGCTTAGAAGCAGGTGATGAAATTGTGATCGGAAGCTATCGCACGCTTTCAAGAAATTTAAGTGATGGAGACAAAGTAGAAGTTACCAATAGCACTACTCCATCAAGTAACTAATAAATAGGGCAACATGAGCGAAAACGAAGCAGTAATCCAAATTACCGACCTGAAACGTACCTACAAAATGGGGGAGACCCTTGTTAGAGCACTAGATGGCGTTTCGGTCAATGTAAACAGGAACGAATACATAGCAATTATGGGGCCTTCTGGTTCAGGGAAGTCTACCTTAATGAATATGATCGGTTGCCTGGATACTCCTACTTCCGGGGATTATATTCTAAATGGTAACCAGGTTAGTCAGATGGATGATGCTGAATTAGCCGAAGTTCGTAACCGCGAAATAGGATTCGTATTTCAGACATTTAACCTGCTTCCAAGAACCAGTTGTCTGGCTAATGTTGAACTACCTCTTATTTATGCGGGGATGAAATCTTCCGAAAGAAAAGAGAGAGCAGCAGAAGTTCTGGACAAAGTAGGTTTGGGTGATCGAATGGATCATAAACCCAATGAGCTTTCCGGTGGGCAGCGCCAGCGTGTGGCTATAGCCAGGGCTTTGGTTAATAATCCTTCTATTCTTCTTGCCGATGAGCCTACGGGTAACCTGGATTCTAAAACAGGGGATGAGATTATGATCCTGTTTGAGGAACTGTATCGTCAGGGGAATACAATTATCCTGGTAACTCACGAAAACGATATAGCGCAGTATTCACGGAGAATAGTAAGGCTTCGTGATGGATTGATCGAAACAGATACTGTTGTCGAGAATCCCACTCTTTCCGATAAGGAACTAGTTTAGTAAACAAAATAAAAAAGGCGCTCATGAGCGCCTTTTTTATTGAATACAAGTTTTATCAGATCAATTTCTGAAGCCGATACCAATACCAGCGTTTACCGTGGTATATTCAGCTACAGTTGCCTCAGCATAGATTCTTAAGATAGCCACTTTAAACTGTAAACCGGCTAATGCGTGAACAGAAGCGTCACTGTCCTGGGTATAAGAAACAGGATCAGAAAGAACAGCTCCTCCTAAATCATAATCCCCAAGCATATTCAGTTCGAAGCTTCCTGTCTGGAATCCTACACCTGCATAAGCAGAAATGAATGGTAGTGTCTTCCCAACAAGAGCGTTTAATACAAAGGTGTCAGTGCTTGTTTCAACAACCTGATCGGTCGCACCAGGGTTGAATTCAAGGTCAGCATTTAATTCAACCTGAGTAAAGGCTGCCATTAGTGAAATGTCAACAGGTAGGAGTTTTCCACCTGGAATCCACTGATTTAATCCATGCTTGATACCCACTCCTAATAGAGAGAGGTCTCCAAAATCTCTAAGATTTGTTTCTGGAATGTATCTGATAGTAACATCAGTACCTTTTATCAAACCAACATTACCCTGGATCATGGCGATTGGAACATATTCAAAACCTGTTCCACCTGGTAAAGTGAAATTAAAGGCATTCAATGGGTCAGTTGATGAAATGGTTTGCCCTGATCCTTTGCCTCCGGAAATAGTATTCGTTGATGTACCGGTAACATTCACATTGGAAAGTCCGAGAGTAGAGGCATCAAAAGTTTGACCACTGCTTGGTACAGCGGCAATTGCCCCTCTGATTTGTAAGCTGAATCCAAGCTTTTTTGTTGGCGCAGCTTTAGTAGTCCATCCAGAGTTTAACGTAGTGCTTAAACCGGTTGGGAGAGGAGATAGATAAGCTTTTGTTAAAGCAGTGGCATTATCTGAACCTGATTCAAGAAAAGCCTCAATCTCTTCCAACTGTGCCTGGGCTGGATTAGCAATCAGTACAGCGACTAAAAGAGTTAATAGTGCGATGATTTTATTTGACAAACGAGAGTACATAAATAAACCTCCTGGTTATCGTTTTAAGATTTGTGCAATATTAGCAATAAAATTCCGAAATAGAATACCCAATTTAAGGGATATAATTACGCTTTATAAAGATTCCAGTATTCTAATATAGGAATCATAGCGGCTCGCTTCGATTTCCCCTCGTTCAAATGCTTCTACAACGCCACAATTAGGCTCATGTAAATGAGTACAGTTATTGAATTTACAATGCATTCTTGGCTCAAGCATTTCGGGGAAATAAAGGGAAAGCTCCCATGGCTCGATATTGTACAAGCCGAACTCACGTATTCCAGGCGTATCCGCCAGGTATCCTCCATTCGAAAGCTTGATCAGTTTTGCAAAGGTGGTTGTATGTTTTCCTTTGTTTGAATAGGAAGAAACCTCGCCTACTTTTTCGGTATAGTTGGAATCAAGTGCATTTAAGAGACTCGTTTTTCCGACTCCGGAAGGGCCTATAAAAACGGATGTTTTTCCAACAAGAGTTTCTCTAAGTGAGTGTAGGCAATCTGGGTCATGGGCAATGGTAGTAAATACCGGGTATCCAAGTTCTTCATAAATATCCTGGATGTCTTCGATCATGTTTTCATCCCTTTGAGTAGCCAAGTCCAGTTTATTAATAATAATGGCACCTTGTACATCATAGGCTTCGCAGGTGACCAAAAACCGATCGATGAAGCCTTCTTTTAACTTGGGTTTCTTGACTGATTGAACAACAAAGGCGATATCCAGATTAGAAACCAGGATGTGTTCTCCTCTTCGGCCATGAGTGGCTTGTCGGGTTAGATAGTTTGTTCGCTCATGGATTTCTTCAATAGTACCTGTTCCATCATCATTTATCGAAATTGAAACCAAGTCTCCAACTGAAATAGGATTGGTTACTTCTTTCTCTTCGAGCCTGAACCTTCCTGGTAAGCGACTCTCAATAATGGCATCTCCGGTATCAATTTTATACCAGCTTCCTGTTGATTGTATGACTCTGCCTTTTTGCATGGACTGAAAATAAGGCAAAGAAAAGCAGGAATTAAATCCTATTCTGCTATATTCAGCAAAAAAATGGGGTTTTTATGAAGCGGATTATTTCTTCAATCATTTTCATGTTAGTAATCACAGGAACAGGGCTATTCGCTCAAACAAGCATTGATGATCTTTGGAAGGAAGTTTCAAGAACAGTAGCAGAAGGAGATTTTGAAGGCTATAGTGCTACTTTTCATACTGATGCAGTCCTGGTAAATGGTATCTCTAAGAATAGTTATCCAATTGCGAATGCATTAAGTGGTTGGAAGCAGGGGTTTGATGATACTAAAGCAGGGAAGATGACAGCCAGTGTGGAGTTCAGGTTTTCGGAAAGGCTAATCAGTCCTATGACTGCCCATGAAACAGGTATATTTAAATATTCTTCTCAGAACGAAGGAGGGGAAGCTCAAACAGTCTATATCCATTTTGAGTCCCTAAGCTCTAAAGCTTCGGGATCCTGGAAAATGATGATGGAGTACCAGGTTAAGATGGCTACAGAAGAGGAGTGGAAAGAGCTGGAGTGATTGATATATACTCGAACTAAAAGAGGGTCATTCCGCGGCGAATGCCCGGAATCTAAAGTTATACTAAACCCTATAAGTTCTTTTCAAATTCTTCCCTGCTCAAAACGTATAGCTTTAACTCCTCATTACCATCAGGAAGCTTGATATACGATTGGTGTTTAAAACCAAGCCTCTCTAACACTTTGCAGGATCCGATATTGTTATCTGTGGTAATGGCACTTATTTCTTCCTGTTCAAACTTTTCAAAGGCCACCTTTATCATCATTAATGCACCTTCTGTAGCATATCCTTTTCCTTCAAACTCTGAAAGGAGTGCATATCCGATATCTAATCCATTTACTCCATTCCTATCATGAATACTGCAAGTTCCAACGGGTTCACCAGACTCCTTTTCTATCATCACATGGTTAATGAAGCCTTTCTCCTCTAACACAGGACTCATCCTGGAATTCATGTATTCCCGGGCACGATCATCATCAGTGATATTTCTGTCCCCAATATTGAGATGCCACTTTTCTGTATTCATCAACTTGAAAAGAAAATGAGCATCATCTTTAGTAATGAGTCTAAGCTTTAGTCGATTGGTTTCCATCTAAAAGAATCTGAAATAAGGGCGGCTTACATAACTCGAAAACTCCCATGGTATATTTACCAGGATAATGATGAGTCCTATAGAAAACCAGATGGTCATTGTTTTGAATTTTGCCAGATCGTCGGTTTTCCTCTTGGCGGAAGAAGACCCAAAAGTGATTAAGCCAACAGCTAATATCATCATGAGGCTGTGTTCCATCCCGAAAAAACGAATCTGACTCATCTTGACGGCTTCCCCAAAGTTTTCAAAAAAGTAGCGAATGATCGGACTGATGCTGTACAAAACAATTCCAACCAGGAATTGAAGGTGAACTAATGAAACCGTCCAGTTTCTGAATCGATTATCGAGATTATCGAATTTCTTTTTTGTAACCCAGCCTCTGATAGCAAGAATGATGGAGATAAGTAAGCTGATCAATACCAGCCAACGAATTATGGAATGACTTACTAAAAGTACATGATACATGTTAGAACCTTTTTGCCTGAGCCTAAGTTGGCATTCGTTTCTTTTAATTCATCTTATATTTCTCTCTATACTCAGAAGGACTCATGCCTTCTTTAATTTTGAATAACTTTGAAAAATACTGTGGGTATTCAAACCCTAATTCATAAGCTACTTCAGAAATATTCTTATTCGGGTTTAATAAAATATTCTTAGCCTCATCAATCAAGTACAGCTGCAAATGTTCGGTGGAGGTTTTGCCTGTTTCTTTCTTAAGGGTATCACTAAGGTAGCGTTGTGAAACCGACATCTTTTCTGCTAACTGTTCGATACTTGGAATGCCTTGTTCTTGTAGTTGTCCCGATTCAAAATAAGCCTCCAGGTGTTGGTGAAATTGCTCCAGTAAATCATTGGATAACTCTTTTCGATTCAAAAACTGTCTTTCGTAAAAACGATTAGCATATTTCAGAAGGGTACTCAATTGAGAAATAATAAGATCTTTACTGAATTGATCCTGGTTGTTGTGGTATTCTATCTCAATACTCTCCACAATAGATTCCATCTGTCTTTCTTCTCTTGGTGAAAGATGTAAGGCTTCATTTGCTGAGTAGGAAAAGAATCCATATTTCTTGATCTGATGTGCTAGTTCCGTTCCTCGTAGAAAATCTTCATGAAAATTTATTGAAAAGCCTTTTTGCTCAAAAACTAGGCTCCGATCCCATTGGAAAACTTGTCTTGGAGCCATGAATACCATAGCTCCATTAGTGAAATCATATTTCGTTCGCCCATAGGTTAAATTCCCTTTCACTATTTTTTTCAAGCTAATTGTATAGCAATCATTGGTGATAGGAGGGGAACTCTCCTTTGGACAGGGTAGAAAACTATCTCCCTTTGCAAATAGGACACTCAACATAGGATGTTCAGGGCGAGGCAATTGCATATAATCGAAATATGCTGGCAGTGTGTTAAAATGTTGTATGGCTTGGCTCAATTATCCAGATTTTTTTCTACTGATATCAATTGTTGATTGTATGCCTTCACCCTTTCGTAGGCATTACTGTCAATGAATAAAATAACCACCATAAGCGCAATGGTCGTGATACTTATGGCTCGCCATATAGGCACATCAACAAAAATGAGTAACAGCGCAGCAGCTGCTATAATACCAGGAATGACTTTAAATACGATGGTCTGATATTCTCCCATTATTTTTTCGGTTTTGGCTATCTCCGATTTAACAAAAGAGGAGGGATCACTATTGTAAACCGTTGGGAAGTCTGCAGTTTTGGCTTTATTGGTAAAGAATAGGCCAAGTCCTATTGCCAACAGCAAAATACCTGGTACCAATGTTGGGAATATAAATGCTTTCGCCAGTTCGGTTTTTCCCAATTGCCAAAATCCTATGGTTCCTATTACAAATAGAATTCCGAAGAAAATGAAAAATTGTGATGAAAATACTTCGGCTTTTGCCCAGTCAATGGCTGTCTTTAATATGTCCATGGTTTAGGTTTTAAAGGTTTTTGATTTAGATATCCCATTTCAATCCAGTTGCTTGTTCTGATACTTCCCACAACCTTTCCGCAACGGCTTTATCCTTTGCATGAGCTTCTAATGTATGTTCTCCAACAGGACCAGTCCAGTTGCTTCTGCCTGTAGGTCCATAAAAACCGCTTTGGTCCAGGTCTTTTTCAGTAGCGCACATCAATTGAGGATAAGCACCTTTTTCAGCCGATTGTGTCAGTGGCGAAAATTTCATCAGTCCAAAAACAATCCTCATCATTAAACTACCACTCGTTGTGATTAATGACGTTCTTGATGAACCGGGGTGACAAGCATATGCTTTAACATCAGTTCTACCAGCTTTTTTCAACTTATCCTGTAATTCATACATGCACATAATCTGGGCGAGTTTGCTTTGACTATACGCATTATTAGGAGTGTAATCTTTATCCCAGTTCATGTCATCAAACTTGATGGTTTTAAGTCCCATATTGTAACCCATACTTCCTACTGTCACAATGCGTCCTCTAGATTTTTCAATCAGCGGGAATAGCATACTTTGAAGGGTAAAATGACCATAGTGGTTCACACCAAGCTGACTTTCAAAGCCATCAATAGTAAGTACCTGGGTAGGTACCTGGGCAATTGCAGCGTTACAAATCAATGCATCTATATGTGATACGTTTTCAAGAACCTCTGCTGCTGCTTTTTTTACAGAAGCTTGTTCTGCCAAATCCATTTGGATAGATGATACATGTATATCATTTCCAAGCTCTTGCTTTAGAATGTTAATGGTATCAGTTGATTTCTTGGGATTCCGATTCAGCATAACCACTTTTGCACCTTTTGATAATAATATGCGGGTAGCCTCAAATCCGGTTCCGCTCGTAGTACCTGTTATGATGTATGTTTTACCACTTAAATCTCCTAGTCTTTCAGGAGTCCATCCCTTTTTACCAAATTCTGTCGTGTTCATCTTTATTCGTTTTAGTTATTGAATAGGATGACACAAAAGTAGGAGTGGGGCTATTCTATTATCTTATACCAGATTTCGAATCTTGTATACTTTTTGGTATTTCTGTAAATAATTCGGGAAGGGCTTTAAGTTACTCTGACTTATTGCGGCGGGCTTTAATCTCAGTAATTCTTGCCAGGTGGTGATCATCGTGTTCGGCGACAAATAAGAACAAATCCATAGTCCGCATGGGTTGCTCTAGCCGTGGGTGCAGAGCGAATTTGAACACATCTTCTTCCTCGAGCTTTGATAATTGTTGTAGAGTCTCTCCACGTACTTCCTGAAACTGGGCCAACAAATCCTCAATGCTCGTTTTGTTGTGCTGAGCGAAATCGGTTTTCTTGTTTTCCAGGTCGGTTGGTCTTAAGTATTTCTCTCCATTGATAATATCTACCAGTCTTCCTTGCCACAATGGTTCCAGATCGCATAAGTGTCCAATATTCTCCTTAATGGACCATGTTTCGTTAGGTTTGAATTCTAATAACTCAGAAGATGTAGTCTCTATCTTTGACGCTAATCGTATATAGGTTCCACTAAGTCGTTCGAAAATTGAAGGAAAAATATTTTGCTGAAACGAAAAATCGAAATCTCGATCAAACCACCGTATTTGCTGCATATTTCTGCTAATTAGTTACTAATTCGATTGAACAAGCGGCTCAAATCCTCCATATACCATACGAGCAGCATCAAAAATTAATCGTTGGGGATTGAGCAGGGGGGTAACTAATTCAGTCATTCTTGGATCGGCGGGAACTTGTTCATTTGCCGAATCACGAACCTCTTTTGAAGGGAAAACAACCCATCCAAAAACTATGGCTTCATCTTCATTTGCATCTGTGGCTTCTACGAATGAACGAATACCTTCCAAAGTCAGGTCTTCACCCACATATTCAAAGTAGGAGAGTGCACCGTATTCTTTCCAAATTTCAGCGACCTGCCCTGCTACTTTTTTGTATTCATCTAAGTGAACTCGTGGAACTGGAAGGACAAAACCATCTATATAATTTTCACTCATGTTTATCTATTGCTTAACGATTTCTCAACTGAGAAGATAAACAAGTTTGAGACTATTGCTTGAATAAAGCAATGGTAGTCATGGGCTTGAGTGATTTGGAGAAGGTCTGCTGAATGACTCAATATTTCGTCAAGTAGTCTCCACCTTAGTCACTTCCTCTTTCCCATTCTTACCAGCAACAGCTTTACGATGGGCATCACTGACTTTGAAGAACTCTTTCACATCCTGAATTGGTTTTTTCTCAAGGATGATATCGAGTAATGAATCCATTCTTTCGAGGTAGTCCACTTCCAGGTTGCCGATTACATCTGCTTCGATTTCGGATACATCTTTTTCATTCTTCTTAGGGAGAAGCACTTTCTTGATACCGGCACGCTTGGCAGCCAATACTTTCTCCTTAATTCCACCTACTGGGAGAACAAGGCCTCTTAAGGTGATTTCACCAGTAAGAGCAATAGTGCCTTTTACTTTTCTCTGTGTAAAGATGGAGGCAATAGCACTCATTAAGGATACACCAGCACTTGGTCCGTCTTTAGGAACGGCTCCGGCTGGAACGTGGATATGTAAATCCCAGTATTTAAATGCTTCCTCAGGAATACCAATTTCTTCAGCATGTGCTTTTAGGTAAGAAATAGCCAGCATAGCGGACTCTTTCATTACATCACCAAGTTGCCCAGTGATATTCAATTTTCCCGAACCTCTTGAAACGCTTGCTTCAATGAAAAGGATGTCTCCACCAAAAGGAGTCCAGGCTAGTCCTGTAGCCACACCAGGAACGGTAGTTCGTTCAGCTACATCGCTGAAGAATTTCTGTTTACCTAGGAAATCTTCGATATCTGGAACATCTACGCTGTACTGCTCAAGTTCACCAGAAGCAACTTTTGCAGCTACTGCGCGGCATACAGCTCCAACCTGTCGATCCAGGTTACGAACGCCAGACTCACGAGTGTACTCATCAATAATTTTCTGAATAGCCTTTTCAGAGATTTCAATCTGCTCTTCTTTCAGCCCGTTTTCTTTGATCTGTTTTGGGATCAGGTACTTCTTAGCGATTTCGGATTTCTCTTCCAGGGTATAGCCACTGATGTTGATAATCTCCATACGATCTCTCAATGGACCAGGAATAGTTTCCAAAGAGTTAGCGGTCGCAATAAAGAGCACTCTTGAAAGATCATACTCCAGCTCCAGGTAGTTGTCGCTGAAGGTATCATTTTGCTCAGGGTCTAATACTTCAAGCAGGGCAGAGGTAGGATCACCACGATAATCGGCACCTACTTTATCAATCTCATCCAGCATAATAACCGGGTTTCCTTTTCCGGCTTTTTTCATAGATCGAATAATCCTTCCGGGAAGGGCACCGATGTAGGTTCTTCGATGTCCACGAATCTCAGCTTCATCCCGGATTCCACCCAGGCTGAAACGCTCAAATTCTCTGTTTAAAGCTCTTGCAATGGATTTCCCTAACGATGTCTTACCAACTCCCGGAGGGCCGTAGAAACACAAAATTGGGGCTTTCATGTCCTGCTTAAGCTTAAGGACCGCCAAATATTCGATAATTCTCTTTTTGACCTTCTCTAGCCCGTAGTGATCTTCATCTAATACTGTTCGAGCATATTCAAGATCGAGCTTGTCCTCGGAATACTCTTCCCATGGCAGGTCTAAAATCCATTCCAGGTAGCCATGAATAATTCCATAATTAGGAGAAGCATTTGGAGTCATCTCCAATCGTTGAAGTTCTTTCTCAGCTACTTCCCGGGCGTAGTCAGGAAGTTTTTTCTCTTCCAGTTTCTTTCTGAGCTTATCTACTTCCTGTTGCTCGGCGCCTTCTCCTAGTTCCTCCTGGATGGCCTTCATTTGCTGGCGCAGGTAAAACTCTCGCTGCTGATCATCAATATCCGACTTCACCTTCGTTCGGATCTTCTCACTCATATTCAAAACCTGGAGTTCCTGCTCAAGGAATTCCATGATCTTTTCAAGATTCATGGAGAATTTAGGCGTCTCCAGTAAGTCCTGCTTTTCATCTAAATCCACATTAAGGTTGGATGCAATGAAATTAAGAAGGAAAGTTGGGCTGTTGATATTGCTTAATGCTACTGCAGCTTCTGAAGGGATATTGGGAGACTTGTTGATGATATCAACGGCAGTTTCCTTTACATTTCGGATGGAAGCACTTAATTCAAGCCCCTGGATATCCATTTCTTTTGGAAAGGATTTCACTTTGGCCTGGAAGTAAGGCTGATCCTGGGTGAATTCTTCTACTTCAAAAACTGATTTTCCCTGGATAACGATGCTTCGTGAGCCATCCGGCATTTTGATCAGCTTCAAAATTTGAGCTACTGTACCAATGGTGTACAGGTCTTCATAATTGGGCTCCTCAACATCCATGTCCTTCTGAGTAACCACACCAATAGTTTTGTCTCCAGCATAGGCTTCTTTTACGAGTGCCAACGAACGATCTCTTCCTACAGTAATAGGCACGACAACCCCAGGGAAGAGAACCGTGTTTTTTAAAGGGAGAATAGGAAGGGTCTCAGGAACCTCTGCCTGACTAAGCGCCTCTTCTTCTTCTTCAGAGAGTAAGGGGATGGAAGTCTCGAAATCTTCGAAACTATCATCGTTTTGATCAAAATCGTCTACGAAATCTAATCTTAATTTCATTAAATCCTTTTTTTGCATTTAGAAACCCGAACGCAAAGACGAAGCCATAATTACAAGGCGCTACAAAGAGTCAGGAAAAATGATTCTTGTCAGAGATGCAAGGCAAACTGTCAGACTTAGAAATGAAATTGCAAAGCAGCTACGGTAACCCCGGTGATGGTAGGGTTATCACTGAAAGTTCTGGAGACAAACTGTGTTGCTATGGATAAGTCCCAAAGCCTGGTTTCAATGGCTGTACCAAAGCTAAAGTAGTTTGGCAATTCGGTAGCTAATTGAGTTCCGGCCCGGATTGGTAGGAATTTGAACGGGCGAATCTCAACTCCGGCAGAGGCCACTATTTTGGTAGAGTTGAACGCATTATTAGTTAAGCCAATACTCAAGTCGCCCATTAATTTAATCCGGTTGATTTCCAGCAGGGCTCCTGCATGAATAGCTGTAGGGAGCAAGACAGAGAAATTTCCGGTTTCTTGTTGGGCTAATGGGAAAGGATTTTGGGTTGCGTTCTTGTCGATGAAATCGATGAATTGTCCCGGAGCCCCAACAAAAGCATCATTTGAAACCCCAGTTGGGATGGCAGTTACAGAAGCAGTGTCTCGTGCAATGTTAAGATCGATTCCGTTGTCCGTATAGTTTACAAAACCAATATCTGTGATAGAGAAGGATAGCCGAAGAGACTTGCTAGTCAGCTGGTTGTTTTCGCTTATCGTTGATAAATCACTTCCAAGTGTAACCAGGTAAGTGAAGCCAATATCGATGCCCGCTCCAATACCATAAGGATTAAAAATCTCGTCTGAGATATTTTGAGTTAATGCGGTTTCAGCAGCAACTCCCCCTAAATATTGTTGGGTAGCAATTCCAAAATTCCCGGAAGCCTGGTATTCAAATTCCTGAATTAATTGATTCGAGCTTCCGGGTGAATACACATTTTTCCATTTAGCATCTTGATAAGCACCTCCTAGCACTAGTTTTGGAGCGATTCCAAAATAGAACTCATCTAACCTTGGGGTCATATCAGAAAAGAAATTGAAGGATTCAGAATATCCAAAAGAAACTTCATATAAAGATTGATACCGATGGGTGAGACTGCGATCCAGACTTTCAACTCCACCAATTTCCTGTAATACATTGGAATACCAACCTCGTCCTACTTCAAAGCTGGAGGATATCCGGTTTCGTATTGCGATAGAAAAGGCACGGTCATCATTCCTCCATTTAAAACCCAGTAAAATGAGGTCTAGTCGAGTTTGATGGAGGGATGTATTTCGATCTCTTATATAATTTTCGTCCAGTATTTCTTGTCGATCAGTTGCTGAAATGGTGTACCTGCCAGGCTCAAAAGCCGAGAGGTAATCAGATAAATTCCCAGATTGTTGCTCAAGATCCCGGAAGTTCTGCACGGCATTAAAGTAGGTGCCGGTGATAAAGAGCCCAAAATCAACATTTCGTTCTCTGTCTGGAATGAGAAGGTTTGCCGGGTTATAAAAGTTCGCTGAATAGTCACTCAAATAAGAACTTCCACCACCGCCCAGAGCAACATTTCTGGGCGTAAGCACGGGCTGAGCTACGGCAGATACCATTCCCGCCAGAACCATTAATATGGCACTTACTGTCCTTATCACAATCTATATTTTACCGTCTATTCGATGATTTGAAGAGGGGCAGCCCTCAACATAAGCTTTTTTTGGCCTCTTGATTTAAAAAATACGACAACTTTTGCATCCATTCCTAATCCGCTCCTGCTGATTATTTTCCCAGGGCCAAACTTGGCATGGAGCACTTCAGCTCCAACTTGGAAGGGATCCTCTCCATCCTGATAGTCATACTGTATGGTTGTCGTAGCTGAAGAAGTTGTTTTCTTCGTAATGGGTTTATCCCAATCATATTCAATATCAGCAAAACCGGATTTCTTCTCTGTTGATGTAGTGTCGAGGGTGAAACGATCTTTCCTCTGACTAATTGTTGCTCCGGTTTCAGTTCGCACAATACCTGGATCTACTTCATCTAAAAAGCGAGATCGAAGTTGTTGCTGTTCTTCTCCAAATTTGAAACGTGTTTGGCAATAACTGAAATACAGTCTTAGTTCTGCTCTAGTAATAGCTACATAGAATAACCGTCGTTCCTCTTCGATATCTGCATCAAAACCATCTCTGGCTCCTACAGGGAAAAGGTTTTCCTCCAAACCAACCACAAATACCACTGGGAATTCCAACCCTTTTGATCCATGAACGGTCATCAATGTCACGGCCGGCTTATTCTCGTCAAATTTGTCTCCATCTGTGATCAGGCTTATCTCCTGTAAGAAGGCACTAAGCGATGGGGAAGAGGCTCCCTTTTCGTAATAAGAGATGGCATTCTGGAATTCCAGTACATTCTCCCTTCGCATCATGGAATCATGGGAGTTCTCCTCAACCAGAGCTTTCATATACCCACTTTGCTCTAATACAGATCGGGTGACTTCGGTTAAGCTTCTTCCTTCCTTTAAGTCCTTACTTAATGCATTCATCATATTGACGAACTCACGAATTCGAACTTTGGCAGGTTTATATACATCGGTTTGTTCAACACGTTCGAGCATGCTCCAGATGGACACTCCTTGTTCTCTGGCCGTATTTCTTAAATCATTGATGCTCTTATTGCCAATCCCTCTCGAAGGCTCGTTGATGATTCTTATAAGATTGGTCTCATCATGCTTGTTGACCAGTAGTGTGAGATAGGCCAGTACGTCTTTGATCTCTTTTCTCTGATAGAAGGAGAGGCCCCCAATAAGCTGGTAAGCGATATCATGACGTCGCAATGCCTCTTCAAAAACGCGAGACTGATAGTTGGTTCTGTAGAGGATAGCAAACTCATTGTTTTTGTATCCATGCCGCATTTTTAATTCCAGGATATACTGGGCAACCCGATTCGCTTCGTCTCTGTCATCGTAGTTTTTGAGGAGGATAATAGGTTCTCCTAATTCCTTCTCGGTCCACAGGGTTTTCTCGAGCTGCTTTTTATTCTTTTTGATGATAGAATCTGCACACTGGAGGATAGCTCTTGTGGAGCGGTAGTTTTGCTCTAACGGAACCTGTTTTGCATTATCATAATCTTCCTGGAAGGAGAGAATGTTCGTGATATCTGCACCTCTGAATGAGTAAATACTTTGGGCATCATCGCCAACCACACAAATGTTTTTGTACTTATCAGCCAGCATCTTGGTCACTTTATACTGGGCATGATTGGTATCCTGATACTCATCAATCAGAATGTATTTAAAGCGATCCTGGTACTTTTCGAGGATGTCCGGATGTTCTTCAAACAGCTCAATAGGTTTAACAAGGAGATCGTCGAAATCCATTGCGTTGCTTTGTTTTAAACGAGTTACATAAATAGCATATACCCTCGCGGTGATGTCATCAAGGGTGGAGCTTACAAAACGTTCCTGGTAGTTTTCCGGATTGATTAGTTGATTCTTGGCATCACTAATTTTATTTCGAATGGTCTTTGGCTTGATTTCCCTGGGATCGAAGTTTAGTTCCTGGAGAATTTGCTTAATGACTGTTTCTGAATCACTGGTATCATAAATCGTGAAGTCTCTCCCATAGCCAAGCTTTTCTGCTTCAAAGCGGAGGATTTTTGAGAAGATGGAGTGGAAAGTACCCATCCATAATTTCTGAGCTTTATCTCCAATCAGGTTTTTGATCCGGTCCTTCATTTCCCTGGCTGCTTTATTGGTAAAGGTTAAAGCCAGTATCTCATGAGGGGCTGCTTTAAACTGTTGCAGCAAATAAGCAATGCGGTAGGTGAGTACCCTGGTTTTTCCGGATCCAGCACCTGCAACTATGAGCAAAGGCCCATTAGTATGGGTTACTGCTTCATGTTGCTGTTTATTAAGCCCGGTTAGAAAATCGGGAGATTGTCCAGGTTCTTCAGGTTGAAGGGAAAATGTTTTCATTACATTTTTTCGAAGCTAAAAATCTTATTCATTGATAGTAACTCATTATTCACACACCCCTTGATCCCCTCTTAAGAGGGGAAACCCCTTGACTATTTTTGGTATCCAATAAAAAGAGTTCCCCTCCTTGGAGGGGACAGGGGTGGGTTATTATTCAAAATCCTTCAATTGCTCTCGCAATTTAGCAAGATTTGCCTCACCATCACGTTTTTTGTTTCGCTCGTTTTCAACAACTGCTTCCGGGGCATTATCAACAAAGTTCTTATTGCTGAGTTTCCCGTTGACTCCTTTAAGCCAGCCTTCAATTCGGTCAATCTCTTTTTGAATACGCTCACGTTCTTTTTCAACATCAATTAAACCAGCAAGAGGAACGTAAAGCTCATGGCCATTTACAATAGCAGAAGAACATGCCTTAGGTTTTTCAATGCTTTCTGAGATATTGATTGATTTCAGGCTTTGAAGCTTTTTGAATACCCAATTATTATCTGATAAAGCCTGTGCGATAGCAGCATCTTTGGTCTTGATGAGTAATTCCAATTCTTCTTTAGGAGATACTCCCATCTCAGCACGAATATTCCTTAATGAAGAAACCATTTCCTGCATAGTCTGAAACAGCTTTACATCGTCCTGGTTATCAAGAGTGGAATCATAAGTTGGCCATTCTGAGATAACCAGTGCTTCTTCAGGTTTTCGATCCTGGATGTACTGCCAGATTTCTTCCGAGATGAAAGGCATGAAAGGATGGAGGAGCTTCATTAACTGCTCAAAGAAGCCTAGGGCCACATTCATCTTTTGAGGATCAAAAGAATCACCATAATTATCTGGCTTAGCTAATTCGATGTACCAGTCACAGAAATCATCCCAAATCAAAGAGTACACCTTTTTAAGGGCGTCGTTCAATTTGTAGTTATCGAAGTCTTCGTTTATACCTGAAATGGTCTGCTGGATACGGGCCATCATCCACTGGTCAACCAGGTTATCCGAATCGATATCCAATGTAGGAGTGTACTGAACGCCCTCCTCCATATTCATGGTAAGGAAACGGAAGGCATTCCAGATTTTATTGGAGAACTTCTTACCCTGTTCACAAATCACCGGGTCAAAAGGAAGGTCATTACCGGCAGGAGTGGAGAAGAGCATTCCCATTCTTACTCCATCGGCGCCATATTCTGAAATCAGTTCTAAGGGGTCCGGAGAGTTTCCGAGACTCTTACTCATTTTTCGACCAAGCTTGTCACGTACAATTCCCGTGTAATACACATTTCTGAAAGGGAGGTCTCCGCGATATTCATAGCCTGAAATAATCATTCGTGCTACCCAGAAAAACATGATTTCCGGAGCGGTAACGAGATCATTGGTAGGATAGTAGTAGTCAACTTCTTCTTCGGTATAAAAACCGTCAAATACAGAAATAGGCCATAACCAGGAAGAAAACCAGGTATCCAATACATCCTCGTCCTGAGAAAGGTCAGATGCAGTTAATGAAGCATTTCCGGATTTCTTTTGAGCGAGCTGAACAGCTTCTTCCGAAGTTTTTGCTACAACAAAGTCATCGTCACCTTCACCATAGTAATAAGCAGGAATACGGTGTCCCCACCAAAGTTGCCTGCTTATGCACCAGTCTTTTACGTTCTCCATCCAGTGGCGATAAGTATTTTTAAACTTAGCTGGATGGAATTGAACATTGTCGTTCATCACGTTCTCAAGAGCAGGCTGAGAAAGCTCTTTCATTGCTACCCACCATTGAAGAGACAGACGGGGTTCAATGACCACATCGGTTCTTTCTGAGTATCCAACCTTGTTTATGTAGTCTTCAACTTTTGCAAGGTGGCCCGCTTCTTCTAAATCTTTGGTGATTTGCTTACGAACTTTGAAGCGATCCATTCCGATATATAGCTCACCTTCTTCACTGATAGTACCATCTGCATTCATCATGTTGATGGTTTCCAGGTTGTGCTTTTCTCCCAGCTCATAGTCATTTACATCATGTGCAGGAGTAACCTTCAGGCAACCGGTACCAAATTCAATATCAACATAGTCGTCAAGGATAATGGGTACTTCACGATTAACCAGTGGTACAATCGCTTTTTTACCATGAAGATGGGTATAACGCTCATCTTTTGGATTGATACATACCGCTGTATCTCCAAGGATGGTTTCTGGTCGGGTTGTGGCTATGGTTACAAAATCTTCAGTTCCTGAAACCAGGTATTGAACGTAATAAAGCTTGGATTGTACTTCTTTGTGAATAACTTCTTCATCACTTAAGGCCGTTAGCGCAGCAGGATCCCAATTGATCATTCGGGCTCCGCGATAAATCTTTCCTTTGCTATACAGGTCAATGAAGGTGTCTATAACGCTTTCGGAATATTTCTCATCCATAGTGAAAGCAGTTCGATCCCAGTCACAGCTAGCTCCAAGCTTCTTCAATTGCTCCAGGATAATTCCGCCATGTTTGTGAGTCCATTCCCAGGCATGTTCAATAAATTCATCCCGGGATAAGTCACTTTTCTTAATGCCTTCTTCCCGGAGCTTGCGAACTATTTTAGCCTCAGTAGCAATGGAAGCATGATCAGTACCCGGAACCCACAACGCATTCTTGCCCTGCATCCGTGCTCGCCGGGTCAGCACATCCTGAATAGTATTGTTGAGCATATGCCCCATATGAAGGACTCCCGTTACATTGGGAGGAGGGATTACAATGGTAAATGGCTCTTTAGAATGATCAACCTCAGAATGGAAATACTTATGCTCCATCCAATAGGCATACCATTTGTCCTCTACTAATGCGGGATCATATTTTGAAGGTATTTGGGAGTGTTCGGTCACTTCTTTTCTTGCTGAATCTGTTATTATGAGTTGATCTAAGATGGCAGGTTGTAAAGTAGCAGAGTAACTAAGTATCAAAGTAGTGTTGTTTTACTCAACCACTTTGGTACTCCGCTACTTAGAAACTTACTTGACTCTTTTAAGCAGAACTCCAAAGTGTCCGTCACATCCATGGATATGAGGGAAGGTCTGGTAAGCTTTACCATCTTCGGCAAGTACTTCTTCCGGCACATAGTCTTCAAGTGGCTCGAGCTCAAAATTGTCATCCATTTTTTCCAGGAGCTTGTTCACCTGTTCCATATTCTCTTCAGGTTCGATAGAGCAGGTACTGTATACTAATCGCCCGCCAAGTTTAACCATATTGGCAGCTTCTTCAAGTAGTTGTTCCTGAAGCTCAACCGCATTTTTAAGTCCTTCTTCGTCTCTTCTCCATCGCAAATCTGCTCGTTTACTTAGTACACCTGTTCCTGTACATGGAGCGTCTAATAGAACGGCATCGGCTAGTGGAAGAGAAAGTTCAAGTACATCTCCGCGACGGATTTTGATATTTTCAGCACCGAAGCTTAGCGCACTTTCAGCAAGCTTTTCCAAACGCTCTCCGGAAATATCAACGGCAAGAATATCACTTTGTGCTTCCGTTAAATCCGCAATCATAATCGACTTTGTACCAGGGGCAGCACATAAATCGTAAATTTTTTCATTGGGCTGAGGATCTAAAACAAAAGGAGCCAAACCAGCGGCGATATCCTGAACCTGGCACAATCCTTTTGAAAGCAATCCTTTTTCAATGAAAGGTTGTACAGAGTCAACTTTATAGAAATTTGGAAGCCACTCACTTTCCTCAAATTCTACCCCCATTTTATCCATGCGCAGTTCGAAGTTTTCTGGCTTGGTTCGAAGTGTGTTCACTCTTACATAGTAATTCGGGCGAGAGTTATTAGCCTGCATCAACTGGAAGGCTTCACGTTCACCAAAACGCTTGCTCCACCGTGCTACCATCCATTCCGGATGGGAGAATGTAGCCGCAACAAGTTTAGTTCGATCCGGATATGCCGGCTTAGGAAGATTTTCAATATCTCGCTGCAGGTTACGCATGATCGCGTTTACCAGATCTCCTGTTTTTGAACCTAGTTTGAATTTGGCAATTTCTACAGCTTCGTTAATAGCAGCATAATCAGGAGTACTGTCCATAAACAGCATATCATAAATTCCAAGACGAAGGATGTTCTTCAGCTCGGCTTTCATCTCTTCCACGCTAATGCTCGAATAATGATCGATCAGGAAGTCTAGGTAACTTCTGCGACGGAAGATGTTCTGAACGTATTCCCGGACCTGGGCTTTTTCTCTTGTATCCAGTTCATCCGCGATGGAATAATCCAGGTTTTGATTGATGTCAAATTCTATAAGTATGTCAATGCTGGCTGAGCGCTCTGAAAATTCGGTTTCCACGGGACTGCTGGTTTAAAAAGTGTAAGGTTCTTGCTATGAAAAAAAGGTGATTTTTTCGGTCACCTTTTATCGTGTATATCTATAAAAATGAGCCGATGGATTAGATCGGCTCAAGAAAAACAAAGATAGAATTTTAAGAGGGGATTTGCTAGTTCTAGATACTTAAAATCTGATATTCAATTAGCAGTGGAAAGTGATATAAAAATCACTCCACTTCAATGATATACACATGGTTTCTAACTGATTTGACTAAATCAGCAAGAGAGACATCAATAGGGTTATTAGAGAGATCGAGGACGACTTCCTCAGGTAAGAGTTCAAATAAGTTGATGAGGTAATTTGCTTTTACTGAGTAACTGGCGTTTTCAGCACCAGCATGCTTAGCATTTACAATTCCAATTAGGTTTCCATCCATATCAAAGGTAGGGCCACCGCTATTGCCTGGTTGTACAGGTGCTGAAATCTGATAGGAAGTGATATCTCCTTGGAAACCAGTTCTGGAACTAATTATCCCGGTGGTAAGCTTCAACTCGTCACCCATCGTTGCTCGAAGTGGATAGCCAAGTACAAATACTTCATTCCCTACTTGCGAAAGGTCACTTTTCAACTGGAAGGGGATTGGGCCAATATCTATGTCTTCATTTTCAGTATCGATCTTGATCACCGCTAAATCATTTCGTTGATCGGTAACAATTACCTCGGCTTCAAAGATTTTATTAAAATCTCCATTAATTCCTTTTACCGTGATCGTCTCAGCACCTTCAATTACATGGTGATTGGTAACGATGTAGCCTTTTTCTGAAATGGCAAACCCTGAGCCTGATGCAGAAGTGAAAGAATTTTGGGTCGGATACATTTTCAGGAAGGGCTGATTGACTTCAGCTTCTGTATTAATCAGACTCATTATTCCTTCAGAAAATGAAATAAGATAACTGGTATCATAAGTTCTGTTATGCTCTAACCAGGTCGCTTTAAAAGTGTTAACCGCTCCTGTATTTGATAATTTTGCTTTTAGATTCCCTTCCTTCCATAACGACCTGTACTCATTATTTGTGCCGTTTAGGTAGATCAGTGAATACCCACCTGTATTATTCTTCAGTACTCCCACTTCCATATCTTTAAGATTTGGTCCGGTACTTTCATAAATACCTTCGATGGGATCAAACCTGTTGCTCCAGGTTTCCTTTAAACTTTCTCTGTCGATTAAAGCAGTATCTTCAGCGTAGGTAATCCTCGCAATATGTCCGGTGAAATTAAGGCAACTAAATTTGAGATCAATTTCCTGAACTATTAAAGCATTTCCTCCTGCTGCGCGAGCAATCTCATGTGCTTCGGCTTCGAACTTCTGCATATTGCAACTTTTCTGAGCATTGGTATTTACTTCAATAGAACCGATTACTTCAATTTCGCCAAAGATGTCTCTCCCAGCGATATAAGTGAATACCTCTGTTGAATCAGGTAGTGGTTGTTTATCTACGTTAATGGTAGTTGTGTACAGTTGTGTACAACCAACAAATACCAGGAGGGGAAGAACAAATAAAGCAGGAAATAATTTTTTCATCACAAAAGGCGCTCTTTTTAGCTGCGAGCGCCTAAATATGAAAAAAAAGAAATTAAGTAGAAACCTGGTTTCGATGAACAGAAAGAGAGCGATCATTTTTGATCACTATATATCCCCAAAAGATTAAAAGGATGCCTAATAGCTCGGTTACATACAACACATAAGTATATCCAAATTTGGTAGCCGTACCTCCAATACCGGGAAGGATTCCTCCAAAAGCGATCAGGAGATTACCCCAAAACCGACCTTTAAAATCCTTATTGCCGAAGTACTTAAAGGCTGAATAGAATGCGCCTCCGACCAGAAATATGACTGCATAGATATTTACGAAAGGTGTGATAAGGCGGATAAAACTCCACTCAAGAACATTACCATTTAATTTTTCTGTTACCACTGATTCATCAAGAGGAGAGAGGATTACGAGAATGCTCGAAATTATGAGAACAACAACAAGGACAGAGGTCATTATATGAGCGGTCTTCTTTTTCATGAGCAGATAAATGGTGCCCTGAGCCAAAGGAACCCCTCCTAGAAAAGCTCCAGCGATATACCAGGTTTTAAAAAGCACAGGGCTCCATCCAAAAATGGTATGCAAACTCTCAACCGTAGTTCCGGCAGCATAAGTTACTACTCCGATGGTCCACCAAAGTATGTAGAGTGCTTCAGGCTTTTGTCTCCAGTGATTGTAAATCACGTAAAAGAAATACACACAGAAAAGAGTAGTGGAAATAGGGATATATGCTACTAGAGGCATTAAGACGAATAGTTGTTTAATAAAGCGCAAAACAAACGCATGCTATATGAAGATTTTGTGAAGACGCAGATTAGTTCAAGCAGTGTTGTTTCGTTTTTGAATTAAATAAACCATGCATGAAATGATTGCCTCTGTTTCTATATCTGCCTATCTTTATCAGCCTTTGCAGCAGTGCAAGTTTTCGAAAGCTAATTACTCAGAAATTTTAAAATAAATCGCAGTTTCGCACATGAATAAAGGAACAGTGGCCCAGGTTATCGGACCTGTAGTTGACGTAGATTTTTCCGAAGGAACAACCCCATCTATTTTAAACGCACTCACCATTAAAAATCCAACTGATGGTTCATCATTGTATCTCGAAGTGGCCCAACACTTAGGAGAGGATCGTGTTCGTACTATCGCCATGGATTCTACTGATGGTTTGGTAAGAGGAATGGAAGTGATTGATACCGGACAGGCTATTGCAATGCCTGTTGGAGAGGATATCAGAGGCCGACTTTTTAATGTAGTAGGCGAAGCGATTGATGGTATTAAAGATCCTGAAGGAAAGAAAAAGTACCCAATCCACAGAGAAGCTCCTTCATTTGATGAACTTGCAACTTCTACCGAGATGCTGGAAACAGGTATCAAAGTGGTTGACCTGCTTTGCCCTTACGCAAAAGGGGGAAAGATTGGATTATTCGGTGGTGCCGGTGTGGGTAAAACTGTATTGATCCAGGAACTTATTAACAATATCGCGAAGCAGCATGGTGGTCTTTCAGTATTCGCTGGTGTTGGTGAGCGTACTCGCGAAGGAAATGACCTTCTTCGTGAATTTATCGAATCTGGCGTAATCAATTACGGCGATGAGTTCAAAGAGTCTATGGAAAATGGAGAGTGGGATCTTTCCAAAGTAGACGAAGAGAAACTTAAGGAATCACAGGCTACGCTTGTATTTGGTCAGATGAATGAGCCTCCTGGTGCTCGTGCTCGTGTGGCACTATCTGGTCTTACTGTTGCAGAATATTTCCGTGATGAAGTGTCCAGAGATATTCTTCTTTTCATTGACAATATTTTCCGATTTACGCAGGCAGGTTCTGAAGTTTCTGCACTATTAGGTCGTATGCCTTCTGCGGTAGGTTACCAGCCAACGCTTGCTACTGAAATGGGTGCGATGCAGGAGCGTATTACTTCTACGCAAAAAGGTTCTATTACCTCTGTACAGGCTGTTTATGTACCTGCGGATGATTTGACTGACCCTGCTCCGGCAACCACATTTACTCACCTTGATGCAACGACGGTACTTTCTCGTGCTTTAACGCAGATTGGTATTTATCCTGCCGTAGATCCACTTGATTCTACTTCTCGAATCGTTGATCCAAAAGTAGTAGGCGAGGAGCACTACAACACTGCACGTAGAGCTACTATTCTTCTTCAGAACTACAAAGATCTTCAGGATATCATCGCGATTCTTGGTATGGATGAACTTTCTGACGAGGATAAGCAGGTTGTAAGCCGCGCTCGTCGTGTACAACGTTTCTTCTCTCAGCCATTCTTCGTAGCTGAGCAGTTTACTGGTTCTCCTGGTAAGTACGTGAAGATTGATGATACTGTGAAAGGCGTTAAAATGATCATTGATGGTGAATTAGATCACCTTCCTGAGAACGCGTTTTATATGGTAGGAAGCATCGAAGAAGCCATTGAGAAAGGCGAGAAGATGCTAGCTGAAGCTGCAGAAGAAGCTTAATTCATCAAGGTAGAAACACATGAGTACATTTAAAGCTCAAATTCTAACTCCGGATGGCTCCTTATTTGAAGGGGATGTTTCTGGTGTTCAGATGCCTGGAGTAATGGGTAGTTTTGAAGTGAAAGCTAATCACGCTCCTATTGTATCTGCGCTGGATGAAGGAACTGTTCTTGTTCGAAAAGCTGATGGCGAAACCACGTATAATATTTCTGGTGGTTTTGTTGAAGTAGCTAAAAACAAGCTTACACTTCTTGCTGAATCAGTTGTAGAAGAATAAGAGAATTACTTCTTTAAGATTTTAAAAGCTCCATGCGAAAGCATTGGAGCTTTTTTTATAGCACAGATTGTCTACCTAATTTCTAGTGTTACTTTATTTTCGGTAGTAGAATTGCTCCCCACATAGATATCAATCTCACCTGGTTCTACCGCAAATACCCCTTCATTATCGTAATACTTAAAGTCATCGTAATTCATTGTGAAGGTTATGGTTCTGCGTTCACCTTTAGCTAGATTGACCTTTTCAAAACGTTTTAACTGGCGAACAGGACGGGTTATTCTACCAACTTTATCGCGAATGTAGAGCTGTACTACTTCCGAAGTGACATGCTCTCCAGTATTTGAGACTTCTATTTCCACAGTAATACTTTCGCCTTCTGCCAAGTTAGAATCGGAGATACTTATCTCTCCATATTCAACCTTGCTGTAGGAAAGACCATATCCGAATGGGAAGAGAGGGGTGAATCCTACATCTAAGTAGTGAGATTCATTACCAAGACTACTTTGCCAGGCCCCCACAGGAATATCATCTATTCCTATAAATGACTCAGGGTTTGCAGGTCTGCCTGTGTTTTTATGATTATAAAAGTATGGAAGCTGTCCCGCTGCTTTGGGCCAGCTAACTGGTAAGCGGCCCGAAGGTTCAGAGATACCCGATAACATTTCTTTCAAAGCCGGGCCTCCCATTGTACCGGGGTGCCACATCATGAGTACTGCATCTAAATCTGAGACATAGTCTGTAATGTTGATTGGTCTGCCAGCCATTAACACTAAAACGACTGGCTTATCAAGTTTTACTAATTCTGCTATTAACTCTTCTTGTACTCCGGGCAATTGTATGTTTGCCCGGGAGTGTGCTTCTCCTGAAAGAATAGCTTCTTCACCACCTACAAATACGATTACATCAGCTTCCTGAGCTGTATCAAGTACCTCCTGAAAGTTGCTTTGATCTTTATCTCTACTAAAACTCAGGCCTTCGACAAATACAGCTTCCTCCATTGCTTCTTTTGGGGTTACTGAAGGATCGCCCTCACCATCAAAAGTCCATGTTCCTAATTGTTCTCGTCCCTTATCTGCTAAAGGTCCTGTTAATAAAATCTTTTGATTCGATTTTAAAGGCAGAACACCATTATTCGTAAGAAGAACACTGCTTTCAATGGCCGCTTCCTTCGCCTTTTCTAAATGTTCTTCTGCATAAAAAGAGCCAGGATGATCCTGAGGGATGAAAGGATTCTCGAATAAATTGAGTCTGAATTTTATGCGAAGAATATTCCGTACATAGAAATCTAATTGCGATTCAGGAACGGCTCCCTCCCTAACAAGTTCAACTAAAAAGTCCTCGTAGGAGGTGGAGGTCATTTCCATATCCAGCCCAGCATTAGCTGCTAGTTCTGCTGCATGCTTGTAATCTTCAGCAAAACCATGAGCAATCATTTCAATTACCGAATTCCAGTCCGACACTACAAAACCATCAAAGCCAAATTCATCTCTGAGGATATCCATCAGAATCTTTTTATTACCGGTAGCAGGTACTCCGTTTACTTCATTGAACGAAGACATCAGGGTAGCAACGTTTTCTGCAATAGCCTCTTTAAAAGGAGGGAGGAACAGGTTATAGAGTTGTTCATCACTAACCACTGCGGTGTTATAGTCTCTGCCACCAATAGCCGCACCGTATGCGATGAAATGTTTAGCTGTAGCTGCCATTCGAGTAGGATCAGTAAGGTCGTCTCCCTGGAAACCTCTTACATAAGCTCCTGCTAACTGGCCAGCCAGGTAGGGGTCTTCTCCGGGTGACTCAGCAATTCGTCCCCAACGGCTATCCTGAGTGATATCCAGCATGGGAGCAAACGTCCACCTGATGCCTACTGAGCTCGCTTCTAAGGCTGCAATTCTGCTTCCCTCTTCAACCATATCCAAGTTCCAGCTAGCTGCCTGGCCTAAAGGGATTGGGAAGATTGTTTTAAACCCATGAATTACATCTCTCGCAAAAAGAAGGGGGATTCCATGCTTACTTTCATTTACTGCGACTTCCTGAAGCTTCCTCACATGAGAGGTATCCATTACATTCAGAAAGGCACCAATCTCACCATTTCTTACACTGTTCAACAATTCCTCAGGTAATGCCCCTCTTTCCCGGCTACTCCTACCTCTTAAGGCTAATTGGCCTACCTTTTCTTCAATCGTCATCTTATCAATGATTGACTCAATTCGGGTGTCCAGGTCATAATAAGCGGTTTGAGCGAATGATGATTTGGGAGTAAGAAGAAGAAATAGAATAAGTATGCAGGGAAGAAGTCTAAACAAGATTTTTTTCATGAGTTATAAGAGGTTTTTGAGTATCAGATCTGTTGTTAGTTGTTCCAGACCAAAACATTAGCACGACTATAAAAGGGATTTTATAAACTTTAATCAATTTAATTGATGAAGTTTATTCTTTGTAGGCTGAATGCAATTCTATTGAATAGATAAGGGATTTTATATATAATCGACCCGTTTTTTGGGTATTAACAAAAGGGTAAAAATTCATGGATACGTTAAAAAGGGTAGAGAACTACGATTCGGAAGTGCCAAGTGCTGATTTTGGATTTAAGGGGTTTAGATGGGCATTGTGGTTCATCCTGGATTATGCGCTTTCACTATCTAAACAGAAAAAAGCAGACGGTACTTTATATAAAAGACATGAGAGTACTCGTCTCTCAGGTAAAATACTCCGGTCTCTCCACAAAGGGCTTGTAAACCACCTCACAAAAAATGCCAAGGTAAGCTATGATAGCACTCTGCCTCTTCCATCCATTGATGGCAAATATGTAGACCAGGAGTTCTTCAATCACTGGGGAAGAAAAGTAAATATGCCTCTAGTAATTAAGGGGTATTTGAAGGGAGAAGAGGTAATGGAGGCTACTACTATTGAATCTCTGGTTAAAGAGCATGGTCAGAAAGAAGTAAAGTTTGTTAAAAAAGACGTTGGGAAAAAAAAGAAAAATCGGGTAGGACATAATATGGAGCTGGAATCAGCAACTTTAGAAGATTACCTAACTAAAGAGGAGTACAGAGACAACTATATCAATAACTTTTATGGTATTCTCGATGACAAAGACTATATAGAGAAAAGTCGTGGAGCAGAGATTGATGAGTTTAGAAATCAGAAGAGCATGCTTTCCCAGTGGTTTATTTCCAGAAAGAAAAATAGTGGTTCCACGCTACATTGTGCTCTTGGCGATAACATGTTTTTAAATATACATGGGAGAAAAGAGTGGTTCTTTATTGACCCTACATATCTACCATTGTTTAAACCCGCTGTGGCTAAATATGGAACCTATACGGTATCTGAATTAGAAGAAGAGCTGAATATTGAATCGGATGCTTATGAAGAACTATTAAAAGACTACTCTTACTTGAAACACGTGCCTTTTTACCGATATGTGCTGGAACCCGGTGATGTACTTTATAACCCCTCGGCCTGGTTACATAATGTGAGAAATCATACTGACTACACTGTTGGATGTGCTGTTCGATATAATGTAATGCAATGGGATAACAATTCCGTGACTTTGTCGATTTGCTGCCTGTTAATAGCTACAATTATAAATCCAAAAAGGTCATTTCTTGGTCTCTATATTGGCTCTATGAGAGGCAACATGAATATTAAAAAGAGTAGTATAAACAATATCTTTTCCGCGGGTAAAAAGGAAAAGGCTAACACCTGAATTGAGAAGCTTTAGTCAATAATAGATTGGATCCATTCAGAAGCAGTAGATACTCTGGTGAATATGCTTATGTCTCCGTAACTACTATCGATATGATTGTTTATCGGTACTGATGCTCCTCCTGAAAGTACACCAGCTATTTCCCACCTTCCTTGGTAGAAAATGAATAATGGGCCACCACTATCTCCCTCAACCGTAGTGCCTTCAAATTCCAAAGCATCCGGTGAACTCGAGCCATCTCCTAATAGATTTTCATCTTCATTTATGATGTTATCTCCAAGGGAATTAATGCTCTCGGAAGGGGCATCAAAATCAAAGGCTAATAGTCCACCTTCATAGGTAGTTCCGTTTAGAGAAGTTTGAAAACCATCCGCTTTCCTATCCAGAATATTCTCCAGTGCGTGCATTTTTGAAAATAGATCTGGATTCTGTCCAGCTGTGCTGGAGTAATCTCCAAAACCTGCAAACCAAACTATATTTCCGATGGGTTCATCGCTAGAAGTGTGAAGTGGGATAGGTGTTAGGTTAGTAATTGGAGTTGACAGTCTTACTAAACATAGATCATTCGCATCACCATATTCTTGCTCACCAGCAAGCCAGGTAGGATGCAAGATAATTTGTGAAACGGAGTATTCTTGATCCGGATTATTTGGGTCATTGCCTGTAAGTACAGTAATTCCGCTTACAGGAGCTGGGCTTTCTTGTTCTGCACTATCAAAGAAATTATGCCCAGCTGTTAAAATCCATTCTTCATCAATTAGAGTGCCAGTAGCTACGAATTCTTCATTATCACTTCCGTCTAAGCTATAACTAAAAACAACCACCGATGAAAAATTGGGCAGATCCGGATCATTGCTGGTTACGATGCCTTCATAATCAGAAAGCATTTTGTCATGTCGGATTCCAAAAGTAGTTTCTATATCAGAGTCGCTAACAGAATCACTGCACGCTGATATAGAAACAATAAGAGCAATGACGCAGATTGATGTAATAGACTTCATACCCCTAAAGATTTTATTGAGAAGTAAGTATAGTACTTACCACCCAATCCTACCCCGATTATTATCTCTTAATAGCTCATTTTGAGTTGCTTCGGGATCTTCAGGCATAACAAAGCCCGGAGGGGGTTCAAAGGCGTCGTATCCCCAATAAGCGTCTTTATCCGCAGTAACAAAGGTAATGAACTCACCCACAATTGGAAGGGCAGTACGGGCGCCCTGCCCAATACTATTTGGGTTATCGGTTGGGAAGCGAATTCGACGATCCTCGCCACCTACCCAGGCACCCATTACGATATGTGGAGTCATACCAACAAACCAATTGTCGGCAGAGTTTTGAGTAGTCCCGGTTTTACCGGCAATGTCTTGTCGTACACCATATACATTTCGAAGCCTAACCCCGGTACCATGATAGCCTTCACCTCCCCGAATTACTCCGCGCATCATGTCAGTCATGATATAAGCAGTTTCCGGACTAATTACTTCCTGGCGGTATTCTGGGAAATACTCAACTAGAATATTTCCCTCTTTGTCTTCAATCCTGGTAATCGCAATTGGGTCAATATGAACCCCTGCATTAGCAAAGGTTGTATAGGCACTGGTAATTTCAAGTAAGCTAACTTCTGCCGTACCTAATGCAATAGAAGGGTAGGCCGGGGTATTATTCATATCTATACCCAGATTGGAGGCCATCTCCTTAATCTTTCGAGCTGCAGGATCTAGCTCCCATAATTTATTCGTTCCTGGATACCCCGCTATTTCAGGGAGTAATCGTACCGTAATATTATTGAGACTTCTGGCAAGAGCTTGACGTAATGGAACCATGATGGGCCCACTTGCTACAGTTTGGTCTTTAGGAGCCCAGACATTCCCTACTCTGTCATAGTATTTGGTTGGGTACTTAGAAAATTTGTGGTAGGGTTTGAAGCCGTTATCAATGGCTACGGAATACACAAAAGGTTTAAATGTAGACCCAGCTTGCCGTCGAGATTGATATACATGGTCAAATTGGACATTTCCATAATTTGAACCGCCAACCCACGCTAAAATATTTCCATTTGAGGGTTCTATGGCCACAAACCCGGCTTCCAAACGAGTTCTGGATTTCATTACGGAATCAACAAACATAGAATCCGCTCTTAAACTGTCGAACACCACTCGTTCGATTCTGGTATCCCATTTTTGAAAACCGTTCTTATACTCATCAGTATCTCTCAGGAAGCTGTCTTTGAAACCGGGGAATTCCTCCCACAGCTTGTCCATGTAAATGCCACTTCCCCGAGTCGTCCACTCAGATTCAAAAATCTTTTGAAGGGAATCTAGTTTAGTACGGAGGGCTAGCTCGGCATAAGACTGTAGCTTGGAATCGATGGAAGTGTAAATCACCAAACCATCTGTATAAAGGTCGTATCCATTTTCCTCAGCCCAACCTGAAACTTCCTGGCGAACATATTCCCCAAAATAACGGCTTACTCGGCCTGCTTTTGAAGGTGGTTGATAATCAAGCTGGATAGGTTCGGCTTGTAGCCGTTCTTTCTCAACCTGAGAAATGAATCCTTGTTGATTCATCAAATACAAAACAATATCACGTCTCGATTTTGATCGCTCAGGGAATAGTCTTGGGTTGTAAGCATAAACTGCGTTAACAGATCCTACTAAAGTCGCTGCTTCAGAGAGTGTTAATTCGTTTGCAGATTTATTGAAATGGGTTCTGGAAGCCGCCTCAATTCCAAAGGCACTGTTAGGATACTCTACCGTATTGAGATACATCTCTATGATTTCTCTTTTGGTATAGTTGCGTTCAATCTGAACGGCTGTAATCATCTCCCGGAATTTCCTTGAGATCGAAAAAGCCAGACCAATTTCTTTATACAGGTTTCTGGCTAATTGCTGACTGAGAGTAGATCCACCTTGAGGATCTCCCCTAAGAACATGGTATGGAATGGCGAGGGTTCTGATCATATCCATGCCCCAATGATCATAAAAACGATGATCTTCGGTAGCTACTAGTGCATCAACAGCATGAGCGGAGATTTGATCATACCGTACCCAGGTACGGTTTTGTGTATAATATTTGTCTAAAACTGCACCATCCCGACTGCGAACTTCTGTGGCGATCGCGGTTTCTGGATTTTCTAGCTGAGCAATCGAAGGTAGTCCCTGGAAAAGGAAGTATACATATCCTCCAACCCCTAATAGGCTCACTAATAAGATAATGCCGAGTACACCCAGTATTTTTCTTCCTATTCCGGAATCATTTTTCTCTTTTGAAGAGGGGGTGGGTTCGGAAGCTTTCTTTTGAGCAAGAATCTCTTTTCGATATTCAGGATCGTTGAAATACCGATGATGATCTATAGGGTTGTTGTCCGAGTTGCTCATGCTTCTACTGAGTTTGAGAGAAAAGGTACGAATTCCTTGGTTTCTTTGTGCCAGATAACGAGATCAAAAGCACCATTCTTATATCGTGCCATTGTACCATGGTTAAAAAATGTTCCAAGGTTTATATATCGCCCATCCGAAAATGTTTCCACTCTTGGAATATGATCATGTCCGCAGATTACAAGATCAATATCTTTTGAAACAAGTATATCCTCAGCATGTTTAGATAAGGGTATTGGGTTTCTATAACCTCTTTTCCTTGTTAGATTGGAAAATTTCTTCATAAGGTTTAGACCCAGAGAGGGAGGAAAAAGTCGTTGGTATAATCTTGTGAAAGATGCATTTCGAAGAAACCTGTGATAAGTCGGGCGAATGAAATCGCTTCTCTTTCCAAACTGTCCATCACCATGCATCAATAATACTTCCGATTCTTCGATGGTTACAATTCTGTAATTCGTTTCAACATCGAAGCCCTTTTTTTGAAAATAGCCAAAGTTCCAATTGTCATGATTCCCGGTGATATAAACAGCAGGTGAAATTGACTTATTATATTCTTCAAACTTATCTAATACCCTTTTGCCTATAGATGGTACAAAACTTAGCTGGGGGTATTCCATCCAGTAATCGAATAAATCGCCAAGGATATAAAGTTGAGCCTGTTGCTCCATGGCGTAGTCAATTAGTGCTATCAACCGGCGTTCAACTTCCTCTTCTTTAGTTGGAGAAAAGGCACCTAAATGAACGTCTGAAATGAACAAATGCTCGCGTTCAGTCATCCATTATTTCTTTCTGGTTATGATGAAGTGAATCAGATCTACAAAATCTTGGATTCGCTCCGAATAAGGAATTTTCTCAAGTTTCGAGATAGCCTGGTTCGCATAGTCATACATAATAGAACGGGCGTAATCCATACCTCCATTGTCATGAACAAAATTAACGATCTCATCCACATCTTTTGACTTTTTCTTGCGCTTCTTCATCAATGCTCGAATACGGGCAGCCTGTTTTTTGGGGCTATGCTCTAGAGCCTTAATTAAAGGTAAGGTCACTTTTCGTTCTTGTATATCATTTCGGGTTGGTTTTCCGATATCATAAACGCCATAATCGAAAAGGTCATCTCGTATTTGGAACGCAATACCAATGCACATGCCAATATCACTCATCAGCTTATGCATTTGAGGATCATCACTGGCTGAAACTGCTCCACATTCACAACAGGTAGAAATTAAACTTGCCGTTTTTTCGGATATGATCTGGAAGTATCGTTCTTCCGTCATATTGAATAGGCCTGCCGTTTTTAACTGCCGAAGCTCACCTTCACTCATTTTTTGAACAGCTTTAGACTGTACTTTCAGTAGAGTATGTTCTTCATTTTCGAGAGCAATCAACAAACCTTTGGAAAGGAGATAATCACCCAATAAAACTCCGGCTTTATTTCTCCAGATTTTATTAATGCTTACAAAGCCTCTTCTGGAGTTGGCGTCATCAACTACATCATCATGAATTAACGTAGCTGTGTGCAAGAGTTCAATCATTGTAGCGGCGATATGGCTTCTCGGATTGATCCCTCCAAAAAGATTGGCACTCATAAAAACCAGGGTTGGACGAATTTGTTTTCCTTTTTGCTTAAGCAAATAGGAAATAATCTGATCCAGGAGGAATACATCAGATCGAATAGTCTTTTTAAAAAATTCTCTAAACTCCTGTAAATCAGCAGAAACCGGTGCGGTAATTTCTTCAAGAGATTTCCTGGAAACGGTCTCTGTATTAATTCTTTGTAGTTCTACACTATCGATCATTAAAAGTGCTCAAATTTTCTTAAACTTGCGTGCCCTTTAAATTACTTATTATCCTGAATAATATTTAAGGGTAATTACTCACTCAACTCATAGTACTTACAATCAAATGATTCAACCATTGTCTGAAATTAAGACCATTGCGGTACTTACAAGTGGTGGAGACTCTCCTGGAATGAACGCAGCCGTGAGAGCAGTCGTTCGCACCGCTAAAGCCTACGATGTGGCAGTGTATGCCGTCTATCATGGTTACCAAGGATTAATAGAAGGGGAATTTGAGAAGGTTAATTCTAATTTTGTCTCAAATATTATTCAGAGGGGAGGTACAGTTTTAAAATCAGCTCGCTCTGATGATTTTAGAACTCCCGAAGGCCGACAAAAAGCCGCTGAACAGCTAAAAGAAAGAAATATCGATGCTCTTGTTGTGATAGGGGGAGATGGTACATTTACTGGAGCAAACATTTTGAGTAATGAACATGGCATTAATGTAGTTGGTATTCCCGGTACTATCGATAATGATATAATCGGTACTGATGAAACCATTGGATATGATACAGCCCTTAATACAGCTTTAGAAGCCATTGATAAAATTCGTGATACAGCCGATGCTCATGAACGTATGTTTCTTGTTGAAGTGATGGGCCGTGATACTGGTTTTATTGCATTGGAAACGGCAATTGCTTGTGGAGCAGAATTAGTACTGCTTCCTGAAGAGCTTACTGATCTTAAAGAGATTAAGTCTCAGCTCAATAATATGCTCAAAGAGCAAAAGAGAAGTAGTTTGATTGTTGTTGCGGAAGGAGATGAAACCGGGGGTGCTTTAAAGCTGTCCGAGAATATTAAAGATGACTTCAAACAGTACGATATGAAAGTGTGTATCCTGGGGCATATTCAGAGAGGGGGTAGACCCTCTGCACACGATCGGGTATTGGCCAGCAGGTTAGGAGCTTCTGCAGTAAAAGTATTACTGGAAGGACACAGTGAAGTAATGGTAGGTATTGTCAATAATGCTCTAAAAATTACTCCAATGCGTGTAGCTGTATCCAAGAAAAAAACACTCGATTACACCCTCATAGAACTAGCAAAATTACTTCGATAAGATATTAAAATGATAAACGCGGATGTAAGAATCGCTCGCTCATTTTTAAAAGATGAGTCATACATAAAAGCGAGAACACGGGCAGATATAGGCCTTGAACAACTAAGGACAAAAACTGGGCCTGGTTCTGAATGGCTTGGCTGGAGAGATATTTTAGCAGACCCAAATGACGCCGAATTAACACGGCTTACCGACTTAGGTGATCAGATACGTTCTGATGCAGATATATTTATTGTGTGTGGAATCGGAGGATCTTACCTCGGAGCAAAGGCAGTAATTGAGGCTTTGACACCTCATTTCGGGAAAACAGGACCTGAGATTTTATATGCCGGGCATCATATGGGAGGCAAGTATCTTGAAGAGCTTCTTTCTTACTTGAAAACCCCAAAGGCTGATGGTTCAAACAAAAGTATATATATAAACGTCATTTCAAAATCGGGTTCTACTCTTGAAACAGCTCTGTCATTTAGAGCAATCCGAGAAGTACTTGAAGAAATGTATGATGACGCTACTGATCGTATCATTTGTACTACAAGTGAAAAAGGAGGTGTTCTTAATCCCCAAATTGAAGCTAAGGGGTATGAAAAATTCATCATTCCTGACGATGTAGGAGGGAGATTTTCTGTATTAACACCTGTTGGCCTGCTTCCGATTGCTGTTTCAGGAATTGATATTAGGACATTATTCTATGGAGCTGTTTCAGCCTATCAGAAATATGAAGAAGATGCAGAAGATATACTTGAGTATGCAGCGCTAAGAAATGCGCTCCACGAAGAAGGAAAAACAATTGATGTTTTTGCCTGTTTCGAACCAGAGCTTTCTTCATTTGGTGGATGGATTCAGCAATTGCTTGGAGAAAGTGAAGGAAAAGAAGGGAAGGGGATATTTCCTGCTGTAGCTAACTACTCGACCGACTTACATAGCCTTGGGCAGTTCATCCAGCAAGGTAAAAGAAGTGTAATGGAAACCTTCATTATTGTCGAAAAACCATTTTCATCAATCAAAGTAACCGAACTGGAAGGTGATGGCGATAAGTTGAATTACCTTGCCGGTAAATCCTTTCATGAAATTAATACTAGCGCTCGCGAAGGTACAACTGAAGCGCACCAGGAAGGCAATGTTCCAATCGTAAATATTACTATTGAAGTATTAAACGAGCAGAATATTGGTGAGCTTATTTACTTTTTTGAGCTTATGACCGGAGTTTTTGTATACAGTCTTGGTGTTAACCCTTTTAATCAACCAGGGGTTGAAGATTACAAAAAAGCGATGTACCGTCTGCTTGGAAAAGAAAGTTAAAAACAGTTTTGAGTACTAAGAAAAAATCAAAATACATTGCAGTAGCGGGTAACATTGGAGCGGGGAAATCTTCTTTAACCGGATTGTTATCGAAACACTTTAACTGGGAAGCATTCTACGAATCGGTAGAGGACAATCCGTACCTGGCCGATTTTTATGAGGATATGCTTCGATGGAGTTTCAATCTTCAAATTTATTTTTTGTCTAGCAGATTTCGGCATCAAAAAGAAATGCTTCAACAGGAAATAAGCTTGATTCAGGATCGAACTATCTATGAAGATGTTGAGATTTTTGCGAAGAACCTTCATGAGATGAATCTTATGAGCGATCGTGATTTTGAAAATTACGAAGCTCTTTTTAGAGAAATGAGTCATTATTTACGCCCACCAGATCTATTAATATACCTGAGGGCTCAAGTACCTACGCTTGTTAAGCAGATTCAGCAACGCGGGAGAGATTATGAGAATACCATCCGGATTGATTATTTGGAACGATTGAACCGCCTTTATGAAGATTGGATCGATCGATATCCTTACGAAAAGTTGATTATTGATACCGATGACCTGGATTTTGTTAATGATCCAGAAGATTTAGGGAAAATAATTGCCTTAATAGAACAGCGGCTTTACGGCTTGTTTAATTGATTGTACAACAATCGTTTTATCCTTATCTTATTCGGCTGTACGGAGACATGCTATGTTTAAGTTTAAGATCTTTGAAATTCCTGAAGGTAAGAGTGAGAGAAATGTTCAACTCAGTAATGGTGATCTCGATCTCGGAGAAGTATCACTTCAATCCGGAACAATACATATCGATTTCAACAGAACTACTCACTTTATCCAGGTGCAGTTGGCGCTAGATATATCAGTAGCGCTAACATGTGATCGTTCTTTAGACGAATATCCCTATAAGGTACAGACGGAATACCAGGTTTTATTCAAACAGGAACAAGTAGAAGAATCGATAGATCAACAAACGGCTATCCGAAACATTGATCACGCATCTAAACAAATAGACATAGAACAAGACGTGTTAGACACAATTCTTGTAAATGTTCCTACTAAGAAATTACATCCCCGTTTTTTGGATGAACATGGTAATCCCAAAGAGACTTTTTCTCAAACTTTTGGAGAAAGCTCAGATGAAAATGATGAGGATTACGTTGATCCAAGATGGGAAGCATTAAAAGCATTAAAGAAATAATTAAGTTCATAAGATAAATGGCACATCCAAAGCGAAAAACTTCGAAAGCTAGAAGAGACAAAAGAAGATCTCATCATGCAATTGCAGACGTTACGCTTGCGAAATGTTCTAATTGCGGAACACTACACAGATACCACCATGCTTGCCCAGAGTGTGGCTTTTACCGAGGAAGACAGGTAATAAATGTAGCAAACTAATCTCCTATGATTATTGCAATAGATGCGGCAGGTGGAGATTTCTTTCCCAAAAATCCTGTTGAAGGAGCTCTTTCTGCTTTAAGCGAGATTGAGTCTCTGTCTATTATTCTAGTCGGTCCGGAAGATAGTATAAACAGCGAGCTTGCTAAGCATGAGTATGATTCGTCAAGAGTAATTGTACAGCATGCCCCTGAAGTGATTGGTATGGAGGAGTCTCCTACCAGCGCTGTTAAGAACAAAAGAAATTCTTCTATTGCAATAGGCTTAGGTTTACACAAAGCAGGCAAGTGCGATGCTTTTGTAAGCGCTGGTAACACAGGTGCTCTTCTCGCTGCTTCTACATTTATTTTAGGAAAATTAGAAGGTGTTTCTCGTCCCACCATTGCTTCATATTACCCTACTCTTAAAGGTTTTAGGTTATTAGTGGATGCAGGTGCTAACCTGGAAGTAAAGCCTGAAATGGCTTTTCAATTCGCAAAGATGGGGCAAATATTCTGCCAAGAAATTCTAAATATCGAGAGCCCAAAAGTTGGACTTCTGAATGTTGGAGAAGAGGAAGAAAAGGGCACAGAGGCTTTGAAGGAAATAAATAAATATCTCAAGTCTCTTGAAGGGTTTATTGGCAATGTAGAAGGAAGAGACATCTTTCCCGGAAAAGCAGATGTTTATTTAACGGATGGTTTGGTTGGAAATATACTTCTAAAGTTCGGTGAGTCTATTCCTGAAACGATTATGGTACTGGTAAAATCAGCGGTACAGCAATTAAACATGGAAGCTGAACAAGTAATGGGTGCACAGAAGATTTTGAAAACAGCTTTAGGCCCATTTAATTATGAAACTGTTGGCGGAATACCCTTCCTGGGAGTAAACGGGGTAAGTCTTGTTGGGCACGGAGGAAGTACTCCATTGGCAATAAAAAATATGATTAAAAGCGCCATTAGCTGCATCGAAAATGATGTGAATGGCAAAATTGTCGCATCTCTAAATTGATAAATTCCATATGGAAGTAAGAAGAGCTAAGATTTCTTCGGTAGGACATTTTCTACCTGAAGAGCGTTTGACCAATTTCGACCTGGAAAAACTGGTTGATACAAATGACGAGTGGATAAGAACAAGAACCGGCATCTCTGAACGCCGAATCCTCAAAGATCCCGATAAAGCAACTTCATATATGGGAGCTAAGGCTGCTCAGGAAGCATTAGCTTCTGCAGGTGTTTCTGCTGAGGAAGTAGATATTGTAATTTTAGCTACAGTTACTCCTGATTACATGTTTCCTGCTACAGCTTGTCTTGTTCAGGAGAAAATTGGAGCTAAAAATGCTTTTGCATTTGATATTTCAGCAGCTTGCTCAGGCTTCTTATTTGCTCTTACTACTGGTGCTTCTTTTATTGAAAGCGGGAATGCTAAAAAGGTACTGGTTATAGGTGCAGATAAAATGTCTTCTATTCTGGATTTCAGTGATCGAACAACCTGTATACTTTTTGGAGATGGTGCTGGAGCTGTGCTATTAGAAGCTTCAGATGATGAAACTGGAATTATTGATAGTATTCAATATACCGAAGGTGATACCAACTGTGCACTATATCAACCCGCTGGGGGTAGTCTTCGTCCGGCATCACACGAAACTGTAGATCAAAGAATGCATTCTATCCGACAAGATGGGCGAGCAGTATTCAAAAAAGCTACAATGGGAATGGCGGATGTTTCTCTGGAAATCATGGAGAAAAATAATCTAAGTGCAGAGGATGTTGCCTGGTTGGTCCCTCATCAGGCAAATTTGAGAATCATTGATGCTACTGCAAATCGTATGGGTATTTCATCTGAAAAGGTGATGATCAATATTGATAGGTATGGAAATACGACTGCTGCCACCATTCCTCTTTGTTTGTACGATTGGAAAAATTCTCTTAGCAAAGGTGATAACTTGGTATTAGCTGCTTTTGGAGGCGGATTTACCTGGGGAGCTACTTACGTGAAATGGAGTATTTAAAATGAGTACTGCCTACCTATTTCCCGGTCAGGGATCACAATTTGTTGGTATGGGTAAAGATCATTTTGATTCAAACCCACAATTTGCTGATTTGGTAAATAAAGCAAATGAAGTTCTTGGATTCGACCTTAGCTCTATTTTATTTGAAGGTCCGGAAGAGAAATTAAAACAAACAGAGTTTACTCAACCTGCAATTTTTCTTCATTCAGTTGCTCTTTTCAAAACATTAAATGCTACTCCAGATATGGTAGCTGGGCACAGCCTTGGAGAGTTTTCAGCCTTAGTAGCTTGCGGTGCGGTTCAATTCGAAGATGCCTTGAGAATAGTGCGTCGGAGAGGAGAATTAATGCAGAAAGCAGGAACAGAAAATCCTGGAACAATGGCTGCGATTATAGGCATGGACGATGAAGTGGTAGAAAGTGTTTGCTCAGAAGCGAGTTCAGCTACAGGAAAAGAAGTAATTGCTGCTAATTATAATTGCCCAGGGCAACTTGTTATTTCGGGATATGTTGAAGCAGTAGAAAAAGCTGTTGAGCTTGCGAAGGAGAAGGGAGCAAGAATGGCTATGCTTTTGCCAGTAAGTGGTGCATTTCACTCATCATTAATGCAACCAGCATTAGATGGACTTCGGGATCAGCTTGAACAGCTAGAGATATCAGCTCCCAACTGTCCGATTTATAGTAATTATACTGCCGAACCTACTACAGATCCGGAAGAAATCAGATCAAATCTGTTAGATCAACTTTTGAATCCGGTAAAATGGACACAAACACTTCAGAATATGATGGAGCATGGCGCTTCATCTTTTGTTGAGGTTGGGCCTGGTAAAGTATTGCAGGGCCTAGTTAAACGAACCAACAGAAAAGCAGAAATTTCAGGACACCAATAAATATATCAATGGGATTAACATTAGAAGGAAAATCATGTTTAGTAACCGGCGGTAGTCGGGGAATTGGAAAAGCGATAGCGTTAAAGTTAGCTGAACTTGGTGCTGATGTTGCTATCACTTATGCCAGGTCAGCAGATGCAGCTAATGAAGTCAAAGCTGAGATCGAAGCTAAAGGAAGAAAAGCAAAAGCTATTCAGGCCGATGCCGTTGATTTTAGTGAGGCAGAGGCAGTAATAAATGAGCTCGTTACCGACTGGGGAAAAATTGATGTACTGGTAAACAATGCCGGAATCACAAAAGATAATTTGATTCTGAGAATGGCTGAAGATCAATGGGATGATGTGATTACTACAAATCTTAAGAGCATTTTCAATTATTCGAAAGTTGTAGCACGCCCGATGATGAAAAATAGAGGTGGCTCAATTATAAATATTAGTTCAGTAGTGGGGATATCAGGTAATTCCGGTCAAAGTAATTATGCAGCTTCAAAAGCTGGAATTATCGGATTTACTAAATCCTATGCAAAAGAATTAGCATCCAGAAATATACGTGCAAACGTAGTTGCGCCAGGCTATATCACTACAGATATGACCGATTCTCTGGGTGATCAGGTACTTGAAGGAATAAAAGCTGCTACTCCTTTAGGGAGAGCAGGAAGTCCTAATGAAATCGCCGATGCAGTGGCGTTCTTAGCATCAGATATGAGTAGCTATATCACCGGAGAAACCCTTCGTGTAGATGGTGGTATGGCAATGTAAACTGTTGCAGATGCACAAATGAATTTTTATGTTAAACAAGTTTTTTATTTAATCTAACTACCAATAAATACAATAGGACGAATTATGTCACAAGATGTCGAATCAAAAGTAACCGCCATTATCGTTGATAAATTAGGTGTTGATGAATCTGAAGTTACTTCAGATGCAAATTTCACTAACGATCTTGGTGCAGACTCTTTAGATACTGTGGAATTGATCATGGAATTCGAAAAAGAGTTTGATTTAAGCATCCCTGATGAAGACGCAGAAAATATTGCAACTGTAGGTGATGCGGTAAGTTATCTATCTGGTAAATTATCTTAAAAAACCTCTCCTTTTTTTATGAGCGAACGTAGAGTCGTTATTACAGGCATTGGCGCTCTTACCCCAATTGGTGAGAGCGCTCCTGCTTTTTGGAATGGAATGCTGTCCGGCAAAAGTGGTGCCCGTGCAGTAGAACATTTCGATACTACTGATTTCCCCACTAAATTTGCAGCCCAACTTGAGGGTTATAATCCGAAAGATCATTTTGAGCATAAAGATGCTCGTCGGCTTGATTTAGTAGCACAATATGCCATTGTAGCTACCAGAGAAGCTGTAGAAGATTCTGGCATTGATCTCGAAAAGATCAATAAGGATCGGGTTGCTGTAATTGTAGGTACAGGAATTGGGGGTATGAAGACATTCTACGATCAATCTATTTCATTTCATGAAAGAGGTCCCAGAGGAGTATCTCCATTTTTCATCCCGATGCTAATTCCGGATTTGGTTGCAGGGCAAATCTCAATCAGATATGGATTCAGAGGACCAAATTTCTGTGCAGTTTCTGCATGTGCTACCGGTTCTCATAACATTGGAATTGCCTACGATATGATTAGATATGGTCAGGCAGATATGGCAGTGACCGGAGGGACAGAAGCTCCGGTTACAAGAATTGGTATTTCGGGATTCAATGCAATGAAGGCAATGTCGACGAGAAACGATGAACCGGAAAGAGCGTCTCGTCCTTTTGATGTCGATAGAGATGGTTTTGTACTCGGAGAAGGCGCAGGTATTTTCTTGTTAGAAGAACTCGAATCCGCAAAGAAAAGAGGAGCTCGTATTTATGGCGAGCTAGCCGGCTATGGTTATTCTGCCGATGCCTATCATATTACTGCTCCCGATCCTGATGGGGGTGGTGTTCAAATTGCAATGAATAATGCACTTAATGCGGCCGGGATAAATGTAGAAGATGTAGATCATATTAATATGCATGGTACTTCTACTCCGCTTGGTGATATTGCAGAAACTAACTCGATAAAGAAAGTTTTTGGTGACCACTCCAAAACTATTAATCTGAATTCTACCAAGTCTATGACTGGTCATACACTTGGAGCGGCCGGAGCGATTGAATCCGTTGCATCACTATTGGCTGTTTATCATGGAACCGTTCCTCCTACTATAAACCTTGATAATCAGGATCCGGAGTGCGATTTAAACTATACCGCTAACGAGCCTGTAGTACGAGATATTCGATATGCGTTAAATAATGCATTCGGATTTGGAGGACATAACTCAACATTAGTATTCAAGAAGTTCGAAAATTAAATGCGATCTATCCTCAGATCTTTGTTTACACGCAAAAGCAAGGATACTGCTTTAGGTGATGATCGTATTGCCCATCTTGAAAAGATAATCGGACTTAAAATTGATGATACTGCATTATTTCAACGCGCTCTGCGTCACCGTTCTATGCTTACTCAGGAACAGTATGCAAAGTATGATTCCTATGAGCGGTTAGAGTTTTTAGGGGATGCAGTGTTAGATCTCATTGCTGCTGAGATTTTATTTAACAAGTATCCAAAAAAGGACGAAGGCTTTCTCACAAAAATAAGAGCAAAGCTGGTCAAAGGAGAGACATTAGCTCAATTCTCAAATCAGTTGGGCTTAGATGACCTAATGGAGATGGGAGAGCGGTCGGGGAATACCAAAATCTCTAAAAGTATTTTAGCAGATGTATTTGAGTCTATTATTGCGGCGATTTACATCACCAAAGGCTATGCTAGTGCCTTTCAGTTTGTCGAATATGTATTTGATAAGTTTGTGAACTTCGAAGAGGTCATTCATACTGTCGATAACTATAAAAGTGCTCTTCTTGAATACACACAAGCGGAACGGCTTCCACTTCCTCGCTATAAAATGATTAATGAATCTGGTCCGGGGCATAACCGAACTTTTGAAGTGACTGTAATGATCGGAGAGGAGGAGTTAGGTACGGGCATAGGCAAGAGTAAGAAGAAAGCTGAACAGCTTGCTGCAGAAGCCGCGCTCCAGGTGTTAAACCTAACTGAAGAATAACAAAGCGCTACTTGTTTTTTGAGTGATTAAGCGCGATTCTTAGCCCGTCATCTTGGCATTGGCTAGAATTTTTCAGTACCTCATAATATGCTTGTACAGCTCATCAAACCGGAATTTCAAGAACTCATTGAGGCCAAAGATTGGGTTGGATTGAAAGAGGTGCTTGCAGATGTTCCCCCGGCAGATATCGCCGAGCTTTTGGTCGAACTGGACGGAAGTATAGCAGTTGTTGTATTTAGGTTATTAAAAAAACCTGTAGCTGCAGATGTTTTTGCAGAACTCCCATCAGGAAAAGGGGTTGAATTACTTGAGTTATTCAATCGACAACAGCTTTCTGATGTTATGAGTAACCTCGAACCAGATGAGCAGGTAGCACTTCTTGAGGAACTTCCGGGCCACCTTACACAAAGTGTGATGAATTCGATGAACCCGGAAGATCAAAAACAGATCAAGAAACTTCTGGGGTATCCTGAGGATAGTGTTGGCCGATTAATGACTCCGAGGTATGTACGTGTTAAATCTGACTGGACCATCGAAAGGAGCATGGTTCATATCAGAAAATATGCGGAAGTAGCAGAGACTTTAAATGTGATTTATGTAGTAGATGATAAGGAACATCTCATCGATGACCTTAAAATTACTCAGCTTATCGTGGCAAAACCTGAGGATACCATCGATAATGTGATGGATAATACATATAGTGCTTTGAGCGCTTTTGATGATCAGGAAGAAGCGGTAAAGATGTTCGCCAAGTATGATAAGATCGCTCTTCCGGTAGTAGATTCAGATGGTATTCTGGTGGGTATTGTTACCGTTGATGATGTAATTGATGTAGCTGAGGAGGAAACCACCGAGGATATGCAGAAAATGGCAGCGATGGATGCCCTAGATGATTACTATTCTCAAACTACCATTTCATCTATGGTTAAAAAAAGGCTGGGTTGGTTAATCATCCTTTTCGTTGGGCAAATCATCACAGCTTTGACGATGGGTCAATACGAAGAACTACTTAGTAAAGTCGTATTTCTATCCTTTTTTGTTCCTCTAATTATTGCGAGTGGAGGCAATTCAGGAGCTCAGGCTGCGACCCTTATTATCCGTGCACTAGCTACCGACGACATCAAATTTGATGATTGGAAGAAAGTATTCGCTCGTGAGTTTCTTTCCGGGTTGATTCTGGGTGCTCTAATTGGAATACTGGGATTTGTAACCTTAATTAGTTGGGAGCTCATTGCGGGAAATCCATTTGGAGAACAGATGTTGCTGACTGCGTTGGTAGTAGCTCTCAGTTTATTAAGTATTGTGCTCTTTGGAAATTTCATTGGAGCGATGCTTCCATTCATTCTTTCGAAATTAGGCCTGGATCCGGCTGTTTCTTCGGCACCTTTTGTTGCAACAATAGTGGATGTAAGCGGAATCATTATTTATTTTTCAATCGCAATTATATTCCTCGGAAAAATTTTACTCTAACCCTTTTAGCAGCTAATGAAAGCATATCACGATCTGGTCAGAAACGTACTTGAAAACGGTGTAAGAAAAGAGAATAGAACAGGGACAGATACCATCTCAAACTTTGCAGAATATTATAAAGTGGATTTGGCAGATGGGTTTCCTTTGCTAACAACTAAGAAAGTATATTTCCGATCAGTGATTCTTGAACTTCTTTGGTATTTGAGGGGAGAGGATCATATCCGCTGGCTAAGAGACGAAAATGATTGCCATATCTGGGATGCATGGGCAGATGAAGATGGACATGTAGGACCTATCTATCCTGTTTTATGGAGAAGGTTTCCATCTCTTGAAAAAGAAACAATCGAGTTAGAAGGCCAGGCTGGTAAAATTGAAAAGGAAATTTGGGTTCGAAAGGAATTCGATCAGGTTCAAAGAGCAATTGATATGCTCAAAACAAACCCAAACAGCAGAAGGATTGTGGTAAGTACCTGGCATCCGGGATTACTTGGCGAAATGGCACTTCCTCCTTGTCATTTGATGTACATTTTTAACGTTGCAAATGGGAGACTTAATTGTCATCTCACTCAACGTTCTGGTGATATAGCTTTAGGAATTCCGTTTAATCTTGCTTGTTATTCTGCACTAACTATGGCAATTGCACAAGAAGTTGGTTTAGAACCTGGATTTTTTGCTCACACCATTATAGATGCTCACATCTATGTTAATCATGTTGATGGTTTGAAAGAGCAACTTACACGTACCCCCAGAGCACTTCCTACCTTAAAGATTGCGAATAAACCTGTTGACGATCTTACCTTTGATGATTTCACCCTGGAAAATTATGATCCAGATCCGGTGATCAGGTTTGAGGTTGCTGTATGATCCTTACTATTGTTGTTGCTCATGATCCAAACCTGGTAATTGGCAATAATGGAGGGCTACCCTGGCGCTATCCTGAGGACCTTAAACATTTTAAGTCGACCACTCTGGGAAATACCATTGTTATGGGCAGAGGTGTATTTGAAGAGTTAAACGAAACTCCTTTGCCTGGTAGGAGGAACATTGTTCTTTCAAGATCAAAATCTTACGATGGGGTAGAAACGTATAAGAGCCTGGATGAGGCATTAGGAAATATCCAGGACGAAGAGGTATTTATTATTGGGGGAGGAGTACTATATCAGCAAACCCTACCTATAGTTGATAAGATGATTGTTACAGAGATTAAAAAGGAATATGAAGGTGATACTTTTTTCCCGGAATATAGGGACGAAATAGGAAGTAGCTGGGTTGAACAATCAAGAGATGAGAGAGACGACCTATCTTTTATAGTCTATTTTAGGTCTACTGTGTAAAAATACTGATTAAGAAAGATTAATCTTCGAGTTAATTCCTTTACTTTTATTTGCATTTCATTATTATGCAAGGTCTAGGTAGATATTCTAAAGGTATGCAAATAAGTGATTTAAGTGCTGAGCAGCTAACTATTATTATCGTAGTTATAGTACTCACTTTCATAACCACTTATGTTCTAGTGAGAAGGTTTTTAAAGAAAAGGCGGAATACTTTCTTGCTGAACTCTCTGGTTCATGAACAGGATCAGTATATCGTTTTTTTCGATTTCGACTCGAATGTAATCTTTGCTAATGACAAATTTCTCAAGCTGATTGGTGAGAAAAAGAATAAAGTATTTGGCAAACCTTTCGTTGATCTCCCCATCGATGAATTTGTTAAAAAAGCTTTCCTTAAGCACAATGATGATATAATTTCCAGGCGATCTTCTTCGATTGTCTATAAATCTACATTCACAAAGGGAGAAAAAGAGGAATGGTTCCAGATTCAGAAGCGGACCATTATTTCTGAGAAGAAAGGGAACGAATATATTCTTACTGAAGCAACTGATGTATCAGGAAAAAAGTTTGTTGAAGACCGCCTTTACAATACTCAAACGGAGTACAAGCAGCTCGTTGAATCTGCAAGAGACATCATCTTCAAAATCGATTTAAAAGGGAATTTTAACTTTGTTAATTCCATTGTTGAGCAAATTGTAGGGTATAGTGAGTTTGAAATCCTCTCAAAAAACTTTAAAGATTTGGTCGCAGAAGAGGATAAAGATCGGGTCGACAAGTTTTATTTTGATCAATACAATAGTGAAACTCCAAGCACCTACATTGAATTCAGAGCAAAAACGAAATCTGGTGAGATTAAGTGGTTAGGTCAATCCGCTACTTTCATAAAAGAAAATGGAGTAATCGTAGGCTTTCAGGCAGTTACCAGGGATATTACTGCGGCTAAGGACACAGAAGAGTATTTAAAAAAGGCCAAAGATATTGCAGAGGAGGCCAGCCGTACAAAAACAGGCTTTATCGCCAGCATGTCTCACGAATTTAGAACACCTCTAAATGCAATTCTGGGGTATACACAAATTTTAGGTCAAAGTGATGCCCTTAAAGACATGGACAAGATCCATGTTCAGACTATCTCGAACGCCGGAGAGCAACTTCTTGGAATGGTGACAGATATCCTTGAACTCTCTACACTAGATTCGGACAGAACCAGGCTGGATGTAGAATCAATTGCACTTACCGCGTTCTTCAAAGATATGGCTAATAAGCTATCGAAGAAGGCGAAGGAAAAAGGTCTTAAATTTTCGCTTGATGCTGTAGGAGATTTACCTGAGGCAATAGAAACCGACCTTGATAAGCTTTCTACCATTATTAAAAACTTACTTACCAATGCAATCAAGTTTACTAAAAGTGGTTCGGTTGGCCTTTTCTATTCGGTAGTAAAGATTGATGGACAGGATACCCTTAAGGTTGAAGTAAAAGATACTGGAATTGGTATTTCAGAAGATGCCCTTCGACATATTTTCGAGCCTTTTTGGCAATTAGATAGTCTAAAAAACAACGGAACCGGACTTGGGCTAACCTTATGCCAGCGACTTGTTGATTTTATGGGAGGGGAGATCGAGGTTAAGAGTAAACTGGATAAAGGGACTATTGTAAAGGTTCAAATCCCGATAAAGATTTTGGACACTCAACTAGTTTCTACGCAGGAGGAAAGCAGTGTAGCATTTAGCGGAAGTGTAAGTTCGGAAGGCGAGAAAATTAAAGTACTCATTGTTGATGATATCGAGCCCAATAGAACAATTACTCGTTTGGTCCTCAAAGAAAAAGGATTTGAATACAGAGAGGCTGAGAATGGTCGGGAAGCCATCGATATGCTGGATAGCTTTGCTCCCGATGTAATTTTGATGGATATAAATATGCCAGTAATGGATGGACTTGAAGCAATGCTCACTATTAGAGCTTCAGGAGGAAGATTTGCTGATATTCCTATTATTGCGGTTACCGCTGGAGGTTTTAAAGGCGACCGAAATGAATTAATGGCTCAAGGCTTTTCGGAATATATTCTAAAACCTTTCAAAACAGATCACCTTCTGTCTACCATTGATACTCTGCTGGGGGTTCCTAAAGCTCCGGTACTTGTTGAAGAATCGGAAAGTATTGATGAGGTAAGTCCTGAAAAAATTGCGTCATTCATTAACTCCATGGATGATGAAAAGAGAGAGAAAGTCTTTTCTGCTTTAAAGATGCAGGATTTTGATTCCTTAGTGGATTACATATCCTCAAAAGAATTTGCTACCGAAGCTTCTGGACCAGAATACGACAAGCTTATATCCATTGCCCAGGATTATGACTACCTAACAGTCACAAAAGTAGTAAAGGTTCTTCAGGAGAGTTAAATATTCACCTCTTTTAGGTGAACACAATAATGTCTAACTACAGGCTGGGCCAACGCAACAATGCTCTTTGTGTCTGAAGCCTTCGAAAACTCAATGGCTTCATCATCGTCTAAAATCCAGATACGATCGCTAAGGTGTTTATAGGCTTCCGTCTGGTCGTTCTCAAAACTGTAGTAGTAAGAAGCAGATTCATTATCCGCTCGAATGCCTTTCTTCTTTAGTACGCGTTGAGTTTTCTTATTCAGCTTTGCTATTTCTTCTTCCGTTGGGGGTTTATCAAGAAAAGTTGTCCGGAATAAAGAACGATTCAGGAAGCGGAAACTCAAATCAGCTAAAATAGAATCTTTGGAATATTGCCAAGCCTTTATGTTTTGATGGATATCGTAGTCATCTAAAGCCAAATACTGATCAATTACCGTCTTAGTAATTCTCTTTTTAGCTGATTGTTCTTCTTTTAAAAAGTACTCGAGATTAGATGAACCAAATTTGATTCTTTCTCCGCCTGCAAGTAAATCACGAACCCGTTGAAAAATTTTTCTTATCAGTACATCCCCACTTAAAACCGTTTTATGAAGATATACCTGCATATACATCAATCTGCGAGAGATAATGTAATTTTCTACGGCGTATATCCCTTTCTTTTCGATGACAATATTACCATTGAAAACACGCATTGTTTTTAGAATGCGATTAATTCCAACCGATCCTTCTGATACGCCGGTAAAAAAGCTATCTCTGCGGAGATAGTCGAGTCTGTCCAAATCCAGTTGAGATGACACTAACTGGTGCAGGAACTTCTTTGGATACTGATTAGTGAAAATAGAGATTGCAGTTTCAAGGGCACCATCAAATTGCTTATTGAGTTCTTTCATGACAGCCAGGCTCATCATCTCATGATTGAAATTGTTAATCAGAGAATGTTCAAGTGTGTGAGACAATGGCCCGTGCCCAACATCATGAAGCAAAAGAGCGATGAGTGTCCCTTCATACTCTTTATTGCTAATCGTAGTGTCTTTTACTCTTAAGTTATTCAAAACCCGCTGCCCTAACTCCAAAGCACCTAAAGCATGTGAAAATCGAGAATGCTCGGCAGCAGGGAATACAAGGTAGACCAACCCGTTTTGCCGTACGCGTCTAAGTCTTTGTACATAGGGGTGGTCAATCAGTTTTAAAATAATTCCCTTAGGGACGGTGATAAACCCGTGAACCGGATCATTAAAGATTTTATATCGGGTACTCTTATCCATTCTCAGGGAGCTTAAACATTAAATCTTCTTTGTCTTCAATGTTAGGTACAGCAGTAGGTCGATTTCTCTTTATATCAAACCACACACCTTTTGTTGTAGCCACTGCAAGTAAGTTTTTAGTCTCAGAGTCATAAATAGCCTGGAATGCTTCTACACTTGTGTTGCCAATCGATAGGCAACTGCTTCCAATAAGCAGGGTAGCCGGATAACGAATGGGCTTTAAATATTCCAGAGTACATTTCACAAGAACAAAAGCTTTTCCTTCGCTAAATGAATGTGCTAGTTCTGGAACCTGATTTACAAAATGTATTCTGGCTTCCTCAAAATAGGTATTAAAAACTGCGTTATTAGCATGATTTAAAGGGTCGAGGTCTCGAAATCGGGTATGAATAGTATGCCAGTAATAGAACAGATCAGGATCGTAGCTAGGTCTCATCATCCTCCAAATTAGGGATTAGCACAATAGGAATAAAGAAAGCTTCATAAGAAGAATCAATGGTCGTTCAAAGATGGTCTTTTTCCTATATTCACCTCAAAAAAATCATCATGAGCGATAAGAACACGGTACAATTTTTAGAAGAACTACTAACTACCCCAAGCCCTACCGGTTATGAAAAAGCGGGAGTCGCTGTTTGGAAAAAATATGTAGAGGCATTTTCTGATGAAGTGGTTACTGATGACTATGGGTCTTGTGCTGCCAAACTGAATATAAGTGGTGATGTGGCCACCGTAATGCTCGAAGCACACTGCGATGAAATAGGCATGGTGGTACAACATATTACTGAGCAAGGCTTTGTTTATGTCAGCAAGTTGGGAGGAAGCGATTCTACCATAGCCAGGGCTAAAAAGGTATTTATTCATAATAAGAGAGGAAGGGTAGTAGGAGTAACAGGGAATACTGCTATTCACCTTCAGACAGTTAAGAACGGAGGAGGGAAAGAGCCTGCCTGGAAAGATATTTATGTTGATATAGGCGTTACCAGTAAGGAAGAAGCTCTCGAGTTAGTACAGATTGGAGATCCAATTACTTATGCCTCTGATTCAGAATACCTAAATGAAGAAATCCTTACAGGTAGGGCGCTTGATAATCGAATAGGTGGGTATATCATTGCAGAAGCAATGAAACAGCTAGCTGCACGAAAAAAAGATCTTAAAGTGAATGTGATTGCTCTTAATTCCATCCAGGAAGAAGTAGGAGGGTTTGGAGCCCGAATGATGTCCTATCGCTTTATGCCGGATGTGGCTATAGTGACTGATGTTACTCATGCAACAGATACACCCGGTATTGATCAGAAAGATCATGGTACTGTGATTTTAGGAGAAGGACCAACCATTCAACATGGCGGAGCTAATCATCCCAAACTTGTGGAGTTTCTTGAAGATGTATGTGAGAAGCACAAGATAGAGGTCCAGCACGAAGCTACCAGTGTTAGAACCGGGACTGATACCGATTCCATCTTCTACCAACAGACAGGGATACCAAGTGCTCTTATCTCTCTTCCTTTACGCTATATGCATTCACCAGTAGAAGTATGTTCTATGAAAGATGTAGAACGACTTATCACTGTGATGGTGGAAGCTGTATTAGCTATGAAGCCGGATCAGAGTTTTTCAGTTTTTGGAGATTGATTAGTTAAATACTGTATATCCTAAGAGAAACAGAAAAGCTATTAGACTGATAATAATTGAAAGGGTCAGTCTATATCTAAGTTTTCGATTGGCAATGATAAGTGCTTTTCTTTTTAGGTTTTTTGGATTGATTACAGATCTTTTTTTGATAGATCTCGGCTGCACGACATCCCGAAAAAAGGATTTCTTTCGAAGCATGCTGATATTTTGCCTCATAATTTTTGCGGTCTCAATTGCTGCACTCATCTTTCCTCCTTTTTAAGCTCCAAGTAAGTACTGGATTAAAAAAGAAAAGGTTTCACAGTTACAAAACCTGTCGAATTTTGGGTTCTACTAGTAACTCTGTTAATCTAAAATCCACTCTATTCTAGCAAACTTGTAACCATTTCTCGCTTAGCTGTGTCCAAGCCCTTGAATTCGATTAAATACAATTTTTCATTCAAGGAGGAGAATCATGAAATTAATACTAAAAGCTACATGCTTAATACTTTTTGTTAGTCTAAGCGTAGGAAAAACTAATGCTCAAAATTTAATCAAAGGGGTTGATGGAACTACAGTAAAAACTACGGATCTGGATAAGAGGGTCGAGTTTTTAATGGACTCAGTAGATATGGCTGGGCTTTCATTAGCAATTATAAACGATAAGGAGATTGTATATCATAATGTTTATGGAGTTCAAAACTTAACTACAAAGCAACCGGTAGAGACTGAAAGCATTTTTGAAGGAGCATCCCTTTCAAAACCAATATTTGCTTACTTCGCTATGAAGATGGTAGATAATGGGGTTTTAGATCTGGATAAGCCTATGTATGAATATTTACCTCATCCAGCTATTGTTAGTGAATCGCAAGAATCCTATAAGGCTATAACTCCCAGGATGGTTCTTTCCCATAGTTCAGGGTTTCCGAATTTCAGCCATGGTGAAGCAATCTCACTGCCTTTTGAGCCAGGTACAGATTTCCTGTATTCAGGGGAAGCCTATCAATATCTTGCAGCAGTTATTGGGACTTTGAATGGAGTACAGTGGAGGGATAAGTTTAATAAGATTTTCGAGGATGAGGTAACTAAACCTCTTGGCATGCCCAATACTTCTTTCTTATGGAATGACCATATAGAAGAGCATAAGGTTTTTGGTCATAAAGAAGGGAAACCTACTGATAACGGACTGGGAGGATGGAGTGGTAAAACCTTCAACGCATTTTCAAGTATTCATTCTGAGGCGTATGAGTACGCGCACTTCATCCAGGCTATGCTGAAAAGAGAAGGGCTAAGCGAAGATAGTTTCAATCAAATGTTAGCTGCAGAGAATAAGTTTAAGGCGACTAATGATTTGTTTAAAGAAACCGGACAGAACGCATGGGGGCTTGGATTTACACAGAAACCTTCTGAAAATGGACTAATGCATTTACATACTGGGAATAACCATGATTTTCAGGCATATACCATGTTTATCATAGAAAAAGGCTACGGAATCGTACTCTTTTCCAATTCCGATAGATTATTACCATTGGTTCAGGGATTGGACCACGTATTAGGAACACAATTTTAAAAAAGAACAAAATGGAACAACAGATAATAGAGACCCTTGGGGGACTGATCATCATAAGCGGCTTAGTTGCCATTGTTTACTTCATTTCACGATACACCTATCTGATTAAAAAAATGCTTGCTGAGAAAGGGATACTTCAACCCGGAGCTGAGTCGAAGATTACTAAACTTGATGTAGCCTATGTAATCATTGGAATAGGTGTTGGATTACTTATTTCGGCAGGGCTTGCAGAGCTGGATTTATATCAAAGCACTTTCGATCTACTTATGTGGGGTATTATCCTAATCTCTGGATCGATTGGACTTCTGATAGCGAACAAGCAAAAGAAATAGCTATTTGAGCTCTTACGACAAAGATAGGCTAATCATAGAACGGGTTAAAGCCGGAGAACATGGTGCGTTCAAAGAGTTGATTGATCGACATAAGGACATGGCTTTTTCTCTGGCTTGCTCTATTCTAAAGGACAGGAATCTTGCAGAAGATGTCCTTCAGGAGACGTTTATCAAAGTTTTTAGCAAACTTCACTCCTTTAGATACCAATCGTTATTCACCACATGGTTGTATCGGATTGTAGTAAACAGGTGTTATAATGAGCTCCGAAGAAAAAAGGACATTCAAGAAGATTTTGTTGAAGTGACCTCAGAAGTAGAAGATACTTCATCCCTAACTGATACAAATGATCTCAAACAAGTTATAAATACCGCGCTTGAAAGAATGAAGCCAGATGAAGCGCTTGTTCTCCGATTGTTTTATTTATCGGAGTTAAAGATTGAAGAGGTAGAAGAGGTGACGAACTTTAGTAAATCGAAAGTTAAAGTAACATTGCACAGGGGTAGAAAAAACCTTGCTGCTATTCTTAAACAGAAACTAGGAAAAGAGATAGAAGACCTATGAAAAATGATCCACTCGAAAAATTGATTAAAGAAAGTGGCTTGCAAACTTCCGTTGAGTTCACGGAAGTAACTATGGCGAGGCTGGATAGATTAGTTGAGCGACGCTTGAAGTATAAATTGTATCTACTGATAGCATTCATACTCCTTTTCTTTGTAGGGATGGCTGTTCTACTAATCTATTCCGGTTTCCAGATTGCCGCTTTTGGTGTAACTCTTAATCTTCCCAAAATAGTGACAGTAATCGGTATCAGCCTTATTCCAAGTCTTATTATTATGCACTTGTACAGCCTAATCGGATTAGATGAAAGCTTCGGAAAAATCAGTATGTGAAAGAGTATTATCTACTAATTGTCTTGTTCTAATTCCAATGGCTTCCACCACATTTCATTAGTTATGGTAGAATCCATATTAATGGTTTGGCCTAGCTTAGGAGTTATTAGTACTACCTCTTTTTCCTCAGCATACTGTACGGCCAGATTTATAGGCTCGAACCAATCGTGATAGGATAGTGAAAAAGTACCCCAGTGTATTGGGAACATTATTTTTGAATTGAGTTCCCTAGCTGCCTCAACAGAGCGTTCGGTAGGCATATGTATATCCTGCCAGCCCAAATCTTCGCCATAGTCTCCAATCTTGATAAAACTAATATCCATTTGCCCAAACTTTTCCTGAACTTCTTTAAAGTGAGGGCCATACCCTGTATCGCCACTATGATAAATTTTGTGCTCAGGGCTTTCAATCACCCAGGAAGTCCATAAAGTTGAGTTGTTCATCCATTTACGTCCTGAATAATGTCGGGCAGGGATACAATGAATAGTAAAATCATCAATACTTACACTTTCCCACCAGTCCATTTCATAAATCTGTTCTTCTGATATTCCCCAGGTCATTAGATGAGCTTTTATTCCAATGCCTACAAAAAATAAAGCACCGTTTTCTGCTAGATGCACAGCAGTATTCATATCCAGATGATCGAAATGGTCATGGGAAATAGTGACAATGTCGATAGCTGGTAATTCTTCTGCACTCATTGGAGGAGGGTTATAGCGTTCTGGTGCAATCATTTTGACTGGAAAAGCCTTATTCGACAACATAGGATCAGTCATGATTCTTTTGCTATCCATCTCAACATATACAGTGGCATGCCCAAACCACGTAGCATGAAGACCAGTGCTGACTGTATCACTGATTTGAGGGACTTCTACTGGGAATGGGCTTGCTGGAATCCGTATCTGATCGCCCCTCATTTCCTGTATGTTGGCCATTAAATCACTTGGAATAGCTTCTGGATTATTCTCAAAATGATCATGGTAATACTGAGGAGAAGCTTCTGCTTTAGCTAAACTCAATTCATCCATATCTCCTCCAAATTCTGGGTTCTGCCAAACAACCAACACAGTTATAAAGAGCAGGGCGGCCAGACTAAGTAAAGCGATAGAAAGTATCTTTAGAATTTTGAGAGCTCTTTTCATCTCTGGTCAGTTCTTATATATAAATCTATTTCAAAATGGCTCTTTCAATACGGTTTGTCAAAGCTGAATTAACAGCGCTGGTGGAATCTTGGAAATGCTCAATTACTACCGCTTTAAATCTCTCCAAATCTGCTTGCCTGAACCGATCATATAACTCTCGGGCCAGGTGTTCTAAATCGCCACGGTAATAAACCAGGTTATTTGCATCTAACTCACCTTCCTGAAGAAGGAAGAGGGTAGAGGGGCCAGAAAGATCATCCTCTTCGGTAAGCCATCTTACTTCAGCTTTTGGTTTGTAGTGGGAGTATTTTTGTCCGGGGCTTTTCGGACTTTCCATATGATGGAAAAAGGATTCTTCGACTTCTCTTCCAAGAACCTCTTCAATCTGTTTACGGCTGATGCTGCCCGGTCTAAGTATAGCCGGACTTAATCCTGTTAAATCAATAACTGTAGATTCGAGGCCAATTTTAGTGGCTTCTCCATCAATCACTGGAAAATCCTCACCAAAATCCTGCCGAACATGATCCGCTTTGGTAGGACTTGGTTTTCCTGAGGTATTGGCGCTTGGTGCTACTAATGGTCCGGTTTGAGTAATTAGCTCCAAAGCCAGGGGATGATCAGGCATTCGAATAGCCACAGTATCCAGACCTGCTGTGATGGCATCCAGTACCTCAGCTTTCTTTTTCAGAACTAAAGAAAGAGGCCCAGGCCAAAAACTATCCATGAGCAATTGGGCTGTCTCAGTAACTTCTTTGACAAAATCTTTTGCTTGTTCAATGCTAGAAACATGAACAATTAGTGGGTTATCAGAAGGCCTGCCTTTTGTCTCAAATACTTTAGCTATTGCAGAAGGATTCCACGCATCCGCTCCTAGTCCATAGACTGTTTCGGTAGGGAAAGCGACGGGATGTCCGGATTTTATGAGGGTTATGTATTTGTTGTCTACTTTAGTCATTCTTTTCTACTGTCACCCTGAATTTAATTAACCTCTATGTCATTCCGAACTTGTTTCGGAATCTTATGAAATGGCTCGTAATGTGACTCCCTCACAAAGATCCTGAAACAAGTTCAGGATGACATAATACTGGATTTTGATCCTTCGGGAGTATCCTCAGGACGACTTTTTATTAGTAACTAATAGGCTTTTCAGAAAAGTAAGCGCAGCATAATAATCGGGGATTTCCTGGATGGCAAAGCGTACAACGTCATTTTTCTGAATAACCTGAAATAGCTCCGGTTTAAGCTTCTCCAACTTCTCCAGTGTTTTTTGAAAACGACCACTCTGGAAATACTGATCTCCTAATTCGCTACCCGTTTTTGGGCATATACACCACATTCTTCCTGCTCGAATAGTTACTTTGGTGAAGAAGTTCCGTGATGCAAAAAGCTTGATTTGACTGGCTAAAATGAGTGTATCAGCTTCTTTCGGTATAGGCCCAAAACGATCCTGAATTTCTTCCTTCCATTCCTCAATCTCTTTTTCTGATTTAGACTGAGAGAGCTTTCTATACAAATTCAAGCGCTCCACATTATCGGCAACATATTCCTGGGGAAGTAGTGCGGTAGCATCGATTTCAACAGTCGTTTCAGGGAGATCAATTTCTGCCTCAACTCCATCAAACAAGTCAGAAAATTCTGATTCTTTTAGTTCTCGTACCGCATCGTTTAAGATTTTAGTGTAGAGATCAAAGCCTATATCATTAATAAATCCACTTTGTTCCCCTCCCAGAATATCACCGGCGCCCCGAATATCTAAATCACGCATAGCAATATTGAATCCCGAACCCAGATCTGAAAACTCTTCCAGTGCAAGAAGCCGTTTCCTGGCCTCAGGAGTTAAGGTCTCAATAGGAGGGGTGATGAGATAGCAAAAGGCTTTTCGGTTTGATCGACCCACTCGTCCTCGAAGTTGATGCAATTCTGCCAATCCGAAGTTATTAGCGTTGTTGATGATTATGGTGTTTGCATTAGAGATATCGATTCCATTTTCAACAATATTGGTGGATACAAGTACATCAAATTTGTGCTGGTAAAAATCTCCGATGATCTTTTCTAGCTGGGGACCACTCATCTGTCCATGCCCGAAACGTACACGGGTGTCAGGAACAAGTCTTCGGATCATATCGGCTACTTCTTCAATATTCTTAACACGGTTGTGAATGAAGAACACCTGTCCACCCCGACTCATCTCCTGAAGAATAGCATCCCGAATGAGTTCTTCATTAAAACTGTGAATCTCTGTATAAACGGGTTGGCGATTAGGAGGAGGGGTGTTGATTACACTTAAATCCCTGGCGCCCATTAGTGAGAATTGCAGAGTTCTTGGGATTGGAGTTGCAGTAAGAGTAAGCACATCAACAGAAGCTCTGAATTCCTTTAATTTTTCTTTCGCCGATACTCCAAAACGTTGTTCTTCGTCAACGATAATAAGTCCAAGATCATGGAATTTCACGTCCTTGGAGAGCAGACGATGAGTACCAATAACGATATCCATGTTTCCTTCTTTAAGCTCTTCAATCACCTTTGATTGTTCAGCTTTAGTTTTGAACCGGGAAAGAGCCTCAATTCTTACAGGGAATTCCTTCATTCTTTTTGTGAAAGTCTTGGCATGCTGCTCTGCAAGAATAGTGGTCGGTACCAGTACTCCAACCTGTTTGTTATCCATTACCGCTTTAAATGCGGCTCGAACTGCTACTTCTGTCTTTCCAAAACCAACATCCCCACATACCAACCGATCCATTGGCTGGGAGTTTTCCATATCTGTTTTTACCGCTTTAATGGCTTCATCCTGGTCAGGAGTTTCTTCATATTCAAACCGGGCTTCTAGTTCGGTTTGCCATCCCTGATCTCCCGAAAAAGCATAGGCCTTCTGCATTTTCCGCTTGGCATAAAGCTGAATAAGCTCTCTGGCTATATCTTTTACTTTTTTCTTGGTCTGAGCCTTTTTGCGAGCCCATTCTCCAGAACCAAGCTTTGTTATTCTAGGTGCCGTTCCTTCTTTTCCCGAGTACTTTTGGAGTTTGTGAAGGCTGGAAACGTTCACATAGAGTAATGATTCTTCCTGGTATCTAAGTACTACAACCTCTTGTTCAGTTTCTTTGACTTTAATCTTTTTGAAGCCTGCAAATTTCCCAATCCCGTAGTCTACATGAACAACATAATCACCTATGCTAAGATCTTTAAGCTCTTTAAATGAGATACCACCGGAATACCGTCTCTTTCTAACTTTTGGACGATGATAACGATTAAAGATCTGATGATCGGTGTACAGAGCTAGCCTCGCTTCCGGGAAAATAAAACCTTCGTGAAGAGACTCGACTACCAGGTCATAATTGAGAGTGGGAGTGGGTTCTCCAAGCAATTCTTCAAAACGGCTTTTTTGACCATCATTATCACATAGTATGATTGTTCTGATTCCTTTTACAGAATTTCCCTCTATGTTTTCTCTTAGCAATTTGAAATTGCCATGAAAGTCAGGCTGCGGCTTTGCTTCAATTGAATATGACGCAGTGTTAGTAAAAGAATTGGAGAGATTCCCGGTGATTATCGTATTTGAGAATGTTGTGAGTTCTTGTTCTAATTCTTGCTGTGATACGAAAAGTTGATCAGGGGTCAGGGCTTCTTCAGAATCAAGAAGTTCAAAGCGTTCTTCCGCCTGCTGAAATTTCTCGTTGAGTGAAGCAAAAATCAGAGCAGGATTTTTGAGGATAACTAAGGTTTCTTTATCAAAATAATTGAGCAGCGATGCCTTTTCAGTATCTGGTAAATCAGAAAGGTTGGGAACAATCCTTGCCTGATTAAGAAAGGAAATCGAACGTTGAGAATCAGCATCAAACTCCCGAATGGAGTCGATTTCATCTCCAAAAAACTCAAACCGAAGAGGGTATTCTCCCGAGAAAGGAAACACATCTAAAATTCCTCCCCGGATTGCATATTCACCGGGTTGATCGACAAATCTTACAGGTTGATATCCCTGGTCAACAAGTTCTGTTCTCAATTTCTCAAGATCAATTTCATCCCCTTTAGAAAGAACAATACTTACTGAATCTAATACAGATGGGGGAGCTACTTTCTCAAAAATACCTTCAGCCGAAGCTATAGAAATGGAAGCATTTCCCTGTTGGATTTCCTGAAGTGCTTCCGAACGCTGAACTAATAATCCGGAATCAACGATTTGTTCACTGTCATAGGGTTTAAGATGGGTGGAAGGGAAGTGAACAATTCCTTCCTCAAGTAAGATGGAAAGATCCGATTTCAGAAACCGTTCATCTTCGTCGGTATCTGTGATAAGTAAGATGCTTTTATAATTCCTGGTAAGTGCTGAAATCAGAAATGGAAAGAACGATCCAACACTTCCTTTTAAAACCAGCCCGGGGTTTTCTTTAAGGGTGTCTAAAAATGCTGTTGTTGAAGCACTTGTTGATATAGTGGAGCGTATGTTCTCCAGCGACATGTTTGAGGAATCTTAAAATTTAAAGCGGGAGAAGATACGGAAAGGAATCTATTGTCAGGAGGATAAAACTAATACTGAACGAGGTTTTTTAACCATACCCGATCAATCAAAAAACCAGTCAACAACATTAAAATGGATAATTGAAGGTAAAATGGATACCGGTCTTCATAATCGGTGTAGATAATTTCTTCTACTTTTGATTTCTCTAGCTCATCAATTTCTTCATAAATACTGAAAAGCTGTTCGGTATCAGTAGCTCTGTAGTATCGTCCTCCTGTAAGTTCAGCTACACTTGTCAACATCTCTTCATCAATGTTTACCGGAATATTCTGATATCGTCGCCCAAAGATCGGGTCCTGGACCGGGTAAGGTGCAGTTCCTCTGGTTCCGGCTCCAATTGTATAAATCTTTATTCCATAGGTAACGGCCAGATCAGCCGCTGTTACAGGATCGATTTCTCCGGCATTATTTTGTCCGTCTGTTAGGAGAATAATAATCTTGCTTTGAGTCTCGCTATCCTTAAGCCTATTTATTGCAGTAGCGATTCCCATCCCTATGGCAGTTCCGTCTTCAATTACGCCCATTTCAACTTCGCCAAGTAGTTGTTTTAACAAACGATAATCGAGGGTAGGAGGGCAGACAGTGAAGCTTTTCATAGCGAAGGTTACAAGCCCGATTCTATCAGAAATACGCTTCTCAACAAATTCAGTAGCTACTTCTCTTGCAGCTTCAAAACGATTTGGCTTTAGGTCTTCTGCACGCATAGAAGAAGACATATCCAGAACCATCACAATATCTATACCTTCGGCATTTCTTTCTACGGTTGTAAGTTTGAGCTGAGGTCGGGCCATTGCAAGGATGAGGAAAGTAAGACCACCCAGGAAGAGAGCCAGGTTTAACCAGTGTAAATGTGCTTTCCAGTTGCCTGAAATACCTTCAAAAATTGAGGTGGAAGAAAAAGTAAGACTAGCTCTTTTTTTGGTGAAGAATCTATATAGATAGATACCTAAAACAAGAGGTAGTAAAAGTAAAGCCCAGAACCATTCAGGATTAGCCCATTCCATCTTCTACCTCCTCTGGCTGTTCTGCATTTTGTTCCACATGCTGTTCCGCTTCAAAAATGGCCTTTTTTCTGGATATCCTGGAGGCATCCACCGTACGGGCTCGGTCAAGGAAATCGATTGCAAATTGATAGCATACCCAGGCGTCATCCAGCGTAGGAGTAAACTTAGCAAACTTTACCATATCTGATCTATTTAACACTTGTCGGGTACTTTTAATCATCTCATGATCTACTCCGAACGCGTCCATATAGCGAAATAGTTCTCTGGAAGTGGATTCAAGTGCAGGGATATTGTACAGCTCCTCAAAATACTCCCTTATGGAATCACTTAGTGTGGTATAGAAATATTTATAGTCCTTAGTAGATGCCAGGTCATATTCATTTTTCAATTTCATTAACTGCTGTTCAAGACCGGCTAAAGGACTGTAGAAAGGAATAGCTTCGACAACCTGTGGTTCGACTTCCTCTTCTTTCTTCTTGAAGAAGGTGAAATAAGCCAGTATGGCTGCTAGTATCAATCCCAGAATAATTATTAACAAGGCCCATGGAAAACCTGATAGATCAAATATGGGTTTCAATGGTTTTAGCTCTGCGTCTTCAGCTGGTAGAACAGATTTGAAATAGAGTGAAACGGGGTTGGTAAAGATTACACTGGTATCAATCGCAGATATTAATATGACTGGAAAGGGGGGTAGGGTGATGTCCTGGTCTGCAAAAAATTGAAGTTGGTACTGTACGCTATCAGCGAAATCTGTAACCCTATACTGTCTACTTCTTATAAATTCGATTACCTGTGGGAAGGCGGTAGAATCAGGAAATATGATTCGTTGGTAAGATTGTTCCGTTTGTAGTTTTATAGAAAGATCAAAAAGCTCCCCAACCGTAAGAGAGTCGCTTGATGCCCTTGCTGAGGTTGTTTGCGCATTGATAGAATCAGGAATCAACCAGGCAGAGAAGACAATAAAAAAAATCAGAATCTGTAAAGAATTCGTTCTATTGGGCATCAAATTGTTTAAGGCTCGTCTTAAAAGCTCCAAAAATAGTAGATATTGAACTAAATGTGAGTACGAATTTCCTAATCATTATGTAAAAAATGGTTCCTATGAAAATGTGGAGGAAATTCGTATTCTCATCCCGATTAATCATCTACAGGTTTATGCAGAAAAACAGGGTTAAAAGAATATTGCAATGCGTTGTCGTACTTGCGGTTCTAACAGGGTGTACACTATTTACCTCAAAGTCTGATATTGAGGATGAAGCACCTTTTGTACATGCCAATTCATTGGTAGAGATACAAGAGTCTCCTGTTTTAGATGAGTATGGGTATCAATCCACTGGAGATTTAATTCAGGAAAAAAGGGTGAGAAGGAATGAAAGCCTCTATTTAATCTTGAAAGGATTGGATGTAACACCTCAAGAAATTGATGAAGTAGTTCAAAAGGCAAAAGGAAAATTTAGAACTAATAGAATACAACCAGGACAGCGCTATCTCGCCTATCTTGATTCAGAGACTAATTCATTGAACAGGCTAATTCTGCACTCTGATTTACTAAACTACGTGGTCTTTGATTTCGAAGAAGATATTCAGGTGAATAGGGGCAAAAAAGAGATTACCGTTCAAGTGGCTGAAACTTCGGGGATCATTACTAGCTCTTTGTATGAATCTCTTTTAGATAATGGTCAGGATCCATTACTTGGAAACAGATTGAGTGAAATTTTTGGATGGCAAATTGATTTCTTCAGGGTATATAAGGACGATTCGTTCAAAGTAATTTATGAACAACAACTTGTGGATGGAAAGCCCTACGGAGTAGGGAAGATTCTGGCTGCTGAATTCACCCATAAAAATGAAAAATATGATGCTTTCTTTTATGAAAGCAATGACCGCGCGGGGTACTTTAACAGCGAAGGTAAGGGCGTTCAGAAAGCTTTATTAAAAGCTCCTTTTACTTATTCACAAAGAGTGAGTTCAAATTTCTCACATAGTCGCTTTCACCCGGTTTTAAAAAGAAGAATGCCCCATTATGGAGTAGACTATGCGGCACCTCTTGGAACACCTGTAATTGCAGTAGGAGATGGTACGATCATCGAATCGAGATATAGAGGGCCCAACGGAAATATTGTAAAGATTAAGCATAACAGTACTTATACTACTGCTTATTTACACCTTAATGGGTTTGGGCCTGGGATCAAATCAGGAGTAAAGGTCAAGCAAGGACAGGTTATTGGTTATGTAGGTCGTACCGGAAGAGTGACTGGTGTACATCTTGATTACCGCGTCTATAAGAACAATCAGCCTGTGAATCCATTGACCTTAGAACTCCCACCGTCTAAAGCTATTGAAGATTCAGAAATGGAAAGATTTGAGCTTACCATTGAGAAGTATAAGTTCCAATTAAATCAAATTGGTAAGCCTTTGTTGGCTTCTCGAGATTTTAGATATTGAACGCTTCTTTACCCAGTCATCCTGAGGCCTGTCCTTCGTACAAGTACTATGGAAGGAGGACTACTGCCGAAGGATCAAATTAAGTTACTAAGTCGTTTTATATCTTCGAAAGGAGTTTATACCCGCTTTGATTCTTCGCAGGTATGCTCAGAATGACTCTTCTTTAGAACATTGGATAGTTAATAGAAGTGCTGTCTTAGTATCTGCTCATTCTTCGCTGGAAGAAGTTCATGAGTGGACGCACATAAGATTTATTCGTACTCACATTAACCGAGTCCACTTTCATTTTTAGGAGAGCTTCATCTAAGCGTGCTTTGTACGAACGCTTCTTCTTAGCATACTGAGTTCTCACCGCTTTATTTGAAGTATCAATTAGTACTTCCTTGTCAGACTCGGCATCTCTAAATGGAACTAAGCCAATATTTGGGAGCTCATCTTCCAGTGGGTCGTTGATGATGATACTTACCAAATCATGTTTTTGATTGGTGATCCTTAACTGCTTTTCATAGTCTTCATCCTGAAAATCTGAAGCAAGAACTACGATGGCTCGACGGTCGAGTAAGCGGTTTACATAGCTTAGCGCATCTGCGATATCCGTACCCCGGCCTTTTGGCCGCGTAGTATAAAGTTCTCTAATCAAACGCAGAACATGAGTTCTTCCTTTTTTAGGAGGAACCACCTTTTCGACGCCATCACTAAACAAAACTAAGCCCACTTTGTCGCCATTTTTTATGGCGCTAAATGCCAAAACTGCGGAGATTTCAATAGCCACATCCATCTTTCTCTGGCTGTAACTTCCAAACACTCCACTAGCTGAAATATCTACGCAAAGCATGAGTGTTTGCTCTCTTTCTTCCTCAAAAATTTTGATATAAGGATCGCCTGTTCGGGCGGTTACATTCCAATCAATCTGCCGGATGTCATCCCCATAATTATAGGCTCTAACCTCCGAAAACGCCATTCCACGGCCTTTAAAAGCAGATTGATACTCTCCCCCAAAAAGGGTGTTCACAAGCCCTTTTGTCTGGATTTCCAGCTTGCGAATTTTCTTTAAAACTTCTTTTGAAATCATGGCCAATTTTTTTCGAAGGTAAGAGGATTATCAGGATCAAGGAAGCAAAAAGTTTTTAAAATCGCTTAACACTGTTTTTTTATATAAATAAATGATAAATAATATGTTTAATAATTTATTATAAAATATTTCATAAATATTTTTATAAAATTAATTTCCATTAGACGAAATTTAGTATTCAGGCATTCAAAAACGGTACTTTTATTAAGCTTCTCTAATATTAATCAGGCCTTTTTTTAGGTCTTTATTAGTCCAATCTAACCCGCTCTGGAAGGGGTATGTGGTATTTTCTTTTTGTACAGAAAATGCATGCAACTTCAATCAAAAAATAGGTACCATGAAAACTAAGTTAATTCTCTTGGCATTGCTATGTCTGGGTTCGACTGTACAAGTTTTAGCTCAGCAGGAAAATGGAGTCTCATCTGTTCTCCAAGTCTATAACATCACCACTAACGACGCTGGTGAAGAAATTGCAACTGAAACTACCGAAGTAAGACCGGGTGATCTCATTGAATACCGGCTCACTTACGCAAACAATTTGGGCAACAGCATATCACAGCTCATGCCTGTACTTCCTATTCCGCTTGGAATGGAATACTTGCTTGAGACAGCAAGCCCAAGCTTAGAGGGCGCCAGCCTCTCCAATACTGGCAACACTTTCCAACGACTACCCTTAACTCGTCAAGTGCGACAACCTGACGGAACCACAGTGACTGAAGAGGTTCCGGGGCGCGAATACCGCCGATTACGCTGGTTGGTTCCGTCACTCGATGCGGGGGAACAAGTCATTCTTGTCGCCAGAGTTAAGGTGATAGATAACTAGTCTTATGGAAAATCAAACAAACAATAAATCAATAATTCTAAACCTAAACAGGATAGAATCCATGTATACACATAAAACACGACGAACAAGCAGCTTGGCTTCACGCCTCGCGGGGTTGTTCCTGGTTTTTGGCATTTTACTAGGTGTTACATCCCTTGATGTATTCGCCCAGGTGCCTCCGGCAGCAACAGCTATCGGTAACCAGGCAAGTGCAACCTATGTTGATAACACGGGTACCGGACAATCGGTTACTTCTAACACGGTAGAAACTATCGTACAGCAAATTGCTGGAGTGACCATTAACGCGGGTATTACAAAAACCGTAAGTCCTGGTGGTCAGGTAACTTTCCCACATACCATTACTAACACGGGTAACGGGACCGATAAATTCGACCTTACTACGCTGGAGGGTAGTGGAGATTTCGATTTCGACAACATCAGGATTTATCCGGATACCGACTTTGACGGGACCCCGGATAACTTTACTGAGATATTCGAAACCCCAAACATTTCCTTTCCTGGGAATATCGGGGGTAATCCATTTACCTACGGTATCGTAATTGTGGCGGATGTTCCATTAACTGCGAATGATGGAGAAATCGAAACCTTCCAGATTAAAGCTACTTCAGACTTCGATGCTAGCCAGGCAGATTCAACAACGAATACAACCACAGTAGACGAGGACGCGGTAGTTAACGTTCAGAAAAACCGAAGTGTTCAGAACGTGGCAGTTGGTGATACGGTAACCTACACCTTCTCTTACGCAGAAAGTGGTGGTAACTCTGATGCAAGTAATCTTATTATTAAAGATCCACTTCCTGCAGGTGTAACTTATGTTGCTGGTTCCGGGGTATGGTCTGGTGCAACTGGTATTCCACTAACGGATGCTGGTACTGGGGAAACAGCCTCTGGTATAACATATGAGTTCGATAATACCGGAGCGGCTGATTCGGTAATCATTGCAATTGCTAATATCAACTCGGGTGCCTCAGGTACAGTAAGCTTTAAAGTGACTGTAGATGCAGGTACAGAAGGGAATACCATCCTTAACACAGGTTCATATTCTCATGTTGATGCTCCAACTCCTACTTCAACCAACGCTGCCGATATTATCGTTGATGAAAACTACGATATTGAGTCGGTAGGAGCTGATACAGTTACTGTTGGAGAAGTAGATCAGGGTGAGATTGTTAACTTCGTTAACAAATTCGTGAACCAGGGTACGGCAACGGATACCTACGACATCACCGTGTCAAACAATACCTTCCCTCCAAGTGCAACGCTAACGTACTTTAAGGCGGATGCGAATGATCAGCCTACTTCACCGTTTACAGTAGGTGCTGGTGGTATTTTCAATACCGGACCAGTAGCGGTAGGTGATACGATTGTTGTAATCCTTCAGGTAAACCTACCTTCGGGTGTAAGTGGTGGACCATACTCGGTAGTAAAAACCCTTACTTCACAAAACGATCCAAGTGAAAGTGATTTCCACGTGGATAAGTTGGAGGGAATTACTGAGCCTACTGTTGATATCACAAATAATGGTGGCTTGACAACCGGAACTGGTGTTGGACAAGGTCCTGAAACCAACCCGGTTACTACTATCACTACCAACCCAAACAATACGGTAACCTTCAGTCTTTGGATTACTAATACCAGTAATAATCAAGATACCTATAAGCTTGATTATGGTATCGATACTACGGCTGCCGGTGATTTGGCGCTTGCAGGCGATTTGCCAACTGGTTGGACGGCTAATTTCCGTGATCCGAATAATGGTAATTCCATCATTACGGATGTAGGACCAATTGCATCAGGAGATTCTGCTGAAGTAAACCTTACCATTAATATTCCAGCCGGTTTTGCACCTGGAGATAATGAGGTTTATGTACGTGCTGAATCTCAGACATCGGGTGCTATTGATGTTAAGCATGAGCGTGTAACAGTAAACACCGTACGAAGTATTTCGCTTACCGCTTCTCAAACCGGGGTAGTTTCTCCGGGTGGTTCTGTGGATTACATCCACACATTTACGGTAAATAGTAACGTAACAGAAAACGATGGTACGAATACAGACTTCCATGTTGAGTTAACCAACTCGGTACCAACTGGTTGGGGAGCTGTAGTTTATTGGGATACCGATGAGAATGGTATTGTAACCAGCGCTGATTCAGCTCTAACTACTGCAGCCACTTCAGGTACCTTTGACTTCCCAGCAGCTATCGGAGCCTTGAATTTCGGTGACCAGGTGAGATTTATCGTTATTGTAAACGCAAGTACTGGTCTTAATGATGGTGCTACAGTAACCACTACCATCACCATTTCGGATGAAGGAACTGTTGGCTTAGCTGACGCTGCCAATAATGACCAGACGGAAGTACAGCTTGGGGTAGTTTCTATCCAGAAATTCCAGGCGCCTGATGCAAACGGCTCACCGGGATCGTACACTACAAGCCAATTCAATGTATTCCCTGGGGATACAGTATGGTACAGTATCGAGGTAGTGAATGATGGTTCTCAACCAATTACCACCCTGGTTGTTCAGGACGTGGTGCCTTCCTATACCACGATCGCTTCTGTGGCAACGGTAACTACCAATATAGGAACAATCACTGGCCTGGCCCTTGATCCAGCTAACCCGGGTATTGGGGCGACTGGAACGGTAAAAGTGACGGCAACTTCACTTCAACCTACCCACAAATTCACGATAGAATTTGCGGTGGTGGTCGATAACTAATTCTTAACCCAGACATGGAAGTGGGGTTGGTAGCCCTGCTTCCCTTTAAAAACAAATAGTGAATAGATTTTTCCTACATATCAGCTTCTTGATGTTCGCCGTATTCGGCGTTGTAGGAGAGATCTATGCACAAGAAACTCCGCCTCCTGGCCAGGAAATCACTAACCAGGTATCTGCTACCTACTTAGAATCAGGAGAAGAACAAGATTCTTTCTCAAATGAAGTAAAGGTTGTTGTTGATGGAGTTCTGGATTTCAATTTCTGGCCAAACAACTCGATTACTGAGTTTAGAGGACGAAATGTAGAGTTCAGTCACTATGTCCGAAATGACGGTTCACTTCCATTAACCATAGACATTAGAGGTTATAATGACTCGGGTGATGATTTTGATATGCAGGATATCGCATGGACAAATACCGAGTTAATAGGACTAAATAATAATCTGGTTAATACCGACACTATTACCACTTCAGTGGTACTTGAACCAGGTCAGGAGTTTGAGACGAGATATACTGGATGGATCAGTCCGGATGAAGATCGGACCATTCAGTCTTCAATTATGGTATTTGAAGCCACAGCGAGGGAAGCTGGAATCACCGTTGTAAACCGAGATACCATTACTATTCAGATCGGGGCAATTATTGATCTGGAAAAAGAGCAGATTGGAATTGAGGATATAGAAAGAGGGGATAATTTCCAGTATAGATTGATGGGAGAGAATGTTGGTGATCTAACGGCTCTTCCAAGGGACATCATTGTAGATGGAAGTACAGTTGAAAAAGTGATTATGACGGATTCTATTCCGGCTAACCTGACCTTTGTTTCCTTTACAGACGTTCCAAATGGAACAGCATACTATAAAGTAAATGATGGGGAAGATTTTGAATACACTACCACTCCTCCAGAAGATTTAACTGAGGTTCATGTAATTGGGGTTGGATATGACTCATTACAAGTTGGAGAAACTTTTGAAGCTTCTTTCGAAGTGATGATCAATGAAGCTGCTTCAGACTCTATCATCAATATTGCTGAAGTTTCTTTTGTTGACCCTGAAGGAGATATAACTATTGCAGCAGCATCTAATGATGTAATCCTAGAGCTTCCAGGGGTAACTGCCAGTATAGATTACTTTACTAACCAGGACTTTGATGAAGAAACAGGAACCTCTGGAATTGGAGAGCCGCTTCATATTCAGGCAACAGCTTCTGCATGTAATGAGAGAAGGGATGAAATAGAAATTGTAGATATAGAGCTCAGATCTCAAGCCACTGGTGATAGAGAATTCTATGTGGGTGTTGAAACTGGTCCGAATACGGCAGTATTTAGAATTGAAGAGGAGGTTCCTACTAGAGATGGAACCATACATCCAGTAGTTAGAGATAACAAGATCAAAGAAACGGTTGAAGATGATGTAATTGAGGCGATACTTGCATGTGCGGGTATTGATGGAGGAATTGGAGCTTCTATTACTGCAGAGGTACTGGTCGATCCGTTTGGTATCGTTTTCGATAGTGAGACGAATGCCGTTGTTGAAGGAGCTGAAATAGTTATCATTGATGTAACGGGCGCGAATAATGGTGGTAATCCAGGACAGCCTGCATTGGTTAGAACGGCGAACGGACAAGAGGAAGCTGCAAGTAATTATATAAGTGATGGCAACGGGAAATATAAGTTCCCATTCCTGCAACCAGGTACTTACCGCCTTGAAGTTACTCCTCCAACCGGTTATACCTTTAGTTCAATTGTACCCATCGATTCTCTTCCAGAAGACCGAGTTATTGATGAAAATGCGTCATTTGGTATCGATTTTGAATTAACAGGCGATCCTACCGGTCTCGATTTTGATATCCCTCTCGATCCACAGGCATTGGGAGTATTACTTGCTACTAAAACTGTGGACAGGTCGGTAGCTGAGATTGGCGATTTCATTAACTATACCATCACACTTAAGAGTCAGGCAGTTAATACAATAGACAACCTAAGCGTATTTGATGAACTGCCATTCGCATTTGAGTATCAGCCAGGTTCCGCAAAACTTGATGGAGAAGAACTTGCAGATCCGGAAGGCGGGGTAGGACCTGATCTTGAATTCATGATCGGTAGTATTGATCCGGGTCAGACATTAAAGCTTACCTATAGAGTATATCTCGGTCCGGGTTCTGATCGAAGTGAAGGTATTAATGTGGCTATCGTTCGAAGTGATGAATTAGTAGTAAAAACCAGTAATGAGGCCAAAGTTAAAGTAGAAGTACGCGGTGGTGTGTTCTCTGATGAGGCTTTAATAATAGGTAAGGTCTTCATGGATTGTAATGAAGACAATATGCAGGATGGATCTGAGCTGGGAATTCCGGGAGTAAGACTCTACCTCGAGAATGGTAATTACGTGATCACTGATAGCAACGGTATGTACACCTTCTATGCAATCAACCCGAATAAGCATGTACTGAAGCTCGACAATTATTCACTTCCTGTTGGTGCCAAAATGAAAGTTCTGGATAACCGACATGCATTCGATCCAAGTAGCCGTTTCGTTGATGTTAAGAAAGGGGAACTTCACAGAGCTGACTTTGCTGTGTGTGAGTGTAGTGCTGAGATCACCGAAGAAATAAATCAGCGAAAAGCTTTGATGGAAGAGAAACAAGGTGATGGTCTTACTAAATCATTAAAGCAAAACTTCGCATTAAATGATCGAGTAGGCGGTGGCGGAAACTCAAGCAGAGCAAGTGGTACTATTGGTAATGAGAAAGCGGTTGCTATCGAAAGAGGAGCGACAACACCAGGAGAAGAAGTAGATGTAATCAATCCGGGCGAAATAGATACAACAGGAGTTCTTGCCCAGTCAATTGAAGAGCTCATTATGAATACAGATCAGGAGCTGGATATTCTAAATGTAGCAGATGGCGATACACTCAGAAGCGAAAAAGTAACCATTTGGGCAAAAGGTAAAATGGGTGCCTTATTCGATCTGTTTGTGAATGGGGAAGTAATAGGCTCAGATAGAATTGGTCAACGCTCTACATTAGCAGGGCAAGGTATCCAGGTTTGGGAATATGTGAGTTTAGATCTAAAACCGGGTGTCAATACTATTGAGTTGGTAGAAGGTGATCCTTTTGGAAATATTCGAGCTTCGAAAAGTATTCGTGTAATTACTCCTGGTGAACTAGCTAAGGTTGTAGTAACAGTACCACGAAATAATGTACAGGCAGATGGTACTTCTTTTGCTGTGATTAATGTTCGATTGGAAGATGAATCCGGCTTAACCATCGGATCAAGAATGCCGGTTACTCTTGATAATGAGTTTGGTATTTGGAGAGTACCTGATTTAGATGAAAAAGAACCAGGAACTCAGGTATTTATCGAGAATGGAGAAGCTCAATTCGAACTTCGATCTACGATTGAGCCTAAATCGGTGAAGATAAGAGCTTCAGTTGGTATTGTATATGGAGAAGCAAAAGTAGAATTCTTACCAGATCTACGCCCAATGATTGCTGCTGGTATTATAGAAGGAACTCTAAGATTCAGAGAGCCTCTGAATGTTTCAAGCGCGGTAGACAATGATGGGTTTGAAAGAGAGCTCAAAGAACTGTCATACAGCATGAATAATTTTACTGCTGATGGACGTTTTGCCTTCTTCTTGAAAGGTAAAGTATCAGGAAAGACACTTTTAACTGCTGGTTATGACTCAGAGAAACAGGAAGAGCAGCGCCTCTTCCGTGATATCCGCCCAGAGGAATTCTACCCGGTATATGGCGAATCATCTGTAAAAGGCTTTGATGCTCAGTCTTCTGGAAGGCTTTATCTACGACTTGATCGAGGTAAAACCTATGTGTTGTATGGAGATTTCATCACACAACAAAATGATCAGGATATCCAGCTTGGTAGCTATACCAGATCTCAAAATGGGGTTAAGGCTCATCTTGAAGAGGGTAGAGTATCTGTAGATGCTTTTGGAGTGAGCGCAGTATCAGCCAGAAGAGTGAGAGAATTCAGAGCTCAAGGTATTTCAAGGTATGAACTTCCGGATAACGATCTTATAGATAATAGTGAGATCATTGAGATTATCACTTACGATAGAGAGCAATTTGTAGGATTAGATACCCTAGGTGTCCCAAATGATCCTAGCCTGATATTAAGCAGAGAACGCTTAACCAGGTTTACCGACTATGTGATTGATCCTTTCACAGGTACTATCACCTTCCGAAATCCAATATTTAGTGTGGACAGTAATTTCAATCCTGTATTTATCCGCGCTACTTATGAAGTGGAAGATGATTCAGAGCGTTATCTAATTGGTGGAGTAAGTGGAGATGTTGAAGTTGCTAAAGGCTTAAACATTGGAGCAGGAATTGTTCAGGACAATAATCCTAACAATGAGTTCACGATGGCGAACAGTAAGCTGAAATTCGAGCTTGGAGACAATACAAAGGTAGTAGCTGAAGCTGTAAGAACAATATCTGATGGTTCCGGAACTGGTAATGCTGCAAGAGTAGAAATTCAGCATAAGGGGACTGGATATGAGGTTCGCGGTCAGGTAGGACGTTCGGATGAAAACTTCGACAATAAAGGAGCTTCCTTAGGCCAGTCCAGAACTGAGGCACGAGCTCGTGGTCGTTTTGATATTTCTAAGAGCACCAAGCTGAATGCAGAATTTGTGTTGACAAGAAATGATACTACCGGAGACCAAACACTCGGTTCTTTAATTGGTGTGAGACAATCTATTGGAGGTTCAGTAGATGCGGAACTTGGTGTTAGATATACAGAGCAAACGAATAGTACTTCCGGTGACGTGACCAATACTAACTTGAGAAGTAAGGTGACTTCCAAGATTCCATTCCTGAAAGGAGCTTCTGCTTTTGGGGAGTATGAGCAGGATCTTAATGCTGCAGACAGAAAGACTATTGGAGTAGGTGCAAATTATAAGATTAGCAGTATCGGAAAGGCATATATCAAGCATGAGTTTGCTTCAACAGCAGCTGGTAGATATACCCTCCAAAGTAATGCACAAAGAAATAATACCGTGTTTGGTATTGACGCCAGCTACATGAAAAACGGTCGGGTATTCAGTGAATACCGAATGAATGATGCTAATGATGGAAGATCAGGACAAGCTTCTATTGGATTGAGAAACAAATTTGTACTCCGAGAAGGCTTAGGACTGAATGCCGGATTCGAAAGAATATTCACGGTAATGGGTCCTAACAGAAATGATGGAACAGCTGTTTCAACATCGGTAGAGTATACTGGAAGCGAAAACTGGAAAGGATCAGCGAGAGCTGAAGCACGATTTGGAGTAAACAGCGACACCTATCTAAATACGCTTGGTTATGGTCTGAAGATCAATAACGACTGGACCTTCCTTGGTAGAAATATCATTTCAATAAGTACTCAAACAGGGAATTCTGGAATTAATAAACTACAGGAGCGATTCCAACTTGGTGCAGCATACAGGGATTCTCAAACCAATATGTTTGATGCACTATTTAGATATGAGTTCAAGTATCAAAAGGATGAAACCGTTGCTTCAGGGTTCTTCAGAACAGCTCATGTATTAACCAGTCACGCCAATTACCACCCAACTTCTGATTTAGTTCTGTCAGGTAGAGTAGGTGCTAAGTACTCGCTGGAAAATGATGATCAATTAAGATCAGAATCATTCCTGGAGCTTGTTTCTGGTAGAGCCTTATATGATCTGAACGATAGATGGGATGCGGGAATTAATGCAAGCATTCTGGCTAACAGTGATTTCAGCACCAAAGACTATGGTTTGGGAATCGAATTGGGTTATCTCGTTGCAACCAACCTTCGTCTAGCAACAGGTTTCAACTTCTTTGGGTACGAAGATCAGGATCTTGCAGAGAACAATTATACTCAGCCAGGAGCTTACCTAGGTTTTGCTTACAAGTTTGATGAGAGAGTATTTAAGAATCTTGCACCTCGTAGAAGCTCCAATATTATTGATGAGAGCTTATACCTGACTTGTATTCCATGTGAAAAGACCATGGATCTGAAAACGATGCCGATCGATATTCCAGGGCATGAGTTGACTCCGGTAATTCTTACAGCAGCCGACTTCGAATATGAGCCGCTTAAGACGTATATATTATTGCCACGTCAAATTCACTTCGATAATGATAAGTCGTACATCAATCAGGCTACGGCTCAAATGCTGGATAAAGTGGCCAAGTTCCTTATGGAACAGGATGACTATAAGATCAATCTTTCTGGTTTCACCGATACCAAAGCTTCAAACGATTACAACCTGGCATTATCTGATCGTCGTTCGAAGGCAGCGCGTGCTTACTTAATAGCAGCGGGTGTTCAGGATAGAAAGCTAATCATCGACAAGTTTGGTGAGACTCAGTCTACTGGAGAGAATATTGTAGAAATGGCGCTTGAGCGTAAAGTAGAGCTCGATCTTAACGAGCTTAACAGCAGAGTTACTTTTGTTGATCAGATCGAAGATGTTCAGGTACAACAAAAAGCAGCAAGAATTGGTGGTTGGGATTACATCTTCAAAATGGAACATAATGCAGTGCCTTCTAACCTGAATCTAAGCTCCAATTCGTCTCAACTAAGTTTCCTTAACAAGTACATCATCGAACGAATTGCAATTGCTCTTGAAAGATATCCATCGGTAAATGTGACTATTGGATTACCGAATGATCTTAGATTTGTCGCTCTTCAAAACGCAATAATGGATGAGTTAACAAGAAGCGGTGCTGATATCACCCGATTCATGTTTATCCGCGGGGTTGCAGGAGATGATAACACGGTACGCTTTAACTACACTGGCGCTGAGAACCTGACTTTCCATACTCAAAGAGATGACATCAAGTTTGCAAGCAATTCAGAAGTGCCAGAGCTAATCGAAAGTATGTTGAGAATCCTCAAGTCCAGAGAAGATTATGAGCTTATCATGGACATGTCTCAAAGTTACGTTGTACCTGATCGTGTGAATTTCACTCCACGCTCAACCGTCCTTGATAATGAGACACAGGCAGTACTTTCAAGAATTGGTTCTTATCTGAGAAATAATCCATCTGTATACCTTGAATTAATTGGTGATGGTAGCAGAACCGATGAGCGTAGAATAATTGCAATGCACGATTATCTGGTGGATTGGGGCATAGACGGAAGTAGAATTACTTCAAGTCCGGGATCTATTGATACAGAAGGGAAATCGATCAGAATAGAATATAGAAACGCAGATTCCATCAACCTTAGAAACATCGAGTTTCTAAACAGACCGCGGGGGCAGCAATGATGGAAAAGGGATTAAAAATACTGGGTAGAATAATGAAACGTACACTTAAATCATTGATTGGGTGTTTCGTGCTTTTGGGAGTGTTCTCAACAGCAGGATTCGCTCAATTAGCAGGGTACAATTACTATAAGCCAATCACGATTACCCCGGCAGAGGTAGTAGGCTCGCATGCCGATTTTCCTGTATTGGTAAGTATTACAGATAGTGATTTAGCCAGCAAGGCGCGATCGGATGGATTTGATATCGTATTCACGACAAGTGCGGGAAGTACAACCATTCTGGATCATGAACTCGAAAGTTTTAACTCGGGCACAGGAGAATTGGTAGCGTGGGTAAAAGTTCCTACTGTGTCAGCAGCAGGCGAGACCTTTTATATGTGGTATGGAAATTCAGGAGCATCTTCTGATCAGTCTTCTTCCAATACCTGGTCGAATCAATTTAGAAGTGTTTACCACCTGGGAAGTACGTTTTCCGATGCCTCTCCAAACGGAAATGACGGTACTAATAGCGGTTCTACAAATACTACAGGGAAAATTGGAGACGCCCAGAATTTTGATGGAGTAGACAATTATATAGCACTAAATGACAGCTATAGCAGTACTACAGAGGCTGCGATTACCGTGTCTACCTGGATAAGAACCTCAGATGAAACGGATCAAATCATTGGTTCTTTTGATAGAAACGAATATTGGAGATTTGAAATCAATGGAAATGGGGGAGGGAACGGTCAGTTAGGATGGGATCTCTTAACCAATAGTGGACAGGCCGATTTTGGTTCTACAACAAGAGTGGATGATGGTAACTGGAGATATGTGACCGGAGTGTATGATAACGGAGCTCTTCGCATATATATAGATGGGATACAAGATGTAACCACGACCCAAGGGACGGCTTTTGGTACCGGAAATCTTCGTTTTGGATTTATCGGGGTAGGATCAGAAGCTCCTGGTTTTGATGGAGCGCAAGGGCCTTCTAATAATTTCAATGGAGATATTGATGAGTTCAGGATTTCAAATGTAGCCCGTCCCGGGAATTGGATTGAAACGGAGTACAATAATCAAAATAACCCATCGACCTTTATTACTGTTGGTGCTGAAGCAGATATCATACCACCAGCGGCTCCTGGAAATTTGAGCCTGGTGGAAAGCAGTTCTGATTTACAGATTTCATTTGATGATGTTGATGAAACGGGCAGTGGGGTAGCCTCTTACTCCGTTAGGCGATCTACCACTCAGGGCTCAGGCTATGTACAAATTGGAACAGTTTCTGACGATGAAAGTCCTTCTTACACCTACATTGATAATACCGTAGTTCTTGGTACTATCTATTATTATGTGGTTTCTGCCACTGACAATGATGGCAATGTTGGCCCTAATTCACTAGAAGTTTCTGGAGAATTAACTGGCCCAGCCGATACTACTCCACCTGGTATTTCTAATACTACTGTTTCAGACGACTTAATTGTCCTGGACTACGACGAGGCCTTAGATGAAAGTTCAGTTCCTTCGATAATTGACTTCACGTTATCAGTTAATAGCTCGCTAACTACAATATCAGGAGTAGCGATTAATGGAGATAAGGTACTTATTGATTTTGTTCCTGATGTAGTACCAGGTGATAATGTAACGTTAAGCTATGTTCCAGCAGCAGGCCCGATTCAGGATATAGCTGGTAACGATGCTCCATCTTTCTCAAATATTACCATAAATAACCAATCTACTTTCAACTCAGGATTTGGTCCTGATCCATGCCCAATTATAAACGGGCAAGACGTAGCCTGGGCTTGTTTTGATGGAACATTCGGCGGAACTACCATGACTGCTGAGGTAGGCGGTCTGGTGATTGGTACAATAAACGCCATTGGAGCAAATGCGACTTTTGCACCAAATGCACTCCAAGAGTGGGCAGACGGATCATTTTTAGGTGATCAATTTAATGGTCCTCAGGTAAACCCATCTGGAGCATCAGGAGATGCTACTTCGTTCGATGTACTTATTCCCTCCACCGTACCATCGGATGCAATTGTGTTTTCACTAAATCGTCTGCGACCAGATGCTGGAGCTACCACATACACCATGGAAGCTTTCGATGGAGCAAATCAAAGAGTTAACCTGAGTGGTTGGGCTACCGGGCAGGGGACTGATGGAGGTGTTTGTACCAATACCGTGAATTTGAACTATACGAATGGAAACGAAACGCTGGAATTTCAGCCCACTGTTTCTGGAAATCCATCCTGTGCTTCTTCTTCAACACCAATTTGGTTTAGAATTAACCAGGTAGGAGTAGAGCGCATTGAAATAAGAAAAGTATCCGCAAATGCGGATAATATCTTCCTGGGAATGGGGGTTGTCGCTGACTTTGGTGACGCTCCAGCTGCTTATAACACTACGTATAGTTCAAGATCTGTACCACCGGCATTTCACTTATTAAACAATGTGAATCCAAATACAGTGTTCTTTGGCGCTACTGTTGATGGCGATGGTAACGGTGCTATAAGTTCAACTTCAAATGGAGATGATACTGAGACGGCAGAGTTTGGAGCAGGGGACGATGAAGACGCCATTTCCGTATTAGCAAGCTTAAATACGGCTCAAACTGAATACAGCACCACTCTTGTTTGTACCGATGGAGATTATGTAGGAGGCTGGATCGATTTTGATCAGTCTAATAGCTTTGATATCGAAGAATTCGATTCAGGAATATGTGCAAGTGGAAGTGTGGCATTGAATTGGAGCGGTATTAGTGGAACCGTTACTGGAAATACGCATGCTAGATTCAGAATTGCCAGTAATGCAAACGATGTGGCAAGTCCTACAGGCTGGGCGGCTGATGGAGAGGTAGAGGATTACCCAATCCAAATTATTGAACCACCACAACCTGATCTTGAAATCAGCAAAACAGTAGATGTTTCCACTCCTGTTGAAGCTGATACAGTAGTATTTACAGTGAAAGTGAAAAATCTTGGGCCAGATCCCGCCACTAGTATTCAGGTAAGCGATCAGCTTCCTGCTGGGGTAACTTACGTTAGTGCGATAGCATCACAAGGTAGTTTTATAAATGGAACAGGAATTTGGTCGGTAGGAAATATAGCCGCAGGAGACTCCGCTACCTTATCGATTGAAGTCTCAGTGGATGGTGGTACACTAGGGCAAACTATTACAAATACGGCATCTATCACTTCTTTGGGTGAAACCGACCCTAATCTCTCAAATAACTCGGCATCATCAGGTATTACCATAGTACCAGAGTCGGCAGATGTGGAGTTAGGAATAACTGTGGATGATAACACAGCTCTGGAAGGTCAATTATTGACATTTACCATTACAGCAACTAATAATGGACCCAAACTGGCTACAGGCTTAACTGTAATAGACCAGATTCCAACTGGGCTAACATTCCAGACTTCTACACCTACTAAGGGTACTTATACTAATGGTACAGGTATCTGGAATATTGATAGCCTTGGGGTAGGGGCAACTGAGACACTAGATATTGTAGTATCAGTTGACGCAGGTACTGAAGGCAGCCAGATTACCAATTCAGCGGACGTGAACTCCGTACTTCAAACCGATCCTAACACTGGAAATAATACCGTTTCTCAGATCATCGATGTGGTTACCCCTGGATATCCGGCAAACTGTAATGAGATTCCGATTTTGTCTTTCACAGGCTCAACCTTACTTACAGGTACTGCCGGACAAGTAGGAGCTACCTACCGTTTTAATTCCGTAGCACCAGGAGTGTATGCTGAGTTTGAGATCATTACTATAAATAATGCCATCCTGGTGAATTTCGATCAGATTGCTTCTGGTGGGGTAGATGATTGGTTCCAACCACAAATCGAAGCAGATGATAAGAACCTCGATCAAGGTTATATAGACTTTGAGATCAGTTTCTACGATTCTGCTACGGGTAATCCAAGGTACCTTACATTTGCAGCCTCTGCAGTTGATGTGGATGGGGATCCAAATGGTGCCAGGGAATTTGCTGGATTCCAGAGATTAACCTCATTTACGGTAGAAACGAATACGGATCTTATTCAGAATACAGAAGGGATATTTACCACTTTTGAATCGGCTCAGCCCATTGTGGTAAATGGGATTGACCCTAATGACACAAACAACCTCGCTTTTACTACTTATACCAATGAACCTAAGTTTAGATTACGAGCTGGTATAAAAGATCCTACTGCAGCAGGCTTTACTCAACGACTATTTGCTTTCAATTTTGAGCCTTGTGTAATTAATAATTTCAATAACCCGACTTCCTCAGATATTGTAGATGTTTCCGTAGTTAAAGCTGTTGATTTCCAAAGTCCGGCAGTAGGAGATACGGTTACTTACACAATTACAGCAAGGAATGAGCAGGGTAATTCAGTTGGGAATGTTGAAATTACTGACGAGCTTCCAAATGGATTAACCTTTGTATCAGCAACTGCTACTCAGGGAACTTATAATAGTGGTACAGACATTTGGGATATTGGTACGTTATCTGGTCAGCAGGTAGTTACTTTAACTCTTAAAGCCGAAGTTGATACAGGTGAGGAAGGCAACACTATTAGTAATACAGCCACACTAACCAACAATACAGGAACGGATGGAAATGCATCAAATAACTCAGGATCAGTTGATATTATCGTATTTGATCCTGGTTCTGGTCTGACCTGTAATGAGCCTCCTCTATTCTCATTCACGAATCCTACACTTGAGTTAGGTGTTCCTTTACAAGTAAATGCGCTGTATAGGTTTAGCAATGTCACTTCAGGGGTAGATGCCCTTGTGCGAGTAATCGCTATTAACAATGCTACCCTTGATGCTATTGATAATGATGGGCTTGCAAATTCACCGGCAAACTTTAGCCCGTTTTTTACAGCTTTAGGTGGAGGCGGATATGTTGACTTCAATATTACGCTTGTACAAACCGGTACACTGCTTCCGGTTAAGCGTGATTTTGCACTTACGGGTCTTGATATAGATGGCTTTAACAATGGCTCTGGCGGAACAGTACAGGATTACCTGGGCTTCGCACAAAATCAATCGAATACTGTTGAATTTGCCACAAATCTAGCCGTTTCTACGGCTGGGCCATTCCAACTCTTTCAATCAAATGTAACCACAGATGGTAATGGCTCATTTGATACGGATCATATGGCCTATATCGTGTATAACTACACTTCTACTTTTGATTTAAGGACAGGAGGTCTTACATCAGCAGGCTATTCAGATGATCGTTTGGTTGATATCGATTTTACCCAGTGTAGAAACCAGGATTTTAGTGATCCTAATACAACAACCAGAGATGCTGATATCGCTGTGGTCAAAACAGTTGATGAGCCAAACCCATTAGAAAACGGTACCGTTAATTTCACCATTACCGCTACCAATAATGGCCCAGAGAACGCAACAGAGTTAGATATCAATGAAACAATCCCTGCTGGATTAACACTTGTTCAGGCTACTCCAAGTCAGGGTACTTACAACCAGTTAACAAATCTTTGGGAAGTAGGAACACTTGCTGATGGGAATTCAGCTACACTTGTGCTGGAAGCCACAGTAAACTCTGGATTAACTCAGGATTCACTGGTAAATAAATCATTCGTTAATGGCTTAAATCAAAGTGATCCGGATATTTCGAATGATACTTCTCAAGTAGCTATCTATATCAGTATTCCGATTTCAGGTACTGTTTTTGAGGATATCACCGGTGATGGGTACCAGGAAGATACCAATTTTGGAGATGCATCCGGAGATCAGCAAGGACTTGAGGATGTAGTAGTTCACTTATTTAAAGATGGTGGAGATGGATTAGCTACTGGTGTTGATGATGTTTATGTCACTTCTGATACCACAAGTAATACCGGTTCTTATTCTTTCCAGATAGGAGAAGATGCAGATTTCTGGATAGTCGTTGACTCAAGAAGTGGTGAGCTTTCAAATGGTACAACGTGGGGTGAGCAAACCTATGCAGCATCTGGCGCTCTATGCGAAGATGGAACAGGTAATACTACAGAGACTACTGCTCTTGGACATTGTTTTGGAGGTAGAAGAGGGGATATCTCAGATAATGTACCAGCAAATCCTGCTGGTTCAGATCTTGCAAATGCAGAACATGTAATAAAGAGAACAGTATCGGGAACAGGAATAACAGGTATTGATTTTGGATTTAGTTTCAATGTAGTCACGAATACAGACGATGATGACGAAGATGGAACTGCTGCAAGACGCGCCCAGGGAACATTGCATCAATTCATACTTAATGCGAATGAAATTGGTGGGGCCAATTCAATGCGGTTTGTGCCAGCTGTACCAACGAACAGCTCAGGAAGTGGCGGGAACTGGTGGACAACAACCATACAGACGTCATTGCCTTTTATCACAGACCCTCTAACAACAATTGATGGTACTGCATACCAGAACACCGCTCCAACTACTGTAAGAGATGATAATACGGGTACAGTAGGTTCAGGAGGAACAGTGGGAATTGATAACCTTGTTCTTGATGCTTTCCAACGAAAAGAGTTTGAAGTCAATTTAAATGATCAGGGAAGTACCTCATTTGCGATAAATAGCACTGGAGCAGTTGTAGTTCGAAATACAGCTTTTTATAACACCCTCTATGGTATAAATGTATTGTCTGTATCAAATGGTCTGATAGAGGACAATTTCTTTGGAGTGAGGGCAGATGGAGCAGCTGTTACTTCAGGAGAGCGATTTAACAGAGGTATTCTTTTCGCAGGAGGAGCTGCAACAAGTGCATTAATCCAGGAAAACTTTATTACTGGCTCTACTTCGTCAGGGATTTACTCGGATAATACCAATACCGTGATAACTGTATTTAAGAATGAAATCACAGCTACTGCACAAACCAATACGCAAGGAGATGCAGTGGAAGGACTTGGTACATGGACTATTGAAAGAAACCTGATAACCAATAATGGTAACTCGAGCAGTTCCGTTACTGACGGAGGTAGTGGTATTGAAATAGGAACCAGTGCAGGATCATCAAGCGGACATACCATTCGTAATAACACGATAAGTGGAAATACAATTGCAGGTATAACTATTCTGAACAACGTAACGGCATCGTTGGTAGAAAAGAACATCATTAATGGAAATGGGACAAACTTCACTTCTGAAACTGTGAAAAGTGGGGCCGGTATCAAGCTTCTTTCACCTACAGGTGCTACTCAGGAAGGAGTTAGAATTACCCAGAACAGTTTCTATGATAATGAGGGTATCTCGATTGATGTGGGGTATTCTTCTTCAAGTCTGGCAGATGGAGTTTCTCCAAATGATGGGGTAGTAGGTACGGCAACAACTCCAAACAGAGGGCTTGATTACCCGGTATTTACCCTGGCTACTCTTGAAAATGGTGTGCTTAGTGTAGAAGGTTATGTTGGTACCAGTACTACAAAATTAGCAGGTGTATATACTATTGAAGTATATAAGGCCGAGGATGATGGCGATAGCGATGCATTGATTGAAGTCGGTGGATCACTAACACAACCTCATGGAGAAGGACGAGATTATATCGCTACCATAACTACAAATAGCGATGGTACCTTTAGTACCAATATTACCCTACCAGGATCACCAACATTGGCTTTCAATGATCGGATTACTGCTATCACAATAAGTGCAGCAAACAATACTTCTGAATTTAGTGCCAATCAAAGGGTGGTGCCAACAGGGGTGAGTATTAGCGGATTCGTTTTCCATGATACCAACCACAATATGATCCAGGATGCTACTGAAGCAGGATTGGAAAATGTGACGATTGTACTTTATAACACTGCTCTTAATAATTGTAAGAGTGTTCTTACAGATTCAAATGGTCGGTACGAATTTACTAATGTACTTAACGGTAGCTATGATCTAATTGAATCCTTTGGTCAAAGTGTGCCTACTCCAGATATTTGTACTCCTGCTGAGACCGATCCAGATGATTTTACTTCTACTACTCCAAACTTACGTTCAGTCACGGTAAACAACCTTCCCTTATTCCAGAATTTTGGAGATTACGAAGGAATAAAAATTTCGGGAACGGTATTTAATGATAATGGAGTAGCGAGTGGAACGGCCAATGATGCACTTCAAAATGGTGGAGAGACAGGATTTGGAAACCAAACAGTTACAGCGTTTACTTCAACTGATGTATTAATTGAGCAAACTGTGTCCGCTGCTGACGGTACATATGAGTTATATGTTCCAAAATCGATTGTAGGTGATGGCGGTACTGTAAAGGTCGTTGAGACGAATGGGGCAGAAAAAATCTCTACGGGAGGTTCCGCAGGTACAACAGGAGGCAGTTACGATATAGCTAACGACCGGACTACATTTACCATTACACTTGGAACAATTTATACGGGAGTAGATTTTGCAGATGTATCGATAAGCAGACTTTTAACTAATGGTGAAAAGGTGGTGCTTCCAGGAGCTGCGGTATCCTATGAACATATCTTTAATGCAAGGACGGCAGGGGATGTAGTTTTTACTACCTCGAACATATTCAATCCAGATCCACCGAATTGGCCGGTAATTCTATATGAGGATTTAAACTGTAATGGGGTTACTGATACCGGAGAGCCTATTATTCTTCCTACTGATACGAGGTCGGTTATAGCAGATCAGCAAATTTGTTTGGTTGTTACAGTCACTGCTCCAAATGGCTTGAATGATGGAGCTTCTGCAAATACAACGGTTACTGCGACCTTTACTCTAAGCAATACAGCTCCGGCTATACAGGAAATATTAACAAGAACGGATCTTACCACGGTAGGAACCGCTCAAGCAGGTCTTGTGATTATAAAATCAGTAGATAAGCCGCAGGCATTGCCAGGTGCTACCTTAATATACTCTATCAATTATGAAAACCTGGGTGACGAGCCGATATCGCAGGTTGAGATAACAGATGTGATCCCTAGCTACACTACCTATCAGTCAAGTAGTTGCGGTACATTACCAACTGGGATAACAAACTGCACAATTACAGCACCAAGTATTGGATCGACCGGTACGGTTCGCTGGACTTTTACGGGAACACTAGATCCTGGAAAAACAGGGATAGTGACATTTACAGTTAAAATAGACGATTAAAAAAGAGAGTTATGACGATTAATAATAAACCATTGGTATTTGTTGTAGAAGATAATGCGGCATACCGCATTTTGATAAGCCGTGTACTCCAGAGCAGAGGCTTCGTAGTTATGGTATTCGAGAATGGTAGAAAAGCAGCAGATATGCTTCGAAATATTAAACCCAGTCTTATTGTTTCTGATATCGAGATGCCTCAAATGGATGGGTTTGAATTCCAGGATTATGTAAAAAAGCATTATGGAGATTCGATTCCTTTCATCTATTTATCCTCCTCTACAGATGAAGGGGTTCAGAAGAAAGCACACTTAATGGGGGCTACCAAGATGCTAAATAAACCTGTGTCGCCAGAAGACTTAACAAAAGCGATCGACCTGGTATTGTACTCACACTCCCATCAATAATCCTTTCATTTAAAGATGGGGTAGAGTAAGTTAATTCGCGTTCTGGATCAGAAACTTTAAGGGAGTTCTTAAACTTTTACTGAGGTCATTCCTGCGAAAGCAGGAATCTAGATTCCGGCCTTCGCCGCGGAATGACATTATTTATCTTTAGAAAATGTTCCTATCCCATATTTACGTTTAGTTAAATTATGATTACTCATACTCAGGTTATTGTTCTTCGCACGGTAGATTACCAGGAATCGAGTAAAATCATTACCGTATTAAGCAAAGAACATGGCAAAATAGCTTTAATAGCAAGGGGAGCAAAAAAGCCAAAAAATAAGCTTAGAGGGGCTATAGAGGTAGGTAATATCCTGGACGTTGTGTACTACTATAAATCATCGAGAACAGTACAGAATCTCACTGAAGCTTCTATTTCTTTTTCAAGTGACTCATTCAGAATGGACCTGGAAAAGGCTTCTATACTTTATACCGCTCTTGAGTTGATTAACCAAATGGTCCATGAAAATGAAGTTAATCCGGGCTTTTATACTTTTTTAAATACGTTTATTCCCTGGTTAGCAAAGCGCGAACAAGCAATACCTTCGATAATATGCTATGCGCAAATACGCTGTGCCGAATTAGGAGGTTTTCAGTTGCACGATGTAAATACGGATTTAAGCCAGCCTGTGTACTTTAATATCACGGAAGGAGCGATTTCAAATGCAATTGATTCGGAACTTTCGTATAAATTAACCGTCTTACAAGCGCGTTTTTTAAAACAATCGATACATTCAAGGCAAAAAGATATTTTCAACATTGCATTGTCGGGGCAGGAACTAAAACAACTTATCCGGCATTTAGATGTTTACTTTATGTACCACGTCGAAGGTTTTAAAGAACGAAAGTCAGACGTAGTTTTTGAACAGCTGTTGAAGGATATCTAATGAAAAGAAGAGATTTTTACTTAACCGCCCTGCTCCTCATTTTAGTTGGTGTAGCCATGGGAACCATTTTCGCATTATATAGCATAAACCCCGATTTGGCCCCACTTGCTGAGGTAAAAGTAACAGAAGTCAAAAAAAGTGATAGACCCTTTATCAGCGAAGATGAATTAGCCAAATATGATACTCGTTTCGTTTTTAAGAGTATTGCTGAAGAGGTTACTCCAACCGTAGTTTATATCGAAACCATCATTCCTGTGGATGTTCCCGATGATGAAAACCATAGTTTTTCTGAAAACCTATGGGATCGAATAGTACCCAGAAGAGCTCGTACAGTAGGGTCGGGAGTAGTAATAACAACAGATGGATACATTCTTACTAATTATCATGTAATAGAAGGGGCGGTTAGAAACGGATTAAAAGTAGTCCTTAATGACAAAAGGGAATTTGATGCAGTGCTCGTTGGACAAGATCCCAGTACCGATTTAGCCGTTATTAAAATTAATGCATCAGGGTTAAAAGCAGTTACAGTGGGCAACTCCGATACTGTTGATGTAGGAGAGTGGGTATTAGCTATTGGGAATCCATTTAGATTACGTTCGACAGTAACTGCGGGGATAGTAAGCGCATTGAGTAGGGATGTACAGATTATCAATGACAGAATGCGCATTGAGAGTTTTATTCAAACTGATGCAGCTATCAATAAAGGCAATAGTGGGGGAGCGCTAGTAAATATAAGCGGACAGTTGGTAGGTATTAATACTGCTATTGCTTCTCAAAGTGGGGCGTATCAGGGATATGGATTTGCTGTTCCCAGTAATCTTGCAATCAAAGTAGCTACAGATATTATCCAGTTTGGAGAGGTAAAAAGAGCTCTTTTAGGAGTTAGCATTGCTTCAGTAGATTATGATCGGGCATTAGATTTAGGACTCGAAGAGGTTCGTGGAGTAGAAATACTTTCGGTAAGTAGAGATGGCGCAGCGGCGTTATCCGGTTTATTACCTGGTGATATTGTATTTGAAGTAAACGATCAGCCCGTAAATGAATCCAATGAATTGCAGGAAAAAGTGGCGGTTCTTCGACCTGGAGATTTTGTTGATCTACTGATCTGGAGAAAAGGAAAAGAATTTAAAACAAGTGTCCTTCTAAAAATGCTTGAGCCCGATCCAGCTGAAGAATTAGCATTTGAAGACGAGTCGATTGTGCCCAATGAAATACCTGAAGGTGAAAATACCGGAGTAGAAGTCCAGGAATTTGATTTAGGGTTTAGAGTAATGGCTCTTTCAAAGCCCGAGAATGAAGAGCAATTTGATCTGATTATTACTCATGTATATAAATATTCAGAAGCCTGGAATCGTGGTTTAAGAGAAAATCAAAAAATCCTGGCTGTTGATGAAGAAACAGTTGAAGATATCCAATCTTTAAAAGACCTTATCTCCCGAAAGTTAATTGATCAACGTTCGGTGATCCTTGAAGTAGTAAATGAAGAAAACGCAAAGGGTTATATCGAGCTAGAAAGGAATTAAATGAATAAATATACGTACGGGGTGCTCTCAATAATTGCTCTTTTTGTAGCATCAGCTTGCTCTTCTTCCGTTCCTACTGTCGGTACTACCACTTCTTCAAATTCACTATTTCCAGGCTGGTACAATCAGTCAGGCTTTATAACTGACAGCTTAGGTTATGCAGGATATGCTACAGCGGTAGCGTCAGATTCTTTAACTGCAATACAACGAGCGGAATCACAAGCCCGGATAAGTCTTGGCAAAAACCTTGGTGAGGTAACAGAAGATATCCGTCGTGAACTCGAAAACGGTGGTTCTACGAGTGTTGGCAATACCGATTTCATCATCATTTTAAGAACTGCTCATACAGGGCTCGAAAGTGCATCAGAATTAACCAGGTCAGTAGCTGCAAAAACAGATGGTTACTATCGTGGTTTTGCAAAGGTTGAGATTTCTAGATCGGAGGCAGGTGCTACTTTGGAAAGAGGCTTTACAGGTCATCCACGATACTGGGGTGAGTTTTCCTCGTCAGAAGCATATAAAAGCAGCTTCTAATACCATTTCTTGTTTTTACAAAACACAGCTTTCTAAAGAATAAATTAAGCTGTTTATTCAAGCCATCGTTTAATTGTAAATAAACAGCTTATATGAAACCTTTACGTTCATTATCGGCTGTGCTGGTGGTCATCTTAATTTTAGGGATGGGGTTACACGCCCAGGAGGCTCCGGCATATGCCTTAACAAATGTTACTATCCATAACTCGGATGGTACAACAACCGAGTCAGGCACTATTGTTTGGCGAGATGGGATTATCGAAGCGATAGGCTCTCGAGTAGTAGTTCCATTTGATGCATATGAAGTTAATCTTGGAGATTCCCTCCATATATATCCCGGATTTATAGATGGCTTTACAACCTGGGGAAGCCCTAAGCCTCCATCCGATTTAGAACGACTTCCAAGACCGGGAGAACCACCTTATGATCGGGCAGGAGTTCAACCAGAAAGAGTACCTTCTCAAATGATGATCGATGACAAGGATTTTGAAGCCGCTATGAAAGCTGGTTTCACTACAGCTGCTTTAGGCTTAGATGGAAATATGTTATCTGGAAAAGTGGAGGTATTCACACTTTCACCTAATGATGTGAAAGCAAATCTTTTTGGAGAGGAAATAGCACTACATGGAAGTTTTTCTAGTGCACCAGGCGGATGGAGTACTGGAGCTTATCCTTCTACACAAATGGGGGTAATGGCAAAATTTCGACAAGTGATGTACGATGCTGAAGCTCTAAAGACGCACATGGAATACCATACCACTAACCCGGAAATGCCGGCGCCAAACAGGAGTGAAGTTCTGGAAGCGATGTTTCCATTAATAGATAAATCCAAGCCGTTGTTCTTTACAGTAAACAGCAAAGAAAATATAGAGCGGATGTTCTCTTATCAGGATGAGTTTGGTTTTGACATAGTAATAGTATCCGGTAAAGAGGCTTATGCTAAAGCAGATGAGTTGAAGGAAAGAAATATCCCTGTTTTGGTAAGTATCAATGTGAATGATGCTCCAAAATGGTATAACGCTGAGCCCGATACCAGTGCAGATAAAGAAGAGCTTTCAGATGAAGAGCAGATTTTCCGGGATAGAAGAATAGAAGCCTGGAAAGACGAAGTAATGAACATCAAAAGACTTATGGATGCAGGCGTTCAAGTAGGATATTCTTCTTTCGATCTGGCTTTAAAAGATCTTTCCAAAAAAGTGAAGATTCTTATTGATGAAGGAGGACTCACCGAAGAAGACCTCATCAAATTAATGACTACCAATACTGCTGAGATTCTTGAAATCGGAGATAGTTTTGGTGAATTGAAGGTAGGTATGAATGCCAGCTTTACGGTATTTGATATGCCTATGATGGATAAGAAGGCAAAAGCCGTATCCAGTGTAAGCAATGGCAATATCGTAGAGTTTTAATAGGAGATACAGATCATGAAAAAAAGTCTATTATTAATATTGGCACTTTTTACTGTTGGTAGCCTTCAGGCCCAGGAAACAGGATCGGTGCTAATAAAAAATGCAACAGTGATTACCATTACTAACGGAGATTTAGAAAATACAGATGTATTAATCCGTGATGGTAAAATTGCAAGAATAGGTCAAAATCTATCCGCTCCCAGAGGAGTAGAGACAATTGACGCGACTGGTAAATTTTTGAGCCCTGGCATAATTGATGCACACTCTCATTTAAATACAGTGAGTACCAATGAATCCAGGAATCCTGTTACTGCTGAAGTAACAATGGAAGAGTCGGTTAACCCAAATGATATTTCTATATATCGAGCAATTGCAGGGGGAACAACCAGTATTCATCTAATGCATGGTTCTGCTAATGTAATTGGCGGGCAGGGAGAAACCTTAAAACTTCGATATGGAGCTACTCAGGACGGAATGAGATTGGATGGCGCCCCAAGAACTATCAAATTTGCACTAGGCGAGAATCCTACTCGTGTTCACGGGCAGGGGAGTGGGATTCATCCTCGAACCAGAATGTCTGTTGAACAGGTAATTCGTGAGCATTTTGATATGGCCATTGATTACAAAAGAAACAGGGAAGAGTATCTCGCAGCAAAAGAAACTTATGACAGAAGAAAGCGAGGGGTACCACCGGTACCAGTTGCAAAAAACCTGCGCATGGAAGTGCTAAGTGATATTCTGGATGGTGAAATACTTGTTCATTGTCACTCCTACAGATCAGATGAAATTTTGATGCTTATGAGAGTATTCAATGACTATGGAGTAAAAAACTACACTTTCCAGCATGCGAACGAAGCATTTAAGGTAGCTCCTGAATTAGCTAAAAATGGTGCTCATACCTCAATCTTTGCCGATTGGTGGGCCTATAAATTTGAAGTGTATTATTCCACAGCATATAACGCTACTATTCTAAATGAAAATGGAGTTACCAATAGTATCAATAGCGATAGCGATGAGTTGATTAGGCACCTAAATCATGAAACCGCAAAAACGGTTAGGTATGGTCAAACTTCAGTAGATGACGCTTTAAAAATGATCACCATCAACCCGGCTATCCAGCTTGGAATAGAAGATAGAGTGGGAAGTATTGAAGAAGGAAAAGATGGGGATGTGGTAATTTGGAGTGGCCATCCTATTAGTATCTACAGCAAAGTGGAGCAGACTTATATTGACGGGAAGAAATACTTTGATCTTGCTGAGGACCAGGCTGATATGAGAATTTCAGTGAATCCAAATCAAGACTTCGAAGCAGCTTCCTTTTCCACGGAAATCCTTGCGGGGCGTCATGTAGATGCCTGTATGGAAGATGCTTTCATTCTGTTTGAAGAAACAACCAGTCACAATCACAGTCATGAGTAAGGAGATAATCATGAGATCATTTACTAAATACCTACTTACGATTTTATTGGTTGCTAGTCTGGGTTCAGCTAGTGCTCAGATCACAGAGAAACCAGGGTTTGGAAAGTTTGCAATTACTGGAGCCACTATTCATACAGTAACAAATGGAACCATAGAAAATGGGGTAGTACTCATTGAAGGTAATTACATCACTGTTGTAAATAATAATGCCAGGGTTCCGGCTGATTTCACCGTAATCGAAGCAAATGGTAAACATGTTTATCCGGGCTTTATGGATTCAGGTAGCCAGATTGGACTAGTTGAGATCAATGCAGTTCCTGTTACAGTAGATAGCCGTGAAGTTGGCAACTTTAATCCAAACGTGGTCGCCTTTACTGCATTCAATCCGCATAGTGCAGCGATTCCTGTTACCCGGGTAAGTGGAGTTACTCATGTTATGACGGCTCCATCAACGGGGCGGATTTCAGGTCAGGGTTCCATCATGAATCTTTGGGGGTATTCTCCTGATTCAATGGCAATTGATGCCAATGCCGGGATGATTGTATCATGGCCAACATCCGGATCTCGTGGTGGTTTTGACCGCAGAAGTGAAAAGGAGATTCGTGAGCAATTTGAAGAGCAGGTTAAAGAACTGGACGATATGCTAGACAAAGCTCGGTTCTATAATGCAATGATGACTGCTTATGAAAATGACCCTTCTGGGAAAGAAAGGCCAGATAAGAACATCTATATGGATTCGATGCGGGAGACAGTACGTGGTGAAACACCAGTAGTAATTGGCGTTACTCGCGAGAAAGATATCCTTGAAGCAATTAAATGGGCTACTGACGAAAAGAATAAAGATCTAAATGTAATCTTCTATAACGTGCAGGAAGGCTGGCGAGTAGCGGATGAAATTGCCGAAGCCGGAATACCAGTTCTTGTTAAAGCTCTTTATTTGCCAGTTAGATCTTACGATCATGTTCATCGTCCGTATGAAAATGCAGGAGCATTACACAAAGCAGGGGTGAAGGTCGCAATCATATCTGGTGAGATTGAAAATGTGCGAAATCTATCTTTTGAAGCAGGTTATGCTGCAGCTTATGGGTTAGGGGTAGAGGAAGCATTAAAAGCTGTAACTATCAATCCGGCTGAAATTTTTGGGATTGATGATATGTATGGATCTATAGAAGCAGGAAAGATTGCTAATCTGTTTATCTCTGATGGAGATCCTTTTGAACCAGTAACCCAGATTGAACATGTATTCATCAACGGTTATAAGGTTCCTATGGTAAGCAGGCATACTCAATTGTATGAGGAATTCCTTGATAGAGATTCTGTGGAGTAATTCAAAAAAAGCCGATCAAATTGATCGGCTTTTTTTCTTCATACCTAATTAAATAATCCCGATATTCGAATCATAATTTACTGAAAGAGAAAATACGTGAAGGAATTTATACGAATTGCATCTGGGCAAGGCTTCTGGGGTGACCTCCCGAATGCTCCAGTAAAACAAGTAAAAAACGGCCCTATTGATTATTTGGTGATGGACTACCTTGCCGAGGTGACCATGTCTATCATGCAAAAACAAAAAATGAAAAACCCTGATTGGGGGTATGCTCGGGACTTTGTACAGGTTATCAGTCAAATCTTACCAGAGATAAGCGAGCAGGGGGTTAAGGTAATCAGTAATGCTGGTGGGGTAAATCCACTGGCTTGTAAAGATGAGATTTTAAAAGTTGCCAGAGAAGCTGGTTACACCAACATAAAGGTGGCTGTGCTAGATGGGGATAATATCCTTCCAGATATAGATGAATTGATAAGCAATGGCCATCCATTGAATAATATGGATACCGGAGAACCTATATCAACTGTAAAGGATAACCTGTTGAGTGCCAATGTTTATTTTGGGTGTAGAGGTATTGTTGAAGCACTTGAGTTAGGAGCTGATGTGATTGTTACTGGCAGGGTGACTGACACAGGACTTACTTTGGCTCCAATGATTTATGAGTTTGGTTGGGACTTCGAAGATTTTGACAAAGTTTCTGTTGGAACTATAGCCGGTCATATTCTGGAATGTGGAGCACAGGCATCCGGAGGCAACTTTACGGATTGGGAAAAAGTGGATGATTTCTCAAATATTGGTTTCCCTATTGTTGAAGCATATCCAAATGGAGAGTTTTTTGTTACTAAGCACGAGGGAACCGGAGGACTCGTAAGTGCTCAAACGGTAAAAGAACAGTTGCTCTATGAAATTGGAAACCCAGAGGAATATATTACTCCAGATGTTGTAGCTGATTTCACTTCCATACATGTTGAAGATATAGCTCCGGACAGGGTTAAAGTATTTGGCATTACAGGATTGCCGGTAACTGAATTCTATAAAGTATCAGCTAGTTATAATAGCGGGTACAAACTCTCTGCTACGCTCGTCTACAGCTGGCCAGATGCTTTGAAAAAAGCTCAAAAAGGAGCCGAGATTCTGGAGCAAAGGGCAGAAGAACTTGGACTCAAGATTGATGAGTTTAACAAAGAGTTTATTGGGTACAATGGTACTACTGAAAAACCGGTAGGTGAGCATGTAAACGTCGAGGAGTTTGATGAGATACAAATGAGGGTTTCAGTAATGGGACCGAATAGAAAAGATATCGATCGATTTGGGATGGAAATTGCACCGTTAATTTTAACCGGACCTAGCGGTGTTACGGGTTTTGCAGGAGGGCGCCCAAAAGCGAGCGAGGTAGTAGCATACTGGCCAGCATTATTAAGAAAAGAAGCAGTAGAATATCGAGTTACTCTTTTCAGTATAGATTAAGTACAATATCATTTTATTAAAGTAGTTCAACTAAGGAAGTAAATATTATTAATGGGTGCCCTTAAAGACTTAAACAGCTATCTAAAGAAATACAAGTGGATTGTATTTCTGGGCGCGCTATTTCTAACAATTGCTAACTTTTTCCTGGTTTGGATTCCGGTACTTATACGTCGAACGATCGATAGGGTAGAAACTCTTTCAAATGATAATTTTGAGGTTCCTGAAACACTCGTACAAACTCTCTTTACCAGTGAGGTAGGAAAGGTATTAGGATACAATTCCTTGTACCTCATAGGTACTGTAGCCATGTATGGCTTTTTTCTTTTCCTTACTCGTCAAACGCTGATTGTTACCTCAAGGAAAGTTGAGTACGACATGAGAAATCAAATCCTCGAAAAGCTCATGTCGTTACCTCAAAGATTTTATACTAAATATTCTCAGGGTGAAGTATATGTTCGCGCTACTGAGGATGTGAATAAAGTGCGCGAATATTATGGTCCGGTAATTATGTACAGCATCAATACGATAACACGGGCTGCATTTGTGATCACAATGATGTACCTCGTGAATAAAGATTTGATGCTTTGGGCATTAATACCTCTGCCGCTACTTTCAATTTTTGCTTATTGGATTACAGGGTTTATTCATAAGCACTCAATCATAATTCAGGAGCAGTATTCCAGATTGGCTGGTCAGGGGAAAGAGACTTTTTCGAGTATCAGGCTTATAAAAGCATATAACCGGGAAGAAAACGAGCAAGGTAAATTTGAAGAGTTAAGCGAGGATTACAGGAAAAAGAAACTCAGACTTGATTTGATCGAGTCGCTTTTTCATCCAGGCCTCAATTTTCTTATTGGGATTTCCCTAATTATTGTGATTTGGCAAGGCGGGAATATGATCATCCAGGGCACACTCACAGTAGGTAATATTGCTGAGTTTCTGATTTATGTTGCCTATTTAATTTGGCCTGTTGCTGCACTTGGATATACAATGAATCGTTTTCAAAAGTCGCTTGCCTCATGGTATAGAATTAAAGAAGTATTGGATTATCCATCAGAACAGGATGAAGTTGATGAAGGGTCTTATAAAAGTATCCATGGAAGTATTGAGTTCAGGAATGTCTCTTTTAAATTTCCCGATGCAGAAGAATATGCCATCAAAGACTTGAGCCTTAAGATAGAGGCAGGTCAAAATGTAGCTATTGTGGGAAGAACAGGATCGGGTAAAACCAGTCTAATACAGCTTATCCCAAGATTATTTGATGCTACGGAAGGAGAAATATTAATAGATGGGATTAATATTAAAGATTATGCCTTATCAAATTTGAGAAGGTCGATTGGTTTTGTTCCTCAGGAAACTTTTCTCTTTTCTGATACCATTGGCGAGAACATAGCTTTTGGGGTGGAAGAAGCTGATCAGAAATTGATTGAATCAGCAGCGGAAAAAGCTCAGGTTAGGGATAATATTTTGGATTTTGAGAAAAAATTCTCGACTATGCTTGGCGAAAGGGGTATCACCTTATCAGGAGGACAGAAACAAAGGACAGCAATAGCAAGAGCTCTGATAAAAGACCCCCAGATTTTGATCTTTGACGATTCATTAAGTGCAATTGATACAAAAACAGAAGACGCGATTTTAAAACAGTTGGAACGGGAGATGGGCGAAAGGACAACCATCATGATCAGTCACAGAATATCAACAATAAAAGATGCCGATATAATTTATTACCTTGATGACGGCAGTATTGTGGAGCACGGAACTCATGAAGAACTTTTGGAAAAAGATGGTCATTACAAGACCATGTACACTAAACAATTACTAGAACAAGAATTAGCAGAAATATAAAACCTGGACGGATTGCTTTGACAGGCAATGCCATAGGAAAACGGGAGAAATAAAATGATTGTAGTACCACTAGGAATAGCATCAGCAACACCAACCTCAACCCGCCATTTACCATCAGTAGCTCTTTGGAGAGAAGGAAGTGTCTTCCTCTTCGATTGTGGTGAAAATGCACAAATGGGTATGTTACAAGCCGGATTAAAGCGATCCAAAATCGATTGTATTTTTATATCTCATTTCGATGTAGATCATTACTCTGGGTTAATGGGGCTCCTCTCAACATTGCAACTGCAACGAAGAGATCGTGAGCTAACCATAGCAGGACCAAAGGGGATTAAAGAATTTGTTGAATGGAATTTGAATTTCTCAGGCGTTGAGCTTGGATTCGATGTCAATTACAACGAAGTAGATGAGAAGGAAGAGGTAACCCGGGTTGTTGATGAAGAGGATTTCTATGTAGAAGCACGACCGCTTAAGCATAGACGATTCTGCCTTGGATTTCGATTCCAGGAAAAAGACAAGCCTGGTAAAGTAGATGCAGCAAAGGCAGCTCAATTTGGAATTACTGAAGATGAGCAATTCAAAGAACTAAAAGCTGGTAATAACCTCACTCTTGAAGATGGAAAAGTGATCGAGGCTTACGAAATCGTTGGTCACCCTCGACCAGGCGACAGTTTTGCGTATGTAACTGATACCGAGTATTGCCCAAATGCGGTAAAACTGGCTATGAACACCAATATCCTGTATCACGAAGCAACCTTCGGAAATCAGTTAGCGGACAAAGCTAAAGAAACAGGACATTCTACTGCAGCAGATGCAGCAAGAGTAGCTACTGAAGCTCAAACAAAATTATTAGTAATAGGTCATTTCTCAGCGCGATACACGAACCTGCATGTACTTCTCAAAGAAGCACGTGAAGGTTTTTATCCAACCTGGTTGGCGAATGAGTTGAGACCTATCTTTACTGATCCTACTCATGAAAGAGGTATTATTACTCCTAAGGTAGAATTGAAAGACCTTACCAAAAACCCACCAAGACAAGGTGGAGGTTCAAGACCATCAGGTAGAAGAGATGGTCGTGATAGCAGAGACCACAGAGGCCAAAGCAGAGGAGGTAAGAACTTCCGACCACGTAGAGGTGGCGGTGGAGGAAATTATAATCGCGATAACCGTGGCGGCGGCGGAGGTGGATACCGAAGCGGCGGGAATAGATATAATAATTCCGGAGACCGTGATCGCTACCGTAATGATAGATACGACCGTGGTGGAGATAACAGATCTTATGGAAGTAGTTCTTATAACCGTGATCGCAACGATCAGGACAAAGTTCAACCAAGTAAGACTATTACACCAAGAACCTCATACGACGATTTCGATAGATTCTAAGCAATTAAAGTGTGAGCAAAAAGACTAAGAAAAAAGCCGTTGACAGAACTCTGATTCGACGGCTTTACTTTTTTGTAAAGCCTTACCGCTGGTACGTTTTACTGGCTGTAGTACTTACACTTTCAGCATCCTTTCTGGGTACCATTCGCCCAAAACTAACCCAAATAGCGGTCGATGATTATATAACTCTCGGTGACTTTGAGGGACTGATGAATATTATCATACTGCTTTTTGCAGCACTTATTGGTGAGTTTGTTCTGCTTATGGTAAATACCTATTTGACCAGGTGGTTTGGTCAGGGTACGCTCTATTCTCTAAGGAATACCATTTTCGAGAAGATTAAGGCGCTACATGTTCAGTTCTTTGATAAGAACCCAATAGGTCGATTAATAACCAGAACCACAAGTGATGTTGAGGCTTTAAGTGAACTGCTTTCTGATGGTGTAGTAGCCATTATTGGAGATTTGTTCAGGATTATCTTTATTCTTTATTTCATGTTCTCTATGAACTGGGAACTGAGCATTGTTACAATTGCTGTGCTCCCCATTCTGTTCTATGCCACATTTTGGTTCAAAGAGAAAGTTAGAGTGGCTTTTCTGAAAGTTAGAGATCAAATTGCTAACCTGAATTCATTTGTACAGGAACACATCAACGGTATGGGTGTTGTGCAGCTGTTTAACAGGGAGAAGAAACAACTCAAGAAATTTAATGAGATCAATGCTGACCATAAGGAAGCCCATTTAGAGACAATTTTCTACTTTTCTATTTTCTGGCCTATTGTAGAAGTATTCTCGAGTTTTTCAATGGCCTTGATTGTTTGGTACGGAGGAGGTCGTGCATTGATGGGAGGTGTTACTTTCGGTGTCCTGCTGGCTTTTATTCAATACTCTCGTCAGTTTTTTATGCCGATTAGAAGCCTGTCGGATAAGTTCAATACGCTTCAATCGGCACTGGCCTCATCCGAGAGAATTTTTGATGTATTGGATACTGATACTGATGTTAAGGAAACGGAATCACCACAAAAAATTGAACATCCTAAAGGGGAAATCACCTTTGAAGGAGTATGGTTTAGATACAACGAAGGAGGGGATTACATTCTAAAGGACGTTTCTTTTACCGCTCGACCCGGAGAAAGTATTGCCATTGTAGGAGCGACTGGAGCAGGAAAAACAACGATCATAAATCTTTTACTGCGATTCTATGAAATAGAAAAAGGTTCTATAAAATTGGATGGAGTTGATATCAGGGATTTGTCACTTGCCGACCTCCGTTCTTATTTCTCCCTGGTTTTACAAGATAATGCACTCTTTTCAGGCTCAATTATAGATAATATTACTCTTGGTGAAGAATCCATTTCCAGAGATCAGGTAATTAAGGCTGCACACCAGGTTGAGGCCCATCGATTTATTGAAAAGCTTCCAGGAAGCTATGATTATGAGTTAAAAAAACAAGGTACATCCCTTTCAATGGGGCAGCGACAGCTTATCTGCTTTGTAAGAGCTATGGTATTTGACCCCAAGATTTTGATCCTTGATGAAGCGACGTCCAGTATTGATTCTGAAACGGAGTCTTTGGTAAATGAAGCGAGTATTAGAATGATGGAAGGAAGAACCTCTATTGTTATCGCTCATAGGCTCTCTACTATTCAACATGCAGATAAGATACTGGTCATGCATAAGGGAGAAATTCGAGAAGAAGGAAGTCACGCACAATTGATCCTTCAAGAGGGTGGTATCTATAAAAAACTCTACGAATTACAATATAAAGACCAGTTGGTTGAGGGTTAGAGTTAATCTCGCCCGAAGCTATCCTTATCCCTTTAATCCTGCTTCAACGATAGGTTTTGGACTTCCGAGGCTTCTGAAGTGACTCTCAATGTATATAATATGCTTGGGTAGCGGGTGAGTACACTTATTAGTAACAGGAGAATGGAGGCTGGCTGGCATAGCATACAGTTTAATGCTTCACAGCTTTCCTCAGGAAAGTATTTGTATCGGTTAAGTACGAAGAACTTTGCTCAAACCAGGAAAATGATGTTGATCAAGTAATGATCACAATTCACTAATCAGAGCATATACTTTTTCATAGATACCCGGATATTTACTTTCACTAGGGCCACTTACGTTAAGTGTCTCTCCATCAATATCTGTTAACCACTTTTTTACTTGCTGTAAAGCTGTTCCATCAGCTGGATCTATTACAATGTATTCCTTCGCCATTTTTTTGGAAACATGGATGGAGAGTTGAGTTCCTACATCAAATCTATTTTGAGGAAGGAAAATTAACAAAGCATCAGCATCACGTACGTTCCATATCGTTCTTTGCGAACAAGGAATTCTTGGAGCATAACTATGTCTGTCTTCCGGTGTTTCTTTTAGATCAAAATGTTCAGGTATTATGCCTGCTTCTGATATTCTTCCAGGAGGGCACCACCCTCCATGCTCAATACCCTTATCTATGGCTGCCTGAAGTGCTGCCTGATCTGTACCTGTCTGTCCACCCGAAATTATTCTAATAACTTTCATTCATTCCTACCAACAAAAGAACTATATCTGTACAACCCAAAATAAGCTGATTTCGATATACTTCGTTCCGTCTTAAAAGACTCCTTCAACTTACGAAAAAGTAAGTGATCAAAATGAACATGATTTTTTTTCATCCATTTTTCAAACCAGGTAAAAGGAGTGGTATCGAAATCAACTACTAATACATATGCACCGGGCTTTAAATGTAATTTGATCGATCTCATTTTATCCTCTATTTCAGCCATCATACTCATAGAATATGAACATAAAATCAGGTCAAACTTTCCTTCGTCAAAACTTGAAGCGCTATACCCCTCATTTTTGAATTGGATTCTATCGAGTAGATTTTTATCCGCCTGCTCAAGCATCTCCCTTGATTGATCTAGTGCATAAATTTTAGCCCCAGGATATTTATTCAATAGATCATAAAAGTGTTTACCAGTTCCACATCCCAAATCAAGTATTGTTGGTTTTTCAGGAAGTGGAGGGAAGAATCCTTCAAGTGCATTTCTGCCAAATAAAAAAGCCCATCGCGTTGAATTGTAGAACGGGGCATGAAATCGATAATAGGTTTCAATGGTTTTTGGGATCATCGGATTGTACCCAAATAGGTTCCAGAATATGTACCAACTTTATCATTTTGAAGGACCCAATTTTGGTCTATTTGTCTGATATCAACACGGTCTTTTACGAAATCAGGCAGAAAGTTAATATCCGAATGAGCGGTTCTAAAAAGTATGCTGCTATTAGATTCAGTTCGCTTTAGCAGTAATTCCCAAACCCGCGAGAGTTCACTGAGTTTATCTCCGGTCAACCAATCCATATAATCCAACAAAACAACCTGATTAAATTGTTTTTTGGTATGCGCTAAGAAATCGTCAATACCCTTGGTTGAAACATTCAACCTATTCAGTTTTTGACGAATTACTTCAAAGTTCTCTTCTTTGAGATAATCAGGGCAGCAATCTTTAGAATAAGCCCCTTCAATATAGACTCTCCAAAATGGATTGTTAATTGGAGTTTGCTCAACAAATACGTGTCTTAGCGCTTTCTTCATGAAAGCATTGATATCTTTTATAGCGGAAACTTGTGCTTTGGGTACCCCAACAAGACTGAGTATAAGTGGAGTCTTCCATATTCTCTTATCGAAGCCATCCCAAAGTTTATGCTCAATGGAAGCGAATAGTTCTTCTCGTTCTTTTTTCGATGGTTCTAGAATTAACATCCTTACCGTATCGGAAATGCCCTTTCTGTTGAGGATATGATTTAGAAACTGTGCAAATAATCCAGCTCCTCCTGTATAAAAGAAGCCTTTTCCATTTGGAGAAAAGCATTCGATATTAGCTTCCCAAAACTTCCGAGAAGGAGGGGAAAGATGATGTTTTAGTTTCTCGAAAATGGATCGGTAATCAACAGACTTCCCTTCCCCAAAAAACGCCCAGAATTTATCGTATTCACCCTGCGCAATGAGAGCAGTTTTTAACTCTAATAAAGCCGTTTGTTTCGGATTGATATCAATGCAATGTATTGACTCGGGTTCATCGATTAGATAGTTAAGTACATTACACCCAGCGCTTGTAATTGCTAATACCCGGGACTCTTCATTAATGTTAAGCAGATGACGATCTACATCAGAATCTTCCCAACAGGTATTATATAGCAGGAAATTGGAATGAATGTAATTAAACCAAATACTGGATAAAGAAATCGCCATTTAGAAAAACAAAAACTATACTGAGTCTAAAATCTTTTAAATTATAGGAGATGTTCTCCTAATCAGAATCTATAAACTAAGAGTGTTATGAGTTCAACAAAAATAGAAGAAGTTCAGAAGAAAATTGGAAAATCAGTAAATGAAGCTTCAGAAGTTGTACAGGATAAAGTAGAACAAAAGTTTGATGAAGTAATTGACCGGTTAAAAGATGAGAAAGACCGTCTCGAAATTGAACTTCGGCATGAATATAGAAATGCACGTAGATATGTGCGTGCTAATCCGGAACAAGGTCTGGGAATTGCATTGGCGGCGGGTATTGTAATTGGTATTTTACTGGGCAGATCAACCAAATAACTATCATCATTAAATCTATTTATGGCTATTAATAAAGATCATCTGCAGGATGATTATGAGCGGTTAGACGCGCTCAGGAGGTATCTTTGACTACGATAAGCGTAAAGTCAGGATTATTGAATTAACAGAGCAGACTCAGAATCCTGAATTCTGGAGTGATCCTGCTCAGGCCCAGGCGGTTATGAAAGACCTGGACAATGAAAAGAGTCTTGTAGGAGCATGGGATGACTTAAATACTCTTAGAGAGAGTATTAACGTGTTTCTCGAATTTCTTGAAATGGGGGAGAGCGTAGACGATGAGTTGCAGGAAGAATATCAAAAACTCAAAAAAGGTCTTGAAAATTTAGAGCTGAGAAATATGCTCAAAGGTTCTGATGATCATCGCGATGCGGTGGTTAACTTTAATCCTGGGGCAGGAGGAACCGAAAGTCAGGATTGGGCGGAAATGTTGTACAGGATGTACACAAGATGGGCTGAAAGAAGTGGATTCAAAGTATCAGTAATTGATTATCAGGACGGAGAAGTAGCTGGATTAAAGAGTGCTACTATTGAAGTGCAGGGCACCAATGCATACGGCTTTCTAAAAGCTGAAAGTGGAGTACATCGACTGGTACGAGTTTCTCCATTTGATAGCAACGCTCGAAGACATACCTCTTTTTGCTCAGTTTTTGTATCTCCGCTTATCGACGATACTATCGAAGTGAATATCAACGAAAGCGAGGTTGAGCTTCAACGCTTCCATTCCAGTGGAGCTGGAGGTCAGAACGTAAACAAAGTAGAGACCGGGGTTCGTTTGGTATGGACTGGCAAACTCTCTGATGGAAGTGAACAGCGAGTAGTAGCAGAATGCCAGCAGGAACGATCTCAGCTTCAAAACAGAGAAAAAGCCATGATTCTGCTTAAGTCCAGGATTTATGAGCTTGAGAAAGAAATACAGGAAGCAGAAAAAGCTCGTCTAGAAGGATCTAAAGGTAAGAATGAGTGGGGTTCGCAGATCAGGAGCTATGTATTTGATGATCAAAGGGTGAAAGATCATCGAACCAATCATGAAACATCCAATGTAAGTGCTGTGATGGATGGCGATCTTGATGAGTTTATCAAAGCATTTCTACTTTTAATTTCTACCGAGAATCAGCAATAAAAACACCCATGATTAAAGTTGGAATTACTGGAGGGATTGGCTCGGGTAAAACCACGGTATGCAAGGTGTGGGAGGAATTAGGAGCCTATGTGCTTTACATGGACGATTTAGCCAAAGAGCTCATGGTTACTGATGCAAAACTGATCTCCTCTATAAAGCAGGAATTTGGTAGCGAATCCTATTTCAAAAATGGAGAGTTAAACCGTAGCCATCTGGCACAGGAAGCTTTTCACAAAGGCAGGGTGGGAGCTTTAAATGCCCTGGTCCATCCGATTTTATGGAAAGCTTCGGACGAGTTAGCTGAGGAGAAAAGAAAGAAAGGTATTACCCTTTTCGTGAAGGAGGCAGCTATTTTATTACAGAATGGAAGACCAGAAAATTTAGATTATGTAGTTCTTGTTCTATCTAATGAACAGCTACGCATAAAGAGAGCCATAGCTAGAGATAATTCTGATGAAGAAAAGATCAAAGACCGGATAGGAAAACAACCAGATTATGAAAATTATAGAAGTCTTTCGGACTTTGTTATTAGTAATAATGGGGCACTTTCAGAGTTAAAAAAAGAAGCCAAGAAAGTTTTTGATTTAGTCAATTGATTTGGTGAAAAAAATTTTCACGAAAAGCTTACTTCTGTTCAAAACATTCTTATATTCATTGGAAAAGCGCTTCCAAATTCTTTTCTATTTATGAGTTTTATTGAAAATCAACGTTTGGTAACCCTCGAAGAATTCATAATCCAGTCTCAAAATCGATTCCCGGGTGCTACAGGTGAGCTATCGCAATTACTTCGGGATCTTGGGCTAGCTTCAAAGATAATTTCACGAGAAGTAAACAAAGCAGGAATCACTAATATTCTTGGAAATGATGGTTCAACCAATGTGCATGGAGAGGATGTTAAGAAATTGGACACTTTTGCAGATCAGCAGTTGATTTCTGCCCTGGAGCGATCTTCAATAACCTGCATGGTAATTTCTGAAGAGAATGATGGCATTGTAAGACTTAGGAGCCAGGGAGGCAAGTACATCGTATATCTAGACCCGCTAGATGGTTCCTCAAACATAGATGTAAATGTTTCCATTGGCTCCATTTTTTCAATTTATATGCGGGAGGCTCGATTTGATCCTACGGTAATAGAAGACGACGCTCTTCAACCGGGTACAAGGCAGGTTGCTGCTGGGTATGTACTTTATGGCTCTAGTACTACTTTGGCTTACACTACAGGTCTTGGCGTTTCGTTATTTACTTTAGATCCAAGCATTGGGGAGTTCATTTTGTCTGATCGAAATATCCGCATCCCCGAACATGGTACTATTTATAGTATTAATGAAGGAAGCTATAATTCATGGGACCCAGGTCTAAAGAGATACATAAAATTTTGCCAGGAAGAGGACCCCGAAACTGGACGACCCTATTCAGCTCGATACATAGGCTCAATGGTTGCAGACATACATAGAACTCTCATAAAGGGAGGTATCTTTATTTATCCACACAGTAAAAGGTATCCACAAGGGAAGCTACGCCTTATGTATGAATGCAATCCATTGAGCTTTATTATCGAACAGGCAGGAGGAATGGCAACAGATGGTGTTAAGAGAATCATGGAGATTGAACCGGAAGCTATCCATCAACGAACTCCTATTTTCGTTGGTTCTAAAGAGAATGTATCAAGAGCGATGGACTTTCTCTTTGAATACTCCGAAGAGGAAACTGTTTAGGTTTTTATAAAGGGTCATTCTGGGGACACTTCCAAAGGATCGTCCATTTTATTCGTAAGCTGATCCTTCGCAGGTATGCTCAGGATGACACCACTAGAAACTATTTCACCAACACCATTTTCTGGGTGCTGATTAGCACATCATTCACTCTAAGTGAGTACAGGTAAACTCCTGATGAAAGACCGGTAGCATCAAAACGAACCGAATGATTTTGAGCACTCATAGGCTGGTCAATCAGGGTTTGGATTTTCCTTCCCGAAAGATCAGTTACGGTAAGTTCTACATGACCAGGAACCAATAAATCGAACCGGAGAGTGGTAGATGGATTGAATGGGTTTGGGTAATTTTGATACAAGGTGAAGTTAGAAGGGGTGTCCTGCTCATCTTCGCTATTAGTGGAATTAGAAGGGAAGGTTAATTCCCATATCCTTGTATCAGCTCCAACATTAAGCCAAGAATCGTTTCGATATTCGGCTATATAAATCTTATTTCCAATGATTTCAGCGTCAATAGGGCTGATAAAATCCATTGCGATTCGGGTTGTAGTCATTTCATATGCATCATCAACCTGGGTAAGTTCCATATGAAGCAGATCTTTTCCAGGGTCATCCATCCACCTGAGAAAAAAGCCGTTATCATTTCCACCAGAGAAAGCCATAGAAAATCCATCATTTGTAAATTCAGCTCCTAAAGCTGATTCAGTATCAAATACTAGAGCCAACATGGAACGATGTGCTGTAAAAGAGCTAATCGCAGTATCCTGTTCGGCGGCGTCTTTAATAGTATCCGTTTCAGGGTCACGATACATAACTCCATCAGGACCATAATTCAAAACAGGTTCGGTAAAAGTAACGCCTTCAGGTGGTTCCGGGTAATCTGGGTCGTTGTAGAAAAAACCAAATTGATAGGCATTGGTTTCCGGTTGAAGCATGACATCTGAATCCGGATCATAGCCTTCAAATTGCATTGGAGTATCATTTCCACCTACTCTCCATGGAAAACCGTAATGGTTGCCTTCCTGAATCCAATTAAATTCGCCTGGATCATCACGTTCTCCAGCATTATCCGGACCAAAAAGGTTACCATCTTTGTCAAAAGCGAGGCTGAATGTGTTTCTAATTCCCTCTGCAAAAATGTATCCGCCTGCATTTAAACTATCTAAATCATCTCGCAAATAAAGATCAGTAGCATCTGCGGGGATTCTGAGAATTTTGGCAGTAAGTGCTGTTTCTCTTAGATCAGGATACCTGCCATCTACTGAGTGCACTTCCCCATGGTCGGTCCGGGATCCACTATTGATATACAAAGTGCTATTGTCTGCACTTACCACAATTCCATTCATGATATGATCAAAGAAGGTATTGCTAAGGGGATAAGGTTCAGTTTCCGCAACGGTTTCCCAGGTAATAGTTGATCCATCTAATGTCCCGCGCATTATAATGGCAGTATTAGTGAAATCATTATCGTCTTTGATATTGCCAACTATATAAAACTTACCATCATTTGAGATATCGAAACCTTGTACATCCTCAAGATTATGAGCCTGAGCAAATGAAAGCTGTGACTTATTTCCGGATTGGATATCTACACTATAAATACTTCCGTTGATGGTGGAGAAATAAAGGGTTTCATTTACGGGGTTATACTTTAGTCGGACAGTATTCGACGGCAAATCAGTAACTGATCGCAGGGAGATGCGCTCGTCTAAGATTGTTGGTTGTGCTAAACCCGGGGACACGAATATAGCAATGGCCAGGAGAGGTAATAGAGTGAGTTTCATAGTTCTTTTTCTTGTCTTATCAGACAAAGAAACTCAAAAGCTGGAATAACTAAAAGAGATAAAAATTCTCAGCTAAGCCTAGAACCTGATACGCATTCCTTCTGTTATTCCATGTGTTATAGAATAGCCTCCATTGGTCTCTACCACATACAGAGCTGGAGCTTCAGACGGAAGCGTGGTTTGAGAAAACGGGGTAGTGTTTTGATAGATTCTCACAATCACACTATCACTATTCACATACATAATATCTAGTGGGAGAGGGGTATTAGCCATCCAAAAGCTTTGAGGAGTTTCTACATCGAAGATAAAAAGCATACCAGTATCTTCAGGCATAGACCGAACATCCATGAGCCCTTGATTTCGTTCAAGAGGTTCGTCAGCCAGGGCTATTTTCAATGTAGTTATCGGCTCGCCACTTTCATTTAAGAAAGTTAGCTCGCTTTCAGGAATGACTTCGCGTCCTTTGTTCTCTGTTTGGCTAGTTTCTTTTTTTTCGGATTCACATCCTACAAAAAAGCTTAAAAGAAAAAGGGTGAAAAATAAATTACCTAATCTCAAATGGTACCTCATGGGTATTTCTTCCGGTTCTAAATTCTAGTGTATACTTACCTTTGTCAAGGAAGGTAAATCCTTCGTCGGTCTCTTCAGTAACGAGGTTCCAATTATAAGTATTGAATCCATAATTTCCTGAAGTTTCGAAAGAAGTAATTTCGGTTCCTTCTGTGTCTTTTACTGTAACGGTTACCGCTTGCTCACCGCGTTTATTTTCCAGGAAATAGATCAACTCTACATTAGGCATTGAACGCTGTCTCCATTGTGCCGTTTGCATTCCCCAGAATCTGGATTGACGAATAGATCCAGGTTTGATTGCCGTAATTCCCTCATCAAGTCTATCTGCAACCTGGTGAAGTGGTTTTACATCCATCACCCACATACTGCGACCATGAGTAGCAACTACTAGCTCCAGATCTCTTGGATGAACAATCATATCATAGGAAGCCACATTAGGCATGTTCGTTAGATAATGCCATTCGTTACCATCATCAAAGCTGACGTAGCTTCCAAAATCCATACCAGCATACAAGATAGAAGGATTAACCGGATCCTGGATGATTACATTTGCCACTTCATCCGGAAGGTTTCCTTTCACTGAAGTCCACGTTTTCCCGTAATCAGTAGTTTTGTACAAGTAGGTAGTAAACTCATCCCACCGGTATCCATTTAAAGAGACATAAGCGGTTGCTTCATCATAAGCTGAGGCATGGATTTCACTGATCCATCTTCGTTGCGGAAGATTATCGGATACTCTGCTCCAGCTTGTTCCGCCATCAGTGGTAACATGGATCATGCCATCATCACTTCCTGCCCAAATTACATCGAACGAAAGGGGAGATTCAGCAATAGTTGTTAAGGTAGAGTAGGGTACATTTCCATTAGGTAAATCATGAGTTAAATCCGGACTAATTGCCTGCCAGTCCTTTCCTTCATTAAATGACCTGTTAAGACGCTGAGAACCAAAATAGATAATGTCAGGATTGTGCCAGCTCATATTTACCGGGGTATTCCAGTTATAGCGGTATCGAGGTTCTCCAAGTTTATGAACAGGAGTAATTCTCATATTCTCACTATTTGCTAAATCTCGCCTTGTATAATTGCCATACTGAAACCCAACATAAACGATATCAGGATTTTCTGGGTTTGGAGCTACATGCATTCCATCTCCGCCTCCGATACGAGTCCATGGACGTTCACGATTTCCGGTTGAGGTAGAAGGTCCTTTAAATGTTCCATTATCCTGAAGACCTCCATAAATGTTATAAGGCTCTTCCATGTCTACATTAACCGTATAAAATTGACCAGCAGCGATGGTATTGTGGTGGATGAAATTTTCGCCACCGTCATGACTCTCATAAAGGCCACCATCATTACCCAGAAGAATATGTTCAGAGTCATTCGGATTAATCCATAGCGCATGGTGATCGACATGAACTGATTGGTTTCTCGCTTTTTGTTCCCATGTCTTACCACCATCCGTGGATTTCAAAAAAGGAACTCCAAAAGTGTACACCGTTTCCGGATCGTTAGGATCAACTCTAACCTCTCCAAAATAATACCCATAGGTGAACACTACTCCATTTAAGGGGTAGCTATTCGCTAGCTCCCAGCTTTCACCGCCATCTTCAGATCGATATATCTCCAATCCTTTAATGCTTGTGTTGAATAATGCAGCATTAGCATCTCCAAGATAATCAGCTAGCGCTCTGGGCTGGTATTTATCCATTTCAATATCTGCTTTTACTGATGCCGCAGTGTATTCAGTCGGAAAGCGATTCGATCGTAGATATTGATTAAGCTCTTTGTTGTCCAACCTTAGAAAACTTCGTTTACTCATTTCCAGGAAGTCTGTCTGACTTAGCCCTTCAGAAGCATCGCGTTCTGTTTTAGTTTCAAATTGATTATCTAAAAAAGCATAAAGTATATCTGGATTAGATTGACTTACGTCGATACCTATTCTGCCCACATGTTCTCCGGCTGGTAATCCTTCAGTGATTTTATTCCACGTTTCTCCACCATCTGTACTTTTATAAAGAGCAGAAGCAACCCCACCTTCTTTAAAATTCCAGGCCTTTCTATCTCTTTCCCACGAAGTAGCCCATAAGACATCAGGGTTAGTCGGATGTATAATGAGATCAATCACACCAGTACTATCATTAATAAACAAGGTTCTATTCCATGTTTCACCGCCATCTGTACTCTTAAATACCCCGCGTTCAGAATTTGAACTATAGAGGGCTCCTATACTGGCTACCCATACCGTGTTTTCATCAGTAGGGTGACTTATAATTTTTCCTATATGTTGAGAACCTCGTAACCCCGAAAACTCCCAGGTATCGCCGCCATCCATGCTTTTATATACTCCGGTTCCTGCATAGGTTGAACGACTACTGTTGTTTTCACCTGTACCAATCCAAACGATATCGGGGTTGGCAGATGAGATGTTTAAATCTCCAACTCCTAACGCGCCATCCTGGTGATCAAAAACAGGAACAAATGTATTCCCGCTATTTGTAGTTTTAAATACACCACCAGATCCAAGTCCGATATAAAAAACTCGCGCATTTTCAGGATGAACAGCTATATCAGTTATTCTACCACTCATTACTACCGGGCCCACACTTCTCATTGGGTAGTCATTAAAAATAGAATTAGCTCTTAATTCAGCTCGTTGCTCGATTGAATTCTCCATATGTTCAACAGAGGATGGAGGCACAACCTGTGCAGTAGAAAAAGTTGTAAAGAGCACAGAAAAGAGAAGGGCAGGAAGTAGCAGATTAGTCAGGCGCATAGTTAGTTAGTCTATTGTAAAGTTGCCGGATGATATAAAATGACAACCAAAAGTGTTGAAAAAGATTTTTACTCAGGTGCCATTCGAATTGGTCCTCCCGAAGCCCATCGAGATAACAAGTAATGGGATCATAATCATCCAAAACAAATCCCTTCAAATTCATTGAAATTTTAGGGAAATACACCTACCTTTGGGGCTCAGTGAGCGTCGGGAAGGCACTCACTTTTTTTTGTTTTTAAAATCAAGGTATGACACCAGACGTAACCGAAACTATTAAAGAATTAGTTGCTCCTTTAGCGGAGGAGAAAGAGCTATTTCTCGTAGACGTAGAGCTGAAGACAGGCGGCGGTACGGAAGTATGGGTATATCTTGATGGAGAAGAGAAAGCCGTAAATATTGATGAGTGCGCAGAAATAAGCCGGGAATTAGGCTTTTTAGTAGATGCTCATGAATTGCTTGGAGATAAATATCGACTAAATGTTTCTTCACCAGGTTTAAGTCGGCCTTTGACTGATCGACGTCAATACAAAAAGAATATAGATCGTACACTTAAAGTAAGATTCAGAAATCAGGACCAGGAAGTAGAGAAAGTAGAAGGAGTTATCTCGGCGGTAAATGAAGAGGAAGTAACTCTATCACACGGAGGTAGTGAAACTCCTGTTTCCTTTGAATCCATTATTGAAGCAAAAATCATCCCAGTAATTAAATAGGCATACCCAATGCAAAACGAATTATCAAAACAAATTATCTCCTCATTTGCCGAGATTGCTAAGGAAAAAGGCATTGATAGAGATTTACTGTTATCCATTCTGGAAGATGTATTCCGGACTATGATTCGGAAGAAATATGAAACAGACGATGCTTTTGAGGTAATCTTAAATGCTGACAGGGGTGAAATACAGATTCTTCATGTTCAGGAAGTAGTGCCTAAAGAAGAACTTTCTGATCCTGTTGCAGAAATTACTCTTGAGAATGCTCAAAAAATTGATCCGGATATTGAGCTTTATGATGAACTGGCACAGGAAGTGCAAATTCTTGATTTCGGTCGCCGTGCGGTAATGATGGCACGTCAGCAATTGGCCCAGCGTATTCGCGAGATCGAAAAAGATAATATTTACGAAGACTATAGCGATCGAGTAGGTGAAATCATCCTCGGAGATGTATACCAGGTTCGTCACAACAAAGACATTCTTGTGAATCATAATGGAGTTGAATTACTCCTTCCAAAAAACGAACAGATTTACAAAGATCGATACCGAAAAGGAGATACCATTCGAGCGGTAGTGATTGGGGTGCACATGAGAAATGGAAACCCTACGGTCATTATTTCAAGAACTTCTGAATTGTTTCTTGAGCGTTTATTTGAAAATGAAATTCCTGAAGTATTTGATGGTATCATCGAATTGGTAAAAATAGCACGTGCTCCTGGTGATCGTTCAAAAGTAGCAGTGCTTTCACATGATGAGCGTGTTGACCCAGTTGGAGCTTGTGTTGGTATGAAAGGTATTCGTATCCATGCGATTGTTCGTGAGCTTCAGAACGAGAATATCGACGTTATTAACTACACAGAAGATAAAATCGAGTTTATCAAACGAGCTCTTCAACCTGCTGAAGTGATGAAAGTTGAGTTAAGCGAAGATGGAAGCAAAGCAAACGTGCTTGTTCCTGCTGATGAAGTTTCGAAAGCTATTGGTAAAGGCGGAGTGAATATTCGTCTGGCTTCCCGATTGGCTGAGTCCGAGATTGATGTTTATCGTGAAGTAGAAGAAGAAGATGATATTGATCTGGCGGAGTTCGAAGAAGATTTTGGTGCAGAAAATATCCAACGATTACATGATATCGGATGTGATACTGCACGTTCAGTACTTGAGCTTTCAGCTGATGAGATCGTAAGTAGAACTAATGGCGAGATTGATTTAGAACTTGCCAGCAAAATTATAAACGTAATTGCCTTCGAGTTCGACGAGGAAGGGTAATAAGCAATTACAAGCAAAATTCTTTAGTTTCAGAGCGTAATCCAATAATTAAATATGCCCATAAGTAGACCGAAACCTTTATTTAAAGTTGCCTCAGAGTTCAACGTGTCAACGCAATCAATTGTAGACACTCTGGCAGATAATGGGTTTACTGCGGCCAATCGGCCAAACTTTAAAATAACCCCCGAAATGTATGACATGCTGGATGGGGTATATGGTGAAGACAAAGCCAAAAGCCAGGACCATGAAAGGGCTAAAGAGGAGTACGAAAGTCGTCGTAGCCATATGATGAACCAACGTAATGAAAGCATTACGTTAGATAACATACTGGAACCGATGGATGCTCTTGAACCAATGGATGAATCTGGTGCAGGGGCTATTGAAGATGATCTAATCGGCGGTTTAGAACCTATTTCTGACGAAGAGCCAGTTGCTGAACAAGTAGAGGAGCCGACTGTAGAATTAGAACCTGAGTCAGAACCAGAACCAGTGCTCGAATCTGAACCAGAGCCTGAGCCTGAATCAGAACCGGAACCAGAGCCTGAAGTTGAAGAAGTAGTTTCTGAAGAAGTAGAAGCTGAGGAAGCGGAACAAGTTGAGGATGCGGTTGTTGAGGAAGAAGAAGTCGAAGAAGCGGAAGCAGAAGTAGAAGCTGATGATTCAGAAGAAGATGTAGCCGAAAATGCTACCATTAGAGGTAGAGCCCAACAATTAAAGGGGACTAAAGTACTTGGTAAAACTGCATTTACAAACGATCTTACTTCTGGTTCAAAAGTAAGAAAGAAGCGCAAGCGCAAAAAAGATCAACCAGGATTTGATCAGGAAGGGGATAAGAAAAAGCAGACAACGACCTCTAATCAAAAAGATCAGAAAAAGAAACCTACCAATAAAAAAGACAAGCCTAAAGCTAAGCCTAAGGCTGAGGTTGATGTGGTAGATGTTGATCGTATGATGCGCGAAACCCTCAAAAAGATGCAGGGTAATAGCACGGTAGGAAGCAAGCGTGGAAAGCGCAGACGTCAACGTAAAGAAGAGCGTGAAGAAGAGCAGTTGCTTCAGCAAGAAATGCAGGACATGGATTCAGGCTCCATTGAAGTCACTGAGTTCATTACAGCTAATGACCTCGCTGAAGAACTGGAAGTTGGGGTAAATGATATTATTTCTGCCTGTATGAGTATTGGGCTGATGATAACTATCAATCAGCGACTTGATGCAGGTACTATTGAATTGGTAGCCAGTGAGTTTGGTAAAGAAGTGAAATTCATTGACGCCGAAGAACTTGTTGAAGAACTCGTTGTTGAGGAAGATTCTGAAGAAGATCTTAAACCACGTGCTCCAATTATTACAGTAATGGGACACGTTGACCATGGTAAAACCTCTCTTCTTGATTATATCCGTGAAGCTAGAGTAGCAGAAGGTGAAGCCGGAGGTATTACCCAGCACGTGGGTGCATATGAAGTAGTACATGCCGATAAGAAAATTACTTTCCTCGATACTCCAGGTCACGAGGCCTTTACAGCAATGCGTTCTCGTGGAGCCCAGGCTACCGATATTGTAATCCTTGTTGTAGCAGCTGATGATTCTGTAATGCCTCAAACTATTGAGGCGATTAATCACGCTAAGGCAGCGGGTGTACCAATTGTAGTAGCTATCAATAAGATGGATAAGGAAGGAGCTACTCCTGACAAGATTAAACAACAGCTTTCTGACCACGATGTAATTGTAGAGGAGTGGGGTGGTACTACTCAATTTGCACTTGTTTCTGCAAAAACAGGAATGGGGATTGATGACCTGCTTGAAAAAGTATTGATCGAAGCAGAATTGCTTGATCTTAGAGCTAATCCTGATCGTCGTGCCGATGGTGTAGTATTGGAAGCACGACTTGATAAAGGAAAAGGTATTGTTGCCAATATCCTTATCCAGAATGGTACCCTGAATGTGGGGGATGCTTTTGTAGCAGGCCCATGTTTCGGACGTGTGCGTGCTATGGAGAACGACCTTGGAAAGCGTATCAAAGATGCTGGACCCGCTACTCCGGTACAGTTAACAGGTTTTGACGAAATGCCTCAGGCTGGTGACAAAGTGGTAGTAGCTATTGATGAGAAAACGGCTAAAGAAGTAGCAAATCAACGTCAACAGATCCGTAGAGAACAAGCGCTTAGAAAAACCAAGCATATGACTCTTGATGATCTATCAAGAAGACTTGCTCTTGGTGAAGTTTCTGAATTGAATATTATTATAAAAGCGGATGTGGATGGTTCTATAGAGGCACTTTCTGGTTCTCTTCAGAAAATCAGTACGGATGAGGTTGCTGTAAACATTATTCATACTGGTGCGGGTGCTATCTCCGAATCAGATGTACTTTTGGCCTCAGCTTCTGATGCCATTATTATCGGTTTCCAGGTACGTCCTACTGCACAAGCTAGAAAGCTTGCTGAAACGGAAGAAATTGATATCCGATTATTCAGCGTAATTTATGATGCAGTTGATGAAGTAAAAGATGCTCTTGAAGGACTTCTATCACCTGAGCTTAAGGAACAGCTCATGGGTATTGTGGATGTTCGGGAAATCTTTAAAGTATCTAAGGTTGGTACTATCGCGGGATGTTATGTTTCTGAAGGTAAGATTGATAGAAATAATCCTATTCGAATTATCCGTGAAGGCGTGGTAATCTATGATGGCGCTATTGGAGCATTGAAACGTTTCAAAGACGACGTAAAAGAAGTGGCTTCGGGTTATGAGTGTGGTATCTCAATTCAGAATTACAACGACATTAAAGTTGGCGATTCCTTCGAGAGCTACAAGATCACCGAAGAGAAGCGTACCCTCGAAGACATAAACTAAAACTGTTTTTTAACACATCATGAGCTTTAGAGTAGAGCGATTAGGCGCATTACTTAAAAAAGACATTGGTGAAATCATCCAGAGAGAATTTCAACCAGAAGGGACCTTTGTAACGGTAACCAATGTACGTGTTACCCCTGATCTATCAATAGCAAAAGTTTACCTGAGTGTATTTGCCCCCGGAAGAGACGACCAGGTAGTGTATGAATTCATTGATGAGCAAGTTCCGGCTATTCGTCACAAGTTAGCGGGAAAAATTCGAAACCAGGTTCGAAAAATCCCTGAACTTCATTTCTATGCGGACGATACTTCTGAGTATGTTAACAAGATGGAAGAGTTGTTCAAGAAAGTAGATAGTCAGCCTAAAGCACCAACTGAAGATTCTGAGGAATAATGGCGAAGCCACTTCCTATCGAATCAATTCCTGTTTTCTCTAAGAAAAACCCTCCTCATCAGGATATTGATTTTAGTACCGGTGCAATCGTACTGGTTTACAAGGAAAAAGATTGGACTAGTTTTGATGCGGTTAAATACATCAGGGGAAGACTAGGTACCAAAAAAGTAGGGCATGCGGGCACCCTTGACCCCGCTGCTACTGGTCTTCTAATTCTTTGTGCAGGTAAGGCAACCAAATCCATTTCTCAAATACAGGAGATGCCCAAAACCTATATAGGAGAGATTACATTTGGCGGTTCGACTCCAAGTTATGATGGAGAATCAGAAGTGAATGAAGAAGCTCCTTTTGAGCATATCACTTTGGAGGACATTGAATCGATATTAAAAGAAAAGTTTAGTGGAGAGATTCAGCAGGTACCGCCTATGTACTCTGCACTAAAGCGAGATGGTAAGAAGTTATATGAACTTGCCAGAAGGGGAAAGGAAATAGAATTAGAGGCCAGGCCTGTAACTATTTATGAAATTGAAATTCTAAATTTTGAAGCTCCAAAACTTAGATTGAAGATTACATGCAGCAAAGGGACTTATATTCGTTCGATTGCCCATGACCTGGGTTTGGCCTTAGATTCACGAGCCTATTTATCGGCTCTGGAACGTACTGCAATTGGTTTGTATTCCTCTAATGATTCTTTTACACCCCATGAAATTAACTCATTGATGAGAACAGATGGCTAAACTGGTTCACCTAAAGGATATCGATCAAAACCCCGATACAGTGGTTACAGTAGGTACTTTTGATGGAGTTCATGAGGGCCATAGGGCGTTAATGGAAGCGGTAGTACATAAGGCAAAAGAACGAAGTGCCCGAAGTGTGGTAGTAACCTTCGATCCTCATCCCAGAACCATTATTAGTCCTAAAAGAGAAAGCATAAAGCTTTTGACCTCATTAGAGGAAAGGGCTGAGATCCTGGCAGGCTTTGGGATTGACGTCTTGCTCGTGATTCCATTTACTCGTGATTTCTCTCTCTTGAGCTCCGAGGAGTTTGTTAAAGATATCATCCATGAAAAAGTTGGTATCTGCGAATTCATAATTGGGTATGATCATCATTTCGGAAAAGACCGCTCCGGTACCATAGAAACCCTGGAGAAACTTGCTCCTGAATTGAACTTTGACGTACAGGTGATTTCGAAGCGTGAAATGGGAGATACTACAATTAGTAGCACGGTTATCCGAAACGAAATTCAGGATGAGGGAGATGTGGTTAGAGCTTCTGAATTATTGGGTCGGCCCTATATGCTCAATGGAGTTGTTGTTCATGGAGATGAACGAGGTCGTCACATAGGATTTCCTACAGCCAATTTACAACCACAGCATAAGGATAAGGTAATTCCCAAGAATGGTATCTATGTGATTAAAGCTCGTGTTGATGAAACCTGGTATGGTGGGGTAATGAACATTGGAATACGACCTACTTTCGGAGGAGAGGATAAAACGCTTGAGGCACATATCTTCGATTTCGACCAAAATATCTATGGTAAGACAATCCAGGTGGAGTTTATTGACCGTATTCGCGATGAACGGAAATTCAAAGGAGCTAAAGAATTAAGTGCTCAACTGGAAAAAGATAAGCAAGAAGCAAAAAGGCTCCTTGCCAAACTTTAGCCAATTGAATTAATGATGGTTAGCTGATTTGCCAAGTTGCAGTTGAAGAGACTTCATCTCTTGACCATTAAGAATTACCACTTCTTCTATCAATTACTATTCTTTTTCTATGATATTCATTACCTCAAATGCCTTGTAGGAAATGGTTCTTCTAATCATTGAAAACATTGCCATATCAAATTGCTCCTGAGGTTCTACATTGGTGGCAAAGAAATAGGTTTGCTCCGGTAACTCGATATATCCAACAAACCAGCCGTTATTATTTCCATTTCTGATCGACCACCCCGTTTTTCCACTAATGGTATACTCTTCTGTTTCTTCAATTACCATCAGTTCTCTCATTAACATATTGGTTCGTCCGGAAATAGGAAGCTCAGATGTATAAAACTTTTTCAGAAAGTCGACTTGTTCCAGTTGGTTAATTTTTGATTCCCCAACAAGCCAAAAAATATCTATCGAACTTGAATCAACAGTGATATTACCATAATCGAATTTGTCCAAATGGCTTCGCATTTGCTCAACACCAATTTCTCTGGCAATTTCCTGGTAGCAAGGAACACAAGAAAAGTGGAAGGCATCTCTAAAAACCAGGTCTTGTTCCCAAATGCTCATTGCTCGTTCTTCTCCATCCCATCTAAAAAGAGTACTGTCGTTTTCTACTACTCCTGTTTCAAGGGCAATAATTGAATTGGGTATTTTAAAGGTTGAAGCTGGTAAGTTTCCTTTTTTAGCTCGTTCAAAATCATTTGAATAGTAGATGTTTTGTTCGAGATCGTAGATTAAAATAGCACCGTCTACCAGTGCCGAATCCAGGATAATTTGAAACTCGGGAACTAATACTTTCTGAAAATCTTCATTCGATTCTTTTCCACTGCAGGATATGAGTAAGAAAAGGGTAGAGGTAAGAAAGAATAGTTTCATGATGAGTTCTATTGATTTGTGGACCTGTACAGTTTCGATTTTATGAGGTCATTATATTTCAATAGAAAACTCAGGTTCCCTGAACTGATAAAGAGAATATTAATCGGCTTCGTCAATAATTGTATCAGCTAACTCTCCAAATGGCCATTGAAGGGTTCTTCGATCCATTAACCCTGATGAGTTTTCATAAACTCCCACATCCCACCAAACGGTTTTGATCCCATATTGACTAGCTGAATTAACAAAATATTCAGCATGTCTCAATCGGTCATCCATGTTGTCAAAGTTACTGGAACCCCATTCTGTTAATACGATTGGTATTCCATTCTCTATGAATCTGGTATTAATTCTTGCCATGTCGGCATCTATTGAAGCTCTATCGCTGGCGCTTCCCCAGGTAGTCTGACTGCCACTCAACATGCCCCATGGATTGTAATTATGAAGTGACATAATAATTCTGTTATCATCCGGAACAATATATTCATCCAGTACATGCTGGTAAGTAGAAGCCGCATAGGTAGAAATCAGTACATGACGCTCTGCATTATTTCCGCCTGTAGCTCTGATTGCATCAAGAGAAACCTGCTGGTAAAGATTTACCACTTGTCTGCCTTCAGCGGTTCCGCCTGTCCATTCTTCCGGAGTTCCTTCGTGACGGGGTTCATTGAGAGTTTCGAAAAGGAGGAAGTCACCATAATCTTTGAAATGATTGGCAATCTGAGTCCAAACTAGGTCTAGTTGATTCCTTACTTCGTTCTGTGTTGCCAGGGTGGGGATAATCCAGGAATCATCATGATGAATATTGATGATCACATACATATCATTATCGATACCATAGTCTACTACTTGTTGAACTCTGTTTAACCAGGCTTCATCAATGGTGTAGTCCGGGGCTGTGCCCATATGGTTTTTCCATGTGACTGGAAGACGGAGGGTTTTAAAACCTCGTTCAGCCACTGCATCGATCATGGCTTTTGAAGTATATGGATTTCCCCACACCGTTTCATTTTCTCCAACAGCATCAAGGGTATTTCCAAGATTCCATCCGGCACCCATTTCACTTACTAGTTGGGCAGAACTAATGTCTCTCATTACTCCTGATGACTCGTCATCATTTCCTGTGGAATTACTTTTACAGCCAATAAATACAGCTAAAATGAGAAGGAGTATTGTGTATCGATTCATGAGTGTTTGTTAAAAATTAGTGAGGACGATCAAAGTACAAAGATCACTTTTGAAATAGCAATGATCGGTTGGGCTTAGATAAATAATTTATAATACCAATCCATTGTCGCTTTACACTAAAAAGCGTATCTTTGGCGTCTTAAATCGATTTAAAGTTATAACTACATTGTAATGAGCATTACAGCAGACGAAAAGAAAGATATTTTCAAGAAGTTTGGCGGAGACGCTGCCAACACTGGTACTACTGAGGGACAAATAGCACTATTTACTCATAGAATTAATCATCTAACAGAGCACCTCAAAGAAAACCAAAAAGATCACGCATCTCGTCGTGGTTTATTAAAACTCGTTGGGAAAAGACGACGTCTCCTTAACTACCTAATGAAAAACGATATTCAGAAATACAGAGAACTTATCAAAGAACTCGGTATTCGTAAATAATTTAAAGGCTCCAGCTTCTACGGAGCCTTTTTCAATTCTCCCCATCTCTTTTTAAAAGCTAACCAACCAATCTTAATTGATGGGGACAAAGCAGAAAACAAATAAAACAATAAATAAATGAAAGAAGATTTTAGAAGTATTGAATTTGCACCAGGCAAAGTATTGTCCGTTGAAACCGGAAGGATTGCCAAACAAGCAGACGGTGCAGTAGTTGTGAGAATGGGGGATACCATGGTACTATGTACTGCGGTTAGTGCCAAAGAACCTAAACCAGGTCAGGACTTTTTCCCACTTACAGTAGATCATAAAGAAAGTTTTTCCGCAGCAGGACGATTTCCTGGCGGATTTATGAAAAGAGAAGGTCGATCAAACGAAAAAGAGATTTTATCCAGTCGATTAATTGACAGAACATTAAGACCACTTTTCCCAAAAGGATATTATTGCGACACTCAAATCATCAGTTCTGTGATTTCATCTGATGATGAGCATGATGGTGATGTATTAGGTGGATTTGGAGCTTCCTTAGCCCTTCACCTTTCTGACGTTCCATTTGATGGACCGATGGGAGAAGTAAGAGTTGGACGCGTTAATGGCGAATTCATCATCAACCCAACCGTAACCGAGCTTAAAGAAAGCGACATGGATATGGTAGTTGGTGGTTCAGCTGACTCTATTTTGATGATGGAAGGTGAAATGGATGAGATATCTGAAAAAGATATGCTTGATGCCATTAAAGCCGCTCATGAAGCCATTAAAAAGCTATGTGATTTCCAGAATGAGTTACGCGAAGAGCTAGGAAAGCCAAAGCGTGAGTTTGTACCTCCAGCTGTTGATGAAGACTTAGAAGCACAGGTAAAAGGTGCTGCAGAAGCTCAAATCATTGAGATCGTAAACATTGGTCTTGGAAAAGAAGAGTACAACGACAAAATTCGTGAAGCCAAAAACGCAGCCATGACTCAGCTTGAAGAAGCATGGGCAGAAGACGAAGATGCTGCTGACAAATTAAGTGAAGCGAAGAAAATCCTCGGAAGCATTGAAAAGAATGCACTTCGAAATATGATTCTTGAAAAAGAACGAAGAATTGACGGCCGTACTCCGGTTGATATTCGCGATATCTGGACACAGGTTGGATACATTGCAAGAACACACGGTTCTTCTATCTTCACCAGAGGAGAGACTCAGGCATTGGTTTCAGCAACTCTTGGAACCAAAAGAGACGAGCAGTCTGTAGACACCTTATTCAGCCAGGAAGGAAAGCAGTTTATGCTCCATTACAACTTCCCTCCATATTCTGTAGGTGAAGCTGGTTTTATGAGAGGTCCCGGGCGTAGAGAAATCGGTCATGGTCATTTAGCAGAGCGTGCTCTCAAAATGATGATGCCTACTTTTGATGAGTTCGGTTATGTAGTTCGACTTATCTCTGATATCACTGAATCGAATGGTTCCTCTTCTATGGCTTCTGTGTGTGGTGGTTCAATGGCTCTTATGGATGCTGGTGTTCCTCTCAAAAAGCCTGTAGCGGGTATTGCAATGGGTATGATTGTAGGAGAAGACAAGACGGTTGTACTTTCTGATATCCGCGGAGAAGAGGATTTCATGGGTGACATGGACTTCAAAACTGCAGGTTCTTCAGAAGGAATCACAGCTTGCCAGATGGATATGAAAGTTCAGGGCATTAGTTTTGAAATTATTGAGCAAGCCCTTGAGCAAGCGCATACAGGCCGTCTGCACATTCTTGGCGAAATGGCTAAAACCATTTCTTCAGCCAGAGAGAGTATTTCTCAATATGCTCCTCAGTTCCTTAAAATGGAGATTGATGGAAGTGATATTGGTGCGGTAATCGGGCCTGGCGGTAAAGTAATTCAGACTCTTCAAAGAGAAACTGGTACTGAGATCATTATTGAAGAAGACTCAAATGGTAAAGGTCAGATTACAATCTCTGCGAACGACTTAAGCAAGGCAGAAGACGCTAAAAATCGTATCAAGATGATTGTTGGTCATCTTGAAGAAGGAGCGGTTTACAAAGGTATTGTGAAGTCTATCAAAGACTTCGGTGCTTTTGTTGAAGTAGCTCCTGGTAAAGACGGGCTTCTTCACATTTCCGAAATCGATCACAAAAGGGTAGAGAGAGTTTCTGACTACCTCAGCCTTGGTGATGAGCTGGAAGTGAAGCTGTTGAAAGTTGAGCACGGCGGAAAGCTTCGACTTTCCAGAAAGGCACTTATCGAAAGAGAAGCGCCTTCTGAAGGCTAAGTGTTAAACAACATTTTAAAAGGCGCGATCTGTAATGGAAAGCGCCTTTTTTTTATTTTCCCAATCAAAGAGAATCTTAGCAATCATGGAAAATCTAAAAGAAATTGATTCGGTACAGAAAACGACCTTACAAAACGGTCTTAGAATTGTTACCGAAAACATCGAGAGCGTTAAAAGTATTTCAGTAGGAATTTGGGTAAAAACAGGTTCCCGCAACGAAAGCGATGAGTTGGCAGGAGTTACTCACTTCCTGGAACACATGCTATTTAAAGGCACTGATTCAAGGTCAGCCTACGATATTGCTCAAAGTATGGAATCGGTTGGAGGGTATTTGAATGCCTTCACTTCTTCTGAATACACCTGTTATTATGCTCGTTGTGTCGACGATCAGTTAGAGCGAGCACTGGATGTTTTGTCCGATATGGTGCTTAGCCCATCTTTTCCTGAAGAAGAAATTGAGAAGGAGAAGAAAGTAGTCATCGAAGAGATGAAGATGTACCGGGATTCTCCGGATGACTACCTCTTCGAGGAATTTAGTTCCAAACTTTTTGAAGGGCATGCTCTGGGTCGTCCTATTCTTGGATTCGAAAACACGGTTTCGGCTTTCAAGCGTCAGGACTTATACGATTACATGGCGGATCGCTATAAGCCGTCTAACCTCTTAGTAGCCGTTGCCGGACATGTTGACCATGAAAAGGTAGTTGAGCTCGTAAGCGGCTATTTTGGAGCGAATCAGAGTGATCAGGTGGTTAATGGACATCAGCCTATTGATGCATTCAGCCCCGAAAAGCTACAACTCACTAAAGCAATTGAACAGACCCATTACATCCTTGGAAGAAGAGGTCTAAATTTTGATCACGAAGATAAATACCAACTTCTGTTAGCAAATACGGTGCTTGGAAGTGGAATGAGCTCACGCTTACACCAAAATGTGCGCGAGAAATATGGGTACTGCTATTCGATTCAATCCTTCAATCAATCCTATTCTGATTCTGGGATCTGGGGTGTATATGTGGGAACGGATAAAGAGTATGTAAACCATGTTCATGAATTGGTGGTGAACGAACTGGATAAAATCAGGAATGAAGAGATTCCAGCTAAAGAATTGGAAGAAGCAAAATCACAGTTGAAAGGAAAACTGTTGCTTTCCCAGGAAAACACCAGCAACCGGATGATGAGACTGGCGAAGAGCGAGCTTTATTTCAATCGCTTTGTGACGCTGGATGAGCTTGAAGAGAACATTGAAGAGGTAAGTGCTGAGGATATTCAGCGGTTTTCTCATAGTTTCTTCGATCAACAACACTTTATGGAGGCCGTTCTTTCTCCAGAGGACAATTAATCAATTTTTCAATGATCAATTAAGAATGATTCATTCTTAATTGACTAATTCTTAATTGTATATGACTTACATCAACCAACTTGCAAACCACGTAGATACCCAGGTAACCCTAAAAGGATGGGTATATAATTACCGAAGCAGTGGCAGCCTGGTATTTATCGAAATGAGAGATGGAACCGGCCTTGCTCAATGTGTGGTGGCCAAAGACGACGTTTCGGAAATTGCATGGGAAGCAGCAACTTCGCTAAAGCAGGAGAGCTCCCTCGAAATAGTCGGAACGGTAAAGGCAGATGAGCGTAGTATTGGCGGACATGAAATTCATGTTTCGGATGTAACTGTTATTCAAATTGCTGAGGATTACCCAATTACTCCTAAGGATCACGGCGTTGAGTTTTTGATGAACAATCGTCACCTATGGCTGCGTAGCCAACGCCAGTGGGCGGCAATGCGGGTTCGGAATGAAATCATTTTCGCGATTCATACCTTTTTTCAGGGAAGAGGCTTTATGCAGATGGATTCTCCGATTTTCACTGGAAATGCGGCGGAGGGAAGTACCACTTTATTTGAAACTGAGTTCTTCGAAGAACCTGCCTATTTAGCGCAAACGGGGCAATTATATGGTGAAGCTATGGCAATGGCTCATGGCTTGATATACACCTTTGGTCCAACGTTTAGAGCTGAGAAATCCAAGACTCGCCGACACCTTTCTGAATTCTGGATGATTGAGCCGGAAATGGCCTATTACGATCTGGACATGAATATGAATCTTGCTGAGGATATGATTCGTTTCATCGTGAAGACAGTACTAGACAAGAGGGGAGCAGAATTAGAGATTCTTGGACGAGATATCTCCAAGCTACAACCACTGGTTGATACCCCATTCATTCGAATGACCTATACCGAAGCGGTAGAGATTTTAACCAGTGATGAAACAGCTCAGTTATTAGACAATATGATGGCTTCCCGAAAGCAGGAAGAGAAGGATCTGAAAGAGGAGAGAGAAGCAATCAAGAAAGAACATGGTTCCGCCAAGAAGTGGAGAAAGAAACAGATCGAAGCTCGCCAGACTGAAATCAGTGCTCGCTTAGACCAGATTGAAGAAGACTACCGTAATATCCCACAGTGGAAAGAGTCTGCCAAAGGCTTTGAATGGGGTAATGATTTTGGGGGTAGCGATGAGACTGTGCTCATGATGCAATACGATGTGCCAATTATGGTAACTCACTGGCCAGCAGAAATTAAGGCCTTTTATATGAAAAGAGATGAAAGTGGAAAACATGCGCTTGGTGTGGATGTGTTAGCTCCGGAAGGATATGGCGAAATCATAGGCGGAAGCCAAAGAGAGGACGACCTTGAGCTCATGCACGAACGCATTGAGGAGGAAGGATTGGACAAAGAAGTTTTTGAATGGTACCTGGATTTACGCCGCTATGGAACCGTTCCTCATGCGGGATTTGGACTTGGTCTCGAGCGAACCGTGGCCTGGATTTGCGGCCTCCAACACGTTCGGGAAACTATTCCTTTCCCAAGGATGATGGGTAGGTTGACACCTTAACTAATTTGTCATTTCGAACGAAGAGAGAAATCTAAAGATAGCTTTTGAAGGCAATTTCTAGATTTCTCAGTCTCCCGAATTATCGGAATCCTTCGAAATGACAATTTAAAGGCATCTTGAGACTACTTCCGAAGGATCAACATAACTCTAAAATCATGCTGATTCTTCGCTTTCACCTGTCCTCCGTACGAGTACTTCGGAAGGCGGGCTCAGAATGACGACTCTAGGTCATTCTGAATTTGTTTCAGAATCTGTGAAGGTACTATCCCTCCAAATAATCTCACCCTTCACCAGCCAGGAGAAGCCGAAGGCCCAAAGCATAATGAATTCGAAGATATATACGAGTTTGAGGCCTTCAATACTTTCTTTCCACCCAAAGAGATCAAATTTTATGATCACAAAATAGATTAGCAGGATACCCAAACAATAACGCATGATCCTACCGCACCAGATGTAGGCTTGATTCCTTCGCTTTTTCTGAGGACTCATAGCATTGGGGTCACCGGTTTTGGTAAACAGGTTCAAAGAGAAATGAGAGAGAATCCAGAATAGTACCGCTGCAGATCCTAAATGAATAATGCCCACAAAATCTGAACTTAAGATTCCGTATTTGATAGGTTCTACAGGAGGAGTAGGGAAGAAGGCTACCAGTAAACAGAGAAGTGCAGCCAGATCTCCATATCGGTCGTCGGTTTTATCATAGCCTTTATAGGAGAAGAGGACCACTGCTACCGCACATAAGGTGCCCACAAAGTAATTGCGCACGATGGTGTAGTAGTAATCGCTGATGGAATCCTGTAAATAGAGTTCCCAATCTAGCAAAATAGCTCCCACTGAAACCACTACTGGCAATAAGAAAGCGAGTGCTCCGACCAGTTTTCGAAGCGTATATACATTAATAACTTTTGATTGTGTACTCCCCATAACTCTCCGTAGTTAGTTCTTCGGAGTGTAATAGCTATTTATCTGAATTTCAAGGGGCTAACAGGAAGTCTAAGCTTTGAATGCCTAGATTCTAAGCTTAATTTTTATTTACTTTACGTCAGCCTAACATTACGAGCAAATATGAAGTACTCGTCTTTTCTATTCTCAATCTTATTAGTATTCCTATTTACCGGAATTGTATATGCCCAGGATCTTTCTGATGATTTTGAGGATGATGGAGAACTGGCTGGTTTTGTAACCAATAATGAAGATGCCCTCCCTGATGTGGTTAAAGTTGACGGAAGATATAGGGCGGCCGTCACCAATAATGATAATAACAGAACGCTTCACTTTAATGAATTCCAGGGCAGACTTGACGCAAAGCTTCTGACTTTTCCTTTTGAATTTATAGCACGAAATATTGGCATCGGAACGATCGAGGATTCACAATTGGCTCCCGATTCTGAAGGTGATCCTTATATCTTCTCAGGAGTTCAGGTTCATGTTCAGGATTTTGAATCCATAAACTCATCTCATGTGGTGGTAGGGCACAGGGGACCAACCGAATTTACTATTGAAGGCAAGAATACGCTGAATGGATCATCCAGTGTGAATGATGCTGGAGAGGGAATAGTGCCGGATGGAAGAGCCGATATCCGGATTGTTGGTAATGAAGACCGGACACTTACCGTGTACTGGCAGCTTCCTGAGCAGGAAGAAGATGACTGGACCTTATATAATGGCACTGGTGATTTGCCAGGTACTGCTCCCGAATATGGCGATTCAGTCTACGTGGGTTTAATTACCTATATCTTCGAATTTAACGGACTTCCTTTTGTGGGAACAGCGGATGGGGTTGAAGTCACAAGCCAAATTACGGTTTCAAACGAAGCAGAGGAAATACCTGAAGAGATCCAGCTCTATCAGAATTATCCTAATCCCTTTAACCCAACCACAGAAATTAGAATCTCTCTTAAAGAGTCAGGGTTAACAAAGCTTGAAGTATTTAGTGTGGATGGCAGAAGCGTAGCCATTTTGAGTGATCAGGTGCTAGAAGCAGGCACTCATAACTTTCAATTTGATGCAAATTCACTCAGTAGTGGGGTCTACTATTATCGGCTAACGACTTCAGGGATTACTCTTACCCGGCAAATGACTTTGATCAAATAAAAAAGCCCTCACGTTTTGGCGTGAAGGCTTTTCAGGTCATTATGCTGTGAGAACTTATTCGTTCTCAACAAAAGTCACTTCTCCAGTGTCAAGGTCGTAATAGGCACCTACTACCATGATTTCTCCTTGCTCAAGCAATCCTGCCAATACAGGGCTTTCTGCAAGCATTTCGTCAATAGTAGTGTCTACATTTTTATGAACTACATCGTCTACAAATTCAGCATTTTTTGAAGTACGATCGTCATAACCAGTTACTGCATCGATAGCTGGCTGTACTCTTCCTAGAAGAATATCTGCATTAGCACTTAACTCAGCTTTGTCGATAGCAGCTTTAACTGCTCCGCATGCTTCATGGCCCATCACAACGATCAACTTGGAACCAGCTACGGCTGCTCCGTACTCAATACTTCCTAAGATATCAGGGTTTACAGTATTTCCAGCTACACGAGCAACAAATACATCACCCACGCCTTTGTTGAATACTTTTTCAACAGGAACACGGCTGTCAATGCAAGACAGAATTACTGCTTTTGGATACTGACCTGCTGCAGTAGCAGCTACCTGAGCATTATAGTCTCTTGGTGTCAGATCGTTGTTCATGTACTTCACGTTCCCTTCTTTGAAGCTCTGTAAAATTTCTTCAGGAGTAAGGGCAGCTTGTTCTTCTGCAGTAAGTACTGCATCAACTAAATCTTCAGATGATTCAGCGGTATAGTCTCCGGTATTTGTACATGCTGCAAATAATAAAAGCATGAATATACCAGTCAGTAGAGATGAATATGATTTTCTCATAGTCGTTTAATTTTATGGGTTGTTATGGTACAAAGTATTATTAACACTCGATAATCGGTTGAATAACCCTTTGGGCTGAAATCTGCGTTCTACTAAAAATGTAAACAAACGTAATATCGGTATAGTGCTTTAACCCTAAGTCGTTCAGTAGTAATCGATTTGAGTACTGGTGAAAAATTGAGGTCGATTTTTTTTGAGCGTGTAGTGAACTGCTTACAACTTCTGTCTATGTATTCATCAAAATGTTGATATACTTAGCGAAAAGTTTAGTAAATGATACGGATTGGTAGTTCAAACTTTCTTAGCTGGGGGTGGATTGTCTTCTTCTGGGCAATAATAGCGCTCATCTCCACAACGATGCTTTTTTCATCACTTTCATTGGGAGGGGATAGTCCTTCTTTTGTTGGCATTTTCTTCATCAAGCTGATTGTTTGGCTTTATTGGGGAGCGATAACTCCTCTAGTAATAAAGCTTGGTGATACTTTTAGCCTGGATAAGGAGCAACGAGTTAAAAGTATCCTTATTCATATCCCTCTAAGTATCCTTTTCCCCTCTTTGAACATCTTACTTTATGCTGGAATTGTCTCTGTATTAAGTGAGGACCCGCTTCCTATTATGCCATTATTCCTAAGCCTTTTTTTTGATCAGTTTGAATGGTATTTCCTGATATACTGGGCCATTATTCTAGTGGGGTTTACTTTTAAATACTACAAAAGCTCACGTGAAAGAGAATTGGAAACGATTAATCTGGAGGCAGAATTAATTAGATCTCAACTGCATGCTTTGAAAATGCAGTTACAGCCTCATTTTTTATTCAACACACTTAATAATATCTCATCTCTGGTAAGACGAGGAAATAAAGATGTGGCCATCTCCATGCTTGCAGGTATAAGTGATTTATTGAGGAGTACACTTTCAAGAAGGAATGAGCAGGAAATCACTCTTTCTGAAGAACTGGACTTTACCAGGAAGTACCTTGAAATAGAAAAGATTCGGTTTAATAATAAGATTGAGATCGAGTATGAGTTCGAAGAAGACAACCTTGAAGCTCTGGTTCCTCATTTTATCCTTCAACCTGTGGTAGAAAACGGGATAAATCATGGAATCTCGAAGCAGATAGTGGCCAAAAAAATTAGTATTCGTACACGAAGGGAAGGGGAGTTACTACACCTCGAAGTAGTTAATGAAGGACCTCCCTTAGCCCAGGACTTTAGCCTGGGCGAGAATCTGGGAATTGGACTTCAAGCTACCAAAGAAAGACTTGGCCAGGTCTATGGTTCCAATTTTGATATTCGATTAGATAATGTAGAAAATGGGGTGAAGGTTCTTATAACCTTTCCTTTTGTAACGCAAAGGAGTGATGAAGAAATTTAAGACGATTATCGTTGACGATGAGTTTAATGCTACCAGTTTAATACAGCTTTTGCTACAGGAAGACGAAGAGATTGAATTAGTAGCTTCATGCGAAAATGGACTGGAGGCTATTGACGCAATTCAAACTTTTAAGCCTGACATTGTTTTTCTGGACATTCAAATGCCAGAGGTTGATGGATTTGAAGTAATCAAGAGGGTTCAACGAATACACAAACCATATTACATATTTACTACTGCTTACGATGAATTTGCAGTAAAAGCGTTTGAAGTGAACGCAGTCGATTATCTGCTTAAACCTTTTAGTGATGCCCGTTTTATTAAGGCTCTTGAAAAAGCAAAAAGGCAAGTACTGAACAACAGCTTTGATGCCTTTTCCGAGAAACTAGCGACATTTATTGAAGGACAGGGCCAAAAGGAGATTAATGAGAAAAAAAGGAAAATTTCTGTTAAAGTAGATGGAAGGATTTTATTACTGGATATGGACTCCATTCAATGGATAGAAGCAGATAATCAGTATGTGAAAATTCATACAACTCAAAAGACATATCTAATAAGAGACTCTCTGAACCGAATAAGCGAAGAGTTGGATGAGGGCACGTTTTATCGGTGTCATCGCTCTGCTATCATTAATATTAATGAGATCAGAGAGTTCGAACCTTATTTCAAAGGAGACTTCTATATCTATCTGAATAGTGGTACCAAAGTGAAATTATCCAGGTCAAGAAAAGAGGAACTCTGGAAAATGCTTAACTGGTAAATACCCGGTTCACAACAGGATTAACTCAAGTCACAACATTTCCTACTGTGGCTTTTTTAATTGGCGGTACTATTGATCATCAATTAATTAATACGAGGATTCATGTTTAGAATATTAGGTATTGTCTTGATGGTTTTATTATCGATTGTAAGTGTCAATGCCCAAGAACCAATGAGTAACGAAAAAGCCACGATTGGAGCATTAATTGGCCAATACGTGCAGGCAGGCGATGATAGAAATGTTGACGTTTTTGAATCGATACTGGATTCAAACTTTAGAATAGTCGTAAATGGGTTTAGAGGTCAGGCAGGGATTACCATCATTGATAAGAGTACTTACATAACACTGATTGAGTCCGAAAGAATTGGTGGTGATACCAGGACCTATACAGTCGAGTATATTGATGTGAAGGAAAATATAGCCACTGCTAAAGTAGTGATTGAAGGTACTACCGTGCTATTCACCTCTTTTTATCAGTTCGTAAAAAATGAAGAAGGTTCCTGGCATTTAATTGGCGATATGCCTTATACGGAGGCAAAATGAAGACGTGGAAGAAAGTGATATTGATTCTGCTAGGGGTAATTGTTCTCTCTGTTGCCGGATTGCTGATTGCTTTTACTTCTGAGTTTGGAATGAGTAATCATCTTAAAACAGGAACAAAAGCGCCAGAATTCATTGCTTATACTATTGATGGAGATGAGGTCACACTTCAGAACTATAAAGGGAAGAAAGTATTTTTGGCCTTTTTTAGATTCGCCGGATGCCCAATCTGTAATTTTAGAGTACATGAGTTGATTGAGAATTATGAATTACTAGAGTCCAGAGGTATTGAAGTAGTTGCTGTGTTTGAATCCAGCAGCGAATTACTCAAACAATACACTGAGGACGCAGATATACCATTTACTATTATTTCTGACCCGGATGCTCTGCTTTATAAGAAATACGGAGTTAATAAATCTATCAAAAAGGTGTTTAGAGCTGTGAATGATGAACAAATAGCCAAAAATGGAAAAGAAGGGGAAGAACTATATGATGGCAATACTTATGACATTGATGGGAATATCATAAGAACAACTGCAGATATTCTAATCAATCAACAAGGTATTATTGAAATTGCACATTATGGTGATGCAATAGGAGATCACGTTCCTATTTCTTCATTGAACTAGTTGTGTAAGCCCTGAGCTTTATCAGTTGATCAGGAAGTGATCTTTACTATATTCCGGTCAATGAGTACTACAACAAGTATTAACCCGGTTACTTCTTCATCCATTTTTCCAATCTTATTGGTGAATTTTATTGGGGCCCTTGGCTATAGCCTCGTGCTTCCATTCCTGATTGTACTGGTTTTAAACTTTGGTGGAAATGAAGTGATATATGGTGTTCTGGGCGCTACCTATTCATTCTTCCAGTTCATTGGTGCTCCAATACTTGGTAAATGGTCAGATACTCAGGGCAGGAAAAGGATTTTGATTCTAAGTCAGGTAGGGACTTTTGTAGCATGGGTCTTATTCCTGGTAGCGCTCGTAATTCCAAACACTGTTCTTTTTGAAATCGAATCTTCAACAATAGGAGTATTTCTATTATCTATTCCCTTAATCATTTTATTTGCAGCTCGTGCCCTGGATGGAATCACTGGAGGAAATATCTCTGTTGCCAATGCCTATTTGTCCGATATAAGTACGGATGAAACCCGAAAGAGTAATTTTGGGAAGATGGCAGCTTCCTCGAACTTGGGCTTCATCATTGGGCCGGCTTTGGCTGGGGTTTTGGGCTCAACGGTGTTAGAAGAAAAGCTTCCTGTGTTAGTAACCATGCTCATATCTCTGGTAGCGATTGCTGTGATTAAGTTCTTACTAAAGGAATCCAATCCATGCGCCAGAAAAGATCAGGTACAAACAGGAGAGTTCAAGAAAGTGCTCGGAGCCGAAGTAAAGAACTGCTATGATGATACCAGCACAAAAAAGGCAGGGTTCTTTGAAATAGCCCGAATGGAGTGGATCGGATTTATCCTGGTTCTTTATTTCCTCATCTTCCTTTCCTTCAACTTCTTTTATGTCGCCTTTCCGGTTCATGCGGTACAGGCTTTGGGTTGGGACTTATTTCAACTGGGGATATTCTTTTCGGTGATGGGAGCTATCATGGTACTTGTTCAAGGGCCGATTCTGTCCTGGATTTCCAACAAACTTTCCGAAGGAATACTCATTGTAGTGGGTAGTCTGGTTCTGGCGATTGGATTTTTTCTATTTACCAAACAGGATATGGTGTTGGTTTATCTGGCAGTAACTTGCTTTGCGGTTGGTAATGGAATTATGTGGCCCTCATTCCTTTCTGTGTTGTCTCAGAAAGCAGGAGGGGAGTACCAGGGTATCATCCAGGGCTATGCAAGCAGTATGGGAAGCTTAGCTAGTATTATTGGTATGCTTTCCGGTGGATTTGCTTACGGTTTGATGGGAGGGCTACTTTTTTGGGTACCGGCTATATTAATGACAGGGATAAGTTTTATATCCGTTCGGTTTTTGAGGACCAGCTCTTAGATATGCCACACTTCTATCTCTGTCATCCCGCACCCAGATGCGGGATCTGTAGGGGAATAAGGCGTTGATCTACGAACAGTTGAAATCAACGGAACAACCATTACAGATCCCGGGTCAAGCCCGGGATGACTGAAAATAGGAGTTCAGGGTGACCATTAACTATTAACAAAGTGGCTAATCCACTTTATTAGCCAGGGTATCATGATGTTCGAGGAGGAGGGAGCGAAGATAACTTCCGATATAATTTACTCCTTCAAATCCGGCCTTTTTTGCAGCTTCATCTTCATCCTCAAAGGTAGTTTCTCCATCACCGGCAAAATCTCTAAGGTTATAATAAGCTCCGATAGTAAAAATATCCCAGGATGGACCGAAGACCCTGGTGAAGATCAAATTTCCTTTGTGGTCGATGTGACTATAAAATACATTCTCCATTTGTCGTTGTTTCAGCAACTCTTCCTGTTTTCCAGCTAATGCAGTAAAAATTTCAATGTGGAAATAGCCATACTCTTCAAACCAGCTTACAAAGGTTTCTTTATCAGGTCCTTCCACAATGGCTTCTTCCTGGAAGCTAACTAAATCAAAGAACTCGTCTCCATAAGCTTTATCCAGGGTAGAGGAAGAGCTCCGGTTTCGAATGTTTTCTTCCGATAGGTACGAGCTAATACTTTCGATTGGATAGATGAGCATCAAATCCCAGTGGTCTCCCTGGCTATGACGAAGCAAATAGGGCTTGTCGATACCATATTCATCATGATTAGCTATATCCTTTTTAACTTCGTCAATTAATTCCAATAAATCTCCCGGATTGGCCCGCAGTAAGGTGACTTTATATTGCTGAGTTTGAGCTGTGATTGATAGGCTGAGAAAACAAAAGCCGAAAACAAGGAGAGTTTTTTTCATTGTACTATTTGCTGAGTATTAATATTTCTTCTTCGAGCTGTGCCAAAACCACATCGATATTTTTGCTGGTTGCAACAAGCTGGTCGACTTGTATCACATACATTCTCTTTTGAGTAAGTATGGTATTCTCATATTTATAATTATCCAAAAGAGAACTCCAGCTTATTTCTTTGTAGAAATCCAATCCACCAATATCAAAGTCGTTTAAGTTCAACTCCAGGTTTTGTGTGATAGTGAAGAGCTCATTTGTTTGAGGGTTTAAATCCCGGTCGAGGTGGTTGTTCAGCATATCCTGCCTTTTTTGAACATCAATAAAATCTCCTTCATATAACTCCACGATATCACCTCTAAGCTGATCATCTCGAATTAATGTGCCAAGGAAACCTCCAATTTGGGAATACCCGGAAATAGCTGGAGAAAAAAAGAAACGCTTGTGGATTATAGAAACATAAACGCCAAAGGCAGGTACTTTTGACTCTTTATCTATACTTCTCAGAATAGAATCAGCGGCACTTTCTGCTAATTGAATGTTTGTAAGTAGCTCCTCTATTCTTGTCTGATTGACTTCAAGATCAGATTTGATCTGAGTAAGAATCTTTAATTCCTGCCCTCTCTTTATTCTTTCCTCATTCAGGTTATCAATTTGAAAGGCAATGAGGATACCAAGTACAACGAGTAGGATTTCTCCCAACCCATAAAGGAAGTAAGACCTGAACTTACCTTCCTCCAATAATTTTTCCCTTATCCTCCGAAAGAAACGCAGCATTGAATAATTTTTTGAAAGAGTGTACTGCGTTTCTTCCAGTAAGACAAATAGGGGATAAGCTTTAGGAATATGGGAATCCGTCCGCGAGGTACGAAGCGGTCTCAGGACACTAAGCAATAACTCTGAGATTGCTTCTCCCGACATCCGTCAGGATCGCAAATGGAGAATGAAACTAGATTAGCTTTTCGTATTCCTCTTCAAGTGGCATATGAACACTCCAAAAGCCTTTGGGCTTTTGATTGTTCAGGACGTCTTCAAGAATATCAAGATGAGTATGCCATCCGGCACTTACTCCAATCTTGAAGTCGTGAGAATCGGGAACGCGCTTATGAGTTAAAATTAAAAGCACTTTATTCTCTCCAGCCTCAGAAAGCTCAAAAGTAACCTCGGAAGAAGTGTTATCAACTTCATTCCAGGTATAACTAAGCTTGGAATAAGGATTCCACTCCGTTACTTCTCCAAACATCGTACTGGTTTCACCAATGTCCTTGTATTTCTCTGGAAGAGGCTCATACTCGCCACTTAGTGAATGGTGATCAAAATTATGGGTTACTTTACCGCCAACTTTAGCTTCTACATCTCCACCGGAAAGCCATTTTCCTTTGTGCTCCGATTTTGTGAGGCAATCCCAGACTAACTCAAGATTGCCGGTAAGTACTCGTTTGAATTGAAGGGTTTCTTTGTCTAAAAAATTTCCAAATTGATTCATGATTTATCCTGCTAAAGTTTCTAAGTGTTTGTCCAGGCAATCGAAGCTGGAGTTCCAGCCTTCCACTGTATGCATCTTCTCATGAAGATCTCTATCACGTTGAGTAGGGTAGGTCATAGTCAGCGTGAGTTTTGTTTTTCCATCTACTTCTTCGAATAATGCGGTGATGGTATCGATATGAGGGATTTCCAGGTTCATTTTTTTAGCCATTTCCTTGTACTCATCTCCAAATTCATCCGTCGAGACAATCTTTTTATTCTCAACAATCTCCATAAAACGGCCGGTAACCGGATATTCCATTCCATTCGGTGCCGTCATAATGTATTTGGTACGCCCGCCTACTTCGAACTCATATTCTTCCACTCTTGTAGTAAAACCTTCTGGTCCCCACCATTTGGCTATATGTTCTGGTTGAGTCCATACTTTGTAGAATAATTCTACAGGTGCATCAAACACCCTGGTAATGATAATAGGGGGTATTTCATGCGTTTTCTCACTAGTCATAGTTAATCCTTGTTAGTGTTTTGTTGAATTTCTTTGAGGTAGCTGTCCAGAGCATCCAGGCGGTTATTCCAAAGCCTCATATTCTTTTCCACCCATTCCGAAACCGGGTTTAGCTCTTCGGGTTTAAGCTCACAAATCCGTTCCCGGCCTTCTTGCTGGATATCAATGAGATTGCACTCTTCCAGTATTTTAATATGCTTGGAAATAGCCGGGCGGCTAATATCAAACTGATCAGCAATGGCATTAAGATTCAAAGGCTCACCTTTAGCCAAAAGGCTGATTATTTCTCTGCGGGTGGGATCTGCGATTCCCTGGAAAACATCTCGTCTCATAATTCTGTTGATTTAATGTAACCGAACGGTTACTAATATATATGTAACAATTCGGTTACGCAAATAAAAATTCTGAGAACTTAGATTCTGAAAGAGGAGGGGGTATGAGTAGTTACACAAAAATGATTTTAGTAGACTTTTTATAAACGATTTCCCAGCGAACGATCAACCGCTTCTGTATCTTTGCCCATTCTATGGCAGCCAAAAAGCAAAACAGTTCGGATATTTTTCAACAGCTTCAGCAGGAAATAGGGTCAGGGAGTCTTAAGCCTGTTTACTATTTATTTGGAGAAGAGGAATTCTATCTGGATCAGCTGCTGGATCGTTTTTCAAATATTCTCCCCGAACACGAAAAGGACTTTAACTTTGATTTGCTGTATGGCCAGGATATAAGTCCCGCTAAAGTTTTGGGCATTGCCCGAAGCTTTCCAATGATGGCTGAACGAAGGGTGCTTATTATTCGCAATTTCCTTCAAACAGCAAAAGGAGCAGCTGGTGAAGGGGATATGAATGATTTCATTGCCTACTTCGAGAACCCAAATCCTGCCTGTCTATTAGTTCTTTTTGATACCTCAAAACCAGCCGGGAATACTAAAATTGGAAAGGCACTATCTAAGAACCCGAATGTTGGGTTTCATCAGTTTGAATCCATGCCTGATTACCTCGTTCCTGAGTGGGTAATTAGCTGGGTTGAATCTCACCATAAGAAAAAGATTGATGCGGGCGCGGCACAGTTATTAGCTCAGTTTGTGGGTAATAATTTGCAGCTATTGTCTACTGAAATAGACAAAGTGTGCACTTTTGTGGACACTTCTGATTCGGTCTCGGAAGCTGATGTGAAAAAAATAATCGGCTCATACCGCGAATTTACGGCTCTGGAGCTCAAAGAAGCGGTAATCAAGAGGGATTTGGAAAAAGCACTGTATATCTCGGAACAGATGTTGCAACACAGTAAGACAGACACGGGGGAGTTAATCCGACTCGTGGGGTTCTTTTACAGTGTGTTTGTGAATATCTGGCAGATTAGAAGGCTGGCCGACCGAGGTAATGCTAAACAACAAGTTCAGGCTCAGCTAGGCATCAGCAACAACTGGTATTTTAATAAGTTGTGGGATGATGCTTCTCAATTCAGATATGGTGACATGCCCAGGGTTTTTGAAGCCCTGCTTGATGCCGATAAATCCATTAAAGGGTTCTCTACACTCGACTCCACTTCGATTTTATTCCTCCTTGTTAGGCGAATGATTGGCTAAATAACCCATCGATCGCCAATTAACATTAACTGGAATGAAATTTGGAGATCGAAAATGGATGCGTTCAATCATGCTGTTATTGCAAGCTATAGCGATGAAGACTTAATGGAATACTTTCAAGAGGGGAAGACTCTTGCCTTTAATGAACTGGTAACACGCTATACCGATCGCCTCCACAATTTTTTGTATCGCTACACTCATAACCATCAGGATTGCGAAGACCTTGTTCAGGAAACTTTTTTAAGGGTTCATAAAAGCAAACAGTCTTATGTGAGAATCGCCAAATTCAGTACCTGGATGTACACTATTGCTCTAAACCTTGCCAAGAGTTTGTACAAGAAGAAGTCCAGGATGCAGCAGGTTTCTATCCATAAAGATGATTCAGATCCAAACGATTATGAGCTAACTATTGAGGATAAAGCTATTCTGCAGGATGAAGAATTGCATCAGCAATTGAGCATAGAACAGTTGGAAAAGGCTTTGATGAGTTTGGCGCCTGAATTCAGAGAAGTAGTGGTATATCGCGATCTCCAGGAGTTTAGTTATGAGGAAATTGCTGAGATGACTGGTGTGGCAATGGGTACCGTAAAATCCAGGATCAACCGTGGAAGAGCTCAAATTCAACAAATGATCGGAAGTTATGTGGATATGGGAACATCTTTCTAGAATCAGACTACAAGGTTCTAAAGATGGACTAGCATTACCATATGAGAAATTTTATTGATAAAGAATACCACCCGGTAATCGAAGAATATATAACAGCCTATGTAGACGACGACATAGAATCCGTTGAGAGAGAGACCTTCGAGGAGTTGCTGGTTCATGATGATGATCTCCGTGAATTGGCATTCTCCGCGAAGGAAGGCAAAAGACTTATGGAGACGCTACGTTTGCTAAAGCAGGCGAATTAGAAATTAGGAATAGTGGAATTAGGAGTAAGCGTCCCGTATTCCTAATTCCATATTGACCTATTCCTAATTACTTAATCAAAGTCATTTTCTTAGTGGATATAAAATCCCTGGCTTCCAGTCTATAGAAGTAAACCCCACTTGAAAGATTTGCTCCTTCAAATTGAACCGAATGAGAACCAGCTATTCTTTTCTCATTAACCAGAGTACTTACCAGTCTTCCCGTGATATCAAATACTTGCAGTTTTACTTCTGAGGCCTGAGGTAAATAGAAAGAGATAGTGGAAGTAGGGTTGAAAGGGTTTGGATAGTTTTGATTGAGTTTAAAATCGTCAGGTCTTCCGGTGGATTCGGTTGAAAGTGCACCGCTTACCAACTGAAGAACTTTTATTTCATAAGGTTCAAATTCCACTTCTTCCTGAACCCAGGAGCCATTCAAGGTATTCGTAGTCCCAAATGATGGATACGAGTATAAAATACCTTCCAGATAATTATAGATAAGCTCATCATTATTGACCGCGTTATAAGTGAAGGTAAAATCACTGGTAACCTGGTTTCCACTTAAGTTAATCATTACAATATAAGCTGATAAGCCGTCAGTAAATCTCGAGAAACCAATCGTTGAGCTGCTAGTGCTATTAGCTATTTCCAATTCTCCTAATTGAAAGGCTTCATGATCATTTCTCAAATGAATAAGGCTTTTGTAGTGATTAAAAAGTGAGCCTGGATCTTCGCTCATCACCTCAACATTGAAATCTCCGAAGTTTGAATTAGGACTTCTCCAGGGTGAGCCTGAAGTAAATCCGGCATTGGATCCATCACTCCATTGCATGGGGAGTCGGATATCTTCATCTGGTTTTTGTCCCAGCATGCCTACTTCCTCACCATAGTACAGATAAGGTATACCTGGTAACGTGAGCAGAAGGGAAGCTGCCGTTTTTGCTTTGTTCACATTTTGGCCCAACACATTCATTATTCGATTCTGATCATGATTGGTCAAAAAAGTACCGTATTGTAGAAAAGGATATTCATCGTATACCTTTTGCATCTGGGAAATAATAGAAGCTGAATTTCCACTATTCACAGAATTCAACATGGCGTTGGCTAAATCAAATTCAAAAGCGTAATCCAGGCGATCGTTGGAGATATAATCGAGAACAATGTTTGTAGGCTCCCAGGCTTCTCCCACATTAAAGGCATCCGGGTTGATTGACTTAACATGCGTATTGAAATCCTGCCAGAACTGGAGCGTTCCATCGGTATTCTTTAGCTGAGAACCATCCTCATCAATATAAAGCACGGCATCCTGCCGGAATCCATCTACTCCTATATCTGATAGCCAAAACTCGGCGACAGCGAACATGGAATCTTTTAAAGCCGGGCTGTCATAATTCAAATCAGGCATTCCTCCCCAGAATAATCCGTAATAATATTCACCATTGCGTGAATGCCATACGGTTTGACCCCAGGGACCATTATATCCAGGATTCGTATCGCTCCAGCGATAGAAATCTCTGTATTGAGGATTATTGGCGGCTGATTGTTCAAACCAAGGGTGTTGAGTAGAACTATGATTCATTACCAGATCAATGATCACTCTTATTCCTCGACTATGAGCTTCGGCAAGGAAATTTTCAAAGTCCTCCATGGTCCCATAATCAGGGTTGATAGAGCGGTAATCGGTTACGTCATAGCCATGGTAGGAGGGAGAGTCATGGATAGGCATTAACCAGATTCCCGTAATTCCAAGATCAGAATCGGTATTAGGATCTCCATCATTTAGATAATCCAGTTTCTCAGTCAACCCGTTGAAATCTCCAATTCCATCTCCATCAGAGTCATAAAAACTTCTAACGAAGATTTCATAGAATACCGACTCATTCCACCATTTTGCATCTGCTAAAACCCGTTCTTTTACCTCGATATAATCTTCATAAAAGAGTGTATCAAACACCTCTCCATCTGAGACAATAAGCTCCACATCAAATGTTCCGGTTTCCAGGTATCGTATAGCAGGCTCAGCATCAGAAGAGGAGTCAGGAGAGCCACCTTCAAATGACCAGGAGTAGCTGGTTACTTTCCCAGAGCTCAAATCATCAAACTGGACGAGGCTGTTTTGGAATATGCTTCTGTTAGAAGTTCCAAATCCAGCAATCGGAGGACCGTCCGGATCAGCTTCATCATTATACCATACCAGAATGATATTGGTATCCGCTACTACCGTGTATTTTCGATTATTACCAGCTCCCGGAAACTCTTCTCTGTCATCCCAGGCTCCGTTATATCTGAATTTGTATTCGATCTCCTGTCCAATAGTGAATCCGTCTATTTCAACAGAATAGACAGAGTCATCATCTGCATCATTGAGTTGGGTAAGGGTTCCTCCCCAACCGTTAAATGTGCCGGCGATATCTACAAATTCGGAGGAAGGGTCAAAGTTTCCTTGTTTAATTTGATAACTCATATCCACCTGAAAAAGAATGGATTTATCCTGGGCATTGGATGTAAGAGTAATAAGTAAAATGAGTAGGAGTGAGAGAGTGGTTTTCATTGATGAATAGAATTAAGCAAGACTACAACTATAATCGCGCTTAAAATAGAAATCAGGTTACCTATTAAAAAGTAATCATTCGATACTTTGTTCTCATCTTGTTTAATTCTGGTACCGATTTTCAATGCTCCAAATGCTGTAATAACATGGGGGTACCCGGCCATTAATCCAACAACCAATACAGCTCGCTCAAGGATACCTTTCAAAACATCCTTTAGGTTGAGAGTAGGAGATTTGCCCTCTTGTATAGATTTGATCATTCTCTTATTAAGGATATAGAAAACCAAATGGACAACCGTTTCCATCAACGCCCAAATCAATATGCTTCGTGGATCCATCATAGTGTTTTGATATAGTCAAAGATGAAGGATTTAAGCAGGTTGTATTCTTTAATCATTAGTGTCTTTCTGCGTTTCCAGATTTGCGTCCTGGTTTTGTGATGGAGTTCACCGACTTCCTGGTTGTTTTCATTATTGATCATATCCAGGATAAGAGGGAAGTCCTCTTTTTTCCAAGAGTCAATGATACTGTCTAATACCTCAAAAATCCTTGTTAATTGTTCGGAATGAATAGATTCACTCAAATGAAACTGGAACCTCTTGCGGTCTCTTTTTTTGGAAGTAAGCATTTTCCGGGCTTCAGTCAAACCTGCTCCCAGCATTTCATGAGCAATGTCCGGGTTTATTTCGGTATCAATCTCCCCAAACCGGTACACATAGTGGAGGTTAAAGTCTAAGGACTGCTTCAGCCTTAATTCTTCCATGGAGAATATGATGCTTATTGCGGCGGAGAGAGAATCAGTTACTCCCTGGAATTCATCACCTAGTGTGATAGTAAGAGGAGAGAGAATGCTCTTGTTGAAAGAGGTGTTTGTTTCATCAACCAGGGTTTTGAGATCTGCCTTGAGCATCTCAGCATCTTTAGCTGAGCTTCCGGTTACATCTCCCATCAATATGGAGTACTTTTTTGACATGCTTAATTGTATCAAAAAAAATGAAACAAATCAATATGTTTCAATAAAAATGAAACAATAAATTAAGTGTCAGTAAATCTGAGTCAGGAGAGGACTACCACTCACTAAAAGCGATAGAACCGTGGCTAAGATGGGTAATATGCCGAGGATTACTGATTGGGCTTTGAGCTACCCAAAGCTCAACTTCAACTCCCAGAAGTTCATCTTGTAAGTCTTCGATAACTAAACCTTGTTCTACGCCCCGATTTATGTAATAATTGGTCTTATCTCCTTCAAGTTGAAATACGATATCATAGGAGGGGCCTTCAATGATGTTTGCAACTACTCCGGTAACCGGTACCGAGTTTTCCTGGCTGGTATCAATCTGGAGAAAAAAGATGAGGATGAAGAAACTGAAGAAAGATACTGCGATGAAATAGAAGAGAGCTTTTTTCATAATAGAGGCTAAATAATGGTCGACTAAGTATTCATGATATTCTTAAAAAAGTCAAGATGCTTGAAAGTAAGTCGCAAAGCTGAGTCCCCAGCAGCTAGCATACCTTCCTCTAATCGTTGATCTACCTCTTCTTGAGTAAATGGAATACCCCACCGGTCGGCTTCGGTAATGATAACTCCCTCATCATTATTTGTGAAAGGAGTGGAGCCAAAGAGCTCATTGAAGGTGTCTTCTTTAAAGATGGAAACAGAGACTACTTCCGCTTGCAAGCTGAGAGGGTCCAGTCCAAAGCCAAGAAAGAAGTTTTTGATGTTTCCCTGTTCCACTTCTCTTAAATAGTCGCTAAAGGGCGAGGTTTTTGAATAGTCGAAGATTTTGCCTTCTTCTCCCTTGAATTCTTCCAGGTTCCCAAGCTCTTCGGCATACTCTCTCATGGTATTATTCCATAAAGGGAGATCCTTGCTGAAATTATCGCCTTTGCTTAGTGGCTGATACTCTCCGGCAGGAATTACATGACGAATATTGGCAGCATATCCTTGTCCAGAACCTCGTTCATGCAATAGAAAACGGAAAGAGTCTCCGTTATGAATCAATGTTAAGGTTGAGATACCTCCGAGTACTACGGTATGATTAAACGCACCACTTTGTTTGAGACCATCAAGAATTTGTTTTCTGAATGGGAGAGCTTTGATCTTTGAATGTTTATCGAATGAGAAGACATCATCAAACAGATCAATCTTATTGATTTCAAGAAGGTTTCTGATCAATTCGTGTTGAACCCCTTTCCCATAATTGATTTTGTAGAAGTAGCTGTAGGGCTTTTTGGAGATGTTGAATTGAAAGTTTGTGCCGTCACTTTCCAGGTCTAGGAAACGATACTGCCGGTTATCCTCAAAAATCTTTGGCTGGAGTAATTCTTTAACAGCATTTGTGTAAAGCGGAAAACGATGTTGTTCATCGGTATAGGGAAGGGGGAGTTTAACCGGGTTTAATTTGGGAGCTGCTTCATCTACCAGCGAACAGGATACCTCTTCAAGTGGAATAGGTTTTTCCGGAATCCATCGATCGATGCATAGAAGAGGAAGTTCTTCCAGAGGGAGGAATTTCTCATCCTTCAGATAATCCAGGTTAATGGAATGAGCGATTTCAGAGAGCTGAGTACGATTTGTACCTCCAAATTTTTTATTGATGATTACGAACTCTTCCTGGCTTCTCTTAACGTTGACAGGTTTGGTACTTTTATTCCTTGCAGATTTGATCACCCACATCACGATTCCAAATGCAGGAGCAGCAATTCCTAAGATGATAGCCAGTGCCTGGAGAATGGGGCTCTCGACAATAGATTGAAAAAATTCGCTCATACTAAAAATCCTTCGATGTTCGAAGTTGAATGTTCAATTGTTCCATGGTCGGATAAGAACGGGAATTATCCTGATTTACAAAACTTGGCTTTTAAACCATTTCGAATTTGCTATACTTGAATGCTTAAAACTAACTAGATACCAATGAAATTGAACTCAGTAAAAGCTCTTCTCTTTACAGTTTTATTACTACTTCCTATCCATTCATTTGCCCAGGGGGTACTCACCTTTGAAGATGTGATGAAATTCGAAGACCTCACCACACCAAGAATATCTGATCAGGGAAACTGGTTGATTTATGGAGTATGGCCTGATCGTGGAGATGGTTATGCGGTAGCCACGCAGGTTAACAGAAATACGGAATATCAAATCGAACTGGGCGCAAACCCCATTATATCATCGAATGAATTATGGGTGGCAGCCAGACGAGAAGTGTCTTTAGCAGTTCAATTGAAAGAAAAGAGGAAGGCTCCAAAACGAGGAATGAGTTTGCTTTCTCTGGCAGATGGCTCCATCGCCCAATTCGATAGTGTAACTAGCTTCCGCTTTTCAAACAATGGAGAATGGCTGGTTTATAAGAAGCTTCAGACTAAAGCAATCGCAGATCTAAAATCGGAGAACAAGAGACTTGGAACAGAATTGGTGCTTCGTGAATTGGGGAGCGAAGAAGAATTTTCTTTTGGCTTTGTGACTGCTTTCGCCTTCGATAGCCTGTCTAACTATTTAGCCTATTCGGTGATTGATACTTCTAACATGGAAAATGGTGTGTACCTGTTTGATCTCTCTGCAAAAGAAACAATGACAGTACAGAATACAGAATCAGGAGTATTTACTAACCTAACCTGGGAGCCGAAGAAGTCGAACCTGGCTTTCACAGTGGCGACCTATGATACTAACTTCACAGACAGCGATGCATCGCTCATGCTATGGACGTCCAGGAATAAAGACCTGAATACTCTGGTAGAGCCTGGTGAAGTGAGTGATGAGTTTGCTTTGCGCAACAGAAATCGATTGCTGTTTACCCATGACGGAGATCGGTTATTCTTTGCCCTAAGAGATCGTGAAATGGTTGATCTGGACAACAAAAAGGATGAGGAAGACGAGGAGATCGATATTTATGATATCGATTCTATTATTGATGATCGTGGACTGGATATCTGGCACGGAGATGACCCTCTAATCAAAACACATGAAATTCAAACCTGGAATGGCCGAAAGAATCACCTATATACCGCAGTGTACCATTTCGGAAGACGGGCAAAGTGGGTACAATTAGGCGATAAGAGTGTTCCTGATGTTCAGGTGCGTCACAATGAGAATGTGGTGTTAGGATATAGCAATTTGCCATACCGAAAGGACAGAACCTGGGATGGTACCTATAGAGATTTCTATACCATTGACTTACAAACAGGGAAAAAAACTCAATTCCTGAGTCGTCAGGGGTTCTTTCCTCAACTTTCTACTAGTGGGAAATATGTTGCTTACTACCAGGATAAGCAATGGTATCTGTATGATGTGGAGAATGGGTCTTCCCGGAATTTAACAGGTGGAATAGACAATCCGTTTTATAACGAAGATCATGACTATCCAAGTGATGTTCCTGGTTATGGGGTAGCTGGTTGGACTTCCAAAGATGCTCATGTATTGATTTACGATAAGTTCGATGTCTGGAAGTTTGATACCAGGAATGGAAACTCAACGAACATCACCGGCGGAGAGGGTAGAGCTGAGAATCGCATCTTTCGTATCACACGATTAGAAAATAACGGAGATGCTTTTGGTACTAATGAAGAAGTCCTTCTTAATTCTTACCACGATTTAAATAAGAATTTCGGTTTCTATTCAACCGGAATTAATAATTCTGAGGTAGAGCCACTTTTGGAAGAAGACAAGAAGTTCACTTTTGTGGCTAAGGCTGATGAATCCGATGCCGTGTTATATAAGCGAGAGGCTTATGATGAATTCCCGAATCTTTGGGTAGCCAACGACTGGATGTTCAAAGATGTAGCAAAGCAAACGAATCTGCATGAGGACCTGAGTGAGAAATGGAATTGGGGGAAAGCAGAACTGGTGGATTGGTTAAGCACTGATGGGACCTATATGCAAGGAGTGGTCATCAAACCGGATGATTACGATCCCAATAAGAAATATCCCATCATGACCTATTACTATCGCTTCTTCACTAATCGTTTGCACGATTTCAATGAACCGCGAACGAATCACCGTCCGGTGTTTGCTCAGTATGTGAGTGATGGTTATGTCGTATTTCTGCCTGATGTACGTTTTGAAATTGGCCGACCTGGTTTTGCGGCTACCAAAAGTGTGGTTCCGGGAATCCAGAGACTGGTAGAGCTGGGTATTGCTGATCCTGATAAGCTTGGGCTGCACGGACATTCATGGAGTGGATACCAAACGGCCTTTATTGTTACCCAGACGGATATTTTTGATGCCGCTGTTTCAGGAGCTCCGGTTAGTAATATGACCAGCGCTTATGGTGGAATAAGATGGGCGTCTGGTTTAGCACGTAGTTTTCAGTATGAAAAAACGCAAAGCAGGATAGGAGAGACCCTGGTAGAAGCTCCGCTTAAGTATGTAGAAAACTCTCCTGTGTTCTATGCAGATCAAATCACCACGCCGATGCTCATCCAGCATGGAGATGATGACGGAGCCGTGCCCTGGTACCAGAGCATTGAGATGTACCTGGCTATGCGGCGCTACGACAAGGACGTGATTTTCCTCCAGTACCATGGAGAACCGCATCACCTACAGAAGTACGAGAATAAACTGGATTACGCCATCCGGATGAAAGAGTATTTCGATTACTACCTGAAAGGCGAAGGCGAACCCGAGTGGATTATCTCCGGAGAAAGCTTTCAGGGGAGGTAGTATTAAGGTCATCCTGAGATTACTACCGAAGGATCAGCGCAATTTCAATCCAACTAGAGATTAGCTAAGCTGACTCTTCGTTAGGCTCAGAGTGACTATCGGTCGTCATCCCTGACCTGTCTGCCGACAGGCAGGCTTGATCCGGGATCTGTGGAGGGTGAATCGTTGATAGAGGGCTTATCATAAACTAAAGCCAAGCCTTGCAGATGCTGAAACAAGTCCGCCTTCCAAAGTACTTGTACGGAGGGCAGGTTCAGCATGACTGCATTTATTAAGTTAGATCAAGCATACACTTAGATCAGATATCTCGCACAAGCGGACGCTTGCGCTAGGATGGGGGGCACTTGCGCTAGGTAGGTTCAAGATCAATTCATAATGATGTTCAGAGAACCAATTTTCTTATCGCTACTCATAGAAAAAAAATAGGTTCTACCATTTTCTTCCTTTTTCCATTCTAAGTTAGAGTATTCATTCATTCCAGGAATATCAGCTTCAGAATAATCGCCGAACTGTTCATTCAACTGTTCAATGATTACAGTTCTTATAGAGTCCTGGTCTATATCCTTTCTATATGCGAGGATAATAGCTTCCTGATCTCCATTTTCTATAAACATTGAGGGAATGTTAGCAATCCAGATTTTAGAGTCACTCTTGTTAAATGTCCCAAAAGCATTCCAAAGATTTGTGTTTTCTCTATCAAAAAGTTCGCTCATTGACTCAACTTCGATGTCTCCGATTTGAATTTGGGCAAATGAAAGAGATGGTGAAAAAAGGATAAGAGAAAGAATAAAGTATTTAGGCATGAAGCATAAGTTTAATCGCGAACAACTAAAATAATTTACACAAGCGGACGCTTGTGCTAGGTTGGGTTTGCACTAAGATGACAAGATATTTTCGATTACTTCAATGCCAAGAATATTTTTTACTTTAATTAATTCATTTGGTAAAGATGAGCCTAATACAAGTAATGTTCTAGTATTTTGAGGTAAGTATTTCAATGCCTGATAGGCCTCTGTAAGAGCCTGATACTTAATACACTGAAATAATCCTCTGGTAATATCGTAACAATCTGAAAATTCAGGTTTTACCTCTATAGCAACCCATTCCTTTTTTGTTTTAAAAAGAACATCGATTGAATCACCTGAAGGAAGTCTAAATTCTATTATTGATTCAGCATATTTTGGAATCGAAAATAGCTCTGGATGTTTGGAGACAAATTCTTTCATGAACTTGTGTTCATCACTTTCACCTCCACCTTGTCGTTTAGAAGACTTTAAAATTAGATCAGAATAATCAGTATTAATTGGTTCAAGTGATAACCACTCTAATATTTTATACCAATTTTGGTATGAATATATTTCGCTTAGCTCAATATCAACTATTCTCCTTTGTTGCCTTCGTGATAAACTTTTGAACTTTTCCTTATCTCCAGTAATAAACCATCCAATGCCTTCACCAGGTAATCCCGTCGATTTATTAAGTACGATGCATTGAATTGGCGGGATTTTTTGATTTTTTTGATCTGATAACTCAAGGAGAGTTTGCCCAATACTACCTAAAACATAATTGAGATTACGAGGGTTAGTCATGCCTATTTCAGAAGCAAGTTCAAAGTAGTTTATAGGCGTTTGTGCTTGTGCTTGTCGTACGAGTATAGGGAGAGCTCTTCGGGCTCTTTCTTGGTAAAGTTTATCTCCAAATATAGTTTTTGCAATTCTTGCTGTTGTCATAGGAAGTAATATGAAATCGATAATTCATCTAAGTCACATAACACAATAAATAAACAATTACTTAATAACTTATTAGCTTGTCAACCTTCCCCTTCAACCCCTCCAAATTCAAGTATCCATCCTCAAGGCCTTTATTGAAGGGAATGGGCATATCCAGAGCGGCGGAGCGGAGGAGCGGGGCATCCAGCCATTCAAAGCAGTGCTCGTTTATGAGGGCAGAGACTTCGCTCATCGGTCCCATGGTTAGGGAAGGTTCCTGGAGTAATAATACCCGGTTGGTTTTCTTGACGGTGGCTCTAATAGCTTCCAGGTCAAGGGGAGAGAGGCAGCGGAGATCCAGGATTTCCAGGGAAATGCCATCTTTTTCCAGTTCTGCAGCCAAATCGAATGCCCATTGCACGCCCATTCCATAAGTGATAATAGAAGCATCAGTTCCTTCTCGCTGGATTTTAGCTTTGCCCAGAGGTTCATAAGAAACGGAATCTGGGGTAGTGCTTCTTAGGCTTCGGTACAGTTTTTTGTGTTCAAAGAAGAGTACCGGGTTTGGATCATATAATGAGCTATAAAGCAGGTTTTGGGCATCTTCAACGGTACCAGGAACTACAATCTTTAATCCGGCATGGGGCATAAACCAGCCTTCAGGAGATTGTGAATGGAAAGGTCCTGCACCAACACCTGCTCCGTGTGGAAGCCTGATGGTAATATTCATCGGTGGAGCCCAGCGGTAATGGGATTTGGCAATGTTTTGGATGATCTGGTTCATTCCACAGCTCACAAAATCCGCGAACTGCATCTCAACTACGGGTTTAAATCCTTCCAAAGACAGGCCTAAAGCGGCTCCTAAGGCGCCTGATTCAATAATTGGGGTATTCCTTACCCTGTCTTTCCCAAACTTGTCTATGAAGCCTTCCGTGATTTTAAACACCCCGCCATATTCGGCGATATCCTGTCCCATGATGAGAAAGGAATCATCTTCTTCAAAGGCCTGGGCTAAAGATTGCTGGATGGCATCAATAAAGCGTTTTTCAGAGGAGCTACTCTTTTGAATAGAAGAGATAGCAGGAGCTTCATTGGAAAATACAGCATCAAGCTCTGTTTGCTTATCAAATACGGGAAGCTCTGCATTGAGGGCTTTATCCAGCTCTTCTCTAAATGAGGGTTCTATCTCTTGTTTGATTTCCAATAGAGCCTTTTCACTAAGCTTATGCTCAGATTGAAGATATGATTCCATTCGCTGGATGGGATCCTTTTTTGACCAGGTATCAAACATGTCCTGGGGGACATAAGCGGTTCCGGAAGCCTCTTCATGGCCACGCATTCTAAATGTTTGGGCTTCAATAAGAACAGGTTTTCCTTTAAGAGCCAGTTTACGTGCTTTTTCGATGGTAGCCATCACTTCAAATACATCGTTTCCATCGATATGAAAACCTTCTATGCCGTATCCTTTGGCTTTATCTACCAGTCGCTCGCAGGCATATTGTTCTTTGGTTGGGGTGGAAAGTCCATAGCCGTTGTTTTCAATGATGAATACCACGGGTAAATCCCAAACGGCAGCCAGATTAATGGCTTCATGGAAGTCTCCTTCGCTAGTGGCTCCATCCCCACAAAATGAAAAAGCGACAGCATCTTCTTTTTTAAGCTGTTTAGCCAGTGCAATTCCATCCGCAACGGGCATCATAGCGGCCAGGTGGGAAATCATTCCCACAATGTTATGTTCCATTACTCCAAAATGGAAGGAGCGCTCCCTGCCTTTGCTGAATCCATCGGCCTTCCCGAAGAGTTGGCAGAAGAGAGGGTAGAAGGGCACTTCTCTGGTAGTAAATACCCCCAGGTTCCGGTGCATGGGAAGGATATAATCTTCTTGTTTGCTGGATAGCGTAACTCCTACGGCGATAGCTTCTTGGCCAATTCCAGAAAACCATTTACTGATCTTGTTTTGGCGGAGAAGTTTTAGCATACGTTCTTCAATAGAACGGGGAAGGAGCAGTGCCCGATAGATCTCAAGGGCTCTTTTTCTACTAATCTTTTTTGATGGTTTGATCACGAAGACTAATCTAACTCTTATTAATGGTCATCCTGAGGATACTTCCGAAGGATCTAATCGGCTTTAAGTCGACGAGATTCTTCGCTTTCGCCTGTCCTCCGTATGAGTACTTCGGAAGGCGGGCTCAGAATGACAACAAGATTGTTTTAAGTCGAGTAGATAGGCAAATTTGTATCCATCAACAATAGGGAAGTACCTCAGAAAACCGCTTTTTTTCTACCAGCCGAGCAGGTATGCAAAAATTAGCGGAGCTACAATGGTGGCATCCGATTCGATAATGAACTTCGGAGTGTCTATTCCCAGCTTGCCCCAGGTGATTTTCTCATTGGGTACAGCCCCGGAGTAGGAGCCATAACTGGTGGTAGAATCGCTTATTTGGCAGAAATAAGACCATAGAGGCGCGTCAATACCAAGATCCTGGTCCAGCATAGGAACTACACAAATAGGGAAGTCTCCGGCTATTCCTCCACCTATTTGAAAGAATCCTATTCCATTGGCTGAATTCTTCTGATACCACTCTGCCAGAAACATCATGTATTCAATCCCGGATTTTATGGCTGAAGGCTTGGTTCTGCCTTCAATGCAGTGAGAGGCAAAGAAATTGCCACAAGTAGAATCTTCCCATCCCGGAACAATAATGGGGATATTCTTCTCTGCAGCAGCTAATAACCACGAGTTTTTAGCATCAATTTGATAGGAGGGAATCAGGTCACCGGAAAGCAGGATGTCGTAGAAGTACTCATGCGGAAAGAATCGATCACCTTTTTCGGAGGCAGATACCCATCGTTTTACCAGATGCTCCTCAATAGCTCTCATGGCTTCTTCTTCGGGGATACAGGTGTCGGTAACACGATTAAAGTGATTATCTAACAGCTCCTGTTCTGCTTCAGGACTTAAGTCCCGATAATTAGGTATCCGCTTATAATGATTATGAGCAACCAGGTTGAATACATCTTCTTCCAGGTTTGCTCCGGTACAGGTGATTATATGCACCTTATCTTGCCGAATCATTTCTGCTAAAGAGATTCCAAGTTCAGCGGTACTCATTGCCCCAGCCAGGGTGATCATCATCTTGGCATCGGAATTCAGCTGATCTTCGTAAGCCGTTGCAGCATCAACTAATGAGGCTGCATTAAAATGCCGATAATGATGGAGTATAAATTGAGAAACGGGTCCTTTATTAGTCGTCATAGCCAAGGATATTTAGCATGTTTTCTACGTTTTGTTCTTCCCGGTATACATGGTCGAAAAGGTTGCCATCTTCATCAATATCCACAATCACTTGTTTGGGAGATGGTATCAGGCAGTGTTTAATTCCACCATAGCCACTAATGGCATCCTGGTAGGCTCCGGTATGGAAAAATCCCACATACAGAGGTTCTTTATCTGTTTCTGAATATCCGGGAAGGAGAATCTGCTGATTCAGTTGTTCAGAGTTGTAATAGTCCAGGTGATCACAACTAATACCCCCGATATTGATTCGTTTATACATTTTATCCCATTTATTCAGGGGGAGAAGGATAAACTTTTCGTTAATCGACCATGCATCCGGGATGGTATTCATCAGGCTGTTATCAATGATATACCACAGCTCGGTATCATTTTGCTGCTTTTGCTCCAGCACTTCAAAAATGACGGCCCCACTTTCACCAACGGTAAATTTTCCAAACTCGGTGAATAGATCAGGCTCTGTTACATCTGCTTCAAGGCAGGCCTCTTTCACATTTCGGACGATTTCATTCACGATGTACTGATAATCATAATCGAAACTCAGGCTATTCTGGATTGGGAATCCACCTCCAATATTGAGTGCAGATAGTCCAGGAACAAGCTTTTTGAGTTTAACAAAAAGGGAAAGGGCCTTTTGAAACTCTCCCCAATAGTACAAAGAGTCGGTAATGCCGGAATCCACGAAGAAATGAACCATTACCAGTTCAAATTTGGGATTTCCAATGATCCTGCTTTTAACCAGATCCAGAATTTCTCGCTTATTGATGCCTAGTCGGGAGGTGTAATAAGCTGCTCCCGGACTTTCCTCAATAGAGACTCTAAGTCCGATTTTAATAGGTTTTGAGCTTTCTAGCGTTTCGAGCTTTGCTAATTCATTGGGGCTGTCCAACACCGTAATTGAGTTCTCGAATCCCTGATTAAGCAGCTTTCCGATCTTCTTAATGTAGTTATCGGTCTTATAGCCATTATGGACCAGGGTGGTAGAGGTATCCAGTCTGCCGTTTTGGTGTAGCCGCTCTATAAGGTCAATATCAAAAGAGGAGGAGGTTTCAATAGAAACACCTTCTGTAAGAGCAGTCCGTATCACATGGCTGAAATGACAGCATTTGGTACAATAACAGAATTCATAGCTGCCACGGTAGTTATGCTCTTCAAAAGCATTCTTGAAATAAGTACGGGCTTCTTGTATTTGCTCTTTGATTTTAGGTAGATAGGTGAGGCGAAAAGGAGTGCCATATTTATCTATCAGTTGCTTTAAATCTACATTATTGAAAGTCAGATACCCGTTTGATTCATCGAATCCGTTTTGCGGGAAATTATAGGTCTGTTCAATAAGTTCTCGGTAGGTGTTTTTCATTCAGGTAAAAGATGCAAGACAAGCGGCACAAAGTTATTTAGTTTATGCCACAATAAAAATGGATGCATTGGTTATTATTCAGTAATGGTTTCATTCGCTCCTGACAAGTTTCTTATAGCCGGTTTTATCATTCTTTTGGTAATGTTGGTATGCACTCATAACATTGGTGCTCAGACTATTATGAAAATTACCGAAGATGGTAAAGAGATCGGTATTCCTACAGATTTACGGATGTCACTAGCATCTAAAAGTGCAAGTGACAATGAGATTATAAAACAGTGGTATGCATCAAAAGGATTCCTGGCCGCTGAGATAAGGAGAATAGGAGAATCTCAATATGAGGTTACAAAAGGATGTCTGTTTCAGATCGAGAAGGTCGCTGTCCGGTCTGAGGTCTTTCCAGAGTACTCCTTAGAAGGATTTGGTCCTTACTCTGATACTAAGCTAGAAGAAATTGCGGAACAGGTGTTATTAGACTTTGAAGAAGAGGGCTATGCCTTTGCCAGTGTTGAGATTGAGCATATTGATCAACAAGCAGGGGAATGCAGCCTGGAAATACATCTAAAGGTGAATGCGGGTCAGCAACACTATACTTCTGAAATTATATTTCTCGGAAACAGACTGAATAGTCAGGATTACCTTGAAAAGGTCTCATCATTCCATGATTCATTGCTTATCACTCCTGATTATCTGGAAGATATTCGAGAACGATTGCTTGGAAGTGAACTTTTTGAACAGGTATCCTATCCCGAAATCGTAATTGATTCATCATCAACGGTACTTTTGGTATCTGTACAGGAACGTTCGCTTAACCGGTTTGATGGACTTCTGGGATATGTGCCTGATCAGAATGGAGATGGGCAGTTGGTAGGTAATTTCGAACTGTCGCTATGGAATGTATTGAGCCAGGGAAATGGCATTGATCTGAACTTTCAGCGATTACGCCCTGAAACGACCCGATTGAACATTGGGCTTAGGCAACATTGGATTGACCAAATACCCATTGGATTAGGCTTCAATTTCAATTTTTACCAGAATGATACTACCTATCAAACCCGGGATCTCAACCTAAGCTCTTTTTACCAGGTTTCTAATAGAATGAGATTAACAGGTGCTATTGGGCAGATATCCTCTACTTCCTCCAGTTCTGCGATCACAAATCTCGAGCCCGATGGAAAAAAACAATATGCGGAACTTGGTTTCAGGTATTCAACCCTGGATAACCTGGATGTGCCAACTCAGGGTAGCCAATTAGAGCTTAATCTTGGGACCACGGCAAAGGAGATTGAATCTGATTCTTCAGGAGTTATTTCTCAACGCTATGTGCAGTCCAATTTTTCCCAGTTTATCTCGGTTTCCACGAAAGGGGTTGTAGTAGTATCTACACAAGGATTTTTCCTGAATGCCAATACCATTACAGAAAATGACCTTTTCCGGTTTGGAGGGGCAACCTCGTTCAGGGGTTATGAGGAGGAGCAATTCACCGCTTCGTTATTAGTATGGGGGGAACTTGAATATCGATTTCTTATTAACCAATCCTCGTATCTGTTCGGTTTTGGAGCCTATGGAGGGTATCACCGCCCGCGACTATTTGGCGAGACGAATAATAGTTTTAAAACTACCGACTATCTTTCTTCACTTGGTTTTGGAATCAGCTATAAAGTAGCTATTGGCCGGTTGAAGTTTACTTACGCTATTTCTCCACAAGAAACGATAGGGAATGGGAAGGTGCATGTTGGGATTACTACAAGTCTGTAGAGATATTTGTTCAAAAAGCTAAAACCTGTATCTTTGCCCCGTTAATGCTTATTAAGAAAGACTGAGGGAATGGGCCCGTCGACGTCTTGGCAACCATTTCGATTAACTTCGGAAAAGGTGCCAAATCCCACTCTGAGAATTAAGTTCAGAGATAGATAAGTGATCGTTTCTTCACTCTTTGTTAATAAGCCTATCTAAATTTATTAAGAGTGAATATTAAAGAGCTATTACAGGAACGCATTTTGATACTTGATGGTGCCATGGGTACCATGATCCAGCGCCATAAGCTTACAGAGGAAGATTTTAGAGGAGATCGATTTCAGGATTCCAACATAGATTTGAAAGGTAATAACGATCTGCTTTCAATTACACGCCCCGATATTATCCAGGGAATTCATGAAGAGTATTTAGAAGCAGGAGCTGATATTATTGGCACCAATACATTCAGCGGTACAACGGTAGCACAAGCTGATTATGAATTAGAATCAGCGGTTTACGATATCAATTATGAGTCGGCAAGAATTGCAAAACTGGCTTGTGAGAAATACACGAAAAAAGACCCATCAAAACCTCGTTTTGTAGCCGGTGCTATGGGACCTACGAACAAAACCTGCTCACTTTCACCGGATGTATCACGACCAGAGTATCGAGCCATCAATTTCGATCAGCTGAAAGAAGCGTACAAATTACAAGCTCAGGGATTAATTGACGGTGGAGCAGATGTGTTAATCATTGAAACCATCTTCGATACGTTAAATGCAAAATCTGCACTATTTGCGGTACTTGAGCTCTATGAAGAAACAGGCATTGAACGTCCCATCATGATTTCGGGAACCATTACGGATGCCAGTGGAAGGACGTTATCAGGTCAAACGGTTGAGGCATTCCTGATTTCATTATCGCATGCCCCGCTTCTTAGCATTGGCTTTAATTGTGCGCTGGGAGCAAAGCAGCTTAAGCCATACCTGAAAAACCTGGCTGATCGATCTCCATTCTTTATTAGCGCTTACCCTAATGCAGGATTACCCAACGAATTTGGTGAGTATGATCAAGGGCCAGATGCAATGGCAAAAGAGGTAGAGGCCTATCTGCAAGATGGAATCGTCAATATTTTGGGTGGATGCTGCGGAACTGATCCGGAGCATATTAAGAAAATAGTGGAAGTCGCTTCTCAGTATAAGCCGAGGACAATAACCAAAGAAATCGTAGCCTGATGAAACCAAATCCGATTACACTTAGTGGGCTGGAGCCTCTTATTATTACTCCAGATTCTAACTTTGTTAATGTTGGAGAACGAACCAATGTTACCGGATCAAAGCGTTTTCTAAATCTGATTAAAGCCCAGGATTATACAACGGCACTTGAAGTGGCTTTAGACCAGGTTCGCGGTGGTGCTCAAATCCTGGATGTGAATATGGATGAAGGGATGCTGGACAGCGCTCAGGAGATGACCACCTTCCTGAACCTGATTGCTTCTGAGCCAGAAATAGCCCGTATCCCCATTATGATCGATTCCTCCAAATGGGAGGTAATCGTAGCTGGATTGAAGTGTATTCAAGGGAAGGGAGTAGTTAATTCCATCAGTTTAAAAGATGGTGAAGAGGAATTCCTCAAACGAGCAAAGACTATCAGACGTTTTGGAGCGGCTGTAATAGCCATGGCCTTTGATGAAGAAGGGCAGGCAGATAGCTTCGAACGAAGAAAGGAAATTTGTGAGCGATCGTATCGCTTGTTGGTCGATAAAGTAGGTTTTGATCCTTCCGATATAATCTTAGACCCGAATATCTTCCCGGTTGCTACAGGAATGGAAGAGCACCATCGAAATGCATTAGATTTCTTTCTGGCAGCGAAATGGATTAGGGAAAATCTCCCGGGAGCTCACATTATTGGTGGGGTGAGTAATGTGTCGTTTTCCTTTAGAGGGAATAACCCTGTAAGAGAGGCTATGCATTCTGCGTTTCTTTATCACGGCATCCAACATGGGATGGATATGGGGATTGTAAATCCTACCCAGTTAGAGGTGTATGACGAAATCCCGAAAGAGCTCTTAGACCGTGTTGAAGATGTGCTTTTGGACAGGAGGGAAGATGCTACAGAACGACTTCTCGAAATTGCCGAGAAATACCGGGGTTCAGGAGAAAAGAAGGAAAAAGAAACCGAAGAATGGCGACTTGGGACAGTTGAAGAACGGTTGAGTCATTCCCTGGTAAAAGGGATTACCGATCACATCGAAGAAGATACTGAAGAAGCCCGGGTGAAAATTGGTAGTCCTCTTCAAGTGATTGAAGGGCCGTTAATGGATGGTATGAATATCGTTGGTGATCTGTTCGGTTCCGGAAAAATGTTTCTGCCACAAGTGGTAAAAAGTGCCCGGGTAATGAAACAGGCTGTAGCTTATCTGACTCCATTCCTGGAAGAGGAGAAAAAGAAAAACAAGGATGCAGCACAACGCTCAAAAGTACTGTTAGCTACTGTAAAAGGGGATGTGCATGACATCGGGAAGAACATCGTTGGGGTGGTTCTCGCTTGTAATAACTTTGATATCGTTGATTTAGGAGTGATGGTGCCCACCGAGAAAATTCTTGATGAAGCTGAAAAGGAACAGGCTGATATCATTGGGTTGAGCGGCTTGATTACTCCTTCACTAGATGAAATGGTAGGAGTTGCCAAAGAGATGCAGCGAAGGAAGATGAGAACTCCTTTATTAATTGGAGGAGCAACGACTTCAAAAATTCACACTGCAGTAAAAATTGATCCTAATTATGACTCCGCGGTGGTACATGTACTGGATGCTTCCCGTTCGGTAACTGTTTGCAGTGACTTACTGAGTACCGCCAATCAAAAAAGAGTTTCTGCTTCCATTAAGCAGGAATATGAAAAAATGAGGGAAGAGCATGCAGCTCGGACCTCAAGGAAAAAGATACTCGCTTATGAAGCAGCAGCTTCAAACAGGACCGATATTGATTGGGAGAATACAGAGTATCGAGCCCCTGCTTTTACCGGAAAGAAGGTGTTTGAGGATGTAGACCTGAATGAGCTTCGGGATTTTATAGACTGGTCGCCTTTTTTCAGAACCTGGATGCTGACCGGGAAATATCCGGCTATTTTGAAGGATGAAAACGTTGGTGAACAAGCTCAGGACTTATTTAATGATGCCCAGGAAATGCTGGATGAGGTGATTTCTAAGAAATTACTCCGAGCTAAATCGGTAATTGGTTTGTTCCCGGCTAATAGCTTTGGAGATGATATCATTCTTTTTGAAGACGAAGCCCGAACTAAACAACTGGCCAAATTTCATTTCCTCAGACAGCAAACCCAGAAAAGGGGAGATCAACCCAATTCATCCCTTGCCGATTATGTAGCACCATGGGATACGGGTAAGCCGGATTATATGGGACTATTTGCGGTAACATCTGGTCTTGGTATCGAGGCATTGATAAAGCAGTACGAATCTGAAAATGATGATTATAAATCTATCATGATTAAAGCATTGGCTGATCGTCTGGCTGAAGCCCATGCTGAATATATGCACTACAAAATCAGGACAGAATTTTGGGGATATGCTCCGGATGAGGGTTTTGATAATGAGGAGCTCATTGCTGAGAAATACCAGGGAATTAGGCCAGCACCTGGATACCCTGCATGTCCTGATCATACTGAAAAGAGAACCTTATTTGATGTGTTGGAGGTGGAGAAGAATACAGGTATTTCGCTAACGGAATCGTTTGCTATGTATCCAGCAAGTTCGGTAAGTGGCTTCTATTTCTCGAATCCTCAGTCAAGGTATTTTGGAGTTGGGAAAATAGATAAGGATCAGATTATCAATTATTCAGAACGAAAAGGGCAGAGTATTGAAGAAACCGAAAAATGGCTGGCCCCAAATTTGAGCTATAAATGAGGAACGTAATTTTAGTGTCATTCTGAGCCCGCCTTCCGAAGTACTCGTACGGAGGACAGGCGAAAGCGAAGAATCTTGTCGACTTAAAGCCGATTAGATCCTTCGCAAGTATGCTCAGGATGACTTTTATTAACATCTACAGTAAATGAAAGTAACCGACTATTTTAACCAGGCGAATGGAGAAACCCTTTTTACCTTTGAGGTTTTACCTCCTTTGAAAGGGCAGAACATTCGAACACTATTCGATCATATCGATCCTCTAATGGAGTTTAACCCTCCGTTTATTGATGTGACTTATCATAGAGAGGAGTATTCCTATAAAAAGCATTCGAATGGCTTATTAGAGCGGAAAACTGTTCGCAAACGGCCTGGAACAGTAGGGATGTGTGCGGCTATTCAGAACCATTATAATGTAGATGCAGTGCCTCATATCATTTGTGGTGGTTTTTCCAGGGAAGAAACCGAAAATGCACTGATCGACCTAAACTTTCTGGGGATTGATAATGTGCTGGTGCTACAAGGGGACGTAAGAAAACCAGACCGGGAGTTTGTTCCTGAGGAAAATGGTCATGCCTATGCCTCTGAATTACTAGGGCAGGTAGTAGAAATGAATAACGGAGTGTATCTGGATGAGGAAATTGAAAATGCACAGCCATCTAATTTTTGTATTGGTGTAGCCGGGTATCCGGAAAAACATACTAATGCTCCCAATATGGAAACAGACCTCCGGTATTTAAAGAAGAAGGTGGAAGCTGGGGCAGACTATATCGTTACTCAGATGTTTTTTGATAACCAGAAGTACTTCGATTTCGTGAAATCTTGCAGAGAAATAGGGATTGAAATTCCCATTGTGCCCGGACTTAAGCCCATTACTACACTAAAACAAATCACGCTTTTACCCGACTTATTCCATATTGATATTCCAGAAGCTCTCACCAATGAACTTGAGAAGTGTACAGATAACGAAGGGGCGAGAGAAGTAGGAATAGAGTGGGCCATCCAGCAATCAAAAGAGTTGATTGAATTTGGGGTACCCACTCTACATTATTATTCCATGGGTAAATCACTATCCGTCTACGAGGTAGCGAAAGAGGTTTTCTAGAGTATCTTCGCTAAGTCTGATTAGCTAAAAAGAAACACCGAACCTTGAACATTCAACGTTGATGAGAAGATAAAAAGCTGGCTTTTCATGCGGCCCCTGGGTGGATACGAAGGGACTACAGCTACTACTATTACACACTGCATCAAATAGATTAGCCGCAGTTGTAAATTAATGTCAGTCTCTATGCAGTTCATTAAACCATCTTTCAAGACTTCAGGTTGGGTTTTAACTTTTCTCTTCTCTTTCTCAATCACTCAACACGCCTTTTCTCAAACAGCTACCCCACCTTCCGGTAGTGGAACTTCGGGAGATCCTTATCTCATTTCATCCTTAAACAATTTATACTGGCTCAGCCAAAATGATTCGGAATGGGCTAGCTATTACAAACTAACCACTGATATTGACGCATCTTCCACCTCTACCTGGGATTCAGGTTTCGGCTTCTCACCAATTGGTAATTCTACTACAGCATTCACAGGAAACTTTAATGGTGACGGCTATGAAATCTCCGATCTTACCATTAACCGTTCTGGTCAGGATAACATTGGGCTATTTGGCTATATAAACGGTGCCACCCTGTCCAACATCGGCTTAATTTCCGTTTCTATTGTTGGTAATGACTATGTGGGAGGCCTTGTTGGATATTCAGGTACTGCTGCGGATTATATAAGTTATTCCTATACAACGGGAACCGTGGAGGGCGCTAACAGCGTGGGGGGACTGGCTGGTTGGCTTGTTCATACTAGCAATGACGGAGATTTTAATAATCTATATTCTATTGCTGATGTAGTTGCATCGGGATCAAATGGAGGAGGTCTAATTGGGTATTTATATGGTTCCATTTCCTCTTCCTGGGCTGCCGGTGATGTAACTGTTTCCGGAAACTATGCAGGGGGATTAGTTGGATATGCCAATTCTCCATCGGCGAATAAGTTCATTATTTCAAAATCTTATGCCACGGGAGATGTACAAGGTGTGGGCGGAGTAGGAGGGGTTCTTGGACGTTCTCTTAGAACAGCGTTGGAAAATACGTATTCCACAGGAAGTGTATCCGGAACCAGTGATGTTGGGGGCTTAATTGGGTTACAGAGCGGTGGAGTTACAAATATTACCAACAATTATTCTACCGGACTGGTAAGCGGTAGTTCTAATGTTGGAGGCTTTATGGGTAGAGAATTAAATGCACGAATTACCGGAGGCTACTGGAATACCGAAACCAGCGGACAGTCTATAGATGTTGGTAATGGTGATGAAGTTGCAACCGGGCTTACTTCGTCAGAAATGACTGTTCGGGCAAATTTCTCCGCATTCGACTTTGGTGCTACCTGGAACAATATTGATGGTTTAACCCAGCCTCAATTGCGGGTCTTCCTTGCTGATTCTATTGATGGTTATTCTATAGCCGATTACCAGACTCCACCCTCGGGGAGTGGAACGGTTATTGATCCTTACCAGATTGACGACCTACCAAGCCTGTACTGGCTCAGTGAAAACGAATCTGCCTGGGCAGACTACTTTGTCCAAACAGCCGATATCGATGCTTCGGAAGTAGTTGCCTGGTACGACAGTGCCGGTTTCTCGCCCATTGGAAATGCCACGAGCAGTTTCACAGGGAGCTATGATGGGGGCGACTATACCATCTCCGGGCTTACTATAGACCGCTCTGGAGAGGATAACATTGGACTATTTGGAATTGGAGATGCTGCCACCCTGTCCAATATCACTTTGTTGGAAGCAAATGTTATAGGGAATGAGAACACGGGCACGTTGGCAGGTCAAATAAGTGGAGCTTCTACGGTAACGGGTAGTTACGCTACTGGTGAAGTTACAAGTGTTGGGGATAGCCTGGGGGGATTGATAGGAAGCCTGTCTGGAAGTGGGAGTTATGAATACTCCGACCTGGGATCTGATGTGAATGTTTCTTCTACTGGATCTTTATCATTTATTGGTGGTTTAATAGGTACTTCGCATGCGGATTTATCTGAGAGTTATGCTACTGGAAATGTGACCACTGATGGATTAGCGGTTGGTGGATTAGTGGGTTTTTTGAGTGGGAGTGTAACAAATAGTTATACCACAGGTGATATAATAGGAGACCAAAAGGCTGGAGGGGTAGTCGGAAATTCTTCAGGTACCATTGAGGACAGTTATGCCACCGGCGATATATCCGGAGATACGCAAGTAGGAGGGGTACTAGGATATAATACCGGAACGGTGACCGCTGGTTATTCCACAGGAGTTGTTATAGGTACCAGTGATACGGGTGGTTTTTTGGGTGAAAATAATGGCGGAACGATAACAGGAGGCTACTGGGATACCGAAACCAGTGGACTTTCTACGGGCATTGGCACTGACGACAACACCCAAACCGTTACCGGGCTTACTTCCAGTCAGATGTTAACACGTTCTAATTTTATAGACTTCGATTTTGATACTACCTGGAACATGATAAGTGGTTTAACTCAACCCCAGTTAAGGGCGTTTCTGGTCGATTCTATTGACGGGTATTTTATAGCTGATTTCGAGACACTTCCAAACGGGAGTGGAACGTCTGGAGATCCTTACCAGATTGCTAACCTGGGAGACATCTACTGGCTCAGCGAAAGCGATACTGCCTGGGCTGACTATTTCATCCAAACAGCAGATATCGACGCTTCGAAAACTATTGACTGGTATAACAGTGCGGGTTTCTCACCAATCGGTAATTCTACTACAGCATTCACAGGAAACTTTAATGGTGACGGCTATGAAATCTCCGATCTTACCATTAACCGCGGGACCGAAGATAACATTGGGTTATTTGGCTATATAAATGGTGCCACCCTGTCCAATATCGGCTTAACTTCCGTTTCTATTCTTGGTAATGACCATGTTGGAGGCCTGGTTGGATATTCAGGTACTACAGCCGATTATATAAGTTATTCCTATACAACGGGAACCGTGGAGGGAGCTAACAGCGTAGGAGGACTTGCTGGTTGGCTTTATCATCCTTTCAATGATGGAGACTTTAATAACCTATACTCTACCGCTGATGTAACTGTATCGGGTTCTAATGGAGGGGGATTGATTGGATATCTAAATGGTTCTCTTTCCTCTTCCTGGGCGACTGGTGATGTAACTGTTTCTAGTCTGAGTGCTGGGGGCTTGGTTGGGTATGCCTATTCTTTGGATACAAAAAAGTTTACTATTTCAGAATCTTATGCAACAGGAGATGTACAAAGTCAAAGTGCGCAGCAAGTAGGGGGGCTTCTAGGACGTTCTCTTAGAGTGGCGCTGGAAAATACGTATTCCACTGGAAGTGTATCTGGAACCAGTGACGTAGGGGGCTTACTTGGATTACAAAGCGGTGGGTCTACAGATATTACCAACAATTATTCTACTGGACTGGTAAGTGGCAGTTCTAATGTTGGAGGCTTTATAGGGAGAACAGTAAATGGTCAAATAAGCGGGGCCTACTGGAATACGGAAACCAGCGGGCTGAGTATCGGAATAGGAAGCGGCTCAGGTACCATAACCGGTCTTGATTCAGTAGAAATGACTGTTCGGGACAATTTCTCTGGGTTTGATTTTGATGCCACCTGGAACAGTATTAACAGCTTTTCTCGTCCTTACCTACAGGCGATAGCATCTGACTCTATAGATGGATTGGCAATCAGTGACTACCATAATGCTCCAGCAGGAAATGGAACAGCGATTGACCCGTACCAGATCGACGACCTGTTAAGTCTGTACTGGATTAGTGAGAGTGATTCTGCCTGGGCACGTTATTATACCCAAATAGCAGATATAGACGCTTCAGAAGTAATTGCCTGGTACGATAGTGCAGGCTTCTCACCAATAGGTAATTCTACTACAGCATTTTCGGGAAACTACGATGGAGGTGGGTATTCAATCTCTGGGCTCACCATTAATCGTCCGGAAGAAGATAATATTGGGTTATTCGGAATTGGTAATTCTTCAACCCTGACCAATATCAATGTGCTAGCTGCTGATATTACTGCAGATTATAATGCAGGGATATTGGCTGCTGAAATAAGAGGTGGCTCCACGTTAAAGGAGAATTATGCTTCGGGTGTACTTACCGCCGATAGTGGCTCAGTTGGAGGATTAGTAGGGAGCCTGGAAGGAAGCAGTAGCTATGAGTTCTCGGATCTGGTAGCAGCTGTGGACGTTACGATGACGACCATCAGTACATCTGGGAGCGTTGGAGGCTTAATTGGTAATTTATCCGGAGACTTATCAGATAGCTATGCTACAGGAAGTATAAGCTCAAGCGGAGCCATAGCCGGTGGGTTACTTGGAAGTATGGGTTCGGGAACCCTGGAATCCAGCTATTCAGCGGTAGATGTAAGTGGAGTAGATTATACTGGGGGGCTTATTGGAGTTGTTAGCGGGGCAACCGTTGAAAATAGCTATGCGACTGGGGTAGTTTCTGGAGATGGTCAGGTTGGTGGCCTGGTAGCAGAAATGCAAAGCGGAGCAATTATTGCTTCCTCCTATTCCATAGGGCTGGTTACCGGTACTATGGATGTGGGTGCCTTTGTAGGGATTAATAGCGGAACCATTACTGATGGCTACTGGAATACTGAAACCAGTGGGCAGGTTGTTGGGATTGGGACCGACAATAATGCCCAAATAGTTACTGGACTTACATCATCTCAAATGAGAGACTCCTCAAATTTTACCGGCTATGAATTTGATACTACCTGGACTATCAAGCAGGGTGGTACTTTCCCATATCTTCAATCTATTATCCCTGAAACGCTGCCTGGCGCAGACAGCCCAGTTTCCGAAACACCTTCAGGAAGTGGAACGCAAGCTAATCCTTACCAGATTGCAAGCCTGGATCATTTATACTGGATTTCTCAAACTGATTCGGTGTGGGGTGAGTACTTTATTCAAACCGCCGATATTGATGCGTTTGCTACCGTAGGATGGAATGGAGGAGAAGGCTTTTCGCCAATAGGAAATACCAGTACCTATTTTAGTGGCAGCTATAATGGAGATGGATTCACCTTGTCTGATCTCACCATTGAGCGTCCGGGTAGTGCTCATATCGGGCTGTTTGGCTTAGTGGATAGTGCGAGACTAGATGGTATTAGCTTAGCTGATGCCTCAATTACTGGCAAATACTATGTAGGCGGACTGGTTGGTTTTCTACAGAACGGTGGTTCTGTAACGAACTCAAATATTTCAGGAAAAGTAACAGGAACTGGCGATGGAATTGGTGGAATGGTAGGGACTATGCAATCCTCTTTAGATACGGTAAGCTTTAGCAGAAATTATTCTTCGGTCGCGGTTTCCTCACCTGGAGATTCTGTCGGCGGGCTTATTGGGGAAGTAGTAATAAATGTCGATGTAGTGCATTTAGTGAGAACTATGCTACTGGAGATATATCCGGGAAAAATTTTGTAGGTGGTTTGATCGGTTATATTGGTACTGGATCAACGACCATTATCGATAGTTATGCAACCGGGGATATAAATGGTGAGCAATATGTAGGTGGGTTAATTGGTGAAGCTACAGGAATTGATGTGACCAGAATTTTTGCTATAGGAGAGGTTATAGGTACCAGTTCTATAGGTGGGGTTTTAGGTGAAATTACGAGCGGAGCTACGACTTCAGACTTGTATTGGAACACCGAAACCAGTGGTTTAGCTACAGGTATTGGTTTTGCTGATGGCTCACAAACAGCAACAGGTCTGACTATTGCTGAAATGATTGATTCTACCAGTTTCGTTGGCTTTGATTTCGCTAATACCGAATGGGGCATCGATCAGGGCTTTACTTATCCCTACCTGAAAGAAACAAACTACCGCATTTCCGTCGCCACCATTGATGGCGACGAAGGCTGGCGTATGATTGGTCATCCGGGTATTGATGCAACTTACGGAGAGCTACTGGAACCACTATGGACTCAGGGTTTTACCGGTGCAGATTCTGAAACCGGAGCTAATAACGTGTCCGTTTACAATGAATCCATTGGAGGCTATGAGGATATTGCCTCAGCTGACGATTTATTCGGAGTAAACTCCTCGGGAGAAAATTCTACCATGAATGGGGTATATGTCTATGTATATGCTTCATCCGAAAATGATGGGGTTGAGGAATGGCCGAAATACTTGGTTTCGGAATACACCAATAAAGATGAAAACTATGATATTGCAGTTGACTATCGCCGATTCTACTGCAGAATATGCAGGCTGGCACCTTGTATCCAACCCTTATCATACTGCATTGGACTGGAAGTCGATGGTAGATGCGGGAGATATAGACCCTACCAATACCCTTGCAATCGCCTATGTATACAATGATATGCTGTATTCAGGTGCAGGAGGCTATAAGATGATATCTGGTTATCAACTGCCACCGGGCGTTGATGAGAGCTTCATTACTAATGATCCAATTCCGGCAATGCAGAGCTTTTTTACCGCTGCAACTGCTTCAGGTTCTACACTAAGCTTTAAGCCAGAACACCAGGCAGAAAAAGGTGAATATTTGATTAAGGAAATCAAAGAAGATACGCTCAAAGCCCAACCTGTATTAACCCTGAGTTTTGTTCATGAGAAGTTCACAGATAAAGCGGCGGTATTTGCTGGATGGGATAAGGAAAGCCCGAAATTTAATATTCCAAAGCTATCGGTGTCAAATCTTCATACTCAGTATTCCGAGATGGCTCTTTCCCATGGAAAAAAGCGCTGGGCATCACGTTCACTGGAAGAGGTAAAGGAAGGGATGCATTATCGTATTCCTCTTGAGTTAACCACTACAGAGATGGAAGCTTTACCCTAAGCTGGAAAGGCTTGGAGCTTTTTGCCGATGATTGGGAACTCACCCTTATTGATGAGCTAACCGGACACCAGGTATCCCTGAATGAAGAGGAAGAATTCACTTTCGATATTACCAGGACTGAAGAACTCACGCTCAAAAACGGGAACGCTCGGTTTGTGCTGAATATCACGGTAGGCTCCTTAGTAGTGGGCAACGAACTGGGTGCTGATATTCCGTTCGAATATTCACTTTCACAGAATTATCCAAATCCTTTCAATCCAACTACCAATATCCAGTTTGGTCTTCCGGAAAGCGGAAATGTAGAATTGATCGTGTTCGATATTCTGGGCAGAAGAGTATCAACCCTGGTGAATGGAAGGATGGAAGCCGGCAAACATACGGTGAGATTTAATGCAAGAGATCTGGCGTCCGGTGTGTACCTCTATCAGCTTAGAGCCGGGAACAATGTATTCAATAAGAGATTCACTCTGATTAAGTAGAGCAGACTAAAAGAGAATGAAAGATTAAGAATGAAAAATTTAAAATTAGTGCATGCTCCCCAATTTTAAATTTTTCATCTTTCATTTTAATAGGTAGCCAGACCCGCAAACACGGTATCACTTCTTATCTTGAATAGGTGTTAATTCAGCATTATTTCCTGACTCAAACACTTTTCCATAAAGCGGTGTAATCCGGACATTTGTTTGTGTCCTAGTTTCTGTCCGGTATAAGCCACCAAATAAAGACTCATGAAGATGAAAACGAGTACCGGAATCAGCCAAAGTATAGTTGCTGATTGATCAAGGGTAAGAAAGGAGAGACCAATCATCGATACAATGAGTATGGCAAATCCTATAAATGAATAGAAGAATACGAACATCGTCCACACAGAAGGTTTTGGTCCATACAGGCCACGAATTAATGATCCGTTTTCCTCTTCCTCAATAGTAATAGTAAGTTGGGGAGACCAGTAATGTTGATCTTCTTGTAAGGGGTAAATCGTGGCAAAATGAGCTGTTGTTTTACCTTCACATTTAGAACCATCAGTGCTAAGATGAGTTCTTATTGCGGATACGATTTCTTCTGACCGTTTTTCGCTGTGTGTTTTAAACCTGGGGCGAATTCTTGGGATAGTGATATGTGAGTCATCATGTGCCAAGCTCGTATCCTTTCCGATATTCTTTACCTAGCATAGAATTTGCATAATCGTCGTTAACAAACCGTTCTGAAACCGGATCCCAATCAAGAGGTCGTCTGATTTCATAAGCGATGTTGGCGATATTACAAATCGTAGCTGTTCTATGACCTATTTCTACATCGGCTACTGGCTTGGTTCTGGTTTTGATAGCATCAATCCAATCTTTATAGAAGTTGTCAGTTCGGTATAATTTGATCTCTGTATCAGAGAGTTCATGATCAACCAGCTTCGCGTCGGAAGGCTCAAAGAAGCTCCGACTGATATCTATGCTTCCTTCTGTTCCAATAAAGCGGACGGCATTTCCTCTTCCAAAATCTTCGTGAACCATTTCAATGCCATTTTCATAAATGAATTTCATTCCTCGCTGAGCATTTCTAACAGTAGGAGGGATGAATCTAACGGGACCAGAATCATCCATTCCTAAGGCCCACTGAGCAATATCAAACATATGAGCTCCCCAGTCGGTGACTCCACCACCACCAAATTCTTTATATCGGCGCCACATTGGGTAGTTATCCCATGGAAAAGGAGGGGCCAGGATAGCATTGTATTCTTCATAAAAAGCAGGGCCTATCCAACGATCCCAGTCCAGTGTATCTCTCACTGATTGTTTGGGTAAGTCATAAGCAACAGGAGGTCCTCCGACATTTACCTACTTGGGGTCATGCCGGACATCTCTATCAACCGCACTATGCGGCATTAAGCTGGTGTTTCTATTGTCTGGATCCTCCTCGTGGTCAGAGTCACTTTACAAGCAGGACTTCATAGTGCACGCTACGACCATCCCGGTTTGTTTATCCAAGCCCTTGCGTTATCCCTCACCTGAACCCCTGGGCGCTCCCTAAATCCTAAACCCTAAACCCTAAACCTGAACCCCTGGAAGCTAGACAGTAATCCGTCATTTATCACCTTCTACCTTCACACGAAACCTCGGCCACGCACCCCTACCAACCCCGTCCCTGCAACATAAAACCCCCCCAGTCCCCGAAATATCAGCTATTCTGACTGTGAATATTTGAAGCTACTAGGACTGGGATAGCTAACATTAGCGGAGTTGGGATTTGTATGCGACGAATCCCCTCTCCAAACCCTCGACCTTCAAAATAAAATAGTCCAATTGTAGTATACTATAGAATATGCTGGGAATATCGAAAACTAGCGGAGTGGGAGGGTCCACATTCCATATGAAATTACATATCGTGATTTGACATTCTGATATGATTTTGAATATCTTTCTTTCCGAATGAAAATTAATACTACAAATACCCTAAATCCTGAACCCTCCTTGGCGCGGTAGGTCTGGGCGTGTGGCCAGTATGTCTGGTTCCATCGAGTGGACGTGCTCAGCGTTTAGGGTTTAGGGTTTTAGAGGTTTAGGGTTCAGGGTTTTAGTTTAGGGTTTAAGATTTAGGGGTATAGGGGTTTAGGGTTTAGGGGTTTAGGCTTCAGGGGTTTAGGGTTTCAGATTTGGGGGTTTGGGGGTTTGGGGTTTAGGTTTTTAGGCGGTGCTACTTACTGGTGCTTAGGAGATGTGGCAGAGTAAAAATGGGTGCCATTAAGAAGGGTATTATAGGGATCCTCTGCACCTACGCTCCGTCAAGCACCAGTCAGGCTTTGGGTGTGGGGGTAGTAGGTTTGGGTTCAGCGTTTCCGCTTTAGGGTTTAGGAGTTAGGATTCAGGGTACAGGGTTTAGGGTTTAGGATTTAGGGTTTATACAATTTGTATAGGGTTCAGGTCGGAAGTTTTGAGCGAACTTTTGGGCGACTTTTGACGGAGTTTCCGTTTTAACTTTTACCCGATACAACTTGTATTCATCTGGGCTTGAGGGTTCAGGAGTTAGGGCTTAGGATTTAGGGTAGGGCTAGTTTAGAGTTGAAAGTCTCTAGGGCTAAGCGTTCAGGTTTTGGGTATTGAATCTGTAAGATGCTGGGGAGAGGCTCATGCTTGAGTAGGGAAGACGTAGATTCCTGCGCATCATCTGGGGAAAATGGAGAATCAAATGGGAAATGCTATGGAACATGAAATGGAAACTGGGGGTATATAGAGGTAACCTGTAAAGGGGTTATATAGGTGTATACGTATAACGGGAAAGCAAAGGGTGTAGGGATTAGGGTTCAAGGGGGTTCCCAAAATTTGGGCCCCACTTTGGCACCCCTAACAATTAGGTGCCGTAATATAATCTATAACCAAATAGGGCCCAAAGTTTTGAGAATAACCCATCTACTTCAGGACGGCTATGCCGGCTTGGCTTTCGGTGTGTAGGGCATGAATTTTCAGGCTCTTGGTTTAGGGTTAAGGTTCAGTTTCAGGGTTGTGGTTTACAGGCTTGGTGTGCAGGGGTTACCCTAAACCCTAAACCATATATAGAAAATTCTCAAACCACTGGCTATGCAATCCTACAAGGGGATACCTGCAACGCGTATTTCATGCTGACACATCCTAAAGGTCCCGAAGACATCCTTATGTCAGATAGCTGCGTGTTTGCTCTTCATCTTTGTATGCTTTGACCTCAGAGTTTAGGTTTTAGGGTCTAATTAATCTGGGTCATTGTTGCACTATGTAAAGCCCACTACGGAATATGGAAATCTACGTTAGCTTGGATGTAACTTCTTTCTACAACATTCTTGAGGCTCAATCAAGAACATGGAGCTAGAAGAGCAAGTAGTATCTCAATAATGAAAGGATTATTGTGGCTCCAAAAAGGGAATCTCAAGAATCAAGCGGGAATATAGGGTTCAGGGAAATTTTCGGACGGGACCGCACGGCTACGGGCACTTGTAACACAGTATCCTCCAGGAACCTGGGTGGGTTCATGCATGCTACCCATGGTTTAGAACCTTGACCCGTACCCTTGACAGCCACCAACCCTGAATTAAGAATTGGGGCTTAGGCTTCGGGAATCCTATGAACCTTAAACCTTAAAGCCTAAACCTTAAACCCTAAACCTCAACCCTTAAGCCTTAAACCCTAAACCTTAAATCCTCAACCTTAGACCCTAAACCCTAAACTCTAAACTCTAAACCCATAATCCCTAGATGGGTGGTTGTCGAAACTATGGTCCCTTCTTGGATCCCTATTATCATACGGTACCTAATATTTAGGGTACCCAAAAAGGGACCACAATTTTGACAACCACCCAGATGTTAGGGTTTCCGGCCTGGAGCCCCTAAGCGCCAAAGGTCAGACCGCCCTGTAGACTGCACATTTTTAGCAGCTCCCAAGACTCCTGGGAGGATCTAAAACCCCATATGAGCTACAGTCTAAACTCCTTAAAAGGGGTTATATAGGGGATTATATAGGGGACTACTATAGGGGTTATTAAGGGGGATACTAGGAGTTTAGACAGTAGCTCATATAGACTCAGGGTTTAGGGTTTAGGGCTTAGATCTCAAAATTCGATCCCCTATATAAGCCCATTATAACCCCTATATAATCCTTATTTAATTTCCCATATGGTTCTAGGGGATCTAATGTTTAGATCCCTTGGGGGTCCGGGTCCTTCACTAGACCCGAACCAGTTGCAGCTATTTGGACATCCCTACAAGGTTCCTGAAAATAATTGTTAATTTCTGTTACCAACAATCCTAATATTTAGCTGAAATTATAATTTCTACTGGGGTTCCAAATGCCTTAGAGATCCCTCATATCACACCTTTATAACACTGTAAACGCTTTCTAGCCCGATATACCTACATACATTATGTAGGGGGATGTCAAAATTGCGGTCCCTTTTTGGGTACCCTAAATATTATATTATTAGGGGCCGTATTATGATAGGGACCCAAAAAGGGACCATAATTTTGACAACCTAAACCCTATACATCCCAAACCCTAAACCCTAAACCGTCATATACCTACATACCTTATGTAGCCCCTTTACCCACCCACTTTATATACCCCTACAACCCCTATATAGTTGTAGTTTCCATTTTCTTTTCCATTATCCCTATATAACCCCTATATAACCCCAAATACAAAAATATGTACCTACATACCTTATGTAGCCCCTTATACCCACCCAGGTTATTTTGGCAACCAGCGTGGTGAGCTTCGTGATCGTCTGCGGGCTCACCTTTGGCGGCGCCAGCCGGCTGGGAAAAGAAGGACTTTTTTGTTTTATGAAGGTTTAGGGTTTAGAGTTTAGGGTTTTAGGGTTTAGGGTTTAGGGTTTAGGGCGCAGGGGTCAGGCAAATAGGATAGGGGCTTTAACCTTAAACCCTTTACCCTGAGCCCTAAATAGTAGTTTCCGTTTCCTTGTCCAGTATTCCAATATAACCCCCATATAGCCCCTATATATTAGGATTGAGGCCATAGGGTTTGGGGTTGAGGCTTGAGGGGTCTAGGGTTCTCCGCTTTGGAGCTGAGGGTTTAGGCCTAACGATTCACAGGGAAGACTTAGGGGTTAAGTTCAGGGAACCCCTTTTGAAGGAGTCCCTTTTAAAGAGGGTTTGCCCTATGTGAGGAGACCCAACCTAAACCCTAAACCCTAAACCTAAATGATAAGGCTATCTGAGCTTCACCAGAGCCTCCTGGTGTGGGGTCTCCTTTCTTATCAACCTTTCTTATCAAAATACAATTCCCGTTAGGCACGACCGACCAAAAATCGAATCTATATGAGGGCATATCAAAATCCCTCACACCCAAAATTCCAAATCGGAAGATTTCTCCTCACAACAATCTGACCTCACAACATCCTGCCCCCCCCTCTCTCTCTCTCTCTCTCTCTCTCTCTCTCTCTCTCTCCCTCTCTCTCTCTCCCTTCCTCCCTCCTCCCTCCCCCTCTCTCTCCCTTCCTCCCTCCTCCCTCCCCCCCTCTCTCTCTCTCTCTCTCTCTCTCTCTCTCTCTCTTTTGGGGGGTTTATAAAGGGAGCTATATGGGTCTTACAAAGGGGTGAGGTAAGGGCTCTATAGGCGTTACAAAGGAATTCTGCAGGGGTTATATAGGGACGCAACCTGCGCCCGGAGGTCATGACAAATTTCAACTCGTCGTGGTCGGGCTTCGTCATTAGCTTCTCCTTCCCACTCTTCTTCTGGATTGTCGCGGCCCCATCTTGTGGGAGTGACTGGAGCTCTGGATTATGGGGCCAGGCTTCTTCAAAGGAATCTTCCATTTGTGTTGTATGCTTACTGTGGGCAGAGACCTTCATGCTGTTGGCTCTTTACATTGCTTCACATGGAAGATACCATGCTTGTCAGCGTCAAGGCCTTCTGGGTTTTGGTTTAACTGAAGGTGTTAGGGTTTGGATTCAGGAATTCCCGTTTTCGGGTTGTAATGTGGTAGGGTGGACTCTCTTCTGTGCATTCTCCCATGCCAGATGCCTACTCATCCTCTTTCGTGCTCCTTAAGTTCCAAAAGGCCCTAGTCCTAGCCAGCAAAGAATCACGTGCAGCATAGTGCGGGGACTCTGTTTGTGTATTTGGCATTGCACCATGTCCGTTCAAAGTGTGCTATCATGATGTTAGGATTGAGCTATGTGACTCTGACCACTTGCGCCCCTCCTTGGTCTTACTCAAGCTTGCCCGTGACACGTCTTCCCGGCAAGGGTCGAGCTCTGGTATCTAACCCTTGCACCCTAAACAAGCCAAAACGAAAACTGTAAGCCCTAAATCCTGAATCCTTAGCCGTAGCCCAGGTGTGGAACTGCGGGCGGATCCTGCAGCATCTGTGGATGCAGGATTCCAAGTCCTTGCCTCAGCACATCATCATTCAGGGCTGACGGCATATGTCATTTCAAGCGGTTTCTTGTTTTCAGTTTTCCCAGTGGTACCACCCTACAAGATTCGTAGCTGCTCTCATAGAGGTCATAAGACTTTTTGGATGCTCACCTGTTAACTTTCCACCTGGTCACCTGGAATTGACAAATCCATCTCAACATATCCCTTGGCACATACACCCTCCAGCATTTCTTGGTACTCAGTAGTACCTCTTGGTACTCAGTAGTACCCTTTGGCCCTTCTTATATTGGGGTCTCCTCACTAAAGCTGAACAGTAGGAAAAAGGGTGCCCTTATTATTCATGGGTTACTGGGAAACCTGGATTTTATGAGGTGTGCAGTTTGGATCCCACAGGTTCTCGCTGCGAAGTGTCTCTTGGAGCCTTTGAAGTGGGAGTATGGGGATGGGCCTACGACATGGCACATTCTTCTTAGACTGATGAAGGAAAGGCCCTTGGCATTTGGAATCAGGATGTAGGGCTTAATGCAGCTTTGAGTGGAAAAGTGGCACCTATTCATTCCATTGCATCCTTGTACTATATTGCGAATATTCATTATCAGGGGGTGGGAGGGCTCATTATGATGAGGTAGTACCTATATAACCGCAAAGGTCCTACACAAACCCCAGTTTCCTGTCCCTTTCATTCTCCGCTACTTAGGGCAAGGGATCAATGGCACCCTGGACCCTAAACCCTAAACACGAAGCCTATCAGGTCGTTCCCTCATAGAGGCCACCAGACTCTAGGGTTTAGGGTTTAGGGTTTAGGGTTTAGGGTAACCTCGAAGCCTGAACCCTAATACTACTTATACAACAGGCTTGCGGGGTCCATGCTACTTGTAGGTCTTCAAGGGCCCCCAAGTGCAGCGACCCACTATCGCCAAGCATTCCACTCCCAAAGCCCTATATTTCAGATTTAGGGTCTAGGGTGTAGGGTTTTTTTAGGGCTCTTGAAGCACATCCTTTGCGAAGGCTTGTCCAACCCCAAAACCCTGAACCCTAAACTCCACAACTCCCTAACCCCTGAACCCTAAACATTCCAGGCGGATGCAGGAGTCCATCGAAGAAAATCTGAGCCTGGCACTGAAAGATCTGGCGAGGAGGTGGGCATTTTATAAGGACCTAGGGTTTGGGGTTTAGGGCTTAGAGTTTGGGGTTTGGGATTTGTCGTTTGGGGTTTGGGGCTTAGGCTTTAGGGTTAAGGTGTTTGGTTTAGGGTTTAGGGTTTAGGGCTAAGGTATGGGATGTAGGGCTGAGGATTTAGGGCCACGGTGTGTGGGCTTAGGCTCAACAGTGGAGTTTTTATGGCGTTCAGGGATTGGGGTTTAGGCTCCTGGAACGACGTTACATAAAGGATTGTTCTGGACGCGAACTCATGCCGATAATAGTGTCCAACAGCGGCAGGATTTGCAGTTTGGGGTGGTAAAGCTACAAGTTTCACGCGTTGGCAGGAAAGAACTTCCATAGACTGACCTCCCAAGCTGCGCTGGGGCTGGCAAGAACTCATGCCGATAATAGTGTCCAACAGCGGCAGGATTTGCAGTTTGGGGTGGTAAAGCTACAAGTTTCAAGTAGGCTTAAGCACATTTGGTCAGGGCATGGCTGTGTTTATTGTACTTCTTGCCCCGTGTGAAAGCATTCATTCCCTATCCAACTTGATATTGTCCCTATATGCGTAAGCAGGATCCTTATATGGTTCCTATGTTCCCCGTGTTAAACAGAGACTCCGTTTCAAGAGACCACCCGCCAATCTGTCCGGCTTGAAGCTAGAAAATCAGACAATGCTGTAGACCCGAATATGCTGCGACAGAGAAGTCCTACAATCCCCTACATGCCTGAACAAACTTCCCATGAAGTTAGGGAAAATGACCAGGTTACATCCTATAATCCATACCCTAAACCGTAATCCCCTACAAATGCCAGTAGAGACAGTATTCGTGTTTGGCATTGTACCTAGCTAGCTGCGAGCTCTTAACCTTGGATACAGGCCCTGCTCAGTTACAGCTGGATTCTATGTCTAAGGAATGATGGTCCTGAATATTACTCCTAAGCAAGTCATAGATTGTTACTGGGTGGGGGCAGTACCCTACACCCTAAACCAGACCCCTTCATAGTCCCTCTTAAGTAGATGGAATGTGGCTTTGGGTGTATTCCAATAAGATCCCCATATACCCTATATTCTATCTACTTAAGGGGGACTATACCCCTTAACCCTCAAACCTTACACGCCCTACACCAAAACCCCTGGCCGTGAGCAATGCCAGGGCGGGAACGGAGGAGTCGGCCTGGCAACGGTTATTCTCTCGTCCCAAGAAGATGATATAGGGTTTGGGTTGGGTACTGCTCCCCCCCTAGTAACAGTCTATATTAGGGGTCCTATGAAGGGCTATATATAACCGTATTATACTTATTCTCCAACTGTTAGTGAGGGGGGGCAGTACCGAAGGTTTGGGGTTTAGGGTGTAGGGGCTTAGGATTTAAGATTCAGGGCGTCGAACTCGGGAGTTTAAGTGTTTACGGCAATGATAGATCTTCACCCAATCTATTGTTCTCAACATGTGCCAAAGACATCCGCAATTGACAATCCGCTCGAAAACTTGTCTATGATTACGTGCCCGTCTTTTTTGTGACCCCCCACATGCGTGTATGTCCGTAGGTAGGTATGCATGTAGGTGGGTATGCGTATATACATACATTAGCCATGTCGTTGTAGCGTGAACATTTAGCATGAGATTGTGCTTTTATGGGGGGCAGGCAAGGGAATTCTTGAGGGTTTTTCAGAATGTTCCCAGGGAACCAAAATTTACGGCGCAGTGTTAAGAGCTGGACCCAGCTGAACTTCTTGAAGGAGGGTCCATGGTGACACGGGAGCTCGTCGACAAGTATCATCGTGCGCGTGTGTCATGGGATCCACAATGCCATATGCTGCCTGTGACACTTGTTTCCGAGACTTGTACTCTACACTGTCTCCCAAAGACACCGCTGCAAGTCCTATATCCCTACAATCCTAAAGGCTAAAACAGCCTCTTCTTGGAAAAGCTGGGGTCTGCAGCTACCTTTCTGTAGGGGATAATTTCCGGAGTAGGTCTGGGGAACTGGGTTCATAGGGTTCATGGGCATTGTAGTGTAGGCCCTAATCTGTCAGTCCTAGACCCACAATTTAGCGGTCAGAGAACCCGTCGCGTCGGCAACTTCAAGCAAGTCTAGGCCCAAGGGGCAGGCTACAGGAAGAATAGGGGTTATGTAGGGTCTGCAGGGATAGTGGGAAAGAACATAGAGACTGCTACATTGGGGTTTAGGGATCAGGCTCGTGGTTACGGGCTTACTGTTTATGCCACACATCTTGCACCCCCTGACCGCGCCGCCATTCTACAAGGTGCAACCCTAAACCCTAAACCCTACACTACAAGGTTCCTGAAAATGATTGTTAATTTCTGTTATCAACAATCCTAATATTTAGCTGAAATTGTATTTTCTACTGGGGTTCCAAATCCCTTAGAGTACGCTCCAAATTTTCAAGTCTTCAAAGCATGCCTCGAGAGTTCATCGCTAGCCAGGACAATCTATGACATCCAGCAGCAGCGGGAGAGCTTCACAAAGAAGAAGGGTAGGATCCTTAGTCTAGTATCCGCACCTTGGGTTCAGGGCTTAGGGTTTAGGGTTTTTCACTTCAGGGTTTAGGGTTCAGGGTTTAGGGTTTAGGGTTTAGAGTTCAGGGTTTAGGGTTTAGAGTTCAGGGTTCAGGGTTTAGGGTTCAGGGTTCAGGGTTTAGGGTTTAGAGTTCAGGGTTTAGGGTTCAGGGTTTAGGCTTTGGAGTTCAGGGTTTAGGGTTCAGGGTTTAGGGTTTAGAGTTCAGGGTTCAGGGTTTAGGGTTCAGGGTTCAGAGTTTAGGGTTTAGAGTTCAGGGTTTAGGGTTTGGGGTTTAGAGTACAGGGTTTAGGGTTTAGGGTTTAGAGTTCAGGGTTTAGGGTTTGGGAGTTTGAGTTTCTGAAAGTTGTCCAACTAATCCGCGTGCCATCCTTTGGAGATACCCATGTAATGTAGGACCTCTTTGAATCTTTGGATCCCCCCAAGAAAAGAAGGGGAGGGGTGCGGATACTCATCAAGGCTTCCGCGTTTATGAGGGCTCCTGGGAACGATTTGAGGAAGATGGTCTGAAGCTTGTTCGGGACCCCGGGGCCGGAACACATTGAAGGCCCGAAAGCATTGGAAGCCCCTAACATCTACCTTGAAACCCACGTCCCCAGACCTCACTTGGAGTGTGGGCGGTTTTTTCTTATAAGCCCACTCTCCAACTCTTCGCCCAAACTCAAAGCCCCAAATCTAACAGTCTTTACCCCCCAACCCTGAACCCAAACCCAATTTCCTAAACCCGAAGCTTTAAAATCCGCAAAGGCCCAAGTCTATACTAACCCGAAGCCTGAACCGCAGGCCTAGCCTCTGCATCTACTTGGAACCCCAGTAGTACCCTTTTGCCCTTTTTCCGGGGTCTCCTCATTAAAGCTGAACCGTAGGAAAAAGGGTACCCTTACTATTAATGGGTTACTACTTGGAGGGTCAGGGGGACTTAGTAAGTAGGTTAATAATGGGGATAATTAGGGTTACTATATGGGTTACAGGGGTTATTAACCTACTTACTAAGTCCCCCTGACCCTCCAAGTAGGGAACCTAGTCTTAGGTTGGAGTTGTGGGCCGTCAGACTTTTTAGAGTTGATTCTAGGTTCCAGGGCTCTTCTTTGATATGAGACCCTATACCCCGCGCTTTAGAGTTTTAGGGTTACTAGGGTACTTGGAGGCTCTAGGTACACATGGTTTAGGGTTTCGGGTTTAGGATTTAGGGTGTAGGATTTGGGATTTAGGGTTTAGGATTTAGGATTTAGGGTCTAGGCTTTAGGTACAGGTCCAGGATTTCAATCTTAGACTGAGGTTATTTCTCGTCCATGAAGGCCTGTCTTTGCCCCTGTCCGTGGCTTTCGAGGGTTTCAGTACGTCAAGTTTCAGGTTTGGAGCCAAAAGCTCTAAACCCTAAATCCTAGGTTCTAGGGTTGAGGGTTGACCTTACGGCTCTTAGTGTAGAACTATTTGGGACTCCCTTGGCGAAGGTTTGGTCTTTCAGGGCCCCGGTTTGGAGTCCCACCAACCCTGAACCCTAAAACCCTAAAGCCCTAAACCCTATAAACCCTGAACCCTATAAACCCAGAACCCTATAAACCCAAAACCCTCAACCCTTCCATCCCAAACCCTAAGGGTTCAATAGACATTGGGTGATGCTTATGGTTTTGGGCTAGGGGGCTTGGAGGCTTCCGTTAATCGAGCTTTTAGGGTTCTGGATGTACGGATAGTAGCAAAGAACAATAGCGAGAAAATTAGTCATAATAGCAATAGTATTCATAGTAATACCAGCAGCAGCAGCAGCAGCAGCAGCAGCAGCAGCAGCAGGAGGAGGAGGAGGAGGAGGAGGAGGAGGAGGAGTAGTAGTAGTAGTAGTAGTAGTAGTACTAGTAGTAGTAGTAGATTGCCTTAAGTCGGATGGGATGCCCGGGTAAGGTCCAGGGCTTACATGGAGGTTGGTGAGTAGTTCTGATTGGCGTAGTCAGTGGTAGCACATGTCAAAACCTCACTTAGAACTACATTCTAAACCCCTCTGAATCGCTTGCCTGTAACTGGTTCACCTGCGCTCGATTCCATTTGGTACTCCATTATGCTCTTCCGCCTCCCCGGTCCATGGCCACTGTATCCCCTGGCTGCTGCCCATGAGCGCCATTGACGGCATCGATGGCGCGTGGGCGTCAGTGTGCGTATTAAAGCCTGACCCAGTAGTCCAACAAGATCCATGCGAGCTACTGTCAGTATTGGGTTGCCAAGGGGTCATTAAGAGTGGATATGGGGTCCCTGTGGTAGTGTAGTCTCGTCCGTAATGTATTCGCTGCTAGGAACCCCATTATCTATTTATATTAATACCTGCAACTGGGCTCCGAATCTCAGTTTCCATGTTATTTTCCATTCTTTTCCAGCTGATTCTCCATTACCTTCGTAGTTTCATGCTTTTCTATTCCCTAAGCTGTAAACCCCTAGATAGTAATACTGACCATGGTTCATGTGGATGGTGAGCACCTTGGAGCTGACTGGATGTGGAGGACTCAGCAGCCTCCACAGGGGACCCTAAACCCTACTTGGAGGATCTCTTGACTTAGTAAGTCTACTTAGTAAATTAGGTTATAAGGCGTATAATAGGGGTTACTAGGGATGGTAGGTAGACTTACTAAGTCATAAGATCATCCAAGTATGGGTTTAGGGTTTAGGGGTCTGCCTGTAGTTCCTGCTTGGGGAGGGTTGGGGGGACGTAACAACTAGGGAAGTAATGGAGAACAAGATGGAAACTACTATATTGTTCAGGGTTGTGTTTAGGGTTTAGGGTCAGGGGGACTAAAGAAGATTTTAAAGTGGGCCGATATAGATTTGGATAGCTGGAGTCATTATGTGGCCTGCAAGAGTTATGAGCATACTTAGTAAGTCCCCCTGACCTTCACATGTGGACCGCTTAGCTAGATCTGGGCCCGTTGTGTTATATTATCCAGAGTTTTTGAACCTGGGCACTAAACCCTAACCCCAAAACCCAACACCCTAAAACCCCCTGGACCCTAAACTTACCCGTAGGCCTCGACAGTAACTGCTCTGGCAGGGCGTCTTCAGATTGCCCTCCCTCCTGCGGGGAGCTCAGCGTCGAGGTTTGCCGTAACCTTATAGGCTTAGGGTTGTTTAGGGTTTGGGGCTTTATTGTGGGAGTTATCCAAATGTGGACCCTTTACGTATGTTACCTTTTGTGCTGCGAATTGGAGAGTCAAATGGACAAGAAGATTGACAATGAAAGGACAACTGGGTTTTGTGAGGTTGTATCCGGATGGTTTGAATTTGGAAGGTTGTCAGAAGTGTGGTTTCGTTTTGGGTTCCGCTCCCAAAATAGTGGCAGCACTCTACTAGGACCCCAAGACCTACCGTGTATGACATACAGTACGAGAGGTCGAATTGTTCCTAAATGCGACTGCATACCCTAAGGGTCCAAGGAACCAAATAAAAGGGTTTTAGGCCCTAAATACCCTACTATTCATGGTATTTGGCCCTAAAACCCCATTATTTGGTAGGTTCCCAAAATCAGGGGACCCCAATATAGACCCCAAAATACTATAGTCCTTATTATAGGGACCCCTAAAAAGGGTACCCCTAATTTGGGAAACCCCCATTTGGGTCCTTGGACCCTTGGGGTAAGTACATACCCCCTCTACATCCAGATCAGGGCTGAGCTTGGCTTCTTCCAGCGGTCCCCACGTGTTCAGGGTTCCCCACCTCCCGGCCCATATGAACTATAGTCTCAACTCCTTGAAGGGGGGTTAAAAAGGGGATTGTGTAGGGGACTACTACAGGGGTTCTGAAGGGGGCTATAGCTCAGATCAGATTTTTCCTTCAAGGCTCTAAGCTGGTAGGTTCTTGGCCTTCCAAGGTTGCAGAAGTCCATTATGGCAGACCTCTGGCCTCAACTGGGTTGCTGTCAAGGAAGTTAGACTAAGCTATATTCGGCGTAGGGTTTAGGGTTCAGGGTTTAGGGGTTCAGGGCTTAGGGTTTAGAGTATATTATCCCCCCTTATAATGGAGAATCACATGGAAAAGACAATGGATAATGAAATGGAAACTGGGGTAATTTTGTGACTTACGCAACTTGAATTAAGTTCCCCTAATGGGTACCCACAGTAATTAATACTTGTTTTCTTAAAATAGTAGCTCATTTTAAGTCCCTTATTAGCAACCCCAACCCTAAACCCTAGACCCTAAACCCCAAACCCTAAACCCTAAGCCCTAAGCCCTAAGCCCTAAACCCTTAGCCCTTAGCCCTAAGCCCTAAAGCCTAAACCGCAACCCAGTCAAGATTCAACCCCAGAGCCGGAAGGATCAAAGCCCAGACCTTGGTTGCCTATGGTTCTATGCAACTTCTTTATCGTGAGCTTGAAGGGTTTAGGGTTTTAGGGTAAGGGTTTGGGGGTTAGGGGTTTAGGGGTTTAGGCTTCAAGGGTTTAGGGGTTTAGGGTTTAGGGTTTATAGGGCCTAGGGGTTTAGGGGTTAGGGGTTTAGGGGTTTGGGGGTTTAAGGGTTTCTTGCGCATGAAGCCCCAGCCTGGTGTGATCCTCTACAAAGCCTCGCAACCTTATCGGATCCTCCAGGGAACTGGGCACAAGGGGATAGGTGCTGGGGAGCCTTAGGGAGATTTGGGAGTACTGGGGAGGATGAGGGAATCCCCTAAACCTTAAACCGGGTATCTATCCTCCTTGCACCCCCACCCAGGAGGATCTGGTAGCAGCCCCTGTTATGCCTTTCCCCAAGCACAAAATCCCTAGAACCAACATCGATGGACAGCCCCACGAAGGCCAGGAAACCCCAAACCATAGAAAGCTGAATACTTGGGAAGAAACTCCGCGCGTATGCATACATATATATATATATATATATGTATGGTGCTTTCATAGCTGAAGTAACGCATATCCCCAAACCTAACCTAGTTATCTAGGCCCCGCACTTCAAAATGCTATTTCTTTTTTATTGGGACCCCCAAAATGGGACCCCTAGTTTTGGGAAACCCTCAAATCCCTAAATTCCTACGCTTTGCCAAGGAAGAATAGAGGAAGCGGTCCGAGCCTAAGCACATCCCAGGAATTTTCGGTAAGGTTCAGGGGTTTAGGATTATGTTCGCGTTTGTGTAGTCTGTTTCGGTCAAGTTGGGTATCTGTTTATCCCTGTTCTTGTCATATCGGGTAAGCCCTGAACCCCAAACCCTAGCCCCTACAATGCGTGTTGAGGGCTTCCTTTGCTGTGCTGCAGGTGAGTTCTAGGGATTGCTTTGTCGAGTCTATGGCCAGAATCTGGGTTTGATGTACAGGTTTCAGGGTCTAGGACAGTTTGGGCTTTAGGGTTATGGGAAGTTTGGGGTTTAGTGCGAAGGGCACTTTAGGGTTCAGGATATTGCTGGGGAAATTTTAGACCATTAGGTTGTTGTTGACTGCCATACCCAAACTAGCATGAAACCCAAACAGGTTACTTTCAGGACTACAGACTTTTTAGAAGTAGGCTTTTGAGTGTTCCATGTTGCTTTGGTGGAGAGTGTAATTTGCAGCTTCGTGTTCGTTATATACTTGGAACGAAATGTAGACTTATTTGGGCTATAGTCCAAACTCCCTAAAGGAGGGGTTTATAGGAAATTATATAGGGGACTACTAGAGGGGTTATTAAGGAGGATATTAGGAGTTTAGACTATAGCTCATTTGAGTATAGTTAAGGCTAATTCGCAGGGGATAATAGAGGAACCCGTGATGCAAGCTGCCAAGGTGCAAGTGGATCGAAGCTTTACCTTGAACGCGTCTTAGGGTTTAGGTTTAAGGTATCCTACACCCCCAGCCCTAAACCAAATCCTAAATTTGCCCTAAACCCTAGGCCCTAAATCCGGACCCCACAGCTCAGGCTCGTCGCACGTGGAGGTTGGGACGAGCCGGTAGCACTTGTGATGGATTTCAGTTTTAGGTGTTTAGGGTTAAGCATCCTGTTGCATCCCCCTTCTATCACATACTTAAAAAGTCGTATATACATATCTGGGGGGATTACATCTACTGGCAGGGGAAAGCGTTTTTTGTCATTTGTGGAAGGGATTGCTCAGGTCTACTTGCAGTTTCTTCTCTCAACATTTCCTGGGGTCACAGGCGCGAGGACTATAGCTAGAAGTAGTTCTTATGACCTTACTTCAGGAACGATGTATAGCTCATACCTTAAAGCTACCTATGCATGAACCTCCAAGTAGGCTAGATGGATTCTTGAAGCGTGTGAGATCCCTAAACCCTAAACCCTAAACCCTTGCAATTATCTACAGGAATTCATCCCCTTCCAGGGGTAACGGTTTAGCGTTTGAGGCTGAGTGAGTAGGGCGTAGGGGATTGTATGATTCACGCCCTAAACCCCAAAACCTCAAATCCTACATCCTAAATCCTAAACCCGAAATCCTGAACCTTAAATCCTACATCCTAAATCCTAAAGCCTAAATCCTAAGCCTTAAATGCTACATCCTAAATCCTCAGCCTAAATCCTAAACCCTAACCTTTATCAAACCAGAAGACCCTCTTTCACCTCCACCTTCCAGACTCCAACCGCCCAAGCCACCAACACAAGGCCTATATAAGCTACGGACTAAATTTGGGCTGGGGGGGACCTATAGGGTATTATAGGACGCAGTTTAGGGTTTAGGGTTTAGCGTTTAGGGGGAGACTAGGAGTCTAGAGTATAGCTCACGTAGAATAATTCAACATCTAATCGCAGAGAGAATGGTACATGGAATGGAACCCGGATTTATGTAGGGTAGGTACATGGGTCGTAGGGTTTGGGGCCTGAATAATTACCTTGACCCTGGATGTCTTAACTTTTCAGGGATGTACCCTATAAATATGTAGGACAGAACCCCCAAAAGGAAGGACATCCAGGGTCCAGGTAGAGTAGTGTATTGCACAATTTCATGCTGTAATGCTCTGAGCGTTCTAGGGGAATAGTATTGGTAGCTTTTAAGGCTGCTGAATGACGCCCTACCTAAACAGGGCTTAGCGTTTAGGGTTTGAACTGAACCCTAAACTCAACTCAATTAGGGCTTAGGGCTTAGGGTTTTACGCACTTCTTTTGTACCTTGCACCCTTAGCCCTAAACCCTACTTAAACTCCCCACGCCACGACAGACCTTGCAGATTGTCACCATACAGAAAAGCTGAGGATCCATTTCACATCCCCTGTGGATGCTGACCATCTTGCATGACTTCAGTGTACCAAGTACCATTGTTCCCAACGTATGATGTCCCTTTGGATTAAACAAGATATAGCAAGATTTTTGCACCAAATGTATGATCTTTGCCACCGGACGATTTCCTCAGTTAATCCGAACCGTCGGAGCCTGGGCACAGGACAGAACGACATTGTGTTTGGTTGGGGGCTTTGGGACTTAGGAGTGTAGGGTCTAGGGCTTGGGCTGTAGGGTTTTAGAGTTTTAGGCAGCTTCCGCAGACGTAGAGGCACCAGACCCTAAATCGACAACCCTTGTCGGAGCCCCTAAACCGCACACCCTAGATCCTGAAAACTAGGCTCTACATCAGCATCTGAAGGTTGATCTAAAGGTCCTGTCTTCTGGTTGTACTCGGTTTGAAGGACTCGGGAAAGTTTCGCGAAAGAAGACACTTAAAGATTACACTTCTTTTTTTTTTCGAAAGGTGTGTTACAGCAGCATCTTTCTGTTAGTTAAGATGAACGACAGCAGTGTCTTTCTGGAGGGGGCTTTACTATGAAGAGAGGGGATTGCTCGTAAAGTGGGTGGCTTCCATGGCTCCTGCACCTGAAAGCTACCCACCTGTAGAATTTTTCGACTGAAGTCGTACAGCCTAAAGCAGCAAACCCTGAATCCCCAAACCCCTCAACCCCAGAAAGCTGGATCCCTGAATTCTGAAACTCCGAAACCATTAATCCCTGCAGCTTTTCAAGTCCTTATAGGCTCCCCCTAGAGGGATCACCATCCTTCCCTTCTAGTCCCCTGCCGGATCCCTGTAGCCTAAAGGGGGTTGCCAAACATTGGGGATTCCTGGATGTCATGACAATGAGGCTGAACGTATTTGCAGGTTATGAACTAGAGTTTATACCGCGAACCCTAAACAGCTTCCTGAAACCTGCTGACAGCCCGCGGACACTGGCCACAGAGCGTCACCGGATACGGAGGCTGCAATTGGGATGTTAATTGGGGAGAACTAAGTTTGAGAAACGTGGGTGTAACCTTATGAAAAGGCTATTAGCTAGGGTTTAGGAGAAGGGGTCTAGGGCCTAGGGTAAACCCTAAACCCCAAAGCATACATCTCGGCCAGGGGATGAAGGTTGAGGGATCCGGGCTTGGGGATTTGGGGGGTTTAGGGTTTATGTTAAGGGGTTCCGGGTTCCGGGTTTCTCAACAGAACAGATGTTCCAACCCCGCACCCCCATTGGAAGGGTGAAGCAGCTGAATGGGTGTAATTGGCTAGTTTAGGAGTTCTTTGGGGCTTCCACGGAATTGGCGCATGTCTGGCTGCAGTATTTGAAGCTTTAGATCCTTACCCTAAACCCTAAACCCCTTTCCTATACCAACCCGACACCTCTAAGTCCTACACCCCAAGGCCCGAAACGCTAAACCCGAGTGAGCTATAGTCTAAACTCCTAGTATCCCCCCTAGTAAGCCCTATAATATAGGGTTTAGGGTTTGGGGATTAGGGTTCAGGGATTAGGGTTTAGGGTCTAAACTCCTAGTATCCCCATTAAATAACCCGTGTAGTAGTCCCCTATATAATCCCCTATATAACCCCCTTTAAGGAGCTCATGTAAGTTTTCAGGCCCTGGGGCGGCTCGGTGCAGGTCGTGGGTAGCCCCCCATCATCCAAAACTGTCCTAGTGATTAGGGTTGGTTTAGGGTTTAGGGGTATGTAGGGTCGCCTTTGGCTTGCAGCCGCCCTCGGCTGGATGAGCGCAGGGAAGCGAGTTCTTTCCGTCGGATAGAGGTGGAGGTCATCAATGAAACCCTAAGCCCTCAATCCTAAGCCTGACGCCCCCAGCCCTGCATCCAAGTACCCTGAATCCCTGAAGCCTCAAACCCCACACTCTTTCCCTGCCCCACCAGCCCTCCAATCCTTCCCCCAAGATCGTGCAATCATACATTTGCGGGGAACCTTAATTGCTAGGGGCCGGGGTGGGCTAGTATCATAAGGAGGTGATTCCCTCAACCCTGAACCCTAAACCTAAATTATGCACCCTAAACCCTGTCATAAACCCCAAACCCTAGACCCTTAGCCCTCATAACCCTAAACCCTAATCCCTAAGACCTATAAACTCTACACCCCAAACCATATGGTAGTGTCCCAAAATAAGGGGACCCCAATATAGACTCCAAAAATTCTTTGGTCCTTATTATAGGGACCCTTAAATGGGTACCCCTAATTCTGGGAAAACCCTAAACCCTAAACCCTAAACCCTATATCTCGGCTTGAAGGCCGCCTTGCCAAATGGAGCCAGGGCCGTGGCGGATCAGGTGGCAGCGTGCTAGTCTGCAGCTGGTGTGACACGATTCAGGGTTTGGTGTTTAGTGTTAGGGGTTTTGGGTTTGGGCTTTGGGGTTTAGGGTTCCGAGGTTGGGGTGTGGGGTTTATAGGGTTTCGGGTTCAGTGTTTGGGGTTTACAAGCGTTGGGGTCTAGGGTTAAGGGTTTCTCCAAATGCGGGCATGTAGCGATATATGTATAGGGACATATTAAGCGTTTAGGCTATATAGGACATAAGGGGCGTTTCCGGATATTGGAGGTACCTCTTTCGGACTCCCCATAGTAAGGATTTCCATAATAACGGGCTCTTTATTGGGGATCCCGTATTTATACGAGCTACTGTCAATACTAGGCTTAGCAGAGTTAGTATAGTCTCTTATATGTTCTTGAGTGAGGAATCCATGTCCATTCGTTAGCTGGGCAAATAGCTTGCAGTTCAGATAATGTAGGATTTTCGGTTTTGGGGCATGTCAAAAGGGTCTTTTGAGCACCCTCGAGACATGTGGGATTACCCGGTCAAAGCCTGGAGGCAAGATTCGGGATTGAAAGGCAGGTTCGGGGTTTGGGATTCGGGCTCGGAGGCCAGAATTATGGGGTAGGAGGTTGTTGAGGTTCTGGGGTTGAAAGGGTCTTGGGCTAGAGGTTAAGGGTTTGGAGGTTCAGACGTAGTAGGGTAGTAGTGCTATTGATGCTACATGTGTTGGGACTCTCATTGGAATAAGTGAACAATTACCCGAAGCCTTAAACCATGATAACAGATTATTTTGATAGCCAGAAGAGGAACGGTGGTTTGATTTGCGCGGAATCGCGTACTGTTCATGGCTTCCCGTACTTCCCCCACCTCTATACTACCACTGGTGGGCTCCCCGTTACTTAGGGTCATTCAAGGATAGTTTCAGGGTTTGGGGTGTAGGGAATCTGGGGAGGCCCTAGTATGGGGGTAGTAGAGGAAGCCATTAAACGTCAGGTAAGCTGGTCCTGAGCGATGCGCGTGTTATTCTGGTAGACCCTATAACTTCCCATAGCCCAGGGGCGAATTTCGAGAGAGATGCATAAATCTTCGCGACTTCATACTCGAAGCCGCTTGATGTCAGATTGTTCCGATGGTTACGCACACCTTGCTACCGCTGCAGTCATGGGCTTCATCTCCGCGAATCTACAACGCGAAAACCCTGGACCAGAACACTGAATTACTGGACCCCGCCCTCCACGAAACTAACATGGAACTTCAGGTAGCCAAACCCTAAACTCTAAACCCCTAAACCCCAAAAGGGATAGTCGTTGACAGGGGACCCCTTCTCAGGTTCCATGTTGGTTTTGGGGGAGCTTAAGTCCCAACACGCGAGCTTTTCAAAGCCAACATGCCAAGCGCGGTGGCCCGTATCCGCCGTACATCCATAAGCAGTGAGAGATTACTCTCCGTAATGTCTACAGAGCCCCTGTAGAGCCCCAGAGTAACTCCTACTTGGAGTTTCATGGGTATCATAAGTTACTGCTATTTGCTTAAGAACGACCCAAAAAACAAGAAATATTCTTCCTTATAAGGGTAATATAGGGATTAGATTTTTAAAGCAATCTTAAGAGTTCTTAAGCAAATAGTAGGTTAGAAGCCATAGTTACATTCAACCAGCTTCTAGACCTAGTTTAGGTTAGAAGCCATAGTTACATTCAGCCAGCTTCTAAACCTAGTTAGAACTACACGTGAACCTCCAAACTTCCGTAAACCCTAAAACCCAATCCTAAAGCAAAAATCCCTACACCCTAAGCCCCAAACCAAAATCCTAAATCCCTACGGCCTAAGACCCAAACCAAAATCCTAAATCCCTACAGCCTAAGACCCAAACCAAAATCCTAACTCCCTACGCCCTAAGCCCTAAGCCCCTCAAGCCTTTTGATCTTTCACCCTAAGCCCTAAACCCTAAACCGCGTGAATTCCTGGCTGCTTGCAAGGCCTAAAGGGAGCTCCCTGATATCTCTGCATGCGAGTGCAGGGAGTTGAAAGGCTTAGGGCTTAGGATTAGGGTTTAGGTTTTGGAGTTTAGGGTTTAGGATTTATAGGTTTTTGGGGTTTAGGTTTTAGAGTTTAGGGTTTAGGATTTATAGGTTTTTGGGGTTTAGGTTTTAGAGTTTAGGGTTTAGGATTTATAGTTTTTTGGGGTTTAGGTTTTAGAGTTTAGGGTTTAGGATTTATAGGTTTTTGGGGTTTAGGTTTTTAGAGTTTAGGGTTTAGGATTTATAGGTTTTTGGGGTTTAGGTTTTTAGAGTTTAGGGTTTAGGATTTATAGGTTTTGGGGGTTTAGGTTTTTAGAATTTAGGGTTTAGTGTTTAGGGTTTAGGGTCACAATGTAGACCCCTTGAGGGTGCTTTAGTAAGAGGGTTGCACGAATATGTAGGGTTTAAGGGGCTTAGTGGGTCTAGGGTTTGAGGGCTTTGAGCTTTATGATTAGGAGTGTTTGATGAGGACGGAGAAGCAAATGCAAAATGAGATGGGAACTTGCAATCTGTAGGTCTTTACGGCTTGGATATAACAAGAGGATGTTGGTAACTCTTAAACCCTAAGCATTATCTTGTACACGACACGTGATAGTCGCAGGGTCCTCATCTTGTTTGAGAAGTCTTGTTCTCTCTTCGGTTGGGGTTTTACATAAGATCCTGGGGTTTCATATGAGCTGTAATCTAAACTCCTCGTATCCCCCTTAACAACCCTTATATCACTCCCTATATAATCTTTTATGGGTAAGAGAACAGTAGAACACTCCTTAACTTTGCAACCCCCACCCAAGGGCCATCACTTCTGCCAAGCTGTATGCAACTTAACGAGGTCCCTGTGACATCTAGCTCATCTCTGCAGAATCCCTGCAGCCTGCACCCCAATCACCCCAAACCCGAAAGAATGAACCTCTAGCCAACCTTAACAATAAACCCTAAGACCCTAAACGCTAAGACCCTAAACCCTAAACCCTGAAACCCTAAACCCTAGGTAGTAGTTTCCATTTTATTTTTCATTATCCCTATATAACCCCTATATACTACAGTAGTTTCCGTTTTCTTTTCCATTATCCCATTCAACACACTGACTCTGCACTCTCCCCTGCATGCGACGCTAACTTGCAGCGAGCGAGACAGCGTCGGGCGATTTTCTAGGTGAACAGGGTGGGCGAGACTTCCAGCTTAGGGTTTTCACATGGTTTAGGGTTTAGGGTTTAGGGCCTGTACACTGGTAGCAGGGTTTTATCATGAGGATGGTATACAAGGTTGCAGGAGGCTAGGGGTTTAGGATATGGGGTCTATAGTTGTTATGAGAGGGATTTGGTGCTAATTTCGGGGAGGGGGTGACCAACATCCTGTCACTAAGTGCCTAGGATTCAGCGTCTTGGGTGAAAGGTCCGGTCTCTGGAAAAGGGAGAAACATCCCTGCGTCCTCCGTGGAGTGCATTGGAGCCTAGGTCATTGCAACACAAGCACAGATTGTCTGCCCTACCCAGGTTCTAGATTAGATGCTTGGATGCACGACTGGCAAATCCCTTAAGGGGACTTGGAGGTCAGGACAGCGCCCGCTCCTGGCAACTGAAGTGCGCCCCAACCCTAAACCCTAACATTAAACCTAAAACCCCTGACTCTACTGACCATAAACCTGAACCCCTAAAGCTCAAATCTTTAAGAGAACAAATGGCAGACCCAACATCTCCTGGCCTCGCTTTGGAGAAACCAGTCTCCTGGGCGATACGTCACACGGAACGTTTTGAACTAATTCGGTGCTTCCCTGGTGGGGTCCTGCGAGGCTGAACAAGTACTGGTGCAAATTTTTCGGCCCTAAAACCTCAATTGAGTAATATTGTATTTGGGGATACTATGGTACCGTATATAGAGTAAGATTATATCCTCCTTTTGGGTATAGTATCTTATATAAGAAATATAATCTTACTGGGTTTAACCACCAAAGAAACGCTACTCAATTAAGCTGTAGCTTCCAAACCTTAATAACACTTGAACCTGAGACCCCGATCTAAACCCGAAGCCTAACCCTCAGAAGAAGACCTTACACCACGAATCATCCCCAAACCCTGAACTTGCCTTCAGGACCCCATAATTTCAGCAGTCCGAGACTAAGGGCTACCTAGGGTCTGAAATTAGGTTTAGGGTTTAGAGATTAGGATTTGGGGTTAAGCGCTTAGGGTGTATGGTTGAGGGCTTCCTGGGGTTCCTAGAATTCGAACTGTGCTATTGGAGGCAGTAAATTAGCCACAGTCTAAACTCCTGGAAGGGGGTTACGGGACTACCATTGGGCCTTCTAAGGGCGATATTATGCAGGATTTTAGATTACAGCTCTCATGAGAAGGGCCTCTATGTGCTTTTCATTATGGCCTAAACCTTAAACTGTCCTAAACCCTAAACCCCTACACCCTAAAACCCTTGCCTGCCCACGTTCATGTGCATTCCATTGCGAGCTGTCGCCTGCCTGCCTTATTTCTTTGAGATAGGGGTTTAGGGTTCAGGGTTTAGGGTTCAAGGTGGATTTAGGGTCCCCTTCTACCTGTTCTATTCAGAGGGCTCAACAGATGAGGTAGAGGAAGGTGGCTCCTTGTTCGGGTTCCAACAATAGATCATGGGTTCAGGGTTTAGGGTTTTAGGGCTTGGGTGTAGGGTTTAGGGTTGGAACCCTAGATTGACACCTAGAACAACGGAATCCCCCAAATGGGGTCGTTGTTGGATTTTCGGTTCCATTCTACTAAAAGACCAAGAAAGAAGGGAAGGTTGTACCTTTGAATAGCATCCCGACAATGAAATTCTAAGCCTTAAACCCTAAAGCCTAAGTGAGACAGAGAGGTTGTAAGTCCCCACAAGGACCGAAGTGGGCAATTTAAAGCGACCTCACTCGACCTCACCCTAAAAGATGGTCTATATAGGGAATAGTACCAAGATGGCTTTAAACTGGGAATCGAAATTTTTCTATAACCCCAATACATACCCTATATAACCCATTATAGTATACTTTCCATTTTCTTTTCCATTTTCCCTATTCGGAATCGAAATTCTTCTAAATACCTTGACCCTCCTCCTACCCTCTATTAGGGCCTAAGTACCTACTATTAGGGACCATATATCCCCAATTAAGGGTACAAGGAGGGTCCTGGTAACCCTAAACCCTAAACCCCTAAACCCTAAACCCTAAAACCCTAAACCCTAAAACCCTAAACTGGAACAAGAAAATGTCTTGGAAGCCTTAGTCCGGCAAGTGGCCGGAATGCAGTCATGGCAGAGGAGGTGGCGTAGGGTTTAGGGTTTAGGGTTTTAGGGTTTAGGGTTTAGGGTGTTAGGGTTTTAGGGTTTAGGGTTTTAGGGTTTTAGGGTTTAGGGTGTAGGTTTAGGGTTTAGGGTTTTAGGGTTTGGGCTTTAGGGTTTAGCCTTCTGGGCCACCACCCAAGGAAGCCCCTAATATGGGCCCTAAAGCCTTGTAGGGGGATTCTAGGGGCCCTGAAGAGCATGTATAGGGCATGCACTAGGTATATAAGGATCCCAGGCGTAAAGTCTAGAGAATCGAAACGGATTTTGAGAACCTCATAGGAAGCAACATGGGCATGCAGTGGTCATTGTCCTGAGGGTCCAAGGACCCAAGCAACAGGGTTTGAATCGTATTTGGGCCCTAAAGCCCTAATCGTGTGGTCCTACCTACCTTTATGTAGTCCCCATATATCCCTATATATCCCCCTATACCTCCTTTAAAGGGGCCCTATTATTTGGGTCCTTGGGCCCTCAGGGTTGCTCACCGTTCCGGAGAGTCTGACAAGTCTTTCCCTTGTTCACCGTGAGCCACGCGGTTAAGGGTTTAGAACCTTAAATCCCCTAAATGCTTAAACGCAGAGATGCAAACCTCAGAGCACAAGACCTTAAACCCCACATAGGGTTTAGGGTTTAGGGTAGGAAATTATAGGGTAGTATTTGGAGATCTTATTATGATACTGGGCAAATCCATTGTCTATCTTCTTCAATAGGACTGCAAACCTGCTACGCCGCCTTTCTTCTGCGACCCTTTGCTTCGTTGGGCCAAGTGGCCTTCAGTGCACCACCAAGAGTCGGCTATGCCTCAAAAGTTGGAGGCCCCTCCTATCCCCGAATCTTATAAGAACAGCTCATTCCGAAAAGCAATCCTTTTTTCGGGGGTTGGTATGGTAAATAGGACTGTAGTAGCCTAACATAAGTGGCGATCTCACTTTTCAAAACACGTATGTGTAGAGTCCAGATAGATCATCATGAGGAAGGAGCGGCCTAGTTTTGAGTAGACACCAGCTTCTCAGGCAAGGCCGCCGCTGATGCTGAAGGTGGCGGTGAATCAGGCGGTGGATCAGCATTGCAAGCCATCAGCAGCGCCGCCAGCAGCACAGGCGAAAGGGTGGCGGCCAGCTTCAAGTAGGCATCAAGAGCGCCGCTGATGCCAGCATGGCTCTACCATTGTTTCGCGATGCACCTACCCCAAATTCGCCCCCCAGCCTTGATTACATAAGCTCTACACAGAGCCAACCGTATTTGGGCATTATGGGTGTTGGGCTGCGGGCCTAAACCCTGAACCCCAAACACTGTAAACCTTCTAATAAGCCATATATTATTGCTATCATGTGGGAGAAGGGCTTCGGCGACCCTTTTCTTTTCCTCAGCAGTTAAGTAAGATCGTGAGCTAAAAAGAATTCCCTGAACTGGAGCATCAAATGGAAAATGCCATGGAGAGTTGGCTTGCATAGGGGTTTACAGCCATTCGCAAATGGTAACCCTAGACCCTAAGCTGTTTCGAAGCATTAGGGTGAAGGGCAGGATCCTGAAAAGTTCTGTCACCCGAAGCACAGCACTCTAATTTCCAAACCCTACAGTCACGGACGCAGGGCTTCTCCCGTGCAATTTTTGCAAAGAGGGACCTAGGGAACTACGAGGGCATTGCTGGGGTCCTCCAAAGAACATGCGAGATGTATTGAGTAATCCCTAAACCCTAAATCCCTAAATCCTTAATCCCTAATCCCTAAACCCTAAATCCCTAAATACCTAAGCACCTAAATCCCTCAACCCTAAATACCTAAACCAGTAGCCCATGAGGAGCAAGATTTGCTTTAGTGTCCTACCTACCCCATGAGCCCAGATCCGCCTCATACCCTAAACCCTAAACCGGGTCTTTCAGAGATTTCATCTCCTCAATGCAACCCTAAACCCTACCTAAACCCCGAAAGGTAGGTAGAATAATGGCCCCAAAACCCCTTAAGACAGCCCAAAGGGCCATTCCTCTACATACTTTTAGGGCTTAGGTCAACCCTAAACCCTCCCATCTTTTGCGAACTGGCTTCCGGGAGACTGGGGCCGGTAGGTTTGAACAACGATCTATGAAGGAGTTGCACATGAGTTGAGGGTTTAGGCTGTTAGGGTTTAGGGTTTTGGGTTTAGGGTTTAGGGCTATAGATTATACAGGGGGTTTAAGGGGAAGGATGATGGAGCTTTTCGTTGAGTTGTGGCTCGTAGTTGGAAGCTTTAACTTGCATCCCTGAGGGGTTTGGGATATGAAGCTTTGGCTTGTGTCATAGACCCACGAATCAGAAGCCCGTTGCGGGTGGGACGCTCCTAAAAGGTACCATGTTTTGCAGTTCTTTTAGGAGACGTATGCATCCAGCTGTTATCGACCCACTTGTAGATGGCTTTGATACGCTCTATACCCGAATCCCTGATGAAGAAACGCCCACTGGACTTGATTTCATACTTCAAGGTTCGTAGTTGTCTTGTGGTTGCATAGAACCCCAAGCAGGGCTCTGGAAAGACCACTGCACTTGTAACACTGGGCTGAATGGGATCACACGCTTATGACGCTATGGCGGGTACGCAGACGTGTCCTAACTCTACTTGGAGGTTCAGAGGGACTTAGTAAGTAGGTTAATAACCCCTAGAACTCATATAGTATCCTTGGTTATCCCCATCATGAACCCACTTACTATGTCACCCTGACCCTCCAAGTACTCCTGGCTTTACTGGGAGGTCTGTCTTACTTTACCTAGCTGTACCCATACACTCTCGGACCTGCAGGGGCTCCTTAAAAAGGATATCAGCCGGCCAGTCCCGATTGAGAGCCAGTAGAACCAGTAGAAGATGTAGTGCAAGTGTCTGAAGATGGAGAGGCGGAGGTGTTGTTGCACGCTTCACTAGTTGGGTTCGTGTGTGTTTGTGGGTAGCCTGCGTAAAGGTTGCCAGACAAGCCCGAAAAGCAAGCAGTAGGGGGCGGAGCTATGATATGGCGCGCCTAAGTCGATTTTTCAGCTAAGACGAAGTTATTTACCCATTATAGTAGTTTCCATTTTCTTTTCCATTACCCCTATATAACCCCTATATAACAGTTCTCATCTGGAGCCCTGAGCACCTACTGGGTCCCTTTGGGGGCCCAGGGGGGGGAGCATTGGAACCCCAAAGGGTTTAGGGTTTAGGGGTCTGAATGAAGCGATGTTTTGCCACACATTCTTCAGATGTCTACCATCAGTCTCACAACCAGCGCCGCGGTAGGCGTTTGTGCTCCTAGAGCCGATCTCAGCCTTCAAGCCCTAAACCATCAAGCCTCTAAACCCTACACCCTAAATCCTCAACCCTGCCAACAGCATCAATGTACCAACAGTAACCAATGTACCTATAGAAGTGCTCAGTACTTCTTGCTTTAGTATCTTTACGTGCTCTCCAGGCATAAGTTAATTACCCCAGAGGGTCCATATATACAACTATTAGGGAATCAGGCCCAACAACACCATACTATAGAAGGAACTATGGGTCCCAATTCCCTAATGGTTGTATATGTGGACCCTCTGGGTAGTCTGGGTAAACCCTAAACCAACCCGAAACACCGTAGCTCTCGCCTCAAGGTCACCCCAAGACCTTTCTTACTACCTGACACTTAACTTGGTTTAGGATTTCAGGATTTCAGGGTTTCAGGGTTTAGGGTTTAGGGTTTCAGGGTTTAGGGTTTAGGGTTTAAGGTTTAGGGTTTAGGGTTTAAGGTTTAGGGTTTAGGGTTTAGCTCATTCCTCAGTAGTCAGCTCCGCTAACACCACACCCGCCCCCAACCCCGTGATAATAGATTCTCCTTGAAACTTACGCCGAGTATACTCGTGAACGTATTCATCAAAAGAGCGTGGGTGAGCGGGGTATTCTTTGGCAGTGGTAATCCTCAGATAACCCCTCTACAAGCACAGTTTATATATGATTTTCCATTTGATTCTGGATTCGTTTCTCCATTTCTTGCTAGAGAGGGGTGTTCTTTGGACTTGTGCAGGATCACTACGAAATCGCTTGAGGACATTCATGCCCATCATATCAGGGCAACTTATACAGTGACCCTCTCTAGATGTAGCTCTGGAAGGAAGATGGTCAAAGTCGTTGATCAGGTTTGGGAATTATTGTAGTGATGCCAGAACTACCCTAAACCCTAAACCCGGGTGTCTATTGAAGCTAGGCTTCAAAACTGCAACGCGTCATATTGAGGGTCGAAGTGAGCAGAAATGATTACTCTAAACCCTAAACCGCTAATCTGCGGCTTGGTTTCCGGACAACTCTCCAGACGATATTTGCTATTGTTCTTGTGGTCTTACTTGGGGTTAGTAGGGAATAAGGGAAGAAAAGCCCTATTTCTCTCCTGTATCGTACATGACCTTAGCCTTAGTCCTTGCTAACCCCCCACGAAGTAGTTTTTTCCCAAGAAGGTATGTTAAAAGATGAGAGAATATTTGTTTATCGAAGCAGGATGTGTCTTAAGGTTGGCTCTATGGGCTTGGGCATATTGTGCCTATACATCTATGTGGGTCTGTGTAGTCGGGTTGCATACTGAACCCTAAAATCCTAAACCCTAAACCCTAAAACCCTAAATCCTAAACCCTCAACCCTAAACCCCTAAACCCTAAACCTCAAAACCCCAAACCCTGCACCCGAGCTTTTTGAGGGCCGTCGCAATCGCGAGGCGCTACTTTGGCAGATGCGTTTTCAAATCCTTAAAAAAGCGACTTGGGGTAGGGTTTAGGGTTTAGGGGTTAGGGGTTTAGGGTTTAGGGTTGAGGTTTAGGGTTTATATGAGCCATTGTCTAAACTCCTGAAAGGGGGGGTTATATAGGGGATTATATAGGGGACTACTATAGGGGATATTAAGGGGGATACTAGGAGTTTAGATTATAGCTCATATAGGGAGTATAGAATGGATAGTGCCCCAAGATGGCCCGGTATGTAGGGAATAATGTTAAAGACAATGGAAACTACCATTTGGTGTAGTGGGGGCCTTGACTTGAGGTTTTGGGTTCAGGGGTTTTGTTTTGCAGTTGTGGGCCATAGGCCATAGGCTTAGGGGTTGGGCTTCAGGATGTCTCTGTTATTGTTTGGGATCCTGTTTGACAGGCGATTTGGGAGGATGCAGATTTCAGCATAGCGCATGATATTGTGGATGGGGGATATATATGTATATAGATATGTACCTGACATACCCTAGGAATTACAAGACTATGGATGTGTATGTCCCTTACCTCCAAACCGATTTCCGCCATGCCCCGAAGCGTGCAGGATTAGTTTTGGGACGCCAAAGTTTCATGTCTGAGAGTTTCATTTATCGCAGCTTACGAAAAGGCGGAAACTACAGCCTAAACCTCAACCCAGCATGGGCTCACATGAAGATGTTCCTATGGGCATTCCTGGAAATTCTGATAAAGTTCTTTAGGGTGGGACTTAAATGTCATACGCAGAGCAAACAGGGATAAACGGCCGGCAATTTGAACAAATTGCAAGGGCTGTGGGGAGGAGGGGAGTTGCCAGAATGGAATAGGGTTTGGCGTTGGGATTTAGGGTTTAGAGTTTCAAGGGTTCAGGGACTTCCTCAAGCGTATGGGTCCTGGTGTGGGGAGAGGCACTCGTCTCCTGAACAGGCGACAAGCAAGGGTTTCTACATACCTGGAGAGACCAGGTATTTGGGTTTAGGGTTTAGGGTATGAATTTTGTGGTACACTGTTCCGGTATCGTCAGATACTCATCGGAGTGGTAGTGGTGCTTTCAGTGTACTGCAGCTCCTTGAGCACATCTTCAGCCGAGCTTCCTCCTGTGTCCAGGAAGAGGAGGTTGATAAATCTGGCGTTCACACCAGCAGAGACACGGATTGGAGATCCGTGATACACATCTGTATATATACATAGACACTCGGAGGACCCCCCGCCCTGTAATAGTGGTATAAAAGGACTATAAGAGGATCCTAACATAGTTACCGTTATCCCTTATAGTCACTATTACTGGGTGGGGGGTCCACCCAACCTCTAAACCCTAAACCCTAAACCCTAAATAGTAGTTTCCATTTTCTTTTCCATTATCCCTATATAAACCCCAATATTCCCTAAACCCTAATATATGTGCATTAGACTTGGGGGTTGCTTGCCAGACATAATGTTTTCTTAAGGGTTTACTACTGGGCTTCTGCTGCCCGAAGATGCCACGTGAGGGTTTGCCCGGGGATTTCAGTGAGAACACCATCCCTACTGCTATTGTCATGTCCAAAATTGAGAGAACCCAAAGCAGGAACCTGCAAATCCGATTCTGATGCAGCAGCTGGCTCAAGTTTGCCAAATCGACTGCACGTTTTCCGAGTAACATGGCTTCGGCGAGGCAAGTCTTGCCCTTGCGAAGCCAGCTGGTGAATTGGCCGTTTGAAACGTTTCAATGCCTCTCGCCAATTCTCAGGTAGACGGGGTAGATTCCTAAGACTTTGTCATACGCCTGTAGGTATCTGGTACTCGCATTTGGCACAAGTCCCCTCTAACCCTTAAACCCTATAGAGTTCACAGAGTCTTCAAAGTTCGGGGGCCTGGGGCTTTCAGGTTTTGGAGGAGGACGTCTACAGTAGACCTCAGATACACAACCTCATGCTGTGGGTCTTTCTTGGAAGCAAGCCCATGATCTCCAAGCACTAACACCAACATACACCCAAAGCCTCAACCTTGCACTTACCCCAAGCTCTTAACCTTCGTAGTCATATGGTAGTTCCTCCAAATAAAGTAGGGACCCCAATATAGCTATAACCCTTATTATAGCCTTAATTTTGCCCATATCCCCATATCTACGCAACTCTGTGTTTCTTTGAGGTTTTGAGGGCTTTGGAATCTAGCAGGCGTCTTGGAATTGAGGTCCTTATACAGAGCCATGCTGCTTCCTAAGGCCCATGCCCTGAAGCAAGGAAACACTTAGCTGCGCAAAGGATTGGTATCCTCAAAGTAACTCAGTTCTAAATTCAGTTTCAAGATGATGTTCCTAAGCAAGGAGAGGAACCTTAAAGCGCACAGCCCTAAGCCCCAAACCTCAAATCCTGAACTCAATGCCTGAACCAAGAACTCTCAACCAAAACCCTAAGCCCTAAACCCTAAGCCCTAAGCCCTAAGCCCTAAACTCCTGAAAAACCTTAAACCACCCCAAGAGCCCAGGAGAGTCCCAGCTGCGCTTTATTTGCTTCTTGTGGCGCTGTGGGTCCGACAGCTGCCTTGTGAGCGCCGGGGGTCCCAAACTGCAGTGGAAAGGGCTTGCAGTGTGTAGGGTTGTTTTGAGCTTAGCTCCCCCCTTAAGTAGATAGAATTTGGCTTTTGGTGCCTTATTATTTAATAAGACCCCCATATTCTGTCTACTTAAGGGGGACTATAGGTTGGGGTAGGAGTTTAGGGCTTAGAGAATTATTCTAGTCAGGTAGACCCCAACGGGACCCAGATAGGATACGTCCTTTCCTTGTAGAGTCGGAAGTGGTGATTCTTGCGGCCTATCCCATCCTAAGAACCTGCTCTAGACCGGGCTCATGGGGTTTAGAGTTAGGGGGGCTTAGGGCTTACATGGTGGAAAGGAAAGAGATTCAGTAGGAGTACTGGTCTCATGAGGACTTTCGACTAAGCTGCTATAGCGAGGAATCCTTTTTTTTCCATGTACGCATACTATCGTAGCTTCCCTGAACCTAAACCCCAAGCCCTAAACCCTGTATGGCCACATTATGGTAACTTAACTTAAAATCCTTGACAGCAACTCAGTATGGTCATTGGTGTCATTGGATTTTGAGGGCCATCGGGTCTACCGTTTTGTGTTATTTTCCTCCCCAATATCAACTACAGTCTAAACTCATTGAAGGGGATCCTATAGGGGATTGCAGGGGAGTGTCATAGGGGTTATTAGGGGGGGGTACTAGGAGTTTCGATGATGGCTAATACGGAGTGTTTCACATTAACCCCTACATCATTCAGAAGTTGACCTGAACCATTTGTTTGGTGTAGGTTTAGGGTTTTGGGGTGTAGGATGAACTGTTTGGGGTTTGGGCTAGGGGTCAAGGGTCGAGACAGAGTTTTGAGAGTGCCCCAATTTAGTGAAACTCACGTAGTGCTAGGAAATCATGGGCGGATACTACCATGAGTAGGCACAGAAAACCCTAAGCCTGAAGCCCTAAATACATCCATGTAGATTTGTATGCACTGTAGGGCAGGCCCCCACCAAATAATAGCGGTACTACAGGAACATATCGGCACCGTAATTTGTATAGTCACCATCATCCTCTATCGTACTAAAACTTGAGTCACTACCCCTAAGCGCGAAACCTTAAACCTTTTAACGCCCAGACTTACTGGCGGTTAGTAGGAAATACGGGAATATAGTCGCTATACCAACCCCGAATATAATGTACTGCCTTCTTCCCTACTTAACATCCAGCAACCAATCCTGGACCTAGACCCCTAAACCCTGAATCCTGAACCCTAAACCCTAAATCCTGAACCCTAAACCCTCAACCCCAAAATCCTGAACCCTAAACCTTAAACCCTAAACCTTAAACCCTAAAACCCTAAACCCCAAACCCTAAACCTTAAACCCTAAACCTTGAACCCAAAACCCTAAACCTTAAACCCAAAACCTTAAACCTTAAATCCCCAATCCCTGAACCCTTAGCAGTGCTTCAGGGACCTCGGAAGCCGCCCGGCTGGAGTTGGAACCGCGCCTGAGGAGCAAACGCCGGGTGCCCAGCCATCCCTCGGGTTTACGGCAGGGGCCTAAAGGAGTTTAGGGTTTAGGGTTTAGGGAGTAGTATTTTATTTGGGGATAGTAATTTTATTTGGTGATAGTAATTTTATTTGGGGATAGTAATTTTATTTGGGGATAGTAATTCTATTTGGGGATAGTAATTTTATTTGGGGATAGTAATTCTATTTGGGGATAGTAATTTTATTTGGGGATAGTAATTTTATTTGGGGATAGTAATTTTATTTGGGGATAGTAATTTTATTTGGGGATAGTAATTCTATTTGGGGATAGTAATTTTATTTGGGGATAGTATGGTACCCAATATAGTGTAAGATTCTATCCTTTTTGGGGGGTATAGTATTTTGTATAAGAATAAAAAAAAACATTACTCAAAGGAGCCAAGTCCTTGAAGGAGGGTTATAGGGTTTAGGGTTTAGGATTGAGGGTTAGGGGCCTAAATGAGTAGTAATCTAAACTCCTTAAAGCGGGGGGTTATATAGGGTTTAGGGTTTAGGATTTAGGGTTTAGGGTTCAGGATTTAGGGGTAGGGGTCTAAACAAATACCTAAACCCCAAATGTACGTAGAATACTGGCCTTTTAGGCTGTTTTAAAGGATCTTGGGCGATGATTCTACCTTCTTTTGGGGTCTAGATAGTATTCTATCTGGGGATACAACTGAATAATACTATACACCCCAATATAGAGTAAGATTACTCTTTTTTTTTGGGGGGGGTATAGTACTTGTATACGGAATATACGAATGTAACCTTGCTAGGTTAACCACCGAAGAAAACGCTACTCAAAGAACTGCTACTATTGAGTGTTTGAGTACTATTGAGTGTTTGAGGTACCACAGAGTATAGTTACATAAGGAATCGGGGACCAGAAAATTTGTACTTATCCCTACAAACCCGTATGCAGACCCAGTTTTCATGTTGTTTTCCATGTCCTTTTCCGTTTGATTCTACATTATTGGGAGCAAGAAACCTTAAGCTGGAACCAGAGAATTGGCATCTGTATTTAGGCTTCTGCACTACTTGAGGGCTCAGGGCTGGAAGTTCGAGGCTTGGCAATGTTGATCTAACTTCTTTTGGGCGTCCCGTTTGTAGGTAGTCACAGCGCACTTGTATTTGCAGAAGGTTTTCTGAGGAGCCATGGGCAAGCAAGCCCCTGGTCGCCCTAAGCCAAAAACCCGAACCCTCCACAGCTACTGTGGAAGCCTGAAGAATTACCAAAATAGTGGTTCTAGGTTCCTCGTAAGATCACATGCATTACATTAGGGCACCTCAAATGGACCTCAAAATGATATCGGTATGTTTCGGTAATCATCCCTTGAGGCTTTCAAAGTTCATCCCATCTGAGCTGTAGTCTAAACTCCTAGGATTCCCCCTTAATAGCCCCTATGATAGTCCCTTATATGATCCCCTTCAAGGAGTTTAAGCCCTAAACCTTAAATCCTAAACCCTACACAATATAGAATCCCTCCTAGCACCCCCTTTAAGGAGTTAGACTATAGCTCATGTAGTCTCGTCCGCAAAACCCATTCACCCTGCGGCAGGCCTCTCAGCATGAGATGTTTGACCAGGTGCTTTTCGATCTTTGGAAACGTAACCAGGGAACGCCAAAGTCCAAACTGTTGGATGCATCATCAGCATCATTGTCATCATCATTATCATTATCATTATCATTATCATCATCTTCATCCTACCCACTGCAAAGGCTTCACTCTACAAGTGGGGCTGTTACTGACTAGGGTTTCCACCCAATCCTTGGATGCTGGATCTTTATAACCTTTGCAGCCCAAAGCATAAGACGCAAGTCTAGTCCCAAGCTGGATCCCAAGGGTCGCTTTCCTTGGGATCACTGCCAAGTTACAGTTCCTACGTAGCATGAGGGAGAGGGCCAACCCGAAAAGCCTCGAGCCTTCAACCTTAATAAGGTAGCTTAGTTTTGACTAGAGGTTCAAACCACCTATTGGTTGTAGTATTTTAGAAGACGTACTCGGTTGAAATATCGAAGAACATCATCAAATGCGAGCAGTTTCTGAGGCTTGCACCGTCAGGGTCATCGCCAGCACTCCGCCCCTGAGCATGACAGCTTTCTTCTACTGCGCCCGGCACTCAGGATGGGTGACATTGAGCTGTAAAGCCGGCACGTATATTGCATTCAGTACTTCACCTCCTCATGTTTCGCAGCTGACGTTCTTAGTAGAAGATACCTGGACCCCAAAAGTATATAGAATAATGGCCTTTCTGGCTGTTATTAGGGGTTTTGGACTATTGTTTTACATACTTTTGGGGGTTTAGATACTGGCCTGCTCGGATGTCTTGTTGGAGCCAGCAGCATGAGACCCTGAGCCCAGGCAGCTCGAAGCAGCTTGCCGGAAATCCCAATGAGCTGTAGTCTAAACTCCTTAAAGGGATTAGGGTTTGGGGTTTAGGGTTTAGGGTTTAAGGTTTGGGGTCTAGGGTTTAGGGTTTAGGGTTTAGGGTTTAGGTGAGCCATAGTCTAAACTCCTTAAAGGGGGGTATATAGGGGACTTTATAGGGGAATAGTATAGGGGATGTTAAGGGGGATACTAGGAGTTTAGACTATAGCTCAAATGGCCCAATCTTAGTTGGGGCCATACGTTTCCGGATTGTGATCTACTAGCCTGCCACGGAAACACACCCTATATGAAAGAGCTTGATTTCGTTCATTACCTAGACCCCAAAAGGAGGTAGAATAATGTTCCAAACCCCGTGAAACGGCCCCAAAAGCCTATTATTCTACATACTTTTGAGGCTTGGGTAGGACTCGCCCTGCACTGGATTCTGGATGGTTGTTAAGATTGTGGTCCCTTGCCCCAAATGTTCAAATGTCCTAAAATGAGACTGCCGGTCTACCCTTGAGGTCGTGAACCCTAAGCCCGAAAATCCTAAACCCTAAACCTTAAATCCTAAACCCTCAGCCCTAGAATGCCAAGGAGGGAGCCTGTAACATCGGGCCATTCCCAGTGTCTACCCTAGGCGGTTTAAGGTGTAGGCTTTAGGGTTTGGGGTTCAGACAGAGGGTTTACTATAGGGCTTGGCGTTCGGGCCGTAGGCTTCCAGGTTTAGGCTGTAGGGTTTAGGGTTTGGGGGATGTACCCTAAGCCTTGAACCCAAAATCCTAAGCCCCAAACGCTAAACCCTGAACCCTAAACCCAGATCCCCAGTCCTGAATCTGAAATCCTAAAGCCCTAGCCTGAGGCAGTCGCCAGCACCAGAGCTCCGAGACGTTGGTGCCCTGCTTCTTCAGAGTCTAGGAGTCTGAGATTCCAGCAGCAGGGTTTAGGGTTTAGGCTTTGGGCTGGAGTGAGGTCGAATATACGTCAACTCTGACTTCAGCATAATGGTATAACTCCAAGATGGATGTGTGGTAGGGCCTCCTACTCTGGGAATGTAGCCTAACTTCTAACTGCTAGACCCTAACCTTGCGTTTGGTTAGCTAGGACTGAAGGAATGGATCCTTACAGTCACTATAGTTGTCCTTATAGAACCCACTAAAGTGGTTACGGCAAGCCTGGACCCTAGGCCCGAATCCTAGCCCCCAAGCCCTGTATGGAAAGAAGGAAGGGTAGTAGGACCTAGAACCCCAAATGTAATGTGGACTAATGGCCTTTTGGGCTGTTGTGAAGGGGTTTTTGGGCAATTACTCTACCTACTGTTGGGGTCGAGGGAGTCTCCTTGGCAGCAATTCGTCTTAGATCATGAGACTCCCGCTCCTTTTGCCCTGCTAACCGATAGCTGGAAGTGAGCTTCTCACGATATCTCGCGCTGAATGCTTAAGGGATTACCTGAGCCCTAAAGGTATGTAGAAGAATGGCCCTTTGGGCTGTTTTAAGGGGTTTTGGGCCATTATTCTACCTACTTTGGGGGTTTAGGTAATTGCTCGTTCTGAGATAGCGCCAAGCTACCTTTTTTGAGAACCTCCGGGCCCATGCTGCGTAGGGTTTAGGGTTTATAGGGTTTAGGGTTGCGCAGGTGTTCCCCACGGAATGCGTGGATGGACAGATGGAGGTAGACCTCGCGGACGGCAAGCACGAGGTCCATTCGGGGTTGGAGTGCTGGAATAGCTACCAGCGGTATTCAAGCAGAAGTTCGGCAGCCCTAAACCCTAAAACCCTAAACCCCAATTTGGTACATCCAATGTTCCCCAGAATGCCTGGCTTCAATTCTTTCGGCTCCTATGCAGACGAGTTTGTCACTGTGGGCGTCTGTGGCTACCCAAACCCCAAAAGTAGATGAAATAACAGCCCAAACACCTAAACATAGCCAAAAGGCAAATATTCTACATAATTTTGGGGTCCAGGTAGTTGGCTGAACTGGTTTTCCCTTGGGTCCCTTCAACCGAGCTCGGTCAGGATGAGCCACCAACCTACGCTGAATTACTAGTGTCGCTTCACTTCCACAATATGAGCCTTAATCTAAACTCCTTAAAGGGGATTATATGGGGGATGATATAGGGGACTACTATAGGGGTTATTAAGGGGGATACTAGGAGTTTGGATATGTGGATCTTCATATTAATTAGCTACGGGTACCTTGTTGGAAATCCGTATGATAAGGGTTATGATAAATACTCGTAAGGAGTGTATGATTGTGCCCTCCACTTCCAGAATCCTTAAATCCTGAACACCTAAGCCTTAAACCACCAAAATCACTTCCTTCTTCTCCCCAAGAAATCCGGACGATGCACTGCAGAATTGGAACCCTGAGCCCCCAGACCTGACCTGGACTGATTCCTAGACTTTCCTCGAAAAATGCTCAAGACCTTAATTCATGTCTTGACCCTAGATTCCAATCCGTAACAGGAAGCTTTCGAGCTCACTACATCTCAGATCCCAGACTCAAACCCGAAGCCTTCCACCTTTCATCCTCTCTGTGGCAGGTGACCAAGGAAGCTAACCTGAAGTGCAACGTGACATTCCGCGGTGCAGAGCTCGGGGGCGGATCTAGGATTCCGGATTTCTGGCAGTCAAGGGTTTTTGAGTACAGGGTAATAGGTTGCAGGATTTAGGCCTTCGGGCTTAGGGCCCTTTAGGTTTCTAGTTGGGGTCGTCGGCATGCTTGAAAAAGTTCAGGCGTAATCTCAAGTGGTGTGAGACGCCTTCCTCATTTCGTCTTAATCTCCTCCGGCTCGTTCGCGTAGCTGCACTTGCAGCCAGAAAATCTCAATGGACCCCTATGGCCCAATCTTCGAGTACCAATAAACCTTCAACTTTCCGAATGTAGGAATGGATCCTTCTAGTAGTCCTTTGCAATCCCCAATAATACGGTCGTTCCCCGTGCGCCTTATTTCGGGCTATCAGTAAACGACCGAATTTATGGGGGAATCTGCGGGGTAGTACGTCTGAGTGATGGTGATGGTGGTCATGGTGGTGGTGGCGGCGGCGGTGGTGGTGGGGGGAGTAGGAGTAGAAGTAGGAGTCTGAGTAGGGGAAACGATGACATGTGGGCCTCCTGGATTGCGCAGGGTTGAGAATGTATGCGTCAGCACAGGCTGGTTCCATCGCGCTCTCCCCCTGCCATGAATAAGGGGTACCCTAGGCCCTAAGCCCTAAGTCATAAACACCACTGCATCTTGTGTAGACTGTTCGTAGGTGCTTGGAGTGCTCAAGGGCTCACAGGTCAAAACGTTCTGGTGGGTTTAGGGGGTTAGGGTTTACTGTGGTGTGGGGGTTTATGACGTCACGTTTTGCGCGTGTTCCCTAGCCTTTTAATTTGGGGGGTTAAGTATTCAGGGTGTAGGGTATGCGGTTTTTAACCTGGGCCTTGCAAGGCGGAACAACTCTGAACCCTAAACTTCAATGCTAGAGCAACCCAAGTTTAGGGTTTAAGGCTTTTACATCCTAGAACGCAATCCCTAAACCTCTACACCCAAGACAACCCACCCTAAACCCCAAATCCTTAACCCTAAACCCTAAATCCTTAACCCTAAACCCTAAATCCTTAACCCTACACCCTAAACCTTGAAGCCCGAGCCAGGTCGGGGTGCGGAGGTCTCGCTGGCTGCCCGAGTCGCCGTGGATGGCAACGTGCGCTTCCGTGGGCAGATTCTGGACTCTGTCAAAGCATGAGGGATAGATGGGGGTGTAGGGTTTAGGGTGTAGGGTTTAGGGTTGGGGGTTTAGGGTGTAGGGTTTAGGGTTTAGGTTGTCAAAATTATGGTCCCCTTTGGGATCCCTATTATAATACGGCACCTAATATTCAGGGTACCCCAAAAAAAGGTGCCATAATTTTGACAACCACCAATATGGGGGTTTAGGATTTAGCGTGCAGGGTTAAGGTGGACCCCACGCCCAGTAATAGTCATTAGTTGAGGATTATATTAGGGTCCTCTTATGTTCCTATCATACCTCTATTACAGGGTGGGGGTGTCCTCCTAAGATATAGACGAGTTTAGGGTGTAGGGTTATATAGGGGATATGTAGCGGTTTAGGGTTTAGGGATATCGGGGATGATATAATATGGGGGTTATATAGGCATTTTGTCGGTATAATTAATGGTAAAGAAAATAGAATGGTAACCACTATTTCGTATCTAGGGCGGTTTAAGGTTTTAGGGTGTACTTTTTGGGTTTAGGGTCGAAGGCTTTAGAGTTTACGATCTGGGGTTTTATGGTTTCGGTTTGGGCTTAGGGTTGGAGTACGATTCTCAGGTAACTCGGGTTTTTCATCTTGTTTGTAACGGGATGGAAACATGGTAGTCTCCCCAAAAACGTACCCTACGCTGCTACCAGAGTACGTGTTTTGGACACTTTTTTGGTTCTCAACACGGGGGTAGGCCTTCCTACACCTCAAAATTGCCATATCTTTGCAATCTCGAGAGGGACCCAGTATCTTGAGGGTATACTTGAGAGACTCTGGATAAAGCTAAAAGACTAAACCCCTTACTTACACCATACTACCCCTGTTTTTACACAACTCGAAACTGTGCGACTCTCACAAGTAGGTTCCCTAACCCCTCAACCCCAAACCCTAAACCTAAACCCTAAATCCACAAGGTCCCGCACAGTAGGCCTTAAACCTACATGAAACCCCCTTCCAAGGGACCCCTTGGTAGCCCCAGGGTCCTAAACCATAAGCCCTACAAACCTACGCACCCCTGCAACCCCCTTTTTAGGAGCTTGGGCATCCCCAAAAAGAGGAGACCCCCAAGGCACCCCCCAATTTTGGGGAAACCCTCTACCTAAGCCTCAAAAGTATGTAGAATGATTGCTTTTTGTGCTGTTTTCAATGGTTTTGGACCATTGTTCTACTTATTTGTTGGGTCCAGGTAAAGCTTAAACCCTCAACTCTAATCCCCAAACCCTGCAAACCTTAAATTCTCATCCCCAAACCCTACAAACCTTAAACTCTAATCCCCAAACCCTACAAACCCTAAACTCTCATCCCAAAACCCTAAAAACCCTGAACTCTAATGCCCAAACCCTACAAACCTTGAACTCTCATCCCCAAACCCTACGTGAAAGCACCCCAGAGTCGAGGATGGGCTTTACCGGCTTCGCCGGCCTTGAGAGCCCGTGCATGCACGTGCCTGGGTCTACTAAGCGCTTTGGTGGTGGTATATGGGTGGCTGTCAAAATTATGCCCCCTTTTTGGGTCGTATTATAATAGGGGCCCAAAAAGGGACCATAATTTCGACAACCACCCATATGGATGTAGGGGGTTGGGGGTTTAGGGTTGTGGGGCTTATTTAGGGGTCTTGGGGGCTTAAGGGTTAAGGGTTTGGGGGTTGGGGTTATATTGGGGTTATCTTGGGACAATGGAAAGTAAAATGAAAATTATTATAGTGGGTTTTATTGGGGCTATATAGTATATAGGGGTAATATCATGGATTATGGAAAAAACGGAAGCTTCTGTAATTTAGTAATGGGTATTGGGATTAAGGTCTTGAGGGCTCGGTGTTACGGGAGGAGGGTAGGGTTATGGTGGAACCGGGTGGAGTGTGCCTAAAACCTTGACAATAGGACTACATTGGGAAGACGCAAAAGCTATGTGAAGACCATACGAGCTATAATCTAAACTCCTAGTATCCCCCTTAATATCCCCTATAGTAGTCCCCTATATAATCCCCTATAACCCCTCTTTAAAAAGTTTAGACTATGGCTCATAAAGCAATGACGGGACGGTTTAGCGTGATACTGTTGCTGAGCAGGCCTAGGATGCTTACAACAAGAAAGGGGACAACGAAGCCACCAGGGACCAGGGCTTGGGGCTTGGGGTTACTATTATGATAATGGGTTATCTTGGGGTTATTTTGGGACAGTGGAAAATAAAATGAAAACTATCATAATGGGTTGTTTTGGGGCTATATAGGGGCAATCTTCTGCACATCGTGTAGAGTCCAGAGCTTGTGATCGGATCGCGGGGCCTCAGGTTTAGCAAGGTTGAGGCCCATAATCCCTATATGACGCCTATATGGGTGGTTGTCAAAATGATGGTCCCTTTTTGGAACCTTGCTATAATACGGCACCTAATATTTAGGGTAGCCAAAAAGGGACCATAATTTTGATAACCATCCATATCATATAACCCCAATAATCGCCTTAGCTTCCATTTTCTTTTCCATTATCCCTATATTTGGGCCCCTGGGTGCCAGGTTTGAGTTGAGGAAGCAGGGAATGTGGAGTCAACGGATCTACGGGCTGATCAGGGTTTAGGGTTTTTTGGCCTTAAAGCCCCAAACCCTTGACTCCCAACCTAAATCCAATGTCACATAGTGTAGACAGGGGTATGCTTCGGCATTGTGCAGCTGAGGTTCGTCCAAACTGTTGCAGGTAGTGATCCCTCATCTCCACGGGTCTCTGTGAAGCCTCAAGCGGTTGGGTTCTGGTAGCACAACACCAGGGAGACACCAGTGTCCATGTTGTTTTGGGCGTGGTAGGGTGCTAGGGGTTGAGGTTTAGGGTGTACTTGGATGATTTTTCGACTGAGTAAGTCCACCCACTATCCCTAATAACCCCCCCAAGTAAGCCCTATAACGCGAGTTAATTACTGAGTAGACTTGCTAAGTTCCTCCAAGTTGGCTCCTCACGAACTTCCAGGTAGTTCCTGATGCCCCGGAAGCCCAAAATGTCCTTTCTCAATCCGAATAAGAGACAAGCCTTAGACCTGCACACTGAATGTCCTTGCTTTGTTGGAGTTCTGCCCTTCAATGAACACTAGACCCTACTTCCTGATTTTTTTTGCACATTTTCCAGCAGTATTCCAAAAAATGAAGGACCTCTAGGCCCAGGTAGCCCCAAAAACCTAAACCCTTATCCTAAACCCTGGACTCACGCCCCCAAGCCCTCAGCATGAAATCCGAACTTCCTAAACCCTAATCTGGGTTGCCGTTAAGGAAGCTAAATTAAGTTACCATGATAAGGGTATGCAGTAAATAACGGGGTTTTCCTAGTATAGTAACTTAATTTCAGTTTCTTGACAGCAACACAGGAATCATAAGCGGATCCCCATTGTAATTGCCATATGATTCCTAGAGGGTCCTTCCCCTAAACCCTACACCCTAAACCCTATAGGACTTGGAGAAGCCCAACCCCCCTCAATACTTGAGTAACGAGTCCAAGGTAGAGGGCAGTGCTTACGTGGAGGCCGATGCGGCAGTTCTCTTCCAGAGCCTCGAGTTCGGATTTTCGGGGCTGGGGCGTTTTGCGGGGTTGCTGTTAAAGAACTTAAACTAAGTGACTCAGGAAGCCCGACTGTCTTATTTTGCTTCCTTAGCAGCAAAAAGAGGCCACCTTTCCTTGGGCGCACCCTGATTTTCATATGAGCTGTAGTCTAAACTCGGGTTATATAGGGGAGTATCATTTGGCTTATGACTTGGGATACTAGGAGTTTAGACTACAGCTCATATTGAGAGTTCGAATTCTCCAAACCCAGGTGTCATGGCATTCAACTCAGTCATTGTTGGATTTAGTTTTGCTATAGTAGGGAATGTAGGAAAATCATCTAGAATTGCACCAAATCCCTTTAGCCCCAAAACCTGAAGCCTCAAAGCCTCCACAAGCCGCCAACAGCCCTAAACCCTGAACCCTAAACCCTGAACCCTAAACCCTAAACGCTAAACCCTAAAACCCTAAACCCTAAACCCTAAAACCCTAAACCCTGAAACCCTAAACCCTAAACCTTCAACCGCAAAGCTGAGGAACTGCCTCCAACAGATACATAGAAGGTGGGGCGCTCGCGGTGCTGGGAGACATGATCTTCGACAATGGCGCCTTGCCTACCTAGACCAAAAGTAAGTGGAAGAATGGTCCAAAACCCCTTTAAGCAGCCCCAAAAATCCATTATTCTACATGTTTTTAAGGCTTGGGTAGCCGACAAAGGGATTTGGGGTTTTGGCCTTAGGGTTCGGGGTTTTAGGCTTTGCGGGAAATGGCTACACTCTACACGCAAACCCACGAAAGACAACGAACACATGAGCTATAGTCTAAACTCCGTAAAGAGGGTTATCTAGGGGATTATACAGTGGACTACTATGAGGATTATTAAGAGGGATACTATCAGTTCAGACTGTAGCTTACAGTTTGCAGAATGCTTCTGACAATGCCACAACAAGGGACGGACCAGAGTTTGGCATAGCATCAAGACCAGGATCCCTATATTGGTTTAGGTTCTAGGGGGTTTAGTGGTTTAGGGTTTAGTGGTTTAGGGTTTAGTGGCTTAGGGTTTAGTGGTTTAGGGTTTCGTGGTTTAAGGTTTAGTGGTTTAAGGTTTAGTGGTTTAGGGTTTAGTGGTTTAAGTTTTAGTGGTTTAGGGTTTAGTGGTTTAAGGTTTAGTGGTTTAGGGTTTAGTGGTTTAGGGTTTAGTGTCTTAAGGTTTAGTGGTCTAAGGTTTAGTGGTTTAGGGTTTAGTGGTTTCGGGTTTAGTGGTTTAGGTCTAGGGTTTTGTGGTTGAGGGTTTAGGGTTTAGGGTTTAGGCCCAAGAGCAGTCCTGATATTCCGTAATCAAAAGTTTGGAGAGTCGAGGTTGGAATCCGGAATCTGACAGCCAGAACCACCCACAGCCAGGGTTTAGGTTCAAGGTCTGGGGTTTAGGGTTCAGGGTTTACAGGGTTTAGGGTTTTTAGGGTTTTTAGGGTTTAGGTTCAGGGTCTGGGGTTTAGAGTTTAGGGTTCAAGGTTTATAGGGTTTAAGATTTAGGGTTCAGTGTTTATAGATTTATAGGGTATAGGCACCGGGTTTAGGGCAACCTCCGTGGCATCTACTAGTAGCTAGGACCTTGGACCCCGAACTTTTTGGGGTTCCCCTCTGTTCCTAGGACGTACAGGTACCTAACTCAACTTTTAGGGGTGCTAAGTGCCATGGTGTGACCACCCTCCCCTTGCCCGGAGGCGAGTACAATTTCAGATGTGATATTCTATTGGGGTTTAGGGTTTAGGGGTTTAGGCGTTAGGGGTTAGGGTTTAGGGTTATGCTCTAGTCCACAAATAGAGAAGATCACATTTTCCTTTGGCTAGACATAGTCTTTTCACGAGGAAGGCAAGCGTACTTGGTTCAGCCACCAAAACACGCTATTCAGTTTCCTACAAAACCCACTACAGAAGTGCAGTTTCCATTTCATCTTCTATAACTATCTCTTTCCACTGAATTCTCCATCATTGGGGTAATACCCCTAAACCCGGAACCCTAACCCGAAGCCCTAAACCCCAAACCCCGCCCTAAACCCTAAACCCTAAACCCTAAACCCTAAACCCCAAACCCAGGTGTCCTTTCTGCACACAACTGCCACAGCTCCACGGGTGGTGCTGTTTTCGTCCAAGGCTAGCCCCGTATCATTCGTCTGGGGTTGTAGAGTGGGACCCTCGTGGTTATAGGGTACGGGGGTTATTATCTTGGGATTTATGGGGAACCAAGCACAGAGTTTAGGATCAGCGAGGGGATTTTTCGTAACCGCCACCCCCAGATTAGACCCTGGAACTATCATATATGACCCCCTGGTAAGGGCTTAGGGATAAGGTCCGCAATTGTAGGGTCGCGGTTACCAAAGCCCCCTGGTTACCTTAGAGTTGGAGAGGACCATAGCAAATACCCCTACTCTCTGAATCCCAACGGGGAGAATTTAGAAAGAGCATCTTATTGTCATCCTCAGGAGGGGCCCTGGGGTCTTCCATAACCCCAAAACCCTAAACCCTAAGCTTAAAACTCTACGCCTATAACCCAAGTCTTAGCCCCAAGCCTTCAACCTCAGGCGCTGAAATCCTAAACCCCAAGACCCCAAACCCTAAACCCTGAACCCTAAACCCTAAACCCTAGTTCCCTTGGGCGAGGTAGCTTGCACCTGAGGGGTGGCCTCCTGGAGATATCGTCCTGCTCTGCGGGTCGCAGTGGAGGTGCTTGCTTTAGGGTTTAGGGTTCAGGGTTTAAGGTTTAAGGTTTAGGGTTTTGAGTTTAGCAACATGTTGCTTAGGGTGCTGGTGTCCTACTGTAGGGCTTCAGAGCTTCCGAGCTTTCAGGGTTTTTGGGATTCAGTGTTTCTGGGTTTCAGGGTTTAGGCTGCGGGTGTTTCAGGTTTAGGGGTTAGGGTCTGGCAGCTCGGACTTACGATGCAAGCCTTTTGGAAGCCTTTAGCTTTACGCTTCCAAATATCCTACCTTTTTGGTTCCACCACTCAGAAACCCGCCCCCTAAACTCTGAATCCCTAAGCTCTAAACCCTGAACCCTAAACTTTGAACCCTAAAGCCTAAACCGGGTTGTCTAGATTAGGCGGACCCCCCACCCGCTAATAGTGACAATAGGGATAATAATCAGGGGGCTCAAAAGGTGGGATGAAGGTAGGTGGGGTAAAGGAAATAAGCTTCAAAATAGCAGAATCTATAATAGGGATCCAAAAAACCACCTAGCTTTATCCCACCTTTTGAGCCCCATGAAATAATGACATTCTTCAGGTGCTCTCTACACCAGGGGGATCCTGAACATCACCGCCGGCAGTCTGCGGGTCAACGACTCTTTCACCGAGTCCAACAGAGATGGTGGGGGAGGCCGGTATGTTTAAGGTTTTGAAGGGTTTGTCTACAAATAGGGGTGGTGGGGATGTATAGGGATTTAGTGTGATATGGGTAGTTCTCAAAATTCGGGTCCTATTTCGGTACCCCTAAATATTCGGTGCCGTAATATAATCTATAACCAAAAGGTACCCATAATCTTGACAACAACCCATGTACAGGCTTTGAGCTTCAGGGTGCCAAGTTTGGGTGTAGGGTTTTGGGTCATGCTTGAGCTTTCTGTCTCGGTTATAGGGTTGGAGGCACACTGGCTAGGGCTCACAGTGCCCTCAATTGTTTTCCATGTAACCCGCGGATACCTCATCTTGGGTTTAGGGTTTTGGGTTTTGGGGTTTTGGGTTTAGGGTCTGAGATTGGATCCGTCAATTCAGTACGGGTAGCATGCTGTTTTTGCGGGGCTCAGAGAAACGTACCAAAGGCCCGCAATGGGAAGCCTGAACCAGGAACCTTAAACAGTAACGCCCGATCTAGATTCTTGTATGGACATCCACAGCCAGTCGCCAACTTTGATTGAACCTCTCCCGAGGCTGGAAGGTCTGTCCAGAAGATGCTGCTCTCCATTCCTGCCCTGCCTTTTCGTAAATGTCGCTCGCATACGCTTTCCCTCAAACATGCTGCAACGGCTTGGCTTACCTGGATCCCAAAAGTATGTAGAATAATGGTCTTTTGGGCTGTTTCAGGGGGTGTTGGGCCATTATCCTACCTACTATGGGAGTTTAGGTCCTGCAGAACCTAGGAGCCGTGTATAGCCGCGACGGCTTCGAGATCTCCGGTGGAGAGTTTGTGACGCAGAACACGTGGTCCAAGCATGAAGGAGGAGCGGGGTTTAGGGTTTAGGGTTTAGGGTTCTGCTATGAATACCATAAGTTACATAGATATATACATACATATACATATACACATATAAAGTAAAGAGAGAGTAAGATTAAATCGTATGTATCTTCCGCTGGGCTGTAACATTTTGAAGAAAGCTTTGTTGAATCTCCCCAAGCCCCGAACCCTTAAGCCTGAAACCCTCAACCCTATGCTAGGTCTTACCACCAAAAACACAACAGGTAAGTTGATGGGGAGCCCATCTTAGGCTGAACCCTAACCCTTAACCCTAAACCCCTAAACCCTAAACCATGCAACCCTAACCTCAAAAACCTAAACCCCTCCTTTCTCACCAAGAGCCGCGCTTTCCTGGCTTTGCCAGGAGCGATATCGAGTCCGGGTCCTGTGAAGCTGGCTGGAGGACGCGTGGAGATACGCGACGCGCATGCGAAACGAGGAGGCCAGGAAGTCAACTCGCCGCTTAGGGTTTGGGGATTAGGGATTATAGGGTTTAGGATTTAGGGTTTAGGGCTTAGGATTTAGGGATCAGAGGGTATAGTGTTTAGGGTTTAAGGATTATAAGGTTTAGGGATTAGGGCTTAGGGTTTAGGGGACCTAGACCCCCCCCAGTACCTTCTGTAGACCCTAAGTATCCACAAGCAGAAGCTACATAAACCCTTTTTTAGGGTACTTGGGGGGTCTAGGTAGGGGTTTAGGGATGAGGGTTTAGGGATTAGGGTTTGGGGGTTAGGGCCTAGTTAACTAAGTTCCAATTATAGGGATCTAGGGACATGATTGGGATGCATAGGGATATTACCACAATCAAGGAGAATCAAACGGAAAAGCAGATGGACAATAACATGGAAACTCGGCTTACATGGAGTCATGTAAGGACGATTATATACCAATATGATAGTCCTTGCTTCCTATCATAAATTCAATGCAAAAGAGACCTCAACATGATAGTGGTACTTACTTAGGCCCCTGTATCATGCGCTTCAGGATGTAGATCCCTAAACCCTAAACCCTAAACCCTAAACCCTAAACCCTAAACCCTAAACCCTAAACCGGGGTTAGGACAAGTTGAGTTAGGCTTGTAGTAGAAGTCACTGGGTTGGTCAATTAGAATCTCCTGTAGTCCCACTTAAGTAGATAGAATATAGGGTATATTATTTGGGATTATATAGGGATAATGGAAAAGAACATGGAAATTTAGGGTTTAGGGTTTAGGGTTTGGGGGTTATAGTCCCACTTAAGTAGATAGAATATGGGGTACTACATGGGGATCTGAGTATAATACGCATATTCTATCTGCGTAAGGGGAGCTATAGGCTAAAACGTTGGGATTGATTTAGGGTTTGGGATTTAGGGAAGCAGCTCACCTCCATGTTCCAAAATTTGTGATCTTCACTGTGTTTGTTAAGTTCTCCCTCTCGAGTCACAAGGGGAAGTATTCATAAGCCAGTTTAGGGGCTTTCTGAGTGCCAAGCTGTAATGCCTGGTAGCAACGTGCAGATCATGAGGGCTTTATGAGTTTGTCGGGTTCTAAACGTAAGCCCTAAACCTTAGCGTACCACATGACATTTATCTAGGCACTATATTGGATGCGCAGTCCTGTAAAGGACAATTAAGTAGTATTTAGGTATGTAAGAATGTAAGGGCTACGATGGAAGTGATACTGCAAGAGTGCTTGCAAAGCCGCTGGCCTGCAGGGCGTAGTTTCGGCGTAGTGTCGCGTGTTCACCTAAAGCCAGTCTCGGCCGCGTAGGCAGCACGATAGCATATGTGTGTTCGCATGGACTGTTCTGCAGGGAAAGCAGCCATCCACGTAGCTCGCGTAGGTATTGTTGGTTAGCACGAGGAGTTTAACCTCAAAAAACAATTTATCTTGTTTACGGGGAACCTTGGGGTTTCGGGGTTAAGGATTCCACAGGGGTTTACAGCGGTTTCCAAGAAATTCCGCTGTTTGGGAAACTTTGGGAGTCCTTCTAGTCAAAATTATGGGGTATGTATCTCGGGGTCCGTTTTAGGGCCCTGGCCCGTGGAACCCCCAAACATCTTTGAACGGCCGCATTATAGGGGTTTCCCTATATTAGGGATACCATTTTGGGGGTCCCCATAATAAGGATTTTAGTGTTTCGGGGCCTATATTGGGATCCCCCTTACTTTGAGAAACTACCTTATCACTTTGAGGAATCTGGAATTTAGTTGTCTCATAGACCGCTGGATAGTGGACTTTGTATGAATACTTAAATGCTTTACTGCTGCTCCTCTTGTATGCAGACTCTTACTGCTTGGATAGGCTAGCCAACACACGCGCAAGCCGCAATGCAGGAGCAATTTTTTGCAAGGATGAGATCGCAATCTTGGCCGGCGATGTCTTGATCCGCAACACTTCAGGTTTTGAGGGAGGCATGGACGAAACTCCAATGATCGAATTGAGATTCAGGGTCCAGGGTTTGGAAAAGGTGTCTTGAGATAGTTTTTAGGTTTTGCGTGTTACCCATTAAAAAGCAAAGTTGAGTTTTTGTGGAAGGTTCCAGGCAGGTTCAAGTTCTTCAAGTTTGGGGTAATCCCATCTAATCCTTATCACGAACCACTCCCGTCCCCTGATAAGTAGCTCTCCCGAAAATTCGAATCATGTCAGGGTATTGTGTATTAGCACGGGGCAGGAGAATTACTACTGCATGGGAGATTTGGGAGAGGCCATGCCAGGTGGGTTGCTCTAACGTATGCAACATGGTAAGTTTGCTCTATGACTGGGCTGCTGCTACGCAAGTTTGGATAATCAGAATCGGGTGCAGCAGAAGACTCGATCACTATCTATCTTGGTCATAAAGCCCCTTCTCTCCAGAACAGTGTAGCACTAACTCAGGCAACCTACCCCCGCCCCCCCCCATCCTCCATCCTCCCCCACCGACTGACCTAGACAGTAAGCACACAAACCCAAAAACCCAAGCTTGCACTCCGCAGCCCTAAACCCCAAACCCTAAACCATTGACATTCCCAACGCGGTGATTGCAGGTGCTTTCTATTCCTGGCTGAGTGGCATGAAGATTGCTGGAGGTCGGGTGGAAGTGGAGGCGGCCCAATCGGCCCAAGCTGGAGGCTGGAGTTTTGGGCCCGAAGCCTTAAAGCTTCAATCCTTAACCTCAGCGGTTTAGGGTTTAGGATTTAGGGTTTAGGGTTTAGAGGGTTTAGGGTTTAGGGTTTAAACCCAAACCCTAAGCCCCAAACTCAGTCTACTGTGGGGGCTCAAGAAAATTAGGGAACTCACTCGTAAAGGCTTTTCAGGGTTACGGAAGGGTGATCACAGAGTTACCCTGGGGATCCAAACAGTTAGGGCCCAATGTAAGTATTATTAGTATACTTGGATCCCTAGGGTTAACTCGCGAACGAAGTTCAAGGTGCTTGAAAGGACAGGTTGCAGGATTCAGGGTGCAGGTCCTGTGTGTGTGTGTTTTTTTTTTTTTTTTTTTTTTTTATCTAGACCCGAAATAGGTAGAATAATGACCCAAAACCCCTTTAACACCAGCCCAGCAGGCCTATATTCTGCATATCTTTGGGGGTCAGGTATTATCATAAACCCAAAACCCTAAACCCTAAACCCCAGGGTTTTAGGCGTTTTGGGTTTACAGTTCAGAGGAGTTCCTCCCCGATCTCGGGGCCCTGTTCTTGGGAGTCCCGCCAGGGGATTTAGGGTTTAGGATTTGAGGTTTAGGGCCTAAAGGGTTTGAGGTTCAGAGTTTAGGATGTCAGGTTTAGGGCTTAGGGTTTAGGGTTTAGTGTTGAGGTCAATGACCTGGACCCCAACTGCTTATGTAATTGGGTACTGCCCCACCCAGTCGCAGTTGGAAAGTGGTTATAACATGAATGATAGAGCCCCCAAGAGGACCCCTATTATGTCATGTTACTGGCTACCCTAAACCCAAACATCCTAAACCCAAAACCCTGTTTCGGGTTTCGGGTTTGCCATTCAGGGTTCGACGCTTGGGCTTCATTCGGACGCACAGGTTTTTGTAAGAGCTAGGCTCCGGGAACCCTACTTTAGTCAAGGGTTAAGGGTTAAGGGTTTAGGATTCAAGGAACCCCCCCCCCCCCCGGTGGGTAGACATCAGGTGGCTACCCTGGAAAGAAGCCTATAAAGATTTCATATAGCCCCAGTACCCTTCTATGATCCTTATGTGAGGCTTATTTGGGGGACAACAATTCACCTGAGGTCTTGCTTGGGATGGTTCTGTCCTAAGACGAATGTGTGGTCAATTTTGGAGAGGCCCAAAACTCCTAAACCCCTAAACCCTAAACCCCTAGAACCGTAATTCAGAACCCCGGAGCCCGAAAGTCTTAACCGTGTGATAGCGCGTGATATCCTGGATCTGGAGCCCTCGCTGCGCCAGCTCGATGTGTAACGAGGCTGTTCGGGTACGTTCTAGTGTAACATCGGAGCTTAAATGATTACCATTATGATGGTTCCATGGTCTATGGTGCCTCAAACGGACCTCAAAATGATTATATTGGTAATTATTTAGGCCCCTGCAGTAGTGAGGCCTCTAAGGATCCAAACCTCAAGCCCCTCGGCTCGACAATCCTTCTTCACACTTCCCACCCGCATAGTAGTTTCCAGAAACAGTGGGAACCCAATATAGACCCCAAATTCTCATGATGCTTATCAGGGGGATTAATTACCCTACATCCTAAACCCTAAGCCGCCACGTTAACTTAGCCAAACCCTAAACCCTAAACCCTAAAACCCTAAACCCCAAACCCTAAACCCTAAGCCATGTTACCAAAGTTTGCCATCCCTAGGCTCTCAGCCCTTCAACCTGTCCATCTAAGGTTGAAACCACGGGGCCCCTACTATGGGCCCTGAAGTCTGGGATCCGTATATGGGGACTGTCCTAAATTACTGTCAATACGGGGTCCTATATTTGGGTTCCTATTATAATAATACGGGGCCCTATATACATTTCCCCCATTTTGGGAACAGTAATTTAGGGAAACTTCCATATACCTACTCTCTATACCCTTTGTGTACCCTTAAAGGGTCCCTGGAATTCTGACCCTAAAGGGCCTGAGGGCCCATAGTTGGGGCCCATACTTCTACCCGAACCCCGAGAAGTATGTAAAATAATGACCTTTCTGGGCTAGTTTTTGGTGTTTTGGGCCATTATTTTACCTACTTTCGGGACCCAGGTAACCTGAGAGTCGACCCTGCGAGGTGCCATCTTCACTCACGGTAGCTTCGAACTGGATGGCGGCGACGTCCTCATGCGGAATACCTCGGCGGGCAAAGAGGGAGGTGCCAGTCGCCCTAAACCATAATCCCGAAACCCTAATCCCTGAACCTTGAAATTTATGTCCTAAACCCTAATCCCTAAATCCCTAAACCATCCTAAACCCTAAACAGGGTTTTCCTTGGGATGGCGGATTTTGATGGTGGGGCTTGGGGGCTTGAATTAAGGCTTACCTAGACTCCAAAAGAATGGAGAAGAATTGTCTTTTGGTCTGTTCTTAGGGACTTTGGACCATTATTTTACCTACTTTCGGGGTTCAGGTATGGTTTACGGTTTCAGAGCGTAGCCGTTGAAGTCCAGTACTGTCTCGGGATGTATGGCTTCATGAGTAGGGGGCGGATGCCCTACAGGCCATATAATCAAGGCAATCCCCTTTGCTAATGGTCTGCCCTGGCCCATCCACAAGATAGGCACGCCCACCCATGAAGTCCCTAATGTAGACCCCTGATTAATGAACCCCCCTCCCCTTAATAGGGATTATAATAGGGATCCTAATATGAAGGCCGTTATAGGAGCAGGTTAATTAATCATGGATCTACATTACCGCTTGGTGATGAATTTAATCCTCCAACAGTAACATAGTGCCAATATATAGCGAGGGAGAAGTCATTGTTAATAGGATGGAGCGCAGGGCGGATATGTTTTGCCTTAGACACCTACTAACGTTCTTAGGGGTCTGTTTATTTGGTGGAGTTTCTCAGGGAGTTGGTTACGTGAACCTCCCAGAAGTCCAAGCAAGTCATACGATGGTCATGGGTCCTCATTGCGTGGCTTCGGTGAACCTCAAATCCTTGTGCTATAAGGACCTGCCCATGTCGAGGGGGGGGGGGAGGTAGTAGCCAAGGTTCTGCCGTTTCCAAGCAGGATGAAGGGATTAAAGGACTTGTTGAGAGTACTGTACAAGCCTGAATAGTTGCCAACTTTATTCCTTGATAATCTGTATGTGTAGACCCCAAATCCCGAGCTTCGGACCCTATACATCCTAAACCCCAACCCCCAACCCCCAACCTAAAAACTTAAGCTCCAGACCCTAAACCCTGGACCGTGGACTCCCCGGCAGGAGCAATCCGTAGCTTGACCTTCGTCAGGATCTCCGCAGGTAGTCTCTCGGGCCAAAGAGATTTAAATGTTGAAGTCAGGGCTTAGGGTCCAGGGTAGAATGACCAAACGTGTAAAATCAGAAAGACAAGCAAACGGAGAATGACATGGAAACTTGGGTTTGTATAGGGTTCTCGCGCAGGATACTTCAAATACATGTCACAATCACATGGGTAACTATCTCGGCCCTCGTATTACGGATTTCAAGGCTTTTGATTTCAGGACATCGGGTTTAGGATGCATGGTTATTCGGTTCTTCAAAACGGGATCGTGTCATTTGGTGCTTGAAATGGTTATTTAGGGTTTCAGGGCTCTGGGCGGCTTAAGGCTTGTGGTAGAGAATTCCAAAAAATGGAGTTGTCAGCGTGTCCCTAGACCGCACACCCCAAACCCCAGACCCTAAATCCCAACCCCTGAACCCCAAACCCCAAAAGCAGACCAGAGGCTTGAAAGTCCAAGAATCTCGGGCACTTGTCGAGTATGGCTGCGGAGGATAGGGTTGAGGGTTTAGGGATTAGGTTTAGAGTTCAGGGTTCAGGGTTTGATTTAAGGTTTGGGGTTAGGGGTTTAGGGATCTAGACTTTAGGGTTAGGTTTCAGTGGTTTTGGCTTTAATTTAGGGGGGATTGTCCACATCATGGTCTTTTGTAGGTTCCCTAGATATAGGGAAAGCCAGCAAAAAGGGTTGATCCGCATCCGTATCGGAGACTCATAGTTAGTAGTGAGAAAGCTGTACTGAAGACGCTAATAGTGCCGGTACATATACTAGAACAGTGCAATTCGATGACATGTTTCTCCAAAGTACCACTACTAGACTCTTTAATAGAGACCTCCATGTTCCCTTTGTTATCGCCATATGATCCCTGAACAATCTTGTCTCGTTTAGAGTGTAGCCTACAGTCAACATGCACGATTTGAGGGAAGCGTGTTACGCCACAAGGGGGGCGAACTGCAACGACAGAAGCGGCTTGAAAAAACCCTTGCACTCCCCCAAACTAACATGGAAACCCATATAGCCGCCCTTTAAAAGGATTGTAGTCTTTATAGGGCCCTTTTTGGGTTTACATGTTAGTTACCGGGAGGGCAACTCCCAACCCGTCCTGAAAGTGGATTGAGGACCACCCTAGGTGCTGCCTCAGCCAACTTCTAGTTTTGTCAGTTGCGCATATGGGTAGTTCCCAAAGTTAGTTTCCGATTCTGGTACCCCTAAGTACCGGGTGCGGTACTATAATCTTTTCCAAAAGTCCTAAAGTTTTGAGAAGAACCCATATATTTGTAGGGTCCTTGTTAAGGATTAGACAGGGTAGAACTTGACAGACAGCAAAAATGCTCTCCCTAAACCCGAAAACCTTAAAGGGAACCCTTCTCCTGGGCTATGGTGAGCTTTGTCTGGGTGATGTTCATTAGCTCACTCCTTGCAGCTCCCTACGGACTCAGCAGCTTCACTGCTCTGAATTAGGGTTTAGGATTTAGGGTCTAAGTGCTTACCCGCAACAAAAAACTAGGACATGTACCCACGTACCCATACTTCAGTCGAAGACCCTAAACCCTAAACCCTAAACCCCAAACTGTTCAGGAGCAATTTACACGAGCAGCAATGTCATCGTTCTGCAAGGCGACGTCTCCTTGGATGCTTACCTAAACTTTAAGGGATTTAGGAGGGACCCTTAATGGGGACCTATATATAAGGCCTATGTAAGGGTTATAAACGGTAATGGGATTAGGGGTCCCTTCTAGGGGTCCCTCCTAAAGTCCCTTGATAAACAGATGCAAGTTGGATACTGCACCCACTCCTTAACAGCTGGATAATATTGACAATATAGCTATGTAGGCCCTTCATATGACCCCTATTACGGACTGTTGATGATGGGTGGGGGCAGTACCCAATCTAAACCCTAACCCTAAACCCTAAAACCAAACGCTAGTACCCAGGGGTGGGGGGGGGCCGACCCTGGGTCTGAACCCATATACTCTAATAGCTACCATTTCTTTTCCTTTTATCCGTTTATATAACCCTGTATTCTACTTAAGGGGGATGAGAACCCTATACACTAAATAGTACTTTCCATTTTCTCTTCCACTATCCCGGTATTAGTAGTTCCCACATCCGGGTTGCAGAGCGTATAGTTTGGTTCTTTTAGGGCTTAGGGTTTAGGCCCCGCTGCGGGGGTGGCAGTTTGTTTTGGTAGGTTTATTCTGTTGTCTCTGGGTGGAGTGTTTAAGGAAACTATCTTGAATGGCTATTATAATATACCTCTGAGGATTTTTCAAAAATCGTAGTTCTGTTATAGGTCTAAGGGGATTGAAATATTGCGTATTCTATTGAGTAGTTGACGGCAAGGGCAGGCGACTTCGATAAATTTGCGTGACGTAGAAATTCGAAAGTTGCGTAGTGTGGAAAGCTGAATACCTGGCAGTTCTATTCCCGTATAGTCTTTGTAAAGCTCTGGTATGATATACCCTAGATCAGCTTGCAGTTCAGGGTTCTGGGTCCAAGAATCTATGAGGCTTGCAGGTTGGCGTTGATGCTATAGTCTCCTCTCTTTTGCTTTCTCAATCTCTAAACTTTCTTTCTCTTCGCTCCTCTCTCTCTCTCTCTCTCTCTTTCGCTCTGTCTCTCTCTCTCTCTCTGCTCTTTTTCTCCTCTCTCTTTCTGTTCACTTCCCCCCTCCTTACCTACCTTCCTCTCTCTGCGTTTCTCTGTCTGTCTCCTCTATCTTTATCTTTATCTTTATCTTTATCTCTCTCTCTCTCTCTCTCTCTCTCTCTCTCTCTCTCTCTCTCTCTCTCTCTCTCTCTCTCTCTCTCTCTCTCTCACTCTCTTCTACCCACCTACGTTTTTTTTTCTTTGGGGATGCTGTAGTCCCAACTATATGGTAAGAATTTAGCCCTTTCTGGGTTATAGTGTTGCACAAGAGGCACGTGTCCTTCTTCTGTTCCACCGCCAACACAAAAACAATCGGAGCTTATCAAAACTGATCCTAATGCAATCGGCCAGATGAGCCCCACAATTCCAATGTATCCTGGGTTGCTGTTGAGGAACTTAACTTAAGTTACCATAATATGGTATATAGTACGTAGCATGGTTGCCTTTTTATCGTAAATTCAGTTGAAGGTCCTTGACAGCAGCCCAGTATACCACGGCGGATGGAGGAAGTTTGCTGCCACCCGTATAGGCCTTATGTTACTGGGGGTTAGTAGGGAATAAGGGAAGAAAGCAGATTAGGGGTTGTGTAGTGATGATATTCCCTCACTCCCTAAAATGAACCAGTAAGTTATAGGCTGGAAATGTTTGAGGCCATAAGTGGTGCAAGATTTCCTTGTTAAAGCGGGGGATGCTCAGGGATATAGTCCCCCTTAAGTAGAGAATATGGGGATCTTATTCTAATATACCTGACGCCATATTCTATCTACTTAAGGGGGGACTATACGCTGAGTCCTTCTCAGCCTAGGAGAACACATCGGCGGGAGAGAGGGGAGGCTGGGTTCAGGGTTTAGGGTTTAGGGTTTAGGGTTCAGGGTTTAGGGTCTAGTGTTTCGGGTTTAGGGCAAGATCTAGCAATTCACCCAAATGGGCCCGACATAGAATGCAATCTAAGGTCTTTCAGGGGTTGGGAGGGAGGATTGGAACTTTGAACGTTCCGGATTCAGGGCTCAATGGGAACCCGAAAGTGTGCCGCCCAGATTTTGGAGAGCTTTGGCAGGGCTTCTTGGCAAAGACATCCCTGTACTCGTTGATAATATAAGGCTGTTTAGGGTTGTATAGGGGTATACTATAAAATGGACAAGGAAATGGAGACTACCAACTCATCATCTCTATTGGTTGTGTGTACAGTGTAGCAGACTAATCCGCCGCCTGTGCTGCACTTGTGAGGAGATAGGGTCATCGGATTTCCGAGGCGAAGGGAGGTGTGTTCCCTAAACCCTAAACCGCAAAACTGGGTTGCCGTTAAGGAACTTAATTTAAGTTACTATATTGGGGAACCCTATTATTTACTCTATATACCCATTATGGTGACTTAATTTAAGTTCCTTAACAGCAACCCAGAAAAAGGAGTATGTATGTTAGCCGGTCTGGCCAGCTGGCTTTCCGACTGCTCAGCAGGTTGCAAAAAAGGTCCGATAAAAAAAGGAGTATGTTAACCAAAGTGCCGCAAAGAGTATGCATCCACCATGCCATATGCTTTAGCGCTTGCAGTGTTCGAGGCCTGCCGAGTTCCTTCCTAGCGTTCAGGGTTTAGAATGTTGAGGGTTTATTCAGTTTTTAGGGGTTAGGGCGTGAATCATACCTAAACCCCAAAAGTATGTAAAATAATAACCCTAAACCCATAAGAATAGCCATAAAGGCCATCATTTTACATACTTTTGGGGTCCAGGTAAAGCTTTCTTCCAGATTCAGTTGCTTCAGGATTCTGCTCCTCAGGTCATGCCCCTGGGCTTACGGATCTTCTTTAAGAAGTCCAGGAGACTCTATGGGTTCATATGGGGTTTATGTGGCCTAGCCCTAAGGCCTTGGAAGCCTCTAGGGCTTAGGGTTTAGGGTCAACCCATGCAGCCATCTTAAAACTGTGCATATTTATTTGATGGGTAGCCCTTTAAAGGAGGCCGACCTAAACCGCATGTAGCCCCACTTTCCTTATGCGAGCCTGCCATGAAGGCACCTCTGTTGATGGAGGAAATCTTGCCCCAAAACCCTAGGAACACAGTAGTTTAGGGGCCTTAGGTGGTGCAAGATTTCCTCCATCCACAGTACCTGGTGACTACCCACCCTAAACCCCTAACCCCCAAGCCCGACCACGCCAGCGGACCAGCAGGATCATACTCTCCCTGCTTGATGGGATCCTCGGGGTCTCTCAGGGCATATCCCCGGTCCATTTAAAGAGGTTCTGGGTATGTACATGGTTGAGGCCTTAGGGCTTACTAAGGGGTTAGGTAGCCTACTTAGGCCCTAAACCCTAAACCCTAAACACTATTAAAGCATCTAGAAGTCCAGAAGCCAGGCGCCATCTTCTGCGAAGGGAGTGTGCGACTGGGTTGACTTACGGTTTTGGGGTTCAGGGTCTAGGGTTTAGGGTATAGTTTCTAGGGCATTGGTGTGAGGGTGTCTCATTTTGTTTGAGGCCGTTTCGGATTTGCGGCTGCAGGATTCAGGGGTTTAGCAGGGCTGGCCGTGACATGCTTGAACATGTCCAATTTGATGCATATCCCCAAGCCCAAAACAATAAATGCAATCCAGTTTAACGTCTTTACTGCGGTGGCCATCATGATTACCACTCTTGTGGTCATAGATTCCTTGTGCATTTTTTGGTATAGGCCATGTCAAATAAATCTTGATGATCTTTGTAGTTATTCAGGCCATTTCCCAGCTGAACACGAAGCTGAAAAAGCTTGACCCCAACCCAGAACTCCAAGACCTATACTCAGGGCCCGGGGCCCCGAAACCAAGCCAATCCTAGCATCAAAGCCCCGAAAGGATTCAGGGCTTGAATCCTAAACCCCTAAGGACCCAGCCTCAAACTCCACACTCTTAACCCTGAACTCCAAGACCCACACTCTAATCCCTAAACCCTGAATCCTCAACGCTAAGCCCTTCACCCCAAATCCACATCCCTGACCCCAAATTTTCCCAAATCCCCAAACCCCAAGAGTAGGTAAACTAATAGCCCAAAACACCTACACATAGCCGAAAAGGCAATTATTCTACATAATTTTGGTGTCCAGGTAAACTAAAACCCCAAACTGAAAAGCCTAGGCAGCTGGAGAGGGGCAGATTGCACATCCATGGCTCTTCGTCTCAGGTTGGAGGTACCCTGGCGGCTTCCCTGAAGTAGTTGGTTAGGGGTTAAAGCGGTTAGGGTTTAGGGTTTAGGGTTTAGGGTTAAAGTTTAGAGTTAGGGATTTAGGGTTTGGCGCTTGGAGTCTTGGGTTTTCGGGGTTTGGGGGGTTTGGGTTTGAGAGTTGGGCTTTGGAGCAGAGACAAAACTGTGTGGGCTCAGTGCCTAATCTTCAGAATAGTCAAGTTCCACATGGGCTTCATGAACATCGGGGGGGTCCTTTTCGGGTCTCTTTAAACGCGTATGAGAGTGTATCGGGGTCTAGAAGGGTCCCGCACTTTGCGTTAGGTAGCAAACATAGCCATCCTTGAACTCTTTGCCATTTTGTCTTGACTTTTTGTTACTTTGGGCGAACCTGGCATTCGGGCTGTCATTTCTCGATATTCAGAAGCCAGAGTCATGTAGGAAGAGCCATGTAGGAGTTCAACGACATGGGGTTTAGTTGAGCTTCGACGCTTACTTACTGTTGGAAGGTTTGGGTGCTGGGCCTCATTTGAAAGAAGTCCGTGCTTACCGTTTTAAGTATCAGTAGGTTCGTCCTGGAGAACACCCTAAGCATTCCTAAGCCCTAAACTCTGGTTCGAGTGTATGTGGGCTGTTTTGTTGGGACTGCAGCGAGGATGGAGGAGAAAGTCCTTGGGTCATATAGGTCCACATAGATCCTGAAACACCATAAAACCCTTAACACTATACGCCCTAGACACCAACCATCTAATCCCTAAACGCCAAGCTTTCAACATGCATAGAACCCATACAGCCCTAAACTCCAGAACGCTGCAAGCCCTACGACCTCAACCCTATTATTAACCCTAAACCCTAAATCCCAACCCTCCCAAATGCGTGCGTAGGAGCCATCCTCAGCGTTGGAAGCGTCTCAGTCGCTGATGGTGAGCTGCTCATAGAGCGCACAGCCTCCACTGCCCACGGAGGCGGGTAGGAGTGGAGATTGAGGGTTCAGGGCTTAGGTTTAGAGTTTAGGGTGTGGGGTCAAGGGTGTCAAAGCCAAGAATCACCCAAACGTCCTTTTTTGGGTTCTCACCCGACGTTCGAATCCCAGAATCTAAAAAGTCGACCTGCCAATTTTGGGAGTGTAGATGCCGGGACAGTCCCAAACCCAAACACCAATCGGTTTAGGGTTTAGGGCTTATATATAGGGTTTAGAGTTTAGGGTTTAGGTTTGGGTCTTGAAGCTGCGGGGACGACAGATTCTGATGCACATACATGCCCATGAGGCCAGAGCATGACTACACAAGTCTTTTGCGGTAGGCTTTCGCAGGAAAATGGGAGGGTACGTGGACATTTCTTGGATTGCTCCTATCAAATACTTCACAGGACGCCCCCATGTTCTCTATGTACTTCCCAGACATCACTGGCGTCCCTAAGCAGGTCGTGATCAATCCCTAAAAGCCCCCGCCACCCTATCCCCACCCCTTACCTTAAATTGAATTCCTAAACTCTAAACCCTATACCGTAAGCCGCCACGGTACATGGAGCAGGCGCAATTTGGACTGATCATGACTTCAAGACCTTGGGTGGGAAGGCGAGAAGTGGTGTTCGGCTTACGGATTTTAAGGTTCAGGGTTTCCCTAAGGGTCCAAGAACCCAAATAACAGGGTTTCAGGGCCCAAATACCATTAATATTATAGTAGTTGGGCCCTAAAACCTTGTTATTGGGATCCTTGGACCTTTGGGGTTGTATCATGAGTCTAATAATTCATAATAAGCATAAGTCATATAGGCTCTAGGGCCTAGGGATACATATAAGGTCCCAGGACTGTAACAGCCCACAGTGTAGGGGTTTTAGGGCTTAAGGTTTAGGGTTTTTATGGTTTGGGGATTCCCTGGATTCCATGAGCCTATAACCCATGCTGTATGAGGGGAGGGTACCCAAAAAGGGATAAGACTTTTGGCAATCCTCCAAATCCAAGCCCTCCCTATAGATTCCCATGTGAAGCATGGTTCCATTACATGTTCGGTGTTCTTGTTCCATCTGGTTCTCCAGTCTTGGGGGCCCCAAACCCTAAACCCCTAAACCCCGAATTCACTATTTGGAAGGTAGTCAAACCTATGGTCCCTTGTTGGGTACCCTGGCATTTAGGCTTTATATTAACGAGCCGGAAAAGGGATCATGATTTTGACAACGTTCAGTGGCCTTGGTCTCGGGGGGGGTGTGGTGATTTTTCAGGGTGGGGGTCGTACGGGATCCTAATATTTGTGCCTGGTCAACCTTTAGCCGACCTTACTGCTCTCTACAACTCCGCGTTTTCAGGAATGCAGCCCGTTTCCTCCGAATGAAAAATAACCTATGCCTATTCGTTGTCTCCTTTTTAGAAAGGATTCGCAAAGTCGGGAGCTGTGAAATTGTGTGTTGAGAGTTGTGGTTTCAATGTTTGAATGTTTTCTGCTTTCCGGAAGTCAATCGAGTCTATCGCCTTTCTTTGCAGCTATGGTTTCCAATGTCCTTGAATTTGGTAGGCATCTATTGCCCGTGGTTTTCAAAGTTGGTCCCCCCAAATGCACACCAAATCCATGCACTCTTCTATAAGCCCCAAACCCTGAACCCACCAACATCCTTCAGGAGCCCCACTACATTCGCTCACCAACAGCCATATAACAAGCACCCAACTGCGCATCACCCGGACTGAGCCAATAACCCTAAAACCCAAACCATAATGCCCTAAATCCGTTAACCCGAACCCTCGTACCTACTACTTCATATACTCAAAGCAAGCCAAACCGGCCGGAAGTCTGCTGGAGCTTCCGCTGTGAACGGGTAGGGTCTAGGGCTTAGGGATGAAGTTGAGGTGAAGATTTGGGACGATGACTTCAGTGGACATACTATGTGGGGGATTTTTCAAAATTATGGTCCCTTTTTGGGTCCCCTAAATTAGGCCCCATATTAGACCCCGTATTATAATGGGGACCCAAAAAGGGACCATAATTTTGACAACCCCCCATGTAGAAGGATGAAAATTGCCAATATTGTTTTCCTAGATTCTGCGACTCATTAAGGTATAGGGAACCTCAAAGAAACCTGAAAGTGTTGTGGATCGCGTTCTGGGACCCAGCATTTGATCTGGGCTAGTCACGGGTTCCCCTACTACTCTCCCTACTCTCTCCCCCCCACCCCTCCGAGGTTCCCCCTTAATGTCCCTAAGCCCTACACCCTAAAGCTTACATATCCCCAAATAACCTTAACAACCTTAATTAAGGGGGGGAACCTAGCGGGGAAGCATCCAAGGGGGTCGGTAGGGGAATGAGCTAGGCTTGGTATAATCTCTCTGGGTCTAGGATTTATGGTTTAGGGTTCAGGGTTCAGGGTTTTGGGTTCAGTTGCCATTACTTTGGGTTTTGGGGGTGTCATTTTGGTTTTGAAGTTAAGGAAAATTGAATACGCTAAGTAATGGTAAGTTTATATGGGCTTGAGGGTGTAAGGTTTAGGGCTTAGGGCTCGAGGGTGTATCTTAAGGAAGGCGGTGGGCTTCCCCTCCCCCCACACCCACCCCCCCGGCCCTAAACCCCCAAATCCCTAAATCCCTTAACCCCTAAACCCCTAGTCCTAAGGGGGTCCTAGGTTGGGGAGTAACAGGCGCTTTAGAGAGCATGGGGGATTACTGGGTTACCTTCACCCCTCGAACAACCTCCCTTCAGGACATGTCAAGGCTTTGCTAATATTTGTATGTAAGTTGTCCGGTGTTGGTTTAGGGTTTGGGTTTAGGGTTTAGGGATGTTTTTGGGAGGTTTTTGATTTGTCTAGATGATTTAGAAAGTTGTCTTATCTTTCTGTATGTGTCCTGGTGTCCTGCTGGTTCTTGAAGCGTTCCATTTTGTGAAGACACCTTATGTGGAGAACCCATGCTCTTGGAGAAGAGTGTATCCCTTACATCCATAGCCTGTAGCATACGGTACTCACAAACTGTCAACCTAAAACCATAATTCCTAAACCAAATCCTAAATCCTAAGCCCTGAAACTAGACAGAGAGGTGTTCATCAAGGACTCGGTGGCCGGAGGCAATGGAGGCGCCCCGAAGACTCCATTCTTCAAGAACGGTTCAGGGTTTAGGGTTTGACATTTGGGGATTTGGGAGGGTTTAGGGTTTAGGGGCTCAGGTTTAGTAAGGTTTTGTTGCTATGTGGCGCAGAATCAAGGGTTTTCAGGGGGAGCGGATGAAGCTGAACCTTTAAACCCTAAACCCCTAACAACCGCTAAACCTTAAACCCATAAACCCTGAACCTTAAACCCTAAACCCTTAACCCTAAAGTTGAACCCGAAAGCAGAGTTCAGCTCGTCCCCTCAAGCAAGTTTTCAAATTCTCAGGGTTTGGGCTCTTTTCAGGGTTTAGGGTTAGGTTGGGGGGACCTATGGGGGACTAAATAGCACGTGCTGGGGGGGGGACCTATTAAGTCGTTTCTTGTAAGATTCGCAAAGCCTAGGGCAGTTACAAACTGTGTCTTGGGGGGTTCAGGGCTTCTTCTTGGATGATCGTTTGACTTAGTAAGTCTACCTACTAACCGTGAGAACCCCTACGTACTATAAGCCCTAGAAACCAAGTTACTAAGTAGACCCTAAACCCTAAACCCTACATATCCATACATACCCCTATATGACTCCTATATAACATAACCTTATTGTTGCCTTTAAAGTGAGTAGAACCCTCAACCCTAAACCCTACATATCCCTACATACCCATATATACAATATACCCCCTATATAACCCTATATTCCCTTTACAGTGAGTAGACCTACTAAATCAAGAGGTCCTCCAAGTAGTCCCTAAACCCTAAACCAAAAAGCAGCTTCCATTTTTTCCATCATCCCTAAACCCCAAACCCCTAGAAACCAAGTTAATGGACCTACTATGTCAAGAGGTCCTCCGAGTTGGTTAGTCAGGTGGCAAAGGGTGAGGCTCGATGTTGGTACTTTGTGTTTTGCTCGCCTCCTGTTTGTTTTGGGGGGGTTAGGATCTATAGGTTTAGGGGTTCAGGGGTTCAGGGGTTCAGGGGTTCAGGGGTTTAGGGGTTTAGGGGGGTTTAGGGGTTCAGGGTTCAGGGGTCTAGGGTTTAGGGATATGATACGAGGTTTTCAAGCCCGAAACATTAAACACTAGACCCTAAACCAATCACGGCTATCCCAAGCCTTTATCCAGATTCCTGGAACAGAAATGCAAAACCCTGACTCCGGAACCCAACGAAGATTATCCCATTACGGTCCTTTTATATAGATATAGCTGTGCATGACCACACTCCAGAGGGTATAGGGTTTGCGAATTAGCCCTTTGTGCACCGAAGGCCTCTAAATCCGGAAACATTGTCGGTGGCAGCGCGCAGTATCCAAGTCGCTCGCCTCTGACCATACTTTAGTCAAATACATAGCCGGCATTCAACAAATGTAACAGCACCTGGTAAAGAACCAGTAAACCCCCTTGCGTCCTAAACCCTAAACCCCAAACCTCATCCTGAAAGAATGCCAGCCTCTGATCAGGAGCTGTTCGGACTGGCAGAGCAGCTTACATTTCCTCCAGCAAAGTTGTGGTGCACAACACATCGGCCAAGAGCAATGGAGGCCCATTCTGGGGGTTTGGGGTCGGTTATCCAAAGCCCTAAGTTAAGGACGCCATGAATATCCGACTCTTATGGTTCCTTCGTCCATAATCATCTCATCATTTTGGGCGCTGTGGAGCAAGGGTGTTGGGGGGGTTTGGGGTAGAAGCTTCCGGGCTTGAGACCAGGGAGTTTACATTTTAGTGTTCCGCTGTGATGCAAAGCCTCCTCAACCTTGGCGTAGGGTTCAGAATGTAGGTTAGGTGTTATAAGCCCTGACAATAATCCCCCGACCCCCCCCCCTTTATCTTAACTTCCTAACCCTAAACCATTAACCCTTGACCCTCAAAGGCACCACATTTAGCATACTTTCTATCAGGAAGCTGGAGGGATTCCATGATGCGCGGAGGGGATTTCTGGTCATTCCGGCAACTCCCCGTTTGCATACCCATGAGCTTAAACATATGAGCTGTAGTCTGAACTCCTTAAAGGGGTTTTGTAGGGGATTACATAGGGGAGCATTATAGGTGGTTATTTAGGGGGCTACTAGGAGTGTAGACTATAGCGCATATTGTCAAAACCTGAATACGCGCCAGCTCTCCCTTTGTACTCTTCACATCCTTACCCTCGAGATCCAAAGAGTCCAACGTATGCAATGTTTATTGACTTTCGGGCTCAATGTAGGTATTCATTGTATACTTAGATCCCTAGGTATATAGTATGATGTACCCCTAAAATCTGCTACACCACGGGGCTAAGGGACGCAAGACGAAGCCACAAAATAGCGAGCATCCTACAAGAATCATGGGTTCCCCTGCTACCCGCCTCAAAACAACCAGGCTCCCCGTTAACTAAGGTTGTTTAGGCATAATTTGGCTTAATTGAGGTTAATTGAAGGGGAACTTTAGGGGGGTAGTATACCCTCAACCATAAACCCCGTACCACGCTCATGAAAGAAGAGGTCAGTACCAACCCATTGGACTTTCACATCTCAGCGCTGCTTACTTTTCCAGGGTTCAGGGCTTAGGGTTGTGCGTGCCCTGGGTATGATTTGTGAAGATGCGTGTGAAGGGTGCTCGTGGCCGCATCACGCCAAAATCCTAATGTAGTTATTTAAGTGCCTGGATTGGAATAAATCCTTCTGAACCCCTAGACAGGCCCAGCTCACAATTTTGCATATTATTTTCCATTTGAGTCTCAGCTGTTCCATTTTTTGGCCCCGAACCCTACTAGACGTTAAGATTGTGACAATATGGGTAACTATTCTCCCTAAAGCCTAAATCTTGAGAGCCTCTTAATAGTAGTGGTAACTAATTAAGCCGCTCTACACCACAAACCCTAAACCCTGCACACTTTAAGCCCGTCTTAGAGGAGCCTTTGCTGTTGCGGGGGGCTTTAGCGTCGCAAACGCCACCCTGGACATCTCTGCTTCGAGCTCTGCTCTGGATGGAGGTGCATGTGAGTAGTATTTTATTTGGGATACTTTAGGTGGACTCCACCCAGTAATTAATAGTGACCATGAGGGAGAATAGGGAGTATATTGGGGTCCTATTATATTCCTATTATACCACTATTACAGGGTGGGGGGTCCACCTAAGGGATACTAATGGTTTTAGGGTTTAGTATTTCATTTGGGGATACTATGCACTGCAACCTGGTTATTCAGCAATTGCAGTCCATTGTCGCTCGCCTTTAATCTATTCTAGACTACGTACTCACTATTGAGCGGCCAAAGCTGCCCAACGCTTGATTCAATGACTGACTGATGTCCGAGAAAAATACTATGGTGCCCAACGTAGAGTAAAGTTATATCCTTCTTTTGGGTTAAATGTTTTGTATAAAGACTTGAATCTCACTAGGTTCAACCACTAGAAAAACGCTACTCATGTGAGCTATTGGCAAGTCCCGAATATGGTCCTAATAAGGAGCCCATGTCCATTAAATTATGTACGACATATTGACTGCGGCTGATGTGGGTATTCTAGAACTCAGGTTGAGGGGTTTTTTTATGTGAGCCGTAATGTAAACTTCTTAAAGGGGGTTATACAGGAGATTATATAGGGGACCAATCTAGGCGTCATTAAGCGGGGGTATTAGCAGTTTAGATTATAGCTCATGTGGAGTTGAGGCTTTAGGGTTTTCACGGTCTTGTCAGGCCGCTCCCCATCATTCCCTTACAATACCATCCACCTTTTAATTTGGGGAACGTACAGTGCTGGAAATTCAGGACCTCAGGGTTTGTGGCTGCTTTTTGGGGTCATTTATGGATAAGCTTCTCTCATGTTGCAACTTAATACTTCAAAGCCCAATAAAGGTTAGAACCTAAATGAAGCGGTTTTCATTAAGAACAGGTAGGGTTTCCCGACTTGAAGATGTGCCTTCCTATGGGCACCCTGCAAAAACAGCCCTTGCACTTGGTAAACAATCAACCCTAAACCTTAAACCCTAAACCCGAAACCTTAAACCCTATACCCTAAACCCTAAACTCTAAACCCTAACCTCTATACCCTAAACCCCAAACCCCCTAAAGCCTAAACCCCTGAGCTGAGAAGCTAGGAAAGGCTGACTCCCGAGGTTGCTTTGTTGGGCTCATGATGAGGGCTATGCACCGTTAGAAGTATGGGTTTAGGGTTTAGGGTTTAGGGTTTAGGATTGAGGGTTTAGGGTTTTAGGGTTTTAGGGTTTTAGGTTTTAGGGTTTAGGGTTTAGGGTTTTAGGGTTTTAGGGTTAGGGTTTTAGGGTTTAGGATTTACGGGATAGGGTTGAGGGTTTTAGTGTTTAGGGTTTAGGGTATATAGGGTTCAGGGTTTAGGGTTATGAAGTCTCCCTACGGAATCTTAAGCTCAACCCTGCAGGACATCCTGAACAATAAAAGAGGTTCTCATCCAAAAAAAGACGCTGAATCCTAAACCCTTAACCTACGGAATCTTAAGCTCAACCCTGCGGTACATCTTAAAGAATGAAAGACACTCTCCCTGAAAAAAAACACCTCTAATCCTAAACCCTGTATAACCCATTATAGTAGTTTCCATTTTCTTTTCCATTATTCCTATAAAACTCTATATTACCTGATATTGGGGGGCCCAAGGATCCCTTTGTACTCTCCAGCGCCCAGTTTTGAGAAAGCTTGGGGATGCTTGGAGCCCCGCAACCTTAGGGTTTAGGATTTAGGGCGTAGGGTATGGGATTAAGGGTTAAGGGTTTAGGGTGTAGAGAGTTTAGGGTTTAGGGTATACGGTTTAGGGTTTAGGGTTCCTGACCTTCAATTTGAAATCAGAATCCCCAAACCCTGAACCCTAGTCCCTGCACCCTCAACCGTGTCTTGAGTGCCAGACCTTAGGTGGACCCCTCACCCAGAAACAGTGACTATAAGGCAAGGGATAATGAGGGATTATATCGGGGACCTCTCACATTCCCATTATACCATTATTACAAGGTGGGGAACCCTACGTAAACCCTAAACCCTAAACCCTTAGGGTCCTCTTAAGCCAGACCTAGACCAGAGGCGCTTTGGATGTCCGGGGCGGCGACTTCAATGTCTCGAGCGCCTTGCTGCGGATCTCTGGTTGCTCTGCCGGTTGGAGCGGAGGCCTTTGGGCGGCTACGTATATACATATATATATATATATATCTCTCTCTCTCTCTCTCTCTCTCTCTCTCCCCCTCAAAGCGGTTTTGTAGGGTATATATAAGGGCTATGTGGTGTTATTTATTTAGGGTTCAGAGCTTCGGTTCTTAGGGTTTCAGGGTTTTGGGGTTTGGGGTTTAATTAGGGTTTAGAGGTTTCGGGTTTCGATTGGGTTTAAGGATTTGGGGTTTGAGGTTTAGGAATTTAGGGTTTCGTGGGCTTCTCGAAGTAGGGTTGTATAGGCAGCAACAGAGACATATAGGGTTACCAGATATCTATTAGGGATATCCAGACCTGTAAAGGGATATGCAAGGACATAGGAACATATAGGGTGTAAGGTTAATAGCTCGGGTTTTTGGTTTTTGCTGTTGTCAACATGGGCCCTTAAACGCAGTTGAGAGTTTCGTAATCCCTCTGCCTAACGGACAGCTTGCCGAAGGAACCAAGATTGAGCGCGTTCTGAATCTTAGGGCCAAATTAGGACCCCTTTTTTGGGTTCAATGTTAATTGGCTTGGTGGAGGAAAAACCCTAAACTTCCGTAAGCCCAACACCCCGAAGGCGCAAAGCATTGAACATTCGACCCTCAAATCCTGAACCGTGTGGCTCACTCATCCTCTAGAAAGGTAACTCTCATCCCCTTGCCGTCCTTAACCTCCACCCCTTCACAGGTGGAACAAGTCATAACCCTTTTGATTCACATTTCCATTTTAGTGTGTGTATACATACATATATAGATATATGTTAAGGTTTAGGGTTTAGGGCATATGTATTTATATGTATGTATACTTATCATGACATATTGGTTATATGGTGGTAGCGGCTTTGAGGTTTTAGAGTCTATGGTTTAGCATTCGGGGTTTAGCCATGCATACAGATGGTAACATCTACACTAGCTGCAACTGCCTGCCCAGCATCCATCCAACAGCTTAAGCCCCAAGTTCACACGGCCTTAACGCATACAGAGCCTAGTCCCGTGACCCTAATATTAAATCCCTCTAATAAATGGTGCGCTTATAGTATACCCTCCCACAGAATGGGAGTATTTTATGTCAGGGGGTGGTGCATTTCAATGTTAGGGGGCGGGGACTAGCTAAACCTAAAACCCTGAACCTTTTCAGGTGCGATCTACTTGGGCAGTGGCAGCATCAATCAGCTGCCGGGACAAAATTGGGAGGTTTTCTACCCTAAGCGGACTAGGGTTTTGGGGTCTAGGAAAGTTCTGACACATTTTTTATGTTCCTGTATGTTTCTGAGTGTTGCTTATTATTACCACCCCCCCCCCCCCTCCCCCCCCCCCCACCCCACCAAACAGGGAGGGCTCCAGAATGCAAGACTCCAGATCCCAGGCTGTGAGGCTGGCCCTCCCCACACTAACATGCAGGCCCAATGTCTAAGGGACGGTAGTCCTTACTTGAGCTATGGTCTAAACTCCTTAAAGGGGGGTTATATAGTGGATTATATAGGGGACTACTATAGAGCTTATTAAGGGGGATACTAGAAGTTTAGACAGTGGCTCACTTGTTGTTCACTGACTTTTTGGTGAGGCTTCCATGTTGGTGTGTGGGGAGCGTACAGTTTAGGGTTCGAAGTTATCATCCCCTATGTCTGATACTTAAGCTTGTTTTGAGGCCCTGGCATGGGATCTGACCAACTGGACCCCAGAAGTAAAATCATAGCCCCGAATCCCCAAAGCTAGCCCAAAAGGCAATCATTCTGCATATTTGTTGGTGGTTCAGGCAACTGGAACCCTAAACCCTACTAAACCCACTAGACCCTAAACCCCCCAAATCCTAGACCCCAAACCCTTTGTTTAGGGTGTATTCTTTTATTGGGGTAAGGCTTGGCGATGGCATGCTTCTTCGGGAATGCCATGCGGGTGATCGGGGCGGACTGATTTTTGCTGCCGGCGGGGCTCGCTTCCAAGGTCTGAAGTTCACAAAGACAATCGAGTTATAGATAGTCTCAACTCCCTTAAAAGGGGTGATGTAAAATTCTGGGTTTAGGGTTTAGGATTTAGGGTCTCAACTCCTCAAAGGGCTTTATATAATTTATATAGTTGTTTGTATTATAGGGGAGCATTGTAGGAGTTGTGGGTGGGGGATACCAGGAGTTTAGATTATAGCTCAGTTGGGCAATACGTAGTATAAGTAGTATAAATGGCATGGTATGGTTCTAAGGGGTTTCATGTTTAGGGGATTTAGGGGGTTTCTGTGAGGTTCAGGTGTTAGTGGGGCTCAGGTAGTACTGAGCATGGGCTTACATAGTCATAGTGGTCAATAGACTTTTGGGGGATGTGATCTTCCCTGGCTCAACCACCGAAACCACTGCTCAAATCGGATTTATGTTGCCCCTTTGCTAGGTGATTACAGAGACGATTCTATTGAATTGCGTAAGCCCCTCGCCCTAAAACCCTAAGATTACGTCCCCCATCTCCCCCATCTCCCCCAAGATTAGATATTCCAACTGTACTACATTCCACCATATACCGCGCCACAATGGGAAGATGTAATATTAGGCGGGATGGGACTTTACCAGTAGGGAAAGGACATCAATCAAGGTAGACAGGGCACCATCTTTAGCAGATATCCACCTGAGCCAACGGTCAATAGATGTATGCCATGTGAGTCCACTCATGACGCACCCCGCGCGAAATGTCCGGGATGCAGATACTGTAACCTAAACCCTGGACCCAAGTCAGCCCTAAGTCCTAAATCCTATACCCTAAACCCTATACCCTAAACCCTTGACCCTTTGAGGTACGCGTTTCTCAAACCCTGAGCCCCTATCAAAATCAGAGCAAGACTGCACGAGCACGTAGCTGCACACAAGAGAATCTTTGCTCATGTAGGGCGGGGCAGCACTTGAAGGGCTTAGGACGGTTACGCTACGGATCCTCCCGTAGCGGAATTCTATTTGCTCACGGTTCCCTACGCCGCATCCAGCCCAAAAGCCTTAAACCGCAAGCCCCCAACCCAAAGTGCTATTGTTATGGGACCGGATGTTCCCTAGATCTTATAAGCCAGAAGCCCTCAACGCTACTTAGACCCCAAGAGTATGTATCATACTAGCCCTAAATCCACAATAACAGCCACAAAGGCCATTATTTTACATACTTTTGGGGTCCAGGTATTATAACCCCAATATTACCCCAGTTTCCATTTCATTTTCCATTTTCTTTTCCATTTGATTCTCCATTATAGGGGGATAATAACCCTAAACCCTAAACCGCCGGGTTTGCACAGGAAATCTCCACCTCGCCTCTGCTTCGGCAGATGAGGGGGGCTGCCTTTTCGCGGGTGGCGACGTTTCCGTGGCTGGCGACACTTGGGGTAGATAAGGAAACATTCTTGTGCTTCAGGTTTAGGGTTTATAGGGTTTAGGATTTTGGATTTAATTAGGTTTAGCGTTTAGGGTTCAGGTTGGGGGTTCGCAGTTTAGCCTGTAGGCTTCCGAGTTCAGGGGTTGGTGCACCATTCTACCTATGTAACCTCCATATCACCTCTATGTGCGCAAGTCCCACATAGCAAGGGGAAGCGTGTTTTTAGGGCAGGGCGCCCAAGGGTTTTCTACAACAAATATGGGGGTTTGGGGGAACTGATTGGGGGTCTCCATAGTAAGGATTGAAGCTTTTTGGGTTCTATATTGGGGTCCCCTTTTTAGGGAAGCTACCATATACCATAGAATGATTGATAGGGAGCCGACCATCTTTGTCTAGTCCCCATACGTCAATAGAGTACCGACATGTATCTGAGAACCCCCCCAAGCCCTACACCCCATACGCCCTTATGCTTATAATATGCACTCATCGAACCCTAAACCCTAAACCCCTTAAACCCTAGGCCCTTAAACCCTAAACCCCTTAAACCCTAGACCCTTAAACCCTCGAACCCTAAACCCTAAATCCTAAACCCTTAAACCCTAAACCCTAAATCCTAAACCCTAAATCCTATTGTGATTAGGAAGCACGACTGGAGCAGTGCACCGCAACAGGCGCGGCCGGAGGGCTTTTCGCGCGAGGCAACTTGCGCCTGCAGAGTCTGGGTCTTGGTTAAGGGCGACATAGGACTTGAACCCTAAACCCTAAACCCTTACCCCTTACCCCTTAAACCCTAAACCCCTTAAATCCTAAACCCTAAACCCCTTAGACCTTAAACCCTAAACCCCTTGGACCCTAAACCCTAAACCCCTTAAACCTTAAACCCCGTAAAGCCCTTTAACCCCCTAAACCCTGAACCCCTTAAACCCTTAACCCTAAACCCCTTAAACTCTAAACCCTTAGCCCTAAGCCCTAAACCCCTTAAACCCTAAATGTACAGGACCGTCTAAGGCTCTGTAGGTTTAAATCGGCTTACGTAGGGTTACACAGGTTATCATTTTTTTTTGGATGAGAGGGATATATGCACTATGTGGGGTTGAAAGGGTTTTAGTGGGGGTTGTATGGGGCTATATAGACAAAACGAGTTACGTAAGGTTACATAGTCTTATGCAGAGTTGCGTTGGGATATGTGGGGATGGGTAATTGGTTTCAAGGTTTCAGGTGCGGGCTTTGAGGGTTATTACTATTGTTACATTATGGCGATTGTTCTTCTTCTTGTGGCAAATACGATGAAACTGTTTTTGAGGGATCTTTTCCCCGCTCCCAACTCAGCATGGGTAAGACGCAGCTGCAAACCCTAAACTGTGAACCCTCACTGCCGAACCTCAAACCCTATACCCTACCTGAACCCCAAAACAATGTAAAATAATAGCCTTTATGGCTGATCATATTAGGGTTTAGGCCTATTTTTTTACATACTTTTTGGGGTTTAGGTAGCCCTAAACCCTAAGCCCTTAACCCCTAGCCTAAACCCCTTAACCCTTAAACCCAAATCCTGAAACCCTAAACCCTAAACCCTAAACTTAAACCCTAAACCCTAAACCAAATCTTTAAAGAGGGACCAAGGAATGCGAGTTTCGAAGCCTGTGAGGCCGCTGCCGCTGCCTCCTTTGTAGCCAAGGCATCCTTTTGAGCACCAACCCATACAGAGGGATCTAAAGGGGGGATAATATGCTCCTAAAAAGGGAGATATATAAGGGATGATATGCTCCTAAAAGGGTGGATAGAAAGGGATTATAAGCTTCTTAAAGGGGGATACAAGGGATTTTAATGGATTTTATATATGACCTAAAAGGGGGAATATATAAGGGATTATAAGCTTCTTAAAGGGGAATACAAGCTCCTTAAAGGGGGATATGTAAGTTATATGTAAGTGATTATAAGCTCCTTTAAGGGGGGATATGCAAGGGATTGGGCGTATAGAAGGAATTATCTAGGGGATTACTAAACTGGCTTATATGGTTTTGGAGCCCCGAACCACACCAGGTTCTTAAAACGGATGTCCTGAAAGGGTTTAGGCTTCAGGGTCTAGAGTTTAGGGTTTAGAATTGTAGGTGTGAGGGTTTAGGATCGAGGGTTTGGGGCTCAGGCTGGGTTTAGAGTTTAGTGTTTAAGGCGTAGGGTACAGGAGCGTATGGCAAATTCAAAAATACACGGCTAAAAGCAAGACAGCCCAACCTAGCAGAAGACGCAGCATCAGAGATATGTTTGGTGAGCAGGCCGGTGCTACCGTGAAGCACCTGCACATCAACGGGACGTGCGCAGGAGCGCAAGTACTGGCTGCTGGGGGCTTGCACGCAGAGAGCATTGACTGCCTGCGACTAGGACTTTTTTGATCATCGTGTTTCCCTGAACCCTAAACATTCAACCATGGTTGCGTTTTCTGGTAGGCTTTGATGATTCTCCTGATTGTGCCTTCCCTCAACAGCTGAAAAACTGTTTTGATCCCTGTGCCAATCATCTGGACCCGGACCCCAGATCCTGGATGTCCTGTTTTTTTTGTTTTTGGGTTGAGGGCTCAGGGTTTAGGGCATAGGATTTGGGCTTAAAGTTTAGGGGCTTAGGGTTCAGGGATTAGGGGTACGCACTCTGAGCATGCGACGCGCAAAACAAAATCACATCAAGGGTCTAACGCAGAAGTAGAGAAATCACCAATATTATTATGGTCCCTGTAAGAAGGGGTTATAGGGGAAGTGGAGGGTTTAGGATTTAGACGAATATTTTGTTCTCAGATTCCTTGTATATTTAGAGTGTAGGGTAGGGTACCTCAAACAGACACAAACAGACGAGATGGTATCATTAACTATATCGGCTACTGTCAATATGAGGGTTCCCAAGGGACCATTTATTACGGCTGGATACGGGGCTCTTTGGTAGTATAGTACAGTCCCTCATATTTTCCTCAAGGAACCCATGTCCATGAACTACATGGGTGGTTGTCAAAATTATGATTCCTTTTTGGATCCCTATTATAGTACGGCACCTAATATTTAGGGTACCCCAAAAGGACAACCACCCACCCTAAACCCTAAACCCTGGAAACCCTAAACTCTAAACCCTAAACCCTAAGTAGAGGCAATCGCAAAGCTGCGGATTCAGTGGCCCAAGGATGCCTTGCTTACCTTAGCAAGCTGTTTTTCTAAGGACTGTTGGAGGGACCCCTAATAGGGACCCTGGTAGCTTATGGGGATGAGTATGGGGACATCCTAGGGATATAGGGGGTTATATACTGACTATAATAGGGTTATATACCCCCCTATTAGGGGTCCCTCCTAAATTCCCTATAGAGTCTTTTTTGCTTCACTCTCCGGCTCTGAAGGGTCTTGGGTGACGGGTTTGGGGTTAAGGGTTTAGGGTTCAGGGCTTGGGGTTAAGGGTTATGGGTTTGGGGTTAAGGGTTTAGGGTTCCTGAACCCTAAAACCTAAGTTCGGGAGTTTGGCTTGAGGGTCCAGGGGATTTAGGGACTAGAGTTTAGGCAGTGGGGTTTCCCTAGAGGCTCATGGCTAGTTTTCGGCAGGGCTAAAAACGTTCGGCCATGCACACCTGCATAGCTGAAGAAAAATAATTGCGTAAACTGATATATACCTCCGCTGAAGACTACCTAAAGCCCCGAAGTAGGTAGAATGAGGGCCACAAACCCTTAAAACAGCCCAAAAGAGCCCTTCTTCTACATACGTTTAGGGCTTAGGTACCCATCAATCTCCAAGAAGTATCAGCACCGCATGCGGAAGTCCGAGGAGCAAAGATGTTTGTCATGATGTTGCTTCCTGCGAGAAACAGGTAACATGTGCAAGTTCTTTGTTTCAGTCTAGGGCGGGCGAAGGGCAACGAAAGGAGCCTCGTTCAGGTTTGTGGCGAGATCAAGAGGAGAGGGAGATGTAGGAATGTAGAGAAATCCTAAACCTAAACCCGAAACCGTAGGGACCACCTTCCATGCCCCGAGCAAGAGACGCGGATCCTAAAAAACAACCACGGGAACCGCATGGTAACTAAAACTCTGCGCAATCATACCCTGCAACAAGCCGAAACGCAACTCCTAGATCCTAAGCCCTGAACCCTCAACCCTAGAGACTACAATGGAAGATGAAATGGAAACTACGATATTAGAATAAGGTATATATATATATGTATTGGGGTTATATAGGGTTAATGGAACAGCAAATGGACACTACTATATTATGATAGGGTACATATCTAAGCCTAAACCTAAACCCTAAACCCTTGTGTAAACCCTAAACCCTAAACCTGAAGCCCACGAACTGGGACTAAGGATGCATGTTCCAACTCTTTTATGCGGGCGCGGGGAGGGGCGGAGTGAAGGAGTCGAAGGCATCGCTTGCGACTAGGTTGCCTTGTGCTGCACGACATTTGAGCTGTAGTCTAAACTCCTTAAAGGGCGTTATATAGGGGATAATATAGGGGACTACCATAGGGCTTATTCAGGGGGATACTAGGAGTTTAGACTATAACCCGGATAATCCCCTACATAACCCCATATATAGCAGTTTCCATTCAATTTTCTTTTCCATTTGATTCTCCATTATTAAAGGGGGATACTAGGAGTTGAGACTATGGCTCATTTGGTTCAATCCGGGGATTAAAGGTTTAGGGTTTGGGGTTTAGGGTACTCTGGGGGTATGGGGTTCAGGGTTTGGGGTTTAGGGTACTTTGGGGGTATAGGGTTCAGGGTTAGGGGTTTAGGGTACTCTTGGGATTTAGAGTTTAAGGTTTACGGCACTGTTGTGGGGGGCTAGTTTGGTCAAAGCCTTTCTTGTGATGAAATTGGCCATTGCGACACTTGGTGCTTTCTGAAAAGTGTGGGTCTTCCTGGGTGCTTCTCACATAATCTAGCGACTTTCCTCATTGGTTCACCCTACTCCCTAAATCCATAGGGACCCTAGAACCCAAACCCTTAACCTGAAGCCCAAACTCTTCACCCTGAACCCTGGACCCCATACTTGGAGGGAAGCCCCAGGTGAGCCTTGCGCAGAAGATCACACAAGGCTTACCATGGCGCGCGATGCTGGGCTCATGTTACGTTACGGGTTTAGGTTTCAGCATGCCAGGGTTTAGGGGTTAGGGGAACGCACTTTCTTGAACCTTCTTAGACTGCCTAAAAGGATACAGAAAAGGGTTCCTTCTGCTGTTTTGAGGAGTTTTGGGTCCAGCATTTTGCCTAATTGGGGCCTAGGTTGTTCTTCGCGCAAATAACTTGCTGCTTATCTTCGCTCCACATAACGAGGAGATTCACAATATTCCGCCCATGCCGGCCGTACAAGAAAGACCAAGAGTTTAGGTGGACCCCTACCCAGTAATAGCGACTAAAATGGATAATGGTGATTATATCACGGCCCTCTTCACTATACCACTATTGCAGGAGTGGGGGGTCCACCAATCCTACAGTCTAAGAGCTTCGTTCCATACAGATTGCTGGGAGAAAGAGGAGATCCTTCCTCCCTATTTCCCCAGGAAAATGGGCTTCTGCACCGTGACTCGGGAAGATATGGATGATATGAGCTATAGTCTTAACTCCTTAATGGGGTTTTATGAAGGGGATTATATACGGGAGTACTAAGGGGGATACTAGGAGTTTAGACTATGGCACATATGGGGATTCTAGGAGTCCCCATTGTGCAATTCAGAGGGGTTAGTTTGACAGGCTCCCAGATGGTTTGTGCTACCGAAAGCGAGGAAACCTGTTCTTCCTGTCCCAACATCACCAACGTCACCATTGTCTGTGAGCGGACGCGGCTGGCCGTACCACCGGGAGTTATGGCCCAGAACTTAGCTTTAGGGTTTAGGGTTTAGGGGCAGGGGCTCCAAAGAGGGATGAAGGTAAGTGTGCTAGGGGTCCCCAGTGTAGATTGAAATTCTTAAACCATAGACTCCCATAGATATTCCCTAAACATTGAATCCTAAACCCTAAACCATAAACTCTAAGAGCTTAAATATTCCCCATGGCAAACCTTCCTTTACTTCCCCTGTTGGGCCCTCTGAGATTGCTCGGGCGCGTGTGGGTATATTCGCCGCACCCGTGTGCCCTGCAAAAGCTGAGACTGACTAAAGATAAACACCTAGCGACAATATGCGCAGTTAAAAGCACAAGCGCTAGAGGAAAGTTCCTTGCGTACCGAAATAACTTCGAAACTCGGCCGGCAACAACTTCCGAAAAGTGGTTCCCACAGTGCGCGCAGAGGCTTTCGCGGAAGCACTCCGCTTGCGGATGTTATATTTTCTGCGGACGGAAAACGAAATCCCTTTCGCGGAAGCGCCGCGGAAACACCTTAGACGAAAACGTCCGCGGAAGAGCCTGCGAAAGCACGCCGTCGGAAAACAGGCCAACAGTCTTCGCTGAGGACTTACCGAACGTCTGCGGAAGCTCGTGGCGGAAGCTTCCCTATTGTGTATTATGAGCGTGGCCATACGTAGCTACATTGCAAAGTATGGTGTAGGGTTGGTGAGACTCTACATCCTAAAGTCTTGGGCTCCGGCATCTCCTCGCTCCCCCCCACTCTCAAAACCCCGAACCCCCTTGCACGCTTAACGCTGGAGGCAAATCCCGAAACCTGAACCCTATAGAACCCTATGGATCCATGTATACAAATAATCCCTACATTGGGCCCTAAAGTCTGTAAACATTACCTACATTGGGCTATTTGGATCCCTAGGGGAGGCCATTAACCCTGAACCGGCACCTTGATTCGCTCATCCATTTTCTTAGCAAGATTTGAGCTATAGTCTAAACTCCTTAAAGGGGGATATATAGGGGATTATGGGACCACTATAGGGGTTATTAAGGGGGATGCTAGGAGTTTAGACTAATTATAACTCATTTGGTTTTGGCTCGGAGGATGTTTTTGCAGTGCAGCTTGTTTTTCACGGCTTGAGGTGGGAAGGGGCTCGATCACTCCCCATGGCCCCTAGAGGGCTCTAAAGAACCCTGAGTTATAAACTCTACCCAAACCATAAAAGTAGGTAAAATGGTAGCCCAAAACATTCAAAAATAGCCCAAAAGGCAATTCTTCTGCATAATTTGGGGGTCCTGATATAAGTCTAGAAAGCCTAAACCAGAAACAAAGGGGCTGTCAAGGTCTCCCTGGACCTGGACACTGCTGCCGACCTTTCAAACTGGTCACGCTGCCCGACCCTGGGCGCGGGTTTAGCAGTTTTCTGGTCCCATCCGCTGTAACAATCCTCAAGGGTCCAAGGACCCAAATAATCAGGGTTTAGGGCCCAAATGCTATAGTATTTATGGTATTTGGGCCCTGAAACCTTATTATTTGGGTCCTTGGACCCTTAAACCCTAAACCCTAAACCCTATGTACCCCTAGAAACCCCTTTAAAGGGACCCTATTATTTGGGTCCTTGGACCCTTAGGGAGTCTCTCAACCATATACCAAAACCCGAGATCCCTAACACCCCAAACCCTAAATCTAAACGCCCATCCCCCAAACCTTGAACCCTAAACCCTACCTGGAACCCCAAAAGTAGGTAAAACATAGCCCAAAACCACCTAGAAATAGCCCAAAAGCCATTATTCTACATACTTTGGGGGTTCGGGTAAGCGCTAAACCCTAAACCCTATATCCCCTAGACCCTACACCCTAAATCCCCTAACCCGGAGGAACGCCCTGGCTTGCCCTGGTGGAGAGCTGCATGCTGGAGCTGCCATGGGTGACGGAGTGCAGGCACGGGGGCAGGGGGGGTTGTTTGTTTTGATATAGGGTTTAGGGTTTAGGGTTTAGGGCGTAGGCTTTTAGGGTTTTAGGGCTTCAGGCTTTTAGGGTTAAGGGTTTAGGTGCTGCAGGTTTGGGTTTCGGGGTCTAGTTTAGCGTCTAGGCTTTGGGGTTTTGGCTTTAGGGCTTCTGCTTTGGGGTTTCGGGTTTGGGGATTCTGCTTTGGGGCTTCAGCTTACTGAGTCTAGAGTTTGAGGATTGGGGTTTAGGGACTATATATGGCTGGTTGTCAAAATTATGGTCCCTTTTTGGGTACCCTAAATATTAGGTGCCGTATTATAATGGGGACCCAAAAAGGGACCATAATTTTGACAACCACCCATATAGGGTGTGGACGAATTGGTGCTTGGGTGTTAGGGTTTCGGGCTTGGGGTTCAGTTTAGGCTTGACGGTTCAGGATTGACTGGCGAAGTGTGTAATGGGCTCAGTCTTGGGAAGCTAACGAGGCATTCTTCCAAGGAGAATTGGTCATTAGATTTTCAGTACTAAGCTACCATGGAACGAGTCAGCTATAGTCTAAACTCCCAGTATCCCCGTTAAGAAGTCCTGTATTACTCTCCTATTTAATCTCCTATTTAGCCCCTTCAGGGAGTTTAGACTATAGCTCCCACATTCAGAGTCTAAGGTTTTGCACGCCACGGGCCTACATGGAGTTACCAGACAAAGGTCTTTAGCCAACGATTGCTCTCCCTGCTTTCTTGTATGGGTGATCTTATTGCTCCCTCAACCCTCAACACTCAACCCCAAACCCCCTGGGCCCTAAGCGTCCGAACCTCGGAGATAGAGCCACAGAGACCTGAAAAAGAGAACTTGTACTTTGCGTTTTGTATGGGGTTCCTATGTCCTGAAGCTTACTCTACTCCAAACTAAGATGGAAGACCAACAGAGTGTCCGTTTACCAGGGGCCATATTTTAAGGGTTTCCATGTTAGGTTTGGGGAAACTCAAATGCACCCTACGCCCCTAGAGCCCTCAGTAAATCCAAAACCAAAAAACGTGGTCACAGGTTGTGACCCCAATGTGCCTGGAGGGCTACGAGGGCCATGGGTGCCTCGGAGTACATATTAGATGCCTTCTACACTTTTCTCGAAGTTTGCATGTGGATGGGAGTTTCTCAAAATTGTTCGTGCCCAAACCTTAAAAGTATGTAGAATAATGGACCTTTGGATCTGTTTTACCGGGTTTTGGGCCATTATTCTACCTACTTTTGGGGTCTAGGTGTAGTATCCCTTAAAGTCTCCCAATAACGGTGAGCTACTGCCAGTATTAGCCTGATTGAGGAACCCATAACAGTGGACATAGGGCCCCCCCGTATAGTTTAATATAGTTGTTAATGTAGTCCCCCCATGCCCACTGATTAGGAGCCCATGGCCATTAACTGGGTAAATGTTATCAGTAGCTCATATAGGGTCTGCAGGACACCCGTATTTTGAGAGACCCCCCATCTTATGCCCTTCCTGGCCTTTTGAGGTGTACGCGCTGCTCAGCAGAATACGCGCGTGGAGACACCAATGTGCTTCAGTGCGTCAAGTGTGCGACAACACAGCTCCAGGCGCACAAATGCTGAAGGTTTCGGGGCTTGGCTTAGGATGTTCGCGCTTGGAGGATACATGGGTCACATATATAGAGAGATATAGGGATGTGTAGGGGTTTGGGTTTAGGACTTTCAGCGCTTGTCTGGGGATGTCTGTCAGCGGCACAGGATAAGACTCTTTCTTCAAAAGTCCTTCTTCATTCCTGCGTGCTCGCATGATATACGCCGTTCAGAGAGCTCCAAATTGTGAACCAGGAGTCCTATCTTCAAGGACACCCTCTGCGGGTAGTCACTAGGTGGGTACCCGCATATAAGGTTCATTTAGGGCTCGTATAAGCTACATGAGGTCTGTATAAGCCTCCTTTACGGGTAGCCTCTTTCTGGCTACTCTACTTTCCTGGAGCTTTGTTGATATGAAAAACTCTGCATGACTCTAAGTACGTTATACACGAACGTGTATTAGCCATCATGGTATACAAAGGTCATGCAACAGTTCTAGTATCCGTATCCCTCAACAATTGCTGCCTCCAAATGTTACACGTTCTCCACAGCCCCTAATGTTCAAATAGTCTTGTCACCACAGTCGATCAGTCTATTGGGTAGTTTCCCAAAATAGGGGGACCCCAGTATGGACCCCCCAGATACTTTGATTTTTAGTATCGCAACTCAAAAACAGGTACACCTAATTTTGGGAAACCCCTATTAGGACGTATGCGTTTAATTGGTGTCAGTTTGTGGCCAGAAATATTCTCCAACATTTGCACCATGTTGTTGCTGCAGGATGGTCTTCACGAGACACAAGCCCCAAACCCTGAACCCCACAGACCAAGCAAACCCTAAGATCTCCTTAGCATTCAGGGATTAGGGTTTAGGGTTTCAAACTCTTGTAGTCACCACTCTTGGGAGGTGGTTCAGTACGTTTCCTTTTATCTGGCTCAGCAGCTGGCGCTCTTCGCATCCGCCGTTGCGAGTGCTTGGGCCTCAGCCTCATAGGATGTGGGTGTAAGGGGCCTTAGGAGCTCCATGGGGCTTGCACGGAAGGTTTTCGCCTCCTTTTCGAGTCCCCTGGTTGATATGGCTGATACTATGAAGGGTATGCAAGAAAAAGGGTCCTAGTTTTGTCACCCCTCCCTTAAAATGAATAGCTGTAGGAGTCCTTTTTGGTACTTTTTTGATCAGCCCTAAATCCAAAACCGTAAATCCTAAACTGGCATGATTGCGTACTTCAGGTGGACCCTTCATGTCTTGGAGACACTCACTGAGGGGTTGAGGGTTTAGGGTGTAGGGTAAGGGCTATATGAGTTACTGTCAATATTAGCCTTGCCAAGGGGACCAAGCGAGAACATAGAGGGCAGTTTTTAGTATAGTCCCAAATATATTTCTTAGGATCCCATGTCCATTATGTAGACATTGACTGCAGCTTAAGCCCAAGAACCCTAACCTCCAAAACTGTACAGGTTTAGGCTGCTCTCGCGTGCGTAGGATCTCGGAGGCTAATCGGATTCTTGGGTTTTGGATTTAGTGTTTTGGGTTTAAGTTTAGGGTTTAAGATTTAGGGTAGGTACAGTAAAAACAAAAATCCTTTTCAATAGCTGAACGTGTAATTTTTCTGTTGACTCCTGAAGGTTTCGGCAGGGCAAGTGACTGCAGCTAGTATGCAAGGTTCTCATGGAATTTGATCTTATACCAGCAAACTTCCCCTCCCCAGCCACCCACCATACGGGTCCGGAATGCTGGTCATCTCATCTCTGAGCCTGATCTAGAAATTTTTGGGTTCCCCAAAGTAGGGGTATCATGAAAGGGGTTCATAGCGGATTTCGGGGGTCTGCATAGGGACAAAAGGTTTTAGAGATTACGGATTAGGCTTAGGGCTTCCTAAAAAAATGCGCGTACCTTTGTCGGGGCCCTATAAGGATTCCAATATATTGGGTCTATTTTGGGGCCATATGCGCGCACTTACATTGGGCGCGTTGAAGTTTTTGGAAGCGTGAACCGTGCTTTCTTCAAATTGGTAGCCCTAAACCCTAAACCCCTAAACAGTAGGAACCTCCATAGCTGGGTCTTGGCAGTTACGCCAACGCAGATTCGATTGCCTTAGGTGGACCCCCCCACCCAGTAATAGTGACTATAGGGGATAATAGGGATCATATTAGGGTTTAGGGTTTAGGGATAATAGGTATATTAGGGCCCCCATATATTCCTATTATACCACTATTACAGGGTGGTGGGTCCTCCTAGCGATTGCCGTTTTTGGAGCTAAAGTGCCAGCTTGCCGACACCGCTGGCTGGCATGAGTAAAACTCCCCCCACTCCGCATGCTGACCCTCAGAAACGCGGTAGTAGACACAACGAAGCTCCTATGAAGTTATAGGTACCCCGGTTGACGCTGTGGCTCTTGGAGATCATGGGGGAGTGTTTTTTCGCTACATAAATAGGCGTGATTTCTGAGGAGTCTACCATACGAGCTTCCTTTTTCATTATTATTGTTCTACATTCCTTCTATGTACTGTACCTCAAATAGACTTCAAAACAACGTTCATGATTATTCGGCTTCCCAGCACTACAATCCCGATAGACCCCTATAATACTATGGGGTCCTGGCTTTTATTCCATTTGCGATTTAGTTTCCATCCGATTCTCCATTTCCTAGCTGCTAAAACCCTAAAGCCGACCCGCTATATGTTGTCAGCTGGCCAGGTAACGTCCGCCAAGAGCGAAAGGGCAGCAAGCTCCACGCTGCTGAACCTTGAGGAATTACAAGGGTTTAGCTTACTGGTGCTTAGCAGGGATTAAGGAAAGACAATTCGTATAGAATCTCTATATGATATACTCCCTATAGAATCTTTATATAACATATTCCCTTATTCCCGAAAAGAATCAGTAAGGTAGGGTTTAGGGTTTTTTCTGGAATGGGGGCTTGGGGTTTGGGGATGCTAGAAGCGTTAACCGGGCTTGTGCTGGAGGAGAGAGCGCTCTGCAGCTTTTATGAACTCCCTATCTTACTGGTTCTTAGTAGGTAATATGGGAATACTTTCTATAGGGTTTATACAAGGATCATATTCCCTTATTCCCAACTATACGAAACACCCTATTTTACTATGCGAATACATGATATAGGCATTATATAAGGATTTTTCCTTTATTCCCCACTAAGAACCAGTCAGATATCTTGAATGTTCCTTTAATTCTAGGCTGCCCATTGCCCATACATCTTCCTAATATTACTCGTGGGGTCAGGGGGACTTAGTAAGTATCCTTGTAATCCCTCAAATCCTAAAGAATGCTCCCTTTTATCCTCAGTATTAACCTTGTTACTATGTCCTCTGATGCCCCAAGAGGGGACGTCGAACATCGAGGGTTGTGAGTGTTGGGTTCGAGAGCGATACTACAACCAGCTGCTCCTCGTATCATAGGCACCCCTTAACCCTACCACACATGATGGTGTAGGGCTCAGGGGCTTTGAGCATAGGATTTAGAGTTCCAAATCTAAGCTTCAAAATTCAATGAGGATCCCATGAAGTGGTGGGGTTCTCAGAATGCTGGAGCCTTGGAGATTACTTAGATTCACCCTAAGGGATTACATGAGCTACTGCCAATATTAGGTTTGTCAAGGGACGATGAAGGGTGGACATAGGGGTCCCCTTGGTAGTTGAGTACAGCCCCTCATATTTTCCATCATAAGGACCATATACGGGATCTATTGGCTGTAGCTCAGAAGGGGACCATTTGGAGAGACTCTCAAGTAGGGCTAACCACGGGCCAGGCAAACTGGTAAGGGTTATGAAGGGATCATATAGGTCCATTTTTGGGGATTGTGTAACATTACAAGCTCCAAACACCCTAACCCCCAAACCTTAAACAGCCCGAGGAAAAGGGGTTGTAAACAAAAAAACCTTAAATTGGCTATAAGGCATATAGTCCCCTTGAAGTAGATAGAATATGGCTTTGGGTATGTCATAATGAGAGCCCCATATAGTATCTACTTACGGGGGACTATACCTATAACCCTACATTTCCAAACCCTCAAACGCTAAGCCCTAAACCCCCGAACCTTAAACTCCAAACCCTAAACACCTAAACCCCTAGACCCCTAACCCCTCCCCTCCTTAAGCTGGCCTAGGAATCAGCTTATGGCCTTTGCGGCAGTCGCCGGCATTGCCATGCCGCAACCTCCGCATGTAGGGTTTGCGGGTTTAGGGTTTAGGGTCTGGGGTTTAGGGTTTGGGGTTTAAGGTTTGGGATTTAGGGTTTAGGGTTTAGGGGTCAGGGTTTAGGGTTTAGGGCTACCAATTTGAGGAAAGCACCGTTCACGCTTCCAAAAGCTTCAATACGCCCAATGTAAAATGATCTAAACTCCTTAAAGGGAGGTTATATAGGGGATTATATAGGAGACTACTACAGGGGTTATTCAGGGGGATATTATAGCCCATAAAAAGTGACAAGCAAGTCATGGTGGTCTTCTTTAGGGCTTTGGAGTGTAGGGTTTAGGGTAGAGGGGTGTGAGGACTGAGTGAGAAGGTTTGCTTGGGACCACAGAATAGGGGTTTACGTTTGGAGTTTAGGGTTCAGTGGTGGTTGAGAGTTTAGGGTTGACGGAGAAGGCCGTGTGAGAACCGTTGGGTTTGTGTCTTGTCTCCTTGTATTGTGGGGGGAGACCCTTGGAATCTACCATAAAACCTAAACCCTATTTGGGGCTTAGCTTCCGGGTGTCTCTCAGGGTATTGTTAGGCTGAGGGCGTTGACCTCGAAGAGGTGGGTGCCCCATGTCATGGTTTTGGCAACTGCGATGGTGGTATTTCTTTTTGTATGCATCTAGCAATGATGGTGGTTTAGCGATCAGGAAACCAGTCATGGCTAAACGGGGTTCAGCTAAGGGTCGCATGAAGCCTGAAAACCCTGAACTGCGAACAAAGACGGAAAGCTGCCATGAAGGTCTGCTGCCATGCAGACGCAAGCGTTTCAGAGGCTGCGGTCTCTGGGCCTCAGCTTTGCGCAGGACCCGGTTTCCGGGATGGTTTCTCTTCGGGAGGGTTCGCGTCTACGTAGGCTGCAGCGGTGGTGGTAGTCATCATAGTAGTAGTAGTAGTAGTAGTAGTAGTAGTAGTAGTAGTAGTAGTAGTAGTAGTAGTAGTAGTAGTAGTAGTAGTAGTAGTAGTAGAAGAGGATTTGCTGTGTCCGGCATCTGAGTTTTTTTTTTGTTTGTGGCGTCAGGTTTGGAGTAAGTCTCCAGCGTTGAAGATGTCAGGTGTCTAGCTGCGGCATTTGGTAGACTGCTTCGGACGGTTGTCTCAGTTAAGGGTGCGGAGAGAAGAGTCTTGCCGGCTAAGATTTCAGGTTGAGGTGTGTTGCAGGATTCTACCTGCATCTGTCGGATGGTCATCTCTCCATCCCAGGGCCAAAGGCTTCCAGCACGAAGCGGTCTGGTCCTTTTTCGTAACATATTGTTTATGGAGGTGTTGTGCCGCCTAAGGCGTTAGAGCAGTGCAGGCCCCTGGATATTGTGGGGAACTGAGGGTGGTGCAGGATATCCCCAATCAAACGTATACTGAGAAAGGGAGGGAGTGTCACCAAAGATGCCGAGCATACGCATGGTGATATAGCTGTTCATAACAGTATAGTAGTCTCCTAGAACTAATAGACCCTAAGCCCTGAACCCTAGGCACGCAAATAGGACAAGGCCAGCCTGCTCATGAATTGTATTCGCAATGAATTAATAGATCGTTTGATGAAGATCTAGTCTCAGGGGGTGTACACGAACAGGACCACACTCTGACCTCTAAATCCCTGAATGGAAGAAGCCCTGAAAGGACATGATTGAGTACTCGTCTCTCCCTGTCACAGTTGCGCAGGGGCAAGGGTCAGGCAGGCACGTCGAAACACGGCAGTGTACAGGGTTCTGGGATTAGGGTTTAGCGCTTAGGATTAGGGAGCGTACGTAAGCTCAAGTAGCGCACATTCGGGGTTGTGTGCTCAGTGCTGCAACAGTTCTGTAAAACGGTTATTTACAGCAGAATAAAATGCTTTGGTCCGCGGAGCTATATTTCTATCCATTCCCCAGCATCCAGCGCTTTTTGCTTGGGTTTAAGTCTGAGCGTTGCCAAAGTAAGGTGTCCTCTGATGGTTTCCCAAATGCCATAATCTTCAAAAACAAGGAACTCCAACATCTTTGTGGGATGTGCTTATGTGCTTACGTCTCATGGTTGGGGGTTAAGAGCTTAGAGTTTGCATTGACGTGATTGTACAAGTTTGCCGCTAGTCCTTGGACCTAAATCCTACAGTCCCCCTTAAGTAGATAGAATATGGGGGCCCTGGGGTATATGGGGATTATATGTTCACCCCCATAAGCCAGATAATAATCCCAGGTTTTCCCACTATGAGCCTACTTCCTAAATCCCCTGATCCCCCAAAACCCGAAACCCCAAACCCTAAGAAAACCATAGGTTTCCTCATACATGACTTACGAAGTCCAAAGTTCCGCTCTTACCATTCTGGGGTCGAAGCCCTGGGGTAGACTGGGGTTTAGGGCAGGTTAGGATTTTATGACCATAATATGGGATATAAACCCAAGAAATCAAAGAGTACTTACCCTCCTAGGGCTCCTTTTAGAGTGCTCTTTGATTCTGCTTACCCTAGGTCAAAATCCTAACCCTAAAGTCTAAACTCTAGTTTAGGGTTTAGAGATTGGACTAAGGTTGGCCTCATGCTTTGCATCCGTCATGCTGATCTAAAGTTGAAAGCCTGATGCCCTGAACCCCAAACTCTATTGGCGAACCCCTAAGCCCCAAATCCTTTATAAGCCTAAACTTCCCTACATAACCGTGATATAACCCAAACTGTGTAACCACCATCTATTATTGCACAACATGCTTCAGGACTCTGTGTTACACCTGAGAAGGAATGATGTCTACTGAGTACAATGCGATTTCAGGGTTTAGGGTTTCTCCATCAACAGTGATTACTCAGCACGGTTTTGAGTTCCCTCCCTCAGCCATGTCAGCATGTTGGGAGAGAGCTTGGCTTGTCTTCTAGCCACTATGCCTTCCTAAGCCCTCGGCCCTGAAACCTAAACAGTGCGGGATTCAGAAAGCCAAAGCATTGCGCAGCAAGACTCTGAATGGGGTTTAGGGTTTAGGGCGGGGCCTTGAGTGTGCTTTTAAAGCCAAACACACAACAGGAAAGTGAGATTAGAGTTTAGAGGCCCATACCCCTAAACCCTGCAACCTACACCCAAGCGTTTCATAGGTAAACATGGCACCCAAAAGTCCCCGGAGCCCTAAACCAACGCCGTCGAACTCAAAAGCCCCCAAGCTGCAAACCCTTAAGAACATTTGATTCCTGCATGACACAGAGGCAAGCCCCAAAAATTCATAGGTGAATAAACCTCACCCCAAAAGTTTCGTTCCTACCATGGGGACTCCAAGAGAGGGGGACTCTTAGTTTATCATTTTTGGAAATTCCCGAGACCCTAACCCCTGAGCCCGCATCCAGGGCCGAGCATGTCGGGCGAATGCCTGCTGCCTCTCCTGACGGGCGATGCGAAGTTCAAGACGGTGCCTACAGTTGCAAATGCGATAAGATTGGTACGACTGTGGGTTCTAAACAGCCCAGACCCCCGCAGCCCGAGACTATAAGATCTTCAATCCTGCACCTAGACCCTCTTAAGTAGATAGGATATGGCTTTCGGTATATTGTAATAAGATCCCCATGTACCCCATATTCTAGCTACTTAAGGGGACTATAGACCCTCAACCTTGAATACTGAACCCCAAAGCCCTCAGGTACACCACACCCATCTCCTCATGTCCGTGTGGCCTGCCATTCTCGTGGTCTCCTGGATCAATCAAGCAAAATTTAGGGTTTAGGGTTGAGGGTCAGTTTAGGGACACATGCCAAGCCCCTCCGTAGGGTTTAGGATCTAGGGAGGATCCAGGGGGATTGAGCTTTTGAAGCTTGAGAGGTTTCAGTTTTGGGGGTTTGGGAGGTTTAGTAGGTAGACCCTCCATCTACCCTCTATATTCCCTAAATAGGGACCATCCACCTCCATTGAAAGGATATAAGGAGGGTCCTGGTAGGTGCACCCTAAACCCCAAGCCCTAAACCCTAAACCCCGTTTTGGCGGCTTAGTAGGTGCATCGAGTTCAGGGGTCTCACAGCTTAGGGTTGGATTTATCACCCTCGAATAAACCCCACGCAAAGTCAGCAGCCTAGAGCCTCAAGCCTTCAATCCTATCCTTAAGTGCTAAATGCTGAATTCAACATATATATATATATACCCAACACTGTAAACCCTACATTCTAAATCCTAAGCCTTGCATCCTTTATTCCATGCCTGTGACTCCTGATCCCAAACAACAAGCCTTAGACCCCCAACATCCCCAACTAAGGCTGGACTGGCTCTTGCCAAAAGCGGATGGCTGGCGGCAGTTGTGGGGACTAATCTGTTCCTGTGCCTTGCCCTCTTCAAGAGTTTGAAGCCTTGAAAGCCTTCAGAGCTATTTCGAGGATTGTCAGAATTTGTGGTCCCTTTTTGGGTCCCATCTACTGCATAATACAGCCGCTTCCTTGCTTCTCCTCGTTCTTCTTCTCCTTCTCCTTCATGTGCTCTCTTTCCGCTTAGCGTTTGGCATCGGAGCAATGATGTCAAGGTCATGTTAGATTCTGAGCCCGAATGCAGAAAGAAGGTCCAACCCCTGAGCCGTACCGCGCTAGTCCCAAAACTCCGCGCCCTATAGACATTGAACCCGAACTCGAAACATGCAGTCCTCAGCATTTGCTAGATCCTCAAGCTCCTAGACCTTGAAATCACCTCGAAGTTCCAACGCTGTAGCACTAAGCCAGGAACCCTCTAAGCCCGTAGCCCCCTGCCAACCTGTATAAGGTAGCTTTTTTTGTTTCAATTCCGGTTATTGGTGAGTCTATCTAGAATAGAGTCCTTTGAGAATATTGGTGAGCGTATATACTGGGTATCCAATCGTGGAGACCTTAAATTCCTGACCATGGGTCAAAGTTTAGATCTCTGTATAACTTACAACTGTCTGAATAGGGTCATTGTTAGATATCGTGCCTGTTTTTAATTATACGACCCGCCCCTCCCCCCCCCCATCGGTAAGGAACTAGTAAGAGGGACTCCTCTTGGGACTCCTCTTCTATGCCTAGTTGGAGGCCCAAGCTAACAACCAGTTCGCTTATACCTGTTCACATATCCCAAGTAAAGGCCTTCTAAATCCCTTGATATACTATCATAGTTTAAATTGGCTAACATTACAACTAAAACTGGGCTCGACCACAAGTACCCTAAGCCCCAAACCCTGAACCCTTAAAGTACCCTAAGCTCTGAACCCCAAACCCTAAGCCCTAAACCTTGAATCCTAAACAAGGCCAAGTTTCACTGCGGCTTTCGGGAAGTACCTCGTAGCCTTTCGCTTGCGGCCAGAGGGTGAGCTTCTTGGCGAGCCTCGGATGATAGGGATTAGGGTTTAGGTTATATATATATATATATATATATTATGTAAATATGTATATATGGGGTTTAGGGTTTAGGTATATATATATATATGGAGCACAGGGGTACATAGGCATAATGGAACTGAAAATGGACACTGCCTTGTAGGGTTCGGGGGTCCCTTAGAGGGTTGTACGGTCTGCGGGCAATTTATATTGTTGGTGTAGGGGTGAGCAGGGTTTGGGCTAGGGGTTCAGCAAAACGAACGCTGCGTTTCGGGAGCCCTTGTATCCAGGATTGTCTATTTCACCGCATGTCTGTCTAATTTCGGAAAAAACACAAAACGAGTTCGGTATTGGCATTCGGGTTTAGTACAGGCTTCTCGAAACTAGTCATGCCGTAGATGCCAGCCAAATTCTCCTCATGAAGACCGACCTGCAATGTCGGAGATTCCCCCATCAACATCGTAATTAACCCATGAGGGCAAGTAACTTCGCTTGAATTTCCTCCCGCCTGGCCGCCTGAACCCTAAGCTCTACTGCCCAAACCTTGAAACCTAAAATTGAAACCTGATACCGTATAGTCCCCCTTAAGTAGATAGAATATGTGGGCAAACCCTAAACCCTTTAAACCCTAAACCCTATATTCCTAAGGGGGACTATGGGGGACTATAAACCCTAGGAGCTTCGCTTGGACTTCCTCCCGCCTGGCCCGCCTGCGTTTGTCGTTGGGGCTGTCCTCGCTGGCATTTCCATCAGCTTTCTGCCGCTTTGGCAGCTTAAGGGTTCAAGTCCTTGTGGTTTAGAGGTTTAGGGGTTTAGGGCTTAGGGGTTTAGGGGTTTGGGTTTTAGGGTTTAGGGTTTAGGGTGAGTAATACTGGGTCATATTGGGACAATGGAGAATCAAATGGAAACGGTTTAGGGTATAAGCTTCTTGGTTTAGGGTTCAGGGTCTATCCTTGAGGGTTTGGAGTGAACCTGCAACTCCTATCACCTGAGGACTTGTTTGTAGTAGAACCACAAGGAACAATTAAACAAACGATTTGGATTAATTAGGGCTCTAAGGGGACTACAGACAAGATTCAGCAACCCACATGCCTAAGCCAAAGGAATTATGGTTGTATACTTCCTGTCGGTTTTTGACCATGAACGTCTTATACTCAGCACTGCAACCCCACGTTACTTCCATTGAAAGTAACACTTGTAGGGGCCTTTTGTTTTGCGAGTGCATGGCGAGCCCCCTGAATTAGTGTTATTACGGCTACATGAAGTCGGTTCCAATGATAACACGGGTCCGCGTACACAAATCCTCCGTCCGGAAATAGTAGTCTAGGCCAGGTCCCCCCACGTTGGTGTATAGGGAGTGCCGAGACCTTCCAAACGGCATGTTGGCAATCCTAAACCTTGAACCCAAAGCCCTAAACCCAAAGCCCTAAACCCAAAGCCCTAAACCCAAAGCCCTAATCCCAAAACCCTAAATCCCAAAGCCCTAAATCCCAAAGCCCTAAATCCCAAAACCCTAAATCCCAAAACCCTAAATCCCAAAGCCCTAAATCCCAAAACCCTAAATCCCAAAGCCCAACATCCCAAAACCCTAAATCAAAAACCCTGAAACCAGCACCCTAAACCCAAAGCCTGAAATCCAAAACCCTAAATCCAAAGCCCTAAACCCAAAGGTTTGAATCCCAACCCCTAAACCTCAAAAACCGCACACCTGCAACCCTGAGCTCTGATCCCCAAACTCTAGGAAGTTGACCTTGAACCACGCGGTTTAGGGTTTAGGGTTTACGGTTTAGGGTTTAACCCCTTACAGAAAGCTCTGAGCCCAAATTTCGAATCCCGGCCCACAAACGCCAATACCTACATGGACCTCCTTAAGACCTGAACCTCAGAAACCTTCCCCAACTACCTAAACCCCAACAGTATGTAGAATAATTGCCTTTTGGGCTATCTTTAGGTGTTTTGGGCGATTATCTTACTTACTTTTGGGGCCCAGATACCCCTTCTTTCAATGGCTACACGGTTTAGGGTTTAGGGTTCCCTAAACCCCTAAACTCTAAACCCTAAATCAATCGCTAGTGTGAGTGCCGCCTTGGTCCTGAGGTGCAGGTGGGGAGGCTGAAGCTGGGTTGCTGTTAAGGAACTTAAATTAAGTTACCATAATGGGTATATATAGTAATGAATAGGTTTCCCCAATATAGTAACTTAATTTAAGTTCCTTAACAGCAGCCCAGGAAATGGGGTCCAGCGGCGAGGGGAAGTCACAAACCTGTTGCGGAGGGAAAAGGGGTGACAAAGAAGGCCTCCTGAAACCTGCGCTGTAGAGCTAGACTATCCCAACAGTTCAGGCTTGGGGTGGGCAGCTGGATCCATGTAGCTTCTTGGCTTGGCTTTTAGGGTCTACCTTCAGAAATTCTGGAGTTATTTAATGTGCAATCTCCCCCTAAAGCCACCATGTATTGTTCGAAGTAGGTTCCCCAAACTCTGAGTAGCCCAGAGTCCCACAAAGTAGGGTCGTTGCCAGGTTTGGAGTTCTAAACCCTAAACCCTAAACCCTAAACCCTAAACTCTAAACCCTAAACCCGAGGCGTAGGGTTGCAGAGTGGGTGGGTTTGCGAGTTTGAGGGGCCAGGGAGCTTGGATTCAGGGCTTAGGGCTTGAGGGTTTAGATTATAACAATATCAATAATAATAAAAATGCTACTAATAATGCTAATATTAATATTCATATAAGTACTAATTACCAGTAAATAGTAATAATAATATCAATAGCAGGGTTTAGGGTTGTTGAAGGTCTTTGGTTTAGGTTTCAGCAGCATGGCTTGCTCCACTGGGATGGGAGGAGGCACTTTGAAGATCTGGGGAAGTGCGTGGTAAAGGTGCAGCTTCGGGCAGTGTATCTTAATAGTTGTGTAGGTAACAGCCAGCCATTCACTTTTCGGGTATATGTACTTCCACTCTATCTGAGTCCCTACCCTTAACTTCCAAACCCTTGACGATAGAATTCAGAGAGTTCTCCTGCCGAAAGATCTGTATGCTGCAGATCAATGTTACGTTACAGTAGGGTTTAAGGTTGAAGATGTATAAATACGGTTCTTCTTTTTAATGCACTTTAAGTTATGTGGGGATGTATTGGGGAAGATGAGGAATCAACTCCACAAGAACATGGAAAATGGAATGGACACTTGGATTCTGGATTGGTTTCTGGGGGATTAAGGTTCCGGAGCTTCATTATGACCAGGGCCTTTGAGTTTGAGCTTTAGGGTTTAGGGTTTAGGGTTTAGGGTTTAGGGTTGAACGATTTGTGACCGACATGATAAGAGCAGATTCATAGTGCGCAATGTCATCTAATCTTACACAGAAAGGAATGGCAAAACCTTTCTGCATGGCGCGTGGAGTAGACTTCTACCCCAAGCCGGACACCATGCACTTTTATCCCAATCTACCCTCCCCAAAACATCAGATCCCATGTAGCCTCTGCCTAAACGATGAACCCTTACTTAAAGGAGTGGGTTTGCGGGATGTCCAAAGCCCTGCCCAAGTGCGCTGATCTTTGTCAAATATGGGGTTGCCATACATATGGGGAGCGGTCTAGATCTTGACCGGTTTTTGGAATACCCTAAACTTAGGGGGGTGAACAAAAGTGACCGCAAATTTCACATCCTAAGATTGAATAGAATCATAACTGGCTTTTGAGGACCCATGGACTCCACGTAGAAGGTTCCATGGTTTCGGCGGCCGGCCATGTAATATAGAAGCTCAATAATTCCCAACATTGAAGTCCTAAATGGCCTGTATCATCCTGGTGTAGAGTACCTCGAACAGACTTCCCCTAAACCCTAAACCCTTAAGGCTTCCATCCCCTAGACCCCTAAGCCCCTTACTCCTAAACCCTAAATGGTAGTTTCCCTAAATAAGGGGACACCAATATAGACCCCAATATATTAGATTCCTTATTACGAGGACCCCAAAATAGGTACCCCTTATTTTAAGAAACTCCCAAATCCTAAGCCCTAAACCCTAAATCCTAAACCCTAAATCCTAAACCCTACACCCTAAATCCTAAACCCTAAACCCTACAGGTGCAATCCAGGAAGGATCCCCCGGAAAGCCACGTGTCCTACCTGATGCAAGCTTACAAGACCGAGTGCTCTGTGTGGGAGGCCCTGGGATGGGTTAGGGTTCAGGGTTCAGGGTTTGGGGTTTGGGGACCCAGGTTTAGGGTTTAGGGTTTAAGGTTTAGAGTTTAGAGCTTTTAAATCCTCCTATATAATCCCAGTTTCTATTTCGTTCTTCTTTAGATTCACCACTTTTGGGACAATTCATCTCAACACATCCTCAAGCCTTGAGCCCTTAACCCTATGAGGACGTCCAAAATGGGAGCCCCCCCCCGGCAAGTGCTATAGATCACTGTGCAACCTCTCTGTAACCCGAAAGGGCTGCAGGGAGCCTTGGCGTGGCCTCATGGGCTCCCCTACTTCTACCCCCTTTACTAACCCCCGAAAGTTCTTCCTTAATGAACCTTACATAAGCTTAATTATCCTTCAATAGCCTTAACTAAGGGGACCTAGGGTGGGGTAGTACAGAGGGGGGTAGTGGGGCAACCCATGATGTTCCTGAGCCTCAAGCCCAAACATGAGGCACTTTGAGGGTCCCATGTTTTAGAATTCCTTGTAGGGTTTTAGGGTTCGGGCTTAGGGGCTTAGCCTTTAGCGCTTAGGGGTATAGTCCCCCTTAAGTAGATAGAATATGGCTTTGGGTACATTATAGTAAGGTCCACATATATCCCATAGTCTGTCTACTTTGGGGGGGCTGTAGGTTTTTGGGTTGTGTTTGGCCTAATTTCCTGAGACTCCCAAAGCTCGAGTAGCATAACTAAGCCTTGCCAATCCTGAACTTATCAACCCTCCCAGATGGTTTAGGATTCAGGGTTTAGGATTCAGGGTTTAGGGGTTTAGGGTTGAGGATTGAGGGTTTAGGGTTTAGGGGTTTAGGGTTGAGGGGTTCGAGGTTTAGGGGTTTGGGGTGTCGGGTTTAGGGGTAAACTGATCAAAGCCCCAAACCCCTAGACTGAAGCAAAGCTGGAAAGGCCCCTATTCCCCAACTGCACGAAAGCCCAAGAAATCTAAAGAGCCCAAACCCTCTACTGTAGAAGATTGAACTTATTGACATCACGAATTCCCCCCCATATTTTCTAACAGACTCTGACGCCCAACATAGAAGATGTTGGGGTTTACATGTACCTTACAGCATGGATATTCAAAATAAAAAGAAGATGGAAACTGAAATGGAAGCTGGCCTTATCTACGCCTTAACCCTTTTAGTGAAAACACCAACCCCCGAACCGTCAGAGGTTAATGTAGATTGGATTGTAGGGGGAAGCCTGAAGGATTGCTGATGTTATACAGGGTTCAGGGTTTTGGGTCTGGGGGTTTAGGGTTTAGGGTTTGGGGTTTAGGGTTTAGGGTTTAGGGTTTAGGGTTCAGGGTTTTGGGTCTGGGGGCTTAGGGTTTAGGTAGGGTTCAGGGTTACTCGGCAGTCCCTATGTTTGGGAGCCCCACTAACCAGGATAATAGTGTGCTGCGGCTCGACTTGAAGTGCTCATGCGAATGGTAATTTGGATGGATATTCTATGGCCGCGGTCCTCAAGGGAAAGAGATATTGTATCTTCCTTCTTGGTATAGTATTCAAAAAGAATGCAATCTTACCTGTTTCCACCCAAACAAGCACTTCTCACATCGCTTCATGACGGTGTTTCAAGATTTCCTGCGAAGACTTTCGGACCTCTTTAAAAGCGCCTGAACACATGCTGGCAACATTCATGCAAACCCTGCATAGACGTATGTAGAACGCATGAATTACCCTCCCTCAACCTTGTGTAAACCCTGAACCTTGTACGCCAGGAAGGTTTTGAACTTTGAGCTCCGAAAAAATCCTTATCCTACTGCCCTATCTCCTATTCCCAAAGCACCGCACCCTGATCCATAGAACCGAACCAAGAATAGGCTGCACGACTATTCGGTAAGATGCCTGCCAAGCTCCTAAACCCTGAGTCCCTATATCATCCCAACTTTGATTTCATGTTCCGTGTTCTTTTCCATTTGAGTAGTATTTTATTTGGGGATACTATGGTACCCAACATAGAGTAAGATTATATCCCTCTTTTGGGGTATAGTATTTTATATAAGGAATATAATCTTACTGGGTTCAACCACCGAAAAACACTACTCATTTGACTTTAAATGTTCTATCTCTGGACCTTCTGTACCCCTATGTAATTTCTATACCTACCTAGCCGTAAGCCCTGAACCCAACCCCGACCCTACACCCTAAATCCCAACCCTAAACCCTCAACCCTAAACCCTAACACCCCCCAAAGGTGGAACGCCTCGTGCGGAAGATGCTCCTAGCCCTGGTCACCACCATTTTGCCAGTCACCCTCTCGCCGGCGCTCGGTTGAGGATTTAGGGTTTAGGGTTTAGGGTTTAGGTCTTAGAGTAGTTTAGGGTTTGGGGGTGTGGGGGGCTAAGAGCAGCTAGTAGTTCAGGGTTGGAGCCTTATCATTTGACTACAGCCCCCACCCAGTAATAGTTTAGCATGCGGGTAGTACACGCGGCTATGTGTAACTATATCATTATGATCTGACTGATACTGACTGAGTGGGGGCAGTTCCCAAGGTATGATAGGGGTTGCAGGGGCGTCGGGATTACATAGGGATCTTAAATGCTAAGCCCTAGACCCCAAGCCCTAAACCCTCAATCCTAGACAAGGATTAACTGGGGGTTGTATAGGCAAAGCTTTCATTTTGCTCCCTCTTTGGGGTGCGGTTTAGGGTTCAGGGGTTTAGGGTTTAGGCATCTTTATCATGAATATTAGTTAGCCATACTGGATTGATTGTACTCATTTTGCATTAACATCGTTGTCATCATCTTCATCCTGGTACTGCGGTATCACCAGTAGTATTGGTTAGGAGGACCCTCCACCCAGTAACAGTGGTAGAATAGGAATACAGGAGTTGTTATCCATAGTAGCCACTATTACATGGTGGGGGGTCCACCTAAAGTATTGGTTTAGATAAAGATTTCTAATTTGACTTATTGACTGGAAACAATACAGACAGGTATCAACTAGACGAGAGCTCCATGGAAACCTCATGAACTGCCTTTTCATGATAATTTCAATAGGCGGAAGTCTTCCAATACCTTCCTGTCTATACATCAATAGGCGCCTGCGTCTTGTGTCATTCAGGACAAGGGCAGGGGGGCTGCCATTTAAGTTTGAGGTGGAAGCAATAATATCGTTTTTGGTGAACATCTCAGCAGGTGGGGTGGGGTCCAATGTTGTTAGGGATGCGGCACCCTAAATCCTAAACCTTACCAAGGGGCCTGGGGTTAAAGTGAGCAGCGCAGACCGAAGGCATAACCAGTGATTTCCTATAGCGTCGTGTTTTTCTAATGTATAACGCTGCCTGAAGGGGCAGTACCGAATACCTACTCAGTCATCCCTAAACCCTAAACCCCTGAATACCCACCCAGACATTCAATCTCCTGGCCCTGCCTTGAGGCGCTGCAGATGACACTTGTGAATTTGATTTTGATCACTTCACTGGTGCTCTACTTCTGGTACCGGCCCTACAAGGCTGTGAAGTTGGAAGGGTTTAGAGTTTAGGTTTTAGGGATTAGGATTTAGGGTTTATGGGTGAGGGTTTAGGTTCTGCTATCCGTCCCAAAAGTACCCACCCCGCTTCACACACATTGTTTAATCCGACTACGCCTTGCCTAAGCTTTCTAGAGTTACTAGCTCCTTAAACCCCGGGGGTCAGGGTACCGATAATATTGTAATCTGTTACGCGGGCTGTGGGGTTTGCAGTTTGGGCCGGGTTTAGGGTTTGGGGTTACAGTAGGGTGTCGGGCTTCAGGCTTGGGGTTGAGGGGCCCAGGGATTGAGCCCGACCCAGTGAATCTTGCCAGTTTGCAGCTATGGGTGCAGCTTCGGTTGAGGGTCTAGGGTATAGGGTTTAATTAGGGTTTAGGGCTTAGGGTTTAGGGTTTATTCCTCATTGGCGGTCACGTAGTGACTCCTGTGGCGCTCGATCTGATGCCTAAAATCATAGGGGTTTAGGGTTTAGGGTTTAGGGTGAAAACAACAGATGCTAGCCAAATCCGCTACTGCACAAAGCTCCTGCCAAAGGCTAACATAGTAGCACGCTTTGTAGCCATGTTTCTTCTCATGTTTAATTTTAAAAAGCCTGACATGGCCTATCCTACCCCAAAACCCTTTCAAGTGAACCCTATAGACCCTAAGCCCAAAACCCTATCCCTACCCATGAGCAAGCCAGGCAGATGCAGACAACAATTTGGAGATGGGCCTTTTGGTGCTGGCAGTTGTCACCAGGATCTCAATTTTTTCCAGATGTAAAGATGAGTGTTTGGAGGTTGTTTCTGTCTTTTTCGTGTGGTTGTAGGGCCTAGGATTATTTTTCAAGTTTAGGGCTGGAGAGTTTGGGGAGTTGGGTGTAGAGACTTTTCTGGTTCGGGCTCAGGGATTCTGGAGCAGTTTGGAAGGCTTACATAGCCTGATTTGTTTGCAGGTTTGGAAGAAGGGTTTAGGGAGATACCTTGGAGATTGAAGATTTCCATGCGGGTAACAACCCACATCCAGCTCCATCCAGACCATATTGCGGCCAAAGCACCTTCTCTTTTGTTCCCTTTAATGTTGGTAGTATCCTTGCATGTGTACTTTGGAAAGTCTTTGCTCTACCTTTGTTGCACGTACGACCTTTTAGTCGCAAGATTTCGGGCCAGTTTCTCGTGTGTGGATGAGCGGCGCCACAAACCAGATAGGAAGGAGTAAGCCCGAAACTTGGTTGAAGGAACCCTAAGCGCCTGAAAGCTCAACGTGCTGCACCCCTGCACTCCTTATGTCGAGTTTCCAGGTTTTACAGGATTTCAGGACGGATTAAAATATCCTCAACCCTACACTCCAGTCCCTGAAGCCTGAAACCCTAGTTTGTGCAAGTAGAAGGTTGGGAACTTCAGTGGAAGTGTCTCAAACCTACCCCTACCTAATCTGTAATAGACCCTAAACACTAAACCTGCAATCTGTAAATAATCCCTTTTTATCCTAGGCTCCCCAAAGTGCCCCTAAACCTCTGAACTCCAAAAACCCTAGGCCTAAAACCTTAAGGCCTTAAGCCCTAAAGCGTTAAGCCCTACACTTACACCCAGACAGTAGTTGCCATAAAGCAGGGCACCCACATTTTGACCTTCAAACTTTTTATAATCCCGATTAGGACACCCAAAGAATAGTACCCGTATTTCTGGGAAACCCTAAACTCTGTACATCTTTATATACACCTATAGAACCCCAATGCGTCTTTATAGCCAGGGGAACTCGAATTTTGGGACAAACCCTAAACCCTAAACCCCTACTTTTGGGCAAGCCTCAGGTGGGTATTTTCTCAATATTATCCCTATACAATCCCTAATAAGGACCCCCAGAATCCCCATATAATCCCTATACATCCCCTGGGGTCCCTAGGGTACCCCCTTTTTGAGAAAATTTCAGGTGATCACAGGGCTTACAACCTGCCTTCTCGCCAACGACCTGCACTGGGCACAGTCCGCCGTGACCCAGAGCCTTGGGTTTTGTCCCTGTGGGGGTACCTTTCAAGGGTGTATAGGGAATACATAGGGGTTATGGGGTTATGTAGAGGTATGCAGGGTATAGGGTCTCTCAAATCAGGGTAGTTGGGGGATTGGGGTTTATGGTCTAGGATTTCCGTTTAGGCATTAGTTTGGGGCTTAGGGTTCAGTGACATTCAATCCTATAGTGGAGAATGAAAAAAGAGAACGTAGCATGAAATAGAAACTGGGTTTATGTAGTGGTCCCAGGAATTCGGTGTGCCAGGCATGCTTCTGTTTGTTTGGGCTTTGTTGAGTGTAGTGTTTCTTGGGAATTTTCAAGTTGGCCGACCATGGATTTAACCCTACCATCGTTAATATGCACTCAGGACCCACAGAGGTTCCCATCAAATTACTTTGGGGGCCAGGCCCATGTATGTACTATACAGCTACATGGACCTTATGGGGCACTGGATTCAGGAATATGCCGTACATGATACTAAGGGGCGGGATTTAAGGTGTCGGGTTTAGGTTGTGACGTCGAGGGTCTGGGGCTAGGGCTTAGGCGTTTAGCCTTGGATAGCCTCTGCTTTCAAGGGCTCTAGTCCCTAAACCCTCAACCGTGGGGCTTTTGGGGCATAGGGCTTTTTTTGCTCCGTAGAATGCTGAACCCTAAACTCGATAGAATCAAAGACTTTAAGTTTGTACCCTTAATGCTTTGGGTCCCAAATACCCTTATTAATGGCCATATTCCATGGTCTAGGGGCCCAACACCCAAGGGTACAAACCCTGAGGGTACAGAGAAAAACTCCCTGATATAAGTAACTGCACAAGGAAATCCTCTGGTCCTCTCTCATTGTCTGGAGGCAGATGGACCTGTCAGGTAGGGTTTAGGGTTTGTGGTTTAGGAGGTCGGGTTGTAAAGGGTTCTCAACACTCCGAGGCGGGGCCTCGGCGGAGTTCCGTTTGTTTTTGGTTAAGGTGCTTTGTAAGAAGAGCATGCGCTCAATATGATTGAATGATCTTGGTAATCTTACTGGGGATTCATAGGAATAGGGAGAGTATAATGCCCATAGAAGCCCTACATACTCAATGTCCTAATTCTCTACTAAGCGGCAGTAAGTTGTTGTTCAGGCTTCTACAGCAGGTCGCAAACCTTCCTAAGAAATGAGCTCCAACCCTTGCCGAAAAGGGTTTTGGGAAACCCTCAACACACTCTCCCTTAACCTCACCCCCAGCCCCTTACTTACTGGGGGTTAGTTGGAAGTAAGGGAATATGTTACTTACGGAATACGTAGGGATCATATTCCCTTGTTCCCTATGAAGCATCAGTAAGTAAACCCACACCCCATTCGCCTAACCAAAGGAATCTCCTGCTCTTCATAATATCTGGGCTGGCCGCGGTGCCTCAGATGAACCGTGGAATGCTGTTGACAAGATCAAGGGGGTTGGGGCCGGGGGAAGGGGGCGCGTAATGTTGAGGTTTGAATGGCCACCGGAGCCATTTGTGCAACTGCCTACATATAAAACCCTAAACCCTAAACCCTAAACCCTAACCTAAGTAGGGATGCTGGGAGGCCCGCATCTATAGGCCGAAGCCCTCAACCCAAAGTGTGAGAATAGGTCTGATTCAATATCATTCAGAGGGGGGTTGACGGATTTAAGGCTTGAGGTTTAGGGGTTTAGGGTTCAGGGTTTAGGGTCTAGGCTTCAGGGTTTATGCATTTAGGATGTAGGGGTTTAAGGTTCAGGGATTCAGGGTTAAGGGGGGTTGGCAGGCTAGGGCTTAGGGTTTAGCGTTCAGAGCTTTAGCGCGGATACCTAGGGAAGCATAGGAGCGCTAGGGAGCACCAGGGGAAAAGTAGGTATCAGGGATCACTATAGTCACTATAGGTTGTCTGCCCGCCTTGTACATCTTGACGCGTGATCCACGAAATGCCACGTAAGAGATCTAAAGACCACGGCAACAGCAGGTCATCGCCGAAAGAAGTGTTTTTACAACCAGCTGAGCATTGATTCTCAAAGCATTGGCTCACTGTTAGGCTTCTGGGTTCAACAACCTACTGGGGACGCCCGAAACACACTGATACATAAGAACAAGGTTTTGGCTTTGTTCCAGGATGACTGACCAGCTGCTGAACCAGATCACACAGTAACAGCTGTATAAGAATTACAATGATAGTTATTACAGCCTTGTAATATGACACCTATTATAGACTGATACTGCCGCAGTACCCAACCGATATCCAATGATCTGCGCATGTAGGACTCCTTCATACGCGCAGCCATGCCCGGCACATGTCACGGAAGTTGCAAACAGCAGAGTTGTCTGAGCTGTGAAATGTTGTTGGTCTCTACTGTGTCTGAACCCTGCAGCCTGAATCCTGCGCTCAAAAACACGGGATCCGAAACCCAAAGCCCTGAAGCTAAAAACCGCCAAAGCCAATCCTACCCTCCCCCAAAACATGAACCCCCAGTAGTCGGACCCCCTTTTGGGGGCTCTTGGGTCATCATAACTGCTGATGACGGGTTCCCCTACTAACCCCCATCCCCAAGGTTCTTCCTGTGGTAGCCTTAATTGGGTTTAGGGTTTAGGGTATCCCAATAAGCCTGGTTCATGGGGAACCTAGAATGGCATAGTAGGGGATCCCCAGTACTAAGGGGGTCTGCATGACGCTCATTGTGCGATTTGCTCTGGCTTTCTACCGAGAGCGCGCAAAGCGCTCGGAGGACAAGACCGAGGCGTGAATGGCTCGCCCCTCTTGCAGTCCTGACATGGGTAAATAGTCCAAACTCCGAGTTCATGTTTCCGGTCTACCTAGGGATTAGGGTTTTGGACTTTGGGATCAGAGTTTTGGGCTTGGGGGCTCCGATTTGGGTGTAGGGAATTGTGGACTTGGGGTTTAGGCCGAGGGGTTTGGGGTGGACTTTAGGGATCAGAGTCAGGGATTGCGCTAGGGTTTAGGGTTTAGGGTTTAGGGCATAGTCCTATTGCTACGAAGTTTGGCCATGGTAGATCTTGAAGAACTAACACATGCACACAGAATTCAGCAGTAGTTAGTCTGTAAACTCCTCGTCTCTGTTGGTACTTCTAGGAGTGTTGAGTAGGCCCTTTTTTCTATTTTGGGGGGCTCCTAAGTTCTCTATAGAAAAAAGATATCTTGAAAAAGGGGGGACCCTTTTGGTTCTAGTCTAGGTTACTATTTAGGATACGGTAGTTTCCATAAGTAGAGCCCGAACATGGACCCTTTTTTTTTTCTCCCGATAATGCTTACAATGGGACCTCCCAAAGGGACCCGTGGGGTTGGTAAGCAGTTCGAACCTACTTATCAAGGGCATCAATATCCTAAGGGTCTACGGACCCAAAATATAGGGTCTCAGGCACCACATGCCATAATATCAATGGAATTTGGGCCCTAAAACCCTATTATTTGGGTCCCTGGACCCTTAGGGATAGGGACTCCCAAGATCGAGCCCCTAAACCCTAAAATGGCTCGGGGATTGATCCGGAGGTCCCGAAGCGCTTAACCCTATCGCCCTTTGAAGAGGATACTTTCCCGGACCCCTAGGAGGATCTAAAAATTAGATCCCCTATATAAAGCCATCATAACCCCTATATAGTCCCTATATAATTCCTCATAGTCTTCTAGGGGTTCTAATTTTTAGATCCCTTTGGGGGTCTGGGTTAGGTGGAAGCCAGCATTGTAGTAGTGGCACAATAGGAGGAGAAGAGGACCCTAATATATTTCCCATTACTCCTCTTCCCCTAGGCCCAAAACCCTAAACCGCCATTCCTAAAAGGTATCCAGGATGTCTGTGGTGTTTGTAGGAGGTTAGGTATCTAGGAGATAATGTGGATGTTCGAAATCCTGCATGGCCCTAAAATCCTGAAGCTTTTCTCGTGCTTTTGTATACCCTAAGGGTCCAAGTATCCAATAATTAGGTACTTGGGTATTGGGTAATAGTGATTATAGGACAGGTGTTGGGTAAGTATATGATTATTGGGTACTTGGACCCTTAGGGATAATAAGGTCGTGGAACATTTCAGTTGGGTACTGCCCACTAACCGCTGGATAACATTTATATGCGTAGCCCTTATTATGACCCTTATATTATCGACTGTGAATGGGTGGGGGCAGGACCCAAGAGTTTAATATCAACCCCTAAACCCTAAACCCTATACCGCTGCACCCTAAACCCAACACCCAAAACCCTAAACCTTAAACCCTAAACCCTAAACCCTGTATAGTTCTTGAGTCGCTAGCCCCAGGCCTCCCAGCATAATTCGAGGTAGGTCTAAAGATTGATGATACTGTTAAGGGATGAAATCATGCACCACCTAGAGTCCCTAAACGGGTTTAGGGTTTAGGGTTACTGCAATTCCCAGGACTTTAAGGACCTAAGGTGGTGCAAGATTTCCTCCATCAACAGTAGTGGAAAAGAACGTGGAAATTACTATAGTATGATAGGATATATCGTTGGGGTTCTATTGGGACAATGGAAAAGAAAATGGAAACTACTATTTAGGGTTTAGGGCTTCGGAGTATCATTCCGATGATGGAGAACCAAGTGGAAGCGAAGATGGAAGATGAAATGGATACTGGGCTTGTGTAAGGGGCTATAGGGTGTATGCACTGTACAAGCCAGAGCCCAAAGAAGGAACTTGCAGTTTCCGGTATCACATGCTCCCGTATCAATGCTGTTCACGCTGCTTGAATCATGTCTTGAGAATGTGCGCAAAGAAGATGTCATCTCCAGATGTGAACTATTTGTTAGCTTAGAGCCGCGATTTACAGACATGCGTTCGACACTGGATGTTGACGCAGATGTCTTCAAGGCAGTCACGTTTCAATTCCAAGCTAGTCTTGTCATATTCCCAGAGTTCAGGATGGGTACTTCATTCCGAGAATCCGCACACAATTGCTCACAGTGTCTCTGCACAGGGTGCCCTTTTAAAACTTTTGACAACAGCATGTGAGCATGCCAGCATGACAGATTAGCGATATCATCATTCTGTTTGTCACAGCTACTGCCATCTAACTCCATCTGTAACAGGATATCAGCAAAACGCACGTTTAGGCGCAGAACGCTCGCAACTACATAGTCTCGTGCCCGATAAGATGAGCCTGAACGTGAGAACCCCAAGGCAAAGTTGTATGACTAGGTTGGCGCTTTGGGATTAGTGTCAATTTTCTTCATTGTTGAATAAGGCCAAATTAAGGGTTTCTAGGGGTGTAGAAGGGAGCATCAAAGACATCGGGATCATCCAGATGATGATGTGCGGCTAGACCGCCGTCCGAGCAATGGATGCAACTTGGCTGACATGCGAATCTTTTTAGCCATGGGGCTTCCTTCAGGGTTTAGGATGTAGGTTTTAGGATTCAGGATTTAGAGTTTAGGTGTTATAAACCCCAAACACTAAAATGCGGTTGTTCAAGACAGTCCTTAATCCTTAAGTGAGCCCTTAAAGTTCCCGTACATCTCTCAAGACCTAAAAGCACTTCTTTTCAACAAGCTCCGTGTGAACCACATCAGGGTTTAGGGTTCAGGGTTTCCTGTAAGTTTAGGGTTTTGGGTTGTTGGAGATTCTGGCTGAGCTTTTCTATGGTCATGTGAACTATAGTCTAAGCTCCTTAAAGGGGGGTTCTAGAGGGGATTATATAGGGGACTCTTATAGGGGTTATTAAGGGCGATACGAGGAGTTTAGACTATAGCTCATATGGGTTATTCTCAATGTCCTGGTCCTGAGCACCTTTTGCTTATTGAATATATTGCGGCACCTAATATCTAGGAGTACCAGAATAAACCCTAATTGTGGGAATTATTCATATGTTTGACCGAGTGTCATAGACTCCTAATCTTGCAGGATGAGGTTACCAAAGTCTTGGCATTGACAGGTGAACACGAACCCTGCAAAGCCCTTTGCAAACCGAATGTTCATGGCATTTTCCATGTCTCTTCCACGTGATTTCCTCACAAGACCAACCATAAACGCTACACCCTTTACCCTATAAACGTATACCCCGACTTGGAGGACTTAGTAACCTGGGCTATAGGGTTCATAATAGGGGTATTATAGGGAAAGTAGGTAGAGTTACTAAGTCAAACGATCATCCAAGTATACTCCTATACCAGAAGCCTTATACACCCTAAACCCATCTAAGCCCCTTCTACAACCATGTCAGCAAGCTTGGATTCCTCAGGTTCAGTTTGGTAGAGGATACACCCTTTTCTGGGTTGCTGTTAAGGAATTTAATTGAAGTTGCCATGTTATGAGTATATTGTAAATAACAGGGTTTCCTTCTTAACGCAAATCTACATCAACCCTAAACCCTAAACCCTTAATGCATAGCTGCCCTTCCTGGACTTCTAACCGCTTCGGAAGAATACGCCTTTGACCTTAAGCTCCTAAACCGTACAGCCCTAACGCTCGAACCTCACATCCTAAGCCGATTCCTACGCCCTAAGCCCTAAACTCTAAAGGCTTTGAACTCTACCTGAACCTCAAAAGTAGTGAAGATGATAACTCAAAGCATCTAAAATTAATCTAAAAGATAGCCCAGGCGGCCGTTATTCTACATATTTTTGGACTCCAGGTAGATCCGTTGGCCTAAGTCCTCGACTGTGAGTACCCTAAACCCTAAACTCTAAGCCCTAAACCCCAAACCCTAAACCCTAAACCCCAAACTCTAAATTCTAAACTCTAAACCCTAAGCCGTGGGTCTTTGAGAGCCCATTATGAGAAACCCCCACATGATGACGCATCTGCCACGCCCTGAGCGCTAAACGTGCTTCAGGGTTTACGGTTTAGAGTTTAGGGTTTACGGTTTAGAGTTTAGGGTTTACTTAGAGGATCTCTTGACTTTGTAAGTGTACTGAGTAAGTTGGGTTATAGGGCTCGTAATTAGGGTCGTTGGAAACAGTAGGTAGACTTGCTAAGCTAAGTCGAACGATCATCCAAGTTTTTGCCTAAACCCTAAACCCTGAATAGCAGTTTCCACTTTGTTTCCCATTATCCCCAATATACAGCCCAAACCCTAAACCCCAAACCCCTAAACCCCAAACCCCCAAACCCCTAAATTCCAAACCTCAAAACTCTAAACCCCAAAAACCCTAAACCCCAAACCCCAAAAGTCCAAACCTCAAAAGCCCTAAATCCAAATCCCCTAAACCCCAAACCTGTAAACTCCAAACCCCTAAACCCCAAACCCCTAAACTCCAAACCTCAAAGCCCTAAACCCAAATCGTAGTTTCCCAAAATAAGGGGACCCCAATACAGACCCCAAACTACTATAATCCTTATTATTGGGACCCCCAAAAGGGTACTCCTATGTTAGGAAACTCTAATCCCTATAATCCCCTATATAACCCCAGTGTCCATTTCATTTTCCATTTTCTTTTCCATTTGATTCTCCATTATAGTGGGGACCCCCCAAAAAGGTACTCCTAATTTTGGGAAACCCCCCTAAACCCTAAACCCTAAACCCTAGGCTGGGACAGTAGGGTTGGGAAACCTCCAAATCTAGGTGCTTTGAGAGCCCATCATGAGAGCCCCAAGGCATCATCCACAGGATGCCATGGCCAGCAGAAGGCCTGGTTGGTGCGCTTTAGGGTTTAGGGTTTAGGGCTTAGGGTTTAGGGTTTAGGGTTTAGGGTCTGGGACTTGGTGTTTCGGGTCTGGGTTTTTTTTTATGAGTTGATTACCCTAATCACCCTCTCCATACTCCCCCCCTTCCAGGTTCCCCCTTAATTCGGATTAGGCCCTGTTTTAGGGATAAGGTAAATCAAGGGGGACCTTCTGGGAAAATTGTATGGAGGGCGTGGTTAGGTGGTTCCCGAAACACGGAGCCGTAAACCCCAAGTCCTGAGCAAGATGCTCGGATCCCAGAAGATCCCTGGAGGTTTAGTAGGGCTTAGGGATATTACCCCAATAATGAAGAATATAATGGGAAGATAGGTAATGTTGGATCCCGATTAGTGTGGGGGGCCTCAATTGTGCGAAGCTTTGCCGAAATTTTTCAGCTCCCCTATAAAATGATTTGGGGGCCGTTAACTGTGCGAAGTTGCGCGGCCAAAAAATCTGAGAATAATTCAATAGAAACAATTCTAAATGCCTTCTAACCAGGACCCTCCTTGTACCCTTAATTGGGGATATATGGTCCCTAATAGTGGGTACTTAGGCCAAAATAGAGGGTAGGAGGAGGGTCTATAGGAACACCCTTTTCATCTCTTACCGAGCCGATCCTGATCCCTCCAATTGGACTGTTTTTAAACCTAGGATCCAGATTCGTTCGGGGTGCCGTTTGTTTTTTTGTTGTTTGGTTGTTTTGGCGGGGGGCTACACTAATCAGGAGTCCACATTAAATGAAACCGAAACGTGGGCTATATAAGGAATCCAGAAGTACGAACGCATTTCAGGGATTCAGGCATTTGGGCTTAGGGTTATCCACCACCGTAATCCGCGTATAAGTATGGTAGAGTGTTTCGGAACCCCAAAACCCTAAACCCTAAAACCCCGAAGCCTGAACCCTAAAATCTTAAACCCTAAACCTTATCAGATCACGTCTGTTGCAGGCTTGGAAGTTAGAATTTAAGAATGGTCCTCAGGAAGAGCCAGGTCAATATGCTCTATTCCTACCCCAAACCCTAAAGCCCCAACCCCAAACCCTAAGCCCTATCCTATATACCTGCATGAACCCTGTGGGTCATAGACCCAAACAACCATAGACCCTTGACCCTAACAGGAGATTCACGGCTGCAACCTCGGCAAGTGCGACAACGGCGCTCTTGTAGCGGACTGCGTTTGGTCGGGACGCTCATTTAGGGTTCCAGGTTTAGGTTTTGGGGTTTAGGTTTTTGGGTCAGGAAGCAACATGCCTAACAAAATCGTATCTATTGCTTGGGAATCTTTACGCATTCTTCAAAAAAGGTCTGGGCTTCTCTAGGTAAACTTGTCTTGGGGACATGGTAGCCCATGTGTACTTATATGACTAAACCATGGCGAACCAAACGGAAAATGAGATAGAAGCGCTGTGTGTGTGTGTGGGGACCTATTATACATCTGTATATGTATGATTATGTATGTATATATACAGACATACACATAGATGTATATACATATGTAGGTTGCGGATTTTACAGTTCAACCCGTGACAAGCCTTCTGAGAAACCCTAGGGCTCCCTTCTAAGGGTACCCTAGGGATCCTATGTAGGGGTGCCGTGGGAATCTACTTGCTTTCATCCCAAAGGACTGAAGAACTTAGGGTTTAGGGTTTAGGGTTCAGGGTTTGGGGTTTAGGGTTTAGGGTGGGTTCCGGCTCAATTTTTTGGAATGCAAAGTGCACGGTCGGAGCATTCTCCAGACCTTCAGGTGAGCGGTGCTTTAAATAGGGGATAAGGTAGTCCCCGACATAAAGTAAGATTATTGTATCCTCTCAGTCGTGGTAAATGATGTGAAGACTTGATTCAAGCATCCCCCGTGAACGCTACACTGCCCAAGAACAGTCCAGAGGTTTTTGAATTGCACTGGGCGTCTAAGGAGAACCCTTGAGGATTCCCAACTCCAATTGCTACATGATCTATCATCTAAAGTCCGAGTATCCCCCTTAAGATTGGAGAATCAAATCGAAAAGAACATGGAAAATGAAATGGAAACTGGGATTATATAGAGGATTACGGGGTTACAGTCTACATTCCAAGTATCCCCCTTAATAATCCCCATAAGACTCCCCACATAATCCCCGATATAGCAACTTTTTTTTGGAGTTTAGGTTCTGGCTCACACAACCCCGGACTCGAAACCCCAGCACCTCCTACCAGATTCGACTGAGGTCCGAATGGTCTGCGTGGGAGGAGACGGATGCTTGCTGGCTAGGTTTGGAGTTTGTAATCCTGTACCCTAATATAAACCCCCATATTGAATTTTCCCCACTTATTTTGTAATTGACCACATAATGAGAGAATTTGATATTGGGCGGTGGGGGGGGTTTTATATTCTGGAGAGAGAGGGTTAGGGTTCAAAGCAGACGGTTTTGGGCATGTCATGGCTTGCTCTTGAGAGTTCAAAGTGTAGGTTAGGTGGCACCCCCCACCCTGTAATCATGGCTATAAGGGATAATGTGGACTATGAGGGTCTTCGTATATTCCTATTATCCCTGAACCCTAAACCCCCTACAGCCCAATGAGAGGTCGTCCTAAAGTGTAGGGTGTGCAGCTCATGACCATGATTTACTGCAACCGCACGCGTAAGGAGCCTTCAGTCGACATTAGCACGCTTGGTCCCCTCCTACCACTTGACGCATAGACCTGACCTAAAGACAGCAGCACTCAAAACATACATCGCTACTCGCCCTGGGAGTAACAAGGACGTAGCAGTGCCACGATGATGCCCACGTAGCAGTACAGCCAACGGCAGTGGCGGGAGCGGCAGCGGCAATTTCTTTGGCGGTGGTAATAATGGCCATGGTGACCATGGTGGCAGTAGGACAGTACGTAGCTCTCAACAAAAGCGTGTTTTCCATTTCACCCACGATGATTTCGGAGGCCATAGGCCATAGATAGGTCTAGAGTCTAGCCGATTCACGAGCCATAGATTTCATTCAGCTGTCGTTACAACCACCGGGTAACTTTACCGCAAAAACAGGTGCTAAGGCGGTCTGCTGCTATCAGGATAAGCGTCCATTTATGCATCCCACAAGAAAGGCCCCGCCATTCATATGCAGTCAATAGCAAACCCAAGAGTGTGAGCCCCGAGCGTAGCAGGAGTGCGGCTGCGAAGGTGTCCAAAGACGGCACCGCGAAATCGTGGCAGACAGCAGGAGCCCACTGCAACTGGTGACAAGCGCTTCATCTTTGCTGTAGCATATGGGGTCTGAAAGAATTTGGGTTTCCTGACAGCAAGAATTCTATCATTTTGGCGGGTACATGTATATATATATATATAAACTCAAAATATTTGAGTATGTCTTGATGATTGGGTGCAAACGGAGGGTAAACTTTGGAATGATAGACTGTGTAGGTAGAAAACCAAGTTGTCATAAGGTAACAGCCTTTGGTCATTCTCCCTCACGGTAACTGTGCTTAAAAGGTTTCTAGGGGTATTGTAACTCCTATTACCTATTGTGGAAACAGTTACTGTAAGGGGGAATGACTAAGGTAATATCCCATGGTCTACCCCAAAATACCAAGCACTAGGCATAACAGTAGTGTATCGCAATATACCTACAGGTCAAGGGTATAGGTTGGGCCCTAAATTAGACTGGTACAGGGTGGGGGCAGTACCCAAGGTCTAGGTATATATCCCTAAATCCTAGGCCACTAAATCCCTCAACCCTAAACCCTAAACCCCTAAACTCTTAGGATTTAGAGTTGAGGGTACACACACAAGCACTCACGCCAGGAACGGAGGCTCTCCTTGTACGGGACCGCAGAAGCAGCTGCGACCCTGCAATGGGCCTTGCGGCAGGCACATCGATTAAGGGGTTTAAGCTTTAGGGTTTAGCCCTAAACCCTAAACCCTAAACCCTAAACAGGGTCCAGCATCTAAGGGGCTAGGGGGTCCTAGCTATCTGGAAACTCATGAACCATAAAGGGACTTTACTGGGCACCCCACACAGGGAACCCTAAGAATATAGTAGGAATATATAAGGGGTTTAGGGTTTAGGGTTTAGGGTTTAGGGTTGTAGGAATATATTAGGAATATGATGCCTACCAGGGTCCTTATACTCTATTATATTCGTATTATATTCTTGGGGTTCACTGTTTGGGGTTCCCAGTAAAGTCCCTTTAAGCAAAGGGGTAGCTATACGGACCCAACAGATATGTCGGAGTGAACAAGGTCTTAAGGGAAATTCTCACGCGCGGTAGTTGGTGATGATTAGTTTCGGGATGCATGGATGGGACTGTCTTAGAAGCTTTACCCATACAATCCCTCAATTGATGAGGACCCTATATCCCCTTGTACCCCCTCATATTTTCTAGTGTTTCTAAAGGAAACCCTAGACCCTTGTTGCTAAAGCCTAGCATTCTGTGAAACTCCCAGGTTGAGTTTCACACGCAGGTAGCAGCACCCAGTTTTGTCAAAGGCTTCATGTGTAGGACTCTTCAAAAGATGGGTTCGCTGCAAAGCTTTCGGGAGTTACCTGGGTTATGTTGGGATTTTCAGCGCGCCTCGCAGGCAAAAGCTTCCGCTCTGGGATCGGGGAATTTTGATTAAGAGCCTAGGGATTAGAGACTAGGTTCAGGACCTTACGCTCAGGGTGTACAAGGTAGTTTTCCTAATGACATAGGCTGACCCCAATCTATTCTAATCCTTACTATAGGGTCCCCCAAAACGGTACCCCAGATTTTAACCAACCCCCATGATGCTTAGGCGCTACTTGTTGGGATGAATTGCTCTGTGTTTCTGATGTTATGTGTTGGGTTGGGCCCCCACCCACAAATAGTGACCACAAGAGATAATGGCAACTATATTGGGGTCCGTATATATTCCTAGTATACCACTATCAGTGGGACAGGGCCCAACCCAAGTTATGCGTGCCTTCTTGGGGTTCGGAGGGTGGAGGCGCCTACGCCCGAAGAGATGGGCCAGTCCATCAAAAAGACGCATTTAGGGTTTAGGGCTTATAAGGTTTAGGGTTTAGGGCTTATAGGGTTTAGGGCTTATAGGGTTTAAGGCTTCAGGGTTTAGGGTGTAGGGTTCCTTTATTCAGCGCTGTTGCAGAACTCCCTTTCGCTTCCATGGATAGGTCTACTCCAAGACTCCAAAACCTTGCGTACCAAGTCTTGCAGAGACCTATAGCCTAGGGGCTTTAGGGACCCTTAATGGGGACCCTTGTAGCTTGTTGAAGATGGGTACTACCTGGTTATTTTGGAGTATATAAGGCCTATATAAGGGTTATATAAGGTAATGGGATTAGGGGTCCCTTCTAGGGGTCCCTCCTATCAACCCTTGATATAGACCCCCCAAGTAGATAGAACATGGAATATATTATTGGGTTATATAGTGATAATGGAAAAGAAAATGGAAGCTACTATTTAGGGTTTAGGGTTTCAGGTCTATAGTCCTCCTTAAGTAAATAGACTATGGCTTTAGGTATATTATAATAAGAGCCCCATATACCCCATGTTCTATCTACTTAAGGGGGACTACAGGCCTTCAACTGCGAAAGGCCTGCTGTGGGAGGCCCGCATAGCTTACAACCAGGTAGCCTCCTAGAGTCTCTTATAGTGATGACAACATAAAGCCAGTCCGTCGAAATATACTTGCCCAAAAAATCCCAAGCCCTAACCCGGACGCCTTGTTGCTGGCGTCGAGTGCCAGGTCTTAAGACCGCCGCAATACCTGAGGGCGAAGGGTCTGCCCTGGGTCGTGAACGGAGTGGGGAAGAACTTGTCCTTTTTCTAACCCGCAAGCCTGGATAAAGACAATATCAGATGTGGCCAATTGCCGTGTTGCCAAACATTGGGATCGTTTCTGGCCAAGTGATGAGACGCAGTGGATATGGTAGTTTCCATAAATACAGGGTACCCCTTTATAGACCCCAATATGCTGTGATCCTTCTTGTAGGGACCCCTAAAAAGGTACCCCTAATTGGGAAACCGTAAAACCTAATCTCTAAACCTGATATATCCTGATGTACCCCTATATAACCGCTAACCCTTATTTTGGGAAGCCCCCATATCTATTCCGCATTGAGGGAGCAGCTAGAATCCAGAACACCTGCCCCCAGCTTTGTTTGTTGGGCAAAGGAGTGGGTCAAGAGGGACGCTCTAAAAGGCATCTGAACCCTACAGGCCAAACCCTAGTCCCCAAACCCTCTAAACCTCTCCCTGGGGATCCAAATAGCCCAATGTAGGCAATACTTACAGACTTTAGGGGCCCAATGTAGGTACTATTCTTATAATTGGATCCCTAACCTATACCTGGACCCTGGATGTCCTTCCTTTTTGGGGATATACCCTATAAATTTGTAGGACAGAAGCCCGAAAGGGAAGGACATCCAGGGTCCAGGTAAGCACAAGAGGCAAGGGGGTGCTGAAGATCCTAACCTATACCCAGGGGCTCCAATCTAGTTCTTATTTGGGTCTGTTATGGTTTTTTGGTAAGGGATTATAACATACCTAGACCCCAAAAGTAGGTAGAATAGTAGCCCAAAACACCTAAACACAACCCAAAGAACCATTATTCTGCATACTTTTGGGGTTTAGGTACATCCCAAAAAGGAACTACATAGGACGGTCTGGGTAAGCACAGGCAAGGGGGCGCTGAAGATTGCAAGCTTTCACCCTGGGAGCCTTGGTCCGACTGCACGAAGACCTGCGCAGGACTGCTGGGGGTGCTTCAGGTTTTTAGGGTTTAAGGTTTTTAGGGGTTTAAGGGGGGATTATATAGGGTTTAAGGTTTTTAGGGTTCAAGTGGGATTATATAGGGTTTAGGGTGTAGGATTTATAGTTTAAGGGTTTAGGGTTTGGGCTTTAGGGTTTGAGGATTCAGGGGAGGGGCCATAAGGAATATGAAGGGATATCTAGGCGCATGTAGTGTTACATAGGAAAGAAATTCGTTGTGCGGTCATGTAAGGAAGTTAGGTTTCGGGTTCAAGGAGTTACATAAAGATGGACATTGCACTCAGGGGCTAATATTATACTTGAGTAGGATCTGCTAGAAGCTCCCTTCTAAGCTTGATTTATTTGTTAGAAAAATTCTCAGGTCCAATCCAAAGCCAGCTGGAGTCAGGATCTTGATTTAGGTAGAGCTAAGGGCTGAGGCGCTACAGGAGAGGGAGCAGGGAAACCATTGAAACCATATAGGACTCATCTCCATATCCTTAAATCCCGCATACATATCCCTAAGCTGGGTTGCTGTGAAGCAAATTAAATTAAGTCACCATGATGGGTGTACGTAGTAAATAATAGGGTTTCCTCAAGATGGTAAGTTTAAATCAAGCTCCTTAACAGCAACCCAGTACGGGGCTTTGCAGTTCTTATTTAATGAAGCTTGGCTGACTTTAGCTTGGCACTTGGGACCGAACTTTTCGGGTGTCACACATGGTCGACTGCGGAGGCGAAGAGTTTAACACTTCTACCGGGAGGTTTTTTAAAGATAGCAGCCAAGGGATTGTGTGTGCGTGTAGGGACTTCAGATGCTGGATCACTGCTGCAACTCCATTTTCAGGTTTAATGCTCCTGCCCAGTACGGAATCGCTCAACCCTAGACCTTGGGTCATTCATTCCCCCACCCAGTAACTGTCCTTAAAGGGAACCTTATTAAGGGGCTATTATAACTCCCATTACCCCTTGTGGTAACTGTTACTGTAAGGGGGAATAACCCTACCTAAACCCTAAATTGGATTTTAAGGGTTCAACAGTCCCCCAATAAGGAACCAGCCCAGGTCATCTGGCTAAGGGCAGGAATGTTTATATGGGTGGTTTACTTCCTGGGGCCTAATCGGGACATAATCCCTACATAATTTTATAGGGATTATGTAGGGTTTTACATTCCTATCTTCCTTACTAACCCCAGTAAGGTTGGGACCCCTAAACCCTAAGCCCTAAACCGCGTGTTAGGGTTCAGGGTAGCACCCTAAACCTTGAAATCCTAATCCCTAAACCTTAAACCCTATAGTATAGGGCTTATTAAGAGGGATGCTAGGTGCACAAGGTCCTCGTTAAGGGTGTAAGCGAATGGGAGGCGGGACAAGCGTCAAAGCTCAAAACCTCAAGCCCTGAGGCACTCAGGGTTTAGGGTTTTAGGGTTGAGGGTTTAAGCTTGTCCGGTTAGAGTTTAGGGTGCCAGGGTGCTGGAGGGCATGCAGTGTAGAGTGCAAAAGGAAGTGGTAGCCTGCTTCGTCTTTCACATCCCTCTCCACAAAATGATCAAGGCAAATCCAACGGGGGCAACCCTAATGAGCGCAAGCAAACAACCCATCACAGAACTTGCACAACATTCCCCGACCTTCGCCGAACCACCCCAGCGTTTGCAGAACCACCTCGGGGTTCGTAGAGCGATCGGCGCTCTCATATTCACCTTTTCAATTTAAGAAAAGTCCACTAACTGCGGAAAGGTTCGTAGAATTCGTGGGCGGGCTTTGGCGCCTGCAGAGTTCGTAGAACCTGCCGCGCTTCCCCTGCGATCCGTTACCCCCCATTGAATTTCCCGTCAAATTAGGAAGCGCTGCGGTGTAGGACCAGCTTTATCGTGTAAAGGCTTTTATCACGGGTATCTGGAGGTGTAGGTGGACCGTACATCCGAAGTCCGCCAGAGGTACCCTAAACCTTGTACCCAATAGTCCCCCTTAGGTAGATAGAATGTGGGCTATATGGGGATCCTATTTTAATATATCCAAAGCCATATTCTATCTACTTAAGGGGAGCTATAAACCCTAACCCTGTTTTCCAGAAAGCCTTAGGTACCACCGGGTGCTTCTTGCACTTCTAGAGCCTTAATTTCCTAGAGTATCCTAGAAGCTTGCTCATTCATGGCTCTTCTGTACCAAAAACATGCCCGAAAACAAGGTCTAGGGCTTAGGATCTAGGGTGTAGGATTACAGCAAAACGCGCACAACACCAGGCTGCTTGAAGCTTGCTTCCTTTTCTGCTAGATGAGATGCCTGAAATCATTATGAGTCATGGGGGCCCCTGCATCCCAAACCAGAACTCTTAGCCCTGAACTTAACGCTCCACCTAAACCTGAGCCAAACACCCCAGACCCCTTAATCCTAATCCCCAAACCCCAAAAGCCTAAACCCTAAAACCTAAACCCTGAAACCTAAACCCTAACCCCTAAAACCTAAACCCTAATCCCGAACCTATAATCTCTAATCCCTAAAACCTAAACCCTTTTTGCAGGAGGGCAGCAGTACCGGACGAGGCTCATACTCAGGCCTCGGCCTAAGCAGCGCTATGGTTCACACTTTTGATATAGACCCCCAGATTAACCCTCATTGTAAGGACCCCCCAAACATCCCCTAAGATAGGCACCCCCACCCCAAAGCTTACAAGCATCTATCTAAAAGCCAATTTCCATTTCAGGTTCCAGTGTTCTCTTCCATATGATTTTCCATCATGGGCGTGATATACCTAAATCCTTAGACCCTTATTCCTCTTGTTTGGAAGTCACCAGATGGTTGTTCCCATCTCGTGCCAAAAAGGCGTAAGCTCAGAGCTTGGGCTTTAGGGCGTAGGGTTTAAGGTTGAGGGCTAGGGGTTTAAGGCTTAAGGCTTAAGATTTAAGGTTCCAGGTTGGGGTTAAGGTTTAGGGTTGGGGGGTTGGGTTCCAAAAGTTAATCATTGAGAAGCAGTGGGAAGGAATTTTGATGGTACATCGGTATGTTGGGATGAGGGTTTCCAGGGCGCCTTTGTTGGAAGCTCCCGCAGTGAGGGTTATAAGGCATTGTAGAAATTGTCGTCGATGTTGGAGCCTCCGATTTATGGAAACGACCAAGTAGGAATAGACATGAGTTGGCATTTTTTATGTGTAAAAGTTGAAGTTTGGGAACATGACGAGTAACCGTCGCAAAGACCTAAACCCTACGTGATACGAGTAGTAGTGTGATTGGTAGGAATCAGGATGGGTGGGTTTCGGTTCCAGCAGTGGGTTCCGCCAAACTTCTAATCCCAAACTCCCAAACCCTAAACCGTTTTAGGTTTAGGTTGCTGGAAGAAGGAATTGTCAGATTTTGCTTTACGCGCCGGGTTCCCAGACAAGGGTTACTCTAGGGGACCCTTCAGAACCTTGAACGCCAAACTCTAAACCTTAACACCCTAGACCCTAAACCTTAAGCCCTAAAGCCTGAACTTCAAACCCAAAACCCAGACCCGTGATTAATGAACCCCCTCCGCTTACTAGGGATTATAAGAGGGATGCTGATATTAAGGTCCTTAAAAAGGAGGGGTGTATTAGTCACGCGTCTACATTAAACCCTATAGAAACCAAAAATCCACCATCCCAAACTCTCAACCTCACACTCTAAACCCTAAACCTTAAACCCTAAACCTTAGGCCCTAAACCCTGAACCTCAGACCCTAAACCTCAAACCCTAAACCCGAAACAAGCCTCTAAGTCAGGGAGCCGAAGCTCGGGGGCCGGCCTTGCGATGGCCTCCTGGATGAGACCAAAGGCTGTGTGGTCCAGGACCACGGCACAGGGTGGGGGAGGGGTTAAAGGGGTAGGGTTCCACTTTAGGGTGTAGGGTTGAGGGTTTCGGGTTTAGGGGGAGGGGTTAAAGGGGAAATAGCCCAATGTAGGTTATGTTTACAGGCTTTTGGGTCCAATGTAGGTAACATTTGTATACTTGGATCCCTAGGGATAGGAGTGAGGGTTTGGGGTTGAAAGCGGTTTAGGGTTTAGGGTCTGGGGCAGAGGTTAATGGGTGGAAGGGGTTTAGGCTGGGTACTTGTCCTGTCCAGTAACAGTTGGATGATAAGTATAACATGAATATATACAGCCCGTAATATGACCCTATTATAGACTGTTGCAGGGTGGGGGGAGGACCCCAGTTTTTCGGTTTCAGGTTAAGGGTTTGTGTAAACATTTCGACAAAGAGTCATATTGAAACCTGAAGGCGCATAGAGCGCTAACGGCTTCATAGTATGAACCGACGTTGGATATGTGGGGAATAACGAGGACCGCAGTATTTTGGGGTCTATATTGGCCCATTTACGGAAACCACCATGCACGGTGTAGGGCTTAGGGTTCCAAATTTAGACCATGCACACACCTCAATCCCCTCGGCCGCTCAGCCGGAAAACTCCACTACATGTTTCTTGTGGTAAAAAACAGAGTATTTGTAGGGATTAGGGGTCTGCTTCTAAGGAGCTTTCCCACCCATTACCCTTAGCCCCGAACCCACCATGGGCTATTAAACCCTAAAATTCCCTATTAGGACCCTATTAAGGGTAGATTAGGGTACCCTTAAGGTCTAATAGCCAATAGTGGACCCCATGGGCAGGACTGCCCCAACTCGCAGCAAAGAGACTGCAGGCGACTTGAAGTGCGTAACCTAAAAGGGTTCAGAGGTTTAAGGATTTAGGGTCATGATCTACGCCAGCCGAAACTAACAAGGAAGGGCACCAGAAAGACTTCTGTCCTTTTCAAAAGGGGGCTGCCTTTATGGTTGGGGTTGCATCTTAGTTTCGGGGAGGGTATCGAGATTGAAGGGTTCCTAGCTGGGCACGAGGTTGCCCAAACCAACATGCAACCCAAAAATGAGTCCCTAAAGACTATGGTCTTGGGGAAGGTGGGTCGTAAACATGGGGTTCCAGGGTTTAGGGTTTAGGGTTTAGGGTTTAGGCCGGCTTTGCGCACTACTTTGACCATGGCAGTTCGCATGCCCCGCACCTGAGTACTGCTTTTATGTGGGGGTATTTGAGCCCCCCCTATAGAGACTAAACTCATATCCTCCTTTTGTTCCCAGCGTACTTTACCATGAGAACATGCTACATATTCCCGGGTTTCATTCATTCCATTCTCCAGGCCTGCCACCTCAGGAGCTGTTCTCCATGCCCGGTGACGTGGACAGATTCAAGCAACGCATGGAGGCAGTAGCTAGCATCATGAGCCAGTTCCACGCTCGCAGGTTGTAAAAAAGGCCGCTCCTGAGGATAGCACCTAGTGCCGTCGTGTTGGCCCGGAGACCCCTTGGGGTAGTGGCACTCACGCGGCACGAGCTCATAGATCCGCTCCAGGATCTCCCAAGACTGAACTTGAACTTGAACTTGAACTTCATTAAGTGACATAACTAGAAGAATGGAATCTTTCTGGGTTGAGCAAGAGTAGAAGGCTCTGCCCGAGGCATGTCCTTTGAAGATGCCCTCAAGCAGACCCTCCTAGTACCCTCCATGGGGGTTCTGATTGTACAGGGTTTAGGGTTTAGGGATATTAGCCCAATATTGGAGAATCACATGGAGAAGGAAGTGGAATATGGAATGGATACTGCACTTATGTAGGAATGGATACCGATATTGTGGTGCTAAATTCCTTGTATAACTATAGTACAGGGTACGTCAAATGAACCTCACAGTCATAATTAGTCATTTTTTAGGTCCCGAGAAAAGGTGGCGTTCCACCCTTGTGCGTGCATACATGTTTGGTTCAAGGGCTGAATCCCCTCGAATATTAGAACCGCCCCCTTTCACACCCTTAATAAATTGAATACTAGGGTTATGAGGTTTTTCTTTTGGTGATGTGATTATTCCGGCTCAGACAAGGAATCTTCTAGCAGAGCTCCAGTTAAGGTCCGTTGAGGATTTTATTTAGGGGGCAAAGCCATGTTCCAGACTAGCCACTTTGGGATCGGAATTTCAATTAACTGCCGCATCATGTTGTCTCTCTTCAATTTGTTGGCAAGCTTTCAATGCGTTAATTTCACAAAGTCAGATTCCTTCCAGAAGCTTATCAACCGCAGGATACCGCTTGCGATGTAGCAAAGGCGCAGCTTGCAAACCCTAAACCCTAAACCTCGCAGTTCGGGCGCGGGGTGATATTGGCTATATAAGGGCGTCAGAAGTAGAGATTCGCGTACAAGGGGAAATGTAGAGAGATTCTAGATTGCTATGATTGGCTTGTACACGGATGCCTTTTGTCAGAAGCAGTTAATAATCCTACTTCCCTCATGAAAGGCTACTTATAACTATCCATGAACCTCCCTCCAGCCCTATGTCCCCTAAACCCCAAAATCTCACACCTAAATCCTAAAACCCTAACTCCTACACCCTAAATCCTAAAGCCTAAGCCCTGGCCCCATAAAACACCTTCAATCGAAGGTGGGATGACTGGCCTTACCTGCGTGATTGATGTTGTGTTTGGGGTTCCGGGTTTTGGGTTCAGGGATTTGGATTTAACCCGAAACCCAAATCCCAAAACTTTTAATCCTAATTCCACAACATCACGGCAATGCTGTGTTTAGGCTTACATATATATGTAGAGAAGGTTTAGTGTTTAGGGATTAAGGTTTAGGATCTTGGATTTAGGTGGTAGGGTTGGGCTTGGGTTCACAAGCATCGGCGCTTCTGGGGCTGAAGGTTTGGGATGCGGGTCCAGGGCCCCAGGTGGGTTCGAGGTGGACAGTCCGGAATGGATCTCTACACTAGTCCCTACATGAGCTATAGTTTAATTAAAGAGGGTTATATAGGGGAGTATTTTCGGGCTTATTAGGGGGGATACTAGGAGTTTAGAGATGGCTCAAATGATTTTCTGCAGTATGCCATATACCCCATATTCCTTAATGTCCTACCTACCACTGGTAAGTTAGCTTTCTAAGGTCAACGAAACAAGCGGGTAGCCTCTCCACTAGAAGAGACGGCTGCTGATGAAGTTGACCGCAGCGTTGAGGCAATTTCTAGTGCCATAATATCTCTGGATCTCTTAGTATATACATACTTCTATTACTATTCCTATTCTTCTTCTTGCTATTACTAATATGAATTTTCTTATCATTATTCTTCTTATCCTTCTTATTATTATTATTATGATGACTTGCAGACTGAGAGGTCATAGGTATGGGATGACATGAACGCCCAGAGCTGGCAGCTTTTGTATGAAAAAGTGAGAACTTCAATCCCTTTCTCTCACATAAACCCCCCCCCTCATATAGTAGACCTGACAACAAAAAACGATAATGTAACATGGGAATTTGTTCTTGATTGGCGGGGTGGGGGGGATCTTATGAGGGGGGAGCTGGTTGCTGATACATACATATCACAATATTTGCTGGGTCCCTTGAGATGGACATGAGCGAAATGACGCAGATGCTGAACCCTAAACTCTGAACCCTCAGCCCGAAACCCTGACACGGACCGCAGGGACAAGCTCCTCAACACAGATGCCTAAACAGCGACCTCTTCCGAATCTGTCTGAGGCAGAAGCCTGAACAGCTAGGAAGAGCTCTCGTAACTATAAACGCTATCGCGCGCCCGCCTCGGCTGGCGGGGCGCAGAGCACACGAATAGGTCATGGCATGTAGTTGACACGTGGGGTTTTAGGGTCGAGGGAGTAATGGAGGCAAGCCTCACTTCAGACGTGTTTGTTGCATGCCTGTTTCAGCATTCATGGAGGGGGGGTGGATGGGCTTAGTCCATCAGCCTTTGGTGAGGGAGTTCGCAGGCTTTAAGAGCCGTAGAACCGGCCTCAAGGGGCTGCGTTCCAGGGTCGAGAGCTGTATGTCCCCAAGTGCAATTCATCGCTACTCCCCGGATCCTGAATTTTTTCGTGACGTACAAAAAGGTGTTCGACATACACGGGAGGGGGGGTTTTCTTGACCAGAAAAAAAGGGCTCCAGACACAGACCTGCAGTGGGAGGGGGGTGATGGGAGGGGCGGGAACTTGCGACAAAAAGGATGTTTTGGATGAAAAAAATGCTCGCTGCCGCGCAGGCTGGACCAGGCCAGCCACCATGGGAGAGAGGGGGAGTAGAGGAGGATTTTTGAGAGGGTTCCAAACGCCCTGAGACTGGATAGCCTCGGCGAATTCAATTTTAAAGGCACCTTATTCTGCTTTAATAATTACCCTGCATAGATCCGGGACAAGGCCTCTGCCCACCATGAACAGTGAGTGTATTCCACTTGCAATTTTACATTCTGAAGCCAAAGCCCTATGACATCCTCCCCTTGAACCAACCCCTCCTCTGACGTGGGCCAGGACAGACTGGGACGCCTGCAGCGTCACCTGCGCTACCGGCCAGTTTGATGGGATGATTTAGAGTTTAGGGATTTCGGGTGTAGGGTTTGGGGTTTAGGGTGTTGGGTTTACGGTTTAGGGTGTACGTTCATACAGAAGGTGCATATGGGGATCACGTGGGAGTCTCTCAAAGTAATCCATACATGTTCAAAAAAAAGAAGTAAAATCTCGACGTGGGGCTTTCCCAGAATCAGGAGTACCATCTTGGAGTCCCTTTAATAAAAAGGTTTGTACAATAGTTTTTAGGGGGCTACATACTGGGGTCATCTGGGGTCCACCGATCTATGGGAAGCAGATGTATCCCTGAATACCCTAATCACCACCCCGGCCGAGCCTAGTGGAAAAGTGTCCAAAGCTGTACTCCCAAGCCTAAGAACCTCCCAACCGGGCACTGCACTTCTCCGCGGCGATTAGGATCTAGGGGTTTAGGGTCTAGGGTCTGGGGGTTAAGGGTTTAGATCTGGAGGTTTAGGGTTTCTCGTCTAAGGGCTAAGGGTTAAGATTAGGATTTAGGGTCTCCGGGTTCATCTCAACCCTGACCTGTGGGATCCTAGATTCCTGGACCTCAAAATGCAACCGGTACTTATTTAGGCCCCTGTATAAATTTCATCCCTTGCAGAGCTACAGAACTTGAGTCCCGAGCTAATCCCCCATGCCTTTTGACTTGCGAAGATATCCCTGAAGTAGCCCGCACATCATCCCTTCTCATGGTCCCTGCATCCCTTTCGTTCAGTCCCTTCTGACCACTTTCTTTCCCTATCTTACCTTACATGTCCCCTCTAACCCCTCTAAAGGGACCGCCTAAAAGCTGAGAAAGCAGGTGGCGATGGCGAGACCACACGATCGCGCATTATTCAGGTGCAGCCTGATAATGGAGGACAGCCTGCATCGAGCATTTTTTTTGAGCCAGTAGCAGCTGCAATACTTTGAATAGGGTTTACCTATAACCTGAATGAGATCACCTACAGTTCAGCGGGAAATGTTTCCCCCAACTAGTAGGTATACATGAGGCTTGTTCTAAAGGTCCTTGTCTTTGGTTTATACTTGGGCGACCATTTCAGCTGCTTTAAAGGACTCGCGAAAGTTTCGCGAAAGAAGACGCGAAAGGATTCCACTTTTTTTTGCGAAAGATGTGTGATAGCAGTGTCATTCAGTAAAGTAAGATGATTTGCGAAAGCAATTTTGGATTTCGCGAATGAAGCATCGTAAGCGTTATTTCCTTACGTTTGGTCAAGGCATTTCCCTTCTTGCAGTCCAATCGCAGAGAGATTTCTTCTATAGCGACTTGCGCGAAGCTTTTATGAAATCCATGGATATTGCAGGTATTCCCTGGCCCCTAGACAAGGATTGTCTGTGCACTTTGGGGAAAGCCTCGCAGTGAACGGGCATGCTCAAAGGTGAAAGGGTTGCAAGTCTGTCTCAAGCATCCGCTCAGTCGCAGAGTTTTTACCCAACAACGCTCACCACCCAAGGTAATTGGGATTATAGGTAGGGTTTGTTGTTGAAGGGCCATAGCCATACGCCGAACGGGGGGGGGGGTCGATGGATGGTCTGCAGCATGATATTAGTGAGAAACTTAGGATAGATTTGTGGAGGATTGGGATACTCAAAACTAGGGTTACCATGAAACGGGATATTGGGCTATATAGGGCTTAGGGTTTCCTAAATGGGGTAGCATTCTGGGCCTCCAACGAGTAAGGATTGTCGCATGTTAGGGTCTTCATGGGGGTCGCCTCATTTACCGAAATGACCATGTGTGTAGGTGGGGTCTGGGTTCTTATCTCAAGGATTGTGGACCCTAAGCCTAAGCCTTAACGTCCTAAGCCCTAAACCTCAAGGGAACCTAAGGAGACTGACAGTAATAGGGTTACCCAGGGACCATGAAGGGACATAAGGGTCTCTTGGAGATTCAGCACTGCACCTAACGTATTCCTGATAAAGACCGGACCCGTGTCGCTTTTTTTTGTATGGGAATATTGACTGTAGCTCCTATAGGGGCTACTAGTCCCTGGCTCGGTGAAGTAACCGTGAATTGGCTACAGCAAGCAAGCCAAGCTGGACTGAAAGAGGCTCAGAGCCCCCCTAAGCCCTAAACCCTAAACCCAAATGGCTTAAAACAATCAACGGGTTGCTCCGACTCCAGAAGGTTCTTTCCACGGGGCCGGATCAGAAGACCAATGCCCCTCCAGAACTATCCCCAATTCTCGGGGCACTGTCGTGCTTCTGTAGTACCTAAACCCTAGCAGTATGTAGAATAATTACTTGATGGGCTGTTTAAGGGGTTTTGGACCGTTATTCTACCTACTATTGGAGTCCAGGTAGTTGTTGTACCGTCAATCCTAGCGATTTTAGTCAAGCCTTGTCGCCCACTCCCGAGTAAACCCGCAACCCTCAAACCTTGGCTTCAAACCCCACCTGGACCCCAGTAGAATAATGGCCTTTTGGCCTGTGTTAAGGGGTTTTGCGCCGTTATTCTACCTACCTTTGGGCTTTAGGTACTTAGAGGGTTTGGAGCTTAGGGTTATAGATCCCATTACCCTCCTCCTTTTTAGGATACCTAACTTTACGTCTAGTATCTTCTAGATACAAAGTTTGCTACCCTAAACAAAAGGGAGGGTATGGAAGTGTAAGTAGGCAGGGGGAGGCCCGAGTCGATAAACACGTATTATCCTGCAGCCCCTTAGAGTCTACCTACCAGGACCCTCCTTGTACCCTTAGTTGGGGATATATGGTCCCCAATAGTAGGTACTTAGGCCCTAATAGAGGGTAGGAGGAGGGTCTAGGTAGACCCCAAAAGGAGGTCGAATAATGGCCCACAACCCCTTCAAACAGCACAAACGGCCATTATTCCACATACATTTGGGGGTTTAGGTATTGATTACTCAAGATAGCGCCAGTGGGTCGACATATGAGCTATAAGCTATAGTCCAAACTCCTTGAAGGGGGTTGTATAGGGGAGTATAACATGGCCTACTAAGGGGGATGCTAGGAGTTTGGATTATAGCTCATATGCAAACCTAGCCATGAACTTTAAATCCCTATTTAGGGCTTAGGGTTTAGGATTATCCCAGTTGCCATTTTTGCATATGATTGTCCATTGTTAGGTCCCACAATCCTCTCTCGTTAACCCTACACCCGAAACTCTAAGCCTCAAACCTAAACCCCATCCCCCCCAATCCTAAACTTATACCCCAAAACCCATAACCCTAAACCGTAGAATTATACATATCCATATATCTATCTATATATATATACACATACACATATATGTATAAATCTCTCTCTCGTCTTGACTGAGGCCTTGTGCCAGTGGCCTCTAGCCTGTCCTCAACCTTTTGCGTCCGCAGGACGGCTTTGTCCTCCGCATGTCAGCGCAGAGACGCGACACTGCGTCCTGCGGCCGATGGCTCAAGGTTTGATCCTGGCTGTCGGACTGCTTAGGGTTAATTGGGTTTATAGTTTAAGGTTAGTTGGATTAAGGGTTTGGGGTTTAGGGTTTGGCAGGGCTTGGGGTTTTGGGCTTAGGCCCACAAGTACCTTCTAAAGAACCCACGTACCCCCAAATAGTACCTACATAGACCCCAATTCAGGTTTGATTCTGGGTATCAAGGTGTCCTTCTGAGAATGCAAGGCCCAGGGCGCGCTGCAAACCCCAAAGCCCGAAGCCCTAAACCCAAAATTGCCCTAGACTGTGGTCTGAACAAGCCGGTGTGAACACGTTCTAAGGCTTAGGGTTTAGGGCCACAGCTCAAAGACTAACAGGGTCGCCAGAGCTTGTAACAAATGTAGATGCACATGCGACAGGACCCGATACAAACGTGGATGGAAATGCCCCTGTAAGTGACAAGTTGCCGTGACGTTGGGTCAGGGTCAGGATCAACAAAGAGGAGGGAAGCCCAGGAGAAATGGAGGCGGAATCAGCACACTTGCAGCAAGATAACGGTCAAAACAAGGCGTGCGCAAATTCGAGATGGCAGTTTGCAGACATCAGATGAGTGGTGCTTTACTCGAGTGTGGAGAAAGATGACAGTCATTTGTTTTTTGGATGATAAGAAGAATATATTCTCAGTTGCTTCACCCACCAACAACAGCAGTACTCAGCTGGGAGTTAAGGGCTAGCATGCAGGAGCTGGTCACGGGAGTTCAAAAACATGTCGTAAGATGCGCGCATGCCGCAGGTCAAATCGAGAGGACTTGTCTGTGCGGGAACAAGGTCCCTTAAGCAAGACCTGTAGTTCTCAACTTAACCCCGAACCCTAGGCCCTAAACCCCAAACCCTAAACCCTTAGGACCCTAAATTGTACATAAATCGGAAAGCAGGCCCTAAGCTGTGATACTTCTCTCCAGGAAACACCCTTATTTTGCCCCCAAAGCCCTGAACCGTCACCCCTATAAACCCGAAAACACAAGTCCTGAGCCCAGGCCTTGCGCGGATTCTGCCAAGCAGGCACGGTTGAACGGTTTCTGATGTTGAAGAAGTGAAAAAGGTTTACCTAAACCCCAAAAGTATGTAGAATAATGGCCTCTTGGGCTATATTTAGGAGATTTGGGCTATATTTTACCTACTTTTGGGGTTCAGGTAGGGCTGAGGGTGTAGGGGCTCGGGGTTTGGAGCATTAGGGTTTGGGGATGGGGAGCAGTACATCCCTGCAAAGAAGCCGTGCTGACCCCATTTAGGCTTCAGGGTTTAGGGCTTAGGGTTTGAAGCAGTAGGTTTGCAGGAGCCTTGATTATGAACCTACGTAGCAAGTCTTACTGACCCTTCAAGCAGAAGTCCAATGTGCCTCGACCTGCCATATTCGCTGCAATGTAGGGCGTATGAAAGTCTAGAAACTGGCCATTTGAGCTATACTTAATCTAAACTACTTAAAGGGGATTATATAGGGGATGGTATAGGGGAGTGTAACAGGGGTTACTAAGGGGGATACTGGGAGCTCAGAGTATCGCTCATTTCAGATCATTTCAGCTGAACGCATAACATCGGTGAGTCTCCCAACCTGTCTAAAAACTCTTCTTACAGGTTCTTAGTAGGGAATGAGACAATATAATTCCTATGTTGTATAGAATTTAGAGTCTAGGTTAGTAGGGAATAAGGGAATAGAAGTTCCTCTACAATATATGCCCTCCTTCCCCCCTAAGAACCCGTAGGTCTTATGCATCTGGCGAGCTTCGCGGGTAGCAAGAGACATGGAGTCTCACGAGAATACCTCGAAAAATGGGGTTTACCCTGAACCCTAAACCCTGCACCCGAAACCCTATACCCTAAATCCTAAACCCTATACCCTAGACCTTACACTCTAAACCCTTAACCATTTAGGGTTTAGGGTTACGCCACTCCGCGAGCTAAGACGCACTTCCCAAAAGACCCTTTTGAAGCGAATTGTACCTGGACCCCAGAAGTAGGAACTGTAGAATAATGGCCCCAAACCCCTTAAAACAGCCCATAGGGCCATTATTCTACATACGTTTGGGCTTTTGGTAGTCCTTACAGGAGTGTTCTTGGGGCTTCATGCTAGTTACGTGGGGGGCCTTCCTCAAGATCAACGTTTGGTCCTACAACTTGGTTTGGGCTCCTAGCCACGCATACTTATGGTAGCTGAGTGGAACACCCTTCACTTTTGGGGGGTACCTAGACACCCAAAGTAAGTAGAATCATTGGCCCAAGCCCCTTAAAACAGCCCAAAAGTCCGTTGTCCTACGTGCTTTTGGGGCTTAGGTATAAGTACTCCCCTTAAAGCAGCGGAGAATAAGGCCATTATTCTACATGCCCTTGGGCCTTAGAAAATAGGCAATCCCAGCAAAACGAGGTTCACCTTTCAGGGCCAGGAAACACAGCAGCTGGAAAAAGTCACCACAAGGGGTGATGGTAACCATACTTGCTTCCCGACATATTAAGCTATAGACTAAACTCCTTGAAGGGGTTTACATAGGGTTTAGGGTCGAGACTCCTGAAAGGGGGTTATATAGGGTTTAAGATAAGGTTTATAGCGTGCAGGGCTTAGGGTCTGAACTCGTTGAAGGGGGTTGTATAAGGGAGCATTATAGGGGTTGGTAAACGGGATACTAGGAGTCTAGATTACAGCTCATATTCTGAGCATACCACCAGAGGCGCATGGGGGATGAACTCATCCTAGAAGGCATTCATGGTTTCAGTGGTGTCCTGGGTCATTGTTGGATACGTGTTTAGACTGCATCGTTAAAAAAGCCCGAATGAGGAATGTAGAGTTTTTTGAATTTCCAAATAGCCTAATTACAGTAATCGCTGAACCATGTATAACGACAGGTGTTTAGCGCGCAAGAGAGGGGATATGTAGGCATGTATAGGGCCAAACCCTAAACCCCAAACTCCTCAACCCTTTACTGTGGGCTGCAGGACTGTCTGTGGTCTCTTTGGCAGGACTGGTCACCTTGCTCCAAGGTGGGAATGCAGGTTTATCTTTGTGGTCTAGAGGGTTTCACGGCTTAGGGTTTAGGGTCTAGCGGGTTTAGGATTGAGGGCTTAGGGTTTAGGGTTCAGGGTTGGGCTGGCAGCTACCCGGACCTCGAAAGTATGAAGAATCATGGCGTTCGGGACCATGTTCAGGGGTGTTGAGCTTCCATTTTCTTTTCCATTATCCCTAGAAAACCCCAATATATAACCCATTATAGTAGTTCCCTATATATCCCCTATATAACCCCAATATATACCTATTTTTGGGGGGGTAAAGGTAGGGGTGCTTCAAGATCGGGGGCCCTTGGGTAGATTCGGAACTCATGGGGTTCCGCTTCAGGCCTGAAGGATTCTGTAGAGATAAGTGTGTCCAACTCCCAGCTTGTGTAGATTCCAACCTTGAACGTTTAGGGGTTTGGGGGTTTAGGGTTTAGGGTTAAGGGAGATTCTAACCTTAAACCCTAAACCCCAAGCCCAAGTTTCTGGGAAGATTCAGATTATTTCCATGTTGACATAAGAGGCGTGGTATATGCTGTAGGCTCTATAGAATTTGTTGTCATAAGTCAATCCAAGAAAATACTTAAGCAGTTTGTTATAGGTCTGGGGGGATTACAGTAGTAGTAGGGTAGGGCTTATGTGAGGATTTTAAACTTCAAGGTTTTGTGTTGTGACGTCAATGAACTTCAGCTGTGCGTTTTTGGATACATACAGAGCCCTTTCGAGAAAGGAGGGCCGTACAAAAAGATTCTTGAACGGGAGTCTGATAATTTTCCAGGCCATTGAAGTGCACTTGAGGGGTTTAGGGTTCGGTGTGAGGTCAAGTGTAAGGGTCTAGGGCTTGGGGCTTGAACGGCTCAACCCTGAAGCCTAAATCCTTGAACCCAAAATTCTGAAACGTAAATCCTACAAGGTGAAGGCTTTACGTCGCCGCGCATGTCTGAGGATGTAGTCCTTTCCCCCAAGTAATACCTCCCCTTATCATTGCACCATAATAGTATAGTACCATCACATATCGGGGGAGTATGTAATATGAGGGTAGTGGGGGCTTTCTTAGGAGGACTGGATTCTTGACAGATAAGGGGGTTGTGGTAACCCCAAGTAGATAAACATTTAGGTACTTGGACCCTTAGCCTTAAATAACCCTGAAAATTGAAACGTAGGCCCTCCTTGAACCTTAGAAGGTAGAGGGTCATCGTACCCCTCCGAACCACTTGCCTTGAGTCCTGTGGCGGGGGCGAGAAGCACCGCTCGCGAAGCATAGCCATCGAAGCGCCGCTGTCTCAGGACCAAAGTTTCCTTCCTAGTTCGGATTCAGAAGGCCAATATTGCGCAGCTTTTATTTTTTGGGACAGGCTTTAAGGGTGTAGAGGTCAAGGAAACCAAGACATTACTGCGTCTGCTTACAAGCAAGGACAGTACCAGGAAGTTTTTGCCCAACACTTTCCCCAATTTATGACCTAAATCTAGCTATTTGAAGGGTGTGCGTCGGTTCGCTTGCTGTGCGGGTGTAAAGACAGGGAATGTGGTTCCATGGCTTCCTGGTGCTAAGCTCTAAACCCGAAACCTTAGACTCTAAAACCCTAAACCCTAAAACCCTAGAACCCCAAAACCCTAAAACCCTAAAACCCTGAAACCCTAAAACCCTAAAACCCTAAAAGCTCTAAAGCCCTAAAACCCTGAAACCCTAAAACCCAAAAACCCTAAAACCCTAAAACCCTAAGACCCTAACAACCCAAAAAAACCTAAAACACTAAGACCCTAAAACCCTAAAACCCCAAAACCCTAAAACTCTAAAACCCCAAAACCCTAAAACCCTGAAACCCTCAAAACCCCAAAACCCTAAAACCCTAAAATCCTGAAACCCTAAAAACCCTAAAAACCCTACAACCCTAAGACCCTAAAACCCAAAAGCCCCAAAACCCTAAAACCCTAACAACACTAAAACCCTCAAACCCTAAAAACCCTACAACCCTAAAACCCTAAAACCCTGAAACCCTAAAACCCTAAAACCCTAAAACCCTAAAACCCTAAGACCCTAAAACCCTAAAACCCTAAACCCTAAAACCCTAAAAACCCTAAAAACCCTGAAAACCTTAAAACCCTAAAACCCTAAAGCCCTAAAACCCTAAAACCCAAAAAAAGGGAAGCCATAGGTCCCACGGTGGTGCTGGTTGCGAAGGGGTCTTTGAAGACTATGAGCTCTGTGACGAGGCCAGGTCTTGAGATGTGCCTTAAAGGGGGTTCTATAGGGTTTAGGGTCTAGGGTTTAGGGATTAGATTTTAGGGTTTAGGGTCTACAGGGTTTAAGGTTAAAGATTTAGGGGTTTTGGATTTAACGTCTAAACTCCTTAAAGGGTTTATTCAGCAGATTATATAGGGGACTATTGTAGGGGTTAGTAAGGGGTATATAGGAGCTTAATGGATCTAGAAAGGACTCGTGTCCCTGAGTTCGTGGTATCACGCAGGGCACCTTTGATTTTTCTGCCTATCCGTTCTGGGCGCAGCCATCTAGGAAAACTCTCATAGTTCTACAGTGGGTCGTATATCCTGGTTATTTTGGACTTTCAAAGAGGAACGCCAGCTTCGAGAAAGAGCGGCCGTGTCACAGAGTTTGCAAAGTGGAGCGATGTGCTTTCATATACTTCTGTTGTGTTCGCGTTGGGGTAGGTTGGCTATGTTGGCTTACAACAGCCGACGCACACAACCAATAGTGGTTTGACAGGCGTTTCGTCATGGGTTCTTGATTGGTTGTGCGGGCTCCGCGTTTTGCTTGGGCTAGGCATACCAGAGAGACGCTGTAACTTTTAGCTTCGACACTGCGCCCGGCCGGCCGGCCGGGTGAGAATAAGTGTGTCGGCCCGATGGCCAGAGTCATCACGTGTGGAGGACTCCCCGTCAGGCGTGTGCCTTCACCTCCCAGAGACTTGTGGTGGCTAGAACGGAATAAGGAGATACCATCCCTGTAGAATCCCTACATAATGTATTCTAGTCCCCCTTAAGCAGATAGAACATGGCTTTGGGTATTTTGTAGTAGGATCCCCAGATACCCCATATTCTATCTACTTAAGAGGGACTATATATCAAAAAAATCCGGTATTCCCTACTAAGCCCCAGTAAGGAGAGCAGGTCGGAACCCCTCATCTTGAGAGTGTTCCTTGCGCGAAACTTCATGACGTTTTAGAGTACATGTTCCATACCTTAAAGCCCTAAATCCTAAACCGAAAATCAATGGCTGCATTTGGGTCGGTGTCAGTTGGGTTTTGGGTGCTGTTTTGCTTAGAGCCTCATAGTCTCCCAATACGGGAGCCCCTCATACGGAGTCCACTTGGGTCTTCCTTAAAACCATGAGACCCTAAGCACAAAGCCTTAAGCCCTTTAAATCCTACATGATCCCCCTAATACATGCGGTCATCAGTAGGATTAGTAGGTGAGAGCCGCCCCCTGCCCTCTCGCTATCGTCACCCTTCTGTAAAAGGGACAGTCCCGTTTGTAGGTATCTTGTGGGTTTCCATGTTTGTTTGGGGTCGGGTAAATGCTAGACCCTAAGCCCTTAAACCTTAAACCTAAATGCCAAAACCTGAACCCTAAACTATACAACCCCAAACGCTCCACACCCTATACTTTAGGTGGACCTCCCACCCAGCAATAGGAACTTGACTGTTACAGGGTGGGGGTCCTCCTAACCCATTCTCATCAAACCTTACCCTAAGGGTCCGAGGACCCAAATAATAGGATTTTAGGGCCCAAATACTATAATGTAAATGGTACTTGGGCCCTAAAACCCTATTACTTGGGTCCTTGGACCCCTAAACCCTAAACCCTAAACCCTAAACCCTAAACCATGAAATCAAGGTTTGGGCTATGGACCCCTGGTCCGATTGCTCGGCTACGCGGGAACCCTCAGTGGATACCCGGGGACTAGGTAGGGCTTATAGGGCTCAGGGATTCATAGGGTTTAGAGTTCAGGGTGGAGGGTTCAGGGTTCAGGGTTTAGGGTTCAAGGTTTGGGGTTTAGGGAGTAGGGTTTAGGGTCTAGGGATTAGGGTTCGAAGTCTTCGGTGGTAAAAAGACAAGTGTGCTTCAATGGTTATGATGATGGACTCTCTGTGTCGTATCAGTTGTCACATTTTTTGTTCAGGGGCTTCAAGTTTTGTACGGGAGTCAGTAAAAGGAGTATCCGGAATCGGGTTTTCTCACGAAAAGTCCAGATGCAGCACCAGAAGTCACTGAAATCCCTGAATCCTGACATACCTAAACCGAAGAACTACACCCTAAACCCTAAATGCCAAACCCTGAGCCTTCAAGGGTTTAGGGCTTAGGGCTCAGGGTCCCTGCATCCTACATCCCCAGGCCGATTCCTATTCCCTATGATAAGCATTACAGTTCTCTGGTGTTGGGGTCCGGCTGTTTCCCCAAACCCCAAACCCTGAACCTAAACCCTGAACATTAAGGTGCCAGGGCCACCATAAGCGAGCTCGCTCAATTGCGGTCGGCGGCTCAGAATTGCAGTGCCCAGAGGGTCCACATATACAACTATTAGGGAATCAGGCCCCCAAAATGCCATACTATAGAAGGAATTATGGGACCCAATTCCCTAATGGTTGTATATGTAGACCCTCTAGGGTGCTCAGGCTGAGCTTTGGTGTTATGGTTTAGGATCGAGGGTTATGGGCTTGAGGATTTGGATTTTTAGGATTTTGAGTATAAGCTTCTAGGATTTGGGGTTTAGGATTTACAGCTTAGGTTTTACGACTTGGGGTTTAGGATGTCGCATTTAGGATTTGAGGCCTCCCCGCTCCTTTACGGAGAGTGTAGCAAGGCCGCGACTGGTAAGTCGTGAGGAGCTTTGACTAACTGATGCCTTGATCAGGGCATGGGTTTCCCTACCAAGGCCCTGCTACCCACCATCCCCCTAAAGCCTCGCGGTTAAGGTTTAGGGTTTAGGGTTTAGGGTTTAGGGTCCTCAACTCTAAACCTCTATACTGCCCTCTTACAACCCCCCAAGTTCCCCCTTGCTGTAACTAGGGCTAAGCAAGTTCGACTAAAGGGGGACCTGGGGGGTGGTAAGGAAACCCATGAAGAGGGCAGGTACCGATTAAGGTACCACCGCTTGCATGAATTCTTTGTGATTTTTTTGTCATGAGAAGAAGCTGATTTCTGGCTTCTCCAGCATTCTGGTAGCCTAACGCAAGATCCGTTAACCGCAGCCCTAAACCAGAATTCCCTAACACCCAAACCCCCAAACCTACACCCTAAACCCCTGATCCCCCCAAACCCCCAGACCCTTAGCTAAACAGCTTCCAACCTTAAAACCTAAACCCTAAACACTGCACCCTAAAGTGCAATAAGATCCTTAAGCCCAGTCATATCTGACCCCCACAAAACGTGGGGGCAGATTACTGGGTTGCTGTTAAGGAACTTAATTTTAGTTACAAAAATGGGGAAGCCTTATTATTCACTATATAGCCATTATGGTAACTTAATTTAAGGGCCTTAACAGCAACCCAGATTAAGGTACGGTTTCGGAGCTTCCGTCGGTGACTGTGCAAGGTCTTGGGGTTTACCTAAACCCAGCCAACATGAAATTTAGGGTTCCTAGGTTTGTTATGGGTTCAAGTAGTACCACCCTCAATTCTACCCCCCCTAGGTTCCCCCCTTAATTAAGGTTATTTAGGGATAATTAAGCTTAATTAAGGGAGAAATCTAGGGGGAGGTAGTATAGAGGGGGGTACTACTTGAACCATCTTGAACCCACGAGTTTGGGGTTCATTCAAAAAAAAAGCGTAGCGTTCCACATTAGATTGTGGCAGGCTACATTGCTTTGATCGCCCAAGTGTAGGGGCTTCTCTGTTGGTGGTTGGTTGTTCGCGATGTATGCCGGCTGTAACCCTGTCTACGAGAAGCCCGCATGCTAATGAAATGATAGTCCCCATGAAGCCGAAGCTGAAACTCTGCTTAAGCCCTACATACTGTTGATGGAGGAAGTCTTGCACCACCTTAAGTCCCTAAAACGCTAGGAATTACAGTAGTTTAGGGGCCCTAGGTGGGGCAAGATTTCCTCCATCAACAGTAGTAGTTTCCATTTTATTTTTCATTATCTCAATATGACCTCAATATAACCCTTAAACCCTAAACCCTAAACCCCAACACTACCCTCAACCCCAAATCTTGAGCTGCAATGCCCCAGCCTCAGAGCTTCGGAACCAGAACTCCTACACCCTGTCCTTCGAAATTACAAATGGGTGGTTGTCAACATTATGGTCCCTTTTTGGGTACCCTAAATATTAGGTGCCGTATTATAACAGGGATCCAAAAAGGCCCATAATTTTGACAACCACTCAAATGAGTTGAAGACCCTACTTCGTGGCGTGCATTGCTCAAGTTCCATATTTTTCGTGGATTAATCCTGCCTTTCGGTTCTGCGATCATGAAATGAAACGCGCGCAAGGCACTTCTAGATTGTTGGACTGGACTGCAGGAAACTGTTCCTGGCATGGTGCAAGATCATGAAAGGTTTTTGTTGATCGCGACCCTAACTTATGTACTGGAGGAGGGCTGATACATGTTTTTAACTAGGGTTTACAGGGAGGATCCCCCCATTCTCAGCTACTTCATGTGGATCTTCCGGTGGAAAACTTTCGAGGATCCTCGCGGACCCGAACCCTAGCACGCGGATGGACTGGCCCGAAGGCCCAAAACCCCCTGAACCTTCTAGGGTTTAAGGTTTGGGGGTTTATGTTTGTTATGTTTTAGGGTTCCTAGATTACGCCCAGATGCTATGCGGAAACAGGAAAGCAAATACTGAATCTGCGCCCCTAAAGCCACATGTGAGCTATAGTCTAAACTGATCGTATCCCTCTTAATAACATCTATACTAGTCCCCTATAGAATCTCCAGTAAAAGGAGTTGACCCTAAACCCTAAACCCTACTAAACCTGAACCCGAAGCCCGAAACAGAAAAACCTTTACGGAGTTAAGACTGGCTCGTTTGGTTTCAGGGTCGCTGTTCAGGAAGTTGGGAGTTTCACAGAATTTGAGGTACCTTTTGGGGGGCCCTATAATAAGGAATATAGCATTCTAGGGTCTATATTGGGGTCCCCCTATTTTGGGAAATTACCATTTAAATCATTAAGTTACCCTAAGATTTAGGGTTGAGTGAGGGTTTAGGGTATACAGTATACAAGGGGATTTCCTGACTATGGTGAATTTAAACAAGTGCCTTAACAACAGCCCAGGAAAGCCTAATCCTTAGATCCAAGAGGTTCGGAAGCAGCTGGGTGGAAAACCCTGCATTGGAAGCTTAGAGGACACCCAGCGCCTCGGCGAAGAGAGGTTATGGAAGCTAGTGTACTTGGAGGGTTTAGGTTTTAGGGATTTCTCCTCATTATTCATGATAAACCTAGGACGAGGTTCCTCTGAGCCCTCAAGTAGGATTTCATCAGGGGTAAGGGTGTAGGACATGCACAACGCCTGGGAAGTGTTGATACAGGGTCTATCAGGGATATTACAGGACTTGCTGGAGTTGATAGTAGGAATGAACGACGTGATAAGAACACGGAAGCTGCCATGGAGTTAAGGGCTTAGGGTAACAGAAAGGGCAAACTATGAGATTAAGGCTCTGTGGCTTCTAGCGAATGGAAAAGAAAATGGAAACTACAAGTATTACAAGTATTACCCTAGACTCTAAATCCTAAAGCCTGAAAGTTCTTATACTGGATAGACCGTTGAGTTCCTTAACAATTCTCCCTTATTGGTTTTACAGGGACCCATCTATACTAATATTTTCAAGGGTCTCTAAAGGCTAACGAAGACTACTGAGGATGGTCTATGGCTACTCAAGGCATGAGTTCCTGCATTCCATATTGGCAACTAGCAAGGAGCGAGGCTTCTTTTCAACTTGGCTAAGGTTCTAGAGTTTAGGGTTAAGGGTCTAGGGTTCATAGGGTTTGTATAGTGTTGTTCCTACGGAAAGTTTAGGTGGGGTTTGTTACTACCAAAGCTATTAATTATTCTGTGCTTTTAGAGCATCTCTGTTGTGATTCTTACAAGGTACCTCGTACCATTATCAGTTCTTTCGCAGCTCAAACGGGTGGCGAAGGATATGTGATAATGGGGGGCGAGTTCATTCAGGTATGTAATTGCTTATTGAACCCTAAACCCTAAACCCTTAAACCCGCAACCCTAAATTGAAAAGCAGCTTTCATGGCTTCAACAGGCAGAACTCTCTCACTTCCTCAGTCTCATTATGATCTGCTGGCACTAGTGCATCTACGTTGCAATAATGGGGGTAGTTCCCAAAATTAGAGTCCCCTATTGGCACCCCTAAATATTAGGTGCCATACTATAATATAAACCAAAAAAGGCGTATAATCTGAGAACAACCCACGGGATTTCCTTGCTGAACCTCTCATGAGCCCAAGTAGACTTGCCGCGTAGATGAGTTTCTGCGCCAAAAAGGCTTCCTGATGTTTGTTGGGGTTTAGGGTTTAGGGTTTAGGGTCATGTAAAGGCTGTATGACTTGGGTCATTCCCCCTTACAGTAACTGTCCTTGGAAAGGGCCATCTTAAAGGGACCATCATAGCTCCTACTACCCATTGTGGTAACATTTCCTGTACGGGGGAGTGGCCTCTTGTATGACATGCTGAACTTCGAGCCATAAGAGAGGAATGGCTGGCATTACCCCTCGATATCCTTCTCTGCCTGGTATGCAATGAAGAATGACACATTGAAATGATTTCGTACTCCTAAGTGGCATTCTCAATGCTGGTAAGTTATATGTAAGCACCCCGAAGTAGGGCTAATCAAAACCAGTATGAGAATCCTATCATGCTACACCCCTAAATAAACCATCCGTCTCAGGCCTTGCAATGAGCGCCTTAGTTGTGGAGTGATGGCTGTCGTTGCCTGAGCCAGGTCATTACGCCGATCTTTTCGGGCAATAGATGACACCCCGAATCGGAGTTTAAGGTTTAGGATATAGGGTTTAGGGTGTAGTGTGTACACTCTACATGTCTACAAGCCAAATCAAGTAAGCTACATGGACCAGAGTAGAATTGGACGCCTTAGAGGGGGTTTTGGGGCAGTCCCCTGCGCAAAAACGTTCCGCGTGGGAGCCCCGATTCGTCCCCTCCTGTCTAGCACTAAACCCCCCAACCCCACCCCTTAAAAAACACAAAAAAAGTATTCACCCCAGTACATTATGGTATTGTAGTGGGGGGAATTGGAAGAAAAACCTTAAACCCTAAACTTGAAACCCTAAACCCTAAACTCTAAGCCCTAAACTTCAAACCCTAAACCCCTATGGAGGGAGCGTTAGGGCCCATGATGCAGGCTTATGGTTCTCACACTTGCACAATCCCCCAAGGCCTAAGCCATGAAACCTCTGAGGACTGAACGCTAAACTCTGAAATCCTCAATCTTGAGATACATGGGGTTTCCCATGCTTAGGGGTACCTCTTTGGGCTCCCCATAGTATGGATCATAGGATTTTGGGGGGTCTATGTTGGGGTCAAACCTGCAATGTATAAGCCTTGCGCCTTGACCAGGGTTTAGGTTTTAGGGTTTAGGGTACTTGAAAGTGTATCCCCACATTTGCGAAACATCCTTAGCTGTACATCGCCCTGCAATCCTATGAGGCTATGAGCCCGGATTTTGTTTTAGGTGTTAAAAGTGCTTGAATTCTCAGGGTTTCCATGTCGTAGAGACCGTCAACGCAATCCATGGGTCATTCCGTGGCTGTTTTGACTTGACAGCTCTTGTCTTGAAGGCTCAATTTTGGGGGAGCCTATTGTTGTGGAAGCACCTTCTGGGGCGCTTTCGAGGTTGTAGCCGGAGCGTTTCGTGATATTTCCATCGTATTGGGTATTGTATATAACCCCAAACCCTAAACCCTAAACCCTAAGTATAGTAGAGGGTGACTGACTATCCCGAGGGATTTCAGCAACCATGGTAAGTTAGATCTCCTCAATTTCCCCGTTTCCCTGGCCGTATGCCCCCTGCGGTTTGAGCCCGGCCTAAACCCCTAAGGGCCCAAGGACTCAAATCATAAGGCTGTAGGGTTTTAGGGATTTAGGGTTTTGAGGCCCGAATACTATAACATTCATGGTATTTGGGCCCTCAAACGGCTTGCAGCCTCAGGGAACCCCAACTTCCCAGTAACACCCTAAAGCCTTATCCTCAGACCCTCATGGAGGCGCATGCCCACGAACCTGTTTCGGCAGCTGCTATTGCAGTCCCAGGCATAAGCCAGAGAAGTGTAGTTATGGACTTGTACTTCAGTATATTGGGCTTACAATAATGGAATATATTTGAAACTACTATAGTATATTGGGGTTTTAATGGGATAATATTGGGATAATGGAAAATAACATGGAAACTACTATGTGAAGCTTGAGAATGAACACAGCCTGTCATAAGTTGGTTTTGAGGAGTATGCGCAGAAGTATGCCACATCTGCCAGAACATGTGGGACGTTGTCGCACACATCTTGCACGTTTAATCGGCCTCACTTGGTTTTCAGTGCTTTTGCCAGACCGGTTTGAAGTAATTCTATTGAATTTTGCTGCCATGCGCTGCATGCGTTGCGGGATTTTTTACACGTTGTTCACATCTGTCTACGCGCATGTGACGCCCATTCCATCAGCCTTTCCAAACTCTCAGCACTTGATGTTCGAAACGGTGAAGGAGGATGTGGAGGGCATCGAGATGCAGGTCACGTCAGGTGCCTTTCCGACATGGCTGCAAGGAACGAAGTACAACAATGGCTTTGGCAAGTTTGAGAACTGTCCGGCTGATGGGGACTGTTTCTCCATCAATCACCTTGCTGATGTCATGTCGTACTACTCCAAAATGGAGGTCCGCAAACCCTCAACCTATACCCTAAACCCTATATAAGCCGTAAATCCTAAATCCTCAACCCTAAACCCTACTCCAACATGGAGGTCCGCAACGGCACCGTGCGACTGTGGAGTAAGGTTCAGCAGACAAAGTACTGGCACGATGCCCAGAAGCCTACCTGTCCATTAGGTATACGCGCCCTTAGTAGTGGGTTTAAGGTTTAGTGTTTATTACCATTGCTTAGGGTTTGGGGGGTTTGTCATTTTGGTTTGTGAAATTTGGAGAGTCAGGAAATGCAAGACTCCCAGGCAATGGTAAGTTTATATGTCTGGGAGATTTTGGGGCTTAGTAGATAGAATATGGGGTATATTATGGGGACCTTATTATGATATTGGGGAATTTCATGTTTTATCTACTTCCGCGGGATTTCTTGGTTCTATCTACTTTGTGGGGGGCTGTAAGCCTTATGACTTTGTGGGGGTAGGATGCAGCCCAACATAGATCAAAAAGTCTAACCTTGCTGAGAGGGTCAGGGGGATTTAGGAAGTATAGTCTAGGGTTTAGGCTTTAGAGTTTAGGGTTTAGGGTGTAGAGTTTTGGGTTTAGGGTTCAGGGGGATTTAGGAAGTATAGTTATAACTCCTCAAAGCGTATGATGACCATAGTAATCTACCCCTCCGTTGGGACACACCCTCGATGGTGGACAACTACTGGGTTGCTGTTAAGGAACTTAAATTAGGTTACCATAATGGGCTTAGGGTTTAGGGTTTAGGGTTGCCATAATGGGTATAGATAGCAAATAATAGGGTTTCCCAAATATAGTAACTTAATTTAAGTTCCTTAGCAGCAACCCAGACTAAGGAAGGCTAAGCCGACTTACCGCACTTTCAATGGTACCGAGCCGCCTTTCACAAAAGCAGAGGAAATCGATACGCTGACCCACCCTTTCAAGACCAACGACAACCTGAATGTTGCAATTTTGCAGCTGACAACTTCAGGTCGCATGTTTGGGGTGTCTGACATGAAGGGTTTCAATGAGGCACAGGACAATCTCAACTATGTCGGTGGCCTTCAGCTCGTTGAGAAGAACAAGCCAGCAATCTCTCAGCTGCCCATCCTGGGTATAGACGTCGTCACATGTGCTCACGTTGGCAACACACTCGGTGACAAGTACGTGTACGGCTACAACTACCTACTTATCGATGGCTTTGAGAACGACTTGGCGGTCTGGCGGGTTGACATGACGCAGCCCGACGAAGGTGTCGGCAGCAGCCTGGAACGTGAGTGGATGGCCACTGTGAAGGTTCCAGGGGCAACGCATGTAAGCTACATGCACACTTTCGCCAACACAAAGAATTATTTGGTTTTTGTGGGCACCGCATTTCAATATAACATTGGTGGCATCCTCCGATACACTAACATCCTGAAGGCTATGGAATGGCACCCGGAAAAGAACAACATGCTTTGGGTATACGAGAAAGCATCCGGAAATTTTATCAAAACGTTTACGTCGGATGCATTCTGGTTTTACCACATGGTGAACTGCTATGAGGATGGCAGCAAAGTTGTGATGGACATCAACACTGTCGACTACCGGCATATTGAGACAGCTTTTGCAAACGAGAAGCTGCGCTACGATTATGCCTGGGAGTTTGAGGAGCTATGTAGGGAACCGCCCAAATTGTGACAAGGTAATATCCTGCATAGCCGCCAGAACCCTATCTCCCCATATCATTGCAGTTGCCATTTCATTGCTCATGTTCTTGCCCTGTTGATGTTCCATGCATATCATTGGCAATACCAGTGTTAGGAAAAATTTCCAATAAGGGGACAAGGGGGGGGGGGCGCAGTTTTGGGGCCTGGGTTGAGCAAAATCCGCTGATTAATCCTCACCCCACCCCACCCCCCCCCCCCCCCCCCCCCCCCCAAGCAGCCTGTATTCCTCTTGAAATATCATGGTACCATATGAGCCATAGTCTAAACTCCTTAAAGGGGGTTATATAGGGGATTATATAGGGGACTACTATAGGGCTTATTAAGGGGGATACTAGGAGTTTAGACTATAGCTCATATTGGGGAGGTTCACCACACTAGTACGGGGCTGAGGGGGTTTTGTTGTTCCGGCGAAGGGATTCGCCCTGCACTCTGAGCACTTTTCAACTAAGACCTAAACCGTGAAACCCTGAGGAGCTTGAACCCTAAGCCCTTAAACCTCAAGACCTTTTAGGGTTCAGGGTTTAGGGTTCTTGTTCTATTTCGGAATCGCCTTATTAAAGCTGAGCCTTAGGAAAAGAGTACCTTTATCATTAAGAGGTTACTGGGGAATCTAGCATTAATACCTTAGGTTAGGCCCCCACCCACTAATAGTGTATACTAGGAATATAGAGAAGCCCTAATATAATTCCCATTGTCTCTTGTGCTCACTATTAGTGGGTGGGGGTCCAACCTACTTAATACCCGGTTCAGGAGAAGCCCACCATCAGACTTGTTGTGGACACCGCAGCAGATGATGGGACTCACTTCTCTCCAGAGGTAGGGGTCGTAAACGCCTGAGCAGATTAGGGTTTAGGTTTTACCTGGACCCCCGAAGTAGGTAGGATAATGGTCCAAAACCCCTTAAAACTGTCCAAAAGACCATTATTCTACATACTTTTAGGGTGTAGGTTTTAGGGTTTAGGGTTTGGGGTTTAACGTTGGAGTTTTGTAGCTTGAGGTTCGCAGGGCCTTACCGCACGCTTTAGGGTTTAGGGTTTAGGGTTAGGTGTTTGGGTCCCCTCGCTGTGATTGCTAGAAGTGGGCGATGCCCCTTGGGGTTACTCCCATTTCTGGAGACATCTACATATCTTCAGACCCCCAAAACAGCGTAGAATCCGGAGTAATTCTTGTTTTGGAGACACCTATATACCGCCAGACCCCCGAAACTAGCGAAGAATTCCGAATAATTAACAATAAATTCGAGTATTGCCTTCCAAGCCTCATGGAACTACAGTATATGAACAACGCCCGAAGCTTTATTGAATTGAACAGCCCTTTGGGTGGCAATCCCTATCAACCCCAAGGGTAGTCCAAAGTATCTCTGAGCCCTACATGGGGGTTTCCCAAAATTAGGGGTACCTTTTGGGGGTCCCTATAATAAGGACTATAGCATTTTGGGGTCTATATTGGGGTACCCTAATCTTGGGAAACTACCACATCCTAAATCCCTAAACCCGCGGGATCTGCAGGTCTTGGGTCCAAGTATGGACCTCAGCACCATCCATCCTGAGCTTCATGGCCACGACTATCAGTACCTTGCTGGGGCTTATGTCATACGGGGCTGTCGGCTACCCAACCCTAAAGCCTACACCCCGAACCTTAAGCCCTAAACCTTAGGACCCTAATACGAGTGCTAAAGCGTCCCTACTTTGGGCTATAGCCGAAATTCCTTAAAGGCGGTCACATAGGGGATAATATAAGGCATTCGTATCGGGGTCATTAAGGGGCTACTAGGAGTTAAGACTATAGCTCACTTGAGTAGTACTTTATTTGGGGATTCTATGGTACCCAATATAGACTAAGATTCTATCCTCCTTTTGGGGTATAGTATTTTATACAAGGAATATAATCTTACTGGGTTCAACCACCAAAAAAACACTGCTCATTTGGTGCTGGGGTAATCAAAATCCCCAAAAACCTTAAACCCTAAACCCCTAAACCCTAAATCCTAAACCCTAAGCCCTATTCCCCTAAACTATAGCTCATTTGGTGAAAATCCCCAGTAACCCAGTCGGAATTGAAAGCCTGGGATCCCTTTAGGTGTTGGGTTCTGGCTTCAGGGTTCTATATTACCCTAAGGGTCGTTCCTTTAAAGGGGTTTTGGGGGGATATATAGGGATATATGGGGATTATATAATGGTATATAAGGCCCAAATAACAGAGTTTTAGGGCCCAAATACCATTAATAATAGAGTATTTGGGCCCGAAAACCCCATTATTTGGGTCCTTGGATCCTTAGGGCTACTGGCGTTCTCTAAAGTGGTAACTAGACGAAACTATGGGATTGCACCGCCCCCCCGATCCCTATCAGAATTTTCCTTGCTGAATGCTTGTTTGCACTCACCCACATTCTCTTCAGCACCTGCAAGGTATATGTGGGGTCTCAGCTGGAGTGGAAAGCACTTGTGGTGACTTCGCTGTTCTTGGGTAAAGCTGTTAATCGTCCTTCGTTTTTTTGGGCTGCAGATCCGGTAAGTGGGTCCCGAAAGACTAAGTGCTTTGCTGCCTATCAGGGGAGTATAGGTGGGACAACATCGTCAAGTTTGATGTGAAATCAAAGCAGATTGTTGCAACATGGCACATGGAAGATCACTACCCTGGCGAGCCCTGGTGGTATTTTGGGATAGTTTTTAAATCCTAAAAGTTTATGGTCCATGCAGCTTAGCATGGTATACAGTAACGTAGGATACCTGCTGCCATTTGGTAGTTTCCCAAATAGGGGGACCCCAAAATCGACCCCAACATACTACAGTCCTTATTATTGGGACCCCAAAACGGTACCCCCCCCAATTTTGGGAAACCCCCATTTCAACGTTTACTTAGTCCCTGAAGCTTGGGATGGTTTTCACTTATCTTGATTCTTGTATGAAGGTACAGTGTTTAGGGTTTAGGGTTTAGGGTTAACATAATGTAGACACCTAACCAATAAGCCCCTTTTAAGGGCCTTAATATGGGGATCCCTCTTGTAATCCCTATCACGGGGAGAGGGTTTATCAACCACGGGTTTACATCTAAACTCCTTAAACGGGGCTATATAGGGGATTATACAGGGGACTACCATAGGGGTTATTTAAGGGGGATACTAGGAGTTTAGACTATAACCCCTATAATCCACTACATAACCCTAGATATAGTAGTTTCCATTTCATTTTCCATTTTCTTTTCCATTTGATTCTCCATTATTAAAGGGGGATACTAGGAGTTTAGACTATGGCTCACATTCTTCGTAGTAGTTCAAGGAATCATCACAGTACCACCCAGGAGCTGATCGCCGTCCCGAAGCCTGGAGCCGAATATGAAGACGATGTTGTGATCCTTGTCACCATGCTTGGAGGAGAACTTAGGGGTTTTTTTTTCAATAACTATTTCTTACTTTTTGCTTATAATAATCCTAAGGAATAGCAAAATGTAATTTTTACTAGGGTTCCAAATTCACTATAAAGAACACTGAGAGTTAAAATTTACTCACGAACACTATAGTAGAACCAAGGCGTCTCAACATTACATTACTCTGTTTTCAGTACACTAAGTTTTGTTAGACTGCTTGACATTGCATTACCTGATGGTACACTACACATTACATTGAATCACAAGGACGATGAACTGCACTGTATTATACTGCAGAAAGTTGCTTTGCATCGCACTGCTGCACTCATTATCACAGTGAATTATCACCAGTCATCGTCATCAATGCCCTCTCCCGCAATGCGCCCCCAACCACCACCCAAGTTTGGCATGTTCATTCCAATGGGGGGGCTTAGGGTTTAGGGTTGTTGTTCTGTGTTTTTCATCCTCTTATCACTATCACAACATTTCGAAGTTTAACAGGGTTTAGGGACACTTGTTGGGATTTGGGAGGAGACTACGGTACCTCTTATCTGATGGCCATGGACGGTCGCGACCTCTCTCCAATTGCAGAGGCGCCATTTTTCTGAAGCCAAAGACCCTACACAATCCCTAAAGCCTGAACCGCAAGACTCTAAAATCTAAACTTTACGTAAACAAACAAAACTTCCTTACCCCCTAAATCCTCTTACCCCCCCAAAAGCTCTTGTACCCCTAAACCCCTGGACACCTTGACACTAGGCCCTGAACCCTTGCCACCCTAAACCTATAAGGTTCCTGAACATATTTTCTAATTTCTGTTCCCTAGAATCCTAATTTTCAGCTGAGATTATAATTTCTACTGGGGTTCCAAATCCCTTAGAGAAATCCCCTAAATGGTGCAGGCACGTGCACCCTTCCCTCTGCCTTTTGGATCTCACGGATGCTGGCAGGGGGCTGACAGGAGCCGGGGTTGCTTCCTGGATCTTCATTGGGAATCCTTTCTGTACTACATAGGGGTTATATAGGGTTATATAGGGGTTATATAGGGTTATATAGGGGATATAGTGGGGTTACATAGGGTTTAGGGTTTAGGGTCTGGGGCTTTCCCTAAATTATGGGTACCTTTTTGGGGCTTCCCATAATAAGGATTATAGTGTAATGGGGTCTATATCGGGGTCCCTTTATTTTGGGAAACTACCATGTACTACTGTATAGTAAGTTGGGTTTATATAGGGATGATGGAAAAGGAAATGGAAACACTATTAAGGGTTTAGGTTTTAGTAAGTGTTTGGGGTTTAGGATTTGGTTTAGGATTTAGGGTTTTGGGCTTGGGGTTCCGGACCTGGCGATGTTGGGTTAGGGTCTTCGTGCTTGGTGCTTGGGCCTTATAGGAGCATCTGGTACCCTGTCAGCTGATGGCGAGCGCATCTCCACTTAAACAATATTCCCGAAATAAGAATATGGAGAACACCTAACTATAGGGGATTATAGGGGTTTGATCGTAACAGCTAGATTGCTCGCATGTAAATGCAGTACGTGTCTTTGCAGAAATACAGCCCTAAGGCCCCGATCATCTACCGTTTACACGTGCAGTATAACCAGTACTATATTCCCCAAATCTACCTCCCAAACCCATCCGAAATACAACAGCGCGGAGCCAGGTGTTGGTGAGACCACAGCAGACCCTTTCGGAAAGCCAGGGCAGTTCAAGAAGCGGAAACCCGTTCAAGTTGCCGGGTAGCACTTTTGAGTCTGGGGCTTCGTTTATATACTCATAGTATACAGGGGTCAGGGTTTTGGGTAGTTTGGGGGGACGGTTTTTGGATCTAGGTAATACTTTGGTACATTTTTAATTTCATTGGTTGATAAGCTTATTCAAGCATTTTTGGGGGGACCTTGAAAGTACCGCGCAGGTAATGGTGTGATCAGCAGGAACTTTTGTTCGCCTGTTGGGGCAGACAGTTTTGGTTTATTGCGAAATGTTCCATGAGCCCTCGGCTATATGTACCTTGTTGTTACAGCGAGATTGAAGGTTATAATCGCCATATTAGAACCCTACATTACATAACCTTTCGACGAAGCTACATCCTCCAGGAGAAAAAGGAATGTAGTCGGGGGCTTACATGCCGGCATGCTTGGTGCCTTGTGCTTTCGCCCGCCGTTTCATTTGAACCGTAGTCCCACACTGCGGAGAAAAAGTGACACGACTGTCATGCCTTGCTGGGGTTTAGGTAGCTCTTGTGGCGACTTGAGCGTAGGAGGGAAGTTTGATACCCAGGCTTGCTGGCAGTTCACGTTTGGAAGCGCTCATGGTGTGGTAGCGACAGAAGGAAGCAGCTAAACAATCTGTTGGTGCTTCTTGGGGTGTGGATGTAGCCAATGTCCAGTCGTACGAAGTATTCCTTACGACGGCCGTTTAGGGAAAGGATGGTAGTTGTAGGGTTTAAGGTGGGAATGTAAGAGGTACGACATATTGCTGCTGCATGGGGAGTAGGTGTGTTTGTGTGCATGAGGAAAGACTGATGATTTGCCGTTGTCCTTGCAGATGCGGTTGATGACGCATTAGTGGTTTCGTGGTATCTTGGCTTCGGACGTGCTACATGTAAGATATGGGACTTTCTCGAAATCATACTCAAATACAGCCTGTGGGAGACCCCAACAATCTTGACATGAGCCAGAATTAATCTAAACCCCTTAAAGGGAGGATTCTACGGGGGACTACTACGGGGGTCATTAATTAGGATGGATACTAAGAGTTTCGACCCTAACCCCTTAACCCCATATTATATGAGCTTATGAAGGGGATTCTAGGAGTGTAGACTATGGCTCATATGCCAACGTAAGCCAGAGGGTTCCTACAAGTCTGCGGGCATGGAGGAACTAACTTTTCTGACTAAATCTGTTATAGGGTTTAGGATTTAGGTTTGGGACCCTAAGCCCTAAACCCTGAACCTTAAAGCCTACGCCCTAAACCCTAAACCGGGTTTAGGGTTTAGGGTACCTGGCCCGGAGGAGCACATTCCAAAATTGTTCCGGGATCCCAGGGGCGGTCCTACTAGACCCTACCTAAAAGTATGTAGAATAATGGCCTTCAGTCAGGCCTGTTTTAAGGGGTTTTGGGGCATTTTTTTTAACATACTTTGGGGCTTTAAAGGTAGGTCCTATTGAAACATGACCAGTTTGTTGGCGGAAGCGTCCCCTGGAAATGGGCTATTCTCAAAATTGTGGGTGGCTTCCGGTTCTGAGCTATATTACGGCACCTAAATATTAATTTTGGGAACTACCCAAATGATTCAGGGTTTTTGAGAGAGGGTATGTAGGGGTGTTCCGACCCACTTCTGTGTCCACTTCCAGTCCATTACCTACATAATCCCCATATACTCATTCCCCCATTCCCTGAAGCACCAGTACTTTGAGTGGAGCTAGGAGCTTCGGTCCTCAGAACCGCCCGATTTTTAGCGACAGGCAAGGAAGGGCAATTCGAAGGAGTAACCGGAAAGAAGTTTCCAGACATGTACCAAAAATCATTCAAAGCGAAATGCACAAATGCAGGATATAAACCTTACATGAACCCTATAATCCCTATAGTTTCCAGCTTCATTTCCATTATCCCAATATAACCCCATTTTAAATGCAGGATCAAACTTTCTTGTCATCTTTCCAGCTCTGGATTTTGCGAAAGCTCGTTTGAGAAATCACGAGTTACACTTCTCAGCCCTGCGTTGCCCCATCTATGCAGCAGGAAGTCACGATGGGTTTAGGGTTTCCCCTTTGCCCACAAGGCTTCAGCTTCCAATGGAAGCCCTTTTCTGAAAACTTAAAGCGGAAGATCCTTGGGGGGTTGAGGTATTAGGATTTACGCAATCATGGGACATGAGGAGAGCGTATCCGCAGTCTTAGGACGGTTGTAGCTGCCCTGGATTGTGTGGTGATATAATTTGAGTGTCGGGGGGGCTTGGCAATTAGGTCGCGACATCTTTTGGGGGGTTTAGTTAAGGGTTTTGGGCCATAAGGACTTCGTACACCATAATTCCCACAAGCCCCAGTCATTTCCAGTATGAACGACTTGCTACGCCCCCCTTCAATGCCCCTCTCTCTCACCTGAGACGTGCACGCCATGCAGCTAAGCCTAATCCGTAAACCTCCAGCCCTAAGCCCTAAACCCTGATCCATAAGGCCCTAAGCCCTACACCCTAGACCCTAAGCCCTTAACCCTAACCCCTAAACCCTGAGCCCTAAACCCTAGACCCAAGCCCTAAACCCTAGACCCTAAACCCTAAGCCCTAGACCCTAAGCCCTAAACCCTGAGCCCTAATCCCCAAACCCTAGGCCCTAGACCCTAAACCCTAAAGCCTAGACCCTAAGCCCTAAACCCTAGATCCTAAGCCCTAAACCCCTAAATCCTACTCCCTAAGCCCTAAACCCTGAACCCTAAACTGATCATCAAGGTGGATTGCACTTATTCAAGCTGGCTACCTTGGAGCGCGTGCTCCAGGATGTGTTGCTTTCCAGTAGACGATTTCATGAGTTAGGGATCAGGGTTTAGGGTTTAGGGGTAGGTGCTTTGGATGCACGAGGTTGGGTGTTTTTTTAACACGGTTCTGGCTTGTTGTAGTTACCAGAAACCCTAAACCCTATTTATGGCAATCTTACTTCTCCCCATGCCTCTACCACACCTTATTGGTGCTTCACTGTGAGTGGGGGAGGGACGGTAGGGTTTAGAGTTTATTACAATTATTTAGGGTTTAGGGGCGGATTTTGGATTTGGAAATTTTGAAGGTTTGAAATTATGGAAATTTGGGGACCCTAAGCAGTGATAAGTTTATATGGGCTTGAGAGCTTAGGGTTAGAGTTTAGGGTTTAGGGGTTCATCCCTGAGCATCAATAAGAAACATGCCATGCGAAGTCTAGCCGAAGCAGTTATAGGGTTTAGGATATGCACAGGGTGTTTTAGGGTAAAGGACATATATAGGGTGTTTTAAGGTTTAGGATATACAAAGGGTTAAGGGTTTGCCTCTCCATTCGTCGATGTTCTAAGGGGTTTAATGGGCCATGATCATACCTACTGTTTGGGTCTAGGTATGCATTACGACCACAAAATGTGCGACAACATCCTTTTCCAAGTCCCCTTTTTGCAGGCCCAGACCCTAAGCCCCAAACGTAAACCCTAAACCCTAAGGGGGCCATAATCTAAACTCCTTACAGGGAGCTTAAAGTAGGGTCGAACACGGGATCATTATAGGGGAGGATTCTAGGGGCTATTAAGGGGGATACTAGCAGTTTAGATGATAGCTCAAATGATCCCTAGACCCGACCTGATCACCTGATCTTTAAACCCTGTAAACCCTACATGGTCCCTACACCCTAAACCTCTGAACCCTGCTGTAAACGATCCTCGGACCCGCCACCCTAAACCCTACATGAGCCCTAAACGATGATGTCTAGATTATTTCGCCTGAAATGATCCCGGATCTCTAAGCCCAAAATGGTCCCTGAACTCCATACCCTAAGTGATGCGATGGGTTCAGGATGCTTAAGGGCCCTCCAGCTGCAGCAGGCTTAGCGCAAGGGCCTCACAAACCAGCTCTCTGCAACAGCACAAGCTGCGGAAAGGGTACGGTTCGCACAGGGAACGATGATGAACGCTGGAGGAACTCCCTAAGGGTCCAAGGACCCAAATAATACGGTTTTAGGGCCCAAGTACCACTAATATTATGGTGTTTGGGCCCTAACCCTGTTATTTGGGTCTTTGGACCCATCGGGGCTGATAGACGTGCAATGTCACATGGGACAGCCCTAAGGGTCCAAGTACCTAATAATCATATACTTATAATTACTAAATTACTATTACCCAAATCCCAAGTACCCAATTATTGGGTACATGGACCCTAAACCCTAAATACCCTAAACCCTATGTACCCTTATATACCCCCTATATACCCCTATATATCCCTTTTAACGGGAACCTAATTATTGGGCACATGGAAATTTGGGACTGCCGGCTCCCGTGCTTTCGGCGGAGTCGTAGGCTGCCTTGGATCATTATCCTAAGGGTCCAAGGACTCAAATAATGGGGGCCCTTTAAAGGGGTTTTATAGGGGTATATAGGGTTTAGGGTTTAGGGTCCAAGGACTCAAATAACGGGGCTTAGGGCCCAAATACCATGAACAATATGGTATTTGGGCCCTAAAACCCTATTATTTGGGTCCTTGGACCCTTAAGGTTATCGCTCTCGGCTCGGGGCCGAGAAGATCACAAGATCTCTGCGGCAACCTCAAGGCCCAAACCTTGGTTTAGGGTTTAGGGGTTTTGGGGTTTAGGGGTTTAGGGGTTAGGGGTTTAGGGTTTTGGGGTTTAGGGTTTAGGGCGATCCTCTCATCCCTCCCGAAGGAGGCGCGCGTGTGCTGGAGGAGTGATCCGGCCTTCCGACCTTGCTGAACGTGGAAACCTCACTGACTGCACATGATACCCAAGCCCTCCACCCTGAATGAATCCTGAACCGTTAACCTCTAGTCTCCCTCAAGTAGATACAATACGGGATGTATGGGGATCTTATTATGGTTTTAGGGAATTTCATATTCTATCTACCTAAGGGGGACTACTTGGATGATCATTTGACTTAATAAGTCTATCTACTATCCCCAATACCCCCTACAACCCTTCAGGACTTGCGGCGGTGGCCTGCGACAGCGTCGAAGGAGCATCGAGCATCACGCGCAAGGCACCTCTTGGAGTGATTGACTTGCTGGTTTACTGGGTTGTTTTTCAGGAACTTGGTTTAAGTTACCACATCGGGCATATAGGGTTTAGGATTAAGGGTATTATTCCCCGTATAAAGAAGCATCAAACGGAAAAGAACATGGAACAAGACATGGAAACTCGGGGGGGATATGGGGATTTAAGGAATTTGATTTAAGTTAGTATTTCGGGGAAATCTTATGATTTACTATGTATACCCATTTTGGTAGCTTAATGCAAGTTCCTGAACACAACCCCAGTTTAGGGAGCGTTGCTGAAAGGTTGAGGGTCTTCAGTGAGTGGAAGCGTGGAGTTCTGTAACTATCGCATTTATCTCATAATATGTGCCTGTGATCTTAACTCCTTAAATGGGCTTATATAGGGGATTATAAGTTCGAGTATACCTTGCCCAGTTTGGGTAATAATGCCACCGCCAACCCATGAGATGATTATTCCTAGGCTCCCCCCCTACATTTCACCGATATATCACTACTACTACCCCATCATCAATACAATTCTAGGAATAACCATTACCCCATCTGTTATCTCTAAGGTGGCATTATTGGCCTAAATAGGCAAGGGGTTTCTTGTAGAATTTGGTTCAGGGTTTAGGGTTAAGGGTTGTAACTCTGATGTAATTATAATATATACCTGCTTATGTATTATAATTACACTATAATATTATTGTATAAGAAGAATTAGCTTGTTTATTTCGGTTTGTCATCAACAGGTATCTCAATCATCACTCTATCCTTGTGCTTTCCAAATATCATAAAGTAGTTCTCCAAAAAACAGATCATTCATTAACAACTGCCACACATGATCAAAAACCTCATCAACTTCAGGCTTCTTATCCTCAATCTTAGTTTTCTTGTATTCTTTTCTCTTCTCTCTGCATTTAATACAATTGCGCCAAGGTTGCCCCGATCTATTGAACCCGAACTCTTCTGTAGTTTTTTGCGCGGCATCGTGTGCATTTGATTGTCTCCATCTTCCTAATATTGATAACACTATCCCTTTAAACTGCTTCTATCCAAGCATTCAGAACATGTCGCAGTGTATTTAACATAATAATAAGAATGCTTACCAGCGCAATAGCAACGCTTAAAACAATCAATGTCTTTTACTTGCTTACAACGGTAACACTTCCTAGTAGCAACATTATTTGTTTCAGTATATGGTTCAAAATCAACTAATATCTTATCTACTTTTATTGGCATTATTAATATTATATGTTAGAATATTGTTATAAATACAACTATTTATAACAAGATTCTTACCTTAAGATTTAACGAAACTAATTATGAATTAATGTCATTACCAAACTCTTATGGTTTGCCTATGAACCTGTAGAACTTGCTAGGCACACGGGGGGGGGGCATTGGCTCACTTCCTTCTTCTGTTTTTATTGGGGCTTTTTTTATGCCAAGATGGCCTGTCAATATAGACTAGATTTTAATCCATAATATTTACATTATTCTTCAAAATATTTGCATCTTTGTCTATCCTTCCAACATCCTCCTCCACTTTTTCTAACCTCTCTTCTGGCGTAGGCTTTCGTGATCCCCACCCGGCGGTAGCTGTATCAACACCTTCATTATCTTGTGAGTTTGTTTTAAATATGTCGTTTTCATCGGGTGTAATTCCTCTTCCCATCTTCCAACTGCTTCTATCTTCAATTATTGTTTTACCTTCGTTGTTTATTTTAGGTTCTTTGTGAAAAGTTTTTCTTCTGCATTTGCAGGGCAAACAGTTTAACCCATCCGTGTTCAAGTGGAAGCCACCTTCGTTAGGTTCCCTATGATTGTCGCTCATTAACCTTTCTTAGATTTTTTTAAATACTCAAGAACTGCTTTAAGCAATTCTAAAGAAGCGGTGCAACACCTTTTAAGCTTGGTGTCTTGTATTACAATCTTCTCAATTTCCTCAATCTCCTCTATTGTCTCTATATACTTCTCCATTAGTATATTAAAAGATATTTTTCTCCTATTAAGTAATGAGCGAAGAAATACCTAAAGTAGAACCGATAGACATACCCGAATATAAATGTAAAAAACAGCAAATTTGACATGATGCCGAAGCTACCCGCGCGGATGTTATGCGTGGCTTCTTCAACAGGCGGTAAAACAGTATTGATACAGAACCTAATATTAAAAATCTACAGAGGATCATTTGAAAGAATATACATCTTTTCACCCAGTGTTCATGTTGATGACACTTGGTCGGCAGTAAAGAAATACATTAGCGATGTAATGAAGGTAGATGCAGAAAAAGAACAGCTTTATTACGAGGAATACGATCCGGTGGCATTAAAGAAGATCATAGACACTCAACATAAAGTAATTGATTTTCAGAAGAAGAATAAACAAAAAGATCTGTTTAGCATTTTGATAGTGGTGGATGCTTTCGCCGACGATCCCAAATTCGTAAGATACTCAAGTTTGTTACATGGATTATTCACGAGGGGGCGTCATAACGCCATCTCATGCAGTTTATCTACACAGAAGTATAATGTATTGGCCCCGATCATTAGGTTGAACGCCAGTGCTTTATTCATCTTCAGACTGAAGAATATGAACGAAGTCAACGCATTTTTAGAAGAGAATTCCGCATTGGTGGATAAAAGCACGTTATACGAAATGTATCAGAAAGCCGTGAATTTTGCTCCTTACTCCTTCTTCTACATAAACACCAATGCTAAAGATGTCAGTAATATGTTCTTCATAAACTTTCAACAACGCTTTGAAATAGGTGATTAATAATATTATTTATTGGTAATATTATTAATTAAAACAATGAGTAACTACACAAGTTTATAGCAGGTAGTTTATAATATAGTTTATCGCTTTTTGTTTCTTCTAATTTTTCAGTTCTTTCTATACAATCCTTTAAATTATTGAAGAGTAAAATATCGGTTTTAGTTTTTCATTAATGTCTAATTCTTTTATTTGTTTCATGTTTTCACTCGCTGTAGCTTGAGATGCTTTAGAACCCATATATTTTAACTTATATTATTTTCCTTTTCCTTTTCCTTCTTCCTTTTCATCGCCTTTACCTTTACCTTTCAACTTGGTAATCTCACCTTTCAAATGTGCTATTTCTTTCATCATCTCTTGAACAGCACTCCATAATACGACGTTCATCTTAATATAATTAAGTCTTAGATACTCATCATCAGTATCTTTCATTACCATTTTTGACCAGTGTTTAGGCATCTTTGAACTAGGTATGTCTTGCGCTATAAAACCGATTTCCCTTTCTTCTTTACCAACAAAAATTAAACTCTTTAGGTTTAATGTATTTAACGATATCGTAGCACATTTTACTGTTTATTTCTGTTACGTCTTCTTTCAGTCTAGCGTCTGATGTTTCAGTAGCAGTTCCATTAACGTGTAATCCCGCACTTGAAATTTCGCATATATTAGCACCGTTGATACTTAAGAATATTATTCCGTCGCTGTCCGGATTATCTATTTTAACTCTTTGGCTTCCCGATACATCTGAATGTGTAAAATCTAGATGATTCAAGAAATTTACATTAGCATCACTTACAGAAATCTCGGGTGTGCTTCCTATTGCTCCTACGATCAAATTAATTGCTCTGTCTGTATCGCCGTTTCGTATATCTAAATCATAATCGCTTCCGTTTAATGTTTCTTTAATTCCCGATGAATGTTGAAACAATAAATCGCCCCATACATTTAAACTTGCTTCGGCTGTGATATTACCAATACTGTTAAAGGTTTGATTATTAACAACTGGTCTATTTATTGCAATTCCGTTAGTGTCATCTTACTGTAAAGCAATAGTCCCTGTTGTAGGGTCGGTTGTTCTATCGCTTTGAAGACTAAACTTTATTTGTGCTGTTGAAATAACCTTCAATGAATTAAAAGCATCTGCTCTTTGAAATATTCGGGCATTTGTATTTATTAGTTGTTCTCCTAATAATTCTAAATTATTTTCTACTCTCGCTTGATTAAAATTGCTAATTCCTCCTACTGTTAAGAAATATGATGAATTATATTGTCTTCCTATTCCTACTTCTGCGTCGCTTGTGCTTCCTATTCTTAATCTATAATCGCCTCCTGTATCATGTAAAATCATTTCAGTTCCTACTGCTGGATTGCTCGGGTTCATACATCTGAAATTTCTGTTTCTAAATTCCCATACTGCCTGTGTGTCTCTAACTCTTAATGTATAATTACTGTCGCCCGATGGTCTGACTACGTCGCTTCCTGTTCCTTTTACATATATATCTCCTATTAAATCTAATCTGTTAGCGCTTCTTATAACATCAAAGTTAGATGTTCCGGCAACAGTTAAAAAGAACTGGCGTTAGGATTAGCTCCTATTCCAACCTGTGCTGTTGATGCTGTCCCTAATCTTATTTGTCCTTGTCCTAAACTTTGTATTTCCATGAGCGTATCCAAATTTTCATTACTGGCATTTCTACATGTTAAGGTTCTGTTTCTAAATTCCCATATTCCCTGTGAATCTCGTATTCTTAAATTATATGATGTGTTGCCACTGGGCCTATACAAATCTGCCCCTACTGTTGGTAAAATAACATTGCTAAATTCAATATTTCCCGCTGGATTTAATCTTAAATGTGCTACGCTGTCATCACTTGTAGCATTACAATTTATTTTATTACCTTTCATTGTTATGTAATTTGTTTGGTTTCTAAAAACTGCTACATCTCTGTCTGTTTCTGCTCCGAATTGATTACTAAATAAGAGTCCTTCTAATGGTTCAATATTAATAGTTGGGTTCTTTAATGTTAAGCCTGAATGTATTATTGTTGGTGCTGAAATATCAACAATGGGTGTAAAGCTAATTTTATCAGTAAATGTTGATTTGTCTTCTTTTACTGATAAGAAGCTGTCAATTTGTGTATCAGTGTATCCCGAACTACCCGCACCTGCTATTAATACATCTACCTCTGGTTTAGTATAAATATTGTTATTAATTTAAGTTTGACTATAAAATCCTGCATCAATTTGTAATGAAGTGTAATAATTTCCTAATGTTGTATCAATCTCTGTTTTTGTATAATGGTTGGTTGTTAATGTTGTAGGTGATACAAAATTTGAATTAAGTTGAGTTGTAGTTTGATAATTATTAGTCAAATTAGTATTTATATCAGTAATACCTGCGAAATTGTGTATTTGCTTTGTGTTTAATACTGTTATATCATTTGTATGTGTGGCTATGTCAGTTGTGTTTGTGTCTATTAATGATATATGAGATAGTAATGTATTGTTATACGCTATATCTTTACTTTGTAAACTTGCTATTGAAGTATCAAAGTCTGTTTGTGAAACTCCGCCGCTATTTGTATCAACATAATTTATCGTAGCGTATAAATCACTTAAATTAGTTCCACTAACAACAATATTATCTGCTTTTAATGTATTTGTATTATTTAATGTAAGAACCATTATAATAATAATTAGATAAATTATTGTTAGAATGTTAAATTGATTTTCTTCTTGTTGTTTTAGATATGCTTGATGCTTTTGTGATTTAAGGTGTCTTGATTTCTCAAATGAACTAACCATTGAACCACATTCGCATAATTGCTTTTCTTTTTTTACTTTGGTAATAATCACGTTTCTTCTGTAAATATTCTCCTTTTTTTTCACAGCATTTCTTTTTAGTTTCTGCTACTTTGTCTTTATTGTTTTCACGATATTCTTTATGGTAGTCTTTTTGTTCTTCTTGGTGTTCGTCTCTCCACTTTTTATGTCTTTCTAATATTTCTTCCTTGTTTTCTTCATATCGTTCTTTTTGCTTTGTTAATATTGTTTCTTTGTTTTCTTCGTAGTGATTTTTCTTCCATTCTTTAATTTCTTCTTTATGGTCTTCTCTGTATTGTTTCTTTTTACTGTTCTGCTCTTCTTTATTGTCTTCGTGCCATTCCCTAACTGTCCTACCTGAAATCTTTTTATTCAGTGTTCCCATTTCTCTTATCCATTTACCTTCTTCGGCTTGTAGTTGTTCGCTATTTTCGCATGGGTATTCTTTGAACAACTCAATATAAAAGTTTCCAACTCCAAACTCTCTAAATTTCCCATATAGTGGTAGTTTGTTAGAACTTATTTCAGACCGATGTTTTGCCATTCTTTTACTTAGTGGTTGAGTTGTGCTTCCAACATATACATCGTCGTTAATGTTATTTCTAATGACACAAATACGCCCATTAATGTAATCTCTGCTCATACTACTAAGTACTATAAGATGTTATTTCTTTATAACATTTTATATTAATTTTTGAATTAACCAAATACTGTTTAACCTAAGTCGCGTATTTCTAATATCTGTTCTGAAAGCATCGTGATATAGAGCGTATCCGGCATTTCTGTAGCAGGAATTGTTGCTCCTGCTGGTTTCACGCGAAGAAGAAGCTGTTGTCCAGCACGTGTGTTAACTCCTGTATAACTACTATCTGGAACTTTTTCAAATGAGAAGGCGAAGATAAACTGACGGTCGCGATATTGTTTAAAATTAATATTCATACTGTGTTGGTGAAACATTGGTAAATTAAGCGCTTTTCGTAGATGATAAAAGCATTGTGTAATAGAATTGCAAGGGTATTCTGGATACAACTTTGAACCTAATTGAATTTGAAACTCTAAATCTTTTTTTTGTCATAAATACCTTCATCTAGTGGATTGTGTGCTTGATGTGGATGATAAAAACGACAAAATTCTTTGTCAGCATATTCATAACCACTACTTGGGTCTCCCGCTTTATAAACGGTGACAAATGAAGCAACAAGTTTAGATAGGAACGAATAACTGGAACGCTAAAATCAGTTGAACCTTTAACGGTTTGTGATTGTGTAATATAAGTTGTATAAGTTATTGGTAGTCCTTTTCCTTCTAAAAGATGTTTAACATATTCATTGTTTAGATTATTATCAAGGGTGCAAACATCGCATATGACACGAGGGTTAGAAATTTCCCAATCAATAGATGTATTTGTTGCCTTACCTACATCACCAGCAACTACAACTGTAAAACGATTTCTAAGATCAGCCGCGATACCTGTATCACTTTCATCGTAGTCATTAGGGTTAATGATACAATCAGTAGCATTCGTCACGAGTTCTAACTCAATAGTTAAATTTTCCATATATTTCAATGGCAAATACTTAAATTGGGAAAATATGCCGGCTAATGGTTTGAAGCAACACGTCATTTCATTGTAAAACCCTGGGCAATTAGCGCTATTAACTTCATAAGTCAATGCCGTCCCGTCTTTATTTACAAATGTTAAAAGTTCGTCATCGTATCTATATCCGAAGCCTTCATTCGCTTCGTCACGTCTTGCCCCTTGTGACATTTAACTGGCTTTATTGATTTAACACCCGTAAGGAGTTTATATTTACATTGTAATGAAATAAGCAACTTTAACCAATTGACGGTGGCGGGTAATTCAAGTATTATTAAAAAGATACCTGTAAATGTTCCTTATTTAGGTGTCATTAATGATAATGAGATAAGCAATTTTGATTATATTGATGTTAGTGGAAAATGCTACGCCGCTTGAATTTTAGATTAACTGACCACCTTAACCAAAATGTAAATTTGAATGGGGTGGATATCTCATTTACTCTAACATTTTTTAGAGGGTAATAAATATCTAATTAGAAAAATCTAGACTAAATTAATAATGAGTAGTGAGGAAGTTAATGAGGTTAAAAATGAAGAAGCAACCGAAATAATAACAAATGTAATTAATGAAGAAGCAACAAAAGAAACAAATAATGAATAAATTAATGAAGAAGTCTCACAACTTCAAGAAGAAACAATACCGATAGCAAAAGCAACACCGAAAGCAGTGCCAAAGAAACTAGCGAGAACGGTAAAATTAGTAGAGTTGGTTGAATGTGGCGCTTGTCAGAAGAAAATGTTACCCAAGAGTTTAAGAAACACTCTCCCTTGTTATTGCAAAGGTCAACCAACTGAAACATTGCCTGTAAACAGACAAAAGGCAAGTTATGGGACTAAGACTGAACAAAAACCAAGACAAGAAATTGAGGACGAAATGAGACAAAAGTATGAAATGAGAAATGAAGTGGTTACTTATTCTGAACCTATTGAAACAGAAACAAAACAACGACCCGTTATAGTTAAACCACCACCACCGCCAAGGCAACCGACCGCAACAGAATTACTACAACAGTCCCATAATGAAATGAAAAAGGTTAAGACAACAAGAAAAGCAAGAAAAGATTAATAAATTTAGAGCAAGTATGTTTAATTATTGTTAATATTAACTATTATCTAAATTAATATTAATAATGAGTATGTATAAAAGCAAACCAGAGTTTAGAAGAATGCCACAAGTTCAACAATATTACGATTTAGAAGAAACAATAGGAGTAGCAAGTAGAAAGGAATATTTAGAAGATATGAAACTGAGAATTGAAGAAGCAGAGAACAGAGGCAAAAACATTAGACTTTGTAACGATTGGTTACAACATCAGAAAAAGAGTTTATATGAAGGAGAACTAGATGATGTTAATCGGCAGTTAGACCGATGATGCCAGTAAGAACAAAGGAAGAATTATTTAAGAAACAAAAAGAATTAAACGATATAATGGCGGAAATAATCTAATATTTAATGTATGATTAAAACATTGAAATCAGAATTGAAACTTAGACCGACATACGATGAACTTATAGGAATGATTAATGAACAAGGCGATTCTAACAGACCTCCCATTGAACAGGTGATTGATAGAAGAGCTACTTTATTTAGAAATAATCAATTTGGTAGTCAATTTGATAATCTTGATTTTCTAGGATTGAAGAAACAGGAAGACGACAAAGTTAAAAACAAAATGAGACAAACACAGTTGAGACAAACGGCAATGGCAACTGGTTCATCAATGGGTGTTTTAAGTTATGGTGGTTTAACTCCAGTGGGTGTTTACAATGCCGATGGATTTGAAACGCCGGACAGTGATGATTATAGAATGACCGCAGAGCAAATTAGTAGAATAAGGGCAGAATTAGAAGCAGGGGAAAGAAGACAACGAGAAGCACAACAAGCATCATCATCATCAGCAAGAAGTGATTTAAGCGATGCTACTAGTCAATCTTTACCTGCGGGGATTCCCATACATTCAATGGCAACAGATGAAGAAGAAGATGAAGAAATGCTACCTTTAGCAACACCCATCGAAGTAGCAGAAGAGGAAGAAGATGATGAAGAAGAAACGGAAGTTTCAACTGAACGTAGAAAGCATAGGGAAACAATAGATTACAACGAAGATATAAGTAGATGGAGACATAACGATGTAACAACAAATGACATACTGTTTCAATTACATTTGAGAGGAATACAACTAACAGAAGAACAAGAAGAAGAGATGGCAAAACTTAAAACAAAAGGTAAAGGTAAAACACCAACTAAAAAAGACTATTTATTACACTATGTTGAAAGATTGATACAAACGGGTAAATGGGCGGACGAAGTAAATGATCAGCTTCTAAAAAGTAGGATGGAAGACTGGAAACAAATGAAAAAGGGCAAAGGTAAGGGTGTAATAAGAAAGGCATTTGAAAGTGCAGGTAGTGCTTTATTAGATGCAGGTAAGGAAGTCGCAAAGGATGCGTTAATCGCAGGTGCACAAAGTCCCGTTATGAGTTTGTTATAATATCTAAAACAAATATATATGTTGAGATTAAAACCAACTTATGAAGAAATGTTAAGGGAAGCAAAAACTAGAAGATTAAAAATATTACCAGAAAGAGAAAGAAGAACGCAACAAGGAATGTTACTAGATGATCTAGATATGGATGATTTTGATTTGGGTAAGTATGACAAGAAGACAATATTCTTGAATGAAAATCCAGAGAAAGGAACGCAAACAGACATATTTAACCAGACTTCTACAACAGAAAGTGAAAGTGCTAAAAGTGTTGAAGAATACCAGCGTATGATAGAAGAAGAACAACAAGGAGAGAGCGAACATTCACAGCAAACGAGTGAAGCATCAGAAGAGAAAGAAAAACACAAATCATGAATGAGAAGGTTATTTAATAGTTTGTTTGAGGAAGTTGAGGCTGACTTGCCAAGATCACAGCCAACAAGCCACGCTAGTAGCGTAAGAGGAAGTAATGTCCCTATGCCAAATGAAAAGAGTGAAACACCCATACAATCAAGTTCATCATCATCATCAACAAGTAGAAGTGTTTTATTACCAATTGAAAGTGCCCCTGTTAGTGTAAATAGTTCAAGAAGTCCAACTATAGAATATGTTGACGAAGAAGATTTACCTGTAAATGTTTCAAGTAGTTCTTCAACTAGAACCGTTCAGTATGTTAGTTCTAGAAGTTCAAGAAGTAGCCGACCCATAGCAACTAGTTCGGGTTCGCGATAAATCTCTAAAATCTATCAATGGTTGAAATAGTTATTAAAAAATCAAGCAAAGATGGTAAGAAATATGATGCTGTAATAGAAAATAAGAAGACAGTTTCATTCGGGGCTACTGGATATTCTGATTTTACCAAGCATAAAGATGAAGATCGTAAAAAGAATTACATAGCAAGGCACAAGCCTAATCAAGACTGGAAGGATCATACAACGGCCGGATTCTGGGCCAAAAAGATTCTCTGGAATAAGCCCACCATTGAAGCATCCATAAGAGATACTAATAAGAAGTTCCCAAATTTGAACATAAAAATGAAATAATTATCAAACATATTTTGATAGTTCTTTCGCACTGCAGTTACATAGCTTACACCAAGCTTCGCAGTTATAGCTTTCGTGCGCGATGCTGTATCTAGCCTCTGGGCTGTCATATTACTCGTTAAGAAGCCGTTCTTAAACTCAAATTCAAAGTTACACCCGCAGTTGTTACAATGACTATACACTCGTTTCATAAACCAACTTGGATCAACATACTTGCTGTCGTCTATTTCTCTATTCGCTTTCTGATCTTGTAGCTTATAGGCGTTTATCTTGTTAAGCCAGTATTTATGTAAGGTGGTTTCGTTCAGTTCATTCTCTGCTTCGGCACTCTCATAGAACAAGACATAATTAAAATCGGTGCTTCTGGTCAAGGCACACCACAACCATTCACGAGTTACTAAATGCGACTTCTCCCACTCGGGTATAACGATCTTACCGTCAATTGAAGCCCCTTGCGCGGAATGGCAAGTGGTGCAGTAGTCATATCTGGAATGCTTATCTAAGGTAGCTATGTCCGTGATATACTGCTGTTTGGACTTGACATTCTCTAATTCAATTGTGTTCTTGGATATGCTTACGATCCTAAACCTATAATTAACATTGAACTTGACGTTATTCGTTTTCTTGTATAGTCGGCAGATTGAGATCTCACCCACCTCATACTTATCTGTTTTACCTAAACTCTTTCGGATTGCATTAGACACCGTTAAGCACCTCATATTCGTATAGGCTATGTTCTTCTGAGATTCTGTCATATCACCGGTTGTATTAAAATACTTATGAACAAACTCGGATAAAGATAACTTATGAAGCCACATATCATCGTACATCATATCTAATATTTGTCTGTTGGCTTCTGCTGTTTGATCCGCTTGTGGTCCTAATCTCTTACATATGGTAAGCATAACATTATACTTGAAGATCTGATCAATACATTCATCTGCGTATTCGTCCGGCTTCCTTGTATTAGTTAGGTCTTCAATTGGCGGTAGCTGTTTGACATCACCCGCTCCGATTATAGTTTTATTCGGGTTTTTCTTAACAAACTCTCTGATTCTGTTTAATATGTGTGTGCCATTCATATAGATCTCGTCAAAGACTATACAATTATAACTGCTATGATCAAACTGGCGGAGCTTCTCCCCATCGCCCACGGGTATGGCAAAAAACTTATTGGTAGTGACCGCGTCGTCGTCAATATTTTGAGATAAGCTGTTCTGGGGCACTATGAACAGAGTATTATAACCCAACTTGCTGAAATGCTTTGCTATATGCGACTTGCCACCACCTGCATACTTAGAGCGGATCATCATAGGGTTATGGGTTACAATATCTTTTGCTATGCTTTCCGTGTCCCACTCGTTTTCTATGGGTCGGGTCTCGTTGTTAAATACGGGTATTGGGATCAGTTCGTTCTTTTTTGGTGCCCACTGCTCTGTCGGTTGCGCTATGTTTTTACTCTTTTCGTGTCTCCATCCGCCGATATGTTCATTAAAACTTATTAGGTTCTTAGCACGTCGTAAATGCTCCTTCCTGATTACGAAGGCATCTGTTTTAACACTCCGTACTCCTATATGATTTTCTGTTAGCTTGGTGTAGTCGGTGTGCATTTTAAAGTTATGATGTTGTATTCATAATTCTTTTATGTATATACATATATATATATATATCCGTTTCGTAAAGTGGCTTTATCGGTCACTGTTAAGCAATAATTTTTTCTGTCCATGTCCTTTTCTACGAAGTCTGTCTCGCCGTTAGGTAACTCAATCTCATCAACATACATACCCGAAATTCTGTTAATCTTTCCTCCGATCTTGTTTTGATAATATAAGGCTTCCTTTAGAGTGTCAAAGGCATAACTTTTATGGGCTTTATTCGTGTTCTTCTCAAGTAGCCCGAAGTTAACATTAGCTATTAATTTTTTTGGTTCTGATGTCTTCGGCTGGTTTGTCAGAGATGTCTGTCTTCCATAATTCCGCTGTGATCTTCCTATAATCCACCTTGTATACTCTGGATGGTTGCTTATAATACAGAATCTTACATTGCTTCACGAAGTGCTTTAAAAACATACCATATACTAAAGTGTAGGCTTTATTGAAAAATAAACTCCGCTTGGTGGGCTTGACCAAGTAGAGAGTTAGATCGTGAAAATCAGCGACATTGCCATTGAAGGGCTTCCAGGTATCAAACTGAGTGAATACCGGTATCTCGGCGATCTTGTTAAACGCAGATGTGTAAGCTTTTCTTACATCTATCTCCGTAGTCACTTCTGGGGTATAACAGTATTTGTCGTCTTTGTCTGTCTTAGGGTTATATAAACAATAATGTTTATTTATTTCACCCGTTGGGGGGATGGTGCGACACTCCTTGAAAATCTCTACATCTACTTCGTTATAATATGACTTGTGCGTAGCCTTGAAGAGGGCGGTGTTAAAATTAAACATCGCTTTAGACATCTTATTGTAGATCTGCTCCGTTCTCACGCAGATGGAACCATCTATAGAATTATTTACTAAGTTCTGGGTCTTAACTTTGTATTTGATTATTTTATCTTTGATCTTAAATTTAAAATTCAGTTCAGATACGAACCCTGCACTAAATCTAACCTGTGGCTCATATCCTGCCTGTTTGCTAAGATAAAAGAGATGAGACAGATCGTAGCCATTATATACCAATGTGTATTCGCTGTGTTCTGTGTATTTCCGGATGTCGTCTAGGGATGTGATCATTTTACATTCCACTGGCTCCTCCTTCTTGTTAAGGTGATAATCTGAAGATGCCTTAACAGATATACTGTAATTACTGCTTTTGGGTAGCATCTGCCGTAGCATATTCACATTATCACTTGCCGTGTAGATGTGATTGTTCTTCACTATAGCGTATGAGGGTTGGGATGTGATGATTTCTCTTTATTGGGTCGCGTTTATAAATTAGAGTATTAGAGACGTCATAAATTCTGACTTGCAAGTTAAAATGTTTAAATACCTTAGCCATGTCTGTTATTGATGCCCCTTTTGTTTTAAAATCTTCTTCGTCTTGTTTATGATTTTTAGGATGACTTCTTTTGTTAGTTTGTTCTTCTCTCTCTTGTGGTCTCCCATAAGAGTATCTTTATAGTAATCGGTCAAGGTGTTGAACCAACATTCGTTCTTAACATAATGCTCTACTTTAATGGCTTCCTTAAAGGTCTCATATTGTGGATCTAGTGGTGTCTGAATATATCTGTGATACATGCTAACATTCACTGTGTTTGTTAGATCTTCGTCTTGTGGCTTGAAAGCATCGGCGTTATCTACCCTTTCGGTGTAATTGACTTTAATACAGTCAATGTAACCTTCCGCATATCCAACTTCGGCTCTAAAACTGTCATCTGTCAATAACAAGAACTTGAGCCTATAAAATGTTGTCCCGTCGGCCTTCTCGTATTTAAATATTCGTCTCCCCACTAATTTTTCTACCCACGGCGTTGTATGCACATTAGCAGTTAAAGGGTTCATGTATACTGGGACATATTCCCTACCCCTACTGTCTCTAAAAGACGTTTTCAATACACCTTTGTCTGCTTCTGTCTTAAGCCTATATAAATGAACATTGATTGAATCCTTTTTTGGTTTTCTCGGGTTGGTTCTTCCCGTTCGGTTGTTGTCTTCTTTTGCTTGTGCCATTCTCTGACCGAATTGTTCTTCGTCCTTATGTTTGTCATAAATCTTGTTGTAGTCTTTTTCCGCTTTAGTTTTTTCTTTGTCTGTTTTTGCGGTGGTGAGTTTCCTAATTAAATTGTCTGCTGTGGTGAATTGGGCGATCTTACGATCTGAGTATAAATTAATTATGTTTTGCACTTTTGTTCTTGTGTCTTGGTCGGTGCGGTTTCTTCTGTTGTTATAGAATGTTTGTAGTGCTTCCGTATTACGCTTAACGGCTTTGGACATATACTAATATAATTAAACTATATATTTATTTTCCCTTTAAACGGATTTTTCTGAAGATTTGTTTTAAAGAAAATTCATCTAAAGAAAAAATAATATATATAGTATAGTAATATGAGCAAGAAGCCCGAGGATATGACAATAGAAGAAATCAAGAAACAACTCGCTATATACAACAGACTGTATTATCACAAGCGCAACAAGGACGAGGCATACATGCAAAAGAAACGGGAATCTGCACAAAGACACAACCAGAAAAAGAAGATCAAGGAGTATGAAGAAGCTAACAATATCAGACTGAAGCCCGAGGAGATTAATGATGAAGCCCAAACATGGCTCGGCTAAATACGATATGAAGAACTGCAAGATCATAATACCGATGTCCGAATGATGATTTAATTTAGTTATTAAATCATTATTTTCTTTTTTTATATGAGCGAGAAACAAAAAATATTAATAATGTGTATTTTGATCGCGCGGGCTTCGGCAGTAGAAGCCGGACTTTAGAAGAAGCACGAGAGAAAGATAAAACCATCACAATGTCTGATATTAACGAGCTTTTTAGGAAGAATGTTGATCAAAAACGAAAGCCCGTCGGTTCAAATAGCTTTGTCGCCCCGCATTCAGCATATGAGTATCAAATGGATTTGTTTTTTATTAACGATTTGAAAGATCAAAAATTTAGAGTAGGAATGTTAATGATTGATATATTTGATAAGTTTATGCATGTCGTGGCAATTAAAGGTAAGAAGGAAGAAGATTTAGCGAGTGGGATGATTGAATGCTTACATAAAATGGGGAAGAAGCCCAAACTAATTTATACCGACGACGAGGGGGCAATGAAGAAGGAGGCAATACAAAAGTATTTACAGGAACAGAACATAGAACACTATAGAACTAGGGCGCATCCAAATTTTAGCGAGAGGGCCATTAGGACGTTCAAAGATTTATTATATCGTCGTGTTGAAGCCGATCAGAAAAGGGTAAAAACAATATCCAATGGACGGATTACATTGTTGAAATATTATTAACATACAATAATAAAATGAAACATTCGGCGACCAGCTTCACCCCAAAGGATGCCAGAAAACCAAGCAACGAATTGAACGTTAAACTCCATTTAAACATGAATGCCAAACGGAATAGGGTCTATCCTGAATTACGTGTTGGTGATGAAGTTAAAATATTTAGGATGAGGAAACCCAATGAAAAAGAGAGAGTGGGTAATTTTAGCCAAAATGTTTGTACCATAGAAAGAATTGATGAAAAACTGGGTCAAAAATATTATTATGTTGAAGGTAACGATAGAGCGTATTTACGCTTTGAGTTGTTAAAAGTGTAGTTTTTCCTGCGTCTTTGGAGTTGTGGGGGTTTTCACCGCTTGAGTTGATAGTTGTGGTGCTACTTGCAATTGTAGTTGTGGGTTGCTCAGAAACTTGCAAGTCGAGTTGATGCCGCTTTGACAGCTTGTTGTGTAGACAGGCCTCGTTTTATGACGTCTTCATGTCTTGTGGTAACACTAGGACAACACAGCCGAAGAAAGTTACATCGGTGTTCCTTCGCGATGTTTCTTGGACATAAACTAAAGGTCAGACGTGCAAAATCCGAGCCTCAATACGTGCTTCACCGACGCAATGGCAGAGGGGCCTGCGCAGAAGAAGCAGAAACTGGCGAGTGGCAGGTTCGCTGATGTCAGAGAAGAAGAAGTGCCTGACTGGATGGAGGAGAAGCTTCGCGGCTTGGGAGAAGCTCCAGAAGTTGCAAAGATTGTCAGGGAGGGCCTTGGGCAATTCAGCAAAGAAGTGCTTCTCCATCTCACGAAAGAGAACTTGGAGGAGACGTTTACCCAAAAAGTTACGACCAAACACACCGAACCCCTAGACCCAAAACCTTTTTGCCTCAACCCTATAAGTCCATTCCCTGCAGGAAGAACTGCAAGCGGCGATATCCAATGCTAGCAGACGTCGGGGCGCAGCACTTGCGCTTTTCAACCGCCTTCGCGATATTTTGCCAACAGAGCCGGCGCCTTCAGGAGCATCAGTGCCTTGATTACTTTTCCATTTCGTTTGGTGTTCTTACTTTGCTGCCGATAGCCTTAGTTGATTACCTTACTTATTGGGTTTAGGGGTTGGCTCTTTGGTTGTAGCGTAGTGGTTTATTCCCCCTAGGTTTGGTTTCCTCGTAGGGTTGCCCGATTGGGTTAGTTGATTGGGTTGCTTAGTTGGGGTTAGGGGGTTGGGTGTTCTTTTGTTTTCGTCTTAGTTCTAGGGCGTTAAATAGGCTGGTTGACTGAGTCAACTATGTGGTTAGAGATGTTGCTTCTGATCAGTGCAAGGCCGTGCAGGTGCTCAACCTCGAGCCGCCGAAATTCGACTACGCCGATATGCTGAAGAAAAAGGCCCTGCATGATCCAAACATCGACGTGTTTATTCAGGACAGCAGCCGTGGGGCCGAGAGGGTTCCTGATGAGGTCAGGCCTACCGTCTGGGCTTGCTACCACCAAGCCTGTGCATTCTGCGGGATGCAGAGTGGACTTCTGACTTGTGCACATTTAGCTGCGCATGCTCAAAGATTTGGCAGCAGTTTTGATGCACGGTCAGCTCGCAACTTCACTCTGCTATGTGGACGGTATGGAGATCTTGGCACCTGCCACGATGGCTTCGACAATCACAGACTTGCGCTCATTCCGGATGTAAAGAAGCAGTGGCAAGTGGTCAGTTGTTATCCGAGTTGGCGTATGAACAATGGGTCCGCACCTCTGCAGTTCTGCGCAGCTTCTTTTGCAGATTTCGCACCGGAATTGCTCTACAAGCGTGTCCTTGCAACTCGCTTGCACAAGTTCTATACAACGAACACGGTTGCTTGCGATGCGATGCCCAACTTTGACAAGTTTGCTCAAATGGTCAGCGCAGTTGCAGATCTTTCGGAAAGCGACAGCAGACGCGGAGAAGCAATCGGACAAGAGTTGCTAACATCAGGAAGTAGCAGTTTCAGCTTGTCTTCAGCATCCGCTCCCTCGATGCTTTCGGAGGAGCGGAGAGTCAGAGTTGTGCCACCGAGACCCGGCTTTCCTGCCCTCGATCACCGACGGATGTGAGCCGGAATGCAAAATTGTGCTTGCTTTTCTGCAGAGTCTTGGCTGTCGTGATGGTCATGCGTTGGCTACTGCCCCCGCCCTGGAACAGCTTGCACGACCACAAGCACAAAAAAAACACAACTGTTTTTGGCCTGGTTTACTGAAAAACATGATTTTGAAACCAAATTTCAGGAAAAAACAAAAATTGCTTTGGTGGAACACTAGTTTTATGCCCCATCATAGAAAGATTGGACCTTCCACTCATGCCACTAGCACTGCGCCCCTTCCCGGAAATTCCCTCAGCTGGCACTCACTCTCCTCTCTGATTCCAGCGAAAAGCCCAAAAATATTTGGTGGAAGAATAAGATCATGCCCCATCATGGAAACACTGAGCCCTCCATTCATGCCACTGACCCTGCAGCCTTCCCGGAAATTCCCTCAACTGGCACTCACTCTTTTCCATGTAATTTCCAAGAAATGCGAAAAATTGTTTTGGCGGAAAACGGTCTGGCGAGGGCTTGCCAGGCAGGCCAGGCCCCTGCAAGGACTGGAAGCCTGGGAGCTGGCTGTGGCTTTCAAGGCAGGGCAGGGACTGGAGGCCTGGGGGCTGCCTCTGGGGGGGCGGGGCGGCCAGGAAATCAATTCTAAATAGAATTCCTTGGCCGGAAATCCCACTGTCGTTTTGGTTTTTCAAGAAATCGTTTCAGTTTTGTGTTTTTTCTTGTGCTTCTTTGTGCTCGGAATTGTGCTACTTTTCGGAAATTCTTGTGCTTTTTTTTTCAGTTTTAAGTTTTGTGTTTTTTCTTGTGCTACTTTGTGCTCGGAATTGTGTTACTTTTCGGAAATTCTTGTGCTTTTTGTTTTTCAGTTTTAAGTTTTGTGCTTTTTCTTGTGCTACTTTGTGCTCGGAATTGTGCTACTTTTCGGAAATTCTTGTGCTTTTTTTGTGTGCCTAGATTGCAATTTTTTTAGCACGAGCACAAGCACACAAAAACACAACTGTTTTTTTCGACTGCTCATCTCCAAAACGTAAATTTGAAATTTAATGCTCGAATTTGAAAAACTGCTTCGGAAATCTGGTGCCTGCAGCATTCCGGGCAATGCCAGTTTCAGGCGCAGTCTCACTTTAGGTGCGAAAGA